>NZ_CP042382.1:2520795-3781193 GCF_007954585.1 Pistricoccus aurantiacus
CTCAACGACGAGGCGGCTAACCTACTGCGCTATCAGCAGTTCTATCAAGCCAACGCCAAGGTCATCGAGATCGGTTCCACCGTGATCGATACCATCCTTGGCTTGCGTACCTGATTGTCGAGGAGCCGTATCCCATGCGTATCAGCACTCAGGTCATGTTCGAGCAGAGCATGACCAGCATGAACCGCCAGCAGAGCGAGTATCTGAAGATCGGCCAGCAGATTGCCAGCGGCAAGAAGGTGGTCAGGCCCTCGGACGACCCCCAAGCCGCTTCCCGTGCGGTGGGGGTCGCCCAGGCCAAGGCCCAGACCCAGCAGTACGCGGATGCCCGAATCAGCGCTCGCAACGCGCTTTCTCAGGAGGAGAGCGTGCTCAACAGCGTCACCCAAGGCATCTCCAGCGCCAAGAATCTGCTGGTGCAGGCCGCCAGCGAGACCTTGAGCGACGCGGACCGACAGTCCATCGGCGGCGAGCTGCGCGGTATCTACGAATCACTGCTTGGTCAGGCCAACGTTACCGACGGCAACGGTCGCTATCTGTTCGGCGGCTACAAGGACGACGCGCCGCCCTTCGCCAAGAGCGGCGAGGGGTCCGCAGTGGTGTACAACGGCGATGAGCGCAGCCGTGAACAGCAGGTGGATGCCTCTAGGCGAATGCCCGTCTCTGATAACGGCAAGACGATCTTTCAAAGCGTCGCCAGCGGCAACGGCCATTTAGCTATCGCCAATGAGAACCAAGGTAATGTGACCTTCAAGGGTCCAAGCCGACTCGATTCTAACCAGCCCGGCTACGGCGAGAATGCCTACGTGCTGAAATTTACCGGCACCGATACTTTCACCATGGAAACCCTGAACGCCGAAGGCAACGCCATCTCTAGCGTGGCCGGACAGACCTTCGAGGCCGGTGTGCCGATCGAGATCGGCAACGGGGCGATTTCCATTACTCTCGAAGGCAGCGCGGCTGATGGTGATGAGATAGCGATTCGTCCCGCGGATCACGGCCAGGCTAATCAGAACCTGTTCAAGACCCTGGAAACCGCCATCAAGGCCCTGGAAACCCCCATCGAAGGCAAAACCAATGTGCAGGCGAATTTCCGCAACGCCGTCTCTACTTCCATGCGTGAGCTCGACAACAGCCTGGACAACGTGCTCACCGTACGCGCATCCGTAGGCGCCCGCCTCAACGAGCTGGACGTGGTGGACACGGTAGGCAGCAATCGCATGCTCAACTACGAGCAGACCCTCTCGGATCTGGTGGATCTCGACTACAGCAAGGCGATTTCCGAATACAGCATGAGCCAGGTAGGGCTGCAGGCCTCCCAGAAGGCGTTCATGGGGCTGAAGAACATGTCGCTGTTCGACATGTTGTAAGGCTGGCGATGTTTATCGATAACAACGACTAGAAAATTTAACGAGGGTTCGGTATTACCGGATCCTCGCTTTTTTAGCTTCCCAAAGGCGCCAGCGCCTGCAAGAGCTGCTGTTGAAACCCGAGTCCGGTTTCGAAAAGGCGCTGCAGGAAACGTCCGAAGTCCGTCATCAGCACCATGATCAGGAAGAGGCCGACGGTCAGAGTCATGGGGAAGCCGATGGAGAAGATGGTGAGCTGGGGGGCGGCGCGGTTGAGAATGCCCATGCTCAGGTTGATGGTGAGCAGAGCGGCCACCAGGGGCAGGGAAAGCAGCAGGCCGGAGGAAAAGATCGTACCGGCGAAGCGCACCAGCAGATCGAAGCCGGCGATTTCGGGGCCAAGAGCACCGATGGGCAAGACGCTGAAGCTCGTCGCAAGAATCTGGATGACGATCAGATGCGCGTCCACCGCCAGAAACATCAGCAGGGTGACCATGTAGAGAAAGCGCGATACCACCACGTCGTTGCTGCCGGTATCCGGCGAGAAGAAGGTGGCGAAGGCTAGGCCCATCTGCAGGCCGATATATTCCCCGGCGGCCTGGACCGTCGCCAGCACGATACGCATGACCAGCCCGATGGCTACCCCGATGATGATCTGCTCCACCAGAATCCCGAAGCCCGCCCAGGAAAACAGCGGCACGTCCGGCAGAGGCGGCAGCCCCGGGGCGATCGCCACGCAAAGCAGCATCGCCAGGCCGACCTTGACCTGATTGGGCACGCTGTTATGGCCCCACAGGGGCGAAGCGGCGAGAAAGGCGGTCAGCCTCACGAAAGGCCACAGGAACATGACCAGCCAGCTCTGCAGCTGGGCGAAATCGAGGGTCAGCATGGCGCTCGGCGAGTGACGGAATCAGGGATTCAGGAAATCAGCAGCGGAATGCTGCGGATCAATTCCCGGGTGAAGTTGGTGATCAGCCCCAGCAGCCAGGGCCCCGCCAGCACGAGCACCCCGAACACGCCGAGAATCTTGGGGATGAAGGAAAGCGTCATCTCGTTGATCTGGGTGGCGGCCTGAAAAAGACTCACCAGCAGGCCCAGGGCCAGGGCGGTCAACAGCAGCGGCGCCGCCAGCAGGAGGGTGACCTTCATGCCGTGATAGGCGATATCCATAACCGTTTCAGGGGTCATTATCGAGCTCTCCTAAACAAAGAAGCTTTCCGCCAAGGAACCGACGATCAATTGCCAGCCGTCCACCAGCACGAACAGCATCAGCTTGAAGGGCAGCGAGATGGTCGCCGGGGGCACCATCATCATGCCCAGGGCCATCAGCACGCTGGCGATGACCAGATCGATGATCAGAAACGGGATAAACAGGATGAAGCCGATCTGGAAAGCGGTCTTCAGTTCGCTGGTGACGAAGGAGGGGACCAGCACCTGAAAAGGCACGTCTTCCGGACCCTGAAACGGGCCGGTCTCGGAAAGCCGAGCGAACATGGCGATATCCGGTTGGCGGGTCTGCTGCATCATGAAGTCCCGCAGCGGCTGCTGGGCAAGGCTCAGGAATTCCGGAAGTTCGATATCGCCGTTGCTCAGCGGCATCCAGGCGCTGTCGTAGATCTCGTTGAATACCGGCGCCATGATGAAAAACGTCAGAAATAGCGCCAGCCCCAGCAGTACCTGATTGGGCGGCGCGGACTGGGTGCCCATGGCGGTACGCAAAAGCCCCAGCACGATGATGATACGAGTAAAGCTGGTCATCAGCAGCAGCACGGCAGGCAAGAAAGCCAGAGAGGTCAGCAGCAGCAGGGTCTGTAGCTTGAGCGACCACTGCTGGCCGCCGTCCGCGGTGGGCTGAGTGACGATCCCCGGGATCGACTGCGCCCAGCCGGCCTGCGGATAAAGCGCCAGCCAGCCGATTGCGAGCATTCCCGTGCCGACGAAGACAAGAGAACGTACCCTCATGGCGATTCCTTTTTCTTGCGGCCGCGCTTTTTTCCTTCACCCCAGACGCTCGCACTGTGTTTCAAGGCATTGTGTTTCAAGGCGCCGGCAAAGCGCTGGGCGAAGCTTTCGCCCTCCAGGTCCATAGTGACGGTAGAATCCGGCTCCGGCGCCGGCATTTCGTGAAGCTTGTTGACCTGGCCGCCGCCCACACCCAGCACCAGCCAGGTATCCGCCACTTCGACGATCACCACCCGCTCCCGGTTACCCACCGCAGTGCCCGCCACCACTTGCAGTGCCTTGGCGGCGTTGGCCTGGCCCGGGCGCAGGCGACGCATCAGGCGACTGGCCAGCAGAATCAAGCCGATGATCAGCGCCAGGGAAAGGGCGACCTTGCCCAGCGCCGCCAGGCCGAGCAGCGAATCGCTGCTCTGTATGGCGTTCATGGCCTGTTGGGCATTTTCCGTCTTGGCGCTCATCGGTTCAGCTTCTGTACTCGTTCCGTCGGCGTGATGATCTCGGCGATGCGGATGCCGTACTTGTCTTCCACCACCACGACCTCGCCCCGGGCGATCAGATAGCCGTTGATCAGGATATCCATGGGTTCCCCGGCCAGGCCGTCCAGCTCGATCACCGATCCCTTGGTCAACTCCAGCAGCTGCTTGATGGTGATCCGAGTGCGGCCCAGCTCCACGCTGAGCTTGACCGGGATGTTCATGATCATTTCCAGGTCGCGCACCGCGGTCTGTTCGCCGCCGCCTTGCAAGGGCTTGAACACCCGATCGTCCGCCCGGGGCTGGGCGCCGGTTTCTTTCGAGGAGGATGCGTCGCTGGCCGGTGCCTTTTCCTGCTGTTGCTGCTCTTCCAGGGCCGCGGCCCAGATATCTTCCGCGTCGTCCTTGGTGGTATCGACCTCGTCGGGCGTGTCCTTGTCGCCGAGGGGCTGATCGTTGGGGTTATCACTCATCGTTATTTTCCTCGAAGGATGACTGGGCGTCCTTGGCGTCTTTGGCCAGGGCGGTTGGGATGAGGGGGGCGGCGTGATTGATCAGATGCTTGACCCGCAGGGCGCTCTGGCGCTGCTGGCGACCGTATTCGCATTCCATGACCGCCACGTCGTCGACCCGGGCGATGACCGTCTCCGGGAGTTCCACCGGCAGCACGTCGCCCACCTTGAGTCGCATCACCTGACCGAGATCCGCGGAGATATTCAAGAAGTCCGCCACCAGTTCCACCTCGGACAGGCGCAGTTCGCCGGCCATACGCCGGGTCCAGGAGGAATCTCGCTGCTGACCGCCGGGGGTCTGGTGAGTCAGGGCATCACTCACCGGCTCGAGCATGGCGTAGGGCATGCAGATGTTGAAATCGCTGGCTAGGGCGCCGACTTCCAGGTGAAAGATGCTGTTGACGACAATTTCGTTGGGAGAACTGGTGATGTTGGCGAACTTGGTCTGCATCTCCGAGCGCAGGTAGCCGATCGTCAGCGGATGCACGGTTTTCCAGGCTTCCTGATAGGCGTTGATCGCCAGGTCCAGCAGGCGCCGAATGATACGCTGCTCCGTGATGGTGAATTCGCGCCCTTCAGACTTGGTCACGAAGCGACCGTCTCCGCCGAACAGGTTATCCACCACCATGAACACCAGGCTCGGCGGAAAGACGAACAGCGCCGTGCCTTCCAGGGGCTTCAAGGTGACCATGTTGAGATTGGTGGGTACTGGGGTGTTGCGCAGGAATTCCGTATAGCTCTGATAGCGCACCGTATCCATGCTGATATCCACGCCGCGGCGCAGCAGGTTGAACAGGCTGATGCGAAACAGCCGGGCGAAACGCTCGTTGACGATATCCAGTACCTGAAAGCGCTCGCGAACCACGCGATGCTGGGAAACTGGATCGTAGGGGCGCACTTTCGCTTCGTTCACATCCGCGGCGCTTTCATCTTCGCCGCTGACGCCTTTCATCAGCGCGTCGATTTCTTCCTGGGAAAGCAGTTCGTCTTGTGCCATGGGTCGCGTCAACTTTTACTTATTGCACGATGAATTCGGTAAACAGCACTTCCTGCAGCGCAAGCGTCGGCTGCGGCTCGCTCAGCGGTTTATCGAACAGTGCCTTGATATCCTCCGCGAGCTTGGCCTTGCCTTCCGGTGAGGTCAGCTCCTGGGCGCTCTTGCCGGACAGCAGCATCAAAAGGCGGCTGCGTATCTGTGGCATGCGATCCGTCAGCAGGGTCTGGGTCGTCGCGTCGCCGACCCGCAGGGACAGGCCAAGATACAAAAGCCGGCTGGCAGCGGCGTCATCGCCGGTCAGGTTGACGGTGAAGGGAGCGATCTTGACGAAAAGCGGCGTCGGCGCTTCGATCGGAGCGAAGGCGGCGGCCTGTTCGGCGCCGGTGCTGTTCTTGCCGAGAAACAGATAGGCCCCCATGCCGGTGATCACCATCGCCATGACGAACAGCAGTGCGATCACCAGCCACTTCAATTTACCGGAAGATTTTTCAGAGTCAGCCATGCTTAGGTTGCCATCCATCAAGAGTTAGCGTTCAGGATGGGAAGTATGCCTCTGGAGCGGTCTGGTTCATGGCGCGAAAAGCGAAAAGGAATCCGCCTATCTCGCGGTTTCAAAATACCTTGCCGGGTTTCCGCTCAGGCGTAGAGATCCACCCGATCATCGAGATGGGAGCTGGGCTGGGAAGTCAATGACGGCTCCGAAGCGACGTCGTTTTTATTCACCGTGAAATAGCGGGTGCCGGCGCCGGGTTGTCTGCCATCCCCCTGCCGAGGATTATCTTGGAATCCCTGATCACCGACGGAGGTTTCTCCCAAGGCAATACCCTGTTGGGCCAGAGCTTCCCGCAGCTGGGGAATCGCCTGTTCGATCAGGCCGCGCACCTGGGCATGACCGGAAAGGAAGTGCGCCTGGGCACCCTGATCGCTGAGCTTGAGGGTCACCGATAAAGGCCCGAGTTCTTCCGGATTGAGCCTGAGTTTCATCTGCTGATCGCCTCGCTGGGTCAAGGCGATGAGGTGCTGGCCTAGCTGCTGGGACCACTGAGGGCTTTGCAGGGGAGCGGTGATGGTGGGGCTGGCTGCCTGACCGGAAGCGCTCATGGCCGTGCCGGTGCCCTGCAACGGCGCCGCAGTGCCATCCTGGCGGAGCAGGCCGCTTGTCGAGCCGGCCTTGTCCAGCAGTTGATCGAAGCCTTCCAGGTTCTCTTCAAGCTTCTCAGCAACGGGCGAAATCACGCCATCACCGGAAGAACGAGCCGCGTTCAAGGTGGTGGCCTGCAATGTGGTCGAAGGGGCGGGAGTCGGCTGAATCTGTGAGATCTTTGCCGCTTCGGATTCGACCATCTCACCGGCGACTTCATGGATCAAGGGTCTTCCGGCGGGCAAGGCCTGGCCCTTGATCTCGGAAGCTTCCTGTTTCACGGCCAGCGGTTCTTGTATCGCCGGTTTCAATGCCTTCGCGGAATCCAGCGGACGAATCGCCTGGGCCATGGCGATCAAGGCAATCAAGGGCTCGTCGGTGTCTTTTTCCAGTTGGTCTTCTGACGGATCATTCCTGGGACGGTCGAGATGACTGTTCGGACGAATCTCGAGCGCCACCTCGGCCAAGCCTGCTGGTTGGGGAAGGCCATCCTGGGGTCGGGTATCTAAAGACATGCCGTCTTGAGGCAGTTTGCCGGTGACGGCGCCGATGAGTCGGGCGAAGGAGCCATCCGTCGCCGGTGTTGCGGAGGTTCCCGCACCCGAGGAGGGCAAGGCTTGAGGCGTAACGGGCAGAAGCTTGATATCCATGGTTTTCTCGAACTGGTTCAGCGATTGCGATCTTGGCGACGGGCTAGGCTATTGGCACTCATTTCGTCGTTACGCCGCTGTTCCTGGCGCTGTTGCTCCTGGCGCTGCTGATCCTGGCGCCGGGAACTCAAGGTGTTATAGGAAGACAGCTTGCGCTGTTCCTTCTGCCACTGCTGCTGGGCGCTGCTAACCTGATGCTGCTGGTGGCTAAGCTGCTGTCGCGCGCGTTCGATGGCATCGTCCAGGGTGCCTAGAAAGCCTTGGTAATTGCGCAGGGTCATGGGCTTGACCCCTTGCTTGAGCGCGTCCTGCAGGCGATCCGCGTATTCCATGCGGTAGCGGTGCAGTGCTTCGAACTGATGGCTGGCCTTTTGCTGGGTCTGGCGATTCTTGGCCAGCAACTGACCCGCCGCGTCTCGGGAGTCCTGGGCCAGTTCCGCCAGGCGCTCCAAGGGGTTGTTCGTACTCATTCGTCTCCTCCGATCGCTTGGGAAAGCGCCTGTCTGGCCGGGACGATATCCGCCCGTTCATCGATGCGCTGCTGCAGGAAGCCTTCCAGCGCCGGATAGCGTTTCACCGCTTCGTCGAGCTGGGGATCGTGGCCGGGGCTGTAGGCGCCGACGCTGATCAGATCCCGGTTGCGCTGATAGCTGGAGAACAGCTGCTTGAAGCGCTGAGACTCCCGTTGCTGCTCCTTGTCGACAATGGCGGTCATGGCACGGCTGATGGAGGCCTCGATATCGATGGCCGGATAGTGGCCGGATTCCGCAAGGCTGCGGGACAGCACGATATGGCCGTCGAGAATCGCTCGGGCGGAATCCGCGATAGGATCCTGCTGGTCGTCACCTTCCGCCAGCACCGTATAGAAGGCGGTGATCGAGCCGCCATCCTTTGAGCCGTTGCCGGCCCGCTCCACCAAGCCCGGCAGCTTGGCGAACACCGAGGCGGGGTAGCCCTTGGTGGCCGGCGGCTCGCCGATAGCCAGGGCGATTTCCCGCTGGGCCATGGCGTAGCGGGTCAGGGAATCCATGATCAGCAGAACGTCCCGGCCTTGGTCGCGAAAGTCTTCCGCCAGGCGAGTGGCGTAGGAAGCGCCCTGCAGGCGCTGCAGCGGCGAGGTATCCGCCGGCGCCGCCACCACCACGGAGCGGGCAAGCCCCTCGGCGCCGAGAATGTTGTCGATGAAATCCTGTACTTCCCGGCCTCGCTCGCCGATCAGCCCCACTACGATCACATCCGCCTTGGTGAAGCGGGCCATCATGCCGAGAAGCACGGATTTACCCACCCCCGAGCCCGCGAACAACCCCATGCGCTGACCTCGACCCACGCTGAGCAGAGCGTTGATGGCGCGGATGCCCACATCGATCTGCTGGGTGATCGGCGCTCGGGAAAGCGGATTCAGCGGCGGAGTGGCCAGTGGCGCCTGGGGAGTGTCCTGGGGCAGTTCGATGCCGTCCAGCGGGTTGCCGCTGCCGTCCACCACCCGGCCAAGCAGTCCTTTTCCCAGAGGGAAACGCCGGGCGCTCTGGCGGTTGCCGTGGCCTAGGGGAAAGACTCGGGCACCGGGAATCAAGCCGCTGATTTCCGCCAGCGGCATCAGAAAGAGTTTTTCTCCAGTGAAACCCACCACTTCCGCTTCGGCGAAATGCGCCTTGGCCTCACCGTTTTCGGTTGCCACCTCGATGCGGCAGGCGCTGCCCAAGGGCACGCGAAGCCCCACCGCTTCCAGCACCAGGCCGGTGGCGCGCACGATACGCCCGCTGGCGCGATAGGCGGGCAGGGCGCTGACTCGCTTGCGGACCCGGTCCAAGGCGGTCTGCCAGTGGGCCAGATGGGGATTGGAAGCGGGGTCGACGAAAAAATGGCCGGTGGAAACTGTGGAATTCATGACTCTTTCTCCGCGGAACGAGCCGTCGAGCGGTGGCGAATCTGTTCCATGACCCCGGCGCAGCGCTGTTCCCAGGTGGCGTCCAGCTCGCCGCTGTTGCTGGTGACGCGACAACCGCCGCGAGCCAGCTGCTCGTCCGCCTGTAGCCTCCAGCCCAGCGCCGTCAGTTCCTGTTCCATGGCGTCCTTGACCAGCTCGATGTCCTGCGGGTGCAGCCGCAGACGCGGATGACCACTGAGGGCGGGTTCCAGGTGCAGTAGTTCGCGCACGATCTCGACGATCTGCTCCGGGTTTGCCTTCAGCGCCTCACCGGCAAGCTGATAGCCGGTGGCCAGGGCAAGCTCCACCAGGCTATCGGCGATTTCCTCGTCCCGCTGGGCCAGTGCCTGATTGAAGCTCTCGATCAGAGGCAGCAGGGCGGCAAGCGTCTGACGCGACTGCTCCTTCAGCTCCTGGCGGCCCTGGGCGCGACCTTCCTCGAGGCCTTTGGCGTAACCGTCTTTCCTGCCTTCCTCGTGGCCTTCCGCGTAGCCGGTCTCGTGGGCCTGCTGGCGGAGGGCCTGGCGCTCGGTTTCAAGAGCGTTCTTGCGCGCCTTCGCCTGCTGGGATTCGGCGTTATCCGGGTGCTCCTCTCGGCGCTTCTCGACCCGGGAAGACAGGTCGTCCATTTGCCAACGGTGCCAGTGTCGCGGATGTCGAATACAGGTCTCAGACATATTCCTCGTCTCCGCCGCCGATCACGATATCGCCGTTGTCCGCCAGTCGCCGCACGATCTGCAGAAGCTTCTTCTGCTCTTCCTCGACTCGGGAGACGCGCATGGGGCCCCGGGCGTCCATGTCTTCCATCAGCAGCTGCGCCGCTCGCTGGGACATGTTGCGGGTGAACTTGTCGATCATGTTCTGATTGGCGTTCTTGAGGGCCACGCACAGCACGCTGGTATCGGTTTCCTTGAGCAGCATCTGAATGGCGCGATCTTCCAGGTCGAGCAGATTCTCGAACACGAACATCTCGTCGATGATGCGCTGGGCCAGGTCCTCGTTATGACCGCGCACGGTTTCGATGACCCCTTCTTCCTGGGCGGTGTTCATCAGGTTGAGAATCTCCGCGGCGGTGCGTACCCCGCCGACCTTGCTGCGCTTGATGTTCTGGCCTTCCAGCATGCCGCTGAGCACTTCCGTCAGCTCCTTGAGGGCTTCCGGCTGCACCCCACTGAAGGTAGCGATACGCAGCACCACGTCGTCTCGCAGCTTGTCTTCGAGCAGCTCAAGCACGCGCGCGGCCTGATGACGCTGTAGATGCACCAGGATGGTGGCGATGATCTGCGGGTGCTCTTCGCGGATCATTTCGCTGACCATGTTGGGTTCCATGACGTTCAGGGCGTCGATACCCAGGCTGTTGCTGTTATCCGAAAGCACATCGTCGATCAGCCCGGAAGCACGTTCGCTACCCAGCGCCTTGGTGAGAATCGCGCGCACGTGGTCGCTGGAATTCACGTTGACGCTGGTGAACTCCTCCGCGGCCTGGCGAAAGTCTTTCAATACCCGGCGGATATCCCGGCTGCCCACCTGGCCCAGGCTGGTCATCTCCCGGCTGAGCTTGTCGATCTCCTGGCCGCTGAAGAAGCGGAAGACCCGGGCGGCGCTGTCTTCGTCCATGGAAAGCAGCAGAACGGTGCCGCGGCGTAGGCCGCTCAAGCTAGTTACATCAGGCATCGTCGTGTATCCATCCGCGAATGATCATTGCCACCATACGGGGGTCCTCCTGGGCCATGTTCTGCAGTATTTCAAGGTCGCGCGCGTGAGCGGATACCTTGGATGGTTGTCCTGTGGGTTCGTAGAGCTCGTCTTCCATTTCGTCAGCGTCATCTGCTTGGCCGGATAGGGCGCCGGAGGATTCACCAACCGTTTCGTCCTCGCCGACGCTGGCCTGGAAGCCCTGGGCCTGAGTGGCGGCCTGGGTGTAGCGCTTGATGAAGGGACGCAGCAGCAGCCAATAAAGCATCAGGAAGACCAGCGTCACCAGCAGATAGCGACCGAGCGTGAAGCCCAGGCGCTGAAGCTCCGGAGACTGCCACCAGGCCGGTTCCAAGGCCGCTTCCACCGCCTTCTGGCGGAATGGCTGATTGACTACGGCGATATCATCGCCCCGGGCCTCGGAATAGCCCATGGCCTGACGCACCAGCCGTTCGATCTGAGCAATCTCGCTTTCCGCCAGAGGAATCTGCTGGGCTTCGCCTTCTTCGTTCTCGATGTGGCGATAGTCCACCACCACCGCCGCGCTCAAGCGCTCGATGCGACCGCGCTGATACTGAACGTGGGCGACGTTGCGATCGACTTCGTAATTGATCACGCTGTCTCGCTGTACGTCGTCCGGGGGCTGCTTGTCTTGCTGCGTGTTGGCATCCTGGGCATTTTCCTCGCCCTCCGTCTGAATCGGCGAGGGCAGGGTGGTGGGGGGCGTATTGGTCAAGGCGCCGGGCACCCCGCCTTCCGGTAGGCCGTCGCCGCCGCGATAGGACAGGCTCTGCTGAGCGCTTCTGACCGCCGCCCGCTCCGAGGACTGATTGGGACCGTAGCGTTCGCTGGTTTCTTCCCGCTGAGAGAAATCCACCTGGGCAGCCACTTGGGCATGCACGTTCTGCATGCCGAGGATCGGCTCCAGAATGTTCTGGATGCGCCGCTGATAGGAGCGCTCCACCTCGGCAATATAGTCGAGCTGGGTGGTGCTCAGGCCGCCGGCGCTCTTGTCCTCGCTGGACAGCAGACGGCCGCGCTGATCCACCAGGGTAACCATGTCCGCGGTGAGATCCGGCACGCTGCTGGAGACCATGTGCACGATGGCGCTGACCTGGCCCTCGTTGAGACTGCGCCCCGGTTGCAGGGTCAGCACCACGGAGGCCTTGGCGGGCTTGCGCTCGCGCACGAATACCGAGGGCTTGGCCATGGCCAGATGAATGCGCGCCCGGGCCACCGGTCCCAGGGATTCGATGGAATGCGCGAGTTCGCCTTCCAGGCTGCGCTGAAAGTTGATCTGCTCGGCGAACTGGCTGATACCGAAGGCCTGATTGTCCATCAGCTCGAAACCGACGTTGCCGCCTTCGGGAAGCCCTTGTTCCGCCAGCTGCAGTCGTAGTTTATGCACCTGATCGCTGGGCACCAGCAGAGTCTTGCCGCCGGCGCTGAACTCGTAGGGTACGCCTCGGCTATCCAGTTCACTGATGATTCGCCCGCCGTCCGCTTCGCTCAGATTAGTGTACAGCACCCGGTAGCTGGGACTTTGCGCCCACAGCAGCAGTGCGATGACGATGGCAATGATCGCCGCGCCGACGACCAGCAGGGGAACGAGTGGACTCTTGCGCAGGGTGGCGAGGATTCGGGAAAATCCGTTTTCCGTCGACGTTCCGCCGCGCTCCATAGTGGATGCACCGCTCATGAGACGCTCCCCGGTAAGAAGGGAACATCAATGAGTAACGATGAGGTCAACAGGGCAATCGTCATGGCGGCTCTTTCAGGGAAAGGCAAAAATGAATGGGGCCATTATGCTGATGCGAGGAAAAGATAAAGTTGGAAAAAGCCCGGGTTTTCAGCGTCATTTACGCGCATCGTTCGGGGAAGTCGCTTGTTAGGCTTGCCACCATAGCCCTCTATGTCGATTCCGACTTTCTTGCGCCTGAGGTTTAAACCATGACGTTACCCATCGGCAATGCCGCCTTGCTGTCCTCTCTGCAGCCTTCTTCCTTGCAGCAGCCCGCCCTGCAGCAGATGCGCCAGTTGGCGCATCAGGCCGCCGGCGCGGTCCAGGCCTCCGGCGAGACCGGAAGCAGCGGCTTCGCTGGGGAGCTGCGCGCCTCCCTAGATCGGGTCAACCAGCTTCAGCAGGTGTCAAGCCAGCAGCAGACCGCCTTCCAGAGCGGCGACCCGAGGGTGGCGCTCAACGATGTCATGGTGGACAAGCAGAAGGCCAGCGTGGCTTTCGAGATGACCGTACAGCTCAGAAATCGACTCGTCACCGCCTATAAAGACGTGATGAACATGCCGGTATAGGCGGAACCATCCATGAATCCTTCGACGTTTATCGGTATCGTCGCGAGCCTGATGCTGCTGGTCAGCGTGGTGCTGACCAGCGCGGACGCCCCGGCCACCTTCCTCAACCTGCCGGGTCTCGGCATCGTGCTGACCGGCACCTTGGCCGCCACCTTCATCAGCTATCCGCTGAAGGAAGTGCTGCGGGTGGTGCGGCTGGTCGGGCTGGTGTTTCGCCGGGAGAAATCCCGGGACGAACGAGATATCGCTACCCTGGTGAGCCTGGCGCGGACCTGGTTTGCCGGGGATGTTCGCGGCGTGGAACAGGCGCTGCCGAACTGTCGCAACCCCTTCCTGCGCACCGGCATCCAGCTGGTGATCGACCACGCCAAGGAGGAGGAAATCATCGATCTGCTGCGCTGGCGTATCGCTCGACTCAAGGCCCGGGAACGGGCGGAGGCGCAGATATTTCGCACCATGGCGCTTTACGCGCCGGCTTTCGGCATGATCGGTACCCTGGTGGGGCTGGTGAACATGCTCGACGTCATGGATAGCGCGGATATCGCGGTGATCGGCGAGCGTATGGCGGTGGCGCTGCTGACTACCTTCTATGGCATCGTGCTAGCCAACCTGATCTTCAAGCCCATCGCGGTGAAGCTCGAGCGGCGCACGGAGGAACGCCTTATTACCATGAACATGGTGCTGGAAGGGGTCTGTCTGATGTCACGCCGGCGCCTGCCTTCGGTGATCGAGGAAACCCTCAAGTCCTTCATGGCCCAGCATCGGGACGAACTGTTCGACGGAACGCGAAACGCCAAGGCGGAAGCCGCGGAATTCGACCTGGCCCATGCCCGAGGCGTCAAGAAAGCCCCGATGCGTTCTGGGCTGGCGCGCTCGCCTGCCAAATCGAGAATCTGACATGATCGAGAATCCCCGCGTCACCAGCCATCGCGACGTGCTGCTCGACGAAACGGCCCCGGACGATACCGGCGGCATCTGGATGCTCAGCTATCTTGACGTGATGACCCTGCTGGTGGCCCTCTTCGCCCTGTTGCTTTCCCTGACGGGCATGGCGCGCCAGACTTCCGAGACGCGCCCGCGGGTCGCCTGGCAGCCGGCGGTGGCGCTGGTTCAGGCGGTGGAACAGGCCAGGGTCGAAAAGTGGCAGGCGGTGGTCAGCCTGCAGGATTTTCTCGAGCGCCAGGCCCTGGACAACATGCAGGCCCTGGCGGAAGCGCAGCGCCGGATCGCGACGGTGGGTGAAATCACACCCGGGGCGATAGTGGCCGCGCTAGGCGTGGCGAAGCCTCGTGCCACGCCTTGGGTCAATACTGCCGGCGCCATTGAGTTGGTGCGTCGACATCGTTACGCGACCCAGCGTATGGATCAGGGAGCGATCGACAGCGCCCTGGTACTCAGCCGGGTGCGCGCGCTCCCCAGTGATCTCAGTCTCGAGGGCGTGGAGATCACCCCAGTAGACCAGGGCATCCGACTGCGCATTCAGGATCAGCTGCTGTTCTCCACCGGTCGCGACACACTGCGCAGCAGCGGCTATGAAACCGTCAAACAGCTGCTGGATATCGTCGAGCGCTATCACGGCGAGATCTCCGTCGAGGGGCATACGGACAATATTGATATCAAGACTTCCCATTATCCTTCGAACTGGGAACTGTCTACCGCCCGGGCCACCGCCATCGTGCGTTATTTTCTTGAAGCGGGAATCGACCCGTCCCGGGTGCGAGCAATCGGCTACGCGGATACTCGACCCCTTGCCAGCAACGACACCGCCGCAGGCCGGGCGGCCAATCGGCGGGTTGAGGTGATTCTAACGCTATAGAAGACGAGGAATGCTCGAAGGCGAGGTGTTAGGCCATCGTAGTAGGGTGTGTGCCGGCGCTCAGATCCCGCCATTCTTGCCGGGAGGGCCATTCCGCCAGCCAGGCCTCCAGGTTTGCTGCCGGCATGGGGCGGGCGATGCCGTAGCCTTGGGCCAGCTGGCAGCCTCTTTTTATCAGGGCCTTGGCCTGGGCCAAGGTTTCCACGCCCTCCGCCAGCATCGAGTGGCCGAAACGGTTCGCCAGGTAGATGATACTTTCCACCATCGCCATGTCCTCCTGACCCCGCAGCATGTCTCGCACGAAGCTGCGGTCGATCTTGATGGCATTGATCGGCAGTTTTCGCAGATGAATCAAGGAGGAAAAACCGGTGCCGAAATCGTCGATGGACACATGGATATTCAGGGCCTGGCAGCGACGAACCACGCGATCCGCCCGCAGGGTATCGTCGATGGCGGCGGTTTCGAGAATTTCCAGCTGTAGCCGCTCTGCGGGTACGTCCGGGTAGCGTGCCAGCAGCATTTCCAGGCGGTCGATAAAATGTTCCGATAGCAGATGCAAAGGACTGATATTGATGCTGATAGGGAGCTCAAGGCCGCTTTTTTCCCACTGCTGCAGTTGCATCAGCGCCTGTTCGGTCACCCATTCCCCCAGCAGGATTTCGAGGTCGCTGCCTTCGATGGCGGGCAGAAACTGGCCCGGCACCAACAAACCCTGTTCAGGATGGCGCCAGCGTAGCAGGGCCTCCATGCCGATGACTCGGCGGCTGAGCATGTCCACCTGGGGCTGATAGTAAAGGCAAAGCTCATCATTGTTCAGGGCGTCGACGAAGCGGCGCCGCTCTGCTCTACGCGAGCGCTGCTGACGGCCTTGGTGATAATCAAAAAAATGGAAGGCGTTGCCGCCGAGCTGCTTGGCCTGGTACATGGCCTGAGTGGCGTGGCGCAGCAGCACTTCTTCAGACGCCTCGTCACGAGGAAAATGAGTGACGCCGATGCTCACCGAGAGTCGCAGGGTTTCATTGCCCAGGCTGATCGGCCGATGAAGGAGCAGATCGCCAGCGGTGAGCCGTCACGACGTGCTCGGCGCATGGCTTGGCACATCAACTCGATCAGACGGCGGCGATGCGACGCTCCGGCCAAGCCGTGGAAATGTGATGTGTCTTGACAGGGGTTCGCTATCGTGTTCCAGCCTAGCATGCGATGTGCCGCCGTGTCAGAGAGGTGTTGGTATGGTCTCCGCGCCTGGTTTCCCGGAGCGCTTGCTCGGCCTTGGCGATCATGACACCGGCGGCATGTTCGAAGTGATACTCGACGACACTCAGTTCGAGCCGGGTGGGTAATCCCAGCAGGCGTGTTTGAGCGACGCGCTTTCGCAGCCGCTCGCCTTGATGCAGGGCATCGTCGAAACGCGCGTCCGGCAGCAGGGCGGCGAAGCGGTGATCGTTCCAGCGGGCCAAGATATCCTGACCCCGTAGGCAGTGCTGTGCCAGGGTAGCCAGCTGCTTCAAGAGTTCACACTCAACGTCACGGCCACAGGTCATGGCGATAGCGTCGCAATCAACGATTTCGAACAGGATCAAGGAAAAGGGAGCCGTGTCTTTCGGCGCGTTTGCCAGCCGACGAACCAGCGCCTCGGTAAACGCCTGAGGAGTGAGCAGACCAGTCAGATCGTCATGCGGCGTCAGGTGAGTCGCGCGGCGCTGCCGCATTACCGAAGAGACAATATGGTTCCTGCCCGGGACAGACGGGGCGCCGCTAAGTCCTGCGCCAATAGGCGCGCGGCGATCCGGCGGGGCGAAGCACTGTGATTCCCTGATGGCGGAATATCGCGATTGGGGCATGAACCGCTCCCTATTAGTTATCAAGCTACCTTCAAGTGGCGCATCAAAGAACGAGTTTCTTGCGTCTGTGCTAGTGATGTTTTTAACAATATAGTAACAAAAAATTGCTTTTGGAAATACTGTGTCGTACGAATCGCTTCACGATTTTCAAACATTTTGCAATATGAAAGCGTTATCAGGGTAAAACAGTAATTTCTCAATTAGACGGTAGCCGGTCAATCCGCGGTTTACTCACCAATATCCTCACGGGTTCCTGAGCCTGACGGGTTCAGGAGGTAATCGGAAAGAGCGATGAGGATTAGAACGTATAGGAAATACCCAGGACCGCGACCGGATAGATTGCGACTTCTTCAACGTCATCCTTGAGCTTGCGTTCTTACTTGCGCAGGTCATCCTGGAATCTGGGGTTATCCGCCGCCGGACCGCTGGCCCTCAAGGAGACTTCCGCGTCCGTTGCCATGACGCCCAGTTCGGAAAAGAATCCGAAGCCGCTGCGATGAGACGCTCGCCAACCCAGATAGGGCTGTACGCCGTCCGCTACGGCGCTGACGGCGACATGGTGCTCGAAGCCCTGAGCATTGCCGATACCGGCGCCGAGTAAAGCAGTGGCAAGGCCGAAGGCCATCCGGTGTTTCATTAACGTGTTCCCTTGCTGTGGAGACGATAGGTTTCGGAATCGGTCATTTTTCATGAGCCGGCATGCCGGACCTAAAGACTATCGGCAGGCTTGGAGAAGAACTTGAGTAAAAAGAGGCTCATCGAACGCGGGTTCTCAAGCCAATCGGGGCAGTGCCGATAACTCGCTTACCTTTCACTGCGATTGGCGCGTCCCTCACGCCTCTACTGCTTTCCCGACGAGCCCCTTATATGCTTCTGATAAAAAAGACATCTTCCCTGCACGAAGCCCTCAAGGCCCATACCGCCTGCATTCTTTTTACGCCGGAAGGTGTGATTCTCGATGCCAGCGACGCCTTCCTCGACGTGGTCGGTTACAAGCTGCAAGACATAAAAGGGCAGCACCATCGCCTGTTCTGTACCTCCGAGACGCATCAGACATCTGCCTATAAAAAATTCTGGAAAGTTCTTGCCAAGGGGGAAAGCCGCGGCGGAACCTTTCATCGGCTGGACAGGCAAGGACGCACCATCTGGCTGGAAGCGACCTATCTGCCGGTGAAGAATCGCCACGGAAGAGTCGGCTATATCATCAAGATCGCCAATGATGTCACCGCCAAGCACCAGGCTGCCGCGGACCAGGATGCGGTACTGACCGCCTTGAACGCCTCGATGGCTGTTATCGAGTTCACGCCGACCGGCGAGGTTATCCGGGCCAACGACAACTTCCTGAAGGCGATGGAGTATCGTCTCCAGGATATTGCCGGTCGTCATCACCGCATGTTCTGTAGCGACGCGTTCTATCGGGAAAATCCGTATTTCTGGGAGGAACTGGCGGACAATGCTTTCAAGCAGGGCAAGTTCGAACGCTTCACCGCCACCGGGCGGACCATCTGGCTCGAGGCCACCTATAATCCGGTGGTGGATGAAGACGGTCAGGTCATCAAGATCGTCAAGTTCGCCACCGACATCACCGATGCGGTGGAAGAGGAGCGGGCGGCTCGCAGCGCGGTGGAATCCGCTCGCACGACCGCCCAGCAGACCGAGGCCATCGCCGCCAACGGCCTGGATCAGCTTGCCCAGGCGGTGACTACCGCGGACAGCGCGGCGGCGGAAGTGGAGGCGGCCCAGTCCATCATCGGGGCACTGCACCGGCAGATCAATACCATCAATGAGATCACCGGCACGATCTCTCGCATCGCTCAGCAAACCAACCTGCTGGCGCTGAATGCGTCGGTGGAAGCCGCTCGGGCCGGCGAACATGGCCGAGGTTTTGCCGTGGTGGCCAAGGAAGTGCGGGAGCTTTCCCAAGGGTCTACCGCTTCCGCCCAGGAGATCTCCGCGGTGCTGGGGGAGAACAACGAACTGATTCGCCAGGCCAGCGACAAGATGAGCGACGCCGCAAGCCAGAGCGCCAGCAGCCGAAAGCGAGTGGGGGAAACCCAGGGCATCATTCAGGAAATTCTAAGCGGCGCGGAGAGCGTTTCTTACGCGGTAAGCCGGCTATAAGCCGGCTGATTTGCCTCGAACCGTGTCCTGTCATTGATCGATGACTTGCCCGGTCATGGATCATCTGGCCGGGCATTTTATTGGATCGGTTAAAAACCGGGGCGTCAGCCCACTTCCACCCGATTGCGACCGTTATGCTTGGCCAGGTAAAGCGCTTGATCCGCCCGGTCATAGAGGGTATCGAAGGACACCTTGTCGCCGCCGGGGGTATGAGTCAGTCCAATGCTCACGGTAATGGAAATGATCTCGCCCTTGTGCACGAAGCCGAACTCGGTGACCCCTTCACGAATTCGCTCGCATAGCCGAGTGGCGCCTTCCAGGTTCGTGTCCGGCATGACCACGCAGAACTCTTCGCCTCCCACCCGCGCGGCGACGTCGGATTCGCGAATCAGTTCGGAGAGGGTCTGGCCGAACTGCCGCAGCACCTGATCCCCCAGTGGATGACCGTAACGATCGTTGATGCGTTTGAAGTAATCGATATCCAGCAGCGCCAGGCTCAGCGGGCGCTTGTAACGATGAGCCAGCAGCAGCGCCTGTTCCGACTTGTTGAGCAGCGCCCGGCGGTTATTGAGCCGAGTGAGTTCGTCGGTCAGGGTCAGTCGGTGCAGGCCGGACTGGCGCCGCAGCACGCGTTCGAAGATCAGGATCACCCCGATGGTGGTCAGCAGAATGGCCAGGCCGATGGAAGCCAGTGCCTTGATCAGATCCGAAAGCTGCTCTTGATACCCCTGGCTGGCCTCCAGGGCGCGGGAATGCAGCGTGCGATAGAGCTGACCGAGACGTTCCAGCAAACCGTTGCCCCGGCGTTCCAGTTCCTCCGCGGGAACCTGAGAAGGCGGTCGCTCCATCAGGATTTCCCGCAGTTCCGCCACTTGGGGCGCGAGTCGTTGCAGGTCGCTGGATATGTTTCGATAGGTCGGCGTCTGAAGGCCATCCAGGCCCAGAAGGTAATCGAGGATATAGCGCTGCTGGGTAAGCTGGCGTTCCAGCCGGTAAAGGCGCTGAGGCTGATTGCCCACGTTCGAGAAGGATTGAGGCTCCGTCAGCACCTTGCCGGTAAAATTGAGCAGCTCATCTTCCGGCGCTTTCTGCTGATCGATCCAGAAAAGCAGTATCAGTGCGAGGGCCATCAGGGCGAGCAAGGGAAAGATCAGACCTAGCAGAATGCAGCGCTGCCGTGCGCTCGAAAATAAAGGGGTAGTCGGTTTCATGAAGCTCCATCGCGATCAGGCTGGCGTCGATATCGAAAAAAGCTGCCTTTTTTCGGACAGCGGGGTATTGACTTGTATCGGCCTGGGTTGCGATGTCTTTAGAACCTGCTCACGATTTGCTGCGCGTGATCATGAACAGGTTCTGAAATAGAGAAGGTGGGTTTGAGAAATTGAGGGTCAGTAAAGGGCCTGTTCCTCCAGCACGACTTCCTTTAGCAACTCGAGATAGAGCTTGTCCGCTTCGGAATGCTCCGACGGGTCCTCCGGAATATGTACGCTGGTGGTGTCGGAGATTTCGTTGGCGATGGTGGCCATCACCGCGGGGCCGCTGCTTTCTGGCAGGTGCTTTCGCGCTACGACCAGAGACTGTTCGAGAATCTGTGGATCCTGCAGCAGCTTCTTGATGAAACTGCGCAATTCATTGATGACGCGAGTTTTCTGCATTTCTGAGCCGGACATGAGCTGCTCCTTTCACTGACTAACTTTCACTTGATTGCGACTTGACAAGAAATATCGTTCATTGGCTGCTGTATGGCTATCACGATAATGGATCAATCGCTATCTGGGTAGCAGGTTGGTTTCTGCGGTGCTTGCCAAAGGCTGATCTGTCCGAGCCAAGGCAAGTGAGCGGCGCGTCGCTGCAGGGTAGCGATAGATCGCTCCGCTGAGCACTCCGCGGGGATGCCGGGGAGATAAAGCGTGATATCGATGCGCTGGTCCAGATAGTGCAGATTGAGATGCAGGTGGTTTTCCCACTCCGGCTGCCCCGCCCAGGCCGACATCAGCTCCCGTTCCACCGTGTCTCGCAGAGGAAGACCCGGGAAGCGGCTGGGATCGCCCTGGCCCTCGTCGTCTTCCGGATCGATATGAAAGGTGACATCCGCCAAATCCGGGAAGGCGTTACGCAGGCGGCGACTGACCTCGTTGCCAATCTCATGGCCCTCGGAGACGCTGATGCGAGGCGCCACCACCAGGTGCAGATCAAGCAGTACCTGGCCGCCGATGGTACGGGTGCGCACATCATGCACGCCGCGTACGCCGGGAACGTGAAGAGCCACCTTGCGCATGTGCTGCTGAATATCGTCGGAAAGCGCGGTGTCCACCAGCTCCTGACCGGCCTCCCAGAGCAGCTCGCCGCCGATCTTGCCCACCAGCACCGCCACCAGAATGGCTGCTACCGCATCCAGCCAGCCCGCGCCGAACTGGGCGCCGATCAGCCCGATCAACACCACCAGGGTGGAAAGCGCATCGGAGCGAGAGTGCCAGGCATTGGCTTCCAGTAGCCGCGACTTGAGTCGCCGGGCCGCCGTCAAAGTATAGCGAAAGCACCATTCCTTGCCGAACAGCGCCACCACCGCCAGGGCGATCGCCAAGAGCCCAGGGGCGCCGATAGGAGTGCCGGCCACCAGCCGCGCCACGCTGGCCCAGGCAATACCTCCGGCAACGAAGATCAGAATGCCGCCTAGCCACAGGGTGGCCAGGGTTTCGATGCGCCCATGGCCGTAGGGGTGATCGCTGTCCGGAGCCTGCTGGCCGAAATGGGTGGCGGCGAGTACGAAACCATCCGTGACCAGGTCGGAAAAGGAGTGAATACCGTCGGCGATCAGCGCCGCGGAGCCCACCATCATGCCCACCGCCACCTTGGCGATACCCAGCAGGGTATCCAGGGCGGCCCCGATCAGCGTGACCCGCTGAGCTTGGCGGCGCTGTGCGGTTCTATCCATGGGAGCTTCGACGGGAGAATCCATACTCGGCTTACAAACGTCCTGCCTTGTTGAGCGCCGGGTTGGCGTATTGCGCCAGCCACCAGTCCCTGAGCTGTTCCGGCACCTGGGCGAGGCGCTGCTCGAAGCGCTGACGATCCGCTGTTTCGACATGGCTCAGATCCACCAGTTCCGGCGCGCGACCGCTGGCTTCCAGGGCAAGCTGATGACTGGGGAACAGCCGGTAGCCCGCCAGGATCTGGCGATCGATCTCATCTGCCACCGCATCGTAATCCTCGAACTCCGCGTTCAGAGGCGTACCTACATGCAGCTGGATGTGGCCTTTTTCTCCGGTGATACCGGCGACGATGGAGCGAATATCCTCGAACTCCAGTTTGCGGTAGTTGCCTTGTGCATGAACGGCGTGCAGTTCCTTTGCTTTCTGGATATCGCAGGGGTCGTATTCGTAGCTGATGGATACTGGCACCAGACGCAGCTCGCGAATAGCATCCCCGAGACTCGCCAGCTTGTCCGTCTGGCGGCGGGCCATGGTCAGCATCTTGAGGATGGTCGGGTCGGTGCGGTCGATGCCGTCCTTGGCGCGGCCTTCCCGCTGGGCGAGCCACACGGAATGATTATCTTCGACGATGGAGTGACGAATATAGCCGGAAAGGGTCTGGTAGGCGGCCAGCATGGCGCGCTTGCCCTTGGCGGAGCGGGGCACGATGAAACTCTTGTTGAGCCGCATCAGATCGCTGACGTAGGGCTTCTGTAGCAGGTTGTCGCCGATGGCGATGCGTACCGTGTTACGCCCGGCTTGATAAAGGGCGAGATTGACGAAAGCCGGGTCCAGGGCAATATCTCGATGGTTGCTGATGAACAGGTAAGCGGTATCCGGATCAAGCTTGTCCAGTCCGATGATCCCGAAGCCGTCGGTGCTGGTCCGAATCATGCGCAGCATGTAGCTTTCGATGCGCTGCTGAAAATCCCCGACGGAATTTACCCCGCGCATCTCCCGTCGAATGGCGAGGGTGGCGATGGTATGAGCCAGCCTGGGGAGAAAACGCGCGAGTCTTGGCAATTTGTAGGCGGTCAGCGCATCCAGCAGCTCCGGATCCTTGGCCAGGCGGTCGAGCACGGGTCTGACTTCCTCGTCGCGATAAGGGCGAATGTTGGCGAAGCGATCGTCGGTGGAGTCTAGGCTGACGTTCAGGGCGCTTTCGGTCACGGCACTCTCATGGGCTTTGTTGTTGGGTACATTTTATTATGAGATATCACGCGATTGCCGCGGAGGAAAGATCAGCCTCAGCGGGCTCGGATACGGCCCGTGCCTCACCGCCCAGCCATTCGATCAGCTGCTCGATGATCTCCGCCAGGGTCTGGGCCATCAGCAGGAAGTCCGTTTCCAGGCGAACCAGGGCGTCGTCCACGTCGCTTTGTTGGCTGGCTTCGTCGAGCAGCGCGTCCGCGAAACGCAGGGATTTCAGAGCGAGATCCTCCTGCAGCACCAGGCTGAGTCGATCCTCGATCTCAAGCCCCAGCCGGGTGGCCTGGCGGCCATTTTCAAGCAGCCGGTGAATCTCGTCGCTGGCGAGATCCACCTGGCGGGCGCGCAGTACGCCGTCGTCACCCTTGGCCTTGAGTTCTACCTGATCGCCGAGGATCAAGGCGCCGGGCAGGGCGTCCGGGGCATGCAGCCATTCGGTCATGGCGCGCAGGGGCGGCGTACGGGTTGCCAGGGGCGTCACCTTGAGGCTGCCCAGGGTCTGGCGCAGCAGATCGAGCACGTCTTCGGCCCGGGCACGGCTCGAGGCGTTGACGGCGATCAAGTCGCGGCTCGTGTCCCACCACAGATCGATTTTCCGGCTGCGCACGAAGGCTCGGGGCAGCAGCTCTTCGTAGATCTGCTCTTTCAGCGCCTGCTTTTCCCGGCGCGGCACCGGAAAGCCCTGGGCAGCTTCCTGATCCGCCACCCGCTCATCGAGTTCCTCGCGAATCACACTGGTGGGCAGGATGCGCTCCTGACGCAGCGCGGAAAGCAGTCGGTGGCCCTGGAGTTCGTGCACCAGGCTCGTGCTTTTTCGCCCGCCGGGCGGGCACCAGCCGAGCCGAGTGGCTTCGCTGCCGCCCAAGGGACGCAGGGCGTGTTCCGCCGCGGCTTCCTCGAGGTCTTCCAGCGCGATGCGCGGCGTTTCGTGCAGGCGATACAGGTGCAAGTGCTTGAACCACATGGCGAGTCCCGGAATAAAAAGGATGCCCATTATGGACAAAGCAAGCGCCGGGTACCAGCGGTGCAAGGCGGCGCTCCGCCCTACGTTTAGCCTCGCCGGGGTGGTATAATCCCGGGCTGTCGTTACTTAGCAATGCAAGGCGACGCTTCTCAGTTGAGTGAAAGGATTTGACGACCCATGGGTGACATCGCCAGAGAGATTTTGCCAGTCAACATCGAGGACGAACTCAAGCAGTCGTACCTCGATTACGCCATGAGCGTGATCATCGGCCGGGCCCTGCCGGATGTGCGCGATGGTTTGAAGCCTGTGCATCGGCGGGTGCTGTTCGCCATGCACGAACTCGGTAACGACTGGAACAAGGCATACAAGAAGTCCGCCCGTGTGGTCGGCGACGTGATCGGTAAGTATCACCCTCACGGGGACAGCGCGGTCTACGACACCATCGTGCGCATGGCTCAGCATTTTTCCATGCGCCACGTGCTGGTGGACGGCCAGGGCAACTTCGGTTCCATCGACGGCGACAATGCCGCCGCCATGCGCTACACCGAGGTACGCATGGCCAGGCTTTCCCACGAGCTGCTGGCGGATCTGGGCAAGGATACCGTCGACTGGGTCGACAACTACGACGGCACCGAACGCATTCCCGAGGTGCTGCCCACCAAGGTGCCGAACCTGCTGATCAACGGCTCCTCCGGCATTGCCGTGGGCATGGCCACCAATATTCCCCCGCATAATATGGGGGAGATCATCAACGCCTGCCTGGCATTGATCGACGATTACACCCTGACCATCGATCAGCTGATGGAACACGTGCCCGGGCCGGACTTTCCCACCGGAGCCATCATCAACGGCCGCGCGGGCATTCTGCAGGCCTATCGCACCGGACGCGGGCGCATCTATGTGCGGGCCTGCCACGAGATCGAACACAACGAGAAGACCGGCCGCGACCATATCATCATCAACGAGCTGCCTTATCAGGTGAACAAGGCGCGGCTGATCGAGAAGATCGCCGAGCTGGTCAAGGAAAAGCGCATCGAGGGCATTGCCGAGCTGCGGGATGAATCCGACAAGGAAGGCCTGCGGGTGGTCATCGAGGTCAAGCGCGGTGAAAGTGGCGAGGTGGTGATCAACAACCTGTTCGCTCACACCCAGCTGCAGACCGTGTTCGGCATCAACATGGTGGCTCTGGAAGACGGCCAGCCGAAGCTGCTCAACCTGAAGGAGATTCTCGAGGCCTTCGTGCGTCATCGTCGCGAGGTGGTGACCCGGCGCACCCTTTATGAGCTGCGCAAGGCCCGGGAGCGCGGCCATATCCTCGAAGGTCTGGCGGTGGCGATTTCCAGTATCGACGAGGTCATTGCCCTGATCAAGGCCTCTCCCAACGCCGCGGAGGCCAAGGACAAGCTGCTGGCCGCCAGCTGGCAGCCGGGACAGGTCACCGGCATGCTGGAACGCGCCGGGGCGACCTCCTGCAAGCCGGAGGATCTGGAAGAGGGCTACGGGCTGAACCAGAGCGCCACTCAGTATCGGCTTTCCCCGGCCCAGGCTCAGGCGATTCTCGAGCTGCGCCTGCACCGCTTGACCGGCCTGGAAACCGAGAAGCTGCTGGATGAGTACCTGGCGATTCTCGAGAAGATCGCCGAGTACATGGAAATCCTTGCGTCAAGCGATCGGCTGCTGGAGGTGATCCGCGAAGAGCTGATCGCGATTCGCGATCAGTACGACGATCCCCGTCGCACGGAGATTCAGGCCAGCCATCTGGATCTTTCCATGGAGGATCTGATCGCCGAAGAGGATATGGTGGTGACCATTTCCCGCAGCGGCTACGCCAAGACCCAGCCGCTTTCCGACTATCAGGCCCAGCGGCGTGGCGGGCGGGGCAAGTCCGCCACTGCCATGAAGGACGAGGACGTGATCGAGCATCTGATCGTCGCCTCGACCCACGACACCATGCTGCTGTTCTCCAACAAGGGCAAGGTCTACTGGCTCAAGGTCTACGAGATGCCCGTGGCCAGCCGTGGCTCTCGAGGACGGCCGCTGGTCAACCTGCTGCCCCTGGATGAAAACGAGTCGATCAGCGCCATGCTGCCGGTGCGGGAATACCGCGAGGACAGCTTCATCTTCTTCGCTACCGCCAAGGGCACCATCAAGCGCACCTCGCTGGATCAGTTCTCCCGGCCGCGCAGCGTCGGCCTGATCGCCATCGACATCGAGGAAGGGGACAGGTTGATCGGCGCCGCCATCACCAGCGGTCAGGACCACGCCATGCTGTTGTCTTCCAACGGCAAGGCGATTCGCTTCGAGGAAACCCAGGTGCGTGCCATGGGGCGTACCGCTCGCGGCGTTCGCGGCATGCGCCTGCAGGGCGATGCGGAGGTGATCAGCCTGATCATTCCGCAAAGCCAGCAGATCGACGCGGCAGCGGATGCGGATGAAGAAAGCGATGAAACTCTCGTGATGGAAAACGGCAACGGCGGCCAGATCTATATTCTCACCGCCTCCGAAAACGGTTACGGCAAGCGTACTCGGCTGGAGGAGTTCCCGCTGCGCGGGCGTGGCGGTCAGGGGGTGATCGCCATGCAGACCAGCGCCCGCAACGGCAACCTGGTGGCGGCGATGCAGGTGTATTCCAGCGACGAGATGATGCTGATCACCGATCGCGGCACCCTGGTGCGCACTCGGGTCGAGGAAGTTTCCATCACTTCCCGCAACACCCAGGGCGTCATGCTGATTCGTCTTGGCAAGGAGGAAACCCTGGTCAAGACCGTACGTATCGACGAGCCTGCGGAAGAGGAAGGCGTGCCGGAAGATGCCCTCGAGGGTGAACCGGCAGCGGAAGAGAATCAGCCGAACGATCAGCCTCGAGACGACTCGTCGGAGGATGATGCCTGACATGACACGCCATTATAATTTCTGCGCTGGCCCCGCCGCCCTGCCCGTGGCGGTGCTGGAGCGTGCCCGGGATGAGCTGCTCGACTATCGAGGGCGCGGCCTTTCCGTGATGGAGATGAGCCACCGCAGCGCGGAGTTCAATGAGATCGCCGAGCGGGCGGAGCGGGATCTTCGCGATCTGCTGGCGATACCGGACAACTATCGGGTGCTGTTCCTGCAGGGGGGCGCAACGCTGCAGTTCGCCATGCTGCCCTACAATCTGCTGGGCCAAGGCGGCACGCCGAACTATATCGATACGGGCATCTGGAGCAAGAAGGCCATCGATGAGGCGAAGCGGCTATTTTCCGCGCATATTGCCGCATCCAGTCGAGACAATGGTCTCTCCGCGGTGCCACGCCCGGAGGCTATCGCGCTATCCGACGATGCCGCTTATCTGCACTACACCGGCAACGAGACCATCGGCGGGCTGGAATTCGACTATATTCCCGAACTGCCCGAAGACGTGCCGCTGGTCTGTGATCTTTCCTCGTCGATTCTTTCCCGGCCCTTGGACGTTTCCCGCTTCGGCGTGATCTATGCCGGGGCGCAGAAGAATATCGGCCCGGCGGGGCTGACCGTGGTGATCCTGCGGGACGACCTGCTGGAACGCGGCCGGGCGGACATGCCCAGCCTGTTCAGTTACCAGGCGATGAGCGAGGCGGGTTCCATGGTCAATACGCCACCGACCTACGCCTGGTACCTGGCGGGGCTGGTGTTCCAGTGGTTGAAGAACGAGGTTGGTGGGCTGGCTGCAATGGCTGACATCAACAGGCGCAAGGCGCAAAAGCTCTATCGCGCCATCGACGAGAGCCAGCTTTATTCCAATCCGATCGATCCGGTCAACCGCTCCTGGATGAACGTGCCCTTCGTGCTGGCGGAAGAACGGCTCAATGCCGGTTTTCTCGAGCAGGCAGAACAGGCGGGACTGCTCAATCTGAAGGGGCATCGCAGCGTCGGCGGCATGCGCGCCAGCTTGTATAACGCGGTACCGGAAGAGGGCGTGGAAGCATTGATTGGGTTCATGAGGGAATTCGAGAGGAAAAACGCATGAGCGATGGGGTTGGCGAAGATCAGGATCTGGATGCGCTAAGAAAGCAGATCGATGCTCTCGATAGCGAACTGCTGCAGTTGATCAGTCGGCGAGCGCAGTACGCGCAGCAGGTTGCCAGCATCAAGACCTGTGTTGATCCACAAACCCAGTTCTATCGCCCTGAGAGGGAGGCGGAAGTGCTGCGCCGGATCATGGCGCTCAACGACGGCCCGCTTGACGACGAGGAAATGGCGCGGCTGTTTCGCGAGATCATGTCCGCCTGTCTGGCCCTGGAGCAGCCGATCAAGGTCGCCTATCTTGGCCCGGAGGGAACTTTTACCCAGCAGGCGGCCCTCAAGCACTTTGGCGAAAGCGCCATCAGCCTGCCCATGGCGGCCATCGACGAGGTCTTTCGCGAGGTGGAGGCCGGCGCGGTGCATTACGGCGTGGTGCCGGTGGAGAACTCCACGGAAGGAGTCATCAACCATACTCTGGATTCCTTCATGGACTCCTCCATGCGCATCAGCGGCGAGGTGGTGCTTCGCATTCATCAGCACCTTTTGGTATCCAGCACCACTCGTCGGGATAAGATCTCACGCATCTACTCTCATCCGCAGTCCTTCGCTCAGTGCCGCAAGTGGCTGGATGCCCACTACCCTCAGGCGGAACGGGTACCGGTGTCTTCCAACGCGGAAGCTGCCCGGCTGGTAAGGACCGAGTGGCATAGCGCGGCAATTGCCGGCGACATGGCGGCCAAGCTCTATGATCTGGAAAAGATCTACGAGAAAGTCGAGGATCGTCCGGACAATTCCACCCGCTTTCTGATCATTGGCAACCATGACGTGCCGCCTTCCAGTGAGGACAAGACCTCCGTGGTGGTGGCCATGCGCAACCAGCCAGGTGCCTTGCATGCACTACTCGAGCCGTTCCATCGCCATCAGATCGACCTGACCCGGCTGGAAACCCGGCCTTCTCGCAGCGGTGCATGGAACTATGTGTTCTTCATCGATTTTCGCGGCCATCAAGACGACCCTCATGTGGCGGCGATGCTCGAGGAAGTGCGGCTGCGGGCTTCCGAGCTCAAGGTGCTGGGTTCCTATCCTGTCGGGGTACTGTGAAGGACGTGGCCGACATGAACGAGCCACGCCTGCTGATTGTCGGGCTGGGCTTGATCGGTGGCTCTCTGGCCGCGGCCCTCAAGGAGACGGGCTTCCCGGGAGAAATCGTTGCCTGCGATCGGAATCCTCGAGAACTCGAACAGGCCTTGAGTCAGGGCATCATCGATGCCGGCGACACCAGCATGGTGAATCTGCTGCCCCGCACGACGCTGATTCTGCTGGCGGTGCCGGTGCTTTCCATGCAGACGGTGTTGGTAGAGTTGGCGCGGCTGCTCGATAAAGGCCTGGTGGATCGAGAGCGTCTGGTGATCACCGACGTGGGCAGTACGAAAGCCTCCATTCGCGCGGCGACCATCGAGGCCTTCGGCAAGATACCCTCAAACCTGGTCCTGGGGCACCCGATCGCCGGCTCGGAAAGGAGCGGCGTGGCGGCAGCCAATCCCCGGCTCTTCGATCGGCACAAGGTGATCCTGACCCCGGAGAAGGATACCGCTCCGGATGCCCTGGCGCGGGTGAGGCGGCTGTGGCAAGCCTGCGGTGCGGAAGTGATGGAAATGACGGTGGAGCGCCATGATCAGGTGCTGGCGCGCACCAGTCATCTACCGCACCTGCTGGCGTTTTCCTTGGTAGATACCCTGGCGCGTCAGCATCAGCGGCAGGACATCTTTCGCTACGCCGCCGGCGGGTTTCGCGATTTCACGCGCATTGCCGGCAGCGATCCGGTGATGTGGCGAGATATCTTTCTGGCCAATCGCGATGCGGTGCTCGATGCGCTGGACGACTTTCAAGCAGGGCTCGCCGGGCTCCGCAAAGCGGTGGAACAGGCGGACGGCGACAGCATGCTGGCTATTTTCGACCGTGCCAGCCACGCTCGGCGGTATTTTGATACCTTGTTGAATCAAAGCAGCTATCAGGCGGGTTATCAGATCATGCAGCAAACGATATTAAGCTTTCGAGTAAGCCCCGGGGGCAGCGTTTCCCGGCGCATTCGCGTCCCCGGGGACAAGTCCATTTCCCATCGTTCGATCATGCTTGGGGCCTTGGCGGAAGGCGTGACGGAGGTCAGCGGCTTTCTCGAGGGAGAAGACAGCCTGGCGACTCTGCAAGCCTTTCGCGACATGGGGGTAGCCATCGAAGGACCAAGCCAGGGCCGAGTGACGATTCACGGGGTGGGTCTTCACGGGCTAAAGCCGCCGCCGGGGCCTATCTATCTGGGCAATTCCGGTACCGGCATGCGGCTGTTCGCAGGGCTGCTGTCTGGTCAGGCCTTCGACAGCGAGCTGACCGGCGATGCTTCCTTGACCAAGCGACCGATGAATCGTGTCGCCGAACCGCTGCGCCAGATGGGAGCCCAGATCGACACCGCACCAGAAGGACGGCCGCCTTTAAAGATTCGCGGTGGCCAGGCGCTCAAGGGCATCGACTATGAGATGCCGGTGGCCAGTGCCCAGGTCAAGTCCTGTCTGCTGCTGGCAGGGCTTTATGCCAAGGGAGAAACCCGCGTACGAGAACCGGCGCCGACTCGAGATCATACCGAGCGCATGCTGAGCGGCTTCGGCTATCCAGTCCGGCGGGAGGGAGATACCGCGATTCTATCCGGCGGCGGCACTCTGCAAGCGGGGCCGATCGATGTGCCGGCGGATATTTCTTCTGCAGCGTTCTTTCTAGTGGCGGCGGCGATTACTCCAGGCTCGGACTTGATCCTGGAGCACGTCGGCATCAATCCGACCCGTATCGGCGTCCTCAATATTCTCCGGGCGATGGGGGCGGATCTCGAGCTTTCCGGTCAGCAAGAAGTGGGTGGCGAACCGGTGGCGGACATTCGCATTCGCTATGCGCCGCTGCGCGGTATCGACATCCCCGTGGATCAGGTGCCCTTGGCCATCGATGAGTTTCCTGCGCTGTTCATCGCCGCCGCCAATGCTTGCGGCACGACTCGGCTGCGCGGCGCGGAGGAACTGCGGGTCAAGGAGTCCGATCGTATTCAGGCGATGGCGAGCGGTCTGGATATACTGGGCGTGACCAATACCGTGCGTGAGGATGGGATCGATATCGAAGGCCGCGCCGAAAAGGACGACGACGGCAGCCGGGTACATTATGGCGGCGGGCGAATCGATAGCCTGGGAGACCACCGTATCGCCATGGCCTTCAGCATCGCCGGGCTGCGAGCCGGGGAGCCGATCCTGATCGAGAATTGCGCCAACGTGGCGACCTCTTTCCCTGGCTTTGTCGATCTGGCCAATCAGGTGGGCATGCTGATCGAGACGGAGACTCGGGAGGGTTCATGATCGACGAAGGACAAACGCGCAGCAAGGCGGAATCGTCGCCGGTGCTGACCGTGGACGGTCCCGGCGGCGCTGGCAAGGGTACCATCAGCCGTCTGGTGGCAGAACGCCTTGGCTGGCACCTGCTCGATAGCGGTGCGCTGTACCGACTGACGGCGCTAGCTGCCGCCTGGCATGACGTGGTACTCGATGACGAAGACGCTCTGGAGCCCCTCGCGGCGAATCTGGATGTGTGTTTTCTGAGTGACGGCGGCGATGCGCGGATATTGATGGAAGGGCATGATGTCAGCCAGTCCATTCGTACCGAGCAGATCGGTGATCGGGCATCACAGGTGGCGGCCTTGCCGCGGGTTCGTCAGGCGTTGCTGCAGCGGCAACGTGACTTCCGTCAATCTCCGGGATTGGTAGCGGACGGTCGAGACATGGGCACCGTGGTATTCCCCGAAGCGACGCTGAAGATATTTCTCACCGCTTCCGCTGAGGAAAGGGCCAGGCGGCGCTACCTTCAGTTGCGCCAAGCCGGCGAGAATGCTAGTCTACCGAGTCTTTTGAAAGAGATTCAGTTGCGTGACGCTCGCGACATGCAGCGAAGCGTGGCTCCTCTCGTGCCGGCACAGGATGCCGTCGAGTTGGATACCACGCATCTGAGTATCTCCGAAGTGGTGGATCAACTGATACAACGTCTCGCTCGGATCGGCATCGTCGAATCTTGAGGTAATGAACGTCATGGTTGAATCACTACGGATCCTCGGCTCGATGTAATGACATGAACACGGCAGGTAAACGGATAAGCCGGTTCAGGTCCAACCAGCGTCAACGTCCCCGAGGGTATTGCAGTAGGCCCGTGCTCGCTGGTGGCACGGAGAAGGCGTCAAGCCGCTATCAAACGTTGATCACGTAGGAACATCATGAGCGAAAGCTTTGCTGAGTTGTTTGAACAGTCTCTTCAGGACATCAACATGGAACCCGGCGCCATTGTCATGGCGACGGTCGTGGATATCGAGGGTGATTGGATCACCGTCAACGCGGGCCTGAAGTCGGAAGGGCAGATTCCGGCCGCCCAGTTTCGTGATGACAATGGTGAATTGACCATTGGCGTCGGCGATGAAGTCAAGGTGGCGCTGGAAGCCGTGGAAGACGGTTTCGGTGAAACCCGCCTGTCTCGTGAGAAGGCCAAGCGTGCCGAAGCCTGGAAAGAACTGGAAGCGGCTTTCGAGAAAGACGAGATCGTCAAGGGCGTGATCAACGGCAAGGTCAAGGGCGGCTTCACCGTCGACGTGGCCTCCATTCGCGCCTTCCTGCCGGGTTCTCTGGTCGATGTGCGTCCGGTACGTGATACCACGCATCTCGAGCACAAGGAACTGGACTTCAAGGTCATCAAGCTCGACCCCAAGCGCAACAACGTGGTGGTCTCTCGCCGTGCAGTGCTGGAAGCTGAAAACAGCGCCGAGCGGGAAGCGCTGCTTGCTACCCTTCAAGAAGGTCAGCAGATCAAGGGTATCGTCAAGAACCTCACGGATTACGGCGCCTTCGTCGATCTGGGCGGTGTCGATGGCCTGTTGCATATCACCGACATGGCCTGGAAGCGTATCAAGCATCCCTCCGAGATCGTCACCGTCGGCGACGAGATCAATGTCAAGGTGCTGAAGTTTGATCGCGAGCGTAATCGGGTTTCCCTGGGTCTCAAGCAGTTGGGCGAAGATCCTTGGGTCAACATCAAGGCACGCTATCCGGAAGGCACCAAGGTCAACGCTCGCGTGACCAATCTGACCGACTACGGCTGCTTTGCCGAGTTGGAAGAGGGGGTCGAGGGTCTGGTCCACGTCTCCGAAATGGACTGGACCAACAAGAATATTCACCCGTCCAAGGTCGTTCAGGTCGGCGACGAGGTGGAAGTCATGGTTCTGGATATCGACGAGGAGCGTCGTCGTATCTCCCTGGGCATCAAGCAGTGCACCACCAATCCCTGGGAAGATTTCAGCGCGCGTCATAACAAGGGCGATCGGGTTTCCGGCAGCATCAAGTCCATCACCGATTTTGGTATCTTCATCGGTCTGGATGGCGGTATCGATGGCCTGGTGCACCTTTCCGACATCTCCTGGACCGAGACCGGCGAAGAAGCAGTGCGCCAGTTCAAGAAGGGTGACGAGGTGGAAGCGGTCATTCTTTCCATCGATCCAGAGCGCGAGCGCATCTCCTTGGGTATCAAGCAACTCGATACCGATCCGGTCGCTGAGTTCATGGCGGTCAATGATAAAGGCTCCGTGGTGACTGGCCGTGTAGTCGAAGTCGATGCCAAGGAAGCCAAGGTTGAACTGGCGACCGACGTTGTCGCCATTCTCAAGGCCTCCGAGATCAGCGCTGATCGTGTAGAAGATGCGCGTAACGTCCTCAGCGAAGGCGATAGCGTTGAAGCACGTATTGTCGGAGTGGATCGCAAGAACCGCGCGATCAATCTTTCCGTCAAGGCCAAGGATCAGGACGATACTCGCCGCAATATGAGCAAGCTGCGTGACCAGCAAGAAGTTGAAACTGGTGGTCCGACAACGATTGGCGACTTGATCAAGCAGCAGATGGGTCAAGACTAGTCCCGCTTGATTCAGCAAGTGGGGTTTGAATGAAAGACGCCGCCATAAAGGCGGCGTCTTTGTTGTTGGTCGGTAGTGACTTTAATTTCGGTGTCTGTACAAATAAACATAACCTGCCTCGTTTGAAACGACTTGATGCTGGTATCATGAATGCGTGTAGTGAACATCTTATTGGAAAGGGTGTCACATACTTGGCTTGTAATTAAAAATCAATTTCATCAAATTAACCTTGCCTATTCAGGTGATAAACATTTAGCAACTAATAAGCTTGCCAAACCCGGTAATTGTACAATAATATTAGCGCTTTCATGTCAACTATACGTTAGGGATTTTTTATGTCATTGCTGAACGAATATATTCAAAAGGAACAGTTGCTTAAGCAACTGCAAGAAGAGCTTGATAAGATGGAAGGCGATCAGCGCTTGAAGTCGGAGCTGGAATTCAAGGAAAAGCTTGAAGCGCTGATGGCGGAATTTGATAAAAGTGCTAGTGACGTTATTAATCTGCTTGATCCTAAGCAATCAGGTACCGGCACTGCATCAGCATATACAACCAGTTCGAGTACTTCCGGGCGCCGCAGGCGCAAGCTTAAAATTTATAAGAATCCCAATACGGGCGAAGTCGTTGAGACACGTGGCGGTAATCAAAAAACATTAAAATCCTGGAAAGACGATTATGGTAACGATACAGTCGAATCCTGGCTAGTACGTATAGAAGAATAAGAAAGATGGGCGAGACCTTTTTACGACTGGTAAAATGATATCTTTAAGATTTAAAATAAATTTAGCGTGGCTGTAGACAAGATGAGGTGATACAAACGGCCTCATCTTTCAGTTCAAAAAGTAGATACAGGTAAAAAAGCCTTTGTATCAATGCATTCGGCAAGTTTAGTGCTCATCGGCATACCTTGGTAATCATGGCTGACGTTTGAGAGTTATTGCTATTGCTTTTGTTGAGAACCAGTGATCTGACCTGAAACCTTATCGTAAATAAACTTAAACTAATGCGATATAATAAACCTTATAAACCGATGGACGAGCGCGAAAAACTACGCAAGTTTCGCGAACTTGATGATGCCTTTGCCGCTGCGCTACAGAATTTGGATAAACCAATGCCCGGTACGCAAGTAGCAAATGCCTACGAGCATCCGGAAAAGCGGTTCAGCCAACACGAAAATGAACGTCATCGCATTTTCGAACAACGTCTTACTGAATTGATGGACGAGTATCAGCTTGCTTCGGATAGTGTTTCCGCGCTGTTACAAACGCTACTCAAACTCAAGAAAATCAGCTGATACCTTTTATTTAAAGCATTGCATTTCGACACCAGTCATCGAATTGGCGTGTCGACTCGGTCGTTTTTGTAATGATGCCGTTTAGAAGGCTTTTATCAAACGTGAATCATTCTATTTTTTGGTATACACCGCATTATTGGACTTGTCGCAACTGGTTATGGTGGTCAGGGCAAGTCAGCTTAATACTGTACGCAGCGCTTCATCTTCTTTGGTACCGAGTAGGTAGCCCCGCTGAGACGTTTATGGCGCTGTCGGGTTTAACCGCGCTGTTGATATACGGAAAAGGTATTCGAAACGCTGCGGCGGTCTGGCTGCTTTTCGCGGCTATTGGCGTACAGCTTTTGTCGTGGACGTTAGGTTACTTTCATCACCCCGAATGGGTAGCTGATAATCCCCAAATCGACCGGCTCGCCAAACTCTTCATTTTCATAGGCGTTGCCTGGTGGCTTGGAGGCAGTACACGCAATACGCTGATGGTTTGGCTACTGGCACTGCTGGGTTATCTCGTTACCACCTTTGTCCAAGGAGACGGCATCAAGGAATGGATCACGGGTTTCGGGGGCCAGCGAGTCGGATTCGGTATTCGCAATAACCAGCATGCTTCCATGTTGTTTGGCGTGGCGCTGCTTGGACTGATCGTTTTCTTTAGACGTTTCGCCTCTCCCGGACGCGCAAGAGTCTGGCGTATAGGCCTATGGACCTGCCTGACGATCATCTGCCTGAGTGGAGTACTGGTAGGCCAAACCCGCGCGGTGTGGCTATCGCTGGGGCTGGCATTACCTTGCGTTGGTATTGTCTGGTTGATCAAGCAAGCACGCCACTCATCGACGAATCGTCAGCACTATAAACCACTGATAATTAGCGCTGGCGTTTTTTTAGTGCTGCTGGGGGGAATAGGAACGGCATTTCACGAAACCTTGAAGCAACGATTGACGAAAGAATCCGGCGTTATTGCGCAGCTTGCCTCGGGCAATATCGAAACGTTGCCTTATTCCAGTATCGGGATTCGCATTCATAGCTGGCGCGCCGCTATGGAATGGATCGAAGAGCGCCCGCTCGTGGGTTGGGGGGGCGAAGGCCGTAGTCTAGTTATCGAACATACCGACTGGTTGCCAAATACAGTCAAGCAAAACTACGGACATCTGCATAATTTCTTTTTGGAAATCTGGGTCGCTTATGGCGCGCTGGGTTTTGTTGTTATCGCGGCCTTGGCAGTCTGGGTGGGGCGCGCTACTTGGCTGGCTTGGCGGGGCGGCGCGTTACCCGGCGACATGGCGCTATTTGGCGCCGGATTTTTTGTCTACTGGCTAGTCATCAATCAGTTCGAGTCCTACAATTCCTTTTCAACCGGTGTATTCGTCCATAATCTGATCGTGGGAGGACTGATAACTCATTACTGGAAATGGCAATACTCGACAAAACACAGCGCTGTGCAACGGTCAAGTCAGTGAATCACGAAATGCTTTACCAGAGATCATGACGAAGGATTCATGGGCCTTGATATGTGTCTGAAAATAATCATGTCGACCATAATCCATGAACTCGTTTCTTACTGACGATACAGGAGCTTCACAATGGCATGCCTGTCGACCGAAGACACACACTGACACGTGATCGCTATGCTACAGGACTCCGCTCACGCCTATCGCCGTTCCCTCGCCGTCAAGTGGGTCGAGGACGGCATGAGCCAATCGGAAGTCGCCCGACGCCTGGAGGTTACCCAAGGCGCTGTCAGCCAATGGGTCGTTCGAGCGCGCCAGGGCGGCGAAGCGGCCCTCAAGACCCAACCGCGATCCGGTCGTCCGCCTGCCGAGCTCGTGCCCGGGTGTTGGCGACACTGGAAGCGCTGGGCCCGGAAGGCTTCGGCTACGAGGATCAGCGCTGGACGACGCAGCGCATTGCCGATGCCATCGCGCGCCTGACCGATGTCCGTTACAGCATCTCAAAGATCAGTGACCTGCTCCGGCAATGGGGCTGGTCTTGGCAAGTCCCTAAACGGCGGGATAGCCGACGGGACGAGGCCACCATCGAGCACTGGCGAGCGCAGCTCTGGCCGGCAGTAAAAAATCCGTCGAGGCCCGGGGCGAGACGCTGATCTTCGTCGATGAGTCGAGCTTTTATCTTTGTTCCCCGCATCAGAAGACGTTTGCCCCGGTGGGTCAGACGCCGAACGTCAAGGGAAAGCGCGGCGACGTATACAAGAGTGGGGATACTAGCTGTGCCGCCCGAAATTTCTACTGTTGAATACAAAATGAAGCTGCTTTATTACTAGAGTCAATATAAAAAATATCCATCCAGACGTTGCCATAATGTTGACGAGCAATGTTTTGTGGAAACCATTGAGTGACATGGAAAATAACGTTTCGATTATAACTGTCAATAATAATGCCAAAATAACAGGCAACGAAAAAAGATGCATGTACATTTCCGTTCGTCGGCGGCGTGTCCGGAAACGCTGCATGGTAATACGCAACGGTTTATGCATCCATGCAATTAGAACAAGCGCAATGACTATTCCCGAAGTAAAGAAAAAGGGTAGGCTTGATTTCAACCAAATTGTTACGCTGATCGACCAGGCTAAGAGAAGCCATGTAAACCCTTCAAGAATCGCGATTAGGTCTGCTGAAATACGCGACTTAAACATCTATGGTTCTCCTAACACTAACAGTTACTTTATTGTGCAGCGATAATGACTATAACACGTTTTACATATGTTGACCGAATGGTAATCCCAGTATCAACTGTATCACTCGACCATTCAGGTACTGCTGATCTTGTCCAGTAAACTTGGACAATGATTCATGCGGACTTCTTGGCTTTAAAAGTCCTGAGCTGACCTGTCCAATCGTACTATGCTGGACACTACTGATTTCAGTCCAACTCAATGTATCCGAACACTTGCTGCCTACAGCGTACGCCGTGAGCTTGTCACGACCTTGGATTTTGAGCCGGCTCGGCCCGTAGTCCTTACATCATAGGCTGCCACTATCGACGCGATCAGCGATAACCAGTGCCTCACCTTTGTAGACTATGAGTTAGCGGTCACCCATCCTCTTCATCGACGTTTCGTTATCGAGGTTGATGACTTCCATTAAGCTGCGGACTGCATCATGGTTAGCGACCTAGCGATTTTATAGCTGTTATTTTTAAAATCTTTCCGACAGTCTATCTTGTTCCAAAGCATGTATCGAACCAGGTCTGAACCCATTACGGTTGAAGAATCGTTGGAGAAAAAAAGCGACGATTTACGCTACGTTCGACGATTTACGCTACGTTCCGCGCTAAGCCATTAAGGTAAAAAATTAAAGCTATTTGGTAGAAAATGATAAAAAATTGATTTTAAACATCTTTATGCTCAACCATTCGCTTCGTGAGTCATTTTCTTATTCTGAGCAGACCAGGTTCAGTTCGAATTCCGCATGGTTTGTGTAAATCTTGCTAACGATTCTGATGGTACTCCTAAAAAACCATTCCTATTCCATGACGTTATCACTAGGAGATGGACGCCTTGGGTAGCTCCAGGGGCGTGCAGTGGATATAATGGCACGGTTTTATCGCCACGTTAGGTAAAATTTCTAATTTAGAATAAGTTTATTTGGCATCGATCACCTTGTGATGCGCGTAGCACCACGCTCAATGAAGTGTCGTTACAGCTTTTGTTGACAATAGAAGAGAAAAATTGGGTATGAGCAGCAACATGCTTCACTGAAAATACTTGAAAGTCGATTTTTGCAAGAACCGAAAACTAAAAAAACGAAACAGTCAATTGACGTAGGGCGAATGGTGCGGTGTCTGGCTAAAGCAGAGACATCCCATTCGCTTTTTGCATGGACGATTAGCAAGGCACAGTCGCTAATTCAAATTTACTAGGATAGTAATTAAATATTACTAGTTTCTATTTCGTATGCAAGTCCGGCAATAAGTGTGTAGAATTGTAAAAATCGTAATTTTTTGAAACATTAATATGGTCTTGAGCTTGCAGACGGCTTGGAAGAAATGTCGTATTAATCTTTCGGGCGGTAGCGTGGAAAAATACTCAAAGCAAGGCACTTTCAAGCATGCCTGCCTGCCTGCAATGTATCGATGCTGAAATATTCGAGGTATAGAATTGTCAATACATAATGAATGTAAATTATCATTCTAAAAAATCATTTTTATAACCACAAATTAAATAATAACGTAGCAAAAAATTAAAACTATTTGACCAGTATCTAAAAAATCCGTTCGCTGGTCTATGGTTGAAAAAACACCGTGAGAATTAAAAAAACAATAGACAAAAGTTGAGGATATGGCTTGTTGTTTAAAGCATTTTTCATCATTAGCAGGTTATAGTTTAGACGCAAATGCAATCAAGTTTTAAGAAACGGAATGTTTGGTTATAATTTGAAGTGTGCTATTGTAACCAACCACTAACCGCTCTTTATCGATGAGAGATATTTTATGCCAAGAAAAATATGTCGACTCTGGATCCCGACAATGGCTCTTGCTGCCAGTACACTAGTCGGTTGCTCTTGGGCTCCAGGTAGCGATCTCAAATATGAGTCCGAGGCAGCACCAATTGACGAATTGGTGGAATTTCGACCTATAACCCCGGGACTGCTCGCAACATACCGAGAAATTTCGCGGTCAGCTGCCTCTCGCACGAACAGTGATTTGGAAGCGGCAAAAGAAAATTATGAATATCAAGTCGGTAAAGGAGATATCCTTGACATCATCGTCTACGATCATCCCGAGCTGACCATCCCTGCGGGTTCCGAACGGAGCGCAGCTGAAGCGGGGAATCAGGTGCGAAACGATGGCACTATCTATTATCCCTATATTGGCAGGGTACGAGTCGTCGGTAAGACGATGGATGAAATAAGAGCGATCTTGACCCGTCGACTCTCCGAATACATAGCCGATCCTCAAGTCGATGTTAGGATGGCAGACTTTCGCTCCAAGAAGGTCTACTTGAGTGGCGCGGTTGCACAGCCTGGTCCGTTGCCCCTCACGACCGTTCCCATGACGATAATCGATGCTGTTAGCCAAGCCGGCGGGGCCAGCGAAAACGCTAATTGGCACAATATCATTCTCACTCGCAACGGAGTCGAGACGCCAATCTCGTTATACGATTTAATGCGCGAAGGCGACCTTAGCCAGAACATGCTGTTACGGGATGGCGATGTACTGCACATTCCTACGTCAGAGAATCAAAGCGTGGCGGTCATGGGTCAAGTAAGAATACCGGGCAACCTACCTTTGGGTAATGAACGAATTTCGCTAACCGACGCCATAGCTCGCGCCGGTGGTATCGATGAAACCACAGCTGAGCCATCGGGAATCTTCGTGATACGTAGTCAAGAAATAACCGAGGACAAGATTGCTACTGTGTTCCAACTGGATGTAAGCAATGCAGCAGCCTTTAGTATGGGAAAAAGTTTTATCCTGCAGCCTGAAGACGTGATTTACGTTACCACCGCACCGGTTGCACGCTGGAACCGCGTCATCAGCTTGTTACTGCCGACTATCAATCTACCAGGAGCGTTTACTGGTACGGCGACCGACGTTCAAGACCTATAAATGGTTTTATCCCTATGTTTGATCGTATTTTAGTCGTATGTATAGGTAACGTTTGTCGTAGTCCAGTTGCGGAGGCGATGCTTAGGCATCGCCTTCCCGATTTGCATATTGAATCGGCTGGTCTGGCTGCTCTGGTCGGTGAGGGCGTGGACGTTACTGCGCGAGAATTAGCTGAAGAAGCCGGCTACGATGTGGGTTCGCACAAAGCGAGACAGTTGAGTGCGAAAATGGTGCGAGAAGCGGACATAGTACTCGTTATGAGTGAAGGACAACGCCGAGCCGTGGGCGACATCGATCCTGCTTCGACAGGCAAGACTATGCTGATTGGGCGATGGCTGGAAGAAAAAACCAAGGACATACCGGACCCTTATAAAAAAAGCAGAGAAGCGTTTCAGCACGTGCATGACTTGCTTGAGAAAGCGACGAAATCTTGGGCCAAGAAGTTAGTATGATTCATCGATGTAATCCAGCCGTTCTAGATTTATAACCTGCTGTCTACAGAGATCGATACCAATGCGAATATTCATCTTTAACTTGACAAGATAGCGTCTTGATTCTCTGTTTTTTCTGCAACACTCTTTTGTAGATCGCGTTTTTATTATCCTGCCGATAAGATTTCTGACGAGTCCGTCCACTACTAGACCGGTCTAAAGTCATAAGAACGCCAGCTAAACAGCATCTGGAAAACAGTTTTTTTGCAAGAATAATTATTGATACTTCGAAAGATCAGCGATCTATAATTTGAGTGGCTCATCGGGAAGCACATAATTAACAATACATGCACTAAAATTGTGTACGGCTCCTTGTGAAGGCCTCTTTAAATTAAGAATCAAACCTCTTTAAATGAAATACCATAACTTCAAGAACTAATAGATAGTTGCCATGTTGAACATTTAAATGAGTAGTGTTCACCAAAACGTGGCAAGCAGTGACATCTTTCGATTCTCGAGCCGGTCAGTATTTTGTGTCATTCAATTTATGTATAGAACTGCTTGACTTGTAATTGCTTGCTGAACAATATCCCGCTTAATAAATACGCATTACTTGAAATTCCAATTTAGCAACTGTTTAATCACAGGAAGTCGTATGTTGAAAGATTCTGAACCTAAACAAGACAGAACGGATGATTCAGATATAAGTTTCGTGCGTCTGGTAGGTCTTTTATTGGATCACAAGTGGTTTATTCTGATTTTTACCCTATTGTTTGCAGTAGGCGGTGTTATTTATGCTTTGTTGGCTAAGCCTGTCTACAGAGCGGATTCCCTAATACAGGTAGAAAGCAAGAAAGGTGCAGCAAACCCGCTCGAGGATGTACGTACTATGTTGGGTGAAGAACCCAAGTCGGATGCCGAGTTAGGTATTCTTAAATCACGTATGGTGCTCGGTCAAGCCGTCGACCAAGAAAGGCTGGATATACAAATTATTCCCAACTACTTGCCAATTATTGGTGAGTTTCTTGTCAGAAACGGTTATGAGCGTCCGGCGTTTTTGGCTGACGCCGACAGCGATTTTTTACGGCAAAGCATGTGGGCCAATGAGCAGATAAGTATAGGTACCTTCCAAGTCTCGCAAGAGCTCCTCGGAAAACTGTTGACGATCGAAGTGTTGGATAACAATAACTACAGGATTGCTCGAGAGGACGTCTTTTCCGAAACAGGCAAAGTAGGAGAAGATGAAACGTTTTACGATGGAAGGATAAAACTACGTATTATCGAAATACAGGCGAAGCCAGGCGTGGTCTTTAATCTCGTCAAAACGTCACAGCTTGCTGCCATTAATAACCTGCGTAAGCGTTTTAGCGTAAGCGAACAGGGGAAAGAAAGCGGATTACTTAATTTAATGCTAAATGATACTGATCCTCAGCGAGCTCAGAGGACATTGAACGCGATAGATCAGATATATTTGAACCAGAATATTCAAAGACAAGCAGCTGAAGCCGAAAAAAGCCTTGAGTTTCTTGAAGAGCAGCAACCAGTTATACGAGAGAAACTCAGCCAGGCGGAAAACGAGCTTAACAAATATCGTACCGATCGCGACAGTGTGGATCTGTCGCTTGAAACACAGGCGATATTGGAAAGATTGGTAAGTCTGGAAAGTCAACTCAATGAATTGGAGTTTAGCGAAGCTGAAATTTCTCGAAAATTTACCAAAACACACCCGACCTATTCCGCCTTGCTGGACAAAAAACAGCAGCTTATGAGAGAAAGGGATATTTTAAATAATCAGGTCAAGAATTTACCTGAAACTCAACAACAAGTGCTGCGGTTGAGTCGAGATGTAGAAGTCAACCAGCAGGTCTATACTCAGCTATTGAACAAGATTCAAGAAATGAGTATTGCTCGCGCCAGTACGGTCGGAAACGTAAGAATACTGGATGAGGCTGTTGTCCAGCCGAATCCTATTAAACCGCGAAAAATGCTCTTGGTCGTCTTGGCTATCATGTTAGGTGGCTTGCTGAGCGTAGCAATCGTTGTACTGAGAAGCTTCTTCAATCGGGGCGTCGAATCGCCAGAGCATATCGAATCAATCGGTTTGCCTGTATATGCAACCGTACCACTTTCCGAGGAGCAGAATAAACTTGTCAGATATATAAAGTATAAAAACGAAAGGAAAGGCACGAATGTTGCTTTTGGCGTGCTGGCGGAGACTACTCCGGCCGATATTTCTATCGAAGCGTTGCGTAGCCTACGTACCAGCCTGCACTTTGCTATGCTGGAAGCTACGGACAATCGATTGGTAATTACAGGTCCCAGCCCAGGTATAGGGAAAAGCTTCATTAGCGTTAATTTGAGCGCTGTATGCGCCCAAGTGGATAGGAAAGTTCTGCTGATCGATGCGGATATGCGTAAAGGGCATGTACATCATGCGTTTGGCGACAGAAGCGATGGCGGTTTATCCGATTTATTGTCTGGAAGAAATAGTCTTGAAGAAGTGATTCGTGAAACATCAATTGAAGGACTAAGTTATATTTCACGAGGGATGGCCCCGCCAAATCCATCCGAGCTGCTGATGACAGAAGCATTTACTAATTTACTGAAAAGAGTCAGTGCCATGTTTGATTTGGTCATTATCGATACGCCACCCGTACTCGCTGTGACAGATCCAGCAATCGTAGCCAATCAATGTGGCACTACGCTTTTAGTCGCTCGTTTCCAGCTAAACTCTTCTAAAGAATTGAAAATTGCCAGTCGTCGCCTGGAAACTTCCGGTGTAGTCGTGAAGGGGTGCATATTGAATGCAATGGAACGCAAGGCGGCTACCGATTATGGTTATGGCTATTATAACTACTCCTATAAGCCAAGTTAATCTAGTTTGGCCAGTAGATTTAAACTTACAGGAAGTATTGTAACAACTAAGAAGTAGAAACCATTTATAATGAGTTTTCGAAAATGATATTGATTAGTTGCACTACTACTCAGGAACGAGTGGACAAACTTTTTTATACTATTGAATCACTAAAATATCAAAATAAAAAGCCAGATAAAATTATTGTAAATTTGTCTAAGGAGCCATATTTAAAAGACTCGGGTATAGAAAAGATACCTGTATGGCTCTCGGAAAATGCTAAAGTAGTTGTTAATTTCGTTAAAAATACCGGTCCATATAGAAAGCTTATACCCGTATTTGACATGGCTAACGATGACGATATGATTATTACGATAGATGACGATGTCATTTATCACGAAGAATGGTTAAATAAGCTGGTTACTGCTGGGGAAAAGAAACGAAATGCCATAGTTTGTGGTAAAGCCAGGGTGATGAAAAAGAATTTCTTCGGCAAATGGCAGTCCTATTCCAGGTGGAACCAGTTAGAAACCATGGAGGAAGGGCATAATATACTTCCTATTGGCTGTGCCGGAATTCTTTATAGGAAAAATCTCATAGATAAAGAATTTATCAATAACAAGAAATTTCTTTTACTGGCCCCAACATGTGATGATTTATGGTTCAGAATGGCAAGTATAAGGATGGGTATCGAGGTATTTGCTGACCCGGCCATAGACATTGGGAATATCTATATGCAACATGATGAAGGGTTGGATGTAATCAATCTCAATAAACCTGCAAGAGGATTCTTTAACAGACTCTATCATGCCTTCGCGAGAGAATACTTGGCTTATTTTGGTTTTTATCATTCACAGAATGATGTTGCATGGCGAGAAATCAATAAAAACTTTAGAACGGCTCTAAGAAAGTTTTAACCTCGACGCTGGCGAACCAGCTATTTTAACCCAGTAATAAAATATTAGTCGACTGCTACAATTTTATATTTTTGCATTCCTATGCATTCTTCCCGGCTTTATGAAGCTTGTGATCTTTAATAAATTTTTTAATTAAAAACTTATTGTTAAAAACGCCAATCCGGTTTCAAACATGCAGGACAAGGGTGTTTCGCATAAATGATATTATTAACTTTTTTATTATCTACAGCACTCTTGTTGATTAGCACAAAGTCCAGAGAGCTGAAATTTTATTTTTTTTCGGTATTAATCTTAACAGTAATAGTGCATCTTGTCTTTGCCATCGAATTTTCAATAACATCCGATTCAGAATATTTTGTAAGCGATGAAATAATCTACGCTTATCTAGGCGAAGGGCTCGATCAGCTGGCTATTCAAGATAGATGGTTCTGGATAGTTCTGAACAAGCTTGCTAAATACCCGCTCGAAGATCCCTGGTTTGCACAGAAATTTATCAACCTGATTGCTCTTCCCCTGTATTTCTATGTGTTATACAAGATGTTGGATAGCGCATTGGGCGCATTGCTAATTTTTATTTTTTTCCCTTATTTGTTTTATATGTTTCAGGTAGATCTAAGAGATATGACGGCTTTTGTATTGTTTATGAGCGCATGTTATTTCTTTTTTCATTATGACGTTAAGATTTTTTATAGATTGACGCTAGTAGTTCTGTGCTTATTTGCATTAGTTTTTTTACGGCCCTTTTATGTGCCTATAATTATTGTCTCTTTAGGCATTTCAGTAGCGCTGAAAAATATAGTGAGCAATTTCAGGCTAAATCCAATAACATTGCTCAAATCCATACTTTTACTGGGTTTTGTAATAGCTATATTTATTTTTTCAAATTCGATTGAACTTTTCTATCGTTTTTTTGGTAGGGCCGAATATGTTTTAGAAAATGGAATTCAGACACTCGATGGTACTGTTGTAAGTTTCAGCACGGGCTATGCAGTACAGTCGATAATACGTTTTTTTGCAACGCCTATACCGATATCGTTGTTTTCGCAGGTATTTGTGCATGGAAACTCGGACTATGGATATACCCATGATGTACTGAGAATCATATCACAATTCAGTCTGTATTTTTTTATACTTTTTTTCATGTATCTTTCCTTGAAAAAACCTGGCGCCATGATCAAAGTCATAATTCACCCTCCGCGTTTGGCTTTTTTTATAGGGATAATCTTAACTGTAGTTATTTATTCAATTTACTTTGGAGGAGGGAGTCATACCAGAATAAAAATAGGTATTTATCATCTCTTTTTTATACCTTGCGCTATCATATATAAAGATTATTTTTTAGGTGTAAGTAATCGGAGCAATAAGTGAAAAATGTTTTATTTATATCAGCTGCCTTGGAAATGTCCGATTCATCCGCGGCGATTAGAAACCGAAAATTAGTCAAGGCGCTTGCACAAAGTTTTCAGGTAGATTCGATCGAATTTTCGCCACGTAATGCTGAAAAAATGTGCGAATTACCGAATATTAGCAATATAGTATTGAAAATGCCCTTCAGTTTTCAAAATAGCAGCCAAAAAAAAGGCAAATCATATGGGCAATTAAATAAAATAAAGGATCGATTAAAATACTATACAAAAAGTATAGTGCCTGATAGTTATGCTGCAAATTATCGTCACATGGTAACAAGTATAGATAATAATGCTCCAGATAAAAAATACCAAATAGTTATCATAAGCTCCGATCCTAAAGGAGTGCATTTTTTATGGTTTTCATCTTTTGTAAAAAAACTGATTAATAACGGCGCTAAAACCTATCAATACTGGGGTGATCCTTGGGCAGGAGATATTGCATCTTATAATAATACCTTGACCAAGATTTTAGAAAAAAGAATTTATAGCAAAAGCAAATATATTATTTTTAATTCGAAGGGGACTTTCCTGGAAAAATCTGAGGGTTCATCGTACAAAGAAAAATTTCTTTTTTTGAGTAGAGGGCTTGATTGTGACGTGACGAGTTTTCCAGAGGAAGATTCGATCAAGCTTGAGGGAAAAATCAGGTTCATTTACGCGGGGGACTTTCATTCAAGATTCAGAAATTTGAATCCCTTCTGTGAAGCTATAAAAAATTCACCGCATGAACTCGCCATAGTAGGAAATGGTGATTTGAAAGAAGATTATCATGCGTTTAACAATATAAGTGTAAAAAAGCGCATGCCTTATAAAGAAGTTTCGCAGTTGGTTGAATCCGGCGATATTCTACTTGTTTTGCTCAATAACATTGGAAACCAGATACCTGGTAAGATATACGATCTAGCAAGTAAAAACAAGCCCATAATGCTGTTATACGAGAATGAAGAAATTCTTGATTTTATTCCTTTTTCCAGTAGATTCATTCTAGTGAAAAATGTGAAAAGTGAAATTGAGAACGCCATCTCAAAAATTTCCAATAATAATATAATAATAGATTATAAAGAGTTGAAAAAAGAAAACTATCAAGAAAAAGTCTTGGAAATTTTTGATTCAGGTAAAAGTTAAATGTCGATTATCATTATCGCTCCTGTGCATGCTTGGGATGATGTGCGTGTCTTTAAAAAACAGGCTGTGTCTCTCGCCAGGTCGGGTTTCGACGTCAAGTTGATAGCTCGTATAGAAAAAAAGGATTTTATCGATGGCGTTGAAGTCATACCACCAGCAGGAAGCAGCAAGAATAGATTTCTAAGGTTCTTGTCAATACCGTTAATTTCATTTCAAGCTTTATTCTTGAAAGGCGAGATTTACCATCTTCATAATCCGGACACTATTCCTATTGCTTTTTTTTTACGCCTTTTCGGCAGTAAAATAATTTACGATACACACGAAGATTTTACGCAAAGAATACTTTCACGATACTGGCTGCCAAAAATTTTAAGAGGCTTTTTTGCATGGGCTGTTGGCAGGGCTGAGGTGCTGACAGCGCGTGTTGCGCAGGCTTCTATCGCTACGCAACGAGAAGTTGCCGAGCGCCTGGGTAATAAATGTCTGATAATCAAAAATTTACCTAGAGTCGATGATGAGCTAATCGAGCAAGTATCTAAATTAACTAATCAAATAAATGACAAAGGATGTATCTTCAGGGTTGTCTATATTGGTGGCGTCAGTCCGGCACGAGGCCTCTACGAAATGGTAGATGCTCTACCTAAAGTCAACGAAGAGATCGATTGTCGTTTATGGTTGATCGGGCGTGCGCAGCAAGAATTTCTCGAGAGTGCTTCAAAAAGAAAAGGCTGGGATTACGTGGATTATTTTTCCAAAATGGCTCAGGAAAAAGCATTTGCCTATGTAAAAAAATCCGACATTGGCTTGATATACATTAATGACGTTGGCGGTCACGCTATGATTGACCCAAATAAAATTTATGAATATATGACCTTTTCCAAGCCTTTTGTCGCGAGCAATTTCAAGAAATGGCGAGAAGACTTTGAAGGTATCAATGCGGGCGTTTTTATTGAACCCGGTAGCTCGGATAAACTTTCTGAAAGCTTGTTGAAGCTTGCTCGCCTAGACAAGAAGGAATTAGAAAAAATGGGTAATAACGGCAAAAAGTTTGTTGATCATAATAACTGGGAAAAAGAGTACCAGCGCCTTTTGAAAATTTATGAAGGCATACTCGGATGCCATTCCGCCAGTTAAATTTTGCTTGTCCGCTTGATATAAATTCATGTTTCTTGAATTCAAGAAATAAGGTCGATTAATCATAATGCGCGTTATCTATTTCCATCAGCACTTTTCCACTCCACAGGGCGCCGCAGGTACCCGCTCTTACGAATTTGCCCGTCGGCTAGTCAAACAAGGGCATCAAGTCACCATGGTTTGCGGTAGTTATGGAAAAGGTAACACCGGGCTTGTGGGGCCTTTCAAGCGTGGTAAGCGCATTGGTGTGGTTCAAGGAATCAATATAATAGAACTGGATATTTCGTATTCCAATGATAATAATTTTTTTAAGCGAACTTTTTTATTTTTAATGTTTGCTCTGCGTAGTATCAAGCTGGTTTTTACACAAGAGTATGACTTGTTGTTTGCCACGAGTACTCCACTGACTGCGGGTATACCGGGTATCGTTGGACGTTGGCTTCGTGGAAAACCCTTTGTTTTTGAGGTGCGTGACTTATGGCCCGAGCTTCCAAAAGAAATGGGGGTTATCACGAATCCGTTCGTTCTTGCCGCCATGAGCCTGCTCGAATGGGCTAGCTACAAAAGCGCTCATCGGTTGATTGGTTTATCCCCCGGGATAGTGAAAGGTATCATCCTCAAGGGTGTCTCAAAAGATAAGGTGGCTTTGATTCCGAATGGTTGTGATCTGGACTTGTTCTCATTTACAGGGCGCTCAAGCGAGTCGCCAGTGGCCTGTAAAGAACCAGGCCACTGGCGTCCTGAAAATGTTTCTCAAGACGATTTCATGGCGGTGTTTACAGGAACTCATGGGATTGCCAATGGATTGAACTCTGTACTTGGTGCTGCTCGCTTGTTAAAGGAAAGAAACCGCAACGATATAAAAATTGTGTTGATAGGTCAGGGTAAACTCAAACCTGAACTACAGGCCAAGGCTCATCGCCAGCAACTGAACAATGTTGTGTTTCATGACTCGGTGTCCAAGGAAAGGCTTTCTGGTCTAATGGCCAGTGCCGATCTGGGTTTGCAGATCCTAGCCAATGTGCCAGCATTTTACTACGGAACATCGCCCAACAAGTTCTTTGACTATATTGCGGCTGGTCTGCCCGTGCTCAACAACTATCCCGGCTGGTTGGCGGATACGATTCGAGAATACGACTGTGGCTTTGTAGTGCCGCCGGATGACCCGGTGGCATTCGCCGATGCCCTCGAAGCCGCGGCTGACGATACACCCTCACTTGAGAGAATGGGCCGTAATGCTCAAGCTCTGGCCAGTGAAAAATTCGATCGTAACAAGCTATCGGCGTCCTTTGTCAGTTGGCTTGAAGCCACGAGGAAAGAGCAGGTTTCTTGTGGCAATTGAAATTCATTATTCTTATCCTGGAACACAAAAATGCTGAAGCGTTTTTTTGATATTCTTGTTTCCGCCGCGGTCCTAGTCTTTTTCACGCCAGTTATTATCGTGTTGATGATCGTGATACGAAGGAAGCTGGGTTCTCCCGTTTTTTTTCATCAGGTTCGGCCTGGGTTGAATGGGGCTCCCTTCAAGATGGTCAAGTTTCGTAGCATGTTGGATGCTTATGATAATGAGGGCCATCCATTACCTAACGAGCAGCGCCTGACGTCTTTTGGCAGATTTCTTCGTTCGACAAGTCTGGATGAGCTGCCTGAACTGTGGAATGTCTTGAAAGGCGATATGAGCCTCGTCGGCCCCAGACCATTATTGATGGAGTATTTACCACTCTACGATAGCCATCAGGCGAGGCGCCATGAAGCAAAACCCGGTGTGACGGGATGGGCTCAGGTCAATGGACGCAACGCCATCTCCTGGCAGAAAAAATTCGATCTGGACGTATGGTATGTCGATCATCAGACTTTCTGGCTCGACCTGAAAATTTTGCTCTTGACCGTCAAGAAGGTTTTCGTTCGAGACGGAATCAATCACTCTGATAACACTACCATGCCTAAATTCACCGGTAACTTTCGCAAGTAAACCCAAGCCTTTGAATCCTGATAAGTGATCCTCCAATGCTGAATGGAAATTTCTCTCCCTGGCCATCTTATACCGAAGAGGAAGCACAAGCCGTTTCTCGTGTGCTGCTTTCCAATCGGGTGAATTACTGGACTGGTCAGGAAGGGCGTAAGTTCGAGAAAGAGTTTGCTACTTTTGCCGATAGTGAATACGCCATCGCGGTATCCAACGGGACCACTGCGCTGGATCTGGCGCTAAAAAGCCTGGAAATCGGCCCGGGTGATGAAGTCATCGTCACCTCGAGGACGTTTTTGGCTTCGGTATCGAGTATCGTCATTGCCGGTGCGATTCCTGTCTTTGCGGACGTCGATCGAGATTCGCAGAATATTGCCATGGAAAGCGTCACGGACAAGATCACACCCCGCACCAAGGCGATTATTGCCGTACACCTGGCAGGCTGGCCTTGCGATATGTCTGCGCTCATGGAGTTGGCGGCCAGGCACGAGCTATATGTCATCGAGGACTGCGCTCAGGCTCATGGCGCGACATATCGAGGCAGGAGCGTCGGATCGATAGGCCATGTCGGCTGCTGGTCCTTCTGTCAGGACAAGATCATGACAACGGGCGGCGAGGGCGGCATGGTCACCACAAATGACCGTAACCTCTGGAAGGCGATGTGGGCATACAAGGATCACGGCAAGAGCTGGGATGCTGTCTATGAGCGTGAGCATCCTCCCGGTTTTCGCTGGTTGCACGAGAGTTTCGGCACTAACTGGCGTTTGACGGAGCTGCAGTCCGTCATCGGGCGTATCCAGCTGTCACGCATGCCCGGGTGGAAACGGTCGAGGCAGGACAATGCAGGGCGTATCTGGCAGACGGCTCGGGAATGCCCGGGGCTGCGCGTGCCATTGGTGCCGGACCATCTAGAACACGCTTGCTACAAATGCTATGTCTTCGTTGAGCCTGAACGACTCGCTGATGGCTGGAACCGGGATCGCATCATGGAAGAGGTATTGTCGCGTGGCGTTCCCTGCTTTTCAGGCTCCTGTTCCGAAGTGTACCTGGAAGCCGCCTTCGATGGGACGTCATATCGACCGCCGCATCCTTTGCCTGTCGCCAGAGAGCTTGGAGAAACCAGTCTGATGTTTCTCGTTCATCCCACGCTCGAGGAGTCGGAAATACAGCAAACCTGTCATGTCTTACGCGAGGTCATGGTCTTGGCGAGTCGCTAGCGAACTGCACCGGCAGGCGCTATGTATCCCTGGAAAGGGCATTGAGCAGCCCGCGCAGTAGCGATAATTCCTTTCGGCTTGGTTGTGCCCGAGTGAATATTGCCTGTAGCTGTCGTTCAGTCTGAGCGTGTGGCTGAGTCAGAAAGCCGCTTTTTTGCACCACTTGAGAAAGATGCTCGTGAAAATGTTTCATTTGTTCTTGCGTCGGAAGCGGCTCTTGAGCCGGGCGGCGGAAGGGGATTTCATGATCTGCCCGCTTTTGTCTGGCTTGGAACAGCTCGTAAGCGAGCACTTGTACAGCCTGGGCGAGATTCAAGATACCGTAATCCGGATTGGCCGGAATGCTGACCTGATGACTACAGCAGCGAATTTCTGAATTGGTCAAGCCTGACCGCTCACGGCCGAATACTAGTGCTACCGGCGCCAGCCCCGCGTTTTGAATCAGCGCTTGGGCCATGCGGTCAGGCTCATCGAAATGTGGCAAGGGCAAGCTTCTCGGCCTTGCACTGGCGCCGACGACCTGAACGCAGTCTTTCACCGCCTCCGGCAGGGAATCGACGACTCTTGCCCTCTCGACGATGTCTTTCGCTCCAGCGGCCAGGCGAGATGCCTCTTCGTGAGGAAAGCTGCGCGGATTGACCAGGACGAGTTCGGACAGTCCCATGGTCTTCATGGCGCGAGCGGCCTGTCCGATATTGCCGGGATGGAAGGTGTGAACGAGTACGATGCGAATATTGGTCAGCATGAAGTCGCTAGGTCGAGCCTGAAAACAGGAGTGTATCAATAGAAAGCCCCGCCGAGGTCAACTCGGCGGGGCTTTTCTATCATGGCCCGGTCCTCGGTAGCGCCAGATGTTCGTTGACGAATGGCACCGGGGGATGACAGGGACCGATTACATCATACCGCCCATGCCACCCATACCGCCCATGCCACCCATGTCCGGTGCAGCATCTTTCTCGTCCGGATCATCGGCGATCATGGCTTCGGTAGTGATCATCAGACCAGCAACAGAACCTGCAGACTGCAGGGCGCTGCGAGTTACCTTGGCCGGATCGATGACACCCATTTCGAACAGGTCGCCATACTCGCCGGTTTGCGCATTGTAACCGAAGTTGCCTTCCCCATCCTTGACACGGTTAAGAATCACAGAGGCTTCTTCGCCGGCGTTGGTCACGATCTGGCGCAGCGGTGCTTCCATGGCGCGACGTGCGATAGCGATACCATGCGTCTGATCTTCGTTATCGCCTTGCAGATCAACCAGCTTGTTCAAGATACGAACCAGAGCGGTACCGCCGCCAGGCACCACACCTTCTTCCACAGCGGCACGAGTGGAATGCAGAGCGTCTTCAACACGTGCCTTCTTTTCTTTCATTTCCACTTCAGTTGCTGCGCCCACGCGGATGACAGCGACGCCGCCCGCCAGTTTGGCAACCCGCTCTTGCAGCTTTTCACGATCGTAATCGGAAGACGTTTCTTCGATCTGCGCGCGGATCTGGCCAACGCGAGCCTCGATATCACCTTCAGCGCCGGCGCCATCGATGATGGTGGTGTTTTCCTTGGACATGGTGATGCGCTTGGCGCTACCCAGATGATCCAGAGTTGCCTGCTCGAGAGTCAAACCAACTTCCTCTGAAATCACGGTGCCATTGGTCAGGATGGCGATATCCTGAAGCATGGACTTGCGACGATCGCCGAAGCCGGGGGCCTTGGCGGCTGCAACCTTGACGATGCCGCGCATGGTGTTGACCACTAGCGTCGCCAGCGCTTCGCCTTCAATATCTTCGGCAATGATCGCCAGCGGCTTGCCGGATTTTGCCACAGCTTCCAATACCGGCAGCAGTTCCCGGATGTTGGAGATTTTCTTGTCGACCATCAGCAGGAAAGGATCTTCCAGTTCCACCGCCATGGTTTCCTGGTTGGTCACGAAGTAGGGTGACAGATAGCCACGGTCGAATTGCATCCCTTCGACCACTTCCAGCTCGTCTTCAAAACCGCGACCTTCATCGACGGTGATGACGCCTTCCTTGCCGACTTTCTGCATGGCCTCGGCGATGATTTCACCGATGCGCGCATCGCCATTGGCGGAAATGGTGCCAACCTGGGCGATGGACTTGGGCTCGGTGCAGGGCACGGACAGTTTTCGCACTTCTTCGACTGCGGCGATGACAGCCTGATCGATCCCACGTTTGAGATCCATCGGATTCATGCCCGCGATCACGCCCTTGAGACCTTCATTGACAATGGCTTGGGCCAGTACGGTAGCAGTAGTGGTGCCGTCGCCGGCTACGTCGGAGGTCTTGGAGGCGACTTCCTTGACCATTTGTGCGCCCATGTTCTCAAACTTATCCTTAAGCTCGATTTCCTTGGCGACGGAGACGCCGTCCTTGGTCACAGTGGGTGCGCCAAAGGATTTTTCCAGCACGACGTTACGACCTTTCGGCCCTAGGGTAATTTTCACCGCATTGGCGAGAACATCCACACCGCGCGCCATACGCTTGCGGGCATCGTCGGAAAACTTGACCTGTTTCGCTGCCATTTTCAGACCTTCCTAAACTATGGGTTCGTTAAACTCAAGCAATGTAGAAAAAGCTAATACGCGATAGGTGAAGAATTAGCCTTCGACCACGGCAAGAATGTCGGACTCGCTCATGATCAATACCTCTTCACCGTCGATTTTCTGTTTTTCGACGCCGAAACCTTCCTTGAAGATCACGTTGTCGCCGACTTTCACGTCCAGCGGGCGAACTTCGCCGTTATCCAGGATACGACCGTTGCCCACGGCAAGAACCTCACCCCGAGTGGGTTTTTCCTGGGCATTGCCCGGAAGCACGATACCGCCAGCCGTTTTCTGTTCTTCTTCCACGCGACGGATAATGACGCGATCGTGCAAGGGACGAATATTCATTGCTCACGTTCTCCTGAAAGTTTGCTATTTCCTGGCAACCTTGCCAGGGGGTTAATACCATCTCCAGGCGTATAGCCTGAAGCGAAGGCAATTGCCTTCCGGTTAACTGGCCATTCACCAAGGTGGATGGTCCAAAACTTTTGCTAGCTCAAGAGTGGGGGCTGGCCAACGTCTTTCAAGGGCTTGGCGCAAATTTTTCTATTTATCGTCGCGGTTCGTCCTTGGCGATAAAATCTCCCTCCAAGGGCTTGCCTTCCTGACCGCGTGGCTTGTTTGTCTCTTCAGGATTCTCGGAGGCCCGTCCTTTACGTCCTGCCTGCTCCCAGTCGTTCGATGGCTGGTAACGCTGGCTGAAACCCTTGACCTTGACGTTATAGCTGAGCTTTGCCAGCAAGCGTCCGAGAGTTTTGCGGGCCTTGGGCAAGAGACAAGCAATCCCCAGCGCGTCGGACAAGAAACCGGGAGCCATCAACAGAGCGCCGCCGAAAATCAGCGCGGCGCCGGTCATCAGTTCATTGGAGGGGATCTCTCCTTGAGCAAGACGCTGCTGAGCGCGCATGAAAGTGGCAACGCCTTCGCGGCGTACTAGATGGAGGCCGATGAAACCGGTCGCCAGTACCAGAATCAAGGTGGTCAGCAATCCTATTTTGCTACCGACTGTAAATAGAATGACGAAATCGAGCAGAGCAAAAAGAGTAAAAAACAAGAGCAGAGGCATGTTGGCTCCGATAGTGTCGATTTCCGTGTAATGGTGGTCAATGCGGCGATTTCAAGTGTACTGCACTGAGTGCTAGCGCTTCATGGAGGCTTGCCAGAAGAGCATGGGGTGCGACTCGGGACACGTCGTATTTGCCTGATCGATGGGCGGAAATGTGTCGGCAGGGGGAGGTCGGGGGATAGTAAGGTTGGTGTAATAAAAGAGACGAGTTCAGGCGCCGACCACCAATATCATGGCGGTCAGCGCTAAGATCGAAGTGGTGCTCAAAGCTCGATTTGATCTCGCAGTTTGTCGACGGTGTTTTCTCCAATCCCCTTGACTCGGGCCAAGTCATCCACGCTGCTGAAAGCACCGTTGGCCTGGCGATTTTCAACGATGGCTGAAGCCTTGATTTCGCCGATGCCCGGTAGCTCGGCAAGCAGTTCGGCACTGGCAGTGTTGATATTGATAGGCGCAACTTCCTGAGCCATCACGAACGGAGATAGACTCAATAGAAGGGCGATAGAACAGGAGCGCAGTAGTGCTTTCATGTGTTTTCCTATGATTCATTCTAGTTAGAGGTAACGCGCTTGTACTTGCCGCTAATTTCGCCAAGAACAAAGTAACTAAAGCAAACAAAGATTCCTTTTTCAAGGTTATTTGTAATAAAAAGTAAAATTAAGTATTTATTTTTGGCTTGGTTGCCTAGTTATCATTCTTCTGTATGGGGTCTGCTTGATGCTGAATTACCATTTTGAGTTGGTATACTAGGCAGCCACCCTGCTGCTGAGACGCTGACTCATGGCGTGCACATCTCCACTCATTATTGCTCTCGATTACTCCTCGTTGGATGCGGCGCTGTGTATGGCGGACCAGCTCGATCCTCGGCGCTGCCGTTTGAAAGTGGGAAAGGAATTGTTCACACGAAGTGGTCCCGATGTTCTTCAAGCCTTGCACGGGCGAGGTTTCGACGTCTTTCTAGATCTCAAATTTCACGATATTCCCAATACCGTTGCCAGTGCTGTGCAAGCGGCGGCGGAGCAGGGCGTCTGGATGGTCAACGTGCACGCCAGCGGTGGAAGAAAAATGATGGAGGCGGCGAGAGAGCGTCTTGATCAGCATGATCTGCCCACGCATCTCATCGCCGTCACTGTGCTGACCAGCATGGATGCAAAGGATCTGCGTGACGTGGGCGTGACATGCTCGTTGGAAGCGCAGGTAGAGGCCTTGGCGAAACTGGCGCAACAGAGCGGCATGGAAGGCGTGGTGTGCTCGGCCTGGGAATCGCCGCGTGTGCGCGAGCTCTGTGGAGAAGACTTCCTCAAGGTGACGCCGGGGATTCGACCTGCATTTGCCATCAAGCATGATCAGCAGCGTATTCTAGGGCCGGGTGAGGCCATGACCGCCGGCAGCACGCACCTCGTCATCGGACGACCAATCACTCAGGCACAAGAACCAATGGAGGCGTTAGCGGCAATCGAGCAGGAGCTAGCTTGCTGACAGGTGCGCTAGAAGCCGTCTTACTCGCCCTCGATCCCCGTGATGGGTTTGGTGGTACCCCAACTGCGGCAGCGTGGGCATTGCCAGTGAAGCTGCAAGCCTGCGAAACCACAGCATCGGCACCGATAACGCGGCATGGTTTCCAGGAGCGCCTCGGTATGGCGCTTGAGCAGTTCGATACGCGGCTGCTCCTGAGGACCCATTTCGTGGCGGTAGAGATGCATCAGATAATCGACGCCGCGCAGACTGGGTTCCCGTGCCAACTGCGCGCTGATGAATTCCACGGCGGCATCGTACCCTTGTCGATGCCAGAGCAAGTCGCCCAAGGTGATGATTACACTGGTCAAGGGTGTTGTTTCCACCAGCTGATGCAAATACGTTTCGAAGCCGGTTTCGTCATCCAGTAATAAATAAGCTTCGCGTAAGGCTTCAAGAACGATGGGCGTAAAGTTCACATCCTGTTCCGGAATACGTTGAAGAAGACGAATTTCCGCCGCGTAGTGCGCGGTTTCATGCTCGATCCTGGCGAGCAACCAGTTGGCTCTGATACAGCTCTTGTCGATAGATAGCGCTTGATGCAGACGCTTGCGAGCCATGGACGGACTGATGGACTGTAGATCCTGTTGAGCCAGTTCGCAAAGCCAGTGGGCGGCGGCCCGCTGCAAATCTTCGTGCTGGCGTACCAGAGTGGGTTGTGCCACATCCAGAGCGGCCTGCCATTCCTTTTCGCGCTCGAATAGATCGACCAACAAACGTTTTCCGGCTTGACGAGTCCTTTCATCGCTGGCGTCACGCACCAGATTCTGTAAAAGGCGTTCCGCGCGATCCAGTAGGCCTAGTACCAAGAAATCACGCGAGAGTTCGAGTTGAACCAGGCTGCCTTGCTCCTGATTGAGGCTGGGACGCGCGAGAAGGTTTTGATGGATCTTGACCGCTCTATCTGCTTCCCCACGGGTACGAAAGAGATTGCCCAGGGCGATATGCGTTTCGATGGTATCGCTGTTGATTTCAAGTGCTGAAATGAAGGTTTCGATCGCCTGATCGGGCTGCTCGTTGAGCAGATAATTTAGGCCGACGAAGTAGTCCCGTGACAAGGAGGAAGCAGGCGAAGGAGTCTGTTTTCCTCTCTCACGACGACCCAGCCACCAGCCGATGGCGACCGCTGACAGCAGTAACGCGAGAAGCAGCAGATCCTGCATTCAAGCGACTTCCTTGAGCTCCTGAACACGCAGACGATCGAGTTCCTTGCGTTGCTGCTGATTGTGCCGCTGGGCGCGAGTCAGCAGGGCTCGCAGACGGATATAGACTCCCATCATGGCGAGCATGCCGAGCAAGACACCGCAGGCCAAGGTAGCCAACAGCCATACGGATAGCGAGACGGGGGGTAATTCGATCCAGATGAGATCAAGTGCGATAGTTTGTTGATTGTTGACGGCGAAAAGCATGCCGACCAGTAGCACGCAGATCAAGATAATTGCCAGAATCAGACCTTTAAGCCAACGCATGACGTTTTCCTTAGTTTTGTTGCCTTAGTCGAGGCGACGCTGTGGGCTGGGTAACATAGCCCAAAGAACCCGGCGCCAGCCAGTAATTTTAATAGCCAAGCGCACGGCTGGCATCGACTTGTTCGCGTAACTCTTTACCCGGCTTGAAGTGGGGAACATATTTTCCGTCTAGTTCGACGGGATCACCGGTTTTTGGATTGCGTCCTGTTCGAGGATCACGATAATGCAGTGAAAAACTACCGAAACCGCGAATTTCCACACGCCCGCCTTCGGCCAACGCTTCAGTAATATCGTCAAGAATGATACGTACCGCGGTTTCGACTTGCTTGACCGGCAGCTCAGGCTGGCGCATGGCGATCTGCTCGATCAACTCGGATTTGGTCATCGGTTTACTCCGTGCCGTATTGCCACTGGGATGGCACTACCTTCACATTGCCATTTTTCCAGCATACTTTATAAACCTTGCTAAAACAAAGATCTAGGACTAATCATCAGCGAGCAGACCGACCTTTGTGCGCGCTCCTGACGCGTATCGGTCCTTGGGTTATAATGCTGGCTGTCATCATCGATGAGATCGAGGTCAACTTTGAGCGAATCACCTCAGGACGATAAGCTGGAACTCAAGCGTTTATATTGGCATTCGCGGCGCGGCATGTGGGAGCTCGATCTACTGTTGATACCTTTCCTCAAGCACCGCTATTCACTTTTGGCGGCGGATGATCGTCGTGCGTATCAAGCTTTGATCGAAGAGGAAGATCAGGACCTGTTTCAATGGTTGATGCGTCGTCAGCTTCCCGACGATCCTAATCGCCGGCGTATCGTTCAATTGATTATCGAGTATGCGGAAACCACCGATAACGATCAATATCGTACCCTCTAACCTGGCCGAGGCCTGCCATGTTTTGTTGGGCGTCGGTGTACTCGGTCTGGTCGGGCTCTTTGGGCCGTCATGGCTGGTTCTTGTGACGCTTTCAGGCAGTGCCGCTGTCGTATTCATGAGTTGCCGCAAGCGCAAGCGTTATAGTCTGAGATGGCTCGCGTACGAGAAGACCATGGGTCAGCAGCGGGAAGGTCAATGGCAATGGCGCTGCGACGAGAGCTCGACCTGGCAGGCGGTTGACGTACGCGTTGCCTATCTGGGGCCCTGGCTGATCGGGCTTGACGTTGACCGGCAACGCTGCTGGCTATGGCCGGATAGCGCGACGAGTGAAACCTTACGCAAGCTGCGACGGCATCTGCTGATGCACAACGATCTCATGCATGACGATGGCTTCAAGTATTAGCAGCGTTACCTGCAGTTTTTTGATGAAACCGTAAAGGCGGAATCGGTTCAGCTTCGTGATCAGGGCAGTCCAGATTGAAATGCAGGCCGCGAGACTCCCGTCGCGACATGGCGGCTTCTATCGTCAGGCGGCCCAAGGCGATTGCCTGACGCAGTTGCATCAATGCCGCGCTTGGCGCGCAGGCGTTCCAACGCTGGTTGCAGTCGTTTTCCAGTGTCATCAACTCCGTTACGGCCTGATTGAGCCCGGCATCGTCTCGAACGATGCCGACTCGAGTCGTCATTATTCGGCGTAATCGCTCCAGGGCATTAGCCAACTGGACCGGGACAGCCCTGGAGCCGCAAGCCAAGCGTAACGGCGGAATCGGGCTATCAATGCAGGGGTCAACAGTCCGAAGGCATCTTGCGGCGGCATGAGCAAATACCAGGCATTCCAGCAAAGAGTTGCTGGCCATGCGGTTGGCGCCGTGCAGCCCGGTATAGGATACTTCGCCGATAGCATGAAGATGCGGCACGGCGGTCTTGCCGTTGAAGTCGATGACGATACCACCACAGCTGTAGTGAGCCGCGGGTACGACAGGAATGGGTTGTCGGGCGATATCGATACCGCGACCCAAGCAGTGCTGCCTGATGGTGGGGAAAAGATGCTCTATTTCCCGCTTCGGCAGATGCGTGATATCAAGCAATACATGCGACGCGCCGCTTTCCCGTAATTGAGCGTCGATCGCACGCGCCACGATGTCCCTGGGAGCCAGTTCGCCCCGTGGATCGATGTCCGGCATGAAACGTCGTCCGCTCAAATCGCGCAGAATACCTCCTTCGCCGCGCACCGCCTCGCTGATCAGGAAAGGCGGTCTGTCGGGATCATAAAGACAGGTAGGGTGAAACTGCTGAAACTCGAGATTGGCCAGTTCCGCACCGATGTCGAACGCCATCATCATACCTTCGCCGCAGGCGGGATACGGGCTGGTAGCATGTTGGTAAAGGCCGCTGGCGCCGCCAGTGGCGAGCACCGTATCCTGAGCTCGGAGTTCGTGAACACGCTCCTGTGCATCCAGGCAGTAAGCACCACGACATTGCCCTCGCACATCGCCTATCAGCGCGATCGCGGTCAGTCGATCTTCAAGCGTGATCAGGGGATGCGCCTTGACTTGCGACAGTAGCGTTTCGATGACGGCACTGCCGGTGGCATCCGCAGCGTGAATCACTCGTCGCGCGCCATGGCCTCCTTCACGGGTCAAGTGATAAGGATAGGTTGCTTCGTCGCTTTCGTTCGCGGTAAAAGGTACGCCCAGCTCGAGAAGCCATTCGATCGCACGAGGGCCGTGTTCGACGGTAAACCGCACGGCGGCTTCATCGCAAAGACCATCGCCGGCTATCAGCGTATCTCTTACATGATCCGCGATACTGTCCTGGGGGGACAGCACCGCCGCGATGCCTCCCTGAGCCCAGCGGCTGGCACCACGGTCATCATCGAAAGGCCGCAGCAAGGTAACCTTGCGCGTTGCGGCGGTTTCCAGGGCGAGAGCGAGGCCGGCGATACCACCGCCAACGATCAAGAGGTCGTGAGAATTAGCACTCAAGGATCGAATCCTTTTGATTTGTTGTGGTATTCAACAGGCTGGCTTGCGATCAACTTGTGGCGTTTGGCGCGCCGTCGCAGGCGTCGGCTGGGCAAGCGGCGTATTCCGCCCAACTGCGAGATCAATTCCAAGCTAAGCCGATAGAGTTCGCGATTGAGCCATAGGTAGCCACCGGGGCTGAACAGCATTCGCCCTTCTTCGGTATTCGCCGAGGTGATCGCGTCCGCATGGCGCTGAAGGTCGAAAGGCTCGACCGTGATATCGATGTTCTGGCCGGTGCGAACCTGAAAGGCCAGGGTGCCCAGGGCCCGGGCCAGGTGGTGCTGTTGGTCGCGAAACCCCTTTAAGGACTTGATGCGTTCATAGCCGGCACGGGTATTCCAGAGGGTATTCAGCAAGAGTTCGACGGTAGAAAGCATTCGCCACTGGAGTGAAAGGATCTGCTCGAGCTCTTCGTGGCGCAGGCGACGTTCCCGCTCGATGGAGTCCATCAGACCCTGCTGCTTGATCAAGCGGCTGCCGATCTCACCGACCAGTTGCTTTGTATCAATATCCGCTGAAGTGCTGGCGCTGGTATGCGTATGGTAAAGACGAGCCAGTGTATCCAGGTTTTCCGCCAGCAGAAAGCGCAGCACGTCCGTTGCCTTTTGTGGAAGCAGTAATGCGGTGACTGCAATGCCCACGCTGGTTCCCAGCATGACGTTGAAGAATCGCCACAGTGCGATACTCAAGTCTTGCTGGCCATCTCCCACAACGACCAGCAGGCTGACGCAGAACATCAAGCCGCTGTAGACATATCGTGTAGTAAAGGTGATGCCCGTCGCGAGGGCAATACCGAGCAAGGCCCATCCTGCCACTACCAGATGCGGTGTACCTGGTATCAGCGTAATCAAGATTCCCCACAACGCCCCCAAAAGGGTTCCTAGCAAGCGCTGCCCGCCCTTGTCGAGAACGCCTCCGACATAGGGCAGGTTGTTCATGACCACCAGCGCGCTAAGCAAGGCCCAGACCGCGTGAGGAAAATTGAAAATCAGCAGTAAAGTGTAGGTAAGGGAGATCGCTACGGTGACACGGAGCACATGCAATTGATGGCGGTAGCGATAATTGAAGTAGGGGTCACGCAGGCGCGGCAGCATCATAACCGAATGAAGCCCCTTGCAAAAGGGCGGTGGCATCCAAGCCTTCGAAGCGCTGGTGCCCGGAGCCGGACTTGAACCGGCACGGTGTCGCCACCGAGGGATTTTAAGTCCCTTGCGTCTACCAATTTCGCCATCCGGGCGGGATTCGTTTAGAAAGACTGATAGGAAATGGAGGCTGGAGTCGGAATCGAACCGGCGTACACGGAGTTGCAGTCCGCTGCATGACCACTCTGCCATCCAGCCTTATTAGGTCATAGTTGCTTATTTTGTGCTATCTGGAGCGGAAAACGAGATTTGATCGGACTGGCGTTCCAGCTCGCGACCCTCGCTTACTGCTCTTCACTTAAGTCTGGAGCGGGAAACGAGATTTGATCGGACTGGCGTTCCAGCTCGCGACCCTCGCTTACTGCTCTTCACTTAAGTCTGGAGCGGGAAACGAGATTCGAACTCGCGACCCTCGCCTTGGCAAGGCGATGCTCTACCACTGAGCTATTCCCGCTCGACTCGGGTGTGAATTATACGGTTGGGTCGGTGTTTGTCAATCGCTTATCGGAAAAGTGTCCGTATGGCGATAGCTTACATTCCACGGCTCAGATGCGGCCAGGCAGCGCGTAAATACTGCAGCATGGACCACAGGGTCAGCGCTGCGGCGACATACAGAGTAATTACCCCCAACTGCGCGATCGGTGTGCCCGGGGCGAATCCCAGCAGCAGTAAAATCGCAATCATCTGTAGGGTAGTCTTGACCTTGCCGATCCAGGAAACCGCTACCAGGCCTCGATTGCCCATTTCCGCCATCCACTCCCTGAGCGCTGAAATCACGATTTCACGTCCGATGATCACCAGAGCAGGGAGCGTCAACCAAGGCGTATCGAAGCGCTCGATCAGCAAGGCCAACGCCACCACAACCATCAGCTTGTCCGCCACCGGATCGAGAAAAGCGCCAAAAGGGGTGCTCTGATTCCAGCGGCGGGCCAGAAAACCATCGAGCCAATCCGTCAGGGCGGCCAGACCGAACAATCCCGCGGCCAGCAGCAAGCTCCAGTTGTAAGGTAAATAGAACACCATCACCAGCAGCGGGATGAATGCAATACGCGCAAGGGTCAGGAGATTAGGGATGTTCATGAAAGCGCCGCTTTTCCTAGCTGATGAGTCGAAAGATGCCATTCTATGCGCAGCGCCGAGGATCATCCATGCAGCGCTTGATGAATCTTGATTGCCAGGCTCTTGCTGATGCCGGGAGCGCGAGCCAATTCGTCTTGGCTGGCTTGACGTATTTCCTGCAGGCCGCCGAAGAAACGCAGCAGTTCTCGGCGTCGCTTTGGGCCGATCCCTGGAATCGCTTGCAGCGTTGAAGTGCGTCGAGTCTTGTCGCGCTGAGCTCGATGACCGGCAATCGCGTAGCGGTGTGATTCATCGCGTATGTATTGAATCAGATGCAGGGCAGGGGAGCTGCCTTCCAGCGTCAAGGTGCGTGCGGTAGTCTCGACGAAAAGGGTTTCCAGACCCGGTTTCCGCGTGGTCCCCTTGGCCACACCCAGCAGCATGATATCAGTAATCCCTAATTCCTCGAACACCTCTCGCGCCAAGTTGAGCTGCCCCTTGCCGCCGTCCACCAATAGGATATCTGGCTTTTTACCGTCCCCTTGAATCAGGCGCTTGAATCGCCGGGTCAACGCCTGGCGCATGGCCGCATAGTCATCCCCGGCCGCGACGCCTTCGATGTTGAAGCGACGATAGTCCGACTTGACCGGTCCAGATTGATCGAACACCACGCAGGATGCCACCGTCGCTTCGCCGTGACTATGGCTGATATCGAAACATTCCAGGCGCTCCGGTACGGTCTCGAGATCCAAGGCTTCACGCAAGGTATTGAAACGCTTGGTCAGCTGCGCCTGGCTGGCGAGCTGAGCGGCCAGCTGCTGTTCCGCGTTGGTCGTGGCGAGTTCCTGCCATTTGGCACGATGGCCGCGAACCTTATGGGCCACGCGGATATGCTTGCCGGCGCGCGCGCTCAGCACCTGCTGAAGCAGCGATTCTTCCGGCAAGCCGTGAGAAGTAATGATTTCCGCAGCGGGGTCGCGGTTCTGACCCAGATAGAACTGACTGACGAACTCGCCGAGCAAAGCGGGGGGTTCCAGGTCCAGGCCGTTTTGCGGCTGGTGATGACGCGCGCCCAGCATGCGGCCCTGACGCACGGTCAGCACGGAAATACATAGGGCCCCGGGGCGTTCCGCCAAGGCAAAGACATCCGCGTCGCCGCCTTCGGTATCGACGAATTGACGCCGCTGCAGGCGGCGAAGCTGCTGGATACGATCGCGCAGCTGCGCCGCCTCCTCGAAATTCAACGCCTCACTGGCCGCTTCCATGTCCCTGCTGAGCTGATCGGTGACCTGGTCGCTCTTGTCCTCCAGGCACATGATCGCGTTGTTCAAGTCCCGCTGGTATTCCTCCTGGCTGATATAGCCGACACAAGGCGCGCTGCAACGGTCGATCTGATACTGCAGGCAGGGTCGGCTGCGATGGGCAAAGACCGTATCCTCGCAGTTACGGATATGAAAGATCTTCTGCATCAGGGACAAACTTTCCCGCACTGCGCCGCTGCTGGGGTAGGGACCCAGGTAGCGGCCATCGTCCCGGCGCTTGCGGGCGCGCTTGTATTCCAGGGCAGGGTAGGGATGGCGGTCGCTGGCAAACACGAAGGGATAGGATTTGTCGTCCCGCAGCAAAATGTTGTAGGGCGGTCGTAGCTCCTTGATCAACGTTTGTTCCAGGAGCAACGCCTCGGTTTCGCTGCGGGTGATCGTGACCTGTATGTCCGCGATACGCGATACCAAGGCTTGAGTCTTGGCGTTCAGCGCGCCGCGAAAATAGCTGGCCAATCGCGCCTTGAGGCGCTTGGCCTTGCCGATGTACAGCGTATCGCCGGCGGCATCGAACATGCGATAGACCCCCGGGGATTCGCTGACCGTGCTGAGAAACTTCTTAGGATCAAAGCTCATGACGAAATCAGCTTTCGACTCTGCCCAGCATCAGAAATTCCAGCAGCGCCTTCTGTGCATGCAGGCGGTTGCCGGCCTCTTGCCAGACCGCGGCGCGGGGATCGTCGAGTAGCGTTTCACTGATCTCCTCGCCGCGGTGGGCGGGCAGGCAATGCAGGAACAGCACGTTCTCGCCGGCCTGATCCAGCATGGCTTCATCAACCTGGAAGCCGGCGAAGTCCGCTTCCCGTTTGGCCTGTTCCTCTTCCTGACCCATGGAGGCCCACACGTCCGTGGTAATCAGATCCGCGTTCTTTGCGGCTTGCTGCGGATCGCGCATCAGCGTGACGCGGTCGCCGGCGGCGGCGGCGATGCCCGGATTCGGGTCATAGCCTTCCGGACAGCAGATACGCAGCTTGAAATCGAACTGGCGGGCGGCGTTGATCCAGGAATGACACATGTTGTTGCCATCGCCGATCCATACTGCGGTACGCCCTTTTACCCAGCCGCGACGCTCGGTCCAGGTCATGATATCCGCCAACAGCTGGCAGGGGTGATAGTCGTCCGAGAGCGCATTGATCACCGGCACCTGACTGGCCCGGGCGAAGGCTTCCAGACCTTCGTGAGAGAAGGTGCGAATCATTACCGCATCGACCATTTCCGACAGCACCCGGGCGGTATCCTCCACCGGCTCGCCTCGGCCAAGCTGGGTGTCACGGGGGGAAAGAAACATCGCGTGCCCCCCGAACTGGGCCATGGCGGTCTCGAAGGACACTCGCGTACGGGTCGAGGATTTCTCGAAGATCATCGCCAGGGTGCGATTGGCAAACGGCGTGTAGGTAGGCCCATGAGTCTTGAGGCCGTTCTTGATGCTGATGGCTCGGTTTATCAGGTAATCGAGTTCGTCCGTCGAGAAATCCAGCAAGGTCAGAAAATGGCGTGTCGCCATGGGTGTCACTCTCCGCGCAAAAACTCCCATCCTAGCTAGCCGTTGAGATTGGCGCAATTGACGTTCGGCTTCGCCGTCCCCATGGTAGGAAACACGCGACTCTTCTATTGGGCGGCTGTATTCACACAGCATCCTCAGTAGAATAGATACCGAACCTACTCTCCTCCGACAAAAGGATTCTCAATGAGCACCACTCTCGAGAACATTCAGAAGCAGATCAGCGAAAATCCCATCCTGATCTACATGAAAGGCACCCCTCAACTACCCCAGTGCGGCTTTTCCGCGCAAACCGTACAGGCGCTGATGTCCTGCGGCGAGCGTTTCGCCTTCGTCAATATCCTCGACAACCCGGATATTCGCAGCGAATTGCCCAAATACGCCAACTGGCCGACTTTCCCGCAGTTGTGGGTGGAAGGCGAACTGGTGGGCGGTTGCGATATCGTCGTCGAGATGTACCAGAATGGCGAACTGGAGCCGTTGATCAAGGAGGCGGCTCAGCGAGCCAGTGCTCAGCAGCCCCAAGACGAATAAGCGAAATCATCAAAAAACGTGGGCAGGGTCAATCTTCCTCCATGCCTTGCTCACGTAGCGCCAACTGCCAACCTCCTAGATCCTTAAAGCGATTCACCATGGCGCAGAACAGCTCCGCGGTGCGCTCTGTGTCGTAGCGAGCGGTGTGCGCCGCTGCGTTATCGAACTCGATACCCGCGGCGCGACAGGCTCTGGCCAGTACCGTCTGACCATAGACCAGGCCTGCCAGCGATGCGGTATCGAAACTCGAGAAAGGGTGAAAAGGGTTGCGCTTGATGCCGTTGCGCTCGATGGCGGCATTGAGAAAACCATGATCGAAGGCGGCGTTGTGGCCGACCAGGATGGCTCGAGTGCAATTATTGGCCTTGATCGCCTTGCGAATCGGATGAAAGATTTCCTTGATGGCCTCGCCTTCGCTGACCGCGGTTTGCCGACGCAGCGCGGAATCCAGCCGGATGCCGGTGAAATCCAGCGCGGACTGTTCGATATTGGCTCCCTCGAAGGGATTGATATTGAAGGAAAACGTTTCATCCGACAGCAGGTTGCCTTCGTTGTCCATGCTCAGAGTGACCGCAGCGATCTCTAGTATGGCGTCCCGTTTGGCATCGAATCCGCCGGTTTCCATATCCACCACCACGGGCAGATAACTGCGAAAACGTCGCGCCATCATCTCCCGGGCACTCGCTTCGAGCATGTATCTCTCCATTACCGTTGAGGGGTGTCCGACGCGAGAAATATTATCAGCTTTATCACGTTGGCGCCGTGGCGAAATCGTTTTCGGTTTCAGCCGCCCCGGTATTCCGAGCGCACTGACGACGCTATACTGTAGTGCTATTGAACTACCGACATACTTATACCCCGCGAACTACCGATACGTTAACCAAGGAGTTTGGAATGTCCGATGTCAAGAAGGTCGTGCTCGCCTATTCCGGCGGCCTAGATACTTCCGTGATCGTCAAGTGGCTGCAGGAAACCTACGATTGCGAGGTGGTGACGTTCACGGCGGACATCGGGCAGGGAGAAGAGGTGGAGCCGGCGCGGTCCAAGGCACAGGCGCTGGGAGTCAAGGAAATCTACATCGAGGATCTGCGCGAGGAATTCGTGCGGGACTACGTTTATCCGATGTTTCGCGCCAACACCATCTACGAAGGGGAGTATCTGCTGGGTACTTCCATCGCTCGCCCCTTGATCGCCAAGCGCCTGATCGAGATCGCCAATGAAACCGGCGCCGACGCCATCTCTCACGGCGCCACCGGCAAGGGCAACGATCAGGTGCGTTTCGAACTGGGCGCCTACGCCTTGAAACCCGGGGTCAAGGTCATTGCCCCCTGGCGGGAGTGGGATCTCACCTCTCGCGAAACGCTGATGGCCTACTGCGAGAAGCATGATATTCCGGTGGATTACTCCAAGAGCAAGAAGAAATCTCCGTATTCCATGGATGCCAATCTTCTGCACATCTCCTACGAAGGCGGCATTCTCGAGGACCCTTGGATGGAAGCCGAGGAGGACATGTGGCGCTGGAGCGTCTCCCCGGAAGCTGCCCCGGACCAGCCCACCTACATCGAACTGAGCTTCGAGAAAGGCGATATTGTCGCCATCGACGGCGAGTCCCTGGAGCCCCACGAAGTGCTGGCCAAGCTCAACCAGTTGGGCGGCGACAACGGCATCGGGCGTCTGGATATCGTCGAGAACCGCTATGTGGGGATGAAGTCACGCGGCTGCTATGAAACCCCCGGGGGCACCATCATGTTGCGCGCCCACCGAGCCATCGAATCCTTGACCCTGGATCGCGAAGCCGCGCACCTCAAGGATGAGCTGATGCCCAGGTACGCCAAGGTGATCTACAACGGCTACTGGTGGAGCCCGGAGCGCAAGATGCTGCAGGCGGCCATCGATGCCACTCAGGAAAACGTCTGCGGTGTGGTGCGCATGAAACTCTACAAGGGCAGCGCCACGGTAGTCGGTCGTAAGTCGGAGCAGTCCCTGTTCGATGAGTCCATTGCGACCTTCGAAGACGATGCCGGCGCCTACGACCAGAAGGATGCGGAAGGCTTCATCAAGCTCAATGCTCTGCGGCTACGTATCGCTGCCGGCAAGGGGCGAAAGGCTGACTGAGAGAGGGAAATGTCATGCTCAAGCGTTTGATCGATGGTCTATTTCGCGGTGGCAATGTCAACGACGAAGAAATTCCCGCCACGCAATATCGCGACTACTTGATTACTCCTGATCCTCAGAGCGCCGGCGGCCAGTATCGAGTCAGCGGCTGGATTCGCAAACCGATAGAAGATGGGAAAACCCTGGAGCACCGTTTCGAGCGTTCGGATATGGTCGGTTCCCGTCAGGAATGCATCGACCTGACTATTCAGAAGTCCGAGCGCTTGATCGACGACCTTGGGGATCAGATATTCGAAAAACGCTAGCTGGCGGTAGGCGCTGACATGCGACTGCTGCATCGGGCCTCTAGTTGGCGCCAGCTGTTTGCCGAGGACGCCTTGCCGGATCCTCGCGCCTGGCCCGCCCTGTTGACGCCACTCAAGGGAGCGTTGCTGAGCCTCGGGTCGCAGCCTACCCTTGCGGAAGCGAAAGCCTGGCAGCCTATGCTGGTCGATGCGCTGATACGACTGGATATTCCCGCCTGGCGAATCAGTCAACTGCTTGGTGACCACAACGCCTGGCTGTATCGCTGCGCCATCAATCTATCCCTCGAGGAAATGCAAGCCACCGGCTGGGGAGACCCGCCGGTGGCTTTCTGTGTGCTGACTCTGGGGTCCGTCGCCCGTCACGAATGCCTGCTGGGGCCGGATCAGGACAATGCCATGATTCTTGCCGAATATTCGGATGCCGAGCACGATACCATCGACAGCTATTTTCAATCCCTGGGGTACCGCTTCGGTGAGCGTCTGCACGAAGCGGGTATTCCGCGCTGCCATGCCCATGTGATGGCGCGTTGGCCTATGTGGCGCAAGCGTCTGTCGGAATGGCGTAAACAGCTCGATATCTGGACCGCGCAGCGCCGTGTCAAGCGGGTGCAGCAGGCCAATATCCTGTTCGACTTCGCGCCGGTTTATGGCGATAGCGCCCTGGCGCGCGAGTTACGGGAACATATTGTCTGGCGAGTACCATCGGCACATCTGTTTCTGGGCGAAATGCGCGATCTGCTCGATGAAACGCCGGTTGCCCTGGGGCGGCTGGGTCGCCTGATGGGCGATGGTAAGGACGCGCCTCATCGGGGCGTTATCGACCTGAAACGCCAGGGGCTGATACCACTACAGAACGCGGTGCGTCTACTGGCGGTGGCCAATGGTTGTTCGAGTGGGGATACTCGTGGTCGTCTGACGGAACTGGTCGCCCTGCAAAAAATGGGTGCCGCGCGCGCCATGGCGCTCAAGGAGGCATTGGATCGGCTGCAAGAGCGCTTGCTCAAGACCCAAATGGATAGTCTGGCCCAGGGGCGCGCGCCGGATTACTGGGTCAATGTATCGGCGCTTTCCAGTGCCGAGCGGCTGCTGCTGCGCCACGACTTGCAGCAGATCAAGGGATTGCTCGCCCAGGCTAGTCGCGCCGATTGAGGTTCTTGCAAGGCAGTGATTCATGGGGTTCGCGGCGCCGGCGGTAGCTCGACCACCATGCTGGCGCCACCCAGTTGCCGAGACGACTCGCACCAGAGTTGCCCGCCCAGATGGGCAACGATGCCGCGGCTGATGGCAAGGCCAAGACCGCTGCCTTTCGGGCGCCCGCGGGGCGGGTTTTGTTCGCTGCTGTGGCGTTCCAGCTGATGGAACTTCTCGAATACCCGATCTTGTTCCTCCTCCGGAACCCCTTGGCCGTTGTCTTCTACCGCCACGCGGTAACGATCCTTGTGACGATACAGATGTAGCCGCACGCGAGGCGTCTCGTCCGCGGCGAACTTGCTGGCGTTGTCCAGCAGATTGAGCAGTACCTGTTCCAGACGGTCTGGATCGCCGACGATCGGCGCTTTTTCCAGCTCGATATCCACTTCCAGGCTGATGCCACGCTGCTGCTGCACTTTCTCCACCGTCGCCACGCCGTGACGTACCAGCTCCACCAGATCCAATGGCCGGGGATTCAGGGCCATGCGGCCAGATTCCAGCCGGGCCAGATCGAGAATATCCTCGATCAGTCGGGAAAGACGCTGACTTTCTCGAACCACGATATCGAGAAAATGCGCCTGCTTGGCTTCGTCGAGGTTGGGGTTTTCCTTCAGGATCTCCGCGAAGGCCCGGATCGATGTCAGGGGCGTTCTCAGCTCGTGACTGACCATGGCCACGAACTCGTCCTTGAGTCGATCGAGCTCCATCAGCCGCTCGTTGGCGCTACGCAGTTCTTCGCCAATGCGCGCCAGCTCGTCGGATTTCTGCTTGAGTCGACGGTTGTACTCCAGGGTTTGCGAGGTGGTGTCGAGGATGCTCAGCACCGCTTCCAGATCCAGCGCCTCGCCGCGTACCACGGAGTTGATCAGCACTCTCGCCGAGGCGTTGCCCAAGGCGCCGGCGAGGGCGCGTTCCGCCCGGGCGATCAGCTCCGGACTGGCAGGCTGGTCGCTGGGGGGAAGTTCGTCAGTCTGAAAATCGAGCAGTACGCGAGAGGTCGCCGCGGCCCCGAGATAGCGAGTCAGCAGGCGACGCAGCTCTCCTCGTGTGGTCTGACCTTGCCAGAGGGGCGCGTGTTCGAATCCGACTCGCAAGGCACCGATGAAAAGCGCCGCCTGAGTCTGCTCCAGACGGGACTGGCGGGTAAACAGCGAGACGCCGATCAACAGCCCCACATTGACGAGCAGGCTCCAGAGCAGCGAATGACTGTAGATATCCCCGAGTTCGATGCCGAATAGCGCGTAAGGGCGCAGCCAATCGATGCCCCAGGGACCCTGGACCACGAAGCTTGCGGCGAGCCAGCCGGACTGGGCGAAGCCCGGCAGCAGCAAGGTATAGACCCAGACGCAAAAGCCAGCGATCAATCCGAGGCTGGCGCCGGCATGATTGGCACTGCGCCAGTAGAGCCCCAGCAACAGGGACGGTGCGAACTGCGCTGCCGCGGCGAAAGATACCAGACCGATGGTGACCAGGCTGTAAGAGTCGCCGATCAGGGCATGGTAGAGATAGCCCAGCAGCAGAATCAGCAATATGGCTATTCTTCGAATGCCCAGCAGCCAGCCGGAGAGATCGCGCCGCTCGCCGAGATGCAGTCGTCGGGAACGTAGCAGCAAGGGCATGACCAGATGGTTGCTGACCATGGTGGAAAGCGCGATGGTCTCGACGATGACCATGCTGGTAGCAGCGGAAAGTCCACCGATAAATACGATCAGCGGCAGCGCTTCCAGCCCTGTGGAAAGGGGCAAAGTCAGCACGAAGCTGTCCGGGTGACTGCCGGGAGATAGCACGAGACCCGCCAGGGCAATAGGAATCACGAACAGGTTGATGGCCAGCAGGTAAAGTGGAAAGAGCCAGCTGGCGCGCCGTATGTGCTGCTCGTCGACGTTTTCCACCACCAGGATCTGGAACTGGCGCGGCAGGCTCAGAAAGGCCAGAAACGCCAGCAGCAGCATGCCGGTCCAACCCAGGGCGCCGCCGGGCACGCTATCCAGACTCAGGAGTTTCAGCACTTCCGGCTGAGCAGCGGCCTGGGCAAACAGATCCGACGGGCCTTGAAACAGCACGAATACGCAGAAGATGCCGACGGCGACAAAGGCGAATAGCTTGACCAGGGATTCGAAGGCGATGGCCGCTACCATGCCCTCGTGGCGTTCGCTGGCATCCAGATGGCGGGTGCCGAAGAGGATGATGAATACCGCCAGCACCAGCGCGACCCAGAACGACTTGTCCGTCAGGAAACTTTCCTCGGCGATGCTTTGGCTCGGTGAATCCGGGTAGCTCAGAAGCACCGCCTGGCTCAAGGTGATCGCCTTGAGCTGTAGCGCGATATAGGGCGTCACGCCGATCAGGGCGATCAGCGCCACCAAGGCGCCCAGGAATCCGCTCTTGCCGTAGCGTGCGCTGATGAAGTCGGCGATGGAGGTAATGCGCTGCGCTCGTGCGATACGCACCATCTTGCGAATGATCAAGGGGCCGGTGAACATCGCCAGGGTTGGTCCCAGGTAAATCAGCAGGAAACTGGGGCCGAACTGGCTGGCGCGACCGACGCTGCCGTAAAAGGTCCAGGCGGTGCAGTAGACCGCGATGGATAGCGCATAGACATTGGCGGAACCGATCAGCGAGCGCCCCTGGCCGGCGCGGCGATCTCCCCAGGCGGCGATCACAAAAAGTAGCGCCAGATAGCCGAAGGCGGTGACCAGCACAAAAACATTACCGATCACGAGGCCGCTCCATCAGCCAGGCCACCAGGGCAATGACCGCTAGCCATGCGATAAATAGATAAAGCGGTAACCAGGACGGGGTATCGGCGGCGTGCTGGTCAAAGATCAGAATCAACGGCGGTGTGAACAGCACCGCGGCGAAGGCAATCACCGCCAGCAGGCGTTCGTTGTGCTGCGATCGCTTCATGCGCTGGCATCCTGCTTGTCGAAAGCGTTGGTCTGCAGTTCCAGCACATCCGCCAGGGTGGTGATACCGCGCGCTTCCAGGCGTGGCAGCAGGGTAAGCCACAGCTCCGCGGTGAGCTGAGCATCACCCAGGGCGGTATGGCGTAGACCTTCCGGAACGAAAAGCGTGAAACGCTCCGCCAGGCTATCCAGGTCGTGCCCCTCGAGCCCCGGGTCCAGGCCTCGAGAGATCAGCAGGGTGTCCAGCACCGGCATGTCCAGGACCACCTCGCTCCCCGGCGGCTGCAGCGCCAGCAGGTCGAAGGAAGCGTTGTGCGCCAGCAGCACGGCGTCGCCAAGGTAATCGCGAAAACGGGGCATGATTCTCGTCAGGGTGGGTGCTCCTGCGACATCCGTGTCCGTCAGACCATGAATCGCGGTGCTGGCGTCGGGGATGTTCCGCTCAGGATCCACCAGGCTTTCGAAAACATCATCCGCCAGCAGGCGGCGATTGACGATTCGGCAGGCGCCGATGCTGATCACCCGGTCCCCCCGGCGAAGTTCCAGGCCGGTGGTTTCCGTGTCGAAAGCGATGACCTCGAGCTCGCCGATATGACGCGAGCCAAGAGACGAATCCGGCGCCGGCAGCGATGCTATGCCATAGTCGTGAAACTCCGGGCGCGGTGCCTTGCGGGCAAGCGGCGCGCCCACCCGTTCGCCGGCGGGCAAGGGTAGCCGCAGACGCGCATGCTCGCCGTCTTCATCTGTCTCGCTCCACAGGTCGCTGTCGTACTGCTGAAGCATTTTCGCCAGACTGGGCGCCAAGGGAAGCGCTTCCAGGGGTTGGTCGAGCCACGCCTGCAGCTGCTGTTGAGATGGCTGTGCTCCAGGCCAGATCAGGTCCAGGTAGACACGCTTGTTGCCGAGCCTGACTTCCGCGTCGAACCGTGTCAGCCGACAATGCTCGGCGAGCTTCGTGACCAGATCTTCCATCAGCACCAGCAGGGTCGGTGCGTCCGCCTTGAGCCAGGCGGGCATGCCTATCGGTGTAAGAGCGATGCCGTGGCGCTCCAGTCGCTCCCCCAGCGCCCGCCACAGATCGTTGGACCACAGCGACAACAGGCGACTGTCCTGTCGCTGTAGACGTTCCAGCGTCTGACCGGTCTGTTGAATGGTACGGGAAAGCGCCGTGGCTTCTTCATCCAGGGCCTTGGCGAGACGCTCACGTAAAGAGAGCGAAATCTCCTTGGATGACGAACCCTCAGCGAAAGGCTGATTGAGCGCCTGAGCAGCACTTGCCAAGCCTGCTCCATGCCGGCGCAGCTGAGTGACCAGTTCGACCAGTTCACCGCGAATCGCCATTTCCTGATGCGATTCCGCCGTCGCGTCTTCGAGGGTCAGCAGCGTCTCGCTCTGGCTTTGTGGAATACGCCGCAGGGTGCAGCGTAGCCAATGCTCGGCCATGGGTCGTTCGAGAGAGGGCGAACTGGCGGAGGACGATTCGAGATCGGCCTGCTTGCGGTAAGGCAGCAACAGCTCCCGCGGGGTGCCGTCTTCCGGCAGACGGACCAGGGCATAGTCCAGGCTCTTGTTTTCCAGCAGTCCCTGCAGCGGCTTGCCGAGCCTGAGCCCCGGATGTTCCGCAAACAACAGCTCCGCCGCGTGATTGAACAGCAGCAGCCGCTGGTGACGATCGTATACCAGCAGCGGCACGTCGATAAGCTGCAGGAGCGCTTCAAGCTCCTGACGAATGCGCGCCGCGCTGCGGGCGCCCTCGCTGTGCGCCCGGGCCAGCTTGCGACGATCCGCTCGCCAACGCTCGCGCAATTGCTGGATATCCGGTGCCAGGCCGCTCAGCCATCCCTCCGGGGGATAATCATCCCGGGCATCCGGATTGGCCGCCAGACGTGCCATGAGCACCTGTAGTCGGCGTAGCGGTCCTAGTAGCTGTCGCTCCAGCAGTAACCCTCCCAGCAGAAGTGCAATGCCACCCGATAGACACCCCAGCCACAGCCCCCAGCGCGGCAGGCCCGCCGGGGCGAGCCGGGTATCGAGCCAGAGGGCCAGCAACACCCCGACGAACAGAGCCAGCCCGCTGGTCACCAGCCAAAGGCCTACCAGTCGCTGACGTCTAGGCAAGCCGGGGCGAGATCGAGACGTCATTCCGCCACGTCCACCAGACGAGTGACTTTTTCCACCAGGGCCTGAGTGGAGAAAGGCTTGGTGATATAGTCGTCGGCGCCCAGCGCCAGGCCTTTCTCCCGCTCCACTTCCCGCCCATGGGCGGTGAGCATGATGATCGGCAGCCGGGGGGATTCCTGGCGTAATCGCTCCAGCACCTCGAAACCGCTGATATCCGGCAGGCTGATATCCAGCAGCACCAGATCCGGCATCGCCTGGTTTGCCTGATCCAGGGCGTTCTGGCCATCCTCCGCCGTTATTACCTCGAATCCGGCCTGCTGCATGAGAAACTCCAGAGACAGCAAAATATTGGGCTCGTCGTCCACCACCAGGATCTTGGTCATCTTGTTCTCCTAACAGAGGTTACCTGCAGTCTAGTGGGAGATCGAAAGCCGTGGAAAGACGACCTTGGCACAAGCTGCTAGGCTCAATGTTCGTCTATCGGAATTGCTCGTCCATCAGGGAAAAAGGAAAATCCCATGATCAAGGTGCACCATCTGGAAAACTCGCGTTCCCAGCGAGTCATCTGGCTGCTCGAGGAACTGGGGGCGAGCTACGAGATCATTACCTATCAGCGGGATCCCAGGACTCAGCGCGCATCGAATGCACTCAAGAGGGTGCATCCACTGGGCAAATCGCCGGTCATCAGCGATACCGACCAGCAGGATCGGGTGGTGGCGGAGTCGGCGGCGATCCTCGATTACCTGGTGGACCGCTTCGATGACGAAAAACGTCTGCGTCCCGCCATGGATAGCGAGGCGGGGCTGCGTTATCGCTTCTGGATGCATCACGCGGAAGGCAGCGCCATGCCCCCATTGTTGATGCGACTGGTGATGTCCCAGCTCGGCAAGCCGCCGGTGCCGGCGTTGATTCGTCCTATCGCGCGGGGGCTCGCCAAGGGCATGGAAAACAAGTTTCTCGATCCGGAGGTCGAGAATTTGATGCATTTCTGGGAAGGCGAACTCAACGGCCGCGACTGGTTTACCGGCGACGACTTCAGCGCCGCGGATATTCAGATGAGTTTTCCTCTCCTGGCTCTTGACGCTCAAGACGCGCTTGAAGATCACCCCAGACTGGCCGCCGTTATCGACAGCTTTCGCGATCGCCCTGCTTACCGACGCACGGTGGAGAAAGTCGGTGAGTTCTCGGTGCCCGGCGGCTAGATGTCAGGAGGGCTTGCGCGGTTTGAATTTTGGCCCTAGCGGACCCAGCCACAGCCAGACCTGAAGCACCACGAGAATCGGCAGCAGCCAGGCGGGCGCGTCAAGCCCCGCGACCAGTAGCTGATGAATAAAGTAGGCGACGATACCCGCCAGCAGTCCAAGCACCGGAAACAGCAAGGGGCGCTCGAAGCCCGGACGTCGTGTCAGACGAAACAGCGAGCCGGTAAACGCACCAAAGGTCGCTGCCAGTGCCAGGGGAAGCCAGAATTCCTGCATGAGTTCCTGCATGAGAAGGGCGCCTTGAAATACGAGGGAATGCTCGAAAGACTAGCGCCATTATCCCCTGCAAGGCTTTACCACTTTGGTCATGATGAAGCTCAATTCCTGCCCGGTCGAGCAGGCTCAGGAATGGCGTCGAGTGGTCAGAACGCCATACTCGTCAAGCTCCAATTGCCGCCGACGCCCGGATAGCCAGGCCATGCTCATGGAAACCGTCACGATACCCATTAGCATCAGACTGATGACGTTGAGGCTGGCGCCGAACTGCAGCAATACACCGACCCCCAGGGGTCCCAGGGCGGCGAGACAGTAACCGAATCCTTGCGCCATGCCGGAAAGCTGGCCCGCCAGGAAGGCGCTGCCGCTACGCAGCACGAGCAGTGTCAAGGCCAGGCTGAAGCAGCCGCCCTGACCGAGCCCCAGGATCACGACGCCCCACCAGCGCAGGGAAAGCGGCCCCAGAAGCAGCAGCAAGAGCCCGGCACCGTTGGTGGCGAGCAGCAGCAGCAGGGCAGGACGCTGATCACGACCCAGTCGCGCCAGCCAGGGAGCGGCGAAAGCGGAAGCCAGCTGTGCCATGACCGAGATGCCCAGCATCCAGCCCGCTTCGGCCTCGTCGATACCTCTGCGCTGCAGCAGCGTCGGCAGCCAGCCGAAAACGATATAGGCAAGGGATGACTGGGAACCCATGAGTACGGTGACTTGCCAGGCCAGCGCGTTTCTCGTCAGGCGCACCTTGGGTCGGTTCCGGCTGCTGGAGGATGCGGGTTCGGGCCAGGGGTGAGGCATCAGGCCGCGCCAGGCGAATAGCGCGATCAACGCCAACAGCGACCAGCTCATCAGGCTCGCGGTCCAGCTGTTCAGCCAGTCCGCCAGGGGAACGCTGAGAATCGCTCCCAGTGCTCCACCCAGACACAGGGCCATGGTATAGACGCCGGTCATCAGATCCGCGTTTTGCGGGAGTTCGCGCTTGACCAGACCGGGAAGCAGGGTGCCGCATATACCGATTGCCGCGCCTGCCATCAAGGTGCCGAGGAACAGCAGGAGCAAGGAATGATTGGCACGTAGAATCAGGGCCACGGTCAGCAGCAATAGCCCGATGGAAAGCGCTCGCTCGCTGCCCAGGCGGTGAGAAAGCCATGGCGCCAGGGGCGCGAAAAGACCAAGGCACAGCACCGGCAGGGTGGTTAGTGCGCCAACGCCCGCGGCACCGAGCCCGGTATCCTCCTGCACTCGAATCAGGAGCGGCGACAGGGAAGAAAGCGCCGGTCGCAGATTGAGCCCTACCAGTACCATGACCAGAAGGAAAAGCCCGAGCCGACGTGGCGTGGTATGAGGTCCGCTTCTGGCGCTGGCCTCCAGGCTCATTTCAAGTGACGGCGCAAGTCGCCGCGCACCACGTCCATCAGGGTAATGAAGTAGGTATCGCCTTGGGTATCGATGCGGTCGACTCGACACTGGGTCGCCATGGATTTTTCGATCAACAGCTCATCGAAGATTTCCAGGGTGATCTTTTCCATGGGCTTGTCGCCAGGGGTAAGGCTGCCGTCTTCCAGATTGAAGGTCTCCAGCAGGCTGGCGCGCACGCGGGTCATGCCGCCTTCCGCCAGCACGCGCCGCACGAACAGCCAGCCCTCGCAGGCCAGGGATTCGCTGTCATGCCGGCGTAGAAACAGGGTGCGGTAGCAGGCGCCTTCCTTGGCGCCCTTGTCCGCCATGCTGCGGTAGGCCTCGGTCATGCGCGTGGAGGTGACGCGCGCCTGAAGGGTCTTGTCGAGAGCGCCCTGGTGTTCGCCGTCCAGGTGCGCCTGGCGTTGAAAGGTGAGCCAGCGGCGATAATCCGCGATCAGGGAAGAAGTAGCCATAGTTGCTCGATTGTCGTCATCCGCGGTTGAGAAGTGAATCGATCAGGCGCGCTTCGTGCGGCGCGGCTGACGGCGCTGTGGCTTGCGAATCGGTTCCGGTACCGCATTGGGATCCGGTTCGAAGCCCGGCTCGACACGGCTTTCGATGCTCTGCTTGATCAGGCGCTCGATCCCGCGCAGCAAGCCCTTTTCATCGATGCAGACCAGGGAAACCGCGAGGCCTTCGCTGCCGGCACGACCGGTACGGCCGATGCGGTGCACATAGTCTTCCGCCACGTTGGGCAGCTCGAAATTGACCACGTAAGGCAGCTCGTTGATATCCAGGCCTCGAGCGGCGATATCCGTGGCCACCAGCACCTGCAGGCCGCCATCCTTGAAGGCGCCCAAAGCCCGGGTGCGGGCGGATTGGCTCTTGTTGCCGTGGATCGCCATGGCGGGAATGTCCTGCTTGGAGAGCTGTTCCGCCAGGCGGTTGGCGCCGTGCTTGGTACGAGTGAATACCAGCACCTGGTGCCAGCGCTGGGTGATGATCAGATGGGCCAGCAGTTCGCGTTTGCGTTCCCGGTCGACCTGATAGACCACTTGGTCGATACGCTCCGCGGTGGTGTTGCGCGGCGCCACGTCGATCATCGCCGGGGCGTCGAGCAGACCGTCCGCCAGACGGCGAATCTCGTTGGAGAAGGTCGCGGAGAACAGCAGGTTCTGTCGGCGCTTGGGCAGCAGACGCAATACTTTCTTGATGTCGTGAATGAAGCCCATGTCGAGCATGCGATCCGCTTCGTCCAGTACCAGCACTTCGACCTGGGAAAGATCCACGTGTTTCTGCTGCTGAAGATCCAGCAGGCGCCCCGGGGTGGCTACCAGGATATCCAGTCCCGCACGCAGTGCGTCCACTTGGGGCTGTTGGCCGACGCCGCCGAAGATGACGTGGGAACGTAGCTTCAGATGGCGGCCATAGGTCTTGACGCTGTCCCCCACCTGAGCCGCCAGTTCCCGGGTCGGGGTCAGTACCAAGGCGCGAACCTGGCGCGCCTTGGGACGCGGGCCATCCGCCAGTCGCTGCAGCAGCGGCAAGGTAAAGCCCGCGGTCTTGCCGGTGCCGGTCTGGGCGCTGGCCAGTAGATCGCCGCCGGTGAGGACCGCGGGAATCGCCTGGCGCTGAATGGGGGTCGGCTCGGTATAGCCCTGGGCTTCTACCGCCCGCAGTAGTTCCGGGCGCAGGCCAAGGTCGGTAAATTTCATGATATCTCCAGCAAGTCATCCGTTTCGAGAATGGGCTCGCCGTCGGGCAAGATGCCCGCGAGAACACGGCACAATGAAACGGGGGGAATAAAGCGTCGGGAAAGGTAATTTGATGACGACGAAAGACGCCATGATGACAGAAAACGGCGCTTGGCGCAGCCCCGTTCCGAAGGTGGCCAGCGCCGTCATCAATTGTCGGCGAGCGTAAAGATAACGTTCAGTGGCTGTCGCGATGGCTCGCGAGACTCGCCTGCAGGCGATTGCGGGTGGCCGTGTCCAGATCCGGCAGTTCGGCAAGCGCTTCGTCGGACATGGCAAGCAGCGCCTGGGGATCGTAGACACCCGCGGAAAAAAGTCGCCTCGCCGTTGCGCGTCCCACTCCCTCGAGTTGAGTCAGGTGCTGGGCATGAATGTCGAGGAAATCCGTGCGCTCGTCTTCCGTCAGGGTGTCGCAGGCGCCGCTTTGATAGTAGGCGCAGGCGAATCGCGCCATCTCAAGCTCCGCCGAATCCAGCGTCGGCAGATTGACGAAATCATGATGATTGGCCAACTTGCGCATGGCTTCCAACCCTTGCCGAGCGGCATCCAGGTATTCGGGGCTCGTGACCGGGTCGCCCTCGATGGCTTGCTGCAGGTTGGAATCCACCAGATACACCAGTTCCCGGAGTTCCAGTGCAACTTCATGCTGTTCAGGGTGTAGATTTTCCATATAGGTGCGCTTCCTTGGATACCGATCAAACTGGCAGGATAACGGTCGAGTGGGTTCCAGCATAGCCTATTTGACGGCGGATTCACCGACGCAAGGTGTGAATTTGTCGCGCCAGCTGATCCGCGAACTCGTCCCAGCTGCGTCCCAGAGCGCGCACCAAGGCCGGATAACCGTCGCTATCCAGTTCGCTCGAGGTTTCGAAGCGCGCCGTGCCGAGTAGCGTGTTGTTCCGCTTGAGCTGCCACTGGCCCGCGGCGATCGCCTGGCCGTCATAGCGCCCCTGGAAGCGCTCCACGTCCACGCTCAGCGTCATGGCATCCTTATCGAGGGTGCTGCCGGTGGTGATCACCCGCGTGTCCGGCAGATGCCGTTCCAGGTCGAGCTTCAGATTGTGCCGCAGTTGCCGATCCAGGCGTTCCGCCCACAGGTGATCGTTGGCCCGAGTCATGGTGATATCGTCCAGTTGCAGGGCGATGCCTTCGTGATTCAGGTAGTTGGCGAGTTGAATGGGCTCGAGCACCAGGGTGTAGGCGAAGTCGCTGCCGATTCCTGCTGCCGCCGTGTCCTCTGCCGTCCGGATGTCGCCGGTGGCCAGGGTATAGTGCTGGCGGCTGGCGGAACTCGAGGCACAGCCCGCAAGCACCAGCATCCCTACCAGTAGCGTCGCTAAGCGTACAAGGGTCATAAGCGTTTCCTGTTCCAAATTGCCTAAAAAGCATAGCGGCCTGTTGCGTTTATGCATTCCCGTCAGTTGGGTGCTCTGGGCAGTGGGTCCGGGCCTTCGTTACGATCAAAAATCAGCGCGTTGGGCTTCTCCTTGAGCGTGCGCGCCACCGGCTGCAGGTCTCGCAGCAAGCTTTCGAATTGAGCCAGAGTCTCGTTGAGATTGGCAGACAGATTTCGCGTGGCGGGGCTATCGATCAACTGTCTGGTCGAATCGGCGACGTCGCGAAACTCCTTCAGCGTGGCCTGAGAGGTATCCAGGTTCTGTTCCAGTGCCGCGAGCAACGGCTCGATGTCAAGCCCGTTGAGCTTGTCCAGCAGATTCGAGACCTTGCTCTCGATCTGGGCGAGTCCGGCGGAGGTGCTGGGGAAGACCGGAACCTGCTCGAAAGTCTTGGCCACGAAGGCATCGTCGGTTTTCTTCTGGAAGTTGAGATCCACGTATAGAGCGCCGGTCAGCAGGTTGCCGGTCTTGAGAGAGGCGCGCAGACCGTTCTCGAACCAGCCCTTGAAGCGCGAACGCCAATTCTCGATATCCTTGGAGGTGAAATCGCTTCCCAGGCGCTGGGGTTCGATACGAATCAATACCGGAATGGCGAAGCCTGCCTGGGATTCCGGTCGCGGCGCGGAAAAGTGCCAAGGCACGCTCGCCACGGTGCCGACGCGGACGCCACGAAATTCCACCGGCGCGCCCTTGGAGAGCCCGCGTACCGTATCATCGATCAAGAGCACGTATTCCAGGTAATTGTTGAAGGTGCCCTGGCTCGCGCTTTCCTCGTCGGCGTAGAGACTGAAGGTGGTTCCCGGCTGCACCGGTTCTCCCGGGGAGACGTCCTCGGGAATGCCGAAGGTAATACCGCCGCTGATCAGCGTCTCGATGGATTCGACGCTTACCCGAAATCCTTCGGAATCAAGCGTCAGATCGACGCCGCTGGCGGTCCAGAATCGCGTGCTATCGGTGATGAGCTTGTCGTAAGGCTTGTCGATATACAGGCGATATTCCATCTGTCGGGTATCCGTATCGAAGTTTGCCTCTTCCACTCGGCCTACGGTCAGGCCCTGATAGGTGACTGGATCGCCAGCCTTGAAGGAATTGCTCAGATCGCTGGACAGCTGAATGCGCATGCCGTTGGCATCCGGCGGAGCCACGGGTGGCTGTTCCAGCACGTCGAACCTGGACCGGCTTTCGTCGCTGGTGCCTGGCTGCAATTGTATATAGGCACCGGACAAGACCGTGTTGAGCCCGCTGATGCCTTCACGGCCGATACGCGGCTTGACCACCCAGAAGCGGGTATCTTCGACCAGCACGTCCGCGGTCCCCTGGTTCATCGTCGCGCTGGCTTCGATATGCGAAAGATCCTCGGAAAGAGTGACGCTTTCGATTCGACCGATTTCCACGTTGCGGGTCTTGATCAGGGTGCTGCCGGCCTCGATGCCTTCGGCGTTGTCCATGATCAGGGTGATCTGTGGCCCGCGACTCACGTAGTTGTCGTAGACCAGCCACAGTCCGATCAGCACCGCTACCAGGGGGACGATCCATATCGGCGACAGGCGCTTTCCTCGCCGTGTGGTGGCGCGCTGGGAAGAGATATCATCGTTAGGAGCTTGGTCAGGCATCGGTCGTGTCCTTGGTGCCAAGAGAGATTTGTTGGAATTCGGCGATATCCGAGGGATTGTCCCAGAGAAGACGAGAATCGAAGCTCTTGGCCGCCAGCATGGTCAGTATCACCACGGAGGCGAACGGCAGAATGGCCGAGCCGGGGCTCACCGTCATCAGGTTGCCCGCGTTGACCAGGGCGCCAAGAATGGCTACCACGAAGATATCCACCATGGACCAGCGCCCGATCACATCCGCCATTCGATGCAGCCGGGTCCGTCCAAGGGCGTGCATGTTCCTGCTGCGCGGCGCGATATAGCAGAGCCAGGAAAGGGCGATCAATTTCAGTACCGGCACCGTGATACTGGCGAACAAAATGACGATGGCCACCGGATAGGAGCCGCTCTCCCAGAGCTCCACCACGCCGGTGATGATAGTCGAAGGTGTGGTATGACCTAACCAGGTGGTATTCATGATGGGGTAGACGTTGGCGGGAATGTACATGATCGCCGCCGCTATCAGCAGCGCCCAGGTACGCTGCAGGCTTTTGTGATAGCGCAGGTGCAAGGGCTCGCCGCAGCGCAGGCAGTGGCCCTGTCCCTTGTCGTCGAGTCGGTTGACCAGGCCGCAGGTGGGGCAGCCCGCCAATCCTTGAGGCGCCGCCGGCTGCCCGATCCGGCAATTTTCAGGCGCCTGGGGTTCGCCGGTCAGGGAAAACCACATCCAGTCCGCGTCGATGGATTGAGTGGTTAAAAGCAGCAGAATAGTGAAGGCGCAAAAGGCCCAGAATCCCAGATCCAGATCGATTTCCGCGAGTCCAGCCATCTTGATCAGACTGACCAGGGTGCCGATGATGAAGACATCCGCCATCATCCAGGGATTCATGTGTGCCAGCGAGCGGGCAATGCCGCAACTGAAGGCCATGGACTCGCCGCGCAGCAGACCGATATGCAGCCAGATGACCCCCAGCAGGTAGACGCCGGGCAGCACCATGACGAACAACGCCACGGCGATGGCGATCAAGGGTTGATGAAAGCCCAGCAAGCTGGTGGCGGTCTGAGGGAGCTCGATGCGGTCGCCGAAGCCTTGGAAGTCGAAGCTGACAAAAGGGAAAATGATGGCGATGGTCAGGGCGATCAGCGCGCTGACGGCAAGCGCCATGCTGCGCTGGGCCGGCCAGTGGTGACGAGTGACCAGGGTATGATCGCAGCGTGGACAGTCGGCTTTCTCGCCGGCGTTCAGTGGCGGCAGCGCCACCAGCCAGTCGCATTCATGACAGGCTCGCAATCGGCGCCGCGTGGAGCGGGTTTCCGGCGATGCCATGGCAATGGAGTCGGTTGGCCGAGCGCGGTCGTCGTTATCGATCGGGGGCAAGAGGCGCTTTCCTGAAAATGATTTGTTGCACTCCGTAAACCGTTCATTATGACGGCTATGCGGATACATACAATATTCAGCGCCTTGGAGATCGACCTGTCTCTCGTCAACCTGTAACTTGCCGTCTTTCCCCAGCGTAAATATGTTTTTCTTTGTCACAAACTAAGGAATGAATCAATGCTGATGCCGTTATTGGCCATCTTGTCGGGGCTGCTGCTGCTGATCTGGAGTGCGGATCGCTTCGTCGACGGGGCCGCGGCCACTGCCGGCCATCTCGGGCTTTCACCGCTGCTGATCGGCATGCTGGTGATCGGCTTTGGCACCTCTGCTCCCGAGATGATGGTATCCGGTCTGGCGGCCTGGCAGGGTAATCCCGGCCTCGCCCTGGGTAACGCCTACGGCTCGAATATCACCAATGTGGGTCTGATCCTTGGCTTGGTAGCACTCATTTCTCCCTTGACAGTACATTCCCAGGTGCTGAAAAAAGAGCTTCCGCTGCTGGCGGCGGTCACTTTGCTGGCGGCCTGGCAACTGCGTGACGGCGCCATCGGCACGCTAGAAGCGATTGTATTGCTGGTAGTGCTGGGCGCCTTCATCGGCTTGAGTATCTGGAAAGGGCGACAATCCGAGGAAGATGCGCTGAGCCAGGACACCCGTCAGGATCTCGAGGCTGGGGGCATGTCTCTCAAGGCGGGAATCCTCTGGACCCTGCTCGGACTCGTGCTGTTGATCGCCAGTTCCCGAGCTCTGGTCTGGGGAGCGGTGGAAGTTGCCCAGGCCTTCGGCATCAGCGATCTGATCATCGGCCTGACGGTGGTGGCGATCGGCACCTCGCTGCCGGAACTGGCCTCGTCGATCAGCGCGCTGCGACGCAAGGAGCATGACCTGGTGCTGGGTAACGTGGTCGGCTCGAACTTGTTCAATACCCTGGGTGTGGTAGGTATTGCCGGCGTCATTACTCCCGTTCATGTCGGCAGTGAAGTGCTGTTGCGGGACTGGCCGGTGATGGCAGTAATGACGCTTTTGATGCTGATCTTCGGTATCGGCTGGAAGGGTCGCCAAGGGCGCATCAATCGTTTCGAAGGCGCGGCGCTACTGACGATATTCATCGGCTATACCAGCTACCTGGTATACACGGTAGTTCACGGCGCCAGTTCGATCTGACGGCTCACCCTTCCGGTGACCCTGACATTCCGGCTGCTCTGAAAGAGATGGCCGGCATCCGCGCATGAAGACAAGCTCATGCGGACATTTTGTTAGCACAATTATCATTCATGCGACAACGAGTCTCACCCCCGCACCGCGTTTTATCGTTAACTTTATATGGTTCGACTAGTCTAAACCTGGAGTCAACGAATTCTCCGGCTCGACGATGCCGTCGACAGCATCCAAGGGAGGAAGCTAATGGAACTGGATCCGCTTTTATTATCACGCCTGCAGTTTGCCTTTGTCGTGGCGTTTCACGCCATCTTTCCCATCTTCACCATCGGCCTCGCTACCTATCTAGCGTTACTCAACGGACTTTTCTTCAAGACCGGCAACCCGGCCTGGAAGCGCCTGGCGGAATTCTGGGCCAAGGTCTTCGCGGTGGTATTCGGTATGGGGGTGGTGTCCGGCATTGTCATGTCCTTCCAGTTCGGCACCAACTGGAGCAACTTCTCCCAGGCCTCGGCCAACTTTCTGGGACCCATGCTCAGCTATGAAGTGATCACCGCCTTCTTCCTTGAGGCAGGGTTTCTAGGGGTACTGCTGTTTGGACGCGACAAGGTACCGCCCGGTGCGCATCTGTTCGCTGCCTTGATGGTTGCGCTTGGCACTTTTATCTCTTCGTTCTGGATTCTTTCCGCGAATAGCTGGATGCATACCCCCCAGGGCACCGAGCTGATCGATGGCACTTTCCATGTCACCTCCTGGTGGGCGGCGATCTTCAATCCTTCCTTTCCCTATCGGTTAGGACACATGCTGCTGGCGTCCTTTATTACCGGCGGTTTCGTCGTGGCCGGGGTCAGCGCCTGGTATCTGTTGATCGGTCGCGATCAGCTGGCCAATCGCAAGGCGCTTTCCATGAGCCTATGGCTGCTGCTGGTGCTGACCCCGGCTCAGGCAGTGCTGGGGGATTTCCACGGCCTCAATACCCTGGAGCATCAGCCCACCAAGGTGGCGGCCATGGAGGGCAACTGGGAAACTCAGAGCGGCGCCCCCTTGCTGCTGTTCGCGCTACCGGATCGGGATATTCAGGGCAATCATTTCGAAATTGCCATCCCCAAGATGGCGAGTCTGATTCTGACTCATAGTTTCGATGGTGAGGTGCCCGGGCTCAAGGAAGTGCCGAGAGACGAACAGCCGCCGGTGTGGATCACCTTCTGGTCGTTTCGCATCATGGTGGCGCTGGGGTTCTTGATGATCGCCGTCGCCTTCTATGGCCTGTGGCTGCGCCGGGATGAGCGCCTCTATCGTCATCGCGTCTATCTGCAGACCTTGCGTTTGATGAGCATTACTCCGTTCATCGCCGCCTTGGCGGGCTGGTTCGTGACGGAAACCGGCCGCGCACCTTGGCTGGTCTACGGGGTGATGACCCACGCCGAGGGCCTGACGCCTTCGCTGACCGGTGGCATGGCGCTATTCACCCTGATCGGTTACATGGCGGTCTATGCGGTGGTGTTCTACGCCGGCGTGTTCTATCTGACCCGGGTGGTACGCGGCGGCATGCTGGACAACGAGCGCGAGCCGGACGAGCAGGTCGAGCGACCTATGCGGCCGTTTTCCGCCACGCATATTCCCTTCGATACCGAACGCCAGGGAGGCTAGTGCATATGGAATCCTTCGATCTGTCGCTGATATGGGCGGTGATCATCGCCTTTGGCATCATCATGTATGTGCTGATGGATGGCTTCGATCTGGGGCTGGGCATTCTGTTTCCCTTCGCGCCCAGCGAGCAGGATCGCGACGTGATGATGAATACCGTCGCTCCGGTGTGGGACGGCAACGAAACCTGGCTGGTGCTGGGTGGAGCAGGGCTGTTGGGCGCTTTCCCGCTGGTCTATTCGGTGCTGTTGCCTGCGCTTTATATCGGTGTGTTCCTGATGCTGACGGGGCTTATCTTTCGCGGCATCGCTTTCGAATTTCGCTTCAAATCCCATAGCCGCCGCTGGTGGAGTCGAGCTTTTGCCGGGGGCTCCATGGTGGCGACCTTCGCGCAGGGCGCGGTGGTCGGCGCCTATATTCAGGGGTTCGAAACCGAAGGGATGGTCTACACCGGGGGCGCCTTTGACTGGCTGACGCCCTTTTCCGTCTTGACCGGCTTTGGCATGATGGCGGGCTTCGCCTTGCTCGGCGCCACCTGGCTGATACTCAAGACCGAGGGCGACCTTCAAGCCTGGGCGTATCGTATCGCGCCGAAGCTGCTGATCGGCGTGCTGGTGGTATTCGGTGTAGTGAGCTTATGGACTCCCTTTGTCGACCCCAGCGTTTGGGACCGCTGGTTCTCGAATATCCAGCTCATCTGGATACTTCCCGTCTTGGCTCTGGCCTGTGCCTTCCTGATTTATTCCGGGGTCAAGCGTCATCACGATGTCCTGCCGTTTCTGGCTACCCTGGGTATGTTTATCTTTACCTACCTGGGGCTGCTGGTCAGTCGCTGGCCCTATGTAGTGCCGCCGGATTACACCCTGTGGGATGCCGCCTCCGCGCCGGAATCCCAGCTTTTCCTGCTGGTCGGTACGGTCATCGTGATTCCTGTCATTCTGGGCTATACCGGCTGGAGCTACTGGGTGTTTCGCGGCAAGGTGAAACCCGGCGAGGGCTACCATTAAGGCATTTTTCCGTTCGCCCGACGCCAATCATCCCACAACCCCGCGCCACTGGCTGAAAGCGCTGGCCAGTCAGGCACGGGGCTTGCTCCGGCTGGCGATGCTGATGGGATTTCTGGCGGGGCTTTGCACCATCCTGCAGCTGGGGCTGCTGGCCTATCTGATCGAGCGGATACTGGCACGGACTTCACCAGACGCCCTGGCCCTCGTCTTTTTTCTGCTGATCGGAATCCTTGCGCTTCGCGCCTTGCTGCAATGGGCTCAGGAAGCCCTAGCTCAGCAGGCCAGCTTGCAATTACGTCATAAGGCAAGGGCACAGCTGCTCGATCACCTGGAAAAGCTGGGTCCGGTTCGTCTTTCCGGTCGCCATAGCGCGGGCATCGCCGGGCAACTGGTGGAACAGGTCGAAGCCCTGGACGGCTATTTCGCGCGTTATCTCCCTCAGCAAACCCTGGCGATGTTATTGCCTTTGATCATTCTTGCCGTGGTGGCCTGGCTCGACTGGCTGGCGGCGCTTTTCCTGCTGCTGGCGGCGCCGATGATTCCGCTGTTCATGGCTCTGGTGGGCATGGGCGCCGAGCGGCTCAACCGCGAGCAGTTCGCTGCGGTCACTCGTCTGGCCGGGCATTTTCTCGATCGGGTTCGCGGTATTACCACCCTGCAGCTGTTTGGTCGTACCGGCCGTGCCCACGAAGAAGTCTTTGCCGCCGCCGAGGACTACCGCCACCGCACCATGCGTACGCTACGCCTGGCATTTCTGTCTTCCGCGGTGCTGGAATTCTTTGCCTCCGTTGCCATCGCGGTGGTGGCGATCTATATCGGTTTTGGCCTGCTGGGCTATATCAGCTACGGGCCGTCGCCGCAGCTGACCCTGTTCAGCGGCCTGCTGATTCTGCTGCTGGCGCCGGAATTCTTCCAGCCGCTGCGCACCCTGGCCCAGCACTATCACGACCGGGCCGCCGCGCTTGGTGCCGCCCAGGGATTGGTCGATCTACTTGCCGAGCAGACCTCGGAAGAACTGCCCCGTGCTGCGAATACTGAACGGGAGGCAGTTGTTTCATTAGCCGGGGTAACGCTCTCGCATCCGGGCAGGGGACGAGTGTTGGGACCGCTGGACTTGACCGTTGCGGACGGTGAAAGCGTCGCCTTGGTGGGGCCGTCCGGGGTCGGCAAGTCCAGCCTGCTGCAGTTGATTGCCGGATTTGTCGTCCCGGACACTGGCTCAGTTTCTGTCCAGCGGGGCGAGCGGTTCGCCTGGATGGATCAGCGGCCCCTGCTGATCCAGGGCAGCCTGGCGGATAACCTGCGTGTTACCGCGCCTCAGGCCACGGATCAGCAGCTCGAGGCGGCGCTGAATCAGGCCGGCCTCGGCGAATTTCTGGATACCCTGCCGGAACGACTGGCAACTCGCATTGCCGAACGCGGCGTCGGACTATCCGGCGGCCAGGCTCAGCGGCTGGCCCTGGCGCGTATTTTCCTCAGCGATGCATCCTTGGTGCTGCTGGATGAGCCCACCGCCAGTCTCGATGAGGTTACCGAGGCGCAGGTCATCGACGCGATCAAGATGCTGTCGGCGCAGGGCCGTACTCTGGTAATCGCTACCCATCATCCCGCTCTGATCGCGATAGCAGAACGGGTGCTGCGTCTCGAATCGGGGCAGTTCCGAAAAGTGGAGCAGCATATCGAAGCGGGCGAGCCATGAAAGCTATCCTGGTAGAACTGCGTCCCTGGCTGCGTCTGCTGGCGCGCCATTCCCGACGTTTGACGCTGGGAACTCTATTGATGGCGCTGACGGCGATATCCGCCATCGGTCTGCTGGCACTTTCCGGCTGGTTCATTACTGCCACGGCCTTGACCGGCGCGCTGCTCGCCGCCGGCGTCAACGCCAGTTTGAACGTCTATGTGCCCGGGGGCAGTATTCGCTTCTTCGCCATCGCGCGTACCGTCAGTCGTTATCTTGAACGGGTCTACAATCATGCCAGCGTGCTGGCGCTACTGGCGGAGCTTCGCGCCGGCATGTTCGCGGTGCTGGCGAGGCTGGATGCCCGGGCGCTTTCCCGTCATCGCGCCAGTGAATGGCTCAACCGGCTGACCGCGGATATCGACACTCTGGACAGCCTGTATCTGCGCCTGCTGGCGCCGCCCCTTGTGGCGCTGCTGACGATAGGGCTGGTAGCGGGACTGGCGGCAATCTTTCTGCCCATCGCCGGTGTGGCGGTGCTCGGCCTGTTGTTGCCGCTGTGGGCGTGGCTGGTGGCAGGGCAGGCACGGCTGGGCATGGCGGCAAGCCGGCGCCGAGTCGCGACTCTGGACCGGCTGCGGGCGGGTATCGTCGAGGAACTCCAGGGACTCGCGGAGCTGAAAGCCTATGCCAGCCTGGCGGAGCATCGCCGTCGTCTCGAAGCAATCGAACACGAACTCTACCGCGATCAGCGTCGGCTGGGCCGGCTTGGCGCCCTGGGCAATGTGCTGGTGGGGCTGGGAGTCGGCATTACGCTGCTGCTGGTACTCTGGCTGGGAGCACGGGCCTACCAGGCGGAGAGCCTGAGCGGACCGCTGCTGGTGATGATGCCTCTGGCCATTCTGGCGCTCAACGAAACGCTGGCTGCCTTGCCAGTGGCGTTCACTCAGTTCGGCGCGACCCGAGCCGCCGCGCGACGGCTCAATGCCTTGGGAGATTCCCGCAGCGCCTTGCTCGACCCTGAAACGCCGGAGTCGCTTCTTTCGGGAGCGCCGGCGATCCGCTTCGAGGCGGTCTCGCTGCGTTATCCGGGCACGCCGATCCCAGCGCTAGAGAAATTCGACCTCACCATCGCATCGGGTCAACGGCTGGCGTTGACCGGCGCTTCGGGAGCGGGCAAGTCGAGCCTGGCCAATCTGTTGACGCGTCTGATCGATCCCCAGGCAGGGCGAGTGCTGCGCGATGGTATCGATCTTCGTCATCTGCCTCTCGAGGCACTGCGAACGAGCACCGCCTACCTGACCCAGCAGTCGGAATTGTTCGACGCCAGCCTGGCGGACAATCTGCGCCTGGCCGCGCCCCAGGCAACTGATTCAACGTTACGCTGGGCCCTCGACCAGGTGGAGCTGGCGGAGTGGGTCGATGGCCTGGCTCAAGGCCTCGATACCCGGGTCGGCGAGGGTGGTCGACAGCTGTCCGGCGGTCAGGCCCGTCGCCTGGCGTTGGCTCGAGTGCTGCTGACAAACGCGCCGCTGGTGATACTCGATGAGTTTTTCACCGGGCTGGATCGTCCTCTGGCTGGGCGGATCGCGAAGCGGCTCGATGTCTGGTTGGAGGGCCGAACGGTGATCTATCTTGTTCATCAGTGGGATGATGACATGCCGCTTCCCGGCGTAGGGCGTCTATGTCGACTTCGTGAAGGACGCCTGGTCGAGGATTCACGGCTATGAAAAGCCCTTGAACTACAAGGAGCGGAGAAAGCCATGCGGGAATTTCTCAAACGTTTGCCCAAGGCGGAACTGCATCTGCATATCGAGGGCACCCTGGAGCCGGAACTGATGTTCCGGCTCGCGGAGCGCAACGCGATTCAACTGCCTTATGCAAGCGTGGACGAGGCGAGGGCTGCCTACCAATTCGAGGATCTGCAATCCTTTCTCGACGTGTATTACCAGGGCATGAACGTGCTGCGCGGCGAAGAAGAATTCTTCGATCTTGCGCTGGATTATCTCGAACGCGCCCATCGGGATGGCGTGGTGCACGTGGAGCTGTCCTTCGATCCCCAGGCGCACCTGACCCGGGGCGTCGGGCTCGACCTGCAGATCGATGGCCTGACTCGCGCCATGAGCGAGGCAGAGCGGAACTGGGGTATCAGCAGCCGCCTGATCATGAGCTTCCTGCGGGACCGCTCCCCCCAGGAAGCGCTGCAGACGCTGAAAATGGCTACGCCGTTTCTCGATCGTCTCGCTGCCGTCGGCCTGGACAGCGCGGAGCGGGACAATCCGCCGGGACGATTCGCCGAGGTGTTCGCCCAGGCTCGACAGTTAGGACTGGCGCGTATCGCTCACGCCGGGGAAGAAGGGCCGGCGGACTATATACGCGAAGCCTTGGACCGGCTCCAGGTATGTCGCATCGATCACGGTGTGCGCTGCCTGGAAGATTCGGCGCTGGTGAAAGAACTCAGGCAGCGCAGGATTCCGCTGACGGTCTGCCCGCTTTCCAACGTTCATCTCAAGGTCGTAGACGACATGCAAGAGCATCCGCTTCCTCAACTGCTCGAGGCGGGCCTGACCCTCACGCTGAACTCCGACGACCCGGCCTATTTCGGCGGTGGCGTATTGGAAAATTATCTGGCCTGCCATGAAGCTTTCGGCTGGGACGAAAACATCTTTATCGACCTGGCGGAAAACGCCATCCAGTCGGCCTTCCTCGACGAAAAACGTCGCCGGGTATTACTGGAGCGCCTGAACGAGTGTGCCAAGGGTGCCGCGACACCCTGAGTACCTCCTAAAGCCTATTTATGATCTAGCGAGTTAGAGCCAGACGAGGCAAATTTGAACGAAAAAGCGCAGTTTACACGTAGTAAATGAGCATTTTGAGAGCAAATTTAACAACGTATGGCCGACACGCAGCAGATCATAAACAGGCTTTCAGTCGATATTGTGCTGACGAATCACAAAATGCTTAGTGGTGGTCTCGATGATTTCCCAGTAGCCGCGAAAGCCGTTGGGAATCAGGAAGGCGTCGTCCTTGCGAAAGGTCTTGGCATTGCCTTCCTCGTCGATCAGCCGGCAATGGCCTTCGAGGATATAGCAGTATTCGTCCCGCTCCGTGAAGGCGTGCCACTTGCCCGGGGTGCTGGTCCAGATGCCGGCGATCATGGCGCCGTCCGGGCTTTCGAACATCAGTCTGGTTTCATGCTGGGGATCGCCTTCCACTACGCGATCCGGCAGATCCGCCAGGCGCCGCCGAGAGGTGCGTAGCGGCTCGCCGGTGAAATCGATCACGTCATGCTCTGCCATCTTGATTCTCCTTCCATTTTGCTCAGTATTTGACTTCCAGTTGGTTATCCACTCGTTGCACGCCCTCGACACCGGCGGCGATTTCCTCAGCTTGGTCCTTCTTGTCCTCGGATTCGACGAAGCCGCTCAGTACCACGCCCTGGCCTTCCTTACGCACGATGATCGCCGCGGCGCCGAGTCCCGGCGTCTCGAGCAACGCTGCCTTGACGCGAGTTTCGAGAACAGCTTCCGCTCTTGGCGTCTGCTCCACTTGCTGATCGGTAGTAGCACAGCCTGCCAATAGCAGGAGCCAGCCGCCAAGTAGCAATGCCTTGCAAAAGTTATTTACGTGCACGGTCAATGGCCTCCGTGAGTCCGTCGCAATAAGTACTGCCTTCGCCGGTACCAGGCTCGATCAGGGGAATCAAGCCCGCGATCGGTGTCGCGGCGGCCAACGCCGCGGCGGCAATGCCCCGCCCCATCAAGGCACCGCCTGGAATAAACGAAGGATCTTGCATTTTCCCTTCGACATGCACCGGGGCACGTAGACTCAGCAGGCTGAAGTCCTTGGGTCGTGGTTCGATAACCACGTTCAGGGTTTCCGAGGCAAAGTAAATGTTCCCATCCGCCAAGAATAGTGTGTCGCTGGTATCGATCAACGCGGTCTCGATACTGGCAATACCGTTTTTCACCGGCAGGTCAAGATAAGCGCAGTCAATAGGCACTGAATCCGCGTTTCCAAACAGGGCAGCCAGGCTTTCGGTGATGTCCAGGCCGGCCAGCTCGATCAGCAGGCTATCGAGCCTTCCCCCAGTCATTACCAGTAGCAGCCCGCCATCTGCGCTGGAAAGAAAATCGTAGATGGAGTCACCGCGCATCCAGAAGCGCATTCGTCCGCCGACCTGACCAAGACTTTCATCGGCGATATCGAAAGGTGCCAGCACGCGCTTGAGATCGATGCGCCGCACTTCGCCTTCCAGGCTACCTGCGATCGGTACGCGGCCGGTGTCGAAACTAAGCTCTAAGTGAATGTCGCCCTTGCCAAGATTGAATTCCAACGGCTTGATCTCAAGGCGGTCGTTGCCGATATTGACCTGAAAATAAAGCTCGTCCAAGGGCAGGATATCCGTTTCTACCCGGGTCGCTCGGTATTCGATGTCCGCCTGCATGGCACCGGTGGCGGCTTCGATGTTCAGCGGCTCCCGAGGAAACAGATAGTCACTTTCCTCCCTGGCGGCAGCTTCGCGTTGCTGTTGCGGAGAAACGGTTTCCCCAGCGCCAGTATCCGGCTCGGCACCGATCAGTCCGCCCAGATCGTCAAAATCCAGATAATCAGAGTTCAGCTTGGCGTCGATCTTTGGCACGCTGCCGGCAAGATTCAGCTCTGCGTCACCGCTCAAATCGCTGTCACCGACTTCCCCTGCGAAATCGGTGACTTTTATCTCGTCGCCTTTACGGTAAAGCTGGCCTGCCAGTGAGTAGGGTGGTAAGTCGGGAAGCGGAAATTCCAGCAAGGGAGCCAGTCGTTCCGGATTGGGGCCTTCGATTTCAAAACGCAGATCCAGGGTCTGCTGGGTCAGCGGCTCGGTAATCTTGCCTTGGGCGAAAAGTCGAGTATCCGCAGCGTTTACGGTCGCTTGAAGTGAATAGGGGCGTTCTGGGTCGCGTAGTGCCAAGGGTGAGTCACCCAGGAAGTCCAGCTCGAACGGAGAATCCCGATAGCTGCCTTGTGCGTCGATCTTCAGTCGCGATCCTTCGACGGTTTGTAATGTTGCATCGATACTAGCTGCGAGGCTCGGCGCTTCAAAGCGCAGCTTTGTCGGCGCCAGGCGTACCTGCCCCAGGCTGGGCAGGAAAAGATCGTTTTCCGCTACCGGCTGGCCGGTGATGTTTAGGGTAGCATCCAGCCACAGCTTGCCGGGAGGGCGGGCCTCCAGCTCCAGCGCCTGGGCGGTCTGGGATAGGTCGACCTGATCCGCTTTTACAGAAATCTGGCCGGTAACCGGTACGTCATTGACATTCAAGTCGGCGGTCAGAGCCAGTTCGTTGGCGGCGATCTGGCCGCTTAGGGGGTCGATACGCAACCGGCCTTCCTTGAGGCTCAGATTCAGCAAGGCATTTTCTACCGGGGCGTCCATACCTTGAAAGGCTTGAACGTCGATGGAAACATCCGCATCAATACCCGCAAGAGCGGTAAGGTCCAGCCCCGTGTTGGTGTCTGCAGATTTACTATCCGATGACTTGCCGTCTGATGGCGTTTCAGAAGCCTCGCCCGCCGGGGCGTTTTGTTCCGGCGCCAGTTCCTGCAGCGCCGCGATATCCAGTTGCGGCACGTCCGCGTCCAGTTTGATATAGGGCCGGTCGCCGGAGAGATCGAGTAACCCCGTGCCTTGCAGGCGACTGTCACCAAACTCGCTGTTCAGAGTGTCGAGCGCCCAGCGCTGCGGGTCGGTCTGATCGACGGTGGCGTTGAGTTGATAGGAAGGTAAATCAGGTGCCGGTGCGCCGGTCAGAACGGCGACTAGCGGTGGTTCCCCCTGGCCGCGAATCTTGAGCTGTAGCTGATTGTCCTCGGCATCACCGGATATGGCGAGCTTGCCCGCCACGGACGCCTGCAGGTTGCCGAAATCCAGTCTGGCATCGATGGGAAAAGGATTATCCGGCGTCTGTATCTCGGCGATTCCTCCGGCCTCCACGTTCACCGAGAAAGGCGAGTCGACAATTTCCCCCTCTGCGGACAGGCGGGTTTTCTTTTCAGTCAGCGCGCCCTGGATTTGCGGGATGCTAGCGGTGAACTGCTGGTCCGGCGCGCGATACAGTACCTTGCCACCGGTGATGTCGATATCCTCGAATATGGGGATCTGAGACGGTCCTTTTTCTTGAGAAGGCTCGCTTTTCAGCGCCTTGAACTGCCAGTTGGCAATGCCTTCTTCGTTGCGCTGCAGCAGCACCCAGGGATCGACGATGTTCAGATCGGGAATGCGAATGTTTCCGCTCGTAAGGGCCCCCACGTCGAGGCTGGCTTCCACGGTTTCGATCTTCGCCATCCAGGGCTCGTCGCTCCAGTCGGCGTTGGCGATGCGCAGGTCCTCGATGCGCAACCCCGGTGGCCAGGTCCAGGCCAGATGAATGCCGCCTTCGGCGACAACGTCACGACCGAGTTTTTCACTGACGATACCCATTGCCTTGTTTTTTGCCCAAGGCAGGCCGACAAACAAGGCCAGCAGAACGGCGACGAGCAGAAAGGCGAGAACTCCCAGCGGGATGGCAACTCTTTTTTGCATTGTGTGTCCTTTGCCTGAAAATCTGCATCGATCCTGATGCCGCCGGTTACTGCTTTACTATAGATAAAATCCGATAAAAACCGTAATCCATGCGAAACGCGCCTTCTCAACGGAAAATCGTTCAATCGTCGTTGGAGTGTACTGTTGATCTTGGCTTCACGCGTTGAACGTTGTTTACAAGTACATGCAGCAATTGACTATTGGGCGCAGCCCTTATCCCTGTATACAACCTTTTGCTAAACGATGGTCAATCGAGTGGTAACATGCGATGGTTGGTCTTATAAAATTCAGCAGGGGGCGTCAAGGACAGGACTATGGACAACGCTTGGCATAACGCCATGTTTACCGAATTCAAGACCGGCGAGCGGATCACGGATCAACACATCGTCGAACAGATTCGCCGGGCGGTATTGATGCAGCGGCTGCCGCCGGCTACTCGCTTGCCGGAAGTGGCGCTGGGCGAGATTTTCGGCGTCAGTCGCTCCGTGGTACGCAAGGCGCTGACGCGACTGGCGGCGGATCATATCGTCGCTCAGCAGCCCAATCAGGTGGCTCGAGTATCCGCTCCCCGAATCGATGAGACCCGAGAAATATTCGCCGCTCGCCGATTGGTGGAGGGAGAAGTGGTAGCACTCCTGACCGGCAACCTGCAGAAAAACCAGGTTCAGACGCTGGCGACCCTGGTCGAGGCGGAGCGCAGTGCCTATCTGCGTGGGGATGAAAGCGAGCGTATCGAGCATTCTCTGGCGATTCATCATTACCTGGCGGATCACTCCCCGAACCGGGTGCTGGGGGCCATGCTGACGGATCTGATTCTGCGCACGTCCATCGTGATCGCGCTCTACAAGTATGCCGGCCTGTCCTCCTGCTATCTGGAAGGCGACCACGACGAATTGCTGGCCTTGCTCAAGCAGGGCTCCGCGGAAGCGGCGCGTTGCCGAGTTCAGCAGCATCTGGACGCCCTGGAAGAACTGCTGGATCTCAAGTCGGAGGACAAGCGTATCGACCTGGCGGCGATCTTCGGGCGGGCGTCTTGATTGAGGGCGAATTTCAGGAAGAGTCGGGTAGGTTGAGAAACGTCCATGCAACGATAAACGATGGTTGAATGGCTTATCCATCGAGAGACTATATTAAATTGACAACAACGAATCCGCTTGAGGACACAATCTAATGAGTGCAATCGTCCTGTTGGCCCTGGGACTCGGCATCATGGCGCTCGGGTACTTCCTGTACTCGAAGTTCATTGCCGAGAGGATTTATCGACTCGACCCGGATTTCAAGACACCGGCTCATGAATTCGAGGATGGCGTCGACTTCGTTCCCACCAATCGCTATGTGCTGTGGGGCCATCATTTCACCTCCGTGGCCGGGGCGGCGCCCATCGTCGGGCCGGCCATCGCGGTGATCTGGGGCTGGCTGCCGGCCTTTCTGTGGGTTGTTTTCGGCACCGTGTTCTTTGCCGGGGTTCACGATACCGGGGCGGTCTGGGCCAGCGTGCGCAACAAGGCGCGCTCCGTCGGCTCGCTCACTGGTGATGTGGTCGGCAAGCGGGCGCGCAGCATCTTCATGATCGTCATCTTCCTGCTATTGCTGATGGTCAACGCGGTGTTCGCGGTGGTGATCGCCGGACTGATGATGAAATTCCCCAGCGCCGTGGTACCGGTGTGGGGCGCGATTCTGGTGGCCCTGGTCATCGGGCAACTGATCTACCGGCGCATCATCAATCTGGCGGTGGTATCGATCATCGGCGTGGTGGCGCTGTATGCGCTGATCTGGGTCGGGCCTTCGGTGCCGATTCAGATGCCGGAGCAGGTAGGAGCGCTTTCCGGCAACGCGGTATGGATTCTGCTGCTGTTCGGCTACGCCGCCATCGCTTCCCTGCTGCCGGTGTGGATGCTGCTGCAGCCCCGGGACTACATCAACGGCCTGCAGCTTTTCATCGGTCTGATCATTTTGTACGGGGCCCTGGTGATGCTCAATCCGTCCTTGGTAGCGCCGATGTACAATACCGACGTGCCGGAGGGCACGCCTTCCATCGTGCCGCTGCTGTTCGTCACCATTGCTTGCGGTGCAATCTCGGGTTTTCATGGTCTGGTAGCTGGCGGCACGACTTCCAAGCAGCTCGACAAGGAAACCGACGCCCGCTTCGTCGGTTACTTCGGCTCCGTGGGCGAGGGCATGCTGGCCCTGGGCGCGATCCTGGCCGCCACCGCGGGCTTCGCCACTTTCGGCGAGTGGAGCGCCATGTACGACGCCTTCGGCAAGGGCGGGGTGAATGCCTTCGTCGAGGGCGGCGCCTATATCATCAGCAACGGCATCGGCCTGCCGGAAACCACCGCCGCCACGCTGCTGACGGTCATGGCGGCGTTGTTCGCCGGCACCACCATGGATACCGGCCTGCGCCTGCAGCGCTATATCTTCCAGGAGTGGGGGGAGATCTATAACCAGCAGTGGATGAAGAAGCCTTCCATAGCCACGCTGCTGGCAGTGGGGTCCTGCCTGGTGCTGGCCTTCGGCGCCGGGGCGGACGGCTCCGGCGGTCTGATCATCTGGCCCTTGTTCGGCACCACCAACCAACTGCTGGCGGGATTGACCCTGCTGGTGGTCACGGTGATGCTGGTGCGCTTGGGGCGGCCCATGTGGTACACCCTGGCGCCGCTGCTGTTCCTGCTGGTCATGACGGTGCTGGCCCTGTTCGCCCAGTTGAAAAGCTTTTATGAGGCGGAAAACTACTTCCTGCTGGGGCTGGATATCGTGGTGCTGATCGCCTCGATCCTCGTGGCAATGGAATGCGCCGCAGCGCTCAAGCGCGTGCGTCAGGAGAAAGCTCAAGCCCCATCCTGACAGGAGGAGGTCGCCCATGAGCGCCGATCACGAATCCCGCCGGCGGGAAAGACTCAAGGCCTGGCTCAGCCGGGCCCGTTTTTACGCCGAGGAGTTCTACAGCGCCCCTTATCGTGGCGCCATCGCTCGCGCCAAGCGAGACGAAGACGACCTGTTCATGCTGATGGTGTTCTCGGAACTGATGGGGGTTCCCAACCCGGTGGCCTATTACACCCTGGAGCTGCAGCCACTGATGCTGGAGCGCTTCCACGACTGGCATAAACGCATGGGGATGGAGCATTCGCCCTTGGATGACTTCCGTTGCTGTTGAAAACTACTGCGCTCGACATCTTGACCGCCGGCGGTGCTCGTAATCCTCATTTACACTTGTAAACTCCGGTTACTGTGCTCCGGCGGCGATCAACCTGTCTTCGCTCGCTACGTTTTCAATTTAATAGCTTATTTTCAATAGCTGCTTTTATGAAAAAATTACTTGATCGCCGTCTGCTCTGGGTAGGCGGCAAGGGTGGCGTGGGCAAGACCAGCATGGCGGCGGCGCTCGCTGTGCTGGCGGCGGGTCGTGGTCGCCGGGTGTTGGTGGTGTCCACGGACCCGGCCCATAGTCTGGGGGATGTCTTCGACCGGGAGCTGAGCGGCAGGCCGCGTCGGCTTCTGCCCAATCTGGACGCCCTGGAAATCGATCCGGATGCGGAGGTGGAGGCGCACCTGCAACGAGTGATCAGTCAGATGCGCCGTTTCACGGTGCCGCGCATGATGGACGAGATGGAACGTCAGATGCGCCTTTCCCGCCAGTCTCCCGGCACTCAGGAAGCGGCGCTTCTCGAGCGCATTGCCCGGCTGGCGACGCAGGAGAGCGATACCTACGATCTGATCGTCTTCGATACCGCCCCCACCGGCCATACCCTGCGCCTTTTGAGCCTGCCGGAAGCCATGGCCGCCTGGACGGAAGGCCTGCTTTCCCATAGTCGCAAGTCCGAGGAACTGGGCAAGGTGTTGCAGCATTTGACGCCGAAAAGCGGGCGGGATCTGGACTCTCCTTTTGCGGATCCTCAGCAAGACGCCAACAGCGATCTGGACGAACGCACCCGCTCCATCGCCGAGACCCTGCTGGCCCGGCGCCGGCTGTTTCTGCAGGCCCGCCGCGCCGTGGAAGATAGCGCGACGAGCAACTTCCTGTTTGTGCTGACCCCGGAACGACTGCCGATCCTGGAAACCGTTCGCTCGGTAAAAGCCTTGAAAGAGGCGGGTATTCCGGTGGCGGCGACCTTGGTCAACCGGGTGATTCCCGAAGAGGCGGATGGCGACTTTCTGCGCCGCCGCCGGGAACAGGAAGCGGAATACCTCGCCCGTATCGACCGGGAGCTGAAGGACTATCCGCGCCCCCGACTGCCCATGCTCGTCACGGATATTCAAGGCCTGGAAATCCTCGAGCAACTGGCGGAACGGTTGGAAGAAGCGGGGTTTTGAAAGTCAGCGTCAAGCCGTCAGGCCGCTTCCTTGTTGTTTCGCATCCAGTTGATCAGCCCGCCGGCGAGCAGCACCTCGAGCTGGCGCGGGCTCAGGCCGTGCTTCAGGTCGATCTCGCCGTGCTCGCCCTTGGCCTTGAGCGTATCTTGCTGCAGGGCGTCGTGCAGGCCTTCGAAGCTCAGGGACTGTCCCGCCTCCAGCTTGTCGTAGTCGTCTTCGCTGGCGAAGGTCAGCGGCAGCACGCCGAAGTTGATCAGGTTCTGCCAGTGGATGCGCGCGAAGCTCTTAGCGATCACGATGCGCAATCCCAGGTAGCGCGGGGCGATGGCGGCGTGTTCCCGGCTCGAGCCCTGGCCGTAGTTATCACCGGCGACAACGATATGATCGCCCTTGTCCTTGGCCTTCTTGACGTAGTCCTCGTCCACCCCGCGAAAGACGAAATCCGCGATCTTGGGGATATTGCTACGATAGGGCAGCACCTCGCTGCCTGCGGGCATGATCTCGTCCGTGGAGACGTCGTCCTCGGCCTTCACCAGGATGGGCAGTTCCAGGTTGTCGTCGAGGGGCTCGAATTCCGGCAGCGACTCGATGTTGGGCCCCTTGATCAGCTTGACCTTCCTGGCTTCCTCCTCCTTCAGGGGAGCGAAGAGGTTCTGGGTGTTGATGATCGGCGAATCCGGCTCCTCGATCCTGGGATAGTCGAAATCCAGATCCCGCGGATCGGTGATCTCGCCCCGTAACGCTGAGGCGGTGGCGGTTTCCGGGCTGCACAGAAAGACCCGATCTTCCCGGGTGCCGGAGCGGCCTGGAAAGTTGCGCGGGGTGGTACGCAGGCTGTTGGTGTCATTGGCCGGCGCCTGGCCCATGCCGATGCAGCCGTTGCAGCCGGCCTGGTGCAGCCGCGCCCCGGCGGCAAGCAGGCTGGCCACGTGGCCGTCCCGCACCAGGGTCTCGAGGATAGAGCGGGAGGTGGGATTGACGTCGAAGGAAACCCAGTCATGGATCTGTCGACCCTTGACCATGGCCGCGGCGATGGCGAAATCCCGGTAGCCCGGATTCGCGGAGGAGCCGATATAGGCCTGGGAGAGCGGCTCCCCGGCGACTTCTCTCACCGGCACCACATTACCCGGGCTGGAGGGCTTGGCGATCAGCGGCTCGACGTTCGCCAGGTCGATGGTCTCGTGGACATCGTAGTCAGCGCCTTCGTCCGCCTTGAGCTCTTGCCAGTCGTCCGCGCGGCCCACCGCGGTCAGGAAGCGCTTCACCGCTTCGTCAGAAGGAAAGACGCTTGAGGTGGCGCCGAGCTCTGCCCCCATGTTGGCGATCACGTGACGATCCATGGCGGAAAGCGACTCGAGCCCCGGACCGTAGTATTCGATGATGCGTCCGGTACCGCCATCGACCCCGTGACGCCGCAGCATTTCCAGGATGACATCCTTGGCGCTGACCCAGTCCTTGAGCTTGTTGGTCAGCTTGACGCCCCAGATTTCCGGCATCTTGAGATGAAAGGGTTCCCCGGCCATGGCCATGGCCACGTCGATGCCGCCGGCGCCGATGGCCAGCATGCCCATGGAACCCGCCGCCGGGGTATGGCTGTCCGAGCCCAGCAGAGTCTTGCCGGGCTTGCTGAAATGCTGCTGATGAGTCGGATGACTGACTCCGTTACCGGCTCGGGAAAACCACACGCCGAGTCGTGCCGCGGAGCTCTGCAGGAAAAGATGATCGTCCGGGTTCTTGTTGTCTCCCTGGATCAGGTTGTGATCTACGTACTGGGCGGAAAGCTCGGTCTTGACCCGCTCGAGGCCCATGGCCTCCAGTTCCAGCATTACCATGGTGCCGGTGGCATCCTGGGTAAGGGTCTGGTCGATGGTAATGGCGATGGGTTCCCCGGGTTTCATCTCGCCTTCCACCAGATGGGCCTCGATCAGTTTCTGAGCGACGTTCCTGGCCATGCTAAGGCTCCTTGCGGTTTCGTTGCTATTGGAACTCCCTTCCTCGTAGTGTAGTCACTCAGCCGGTTCTTGTGTTTTCATCCATCCGATGACGCAGCCGGTAATAGCCGCGACCCAGCCATTCATGCAGGGAGATGGAACTGCTGCGTAGATAGTAGGCGCGAGGTACCCAGCCGGCGATGCCGGAAGGCGGCGGGCTGGCGAACTCCGTGGGGGCGGGAATCACCTTTAGTCCGACCTGCGTGAATTCCGGTATTGCGCGAGGCAAATGCCAGGCTTGGGAAACCAGAGCGATAGTTCCGATATCCGCCCGGTCGAGAATCTTTGCGCTGTAGGTGGCATTTTCCGCAGTGGTGCGGCTTTCGGATTCCCGCCATTTCACCGGGATATTGAATACTTGCTCCAGAGCGTTGGCCATCAATTCCGCCTCCGGGCGCTCGTATTGCTGATCCGCTCCGCCGGTCACCAGAATGGGTAAACCGGTATCCCGATAAAGCTTGGCGCCATAAACCAGCCGCCGCCAGGTGGCATTATTGGGGGCATCCCCCCAATCGAATTCCGGCGCGGACACGTCTCGACCGCCACCGAGGATCACGATGGCTTGCGCCTTGGCGAGTTCTTCTTGGCTGGGTGGTTGCGGCGGCTCCAGACTCTGGCGTAGCCAGTAGCTGGTCCAGGGCAATGCCAATACCAATAGGCTCAGGGTACTCAGCACTATCGCCAGGCCGCTGAGAGTCGGAAAGCGTCGCCATAGCAGAATGCCCGCCAGGATCAGCAGGATATTGATCTGGGGCGGCAGCAGCAGGTATTTCAAAAAGCTCATGAGATTTCCGTCTTGTCCGGAAACTCGCACAGATCCTCGATCACGCAGCTGCCGCAGCGTGGCTTTCGAGCCACGCAGGTATAGCGGCCGTGCAGGATCAGCCAGTGGTGGGCATCCTGACGAAACGCCTTGGGCACATGGCGCAGCAGTTTCTTCTCCACTTCCAGCACGTTCTTGCCCGGGGCGATGCGGGTACGGTTGCACACGCGGAAAATATGCGTATCCACGGCGATGGTGGGCTGACCGAAGGCGGTATTGAGAATCACGCTGGCGGTCTTGCGGCCCACCCCGGGGAGCGATTCCAGGGCCTGCCGGGTTTCCGGCACCTCGCCGTTGTACTCGTCCACAAGGATACGGCAGGTCTTCATCAGGTTCTGGGCCTTGGTGTTGTAAAGGCCGATGGTCTTGATGTGTTCCTTGAGTTTGTCGATACCCAGGTCGAGAATCCCTTGCGGCGTATTGGCTACCGGGAATAGCCGGGCGGTGGCCTTGTTGACGCTCACATCCGTGGCCTGGGCGGAAAGCAGCACCGAGACCAGCAGTTCGAAGGGCGATCCCCAGATCAGCTCCGTGGTGGGCTCCGGCAAGGCAGCCTGGAGTCTGGCGAAGATTTCGTGGCGTTTTTCTGCGTTCATGGCATTCCTTACTTGATGATCCCGGTGACGCGCACCCGGCGGCTTTCCTTGGCGGTCACCGGCTGGCGGCGTTTTTCGAGACGATCGTCGATCAGGTTCTTGGCGGCGATCAGCAGGCCGGTAGCGAAAAAGGCGCCAGGCGGCAGCACCAGAAACAGAAAATCGTAATTCGCGAAAACCTCGATTCGCCAGCCCTGGGCCATGGGGCCGAACAGTAGCTGCATATCCCCGAACAAGGTGCCTTGGCCGAAGAGTTCCCGCAGGGCACCGAGCAGCAGCAGTACCAGGGCGAAACCCAGGCCCATCATCAGGCCATCCGTGGCGGCGGGCAGCAGTGGGTTTTTCGAGGCGAAGGTTTCCGCCCGGCCGAGAATCGCGCAGTTGGTGACGATCAACGGGATAAAGATGCCCAGGATGCCATGCAGCGTGAAGGCGTAGGCCTGCATCAAGAGGTCAGCGCAGGTGACGAAGGCGGCGATGATCAGCACGAAGGCGGGCAGGCGCAGGGTGGTGGAGACATGATGGCGAATCAGCGACACGCTGACATTCGAACCCACCATGACCAGCAGGGTGGCCAGTCCCAGGCCCAGGGCGTTGACCACGCTGGAGCTTACCGCCAGCAGCGGGCACAGGCCCAGAAGCTGCACCAGCGCCGGGTTGTTGTTCCAGAGCCCGTTGCGGGTCAATTCGTTGAACTGGCTCATGATGAATTTCCCGTCGAAGGCAGCAGTTTATCCCGATGGGCAGCGAAGTATTCAAGGCTGCGTTTGACCGCGCCGATCACCGCCCGGGGGGTGATGGTGGCCCCGGTGAAAGCATCGAATGCGCCGCCGTTCTTGGCGACTCCCCATCGTTGCGCCGGCGGATCGTCCAGGGACTTGCTTTTGAAACCGGTGATCCAGTCGCTCTTGCGCCGCTCGATCTTGTCCCCCAGACCGGGCGTCTCCTGATGGCGGGTGACTCTCACGCCGCTGATCCGGCCTTGGCCGTCGATGCCCACCAGCAGGTGAATCGCGCCGCTGTAGCCGTCCGGCGCGATCACCGGCAGGATCACCGCGGCGTCATCATCCTGGCGAATCCGCCAGGCGGTAAAGGCGCTATTCTGGCCGAGTTCAGGGCTGGCGGGTAGGCGAAAAGCGCCTTCCAGCAGTTCATGGATCGGCACCTCTTGCAGCGTATCCGGCAATACTTCTCCCAGAAGCTGATACTGGCTGGCAAGGCGATTCTCCGCGATGCGCTCCGCGGTCAGCGCCCGGGTGGCGGCGACGATGCCCACGGTGACCAAGGCGAAGAGGGCAAGACTGAAGGCGCCGCGAGCCATGGCCTGACAGACGGTGCGGTTCATTGCCGCTCCTCCCTGTCATCCAACTGCTTGACCTTGATACCTCTAGCGGGCCTGGCATGGCCCAGGGTGCGGGGCCGGGTGTAGTAATCGATGAAAGGCACGGCGAAATTCATCAAGAGTACCGCGAAGGCCACCCCATCTGGATAGGCGCCGAATTCCCGCATCAGCATGATTAGCAGACCGATAGCAGCGGCGTAGTACAGCTTGCCCTTGCGGCTGGTGGCGGCGCTGACCGGGTCCGTGGCGATAAAAAAGGCGCCGAAAATCGCCGCGCCGCCCAGCAGGTGAAAGCTTGGCCCGGCGTGCTGGCTGGGGTCGACGGCGTAGGCCAAGGTGGCGAACAGCCCCAGGCTTCCCAGCAGTGCGACGGGGATATGCCAACTGATGATGCGCAGGTAAAGCAGCATCGCACCGCCGACGAGCCAGGCCAGGGCCACGGCTTGCCAGGCGCTCGATGTTCCCTGAGGTAAGGGCTGGCTTGCCCAGAACTCGCTGGCAAGCCAAGCCTCCGGCTTGTGCTTGAAGGCATCCAGAGGCGTGGCGCCGCTGATGGCATCCAGATGATCGACGTCGGTCGGACCAAGGAAGCGCATCAGGCTATCGCCCAGGGAAAGCGCCTCGGGACCGAATAGCCCTTGGGGAGCCAGCCACTGGGTCATCTGTACTGGAAAGGAAATCAACAACAGGGCATAGCCCACCATGGCCGGATTGAACGGGTTCTGGCCCAGGCCGCCGTAGAGCTGCTTGGCGACGATGATGGCGGCGACCATGCCTACCAGAATCAGCCACCAGCTCGAGCCCGGGGGCAGCGATGCCCCCAGCAGCACGCCGGTCACCAGGGCGCTGCTGTCCTGCAAGGTCGGCTTTAACGAGCGTCGACGCAATTTCAGCACCAAGGCTTCTAGGCTGGCACCGAGAGCAGCGGCGAAAAGTACGTTGGTCAAGACGCCCCAGCCGAAATGCCAGGTGAGAGCGGCGATGCCCGGCAGGGTGGCGATCAGTACCCAGGCCATGACCTGGCCGGTGGAGCGGGGAGGAGCGAGCCGCTTCATGAAGCGGACTCCCGAGCCGCTTCCATGCGTGCCTGAATCGCCTGCAGGTTTTCCCGGGCGGTGGCCAGCTGTATCTCGAGATCCTCCAGATTGCCGTCGCCGCTTTCCCCCGCCCGGGCCAGGGCCTTCTCCGCCTTGCGCAGCGCCGCCTTGGCGGCAGCCTGGGCGATGCGCAGGGTCTTGATATCTTCGAGGCCACTCGCCGTTTCGTTTTTGTCGCTCTGCTTGGCGATCCTTGATGTCGCCTTGGCTCGCGCCGCCCGTTTGGCGGCTTTTTCCTGGGCTTCCCGTTCCAGACGTGCCTGGCGTAGCTCGAAGCGGTGGCGGGCATGTTCCGCCCGGCGGGTCTCGAGGATTTGGGCGCGAATAGCGCCCTTGGCGGCCCGGTAATACTGCACCAGGGGAATGTGGCTGGGGCAGACGTAATCGCAGGCGCCGCATTCGATGCAGTCGAACAGGTGAAAGAGCTCCGCCTTGTCATGCTCCCGAGCCTTGGCGAACCAGTAAAGCTGCTGGGGCAGCAGCGCCACCGGACAGGCGGCTTCGCAGGCGCCGCAGCGAATGCAGGGCTGCTCCGGTGTCGGGGGCGGTAGTTCCCGGGCGCTGGCGGCGATCAGGCAGTTGGTGGCCTTGACCAAAGGGAGATCGAGGCTTGCCAGCTCGAAACCCATCATTGGCCCGCCCATGATCAGGCGGCTAAGCTGCGTGGTATCGAGCCCAGCAAAGGTCAGCAGTTCCGCCATCGAGGTGCCCAAGCGCGCTTCCACGTTGCCCGGTCGCGCCAGCGCCTCCCCGGTCAGGGTCGTGATCCGCGAGACCAGCGGCCGGCCCTCCCGCACCGCCCGCAGCGCCGCCAGCAGCGTGCCTGGGTTGTGGCACAGCACACCGATATCCGCCGGCAGGCCGCCGCTGGGCACCTCTCGATCGAGCAGCCGCTTGATCAGCTGTTTCTCACCGCCGCTGGGATAGCGGGTGGCAATCACCTTGAGTTCGATGGGCAGGTCGCCCCGGCGATCCGCCAGCGCGACCTCGAGCGCTTCGATGGCGGCGGGCTTGTTGTCTTCGATGCCCACCAGGATACGCTCCGCGCCGCAAAGCCGGGCCAGCAGTTCGGCGCCTTCCAGCACATCGCCGGCGTAAGTGCGCAGGGTCAAATCGTCCGCGGTGATATAGGGCTCGCACTCCGCGGCGTTGACGATCAGGGTCTCGATAACGTGATGCTCGCCGACCCGTGCCTTGATCTGGGTGGGAAAACCGGCGCCCCCCAGGCCTACCACTCCGGAGCGTGCCAGACGTTCGATCAGGTCATCACGACTCGATTGGTGCCAGTCCAGCGGCGACAGGGTTTCCCATTCATCCGTGACGCCGTCGCCTTCGATTATGATGCAGGGGGCCATGCCTTGAGACGGATGAGGCACGGGACGCTCCTCGATGGCAACCACTTCGCCGGTGATGCTGGCGTGCAGGTCCGCGGAGATCAGCCCGACGGCGCTGGCGATCACTTGCCCGGTCTTGACCATATCGCCGACCTTGACCCAGGGCTGCGCCGGTTGGCCGATATGCTGCGCCAGCGGCAGCACAACCCGCCTGGGCAGCGGCGCCTGAATCAGCGGCGTCTGGTTGGAAAGCGTCTTGTGCTGGGGAGGGTGCACGCCACCGGGAAAGTCGAAGGCCTTAGCCATGGGCAAGACTCCTGCGATCCGAGGCGATCAACTGGCTGGCAGGGACATGGCTCGGACCCGGCGGCAGCGGCCATCGCCACTCATGGGCGTCCGAGCGGGGCAGCATGTCGATGCAGTCCACCGGGCAGGGCTCCACGCAGAGATCGCAGCCGGTGCACTCGGATTCGATCACCGTGTGCATGTGCTTCGCCGCGCCGAGAATCGCATCTACCGGGCAGGCCTGAATGCACTTGGTGCAGCCGATGCATTCTTCCTCGCGAATAAAGGCCACCTCGGGTATATCCTGGGCTTCCCCATCCAGGGGCTTGACCTCGCGGCCCAGCAGATCCGCCAGGGCGACAATGGTACTCTCGCCCCCGGGCGGGCACTTGTTGATCTCATCCCCTTCGCTGATGGCCTGGGCATAGGGGCGGCAGCCGGGATAGCCGCATTGCCCGCACTGGGTCTGGGGCAGCAGGGCGTCGATCTTCTCCACCACCGGGTCGCCTTCTACCTTGAAGCGCTCCCCGGCGAAGCCCAGCAGGGCGCCGAAGATCAGCGCCAGGGCCAGCATGGCCAGGATGGCAACAAATATACCGTTATCTTGGATCAATTCCAGCATGGTTTATTGTCACTTAGCCTTGCACGAGCCCCGTAAAGCCCATGAAGGCCAGCGACATCAGACTTGCGGTGATCATTGCGATGGCGGCGCCGCGAAAGGGCTTGGGGACGTCTGCCACCGCCAGGCGCTCCCGCAGAGCGGCAAACAGCACCAGCACCAGAGAAAACCCCAGCGCCGCGCCGAAGCCATATAACGCAGCTTCCATGAAACTCGACTGACGATTGAGGGAAAGCAGTGCCACCCCCAGCACCGCGCAGTTGGTGGTAATCAAGGGCAGAAAGATGCCCAGCACCTGATGCAGCAGCGGGCTGGTCTTCCTGACCATCAACTCCGTGAACTGCACCACCACCGCGATCACCAGGATAAAAGCGATGGTGCGCAGGTATTCGAGCCCCAGAGGGGCCAGCAGGTAATGAAAGATCAGGTAGCTGGCCACGCAGGAAAGCGTCAGCACGAAGGTGGTGGCAAGCGACATGCCCATGGCGGATTCCAGCTTGTTGGACACGCCCATGAAGGGGCACAGCCCAAGAAACTGCACCAGCACAAAGTTGTTGACCAGGGCGGTGCTGACCAGAATCAGCAGATAGTCGCTCATGGCTGATCAAGTGACCCGCTGGCCCGGTTTGGCGCCGGAGTGGGGCTCCAGCAGATAGATGCTGTCCTCGTCGCCGGCGGCCAGTACCATGCCTTCGGAGACGCCGAATCGCATCTTGCGTGGGGCCAGATTGGCCACCATCACCGTCAGCATGCCTTCTAACGCCTCCGGGGCATAGGCGGAACGAATGCCGGAGAATACGGTACGGGTTTCGCTCCCCAGGTCCAGGGTCAGCTTCAGAAGCTTGTCCGCGCCTTCGACATATTCCGCCTTGGCGATGCGCACGATGCGCAGATCGATCTTGGCAAAGTCGTCGAAAGCAATTTGGGGGGCGACAGGACTGTCCGCCAGCGGCCCCTTGGGGGTTTCCTTGAGTTTCTTCTCTTCCACCAGATCCTCCTTCGACGCCTCGATCATTGCGTCGATACGCTCTCGTTCCACTCGGGTCATCAGCGGCTTGAACTTGTCGATCTCGTGACCGATCAGGAGTTCGTGGCGGCTGTGCCAGTCCAGGCTGTCGAGCTTGAGAAAGGCCTGGGCTTCCGCCGCCATCTTCGGTACCACCGGGGCCAGATAGACCATCAGCTGACGAAACAGGTTGATGCCCACGGAGCAGATCTCCAGCACCTCCTGCTCGCGACCCTCCTGCTTGGCCAGCACCCAGGGCTCCGCATCGGCGATGTAGGTGTTGGCCGCGTCCGCCAGCTCCATGATCCTGCGCATGGCCCGGGCGAATTCCCGAGACTCGTAATCTTCGGCGATGGCGTCGCCGGCAGCGATAAAGCGTGCCACCAGGGCAGGCTCCGCGCAGTGTTCCGACAGCTTGGCGTCGCCGAACTTCTTGACGAAGCCGGCGCAGCGGCTGGCGATGTTGACCACCTTGCCCACCAAGTCCGCGTTGACTCGATAGGCGAAGTCCTCGAGGTTCAGATCGAGATCGTCGACGCCGGCGGTCAGCTTGGCGGCGAAGTAGTAACGCAAGTATTCCGGGTTCAGATGTTGTGCGTAGGTGCTCGCCTTGATGAAGGTGCCCCGGGACTTGGACATCTTGGCGCCGTTGACGGTGACGAAGCCGTGACAGAAGACGCCGCTCGGCGTGCGCAAATTGGCGCCCTTGAGCATCGCCGGCCAGAACAGCGCATGGAAGTAGACGATATCCTTGCCGATGAAGTGATAGACCTCCGCCTCAGAATCCGGGTTCCAGTAGGCGTCGAAGTCCAGGCCTTCCCGGTCGCAGAGGTTCTGGAAGCTGGCCAGGTAGCCGATGGGGGCGTCCAGCCAGACATAGAAGTACTTACCCGGGGCGTCGGGAATCTCGAAGCCGAAGTAGGGCGCGTCTCGAGAGATGTCCCATTCGTTGAGACCGATCTCGAACCACTCCTGCAGCTTGTTGGCGATCTGTTCCTGAACGTGACCGCCCACCAGCCAGCCCTTGAGAAAGCGCTCGAAGTCCTGCAGCTTGAAGAAGTAATGAACCGAACTCCTGACTTCCGGGGTAGCGCCGGAAATCGCCGAAACCGGATCGATCAGTTCCGCCGGGGTATAGGTGGCGCTGCAGACCTCGCAGTTGTCGCCGTACTGGTCATCCGCCCCGCAGCGCGGACAAGTGCCCTTGATGAAGCGATCCGCCAAGAACAGGCCCTTGACCGGATCGTACATCTGTTCGATTTCCCGGGTGGCGATATGACCCGCATCCCGCAGACGGGTATAGATCCGCTCGCTGTGCAGGCGGTTTTCCTGGGAATGGGTGGAGTGGTAGTTGTCGAACCCGACCTGAAAGCGCGCGAAATCTTCCTGGTGCTCCCGGGATACTCGTTCGATCAGCGCCTCCGGTGAAATGCCTTCCTGCTCCGCCCGCAGCATGATGGCGGTACCGTGAGCGTCGTCGGCGCAGACATAATAACATTCATGGCCGCGGCTCTTCTGGAAGCGCACCCAGATATCCGTCTGAATGTACTCCAGCAGATGACCGAGATGAATGGAGCCATTGGCATAGGGCAGGGCACTGGTGACCAGGATCTTGCGTGGGTCGCGAGGGGTTTTCGACATAGCGGCGCTTGGATTCCTGTAACGTGGGACGAGCAGCGTAATGGCCCGAACAGGCAGGCGGCCGCTCGTATAAGTCAAAACAAGCTCTGAATTGTAGCATTTTCCGCCGCGACTGCGATTGGTGTCCGCTGCCTGCTTGGCGCAAGATGAAAGGCCGCAAGGCGCAATGACCGAGTACTTTCCAGCCATGCGACAAGGAGTGTGATCATGGAGCAGGTTTTTTTCGACAGCGGGCAGGCGCTCTTGCGAGTCGCGGTGTCCGCGGTACTGGCGTATATCACCCTGGTGGTTTTCCTGCGGATTTCCGGGCGGCGTACCCTATCGAAGATGAACGCCTTCGATCTGGTGGTGACGGTGGCGCTAGGCTCCATCCTGGCCACCATCATACTCAGCAAGGATGTCACTCTCGCTCAGGGAGGCCTGGCCCTGGCCGCGCTGATCGGCATGCAGTTCGTGCTGACCTGGACCAGCGTGCGAGTTCCCTGGGTGCGAAAGCTGGTAACGGGAGAGCCGGCGCTACTTCTTTATCAAGGAACCATCTTGCCGGAAGCGCTGCGCAAGGCCCGGGTCACGGAGGACGAGCTATACGCGGCGGTGCGCGAGGCGGGGGAAGACGATTTGAAGGATCTTCGCGCGGTGGTGCTGGAAACCGACGGCGAGTTCAGTGTCCTGACCCAAGGCAAGGTACCCGAGCTGTCCAGCCTGAAGGGCATGGACAGCGCCGATTAAGCAATTTCTGTCATCGATTCACGGGCTTTCATCGGCTAGCCGGTAAGGCAGCGATAGATCCCCGGAGGCGACATCGTAGACTTCATAGATACCCAGCATCGGTCGACTGTCGTCGGACGTGTTGACCTCCAGATAGGCGGTGACCGCATCGAAAGAGAAGTCGCGAGCATTCCGCACCCGCCAGGAGGGCACCAGTATCCTCAGGGTATCGCCCTGCAGCACCACGCTCAGCCCCGGTGAGTCCAGATAGAGCGGCATGCCGGGATTAGTCGGCGGCAGCGTCGCCTGCTCACCATTGGCGATCTCGCGGACCGCCAGTCCGCCGGGTACGCGCTCGTCCTCGACCAGTACCACCCAGTGACTATGGAAGACCCTGCCATCGTTGTCATAGCTGCCGTCGCCTTGCTCGTCCCATAACGGGGTATCGTCGAAGTCCGGGTGCGATGTCGCCACCAGGGTCAGAATGCCTTCGACATCGCCGAAGCCGACCACTGATGGGGGCAGAGTGGTGGGAAAGGCATAGGTGAGAACCGGGGCGCCATCCATCTGTCCCCTGGCATCCGGCACCGTGGCGCCGGCTTGCCCTGCTACCTGCTGTTCGAAGACCAGCATGTTGAACTCGGCGACATAACGTCCTTTCACATCAGCGATTGATAAATCGTCATTTTTGGCCAAGGGCGTGATGGCCTCGTCCGCCAGGGCCGCACCAACGACCAATAGTCCACCCAGCAGGCTTGCGGAGAATAGGGGTAACGTGCGCATGATCGATTCCTCCCGTGATCCATTCGTCAAGGAGAACGCCAGCGGAAAGACCGAGATGGGCGGGCGACGATCTGACGACCTGGAGTCTTGTTGGCTTAATCATTCATTATGTATCGAGTCGATACATAGTAAGCATTAGGCTGCTTTCCGGTGCTTGTCAAGCCATGCATCGAGTCAATACACTGTCTTCATGAACTTTGCCGCTACCCTTCTCGAACGTCTCGCCGCCTTGATCCACCAATCGGTACGCGATGACGCCGCTCGCCATGGCCTGTTGCCGATCCAACTGCAGGTGTTGGCCTATCTGGCCCAGGCCAATCATTACAGCGATATCCCCATTGCTGTGGCTGAATATTTTGGCGTGACTCGCGGCACCGTCTCGCAAACTCTCGGCGTGTTGGAGCGACGAGGACTGGTCGCCAAGCGGCCGGACAGCAAGCATGGCAAGCGTATTCACCTTCATCTGACCGAAGCCGGCCGGGCTCTGCTAAAGGATAGCTGGGCGAATCGTCTGGCCCGGGCGCTGGAGGAAGCGCCGGGAGTCGTGGAAGAAACCCTGGAAGAAGGACTGCGTGGCTTTTTGGTAGCCTTGCAGCGTCAGAACCATCATCGAGCGTTTAACGTCTGCAAGCATTGCGTGCATTTTCTCGAGGAGGCCGAGGGTTATCGCTGTGGCCTGACGAAGGAGCCGCTCGCGGCGGAGCAGACCCTGAAGATCTGCCGGGAATGGACGCCGCCGGGAGATAAGGCTTGAGACACACAGCCAACATCCCATGCTAAGCTTGCGGTTTTCTCGACACAGCTAACCGGAGAACACCATGACCCAAGCCAGCGCGCGCCATATTCTGGTCGACGATGAAGCCAAGTGTGAAGAGCTGAAAAAGGAAATCGAAGGCGGACGCGATTTCGCCGAGGTGGCCAAGGAGCATTCCAACTGCCCCTCCGGTCGGCAGGGTGGCGATCTGGGAACTTTTGGGCCGGGGCAAATGGTGCCGGAATTCGACAAGGTAGTGTTCAGCGGTGACCTGAACAAGGTGCATGGCCCGGTAAAAACCCAGTTCGGCTATCACCTGCTGGAAATCACCCACCGCAGCTGATATTCGACGTGAATCGGTGAGAAGCGAAACCGCATGGAGCTGTTATCCGTGCGGTTTTGTCGTTTTGACAAAAACGAGAATCAAGCGGAAAAGCGGTGAGTAAAGCAACATGGAAAAGCTGGTGGGGTAGATCGATGGGCTGGAAAGGGCTACTGCTGTTACTGGTGATTGTCTATCTCGCCATGGCATTCTGGCAGCGCTATAAGCCCTTGCCGGAGGGTATCGGCATGGCAAGCCCCTTGTATCCAGCCACGAATCTGGCCTTTCTCGCGGATGAAACCTACCTGGATGCTCAAGGGAATCGCCAGAGCGATCAGGCAATCTTCGATGAAGTGCTGCGTTTGATCGGTCAGGCCGAGCGTCTGATCGTGCTGGACATGTTCCTGTTCAACGCTTTCAAGGGGGAAGCGGAAGGCCACTATCGACCACTCTCACACCAGCTGACCCAGGCGCTGATCGAGCGCAAGCAGGCGATGCCGGAGATCGAGGCGGTGGTAATCAGCGATCCGCTGAATACGCTCTATGGCGGCCTTGCGTCCGCGCATTTTCAGGCGCTGCGCGAGGCGGGCGTAAAAGTCATCATGACCGACCTGACCGAGCAGCGGGCGTCGAATCCGGCCTGGTCCGGCCTCTGGTATCTTTGCTGTCGCTGGTTGGGCAATAGCGCCGAAGACGGTTGGCTCCCCAACCTGTTGGGGTCGGGGCGGGTGACCCTGCGCAGCTACCTGGCACTGCTCAATTTCAATGCCAATCACCGCAAGACGCTGGTGGTGGATGAAGGCCAGTATTGGACGGGGATGGTGACCTCCGCCAATCCCCACGATGCCAGTAGCTGGCACGATAACGTGGCGCTGCGTTTTTCCGGGCCGGCGGTGGGCGACCTGCTGAAAAGCGAGCGGGCGGTGGCCGACTATTCCGGCGGGGCCGTCGATTTTCCTCGTCTGAATTTTGCGGTACCGGAGGAAGCCGGCGAGGCGCGTCTCCAGATCCTGACGGAAGGCGGAATAGGTGATGCGCTGCTCGAGACGCTGAACGAGAGCAAGGCCGGGGACAAGATCGATATCGCCGTCTTCTACCTGGCTCATCGCGAGATCATGACCGCCCTGATCGCGGCGCATCGCCGTGGCGTCGAGCTACGGGTGCTGCTCGATCCCAATCGGGATGCCTTCGGCATCAAGAAGAACGGCATTCCCAATCGTCAGGCCGGCTGGGAGCTGCACCGCGCCGGTGTGCCGCTGCGCTGGTGCGATACCCACGGCGAACAGTGCCACAGCAAGATGCTGCTGTATCAGCCAGACTCAGGACCTGTCGAACTGATCCTGGGCTCCGCGAACTACACCCGGCGCAATCTTGACGATCTCAACCTGGAAACCAGCGTGCAGCTGGTAGCGCCACGCGAGACGCCGGCAACCCGGCAGGCGTTGGCGCTATTCGAACGTCAATGGAACAACCCGGACGGACGTCGTTACAGCCTGGATTACGCGACGTTCGCCGACCCCTCCCGGTGGCGTTACTGGCAATACCGGCTGATGGAGGCAACGGGGCTTTCCACCTTTTGATGCCAGGCGACAAAGTGGTTGCTTGAGGGTAGGCTATCAAGACTTTCCAGTAGTGTTATTCAAGGAGTCTTACATGAATGAAGAAACCTTCAACGTCAGCATCCGCAAGTTCCTTAAAAAGGTTGGTATCAGCTCTCAGCGTGAAATCGAGCAGGCGGTGAACAAGGCCATCGAGGAAGGCAAGCTCGAGGGAACCGAGACCCTGCCGGCGCGCATGACCCTGATGGTGGGAGATCTCAACATAAAGATCGATTTCGACGGCACGATAGAGCTCGAATAATCTTTCAGGTTAGGTTCATCTGAGCTGTTACGGATGCTATCCGTCGATAATTCATTTTCTTCCGCGAGACCTCATGTTTCGTTTCTTCGAAACCCTGATTGATCCTTATCCGCAAGCCACGCCGGAGACTCCGCCGCGTGGCTTGCTCGCGTTTCTGCATCACTATTCGAAGCCGCTGATACCGCTGCTGATCCTCATGTCACTGCTCACGGCGGTAATCTCGATTATCGAGGTGCTTTTCTTCTCCTTCATGGGGGATCTGGTGGACTGGCTGAGTGAAGCGGAGCGAACCGGATTTCTCGCCGAGTATGGCTGGCGACTGGCGGGCATGGCGGCCCTGGCGCTGGTGCTGTATCCGGTGCTGGTACTGGTGAGATCCCTGGTCACCCATCAGAGCATCTTCGGCAATTACCCGATGCTGGTGCGCTGGCTGGCGCATCGTTATCTGCTCGAACAAAGCCTGACGTTCTTTCAGGACGAGTTTGCCGGGCGGGTATCCCAGAAGGTCATGCAGACTGCCTTGGCCATCCGTGAGACGGTGATGAAGCTGATGGACGTCTTCGTCTACGTGGCGGTCTATTTCACCGGTGCCCTGTGGCTGATGGGCAATAGCGAACCCTGGCTGATGGCGCCGCTTATCGTATGGCTGGCGGGCTATATCGGCCTGATGCGCTATTTCGTACCCCGGCTGCAGCGCATTTCCAAGGCCCAGGCGGACGCCCGGGCGGAAATGACCGGGCGCGTCGTCGACAGCTACACCAATATCCAGACCATCAAGCTGTTCGCCCATACCCGCCGCGAGCAGGACTACGCCTTCGAGTCCATGGATGGCTTCATGCAGACTGTACATCGTCAGATGCGTCTGGTGACGCAACTGACGGTTTGCTTGCAGTCCCTCAACTCCCTGCTGTTGGTGGTCATGGCGGGCATCGCCGTGCTGGCCTGGCATCAGTCGTTGATTTCCCTGGGGGCAATCGCCGTGGCTATCGGCCTGGTGATGCGCCTGCGCATGATGTCCGACTGGATTCTCTGGGAAGTGGCGGGGCTGTTCGAGAACCTGGGCACCGTGCAGGACGGTATCAATACCATCGCCAACCCGCAGCAGGTCGGCGATGCGCCGGATGCCAGGCAGCTCGACGCGAGCCGCGGCGAAATCCGTTTCGAGCATGTGCATTTCGGCTACGAGAGTTCAAAGGAGGCTGCGGCTCGCGTCTTCGACGACTTGAACCTGACGCTTCGTCCCGGCGAGAGAATCGGCCTGATCGGCCGCTCCGGGGCGGGCAAGTCGACCCTGACCAATCTGTTGCTGCGTTTTCACGATCTCGAAGGCGGTCGCATCCTGATCGACGATCAGGATATCGCGCGGGTGACTCAGGCCTCCCTGCGCCGACAGATCGGTATGGTCACTCAGGATACGGCGCTGCTGCATCGCTCGATTCGTGACAATATTGCTTACGGCAAACCCTGGGCCAGTGAAGCCGAAATCCGCGAAGCGGCCAGGCGTGCCCACGCGCTGGAGTTCATCGAGGAAGCCGTCGACGCCAAGGGCCGTCGTGGCTTCGATGCCCATGTGGGCGAGCGCGGGGTGAAACTCTCCGGCGGACAGCGTCAGCGTATTGCCATCGCCCGGGTGCTGCTCAAGGACGCGCCGATCCTGATACTGGACGAGGCGACCTCGGCGCTGGATTCGGAGGTGGAAGCGGCCATTCAGGAGCAGCTTTACACTCTGATGGAGAACAAGACGGTGATTGCCATCGCCCACCGGCTTTCCACCATCGCCATGCTCGATCGCCTGGTGGTCATGGACCGCGGGCGGATCAAGGAGACCGGCACCCATGCGGAACTGCTGACGCTCGATGGACTCTACGCGATGCTGTGGCGACGCCAGTCCGGCGGGTTCTTGGGTGAAGAGTCTCAGGAAGAAAAGTCTCAAGATGGAAAATCTCAGGACGAAGTGCAACGCACATCCAGCACGCTTTTTTTCCTTTAAATGAACAAGAGGGATGCTATGCAGCCGGCCATTCGTGTCGCGGCACTATCCAAAACCTACGATTCCGGCTTTCAGGCGTTGAAGAACGTCGATCTCGACGTGCGTTCCGGTGAAATCTTTGCGCTGCTCGGGCCCAACGGGGCGGGCAAGACCACCTTGATCAGCATCATCTGCGGCCTGGTCAACCCGACTTCCGGCCAGGTATGGGCGGATGGTTACGATATCGAGAAGGATTACCGGGCGGCGCGTTCGCGAATCGGCCTGGTGCCCCAGGAATTGACCAGCGAAGCCTTCGAGACAGTCTGGGCCACGGTGAACTTCAGCCGCGGTCTGTTCGGCAAGCCGCCGAATCCTGCTTATCTCGAGAAGGTGCTCAAGTCCCTGGCGCTGTGGGACAAGCGCAACAATAAGCTGATCACCCTGTCCGGCGGCATGAAGCGCCGGGTGCTGATCGCCAAGGCGCTGTCCCATGAGCCACGGATCCTGTTTCTCGACGAACCCACTGCCGGGGTGGATGTGGAGCTGCGCCGGGAAATGTGGGACGTGGTGCGACGGCTGCGGGAAGATGGCGTCACCATCATCCTTACCACCCACTATATCGAGGAAGCCGAGGAAATGGCGGATCGCATCGGCGTGATTCGCAACGGCGAGATCATCCTGGTCCGGGAAAAACATGAGCTGATGCGCCAGCTTGGCCGCAAGCAGCTGACCCTGCATCTGCCGGAACCCCTGGAATATATCCCGGACGCTCTGGATAGACATGAACTGGAGCTTGGCGATGGCGGCTTAGCGCTGATCTACACCTACGATGCCACGAGCCATCAGCGTACCGGCATCACCCGCTTGCTGGCAGACGTGCGGGAAGCAGGTATCCAGTTCAAGGACCTGCATACGGAACAGAGTTCCCTGGAAGATATTTTCGTCAGTTTGGTCAAGGAGCCTTCATGAACCTGCGCGCGGTTCACGCCATCTACCGTTTCGAAATGGGTCGCACGATGCGTACCCTGCTGCAGAGCATCGTCTCACCAGTGATTTCCACCTCGCTTTACTTCGTGGTATTCGGCTCGGCGATCGGCTCGCGTATTACCGAGGTCGAAGGGGTCAGCTACGGCGCCTTCATCGTGCCGGGTCTGATCATGCTGATGCTGTTGACCCAGAGCGTGTCCAACGCCTCTTTCGGCATCTTTTTTCCACGCTTTTCCGGCACCATTTACGAACTGCTTTCCGCCCCGGTGTCCTATTTCGAGATCGTGATGGGCTATGTGGGCGCCGCCGCCAGCAAGTCCATCGTGCTAGGCTTGATCATCCTCGGCACCGCGAATTTCTTCGTGCCGCTTTCCATCGCCCATCCGCTGTGGATGCTGCTCTTTCTGGTGCTGACGGCACTGACCTTCAGCCTGCTGGGGTTCATCATCGGCATCTGGGCGGAAGGCTTCGACAAGCTCCAGGTGGTGCCCTTACTGGTGATCACGCCGCTGACCTTTCTCGGTGGAACCTTCTATTCCATCGACATGCTGCCGCCTTTCTGGCAAACCGTCACGCTATTCAATCCGGTGGTCTATCTGGTCAGCGGCTTTCGCTGGAGTTTCTATGGCATCAGCGACGTCAGTCTCTGGGCGAGCGTCGGCATGGTACTGCTGTTCATGGCCTTGAGCCTTGTCATCGTCGCCTGGATCTTTAAAACGGGCTATCGGCTCAAGCCCTGAACCATGAACCCAAGACGCGACTACGCTGTCGGATGCTTGAACTCACGGATAGGCGATTTTTCATGCTCGACTCGATTCAGCGATTTTTTCAGCAGGCCTTGACGGTTCCCTCACCGGAAGAGTCTACCTTGACCCTGGAGCTGGCGGCGGCAGTCTTGCTTTGCGAGATCGTGCGTGCGGACTATCACAGGGACGAGGCGGAGCTTGCGGCGCTACGAGAAACGCTCAAGAGGCGTTATAAGCTTTCCGATACGGCGGTCGAGGAGTTGATGAGCCTGGCGGCGCAGGAAGTCGAAGAGGCGGTGGATCATCATCGTTTCGTATCGCTGCTCAACGGGCACTACAGCGAGCAGCAGCGCTTTGCTCTGGTGGAATCCATGTGGCGTCTGGCCTACGCGGATGGCGAACTCGATCCTCTGGAAGAGCACCGGATTCGCCGCCTGGCGGACCTTTTATTCTTGAGCCACGGCGATTTCATTCGCGCCAAACTGCGGGTGCAGAAAGAGTTGAACAACAGCTGACGCTTTAGGCCGCTTCCGGGGCGGTAGCGGTCGGCTTGGCGTACCAGGGCAGGCCATGATTGTCGTTGTACTCGAGTTCGGCGATAACCTGCGCCCCCAGCAGTAGGATGACCGCGCCGATTTCGAGACTCAACAGCACGATGATGATGGTAGCCAGCGAACCATAGACGGCGTTGACGAAGGAAATGTTGGCAAAATACCCCACCAGTATCAGACGTACCCCTTCCCAGAGCAGCGCTGCAACGAAACCACCGATCAAGGCGCGATTCATCGAGATCTTGGCGACCGGCAGCACCTTGTAGATAGCGCTGAACAGCAGGAACAAGCCGATGAAGCTGAACAGGCTCAGCAGCCAGGTCGAGATATTGGCGAAGGGAAAATGCGACGCGAAGATCAGATCCAGCAGCGTATCCAGAGCGTCGATGGTCGATACCAGCACCGTCAAGCCCAGAAGTCCGCTTCCCAGCACCATGATGAAGGCGTAAGGCAGCAAGACGGAAATCCACATACGCCGCTTCTTGGGAATCTCCAGACGCCGAAAGATGATGGCGAAGGAGTCTTCCAGCATGCGAAAGGCAAAGGAGCTGAAGACAAAAAGTACTAATATACCCAGCAGACCGGTTTTCTCCGGTGAGTCCAGCAGCGCTCGCACCGCTTCCTGTATGACATCCGCATGAGAAGGGGCCAGATGGCGGGCCTGGAAGTCGATGATTTCCAGCATGCGATCCTCGGCGACGACATGAGTCAGTGTGACGCTCAAAACCGCGAATAACGGAACGATGGAAAGCAGAACGTTGTAGCCGACCCCGCCCGCCAGCAGAATGCCGCGGTTGGCAAAGAAACGGCCAATGACCCGCCAGCAGAAACGCAGCAGACGACTGGCTAGCTGCCCGGCTTCGTCGCGTTTTACCATCGAAAAGATCCTGATGAAAAGTCTGATGAATAAGGCTGGCTTATGAAGGATTGCTGTAGCGTGTAGAGCAAGTTTAACGCCATGATAGGCATCAAATCCCATTGCGTGCCATGTTTCTGAAGGGATCATGGGATTTACAGGGCCAGATCTGCTCCGGGAAGTCAGGCAGGTTACGCTGAGGATGTCTTGTTCCGGGTGGGTAGGCTTATACTGTAAGCGCACGTAAAAATGCATTGCGTTTTGAATGCATGGTTTTCAATGCATGGCTTTCAATGCATGGTTCTCAAAAAGAGTGCAGGACTCTAGTCGCAACTTCGTAGGGAGAAAAAGGCATGGCGAATATGACGATGGGCCAACTGTTCAAGGACAATCGTGTCCGCGTTCTGGCAGTGGTCGCCGTGGTGGCGATTCTATACGCCTTGTACGCAAGCTCGAGTGCGGGATCGGCTCGCCAGGAAGCAGAACGCTTGGATGCTCGAGTCGCGGAGCTCGAGGATCAGAACCAGACCATCAAGTCACAGTTGGGAGAAATACAAGAGCAGAATGCATCCTTGCAATCCCAGGTAGCAACCTTCGAGGATTCCCAGGAGAGCCTGGAAGCGTCCAGGGCGCGGGCCGAGGAGCTGGATCAGCAGAACCAGCAGGCGCAAGAAGAACTGCAACAGGTCAATCAGCAGGTTGCCGAGGCGAAAAAGCAGCAGGAGCAACAGCAAGCCGAGTTTCAACAGCAAGCCAAGCAGCGCCAATCTGAGTTGCAGAACAACATTCAGCAGCAACAGGAGCAGCTGGAGCAGGTTTCCAGCAAACTCAACGCTCAGCAAGACCAGCTGGAGCAGCGTCAAAAGCAACTTGACGAGTTGAAGACGGACTCGCAGCAGGTCGTCGAGCAGCGCGACGAGGCCCAGCAGGAACTCGACAAGCTGCAGGAGGATATTGCCAAGGCGGAGGGGCGCCAGAAGGAATTGACAACGCGCATCGAGGATCACCAGGCCCGTCTTGAAAAGCTGCAAGAGCAGATCAAGGAGCAGGAAAAAGCGTTGGCAAAGGTCCAGGGCGATGTCGAAACTGCCAAGCGCAACCAGCAGCAGGTTCAGCAGGAACTGGAAAAGGCACGCGAACAGGCCAAGCAGGCTAAACAGCAGGTCGATGAAGCCGAAAAGCGGCTCGCCAAGCTTGACGAGCAGCGCAGCCAACGTCGCGATCAGGTGCAGAAGCTTGAGTCACAGCTGCTTCAGTGGCGCCAGACCCTGAACCAGATGGATGTGAGCGCCGACGATGGCGCGTCGCAGGGAGCGGACAAGGCGCAGGGCAAGAGCGCATCCCAAGACGATAAGCCAAAGTCGGATCAGGCCAAACAGAAGGAAAGCCAGCAAAAGGATCAGCAAAGCGACAAGCCAAAGCAGGATCAGGCCAAGCAGTCGAAAGATTCACAGGATGCTAAGCAAGATCCCAAGCAGCAAGGCAAGGCCCAGCAGGAGAAAGACAAGCAGCAAAAGTCTTCGGATCAGGGCGAAAATCAGTCATCTTCCCAATAGCTTGTTTGTCAAGTCGTAAAACCAGAAGCCAGGATAGCCTGGCTTCTTTTCCATGGTTTCAAAATAAAATATCGTTTCAAGATAAAATATCGCTTCAAGACCAATGAAACAGGAGCCCATCGTGATCGAGGGAGTCAAACATATCGTCGCCGTGGCATCCGGCAAGGGCGGAGTAGGAAAATCCACCGTGACCGTCAACCTGGCCCTGGCTACCGCTGCGCAAGGCTACCGGGTAGGTTTGCTGGACGCGGATATCTATGGTCCCAGCCAGGCGCAGATGCTGGGGATCGGTGAGGGGGTGCGTCCTCAGCAGGCGGGAGAGAACCGTTTCAAGCCGCTTGAGGCTCATGGCATCCAGGCCATGTCCATGGCGTTTCTGGTGGATACTACCGAGCCGATGGTGTGGCGTGGGCCGATGGTGGCCGGCGCCTTCCAGCAGTTGCTCACGCAGACCGCCTGGCAGGACGTGGATTATCTGTTTATCGACATGCCGCCGGGTACCGGAGATATCCAACTGACGCTTTCTCAGAAGGCGCCGGTTTCGGGGGCGGTCATCGTCACCACGCCCCAGGATATCGCGCTGCTGGATGCGCGCAAGGGTATCGAGATGTTCCGTAAGGTCAATGTGCCTGTTCTGGGTATCGTCGAGAACATGAGTCTGCATGTCTGTTCGAACTGCGGCCATCAGGAACCGATCTTCGGTGAAGGTGGCGGCGAGCGCATCGCGGCGCAATACGATACCCAGCTGTTAGGGCAGTTGCCACTATCCATGGCAGTAAGGCAGCAGGCGGACGGCGGGCGTCCGACAGTAATCGCGGAACCGAATAGCCCAGTCGCCGAGACCTTCCGACACATCGCTCAGGCCGTCGTCACCGGAGTGGAGTCTCAGCAGGAAGAAGGCCCGCAAATTTCCTTCGAATAAGTGCCGCTGTGATTCGTGCGGTTTCTTCGGTGTCGGCTTGCGCCAACGCTGTCCAAGGTCTATGCCTATTCGGGGCGGTTGGTTATCATGTTCGCCCCTTTTTTTCTAGGACGTCCTCGATGAGTATCAAATCCGACCGCTGGATTCGCCGAATGGTAGAACAGCACGGCATGATCGAGCCTTTCGAGGCGGATCAGGTGCGCTACGTCAACGATCAGCGGGTCATTTCCTACGGGACGTCAAGCTACGGTTATGATGTGCGCTGTGCGGACGAGTTCAAGGTGTTCACCAACATTCACTCCGCGGTGGTCGATCCCAAGAACTTCGACGACAAGAGCTTCGTGGACGTGAAAGGCGATGCGTGCGTGATTCCCCCCAACTCCTTTGCCCTGGCTCGCACCGTGGAATATTTTCGAATTCCCCGTAGCGTCTTGACCATCTGTCTGGGCAAGTCCACCTATGCGCGCTGCGGCATCATCGTCAACGTCACGCCGCTTGAGCCGGAATGGGAAGGTCACGTGACCCTGGAGTTTTCCAATACCACGAATCTCCCCGCCAGGATCTACGCTAACGAAGGCGTCGCGCAGATGCTGTTTCTGGAATCCGACGAAGTTTGCGAGACTTCATACAAGGATCGCAACGGCAAGTACATGGGTCAGCGCGGCGTGACTCTGCCGCGGGCCTGAGCGTTTTTACCCTGCCGCAGACTCGTTTCACGAAGGCTCTCAGACGCCTGTCCGACGACGGTTATTGCCCGAAATAACGCCGGTAATAACGTCGGTCTATTATATTGCACTGCAACAAGCTGTTATACTGTCGGTATATCGCTGATTTTCCTTGCCTGTTTGTTGCAGTGCTGCAGAAGGTCAGCGACTCTTATTTCTTAACGGGAGGCTAGCCATGCTTCAGGCTTTCACGTCACCTATCGACGCCATGCTTTCCTGGTGCGACCCTTTCGGCATCGGCCGGGCAGCCTTGGATTACTGGCGCGACAGCGTCGAGCGTCGAGTGCTTTACCTTGACGTCATGCGCCAGCGTGGTAATCAGTATCTCGCGCACATGCGGCTGGAAAAGCCCAACGTGCTGGGTTTCGAAGCGGAAACCATCATGGATGGCCTGGATTTGCCGCGTCCGGTCAATTACGAGTTGTTGTGGATCGAGCCGCCCCAAGGCGTCGAAACCGACTGGCAGAAGCGACCCTTTGTGGTGGTCGACCCGCGAGCGGGACACGGCCCGGGAATCGGCGGCTTCAAGCCCGATAGTGAAATCGGCGTGGCCTTGCGAGCCGGCCATCCTTGCTACTTCATCGGTTTTCTTCCTTTTCCCGAGCCGGGCCAGACCGTCGAAGACGTGGTGGATGCGGAAATCGCTTTCTTGAAGGAAGTGATCAATCGTCATCCACAGGTGTCGGAAAAACCGATTGTCGTCGCGAACTGTCAGGCGGGTTGGCAGATCATGATGGCGGCGGCGCTGGAACCGGAATGCTTCGGTCCGCTGCTGATTGCCGGCGCGCCTCTTTCTTATTGGGCGGGGGAGCGAGGCAAGGCACCGATGCGCTATTCCGCCGGCATGATGGGCGGAAGCTGGTTGGCCTCCCTTGCCAGCGATCTGGGCGCGGGGAATTTCGACGGCGCCTGGCTGGTGCAGAACTTCGAGAAGCTCAACCCGGCCAATACCCTGTGGGGCAAGCAGTACAATCTGTATGCCAACATCGATACCGAAGCGAGCCGCTATCTGCAGTTCGAACGATGGTGGGGCGGCCATGTCATGCTGGGCGCTCAGGAAATTCAGTATATCGTCGACAAGCTGTTCGTCGGTAACCGTCTGAGCACGTCAAGAATCATCACTCAGGACGGTCGTCGTATCGACCTGCGCAACATTCGCTCACCCATCGTGGTGTTCTGTTCGCAAGGAGACGACATCACGCCGCCGCCTCAGGCGCTTGGCTGGGTGCGCGATCTCTACGAAAATACGGATGAAATCCTGGCTCAGGAACAGACCATCGTCTATTGCGTTCACGACCGTACGGGGCACCTGGGTATCTTCGTTTCCGGCAGTATCTCCCGCAAGGAGCATACGGAATTTACCGAGAACATGGATTACATTGATGTGCTTCCCCCGGGACTGTTCGAAGCCAAGGTAACGGAAACCGCCGCTCAAGGCGCCGCGGAGGCCGAGCATATCGAGGGCGATTATCTGCTGGAGTTCATGCCGCGCACCATCGAAGACGTCAACGAGATTGTTCAGCCCAATGAGGAAGACGAGCGGCGTTTCGCCACTGTCGCACGCCTTTCGAATATCAATCGCGGTATCTATGAGGTGACGCTACAGCCGTGGCTGCAGGCGATCATTTCGAATTCCGCGGCACGTATAATGCGCCGCTGCCATCCGATTCGTTTCGGCTACCGTCTGTATTCCGATCTCAACCCTCTGACCGCACCCTTGCCGGTCATGGCGGAGGCCATCCGCAAGGATCGCCATCAGGTGGCGGAGCATAACCCCTGGAAAGTGGCCGAAGGGATCGCATCCCATCAGATCGAGCAGTCCCTGGACGCCTTCCGGGAAGTGCGTGACCGCATGGTCGAGAAACTGTTCCTGCAGATATACGGGCAGACTTGGCTTCAGACCATGGTCGGACTAGGCACTCACGACGGTCTCGAGTTCCGTCGTCGTCCCGGGTCGGAGCTCGAGCATCGGCGCTTCGTTGCTAGCCGCAAGACCGAGCTATGTTCGCGCATCGATCAGGGTAGTGGTCTTGAAGCCATGATGCGGGCGCTGATCTATGTGTTGGGCGGCGCTCCGACCACGGACGAGCGCAACTTCAATCGTCTTACCGCCTCCTGGGAGGAGTTCGAGGAAGATATAGATCTCGCCACCTTCAAGAAGATGCTGAGAGACCAGTTCCTGATCCTCAAGCTGGATCGTCAAGGCGCCTTGGATGGCCTCTCCGTATTGCTGGCGGATCAAAGCGACGATCAGATCGATCACTATCTGGAAACCATCGAGCACGTGGTAAACGTCAGCGGTCAAATGACGCCACGTTCCGAAGAGCGGCTCGAAGCGGTCAAGGCAAAGTTCGCCCAGGCACGTTCGGTGAACTCGGCGACAGGTGGAGAAAGACCTGTCAAGCTTGATGAGGTAAAGTCTTCCGATAGCACCGACCCTAGCGCGCCGCGCAAGCCACGCGCTCAGCAAAAAGCTCGAACGGCCAAGCCGCGAAAGTGATTTCAGTCGTGCCCGTGGTGAGCCACGATTCATGCCTTTATGTTTTCCGCCGTTATGAAAATGCCAGCAAAGCTGGCATTTTTTATTGTGATGTTCTATTGCAGAGCATTATAAATTACAGCTTTCCCTATCGTGGCCGGGCTGGCGTGAAGTCATGGGCTGGGGTAGGGTAGGCGCATTTTTCGCCGATTGGAGAAGGTCGGCACTTAATGCCGAGGGTCATGGGATCCTCCTTGGGAGGAGCTTTAGCACTATGGGTAAATCACTGGTTATCGTTGAGTCACCGGCCAAGGCCAAGACGATCAACAAGTATCTCGGCAACGACTTTATCGTGAAGTCCAGCGTGGGCCATATTCGTGATCTCCCCACCAGTGGTTCGAATAAAACGGCAACGGACTCCAAGGCGCGAGCGCGTCAAGCCGCCAAGACCCGCAAGATGACGCCGGAAGAGAAGGCGGTTTACCAGAAGCAGAAGACCTGGAATCAACTGATTCGCCGCATGGGCATCGATCCGGAGCACGGTTGGGAGGCCCATTACGAGATCCTGCCCGGCAAGGAGAAGGTAGTCGCGGAACTGCAAAAGCACGCGGCAAAGGCGGACGCGGTCTATCTGGCGACGGACCTTGACCGAGAAGGTGAGGCAATCGCCTGGCATCTCAAGGAAACCATCGGTGGGGATGAGTCCCGCTACAAGCGGGTGGTCTTCAACGAGATTACCAAGAATGCCATTCAGCAGGCCTTCGAAGATCCCGGCACGCTTAATATCGAGCGCGTCGAAGCGCAGCAGGCGCGGCGTTTTCTCGATCGAGTCGTGGGCTTCATGCTGTCGCCGCTTCTGTGGCAGAAAATCGCTCGCGGGCTTTCCGCCGGACGAGTACAGTCCGTGGCGGTGCGTCTGATCGTCGAACGGGAGCGGGAGATTCGCGCCTTCGTGCCGGAAGAGTTCTGGGACGTGCACGCAGATCTGCAAGCGGCGGACAAGAGCGCCGACGCTACGCCGATTCGCTTCGAGCTGGTGCGCCAGAACGGTGAGATCTTTCGGCCGACCTCGGAAAAGGAAACCCTGGAGCGTATCGCGGCCCTCAAGACCGCGCCGCTTTCGATCACCGGTCGGGAGGACAAGCCGACCCGTTCGAAACCCAATGCACCGTTTATCACCTCGACCCTGCAGCAGGCCGCCAGCGGACGTCTCGGCTTCTCGGTGAAAAAGACCATGATGATGGCCCAGCGTCTTTATGAAGCGGGCCATATCACCTATATGCGCACCGACTCCACCAACCTGTCTCAGGATGCGCTGAACATGGCCCGAGCGCATATCGGAGAAGAATTCGGCGCGCGCTACCTGCCGGAAAAACCCAATCGCTATTCCAGCAAGGCCGGTGCCCAGGAGGCCCACGAAGCGATTCGTCCCTCGGACGTGAAACGTCAAGCGACGGAACTGGCCGGCATGGAACGAGATGCCCAGCGGCTCTATGAGTTGATCTGGCGCCAGTTCCTGGCCTGTCAGATGACTCCGGCGGAGTATCTCTCCACCACCCTCACCGTGGAAACCCGGGGCTACGAGCTTCGGGCCAAGGGACGAGTGCTCAAGTTCGACGGCTATACTCGGGTGATGAAGCCGGCGGGCAAGAAGGATGAAGATCAGTCCTTGCCGGATATCGGTGAAGGCACTGCCATGAATCTGATTTCCCTGGAGCCGCGCCAGCATTTCACCAAGCCGCCGGCGCGTTTTACCGAAGCGAGCCTGGTCAAGGAGCTCGAGAAACAGGGAATCGGTCGGCCCTCTACCTATGCGTCGATCATTTCCACCATTCAGGATCGTGGCTACGTGACCCTGGAGCATCGACGCTTCTATGCGGAGAAGCTTGGCGATATCGTCACCGACCGTCTGGCGGAGTCTTTCAGTGATCTGATGGACTACAACTTTACCGCTCGTATGGAAGACAGTCTCGACGACGTAGCGGAAGGCGAGCGGGACTGGCGAGAGCTGCTCGACAGCTTCTACGAGGATTTCAAGCATCAGCTTGAAGCGGCGCAAAGCGACGAGGGCATGCGTCCCAATCAGCCGGTGCCCACGGATATCGATTGCCCGACCTGCGGTCGCAAGATGCAGATTCGTACCGCTTCCACCGGGGTGTTTCTGGGCTGCTCCGGGTATAACCTGCCGCCCAAGGAGCGCTGCAAGACCACCATCGATTTGATTCCCGGTCAGGAGGCGGTGGCGGCGGATGCCGGAGAGGAAGCGGAAACCGACGCCCTGCGGGCCAAGCGCCGCTGCCCGCTATGCGGCACCGCCATGGACAACTATCTGATCGATGAGCATCGCAAACTGCACATCTGCGGCAATAGCCCCGACTGCGAAGGCTACGAGGTGGAAAAAGGTCATTTCAGGATCAAGGGTTATGAAGGACCAACCATCGAATGCGATAAGTGTGGCGCGGAAATGCAGCTCAAGACCGGCCGCTTCGGCAAGTATTTCGGCTGCACCAGCCCTGACTGCAAGAATACTCGCAAGCTGTTGAAAAATGGCGAAGTGGCGCCGCCGAAGATCGATCCGATACCCATGCCGGAACTGCAATGCCAGAAGGTGGACGATCATTACGTGCTGCGCGACGGCGCCAGTGGGCTGTTCCTGGCGGCCAGCCAGTTTCCCAAGAATCGGGAAACCCGGCCGCCGCTGGTGTCGGAACTGCAGGCCCACGCGGAGCAGATCCCCGAGAAATATCGCTTCCTGCTCGAGGCGCCAAACCATGATCCGGATGGGCAACCCGCGCAGATTCGCTTTTCCCGCAAGGCCAAGAGTCAATATGTGATGACCGAAAAGGACGGCAAGGCCAGCGGCTGGAAGGCCACTTATGAAGACGGCAGATGGCAGGTTGAGGACAAGCGTAAATGACCCCCAGCGGTCGCACCAATCAGCTGCTTTACCAGGCAGAGCTGCTGCTGACGCTGCCCGACGGTGAAGACGAGCACGCACCCGGGCGGCGCCGTGCTTCGCTTGAAGGGGCGCTGGCCATGACGGAGCTCGCCCTTAACTCTCTGATGCGAGAAGTCACCGAACATACCGGCCTGCAGACGTTCGACTGGCGTCGGCTATTGCGGGACTCCACCCCGGCCCCGGCAGAAATTTCCCACTTGCGCGAACTGGCCGCCGAGCCGGATAGCTGGCTTTTCCAGCTGCTGACGAGCCTAGAAGCCCTGCACGGGTGTGACGGGGTGTCGCCGGGTGGCCGGCTCGGCGTGACGGCGATGATCGCCACCGCGGGCCCTTCCCCCGGGGAGCGGCTAAGCCGGCAGCTGCGAGAATTCAAGGCGCTGCTGGCGGCGTTTCGCGAAAGCAGCAGGGAATGGTGACGGAGCAGGAGCCGATTGATAGGCTCAGGCCCGCGACAACCAGGGTTGCCGCCTCGGACTTTTTTTACCGACGCTATTTATTGAGGAGAGCTTGCGTGTCGAATACTGCGATTCTGGAAATCGTCGAGCTTGATGACGGAGAGATCGTGCTGCGTAGCGCCGAGACTGACGCCGAGCCTTTACTGCGCATCAGCTTCTCGGAAGAGGCGGCAACGTTGCTGCGGCAAAGCCGTTTTGAAGTAGCACAGGAAATGATCGATCACGCGATTACCCGCAGCCAGTTATGGCGGGAAGAGAGCGATGATCAGGCATTGACCGCCACGCTTCATTAAATTGACGTTTTCTGTTCGATCTTTTTTTATCAATCTTTAAAGTGCTGTGGACCTCTGCCGCTAACAAGAGCAGAGGCGAATAGCGCCATATAACCTTCAACGCCATTTTGAGTGAGAGTATGGGCCGACTGTTGTCTTTTTTTCTTCCTTTACTGACGGTGTTTCTACTGTCTCAACCGGCGCAGGCCCTGGAATCCCCGGTTGGCGCCGACGAGTTATGGATACTCGTCGACGAGCCGAGTTCATCGCTGTCCGTCTATCGCGGCAGTCAGGAGATTACACATTTTCCACGTATCTCCGTCGGTAGAGGCGGGGTCAAGCGGCTGCGCAGGGAAGGCGATCGTTCCACTCCCTTGGGAACGTTTCATATCAATCGCATCAAACTGGACAGCGATTTTCACATTTTTCTAGGGCTCGACTTTCCCACTCCCGAAATTGCTCGGGAAGCCTGGAGTGCGGGTAGAATGAGCTTCATCGAGTATGCGGACTTCATGGCTTATCTACAGCAGAACGGCGAGCCGCCCCAAGATACGGTGCTGGGCGGTTACATAGGAATTCATGGACTAGGTGATGGGGATCCTGACTTTCATCGACGTTACGATTGGACCCAAGGCTGTGTTGCGGTAACCAACGAGCAAATCGAGCAGTTATTGAGTCTGATAGAGATTGGCACAACCGTCGTGATCCGCTAGGCTTGTCGGTGGAAATCAAACAAGCTTTCTCTGGAGTAATAAAATGTGCTCCAGTATGAAAACAGTGTTTGACTTCACGGCCCCGATATCGCTATGGTTTGCGGGGTCGAAACTAGACCGCCTGTGGGAAGCCCGTAACTCTTGCAGGTTCGGGTGCCAAGACTAATGAACCAAGGAAGACTCTCAAGGAGAACATCATGTCCAAGTTCACTAACGCACTAAAACTGACTGCCGCAGCCGCTTCTTTCGCTATCCTGGCAGGTTGTGCTTCCGATGGTGCTGACAAGACCACTCTGGAGCAGGTCCAGTCTGAAGCGTCTCAAGCCAACAGCACCGCCAACAAGGCGATGAACACTGCCAATCAGGCCCAGCGTGATGCTCGCGCCGCGATGCAGATGGCCCAAGAGAATCGTCAGGCCATGGATCGCATGTTCGAACGCTCCATGCGCAAGTAATAGCGTCAGCAGTACCGTTCCGACGCCTGACGGCGTTGACGGTTACGGCAAGAACCCCACCGAGAAAGGTGGGGTTCTTGTTTCTGACTTGTCGAGATAATAAAAAGAGTAGCTTGCCTCTTGATCTTTCTTGTCAACGTGCCCCGTATCTTGCCAGTTCAGATCTGTTCGTTACTCAAGGCTTGCAAACTTACCTGACTGCTGCTGCGCAGAAAGATCCCCGCCAAGCGCTCGATTCCCGCTTGATCTTCTGTACTGAAACGTCCCGGTATCGGACTATCGATATCCAGCACTCCCCAAAGTCGTCCCGCTACCTCGAGTGGTATTACCAGTTCCGATCGCGAAGCGCTGTCACAGGCAATATGGTAGTCAAGAGCGTCGACATCCTTGACGCGCTGAGTTTGCCGGGTGCGCGCTGCCAGACCACACACGCCTTGCGCGAAAGTGATCGGATTGCAGGCCGGTTGACCCTGGAAGGGTCCGAGTATCAGCGTTTGCGGTCGGCGCTGCAGATAGAACCCTACCCAGTTGAGCTGCGGAATCGTCTGATAAATGAAAGCCGCGGTTTGCGCGCAGTTGGTCAGGGCGTCCTCGGTATCCAGCAGGGCATTCAACTGACGCTCGAGCAGGTCGTAATCAAGCAGGGCTGTGGCAGTCGTCATGATAACTTGACCTCGATGCGAATAAGAAATAGTGGCTTCGTCGCTGAATAAAAAGAGCCAGCCCAAGGCCGGCTCCCGAACAATGCTCTTGAGTAGCGTAAGGCTGTATTTATTGCGCAGCGTCTTTCCAGCCCGGTACCGCGGCGCCGTCGAATAGCTCCTCAGCTTTTTGCGCCACCTCGTCGCTCTGATAGGCACTTACCAGTTGACGAATGGCTTCTCGTTCCTGGTCACCTTCCCGCACCACGATCAGGTTGACGTAAGGCGAATCGGGGCCTTCCTTGATCAAGGCATCGTCCAGGCTCAGGCCTGCCGGCTGAGCAAAGGTATTGTTGATGAAGGCCATGTCCACGTCCTGCAGCACTCTCGGCAGCTGGGCGGCTTCGATCTCGCGAAACTTGAAATTCCGCGGATTTTCGGCGATGTCGATGGGTGTGGCTTCGAGATTTTCCGGATCCTTGAGTTCGATCAGCCCCTCGTCGTGCATCAGGATCAGCGAGCGCCCCTCGTTGGAAGGATCGTTGGGCAGGGCGATGGTGGCGCCATCCGGCAAGTCCTCGATGCTGTCGTATTTTTCCGAATAGGCGCCGATCGGGTAGACGAAGGTGCGCCCGGCGATGGCGAAGTCGTAGCCGCGATCCTCCACCATGCTGACCATATAGGGTTCATGCTGGAAGGCGTTGGCATCCAGGCTGCCGTCCGCCAACGCAGCGTTGGGAGAGACATAGTCGGTGAACTCGACGATCTTCACGTCGAGGCCGTATTCGTCCTTGGCGCGGTTCGCCGCCACCTGCATGACTTCGGTTTCCGGCCCCGCCACGGTGCCGACCTTGAGGATCTGATCTTGCGCTTCCTGATCGCCGCCACAGCCGGCCAGCATCGCCGCGCTCAACAGACCCGCCGCGCCTAGCCAACGGACGGGGCTCAACAGGTTCTTGTCCACTAAACGTTTTATTGCCATATCGAATCTCCTTGAATGAATCACAACGAAAAGCGGTTTTTCGTGCCGGTCACTTATGATCGGCCTTGCGTACCAGATGATCGCCGATGCTTTGAAAGCCCTGCACCATGACCACCAGAATCGCCACGGTGATCAGCATGACCAGCGGGTCGAAGCGGTTGTAACCGTAACGTATGCCCAGATCCCCCAGGCCGCCACCGCCCACGGCGCCGGCCATGGCGGAATAGCTGACCAGGGTGACAACGGTGACGGTCAGGCCGGTGATGATGCCGCCACGGGCTTCCGGCAACAATACCTTGGTGATGATCTGATAAGGGGTGGCGCCCATGGACTGGGCCGCCTCGATCAGCCCTGGCGGCACTTCGTTCAGGGCGCCCTCCACCAGCCGCGCCACGAAGGGGATGGCGGCGATGGTCAAGGGCACCACCGCCGCGTTGATGCCAATGGAGCTGCCGACAATCAAGCGGGTGAAGGGAATGATCGCCACCATCAGGATGATGAACGGAATCGAGCGGCCCACGTTGGTGACGATGGCGAGTATCCTTTGCGTCAGCGGATGAGCGAGTATCTGCCGGGGCCGGGTCACGTACAGCAGTACGCCCAGAGGAACGCCAAACAGGGCGGCAATGACACCGGACACGCCGACCATGTACAGGGTATCGATGGTCGCCTTGAAGATCAGTTCAAGCATCGCGTTTGACATGACCAAGCACCTCCACGTTGAGATCATGACGCTCGAGATAGGCAAGCGCCGCCCGGGTCTGCTCCTGATCGCCGATCAGTTCCGCGATCATCAGCCCCAGGGTGCGATCCTGGATCGACTCCACCTTGGCCTGCAGAATGCTGACCTCGATGCGGCAATCCCGGGTCAATCGAGAAATCAGCGGCGAGGCCACCGCGTCGCCGGAGAACGCCAGACGCACCACCGGATGATGTCGCGGGCTGGGCTCGGGTTCGAGACGTTCCACCAGCGCCTTGGGCGGCTCGAGTTCGAGAAAGTCATTGAGAAATTCCCGCCCCAACCGTGTGCGCGGCGAGGTAAAGAACTCGCCTACCTCGGCTTCCTCCACCAGCATGCCGTCGGAAATCAGCCCTACCCGATGGCAGATCGACTTGACCACTTCCATTTCATGGGTGATCAGCAAAATGGTCAGTCCCAGGCGCTCGTTGATGTCCTTGAGCAGCTCGAGAATCGAGCCGGTGGTCTGCGGATCCAGCGCCGAGGTGGCCTCGTCACACAGCAGCACCTTGGGGCGGCTGGCCAGGGCCCTGGCGATGGCGACCCGCTGCTTCTGACCGCCGGAAAGCTCCGCTGGATAGGTGCCGGTCTTGTCGGAAAGGCCGGTCAGTTCCAGCAGCGGCTTGACTCGCTCCTGAATCGCTGCCTTGCCCATGCCCATCAGTTCCAGAGGCAGGGCGATGTTGGCATAGACGGTGCGCGATGACAGCAGATTGAAATGCTGAAAGATCATGCCGATCTGATGACGAGCCTGATTGAGCGCCGGGCCGCTCAAGCGGGTGAGTTCCTGGCCATCCACCTGCACGCTGCCGCTGGTGGGACGCTCCAGCAGGTTGACGCAGCGAATCAAGGTCGATTTGCCGGCGCCGGAAAGGCCGATGACGCCATGAATGCTGCCTTGGGGGACTTCCAGGTCGATGTGCCTCAGCGCCTCGATGGCCTGCGCGCCACTGCCGTAAATCTTGGAGACGTTCTTGAGTCTGATCATGATGCTGGGATACCGCTCGGTGACGTGATATCGAAGTTTCCTCGAAAAAGCGGCGCGCACGAAAAAGGCCACCCGAATGGGGTGGCCTATCGCGCTGGACACACCCGTTTAGCAGCACTTCCCGCTTTGAATCGACTGTCGCGATCGATGCGAGGGCGCCCGCAAGCTGGGTTCAAATCAGCGCCTTGTGTAAAGTGCCCTGATATTAAGGATCGACCGCGGTACTGTCAACGCCGCGGCAGCGGACATTACGCGGTACACTATGACGGTTCTCGGCATCCGGCATTCAGGAGTCAGCATGTTCACGGGTATCGTTCAGGGCACCGCACCGCTTTTGTCCATCGTCGACAAGGACGCCTTTCGTATCCACACCATCGAACTCGAGCCCGCGCGGCGAAAAGGGCTGGAAATCGGCGCCTCGGTGGCGCATAACGGCGTCTGCCTGACCGTGACCGGCATCGACGGCGGCCGGGTCAGCTTCGATCTGATGCGCGAAACCCTGCGTCTGACCAACCTGGGTGAGCTCCGGGTCGGCGACCGTGTCAATATCGAGCGGGCCGCTCGTTTCGGCGACGAGATCGGCGGCCATGCCATGTCCGGGCATGTGATCTGTACCGCGGCACTGACGAGTATCGAGGAGGCGCCGAACAACCGTCGTCTCTGGTTCAGGCTGCCCGGGAAGTTCGGGCGCTTTCTGTTCGACAAGGGCTATATTGGACTCGACGGTATCAGCCTGACCATCGGCGAGGTGCGGCGCGAGCAGCCTCGGAACAGCGAAGTCGATGCGCCGGTGACTTTCTGCGTCGACCTGATTCCGGAAACCCTGGCGCGCACCACCCTGGGCGACCGGCGAATCGGCGACCGGGTCAATATCGAGATCGATCCGCAGACCCAAGCGATCGTCGAGACCGTCGAACGTGTATTGGCATCGCGTGCCGTGATCTAGTCAGACGCTCGCGTCACCGCCAGGCTTTGGGTACCATACAATGCCTTTTCGTCCCTCGCTTTCTTGCTTCATCACAATGCCCGGATGAGTCACGCCGATGCTGAAACAACGTCTCGACAATCACTTCAAACTGACTGAACACGGCACCAATATTCGCACCGAGATCATCGCGGGTATCACCACCTTCCTGACCATGGCGTACATCATCTTCGTCAACCCGAGCGTGCTGTCCGAGGCAGGCATCGACTACGGCGCCGTGTTCGTCGCCACCTGTCTCGCTTCCGCGATCGGCTGTCTGATCATGGGCCTATGGGCGAACTATCCCATCGCCCTGGCGCCGGGCATGGGGCTCAACGCCTTCTTCACCTACGGCGTCGTACAAGGCATGGGCTATAGCTGGGAAGCGGCGCTGGGGGCGGTATTCCTGTCCGGGGTAACTTTCTTTCTGCTCAGCCTCTTCCGGATTCGCGAATGGATCATCAATTCCATTCCCATGACCCTGCGCCTGGGGATTGCCGCGGGTATCGGCCTGTTTCTGGCGTTCATCGCCCTCAAGAACGCCGGCATCGTGGTGGATAACCCGGCGACTCTGGTGGCGCTGGGAGATCTGTCCGCGCCGTCGCCGCTCTATGCGCTGCTGGGATTCTTCCTGATTACCGCGCTTTCTCATCTGCGGGTCACCGGCTCGGTGATGATCGGCATTCTGGCGGTGACCGTGCTGGCCATTGTGCTGGGCCACAACGAGTTCGGCGGCGTCATGTCCATGCCACCTTCCATCGCGCCGACATTTCTGGAGATGGACGTGGCAGGCGCCTTCGACCTGGCGATGATCAGCGTGATCTTCGCCTTTCTGTTCGTCGATCTCTTCGATACTTCCGGCACCCTGATCGGGGTTGCCCATCGCGGTGGCCTGCTGGATGAGCAGGGCAATCTGCCGCGGTTGGGTCGTGCGCTGATGGCGGATTCTACCGCCTCCATGGCCGGGGCGGCGCTGGGCACTTCCACCACCACCAGCTATATCGAGAGCACCGCAGGCATCGCTTCCGGCGGGCGAACCGGCTTGACCGCGGTGATAGTGGCGATGCTGTTCCTGGTAAGCCTGTTCTTCGCGCCTCTGGCCGGCTCGATTCCGGTGTATGCCACCGCCGGGGCGCTGCTGTATGTGGCGGTGCTCATGACCGGTAGCCTTGCTCACGCCAACTGGGAGGATCCGACGGAAGCCGCGCCGGTGCTGATCGCGGCCCTGGCCATGCCCTTGACCTTCTCCATTGCCGAGGGGATTGCGCTAGGATTCATCAGTTTTGTGGCGATCAAGACCTTGTCCGGACGTTTCAAGGATCTCAATGTGGCGGTGGTGGTGCTGGCGCTGCTGTTCGCCGGCAAGTTCCTGTTCTTCTAATCTATCAAACAGGCCCGAGGCTTGTTTGGCTCGGCGCTGGCCGCTTGACGGTTGAATTCACCTGGCGAGATGGAACCTCCATGAGCATTTACGGCGACTACATCAAATCCGTGATCCGCACGGTGCCCGACTGGCCCCAACCCGGGGTCAACTTTCGCGATATCACGCCGCTTTTACAAAACAGCGCAGCCTTTCGCAAGCTGATCGACAGCTTCGTGCATCGCTATCAGGAAATGCGCCTGGACACGATTGCCGCCATCGACGCCCGGGGGTTCATCATCGGTGCGCCCTTGGCCTACGAGCTGAACTGCAGCTTCGTGCCGGTACGCAAGAAGGGCAAGCTGCCGTTCAAGACCCTGAGCGAGACCTATAAGCTGGAGTACGGCGAATCCGCCGTGGAACTCCACGCCGATGCTTTTGAACGCGGCGCGCGCATTCTTGTGGTGGACGATCTGGTGGCCACCGGCGGTACCATGCTGGCGGCGGCCAAGCTGATCCGACGCAGCGGCGGTGAAGTGGTGGAAACCGCTACCATCATTGATCTCCCGGAATTGGGCGGGTCACAAAAGATTCGCGACGATGGCTATGATCTCTTTGCGGTGTGTTCCTTTACCGAAGACGAATAAGCGACATAGGAAACCGCGAAAGCATGACTTCATCTCCCTTGCCGGAAAGCTGGAACCGCTATCTGGGCGTCGAATTCGAAGCACCCTACATGCAGGCATTGCGTGCTTTTCTCAGGGCGGAAAAGGACGCCGGAAAGGTCATCTACCCGCATTCCAGTCACTGGTTTCGCGCCTTCGAACTGACGCCTCTCGAGAAGGTCAAGGTGGTGATTCTCGGCCAGGACCCGTATCACGGCCCGAACCAGGCTCACGGCCTGTGCTTTTCGGTGCGCCCGGGGGTACCGGTACCGCCTTCGTTGGTCAATATCTACAAGGAGCTCGCCGAGGATCAAGGCTGTACACCGGTCAACCACGGCTTTCTGGAAAGCTGGGCTCGCCAGGGCGTGCTGATGCTCAACAGCGTCCTGACCGTGGAGCGGGGCAACCCGGGATCCCATCGCAATCAGGGCTGGGAAACCTTCACCGATCGCGCCATCGCCGCCGTCAACGAGCAATGCGACGGGGTCGCCTTTCTGCTGTGGGGTAGCCACGCCCAGAAAAAAGCCAGTTTCGTCGATCGCCAGCGTCATCTGGTGTTGCACTCGCCGCATCCTTCTCCGCTGGCGGCCCATCGCGGGTTCTTCGGCCAGGGTCATTTCTCGAAAGCCAATGAATTTCTCGTCAGCCGCGGCTACGCCGCCATCGACTGGCAGCTTCCATCTCATATCAATCCCGAGTCCGAGGGCCTGACTTCATGAGCGTTCACGTCATTCATCATCCGTTGGTCAAGCACAAGCTGGGTTTGATGCGCGAGGCAGGCATCAGTACCAAGAGCTTTCGGGAGCTGGCCGAAGAAGTCGCCAAGCTGCTGACCTATGAGGCCACTCAGGACCTGCTGTTGGAAGAAGTTTCCATCCAGGGCTGGTCCGGGCCGGTGACCATCGAGCAACTGAAAGGCAAGAAAGTGACCGTGGTGCCTATTCTGCGTGCCGGCCTGGGCATGCTGGACGGGGTCACGGATCTGATTCCCAGCGCCAGAATCAGCGTGGTAGGGCTCTATCGCAACGAGGAGACTCTCAAGCCGGTACCGTATTTCGAGAAATTCACCAACGATATACAAGAGCGCCTGGCCATCGTCATCGACCCGATGCTGGCGACCGGTGGCTCCATGGTGGCTACTCTGGACATGCTCAAGGCCAGGGGCTGTCCACTGATGAAGGTGATCGTCCTGGTGGCGGCGCCGGAGGGCCTTCGTCGGGTAGAGGAAACTCATCCGGAGGTGGAGATCTATACGGCTTCCATCGATGAACGCCTGGACGAAAATGGCTATATCGTGCCGGGGCTGGGGGACGCGGGAGACAAGATCTTCGGCACTCGTTAGACGATTTGCAGCATATCGAATACCCCTTGCGCGCTCCGCTCGGGAATTTTTTTGAAGCTATTCTTTCATCGATTGGAGCGCCTTGATGCGCGACTCGACTTCTCCTGCCGCCTCCGCCAGACCCTCGCCGGTGCGTCTGCTTCTCACCGGCACGCAGATGCTGTTCGTGGCTTTCGGCTCCCTGGTGCTGGTGCCCTTGTTGACCGGACTCGACCCGAGTGTGGCGCTGTTTACCGCCGGGGTGGGCACGCTGATCTTTCATGCGGTGACCGGCCGCTGCGTTCCGGTCTTTTTGGCTTCGTCCTTCGCCTTCATCGCGCCGATTCAGGGTTCAATCACCGGCTTCGGGGTATCCGCCACCCTGGGTGGACTCATGGCGGCGGGGCTGGCCTACGTGGTCATGGCCCAGGTGGTGCGGCTGCGCGGTACCGCCTGGCTGCATCGGCTGCTGCCGGCCATCGTGGTGGGGCCGATCATCATGGTCATCGGTCTGGCACTTGCTCCTGTGGCGGTGAGCATGGCCAGCGGGGAAACCAGCGACAACATTGGATACAGCCAGGCGCTGATACTTTCCATGACCAGCCTGCTGGTGACGCTCCTGTTGGCGGTGTTCGGTCGCGGCCTGCTACGGCTGGTGCCGATCATGGGCGGTATCCTCAGCGGTTATCTGCTGGCGCTATCGATGGGTCTCATCGACTTCACCCCGGTACGGGAAGCGGCTTGGCTGTCCCTGCCGAATTTCACCGCGCCGAGTTTCCACTGGGCCGCGATTCTGTTCATGGTACCGGTGGCCATCGCCCCGGCGGTGGAGCACATCGGCGACATGGTGGCCATCGGCTCCGTCACCGGTCAGCGCTATCTCGAGAAGCCCGGGCTGCATCGCACGCTGCTGGGCGATGGGCTGGCCACCTGCGCCGCCGCGCTGTTCGGCGGCCCGCCCAATACCACCTATTCCGAGGTAACCGGTGCGGTCATGCTGACCCGAGCCTTCAACCCGCTTTTCATGATCGTGGCTGCCTGCGTGGCGATCGCGCTGGCACTGTTCGCCAAGCTGGGTGCTATCCTGCAAACGATTCCGGATCCTGTGATGGGGGGCATCATGACGCTGCTGTTCGGCTCCATCGCTGTGGTGGGCATGAACAGCCTGGTGCGGGCCGGCCATTCCCTGACCGCGCCGCGCAACCTGGTGGTGGTATCGCTGATTCTGGTCTTCGGCATCGGCGGCATGCAGCTGGGAGGAGGGCAGTTCACCCTGCAGGGGGTCAGTCTCGCCGCGGTGGTAGGCATCCTGCTGAACTGGATACTGCCGCCGGCCCGGAAAGGAGAGTGAACCGCGCGTGGATTCGCTGAGCCCGTGGATATTGCATCAGATCAAGCGCTGCGCGCTCAGCGCCAATCCAACGAATCCGCGCGGATGAGTTGATTTGCCATTTCGGTTAAGATGTTCTTACCGCGCAAATTGATAGGCTTGTTTTTTTGAAGCCTTTCACGTTAACAGGAAATATCATGACGCCGGATCGACTGACTGGCTTGATTCTGGCTGGCGGCCAGGGACGACGCATGGGAGGGCGTGATAAAGGCCTGGTGTCCTTTGCTGGCGGACCGCTGATTGCCCAAGTGCGAAAGCGCCTCGAAGGCCAGGTGGCGGAGGTGCTGATCAACATCAATCGCCACAGAGAGGAATACGCAGATTTCGGCGATCGAATCGTGACGGACCGGGAAGGGGGTTATCAAGGGCCGCTCATGGGCATCTGGAGCGGGCTGTGCGCGGCCACCACCCCTTGGGTAATCGTGGTGCCCTGTGATAGTCCGCTATTGCCGGTGGATCTGGTGTCGCGCCTCGTGAAGGGGCTGGGAAAGGCGGATATCGCCGTCGCTCACGACGGTGAACGGCTGCATCCGGTGGTAGCACTGATTCGCCGCGATCTGGCGGAAGACCTCGGCGCGTCGCTGGCGGCGGGAGAACGCAAGATCGACCGCTGGTATGACCGTCATGCCTGGCGCTCGGTGGATTTCAGCGACTGCCCCGAGGCGTTTGCCAACCTCAATACCTTCGATGAAAAGCAGTTGCTGGAACGCCGGATCGTCCCCGGCGAAGAGGCATCATGAGCGCTGTCGCGACGCCTGAGATGAGACTGGACCTTTCTCGGGAAACCTTGCCGCTGCTGGGTATCGCTGCCTGGAGTGGTACCGGCAAGACCACCCTGCTCGAAAACCTGCTGCCGCGGCTCAAGGATCGTGGCCTTCAGGTAGCGGTGATCAAGCACGCCCATCATCGTTTCGATATCGACCAGCCCGGCAAGGATAGCCATCGGCTGCGGGAGGCCGGTGCCGCCCCGATGCTGATTGCCTCGCGAGCGCGGGTGGCCTTGATGATGAACACTTCGGAGCGGGGGGAGCCGGATCTGGCGGCATTGATCGAAATGCTGCGGCCGCTGGCGCCGGATCTGGTGCTGGTGGAAGGCTTCAAGCAGTGGCCGCTGCCCAAGCTCGAACTGTACCGCCAGGAGGTAGGAAAGACGCTGCGCGCCTGGGAAGATCCTTGGATTCACGCGGTCGCCAGCCCCCAGTCTCTCGAACTGCCAAAGGATGTGACGGCTCTGAGGCTTGACGATATCGACGCCATCGCGAACTGGGTCGCCACCTGGCCGGAACGCTGGGCGAGCCGGCGCGGGCCACGTCGGGTTTGAAGCACTCCAGACACTTATTACTCAGGAGGTTTTGATGACACTTTCCTGCTTCGACCTCGGCGAGCGCATGTTGTCCGTGGAAGAGGCGCTCGCGGCGCTCGATGAAATGGCGCCGCCGCCATTGGCCAGCGAACTCGTCCCCTTGGCACAGCTATGCGACCGAGTGCTGGCGGAAAATCTGCTGTCGCCTATCGACGTACCGCAGAATACCAACGCGGCCATGGACGGCATTGCCCTGAGCTGGGGCGATGACGCCGCTACCGACTACCGCCTGGTCGGCACATCGCTGGCGGGACATGGCTTCTCCGATAAAGTGCCGCCGCAGGCAGCGATCGCCATCACCACCGGCGCGCCGCTGCCCCGAGGGGCGGATACGGTCATCATGCGCGAGCAGCTGCGTGAATACGAAGACGCGGCGGGCAACCGCCGAGTCATTATCGAGCATGCGAAAAGTGTCAAGACCGGCCAACACGTGCGTCAGGCCGGCGAGGATCTCGAGCGTGGCGAACTCGCCTTGTCCGCGGGCACGCGGCTGGGCCCGCAGCACCTGGGGCTACTGGCTTCTCTCGGCGTGGCCAAGGTTCCCGTACATCGTCGCCCGCGGGTGGCAATCTTTTCCACCGGTGATGAAGTCACCGCTCCCGGCGAGCCGTTGCCCGCCGCGGGCATCTTCGATGCCAATCGATTTTCCTTGCATGGCTTATTGAATCGTCTGGGCTGCGAGGTTATCGATCTAGGCATTCTGGCGGATGACCCCCAACGCATGATGAAAGCGCTGAGCGCCGCAGCGAATTCGCCGGAAACCGCAGTGGACATGGTGCTTACCAGCGGTGGGGTTTCCGTAGGGGACGCGGATTGGATCAAGTCGGCCCTGGAAACCATCGGTGAGCTGGGCTTCTGGCGTATCGCCATTCGGCCAGGGCGTCCTCTGGCCTTCGGTCGGCTGGGAAGCCGGCGGGTACCGTTCTTCGGTCTTCCCGGCAATCCCGTGGCGGTCATGGTGACCTTTCTTCAATTCGTTCAGCCGATGCTGCGTCGGCTGCAGGGCCAGCCGGATTGGCGCCCCGCGAGGCTCTGGGCTCTGGCGGAGGAACCTCTGAAAAGTCGCGAAGGCAGGGTGGACTTCCTGCGCGGCATCTATCATTGCGATAAGCAAGGCAGACTTCGGGTGCGCAGTACCGGTCGCCAGGGATCGGGTATTCTTTCTTCGATGACCGCGGCCAACTGCCTGATTGAAATCCGCGCGGATCAGACCGGCGTGGAAAAGGACCAAGTGGTAGCCTTGCAACCGTTCAACGAACTTTTTTGATTATTATTGCGATTCAGCGAGGGTAATCGTCATGAGCTTGACCCATCTCAATGCCCGCGGCGAAGCCCACATGGTGGATATCGCCGATAAACCCGAAAGCCGACGCGAGGCGTTAGCCAGCGGCTATATTCTCATGCGCCCGGAAACCCTGGCGCTGGTTAGCGAGGGCGGTTTACCCAAGGGAGACGTCCTGGCAACCGCGCGCATTGCTGGCATTCAGGCGGCAAAACGCACCCACGAACTGATTCCTCTGTGTCATGCGTTGGCGCTATCGAAAGTCGAGATCGATTTTCATCTCAACGATGAAAAATCCTGTATCGAAGTATTCGCGCGATGTCGCCTGAACGGGCGCACCGGGGTGGAAATGGAAGCGTTGACCGCGGTGAGTGTGGCTTGTCTGACTCTTTACGATATGTGCAAGGCGGTAGACAAGGAGATGCAGATCGGCAATATCCAGCTAGAGACCAAGCAAGGTGGTAAATCCGGTGATTACCGACGCGCCGCCGCCGATACCATCGTCGCTGCCGCTGCTTCTTCAGGCAGGATCGGGCTGCCTCTTGGCAACGAGGTGCCGAGCGTGCACGTCAAATGCCTGGCGGAACTGCGCGAGCAGCTTGGCGTCAGTGATCTCGACGTGCCTTTCGATGATCTGCCGTCTCGAGACGTGGCAGGGCTGAAAGCGGCGCTGAAGGCGATCGATCCGCGTTTTGAACGCCTCGAGCAGCCACGTGTCCTATGTGCGATAAATCAGGTCATGGGAAGCGCGGACACGCCTCTGACGGACGGCGACGAAATCGCATTCTTTCCGCCGGTGACCGGAGGCTGAACCATGATTCGAGTCCAGTACGAACCCTTCGATGCGGGTCAGGAGCAGCGAGAGCTACTGGCCAGGCGCCGGGATATCGGCGCCGTGGTCAGTTTTACCGGCCTGGTGCGGGACTTCAACGAACGACCGGATGTTACCGCGCTGACCTTGGAGCATTATCCAGGCATGACCGAGCGTGCCCTCGGGGCTATCGTCGACGCGGCTCATGCCCGGTGGACGCTACAAGATGCCAGGCTTATTCATCGTGTCGGGCGACTGGAACCTGGCGATCCCATCGTGCTGGTGGTCGTGGCTAGCGCACATCGTCGGGCGGCGTTCGAAGCCTGCGACTTCATTATGGATTATCTCAAGACCCGGGCGCCTTTCTGGAAAAAAGAGCATACCGCCAGTGGCTATTATTGGGTTGCCGAAAGAGCAACGGACCAGCAGGATGCCAAGCGTTGGGAGACGTCATGAATACCAATACCCTGATCGACGATTTCGGACGACGAGTACGCTACGTGCGTATTTCGGTCACCGACCGCTGTGATTTCCGCTGCGTCTATTGCATGAGCGAAGAGATGACCTTCTTGCCTCGGGCTCAGGTGCTGACGCTGGAAGAGCTTTCCATGGTGGCCCAGGCCTTTGTCGAGCTAGGAGTGGAAAAAATTCGCTTGACCGGCGGCGAGCCGCTGGTGCGTCGAGGAATCGACGATCTGGTCGAAAGGATCGGCGGATTGCCCGGGCTCAAGGACTTCGCCATGACCACCAACGGTGCCGGGCTTCGCAAGCATGCCAAGGCGCTGCACGAGGGCGGCATGGGACGACTGAATATCAGCCTGGACTCTCTCGACCCAGAGCGCTTCAAGCGTCTGACCCGCACCGGGGATCTCGCCAGAGTGATCGACGGTATTCATGCGGCTCAAGAAGCCGGTTTCGATAGAATCAAGCTCAACGCGGTGATTCTCAAGGGTCGCAATGACGACGAGGTTCTCGACCTCGTCGACTTCGCTCGTCGAAAGCATCTCGATATCAGTTTTATCGAGGAAATGCCCTTGGGAGACGTGTCCGATCATTCGCGAGCGGAAACGTTCTGTTCGAGCGACGAGGTGCATGACACCATCGCTACTCGCCATTCCCTGACGCCCACCACCACCAACACTTTGGGCCCGTCGCGTTATTATCGCATGGCGGACAGCGACAGCCTGGTAGGGTTCATTTCTCCCCATAGCCATAACTTCTGCGCCAGCTGCAATCGGGTTCGCGTCACCGCGGAAGGGCGTCTGCTGCTTTGTCTGGGCAATGAACATTCCGTGGATTTACGTGAAGTGTTGCGCCGTTATCCCGGTGATATGCAAGCACTCAAGACACGTATTATCGATGCCATGCCGCTTAAGCCCGAGCGTCATTACTTTACGACGGATGGTGATGTTCAGGTAGTACGCTTCATGAATATGACCGGCGGTTGAATTATCGCTTATATTGTCTTCTTCATTACTGCGCCTCTTTTCGATAAAACCTCCTTACCCAGTAAGGAGGTTTTTGTTGTTTATTCCATATCATTTCTTGCCAATCTGAATAAACTGAATATACTTTCGAGAAAAGTATAACGGTTTTATTCTTTACCCTTGGCTATGGAGTAAGTCGATGTCTTCTGAATCGCTAGAGCGTATCGCGCGTAACAAGAACGTTGCCCGTGCAGCGGCACGACAACTCAGCATGGAACAGCTGCATAAACTTTCCGAAGTGATCGGCGAGGTTATCGAACAGAAGCAGCAGGAAGAACAGCAGCGACACGAAGAAGAGGCGATGAAGGAGCGCAAGCTTGCGGAAATTCGTGAGGCGATTACCGACGCGGGTTTATCACTGGACGATTTGGTACCGGAGCAGCCCAAGCGTCGCCGTGGACGTCCTCCCAAGAATGCCAGTCAATCTTGAGGCAATCAGCGATCTTACACGCTGCGAAACTGTAGATAATAAAAAGGCGAACATCATGTTCGCCTTTTTCTATTCAACCTGGTCCATCGAGTCATGGCTTTTCTATTGTATCGCTATTGAGCGTATCGGGATTGAGAGAATCTGGATCAGTTTGAGCGTTGCCCAGCGGTACCGAGCCCGGCGTTGCAACCATGCCATCCCGCTTGATGATATAGGGCGATTGAGGATAATGGGCTTCGCGCTCAAGTGTTTCGCTTTCAAGACGAATCATGTCTCCGTTGAGGGGAATCAATGGCGCTTCGATACCCAGGCTAACGGCGAGATCGCAATGGGCCTGCTGGTGAAAAGCCTCGCCGTGTACCGGTAATAATCGGCGAGGCTTTACCCAGCGATATAGCGTTTCCAACTCTTCCTGAGCCGGGTGCCCTGAAGCGTGCAACTGTGGGTGTTCGTTTTCATCCGCGATAGTGACGCCGAGCCGCAGCAGGTTTCTCTGCAGCCGTTCGATATACCGCTCATTGCCGGGAATGGCCTTGGCGGAGAAAATGACATGATCGCCCGGCATCAACTCAAAATGCTGATGCCGCCCTTGGGCTAGACGTGATAGGGCAGCTTGGGGTTCGCCCTGGCTGCCGGTGGCAATCACCAGAACCTCTTCCGGGGGTAGATAGCCCAGGTCGCTGATCGGCACGAGCGGCGGAAGATCCTCCAGATAGCCTAGTCCTCTGGCGATACCCACCATGCGTTCCATGGAGCGCCCCATCAGACTTAGGCGCCGATTGCAGCGCGCCGCGGCCCGTCCGATGGCAAGCACTCTCGCCAGGTTGCTGGCAAAGCAGGATACCACCACGCGGCCCTGGCACTCGGACAGGTAACGTTCCATGGCCTTGGCGACTTCGCCCTCGCTGCGAGAATGACCGGGCTGAGGCGCGTTGGTGGAGTCACCTACTAGCAGATCCACTGGCGCTAGAGCACGAAACAGCGCCGAATCCACTGGATCGCCGATCAACGGCTGTGGATCGAGCTTCCAGTCGCCGGTATGCAGGAGGCGTTGGCCAGGAGTGGCGAGCAGCAGGGCGCAACTTTCCGGGATCGAGTGAGTCATGGGTAGATAGCGCAGTGCAAAAGGCCCACTTTCTCTCGCTTCGCCCGGCTCGACGATCTGAATTGCCTTGCTGGCAAGGCCATGCTCGACGAACTTCGAGCGCAATAACGCCGCCGCCAAAGGGGTAGCGAGAATCGGGCAGCCCCAGTGTGGCCAAAGCCACGGCACCGCGCCGATATGATCTTCATGGCCGTGAGTGATGATCAGCGCCTGGGGGCGGATACCGAGGGTGGTAAGTGTAGCGAGACTGGGTATTTGCAGCGGATTGTCTGGTAGGTCCTGGCGGATCGACATGCCGCAATCCACGGCGATCCAGTGACCCTCGTAGCCATATAGGCTGAGGTTCATGCCGATTTCACCGCAGCCTCCCAAGGGCAGGAAACGCAGGGCAGGGCGGACACGGGAGCGAATCGAAACACGGTGCGTTGGAGTGTCGGTCATGATGTCAGAAAGTCGATGAGCATGACGGCCATGATACGGGAATCCTGGCAAGGCTCACAGCGCAGGTGCTCAGGGTCACGATGATTGGATAAACTGATATTCACCAGTCGTCGCTTGACTATGGTTCAAAACGGCGGCTCAAAAACGACGACTTGAAACTATGATGCAAAGACCATGACTCGAAGAGTCGATGGATAAAGGGTTGCCATGACGTTCGTGGAAAACGTGCTGTCCGTTTGGATGCTGGGACTATGCGCCCTGATCAGCCTGCTGATGCTGGGGCTAGCCTTGTGGCAGCGTCCTTGGCAAGTATTGCTGGAAGATAGCGCGCTTCAGCATCGACTGATGGCGGCGACCATCGGTGTGATGCTGATATGGCAGTTGCGCGCTCAGGCGGTGGATTGGCTGTCCCTGCATCTGATGTTCACCGCCTTGATGACCTTGATGTTCAAGGCGCCGCTGGCGCTTTGTATCAATGTAGCGATCAATCTGGTCATGGTACTGATCGGCAGGACCGCCTGGGAGCTACTCGGGGTGAACGTACTGATCAGCGGCGTGGTGCCGGCGATGGTCATGGTGCTGGTCTGGCGTCTGGTGGATCGATATCTGCCGGACAATCTGGCGATTTTTTTCTTTGTCTGCGGTTTTTTTGGCAGTGCCTTCGCGACCCTCGCCTGCGGTCTGGTGACGGTAGCGATTGTCTGGCTGGGAGCAAGCGATCCTCAGGTCTGGTACGTGGTTCAGGACTATGCATTGTTCTTGCCGCTGTTGATGCCGTCGGAAGGCTTTATCACCGGTATGCTGTTGAGCCTGCTGCTGGTCTATCATCCTCATTGGGTAGCGACTTTCAGCAGCCACCGCTATATCGACACCAAGTAATCTTCAGAGATACTCAGGGCTATATCAGTCGCCGTCGAACAGGCCCAGCTGGCGCCTGGCTTCGGCGTTGACCAGGCGAACGCCGACCCCCAGTAGACGCACCGGACGTTGGCCTCGGGGCCAGGCGCGTTCCAGCAGGTCGGCGAAGGCGGCGACGGTGGGCTCCCGGCCCACGCTTTCCAGCGTCGTCATGCTGAAATCGTCAAAACGTATCTTGACGAACACCCTGTCCAGAGCTGGATAACCATGGCGCGCCAGACGTGCCTCGAGTTTTTCCGCCAGAGGCGGCAGCGCCTCGAGGCAGGCGTTCAGATCCGGCAGGTCACGATGAAAGGTGGTCTCGGAGCTGACGGATTTGCGTTCTCGCTCCACGCGGACTTCACGGTCATCGATACCGCGAGCCAGTTCGTAAAGCCGCCGTCCGAACTTGCCGAAGCGTTCGAGTAGTGCATCAATGGGCCAGCGTCTCAGATCGCTACAGGTCTCGATATCCATGGCCTTGAGCTTGGCCGCGGTGGCGGGGCCCACTCCGTGCAGACGTTTGACCGGCAGGGCGGTGACGAAGTCGTCCACCTCTTCCGGTGTAATCACGAAAAGACCGTCAGGCTTTTCCCAATCGCTGGCGATCTTGGCGAGAAACTTGGAAGGCGCCGCGCCGACAGATAGGGTGATGCCGGTGCGAGAAAGACATTCCTGCTTGAGCCAGCGGGCCATCCAGGTGGCGCTGCCGCGAAAGCGTGTCACGTCGCTGACGTCGAGAAAGGCTTCGTCCAGGGATAGAGGCTCCACCTTGAGAGTCAGTTCGTGGAAGATGGTCTGGATTTCCTGAGAAACTTGACGATAGCGGTCGAAGTCGCCGGGCAGCAGCGTCAGTTCCGGACAGAGGCGTAGTGCCCGGGCCGTCGGCATCGCCGAGTGAATGCCGTAAGCGCGAGCGGGGTAGTTGCAGGTGGCGATGACACCGCGATGGTCCGCGGTGCCGCCGATCGCCAAGGGAATCTTTTCCAGCGCCGGGTTGTCGCGCATTTCCACCGCCGCATAAAAGCAGTCGCAGTCCGCATGCAAGATTTTTCGAGCCGCGTTCGGTCGGGCCACGCTTGGTCGGGCCACCTGCGACTGGGTCGGTTCGGTTCGGGAAATATCCGCCATGGCAAGCCCGGCAATATCAGTGCAGCGCCTGGCCATTGCCGCCGCGAATCACGCCGACGCCGATGCCTTCAATCTCCAGATCCTGATGACGCAGGTCAACTTCGATAGTGGGGAAATCCGCATTCTCGGCGATCAGCCATACCTTATGGCCTTGGCGTTTGAAACGCTTGACCGTGACCTCGTCCTCGAGACGCGCCACCACGATCTGACCGTCGCGAATATGCTCCGTGCGATGAACCGCCAGAAGATCACCTTCGAGGATGCCGATATCCTGCATCGAAAGCCCGCGCACCCGCAGCAGGTAGTCCGCTCGCGGCGTGAAGTAGTCCGGAGGCAAGGGACAGTAGCGATCGATGTGTTCCGCCGCCAGAATCGGGCTGCCCGCCGCCACCTCGCCGATGATTGCCAGACCCTCCTGCGGCGTTGGAGCTGCCTCCGTGGTTGTGCCCTGAGGTTCCGTGGTGGCCTCCTGCGCAGTCAGGCGAATGCCTCGAGAGGTGCCGGGGATCATGCGAATCGCGCCCTTGCGATTGAGTGCCCTCAGGTGTTCCTCCGCAGCGTTGGGAGAGCGGAAACCCAGCGCCCGAGCGATTTCCGCCCGAGTCGGCGGATAGCCCAGGTCGTTCATGGTCTTGACGATAAAGTCATAGACATTCTGTTGGCGAGGCGTCAGTGGGCGTGTCATCGAATATCCCCTGTCAATTGGCTACCGTTTATTGTTCAAGTATACAGTATGGGATTGCATCCAGTAATAGGCGATCTCAAATCAAGTGTTGTCCTTGCACGAAAACCATTCAGCGTTTGAAAATAGTTGGCTTGCTCTTTTCATTCATGCAACATGAGCAGTGCGTGACGTTTAAAACAATCGTTTACAAACCGGTAAGGAACAGGTCCATGGCCCAGATCGATACCGTTACCCGGATCCTCGACACCGCTGAAGTCCTGTTTGCAGAGCGGGGATTCGCCGAAACCTCGCTGCGTACCATTACCGGTAAGGCCAAGGTCAACCTGGCGGCGGTCAACTATCACTTCGGTTCCAAGAAGTCGCTGATTCAAGCGGTATTCGCCCGCTATCTGGATCCTTTTTCCGAGCGGTTCCACCTTGCTCTGGACAATCTGGAAAAAGAATACGGCGAGCAAGTCATTCCGCTGGAAGCGCTGCTCGAGACCATGGCGCAAACGGCGCTCGAAGTGCCGGGAGAACGCAACAGCCTCAAGATATTCATGAAGCTTCTGGGGCTTGCCTACAGTCAGGCCCAGGGGCATCTGCGGCGCTACATCCAAGAGCATTACGGCGATGTCTTCACCCGTCTCGTCGCATTGATCCGCCGCGCCACGCCAGAACTGCCGGATGCGGAGCGATTCTGGCGGCTGCATTTTGTGCTGGGCACGGTGATCTTCACCTTGTCCGGTCTCGATGCCCTGCGGGATATCGCCGAAAAGGATTACGCGGAGCGGATCAGCGTAAGGGATCTGATCCGTCGCATGCGTCCAGTGATCGTTGCGGCCATGCAGGCGCCCTTGCCGGGCGCCGGGTCCGATCGCCTTACTGCGGCAAGCTGAGGTCGACATGTTCACGCCCCGACTCGAAGAATTGCCGCCGAATCATGCCCTCTGGCTGGAGATCGACCTGAGCGCTCAGTGTCTCCAGCTCTGGCGCGATGATGAAATAATGAAGACATTTCCCATATCCAGCGGCCAGGCCGGTATCGGTCAGCAATCCGGCAGCGGCCGAACGCCGCTCGGCTGGCATTACGTGCGCGCCAGGATCGGTGCGAATCAACCGGTGGGAGCGGTCTATCGGGGCCGGCGGCCCACCGGAGAAATCTATTCATCGGATCTGGCCGCACAATACCCGAAACGCGACTGGGTACTGACCCGCATCCTCTGGCTGTGCGGTCTCGAACCGGGTTTCAATCGCGGTGGCGACGTGGATAGCCAGCGCCGCTATATTTATCTGCACGGCACGCCGCCGCAAGAGCCGATGGGTATTCCCGCTTCCCATGGCTGCATACGCCTGCGGGACGAGGCGCTGCTGGAAATATTCGATCGGGCCGAGCCGGGTACGCCGGTCTGGCTACATGACTGAAGCACCGGTGCTTCGGCTGTCAAGCGCCGACGCTTTGCTCTAAAATTTCTACTCTCGATAGCCAAGGAAGATAACCAATGACACAACCACTTGGCCCGCTGATGCTGGATCTGGAAGGTCCTGAACTTCAGAAGCAGGAAGTCGAGTTGCTTGAGCGTCCTGAAGTGGGTGGCGTCATTCTGTTCGCCCGCAATATCAAGGATGCCAATCAGGTACGCGAACTGAGTGTGGAACTGCGCAAGATACGCCCGGATATACTCCTGGCCATCGATCAGGAAGGCGGTCGGGTTCAACGTCTCAAGATCGGCGTCACGCGACTGCCTTCCATGGCGCGCCTGGCGGCGGGGTACGAGGAAGATTCCAAGCGGGTGACTCAGTGCTGTCAGGATGCCGGCTGGCTGCTGGGCATGGAAATGGCCGCCTGCGGTCTGGATTTTTCCTTTGCTCCGGTGCTGGATGTGAACAGCGGTAGCTCGACGGTGATCGGCGATCGCAGTTTTTCCAGCGACCCGCAAATCGTGGCAACGCTTGGCGGCGCCTTTATCGCCGGTCTGAAGGAAGCCGGCATGGCAAGCGTCGGCAAGCATTTCCCGGGTCACGGCGGAGTGGCGGCGGATTCCCATGTTGAGCTACCGGTGGACCCCCGGCCTTTCGCCGAGCTGCGGGCACAGGACATGGTGCCTTTCGAGCAGTTGGCTTCGCGACTGGACGGCATCATGCCGGCCCACGTGGTGTATCCGGATTTCGACAAAAAACCCGCGGGCTTTTCCCGCTCTTGGCTGGGGCTGCTTCGGGAAGAGCTTGGCTTCAAGGGAACGATATTTTCCGACGATCTCTCCATGGCCGGCGCCGGCGTGGCGGGAGATCCGGCGAGTCGCGTCCGCAAGGCGCTGGAAGCGGGCTGTGACATGGTGCTGGTATGCAACGACCGCGCCGCCGCGTTTGATGCTCTGAACGTCTGTCGATCGGTATCCGGCAAGCGGCAGGCCAAACTGCGCTATGGCCGCGCCAGACCTGATCTCGATGCGCTTGCTGCCCTGAGTCGCTGGCGCCGCGTGCATGCCAAACTCGAAGCCTTGGCGGAAGCAGAAATTCCGCGTCGGCTGGATGACGAGCACTGATATGCTGGAGACGTTGAACGAGCTCTTGGCGCCTTGGCAGCAAACTTTCGAATCCTGGTTGGGGGTATCCGGCTGGTGGTTGTTGCCATTATTGGTTATCGGTCTGGCGATAATCGCGGATCTTGTGACGCGCCTGCTGCTTTGGCGTCTGGTACCGCTGCTCAAGAAAAGCAAGAGCCGCTGGGACGATACCATCGCTTTGTCGATACGTACCCCGCTATGGGTATGGATATGGGGTTTCGCCCTGCTTTACGTGGCCACCATCATCAGCTGGCATTATGACCTTGGATGGCTTCAGCAACACCTGACAGAGCTAAGAAACCTGTTCCACCTGTTGATCCTGGCCTGGGTGGGCTTGCGGCTGACCTCGCGGATCAAATATCGCCTGATCGTGCCGCCAGCGGGGCACAAGGCCAAGCCCATGGATGCCAATCAGGCCTCGGTAATCAGCAAGATCGTCGGCGCCACGCTGCTGATCGTGATCGGTTTCCTGGTGCTTAAACAGCTGGGGGTCAGCCCTTCCAATCTGCTTGCTGTCGGAGGCCTGGGAGGCATCCTGATCGGCTTCGCTGCCCGGGACGTGATCGCCAATTTCTTTGGCGGCCTGGCGGTGCATCTGGACAAGCCCTTTCTAGTGGGAGACTGGGTCTGTTCGCCGGACCGGGATATCGAGGGCATGGTGGAAAACATCGGCTGGCGCCTGACGCGCATCCGCTGCTTCGATTCTCGCCCCATCTATGTGCCCAACGCCCTGTTCAGCAATATCATCGTCAAGAATCCCTCTCGCATGAAGAACTGGCGTATCTACCAGACCATTGGCCTGCGCTACGAGGATATCGGACAGGTGCGCGATATCACCAAGGCCATTCGCGAGATGCTGGAGGACCATGACTCCATCGATACCAACCAGTTCATGTTGGTCAATTTCAAACACTATGACGACTACTCGCTGAATCTGTTCTGCTATGCCTTCAGCAGTACCACCGACTGGGTGGAGCACCAGGACATTCAGCAGGACGTCATGCTGCGAATCGCGGATATCGTGCACGAAAATGGTGCGGAACTCGCACTCCCCACCCGGGAAGTGCATCTCAAGGATGCCATGGTCTGGCGTCAAGAAGACCATTCGGAAGAGCGCGAAACCGACGACGAACACGATCGAGACAGGGATCGCCAGAACGAGAGTCGTCAGAAAGAATCGGACGATGACCAGGCCGCAGGCAAGCGGGTCGACAAGCAGCGCCACAATCGCCCTCGGGGGAGCCGCCCCGGTGAAACCAGTGAAACACCCTCATCAAGAAGCGAACAGGAAAGCGAAAGCTGATATGGACCCTCAATTTCATGAATCCCTGGCCTCCATGCGCGACATGATGGCGGAGGCGGACTGCCTGATTTCCCAGAAGGAAGTCGAACATGCACTGGACCGCATGGCGGAGCAGATCACCGAGGACTTCGGTGACAAGCTGCCGGTGATCTACTGTGTGATGAACGGCGGCCTGATCACCACCGGCCATCTGTTGACTCGGCTCGGCTTTCCCCTGGAAGTGGACTATCTGCACGCCACACGCTATCGCGGCAAGACCCGCGGTGGCGAGCTTTTCTGGCGGGTATCGCCGGAGATTCCCATGGCCGGTCGCCACGTCATCATCGTCGACGACATTCTCGACGAAGGTTCCACTCTGGCGGCGATTCTTCAGTACTGTCAGGAAGCCGGCGCCGCCAGTATCTCCACCGCGGTACTGGTGGACAAGCGGCACGATCGCAAGGCGGTGCCCGGGCTCAAGGCGGACTATTGCAGCCTCGAAGTCGTCGACCGCTATGTGTTCGGCTTCGGCATGGATTACCAAGGGTATTGGCGTAATGCTCCCGGTATCTTCGCGCCGAAAGGGCTTTGAAAAAGGACTTTGTAAGGGCTTTGAAAAAGAACTTTGAACAAGCGCTGTATAGAACGATAGGAAAAAACGATGCTAGCGGTGATTGGCGGTACCGGTCTAACGGAAATGCAGGGCCTTGAGGTAGTTGAGCGTCACGGTACTGAAACTCCCTTGGGCGATGCCTCCAGCGATGTGCTGGAAGGGCTGCTGAATGGAAAAAAGTGTCTGTTCCTGGCCCGCCACGGACATCCGCACAAACTGCCGCCGCATCGGGTCAATTACCGCGCCAACCTCTGGCGGCTCAAGGAGGCGGGGGCAACGCAAATCCTGGGTGTCAACGCCGTGGGCGGTATCGATCCGAAGCTTTCGTCGGGCACTCTGATGGTGCCGGATCAGTTGATCGACTATACCAGCGGCCGTGAGGCGACTTATTTCGATGGCCGGTTCAAGCCATTGAAATATATAGATTTCAGCTGGCCCTACGATGCCAGGCTGCGTGAGGCGTTGCTGGCGGCGGGGCGGGCCGCCGGCGAAACTCTGGTGAACGGCGGTGTTTACGGTTGCACCCAGGGTCCGCGGCTGGAAACCGCCGCGGAGATCGCCCGCATGGCTCGCGACGGCTGCCGTCTGGTAGGCATGACCGGCATGCCGGAGGCGGCGCTGGCGCGTGAGCTTGGCATTCCCTACGCTTGCTTGGCGCTGGTGGTCAATCCCGCCGCCGGGGTGGTGGAGCGAGAAATCACCATGGCGGAAATAGAAGCCGCTCTCGAAGATGGAATCGATCGAGTCAAGCGAGTGATTCGCTGCCTGAATGCCTGACGGGAAGTCAAAGGCCCAGTTCGTGGGTCGCCTCCTCGCGCATCTTGTATTTCTGAATCTTGCCGGTCACCGTCATCGGGAAGCTATCGACGAATTTCACGTAGCGGGGAATCTTGTAGTAGGCGATCTGATCCTTGCAGAAAGCCTTCACGCCTTCTTCGTCGAGGGAGGTGTCCGGCGCCAGCTTGATCCAGGCCATAATTTCCTCGCCGTATTTTTCATCCGGCACGCCGATCACCTGCACGTCGGAAATCGCCGGATGAGTATACAGGAAATCCTCGATTTCCCGTGGATAGATGTTTTCACCGCCGCGAATGATCATGTCCTTGATGCGCCCGACGATGGCAACGAAGCCTTCCTCGTCCATTACCGCCAGATCGCCGGTATGCATCCAGCGTGCGCTATCGATGGCCTTGGCGGTGGCTTCCGGATTGTCCCAGTAGCCCAGCATCACGCTGTAGCCGCGAGTGCATAGTTCACCGCTTTCTCCCCGGGGCACCACGGCACCGCTCAGCGGATCCACTAGCTTGACCTCGAGATGAGGATGAATGGTACCCACGGTAGTGACGCGTTTTTCCAGGGCAGCATCGGTCTGGGTCTGGAAACTCACCGGGCTGGTTTCCGTCATGCCGTAGCAGATGGTGACGTCCTGCATGTGCATCTTGTCGATGACCTGGCGCATCACTTCGATAGGGCAGATCGAACCCGCCATGATGCCGGTGCGCAGACTCGACAGATCGAATTCCGCGAAGCGAGGATGCTCGAGCTCCGCGATGAACATGGTAGGCACACCGTACACGGCGGTGGCGCGTTCATTGGCTACCGCTTCCAAAGTTGCTTCCGCGTCGAATCCGTCGCCGGGATAGATCATCGCCGCGCCATGAGTCATGCAGCCAAGATTGCCCATGACCATGCCGAAACAGTGATAGAGCGGCACCGGAATCACCATGCGATCCTGCTCGGAGAGATCCAGGGTGCGGGCGACGAAGAAGCCGTTGTTGAGGATGTTGTGGTGAGAAAGCGTCGCGCCCTTGGGCGCGCCGGTGGTGCCGGAGGTGTACTGGATGTTGATCGGCTCGTCGAGTTGCAGGGTCGCCTGAAGCGTTGCCAACTGCTCTTCTTCGATTTCATCCGCGCGTTCGAGCAGCGCCGGCCAGCTTGTCATCCCTGGAAGTCGTCGCGAGGAGTCCAGGCAGATCACCCGCTTGAGCGCGGGCAGGCGTTCGCTGTTTACCTCGCCTTGGTCTGTGGTCAAGGAGGGCACCAGTTCCGCCAGCATGTCGACATAGTCCGAACTCTTGAAAGCGCCCTGCAGGATCAAGGTCGAGATGCCGGATTGGCCTAGAACGTAGTCGAGCTCGTGGCTGCGGTAGCTCGGATTGATATTGACCAGGATGGCGCCGAGCTTGGCGGTGGCGAACTGGGTGATCGCCCATTCCGCGCAGTTGGGCGACCAGATACCCACTCGATCGCCCTTGTCGACGCCGATGGCCATCAACGCCCGCGCCGCACGATTGACTTCTCTCCCCAGGGCCTCCCAGCTCAAGCGTACTTCTTGATGCAGGCTGATCAGCGCGTCTCGCTGCGGAAAGCGGCTCACCGTCTCATCGAAACAATCGCCGATGGTCTGGCCCTTGAGCGGTGTATCGCTGATACCGCTGACGTAGCTGTTTGATACTTTGAAATTGGAGCCAAGAGTCATGAGGGCCTCCTGATCTAAAGGATGATGGCACTGTGTCTGTTATAGCAGAGGTTGTTGTCTTGAAAACTTTCTAGGGTCTGTATGAAAAGTCGGCTCGTAGACACAGGCGTATGCAAGCCACGCATACCATCGCATAAAAGCTCCGGGCCAACTTCTCATATCGTGTCGCGATACGGCGGAATTCTTTGAGCCAACTGAACGCGCGTTCCACGATGTTCCGCTGACGATACTTGGGCTTATCAAAGCCTCGTGGGAGACCCGGACGAGGGTTTCGCTTCATCTTTCGTTGAGCGATGACGGGCTTGATCCGAAAGCGATCACAGTAACGGCGCAATTCCTCGCTATCGTAGCCCTTGTCAGCCACGATATAGCGGCAACGCTTGCGTGGCCGACCGGTGCTCCCCGGCAAGTGAACCCTTTCCATGGTGGGCATGAAGTATCGTGTATCCGCTTCTTGACCCGCCGAAAGCGTGAAAGCGATGGGCCAGCCAAGGCGATCACAGACCAAATGTATTTTGGTTGTGATGCCGCCACGGCTCCGACCTAACGCATGATCTAAGGGTTCGTCGGATCCCCCTTTTTTCCTCCACCAGCGGAGGCGCGTGTCGCACGAACGGCAGTCGAGTCGATCATCCAAGTATCCAGATCCATCAGGCCATCTTCACGAAGCTTAAGCTGAAGACGCGACAAAACTGCCTCGAAGGTACCGTCATCACGCCACTGGCGGAATCTGGCGTATACGGTACTCCAAGGACCATAACGCTCAGGAAGGTCGCGCCACTTGGCTCCAGAGCAAAGCACCCAAAAGACGCCATTCAGCATCTGTCTATCGTCTTTCCTGGGCCTGCCCATCGCTTGAGTAGGCGACACGATGTCTTCGATCAACTGCCATTGGCTATCAGAGATTTCGTAGCGTCCTGCCATACCGCACCTATGCTGGCTATGCATGGGCCACATTAGCAAAAATGACTTTTCGTACAAAACCTAGGAGGTTGCTTTCAGGTTTTCCAGCACCTCGCGACAGCGTTCTTCCACGTCGTCGAGTTCACTTTGCATCAGGCGAATATCCTCCAGACGCCGCCGCAGCTCCTGACGTTTCTCCGCAAGGATTTCCAGCATGCGATTGAGCTGGCGCAGGTTGCCATCCGGCATGGCGTCGTAAAGCTCGACTACTTCACGAATTTCCGCCAGGGTAAAACCAAGACGTTTGCCGCGCAGCGTAAGCTTTAGTCGTACTCTATCCTTGTCCGTGTAAACGCGTGTCTGTCCCCGGCGTTGCGGCGCCAGCAGACCTTCCTGTTCATAGAAGCGAATGGTGCGTGGCGTCACCTCGAACAACCGTGCCAGCTCGCTGATGGAATAGGTGCGCTGCTGCCATCCTTGAGGGGAATTGCTCAGTTCAGGGGGAGGATTGGCCGTGAATCGATTCGGCATGATGGATTCCTTGTCCAAAGAGCAATACTGGATAGTTGTCAAGACTAATGAAGGTTTACGTTTACGTAAAGGGTGGGTATCGGCTAGATTCAGCATAGCAGGCGCAAGAAACAAACCGTGATAGCGTCGAATCCAGCGTATTAAAGGATATTTGCCATGGACTTCTCTCTCAACGATGACCAGAAAGCGCTGCAGCAGGCGGCGGCGGATTTCGCTCGGGTGGAGCTTGCGGACCACGCCGCGGACTGGGACGCTCGCTCCTATTTCCCCGTGGATGTCATCAAGCGCGCCGGCGAGGCGGGTTTTCTGAGTATCTATATCGACGAGGAGCACGGCGGGCTTGGGCTTTCCCGGCTCGATGCCTCCTTGATTTTCGAACAGCTTTCCCAAGGCTGTATTTCCACCACTGCCTATCTGACCATCCACAACATGGCTAGCTGGATGATCGCCCGCTGGGGCAGCGATAGCCTGCGAGAGGAATGGCTGCCGCGGCTGATCACCGGCGAGCTGTTGGCATCCTATTGCCTGACGGAGCCCGGTTCCGGCTCGGATGCGGCGAATTTGCGTACCAAGGCGGTGCGCGAGGGCGATGATTACGTCATTACTGGCAGCAAGATGTTTATCTCCGGCGCCGGCGAGACTGATGTGCTGGTGGTGATGGCCCGTACCGGAGAGGCGGATTCCGGCGCCGGCGGCATTTCCACCTTCCTGGTACCGGCCAATAGCGACGGTATCGAATACGGCAAGAACGAAGACAAGATGGGCTGGAAGAGTCAGCCGACTCGACTGGTCAGCTTCGACGGGGTAAGGGTGAACCAGGGTAACCGTCTGGGCGAAGAGGGCGAGGGCTTTCGCCTTGCCATGAAGGGTCTCGACGGCGGGCGGCTCAATATCGCCAGCTGTTCCTTGGGCGCGGCCCAGCAGGCCCTGGCCCTATCTCGGGATTATCTTCAGGAACGCAAGCAGTTCGGACGTGAACTGGCAAGTTTCCAGGCGCTGCAGTTCAAGCTGGCGGACATGGCAAGCGAACTTACCGCGGCACGATTGATGGTGCGACACGCTGCCTGGCGGCTCGACCAGCAGGATCCGCAGGCTACCGCCCACTGCGCCATGGCCAAGCGCGTCGCCACGGACATGGGCTTTCAGGTGTGCAACGAGGCGCTGCAGCTGCACGGTGGCTACGGTTATATCAAGGAATATCCCCTGGAGCGCCTGGTGCGGGATACTCGAGTCCACCAGATTCTCGAGGGTACCAATGAGATCATGCGTCTGATCATTGCTCGACGCCTTTTCGAGCCGGGCATGATCGAGGCGCTTCAGTAAAAAGTTTCTACTGCCGAATGGATGTGTATCTTTCACGGAGACTCTTTGATGTCCGAGCAAGCGATTCTCTTTTCCGAACTGCCCACCCGGGACGGTGGGCGTATCGGCCTGGCGACATTGAATACGCCGAAATCCTTGAATGCGCTTTCCCTGGCGATGATCGAGCCGCTGCATCGCAAGCTCGACGACTGGCTGGAAGACGAGGGTGTCGTCGCGGTCTGGCTCGAGGGCGCCGGGGACAAGGCGCTCTGCGCCGGGGGCGATATCGTCGCGCTGTACAAGGCCATGAGCGACGATCCGGATACCACGGAACAGTTCGCCAGCCGCTACTTCACCGCGGAATACGCGCTGGATTACCGTATCCATACCTATCCCAAGCCGCTCATGGTGTGGGGCAATGGCATCGTCATGGGCGGCGGTCTCGGCCTGATGGCCGGCGCACCCTATCGTCTGGCCACGCCGCGCTGTCGTATCGCCATGCCGGAAATCACCATCGGGCTTTATCCGGATATCGGCGCCAGCTGGTTTCTGAATCGTATGCCCCCGGGCATCGGCGCCTATCTGGGACTGACCGGCGCTCAGCTCAACGCCCGAGACGCACTTGACCTGGGCCTGGCAGACCGACTGATTCCCGAGGATCAGCGGGATGAACTGCTGGCGGCGCTGCAGGAGGCGGACTATCTGGAGCGTCGTCACACGGATCTGCATCTGACGGTAGGCGAAGTCCTGGATCGCTTCGAGGCCCGGGATCGGGCGCCGCAAGGCCAGGTGGTGCCACGCCTCGATCATCTGCAGCGCCTGGCCTGTCGCGGTAGCGTCACTGAAGCCGTCGCTCGGATTCTCGCGGACGAGGAAAGCGACGACTGGCTGGCCGCCAATCGACAGCGTCTTCAAGCAGGTTGTCCGCTGACCGCACATCTGGTCTGGCGAATGCTCGAGCGTCATCGCCATTCGAGCCTGGCGGACGCCTTCCGCGACGAACTGGTGCTTTCCGTGCGCTGCTGCACTCAGGGAGATTTTCAGGAAGGCGTGCGAGCGCTGTTGATCGACAAGGACAAGAATCCCCGCTGGTCCCACGACAGTGTCAAGGACGTCACGTCCGATGCGGTGGACGCCATGCTGGCGCCGCTGTGGTCGCCCGAGAAGCATCCTCTGCGCCACCTTGGCAACCAACCATAATGCGAGGAGATCGATCATGAAAATTGCCTTTATCGGCCTGGGCAACATGGGGTCGCCCATGGCGACCAATCTGGTCAAGGCGGGACACGCGGTGCGGGTCTTCGATCTGGTGGAAGACGCCATCCAAGCTCTGGAAAGCGCCGGTGCGACGCGAGCCGACAGTGCCGCGGAGGCAGCGGCGGGGGTCGATGCGATCGTTTCCATGCTGCCCGCGGGCAAGCATGTACGCACGCTCTACCTGGGAGACGAGAACCAGCCGGGGCTGCTCGACGCGCTGGAAGGTTCGCCGCTGATCATCGATGCCTCCACCATCGAGCCGAATGTCGCCAAGGAAGTGGCAGCGGAGGCCCTGGCGCGGGGGGTCGTCTACCTGGACGCACCGGTTTCCGGTGGGGTGGGAGGCGCTCAGGCGGGAACCCTGACCTTTATCGTCGGCGGCACCAGAGACGGCTTCGAGCGTGCCAGACCGATTCTCGACGACATGGGCAAGAATATCTTTCACGCCGGAGACAACGGCTTGGGTCAGGTGGCCAAGCTGTGCAACAACATGCTGCTGGCGATTCTGATGAGCGGCACCGCGGAAGCGTTGGCGCTGGGAGTGAAAAACGGCCTGGACCCGGCGGTGCTATCGGAGATCATGCAGCAGAGCAGCGGCGGCAACTGGGCGCTCAACGTCTATAATCCCTGGCCCGGGGTGATGGAGAAAGCGCCGGCGTCGAACGACTATCAGGGCGGCTTTCTCACGGATCTGATGATCAAGGACCTGGGACTCGCCTGGGAACTGGCGCTTGATACCAAGGCCACGGTACCCATGGGCTCCCAGGCGCGCAATCTTTATACTCTGCACGCAAGCCAGGGCAATGGTCGGCTGGATTTTTCCAGCATTCAATGGCTGTATCGCGGCGAGGAAGCGCCCCGATCCTGATATAACATCATTGGGGCTTCGGTCGGGATCAGGCAGAATAGGCACCCTGTACCGACCGGATTCCTTATGAGCAGAAGCAACGCTGTCGACTATTCCTCTTCCCGCGCCTTGCTCGATGCGCCGCTGACGCCGCTGCTGATTCGCAAGACCCTGCCGGTAATCGGCGGCATGCTGGCGATGATGACCTTCAATCTGGCGGATGCCTATTTCGTCTCACGCCTGGGTACCCAGCCCCTGGCGGCAGTGGCCTTCACCTTTCCCGTTGTGTTCGCGGTCATCAGCACCTCCGTGGGCATGGCCATCGGCACCTCCGCGGTCATCGCCAGGCTATTGGGGAGCGGCGACAGCAGTCTGATCGCCCGGCGCGCCACAGACGCGGTGCTGCTTTCCTTGATAGTGGGCCTGCTGATTACGCTGGCCGGCTTGCCCAGCGTCGAAGCGCTGTTCACGCTGCTGGGCGCGGATCAAGCGCTGATGCCCTACATCCACCAGTATATGGGGGTCTGGTATTGGGGAGCGGCCCTGATCATGGCGCCGCGGGTGCTCAACAGCATCCTGCGCGCCCATGGCAATACGGTGATGGCGGGGGTCGGTATGGCCGGGGCCGCGCTGCTCAACATCATTCTCGATCCCCTGCTGATTTTCGGCCTCGGGCCGATACCCGCCATGGGCGTCAGCGGCGCGGCGCTGGCCACGGTGATCAGCTGGGGCGCGGTGACCCTAGGGCTGTGTTTTCATCCGCAGCTGCGCCGCCTGATCGCGCTCAAGGGGCTCGCGCTTTCCGTGTTGCTCGACTCCTGGCAAAAGCTTGGCAAGATCGCCTTGCCCGCGGCGATCACCAGCCTGTTCACGCCCATCGCCATGGCCTTGTTGACGCGCATCGTCGCCAGCCATGGCCATGATGCCGTGGCAGCCTTCGGTGTGGGCACCCGCATCGACGCCATCGCACAGATCGTGGTGCTGGCACTGTCGATGACCCTGTCGCCGGTGGTCAGCCAGAATGTCGGCGCCGGTGCCAATGAACGGGTGCGCCGCGCGGTATTCGGCTGTTTCGCTTTCGTACTTGTCTGGCAACTGCTGATCTGGGGGCTCCTGCAGGTGCTTGCGCCCTGGATTACCGCCAGCTATGCGGAAACCGCGACGGTAGAGTCGGTGCTGCGAATCTTCATCTGGCTGGTGCCTCTGGGCCTGGGCGCCCAAGGCGTGATCATTTTGTCCGTGTCCTCCCTCAATGCCATGCATCGCCCGCGCAAGGCGATGCTGCTGTCGCTGATTCGGCTATTCGTCTTGTACGTGCCACTGTCCTGGCTGGGAGGGAAGCTGGTTGGCATCGAAGGCATCTTCGGCGGCATGCTGGCGGCCAATCTGATCATGGGACTCGTGGCCTGGGGCTATATTCGTCCGGTGCTGCGTGCCGGCCCACGCAATGATTCACCCCGGGTGACACAGGCTCTCAAGAAAACGACAAGCTCTTGATCCGGCCACTTTATGGCAAGCGGCGGGTCAGGCCGGTTTCCGCAATCATGCGGGTGGAAATCTCCTCGATGGAGAAGCGGGTCGTATCGATGAAGGGAATGTTCAGCTGCCGGTAGAGGCCTTCCGTCTGCTGCACTTCCTGCATGCATTGATCAAGGGAGCTGTAGCGACTATTGGGCCGGCGCTGAGTGCGGATCGCCGCCAGGCGCCGGGGATCGATGGTTAGGCCGAACAGCTTGCGTCGATAGGGCGCCAGAGCCTTGGGCAGCCTGAGCGAGCCGTCCTCGTCCAGATCGTCTTCGGTGAAGGGGTAGTTGGCGGCGCGAATGCCGAACTGCAGCGCCAGATAGAGCGACGTCGGCGTCTTGCCGCAGCGGGATACGCCTACCAGGATCAGATCCGCCTTGTCGTATTGATGCGTGCGTGCGCCGTCGTCGTTATCCAGGGCAAAATGCACCGAGTCGATGCGGTTCATGTAGACGTCGTCACGACCAATGGCGTGGGTACGACCGACGCTGTAGGTGGAATGAGTCCCTAGTTCTTCTTCCAGGGGCTTGAGAAACGTCGAAAAGATATCGATATTGAAGCCCGGCGCGGCAGTGATGATCTGTCGTATGTCTTCATCCACGACGGTATCGATGATGATCGGCTTTTCGCCGTCCCGGGAAGCCGCGGCGCTGATGATTTCCACCAGTGCCTCGGCCTTTTCCACGGTATCGATATAGGGTTTGATCACCATGCGAATGTCGACGTTCTCGAACTGGGCCAGCAGACTGCGGCCTAATGTCTCCGCGGTGATACCGGTGCCATCGGAAATAAAGAAAGCCGTACGTGTCATGAGGTATCTCTGAATGATGGAAAGTAGCCGAATTGTCCCGGGTTCTGGCGTGGTTGACTACAGGATCCGTGGATAATCGCGCGCTGTTGTAAAAATTCTCCAATGACTTCGCTATTAGACTAATGGCGAATACGGTTTCAGCTTGGTAGGGTAGCTTCCTTTATTCGGGTTCGGCGTCGCGGTGGCGCTGTCTATTCTGATTGAGTCAATTTTACTCAAGTACGGTTCATAGGCGCTTCCTATGGACGATAAAGGGGGTTTCGTGGAGCCTTACATCCTGTGGTTCGATCAACTCGGCATGAACGACGTCGAGCGTGTCGGTGGAAAGAACGCCTCCCTGGGGGAAATGATCTCCAACCTGGCCAATGCCGGGGTCAGCGTACCCGGCGGCTTCGCCACCACCGCCGAGGCCTACCGCGAATTCCTCGCCCATGAAGGACTCAACGAGCGCATCAATCAGGCGCTTTCACGTCTGGACGTGGACGACACGGAAGCCCTGGCCAAGACGGGCGCCGAGATTCGCCAGTGGATCATCGATACCCCCTTGCCCCCGGCCTTCGAAGCGGAACTGGGCGACGCCTACGAACAGCTGCTTGCCAAGCATCCCAATCTGAAGGCGGCGGTACGCTCTTCCGCCACCGCGGAGGACCTGCCGGATGCCTCATTCGCCGGCCAGCAGGAAACCTTTCTCAATATCGAAGGCTTCGACAACATCAAGCGGGCGGTGCACGAGGTCTTCGCTTCGCTGTTCAACGACCGTGCAATCTCTTACCGAGTGCATCGCGGCTATGCTCACGAAAACGTCGCGCTTTCCGCCGGCATCCAGAAGATGGTGCGCTCCGAAACCGGCGCCAGCGGGGTAATGTTCACTCTGGATACGGAATCCGGCTTCCGCGATGCGGTATTCGTCACCGCCTCCTGGGGCCTAGGGGAAACCGTGGTACAGGGAGCGGTCAACCCGGATGAATTCTACGTTCACAAGACGACTCTGGCCGCCGGGCGCCCGGCGGTATTGCGCCGCAACCTGGGTTCCAAGCTGATCAAGATGATCTACACCGAGGACGCCAGCGCCGGCAAATCCGTGGCCACGGTGGATGTTCCCCTGGCGGATCGCGGACGCTTCTGCATCAGCGACGACGACGTGATGAATCTGGCTCGCCAGGCGGTGATCATCGAGCAGCACTATCAGCGGCCCATGGACATCGAGTGGGCGCGAGACGGCGATGACGGCAAGCTGTATATCGTTCAGGCGCGCCCGGAAACCGTGGTTTCCCAGCAGGAAGGCGGCAAGCTCGAACGTTTCCAGCTCAAGGAGAAGGGCCGCACCCTGGTGACCGGTCGCGCCATCGGCCAGCGCATCGGGCAAGGGGCGGTCAAGCTGGTCACCACCCCCGAAGAGATGCACAAGGTCAACGAAGGGGACGTGCTGGTCACGGACATGACCGACCCGGACTGGGAACCGATCATGAAACGGGCTTCCGCTATCGTCACCAATCGCGGCGGGCGTACCTGCCACGCGGCGATCATCGCTCGGGAACTGGGTATTCCCGCGGTAGTAGGCTGCGGCGACGCTACCGAGGTCTTGAAGGATGGTCAGGAAGCGACGGTATCCTGCGCCGAAGGCGACGCGGGTCATGTCTACGAAGGTCTGCTGGCCTTCGACTGCAAGAGTTCCAGCGTCGACAGCATGCCGGAAATTCCCTTCAAGATCATGATGAACGTGGGCAATCCGGACCGCGCCTTCAGCTTCGCCAGCCTGCCCAATGCCGGCGTTGGCCTGGCGCGGCTCGAGTTCATCATCAACCGCATGATCGGCGTGCATCCCAAGGCGCTGATGGAATACGACACTCTGGCGCTAGATCTGCAGCAGTCCATCGATGCGCGCACCGCCGGCTATGACAATCCGGTCAGCTTCTACGTGGACAAGCTGGTGGAGGGAATCTCCACCCTGGCAGCGGCGTTCTATCCTCAGCGGGTGATCGTGCGCCTGTCGGACTTCAAGTCCAACGAGTACGAGAACCTGATCGGCGGCAAGCTCTATGAGCCCGGGGAAGAGAATCCGATGCTCGGCTTCCGCGGGGCCTCACGCTATCTGTCCGAATCCTTCCGCCCCTGCTTCGATCTGGAATGCCAGGCGCTGAAGCGGGTGCGTGACGAGATGGGCCTCGACAACATCGAGATCATGGTGCCCTTCGTGCGCACCACCGAGGAAGCGAAAGGGGTGGTGGAAATCCTCGAGGAAAACGGCCTCAAGCGCGGCGACAATGGGCTCAAGGTCATCATGATGTGTGAGCTGCCCGCCAACGCTCTGCTGGCCAACGAGTTTCTGGAATACTTCGACGGCTTCTCCATCGGCTCCAACGATCTTACCCAGTTGACCCTGGGACTGGATCGGGATTCCGGGATCGTCGCGCACCTTTTCGACGAGCGAAATCCGGCGGTCAAGAAGCTCCTGGCCATGGCCATCGAGGCCTGCAACAAGCAGGGCAAGTACATCGGTATCTGCGGCCAGGGCCCTTCGGATCACCCGGAGCTTGCCAAATGGCTGATGGAGCAGGGCATCGATTCCGTGTCCCTCAATCCGGACGCGGTGATCGAGACCTGGTTCATGCTGGCGGGCGAAACGATTGACTAAACAAAGTCGGGTTTATTCTCGGGCCCCGGTAACGGCAACGTTATCGGGGCCTGCTTTTATCCGCCAAGGGAATGTTGGCCATCTTGAACTGTCCCTGTAGGGTAAATCCTATCGTTTTTATCGGAGGCGTCATGTTTCCCCGTTTTTCTCAGCGCTATGCCGGACTGCCGGAACACATGCGCGCCGAATGCGCACCGACTCCTGTCGCCAGCCCTCGGCTGGTGGCCTTCAATCGCCCTCTGGCAGAAGAGCTGGGCTTCGATCTCGCGGCCTTCGATGCGAAGCAGGCCGCCGAATGGTTCTCCGGCAATGCGATTCCGGCGGGGGCCTTGCCGGTGGCCACTGCCTATGCGGGCCATCAGTTCGGCAACTTCGTGCCCCAGCTCGGGGACGGTCGGGCGCTGCTGCTGGGAGAACTGACGGATTGCCACGGAAGGTTGAGGGATATCCAGCTCAAGGGCAGCGGCCGTACGCCGTTTTCCCGGGGCGGCGACGGTCGTGCGCCCCTGGGGCCGGTGCTCCGGGAATATCTGGTCAGCGAGGCGATGCACGCGCTGGGAATTCCCACCACCCGGGCGCTGGCGGCGGTGACCAGCGGCGAGCGGGTCTATCGTAGGGTGCCGGAACCCGGCGCGGTGTTGACCCGAGTGGCAGCCAGCCATTTACGAGTAGGAACCTTTCAGTATTTTGCGGCGCGCAAGGACGATGAGGCAGTGCGGCTGCTGGCGGATGAAGCCATCGCGCGCCACTATCCGGCGCTGGCGGAGCATAACGAGGGCGAGCGCTATCTGGCGCTGCTCGATGCGGTGACGGAGCGTCAAGCGCAGCTGGTAGCGCATTGGATGGGGGTGGGCTTTATCCACGGCGTGATGAACACGGATAATGCGGCAATCTCCGGCGAGACAATCGATTACGGCCCTTGCGCCTTCATGGATAGCTTTCACCCTGCCACGGTATTCAGTTCCATCGACGAGCGGGGGCGCTACGCCTGGGGCAACCAGCCACGATTGGCCCAGTGGAACATGGCGCGCTTCGCCGAGACCCTGATTTCCTTGATCGACATGGATGCCGACCGAGCCATCGAGAAAGCCACCAAAGTAGTCGAAGCGTTTAGCGAGCGCTTCGAGAGCCGCTGGCTGGCGGTAAAGCGCGCCAAGCTGGGACTGGAAACACAGGAAGAAGGCGACGCGGAACTGGCGGAAGACTTGCTGACCGCCATGCAGAACGCGCGCGCGGATTTTACCCTGACCTTTCGCCGTCTGGCGGACGTTCTGGATTCCAGCGCCGGTGAGGCGCGGCTGGGTGAACTCCTCGAATCTCCGCATGGGCTGGAAGCCTGGCTACCGCGCTGGCGAGAACGGCTGGCGCGAGAAAGTGACGACCCGAAGGCCATTGCCCGCCGAATGCGCGCCATCAACCCCGCGGTGATTCCCCGTAATCATCGGGTCGAGCAAGTATTGCAAGCGGCGGCGCAGCGCGACGACTACGCCCCTTTCGAGGCGCTGCTGGCGGCGGTGACCCGGCCTTTCGAGGAGCCCGAAGGAGACGTCGACTACACCCGCCCGCCCCGTGAGAGCGAGAAAGTGTTGAGAACGTTTTGCGGTACCTGATGCGGTATCGGAAACAAAGTTTCAATACCGCAGCCAGTTATGAATCTTCAGCAACAGCAGCTCTCCGTCACTGAGCTGGCGGCGTTCTTCGAGCAGTTCGGCAAGCGTTGCCGGGCGGTCGGTGATGATGTTGTCGACGCCCAGATCGATCAGCGCGGACATACGGCCTGGCGAGTTGGTGGTCCAGGCGTGAAGCTCATAGCCTAGACGCCGAGCCAGGGCGACTTCACGCCGATTGATACGATTGTAGCGAAGACCCAGCGCATCGAAGCCGCTGCGATCCAGGGTGCCGGAAAGAATAAACTCCGCCAGCAGGGTGGTACGGACTTCCGGTCTGCGTTCCTCGATCTTGCGAATCACCGATTCGGACAGGCTGGCCAGGCGGACGTCGTCGAATACATCGTCGCTTCCGCAGGCCTCGCCCTGATCCCGAGGTTTTAGTCGACAGACGGCGCGAGCGGTATTTTCCGCATCGAGCAGTCCGAAGACCGCCTCGATCAGATCGCTGCTTCGTCCCTTGTCCGGCTTGAGCTCGATCATCAGCGCGCCTTTTCCGCGGGCGCTTTTCAGCGCCTCCACCAGCGTTGGGATGCCCTCGCCGACGAAGGCGTCGCCAAACCAGCTGCCCACATCGAAGCTGCGCAGTTCCTCCAAATCCACATCCCGCAGGCGCCGCGGGTCGCCGGTCAGTCGCCGCAGCTGATTGTCGTGAAACACCACCACCTGGTCGTCCCGGGTAAAGCGCACGTCGATTTCCACCATGTCCGCGCCATCTTCGTAAGCGCGACTGATGGCCGCCAGGGTGTTTTCCGGCGCCGCCAGGGAGCTGCCGCGATGGGCGGTAATGGTGACATCGTCCCGCAGCTCGAAGCTGTTGAGGATTCCCCAGGCCTGGGCTGCGGCGAAGGCGAGGACCGCAAGCTCTATCCCCCAGGCCAGGCGCCCCGGTTGTCCATTGGCTGGCAGGATCGACAGAAATCGATGCCGATCCGCCACGGGTTGCATCAAACGCAGATACAGACAGGCCATCAGCAGACTGTTGGCGGCAATCCCCAGAAACGTCAGCCCCAGGGTCAGCAGCACATAGCAGAGGACATAGGCCAGGGTGGCCGGCAGCAGTATCGCATGCCGCTCCGGCAGCAGCATCAGCAAGGGAGAACCCAAGGTATCGAATAGCCAGGTGAATGCCACCGGCAGGATGACGATCAGCAATAGCAGGAGTAAGACCGCGGCGCCGATATGCCGGCCCCATCCTTGAGTCATGCGATAGCTGCGACGTAGTGCCTCCAAGGGGCGGCGGCTTTCCAGCATCAGGATGGGCAGGGCGAGTCGCCAGCGCAGGTAAAGTTTGGCGGCGAACCAGGCCCACAGCAGAAAAAACGGCAGGCTTGCTGCCAGGAATTTCCATAGCGCGGGTGGCAGCGCATGACGAACATAGTAACCATCCAGTCCCCCCAGGAAGACCCCATGGAAACCGACCAGAACGACGATGAGGGGGAGAATCAGCAGCGCATGGATACCGATCTGCAACAGGCTCAACAGGGCAACGGCGGGGAATCGGCGGGTTACCGCCCAGAGGCTTTGCAGAGCGAGGCGATAGTGATTGTTGCGCGGGTGAGCCGTGACCAGAATCATGCCCGCCTGCTGAAGAGACAGCAAAAGAAAGGTCAGAGCGATCGCTGCCAGCAGCCAGGCCGCTCCCGTGGGGGTCGCCAGGATATCCAGTAGCCCGGCGCTGGTGATGACCGGGCGGTCCAGTCGCTTGAGCAAACCGGCCAGCGCCCAGCCGGTGGTCGGCAGCAGAATGGCCGAGGCCAGCAGGGTGAAGAAGAGATGATAGGCGAGCAAGGGACGCAAATGATCGCGAAGTGCGATCGATACGTCCCTGGCCAGCCAGGAAAGACGGCGTAGTCCAATGATGGGATGTGAACCGATCATGAAAGACTCGGCATTACTGCTCTGGAATCAAACCAGCGCCTGGGTCGAGACTATGATGCCGTTGTTATCCGCGTAGATGTAATGTCTTTCGTCTATCGTGACCCCGGCGAAGGTGACAGGCATGCCGCGGCTTCCCTCGCCGCGTTTCTCGCTCTTGCGCGGATGGCTGCTCAAGGCCTGGATGCCCAGCTCGGTTTCCGCCAGCACGTCCACGTCCCGCACGCAGCCGTACATGATGATTCCTGCCCAGCCGTTGTTCGCCGCCTGTTCCGCCAGCATGTCGCCGAGCATGGCGCAGCGCAGCGAACCGCCGGCATCCACCACCAGCACCGCGCCGTCGCCGGATTCCGCCACCGCCTGCTTGACCAGGGAGTTGTCCTCGAAGCACTTGACGGTTCGCACCGGACCGCCGAAGGCCTCGATACCGCCGAAGTTGACGAAGATGGGATCAAGGACTTCCACCTCGGGGTGCTCGTCGCACAGATCCGGGGTAATGATCGGGTTCATGGCGCTGACTCCTTGTTCGGAGATAATGGGGGCTGAATGATGCCACGGAAGCGAGCGAATGAAAAAAAGCGCCCCAATTCAGTGGAGCGCTTCATCGAGTCTGGCTAAACCGGGCTCAGGCTTCCTGGGCTACCGGAATGACGTTGGAGGCCGCCTTCTGGAACTCCTCGATCTCGTGGAAGTTCAGATAGCGGTAGATCTCCCCGGCCATGGCGTCGAACTCGCCCATATAGCTCTGATATTCTTCGACGCTGGGCAGGCGGCCTTCCACCGCCGCCACCGCCGCGAGTTCTGCGGAAGCGAGGTAGACGTTGGCGCCGTCCCCGAGCCGGTTGGGGAAGTTGCGGGTCGAGGTGGAGACCACCGTGGACTTGGGCGCGACTCGCGCCTGATTGCCCATGCACAATGAGCAGCCGGGCATTTCCATGCGCGCCCCGGCGCGACCGTAGATGCCGTAGTAGCCTTCCTCGGTCAGTTGGTGCTGATCCATCTTGGTGGGCGGCGCCAGCCACAGGCGGGTCTTCAGGCTGCCGGCAGGCTGTTTCTCCAGCAGCTTGCCCGCGGCGCGGAAGTGGCCGATGTTGGTCATGCAGGAGCCGATGAACACCTCGTCGATCTTCTGGCCCGCCACCTCGGAAAGCAGCCGCGCGTCGTCCGGATCGTTGGGGGCGCAGAGAATCGGTTCCTTGATCTCCGCTAGATCGATCTCGATCACTTCGGCGTATTCCGCATCCGCGTCCGCACGCATCAGGCTCGGATTGGCCAGCCATTCCTCCATGGCCAGAATGCGCCGCTCCAGGGTGCGGGGATCGCCGTAGCCGCTGTCGATCATCCACTTGAGCAGGGTGATATTGGAGGTCAGGTATTCGGTGACGCTTTCCTCGGACAGGGTGATGGTGCATCCTGCCGCGCTGCGCTCGGCGGAGGCATCGGAAAGCTCGAAGGCCTGCTCCGCGGTGAGATCCTCGAGCCCCTCGATTTCCAGCACGCGACCGGAGAAGGCGTTCTTCTTGTTGGCTTTCTCCACGGTCAGCAGGCCCTGCTTGATGCCGTAATAAGGAATGGCGTGTACCAGATCCCGCAGGGTCACCCCGGGTTGGCGCTTGCCCTTGAAACGCACCAGTACGGATTCCGGCATGTCCAGCGGCATCACCCCGGTGGCGGCGGCGAAGGCCACCAGCCCGGAGCCCGCCGGGAAGGAAATGCCCATGGGAAAGCGGGTGTGGGAATCGCCGCCGGTGCCCACGGTGTCCGGCAACAGCATGCGATTGAGCCAGCTATGAATGATGCCGTCTCCGGGTCGCAGGGAGACGCCGCCGCGATTCATGATGAAGTCCGGCAGGGTGTGGTGAGTCTCCACGTCTACCGGCTTGGGATAGGCGGCGGTGTGGCAGAAGGATTGCATCACCAGGTCCGCCTGAAAACCCAGGCAGGCCAGGTCCTTGAGCTCGTCCCGGGTCATCGGGCCGGTGGTGTCCTGGGAGCCGACGGTGGTCATCTTCGGCTCGCAGTACATGCCCGGACGCACGCCCTCCATGCCGCAGGCCTTGCCGACCATCTTCTGGGCCAGGGTATAGCCCTTGCCGGTATCCGCCGGCTGCTCCGGCTTCTTGAATACGTTCGAAGGCTCAAGACTTAGCGCATTGCGGGCGTTTTCGGTAAGGCCACGACCGATGATCAGCGGAATACGGCCGCCGGCGCGAACCTCATCGAGCAGTACCTCGGTCTTGAGCTCGAAAGTGGAAATTACCTCGTCGGTGCCGTGCCTGCAGACCTTGCCCTCATAGGGATAGACATCGATCAGATCACCCATATCCATGTTCGAGACGTCCATCTCGATGGGCAGGGCGCCGGCGTCTTCCATGGTATTGAAGAAGATCGGCGCGATCTTGCCGCCGAAGCAGAAGCCGCCGGCCCGCTTGTTGGGCACATAAGGAATGTCGTCGCCGAAGAACCACAGCACCGAGTTGGTGGCGGATTTCCGTGAGGAGCCGGTGCCCACCACGTCGCCCACGTAGGCCACCGGATAGCCCTTGACCTTCACTTCCTCGATCTGGCCAAGCGGTCCCCTGGTGCCGGGAATCTCTGGCTCGATGCCCTCGCGCTCGTTCTTGAGCATGGCGTTGGCATGCAGAGGAATGTCCGGCCGGGACCAGGCGTCCGGCGCCGGGGAGAGATCGTCGGTGTTGGTCTCGCCGGGCACCTTGAACACCGCCAGGGTGATCTTTTCTTCGAGCTTGGGCTTGGCGAGGAACCATTCCGCCTCTGCCCAGGATTCGAGAACGTCCTGAGCCACGGCGTTGCCCACCTTGGCACGATCCGCCACGTCGTGAAAGGCATCGAACATCAGAAGAGTGTGCTTGAGCTGTTCCCCGGCTTCCCGAGCTAGCTCGGCGTCATCGAGCAGTTCCACCAGAGTGGCGATATTGTAGCCGCCTTGCATGGTGCCCAGAAGCTTGACCGCGTGAATCTTGTCGATCAGCGGCGATTCGGCCTTGCCTTTGACGATGGCGGTCAGGAAGCTCGCCTTGACGTAGGCGGCCTCATCCACGCCAGGGGGAACGCGATCCGTGAGAAGTTCGAGCAGGAACTGTTCCTCGCCGGCAGGTGGATTCTCGAGCAGCTCCACGAGCTGGGCCATCTGTTCCGCGTTCAGGGGCTTTGGCGGGATGCCTTCGGCGGCACGTTCGTCGACATGTTGGCGATAAGCTTCAAGCACGATAAACAACCCTCATCGAATGATTATGGAAGACAGGACGGTTTTGCGACTATCTGACGCCAACGTCGGCAAAAACGCCTCGATCTGAAAGTTTTGGCGCTAGTCGGCAAGTCACGGAATTCTACGGGAAACTGTCGACAATGTTAAGGTCAAGCCCTTGGGAAAGCCTTAACACTTTGGTCGGCGCGGTTGTGCTTTTACTACTGATCTTTGCGTGCTGCTAGTCGGGAGAGGTGTCGCCGATCCGGCAGGCGCGTTAGGATAGGCCAAATTTCAGGAGTCAAAATGAGGGGACCGGTGACATCTCCCTGCGTCGGTGTCTGCTCTACCTCAGTGGGCGATACCGTCTGCCGGGGCTGCCAGCGCCATCTGGCGGAGATACGCGACTGGCCGGGCTACGACGAGGTTCAGCGCGCCGGACGAATGCACGAATTGGACGCGCTGCGCGAACGGGTGGCCGGTGAGTTTCTTCGAGTCACCGATGCGGCCAGATTGGAAGCTCAGCTGCAGCGTTATCGTATCCGCTATCGAGCCGATCAGCCGGCGCTTTCTCGGGCAGTGGAACTGCTGCGGGTAGGGCGGCGGCATATCCAGGAATTGAGTCGTTACGGCCTGGCGGCAGTAGGCGAGGGAGCAGAACTTTCCTGCGAAAGACTGCATGAGCACATCACGCTGCGGCTGCTTCAGGCAGCAGAGCATCGTCGATTATCCGTCGATGACCAACAATAGGCGAAAGCAATGACTTTTTTCTCGTTTTGCTGTAGACGTTTTACATTAAATGTTTTCATGTAACCCGCCGATACATCGAGCATGACCACCACAATGACAAAAAGCTTACTGCCTGAAGCGATGGGGCGTTTTCTTGGCTGCGAAACCCCCAAGGCCTGGATCGAGCAAGCGTTGACGCATCAGGAAATTCTCTTGATCGACCACGCCCAGTGTGAAAAGAAGGCCGCCTCCACTGCCATGAGTCTGATGTATCGCCATGTTGACCGCCCCTTGCTGTTGATCAAGATGTCGCAGTTGGCTCGGGAGGAACTGCTGCATTTCGAGCAGGTGGTGACGTTGATGCAGCGACGTGGTGTTGCCTATCGGCATTTGAGTGCCTCGCGCTACGCGGAAGGTCTGCGGCGTCAGGTGAGCGACAAGGATCCTCAGCGGCTGGTGGATATTCTGATCGTCGGCGCCCTGATCGAGGCGCGAAGCTGCGAGCGGTTTGCCCGGCTCATCCCGCATCTGGATGCGGAACTTGCCAAATTCTATCGCAGTCTAGTGAAGTCGGAAGGCCGTCATTACGAGGATTACCTGATGCTGGCACGCCGCTACGCCGAGGATGACGGCGTGCCGGAGGTAGAAGAAAGAATCGTCTTTTTCACCGAGTGCGAGCGGCGGCTGATCTGCACGCCGGACCCGCATTTTCGTTTTCATAGCGGCTTGCCGGAAGCGGCCTAGCGATCAATTTCAAACGTTGTTGGATGCAGGATGCTCCTTTCATCGAAAAGCACAAACGTATGAGTGAGTCATATGACGATGCTACTGCTGGGAACACGATGATGCGGAACGTATCCGCTACAGAACGACTGGCACTGTTAGGCCATTTTTCACTGACATTGGGCGAAGATGCCGTTACCCAGTTCAGCTACGACAAGGTCAAGGCGCTGCTGGTGTATCTGCTGCTCCACGAGCAGCCGGTTAATCGCGCGACGCTTGCGGAATTGCTATGGCCGGACCAGGGGCTTTCCTCCGGACGTACCAATCTGCGTCATGCGCTTCACTGCCTGCGTCAATCCCTGGGAAACGATGCGGATCGAGTGCTGGTGGTATCCCGCCAGACCATCGCTTTTCGGCGTCCTGATCCGTGGGGTTTCGATCTGCACGAGTTGCAGACGCTATTGGAAACGCCCGCGGATATCGCCACCCTGGAATCGATTCTCGAGCTTTATCGAGGCGATCTGGTGGAAGAGCTTCAGCTACCTTCTTGCGCGGAATTTCAGCGCTGGTTGCTGAGAGTTCGTAACGAATGGCGTCAGCGTGTCATCGCCTTCGCCGAAACCGTGCTGGCCAAGCAGGATAAGGTGCCGGAATCCCTGCTGCGTATCTTGGTCAGTCGCTTCTCAGGCTACGGTCCTTTTCACGAAAGGCTGGTGAAGCAGCTTGCGGAGCAGGGCCAATCCGCCGCCGCCCATGAACAGTACAGTGCCTACCTACAGCTGCTGGCATTATCGGGTCAGCAGCCCGAGCCGAGTTTTCTGCAGCTGGCCCGATACTGGTCCGATACTCAGGCAGACATGCATCTACTGTCCTCCCAGAGTGCTTTCGCACGTTCAGGATCCCAGGATGGCCATGCCTTGCAGGAAGAAGAAATCGAGCAGCGTCAGCTTTCCGTCATGGCGATCCGTTTGTCCCTTGAATGCGAGCGGCAGAACCATGACGAGATACGGCACTGTCTGAATCTGCAGTTCGAACTGCTGCGCTGGCTGGAACAGCAGTGTCATCATCTGGGGGGCTTCTGGTTGCCTGGAGCCACCGGGGGCATCGGACTTGCATGTTTCGGCACACACGGCCCCGCTCATCAGCTGGCGGAGTTGGTGGCCTTGTACGAGCATTGCCGGCGCACCTTGGCGGAGGAGAGCGCGCGCCGCTGGAACGGAGAGGGCGAGAGCCCGGTGTTTCGCCTGGCGGCGGGGCTCAATAGTGGACGCGTGATCTACCTGCCGGAACACCAGCTGGTGGATCCGCTGGGGGATATCACTCAGGACGCCCTGGCGCTGATGTCCGCGGCGGAGGGTAGCGAGCTGGTCATTTCCCAGGCGGCGAGCCAGCACATGCCCCCAGCGCTGGATCTGGAGCCGCGATTAAGCCCGCGATTGATCGCCAGCGATGGCAGGATTCGTCATCGTGCGCTGGTGCTTGGCATCAATGAAAGCTCGCGCGACGCCTTGCCGCCGACGTTGTTCGGTCGCGAAAGCGCGCTTCGCAAACTGCGCGACGCCTTGGCCAGAGCGAGTATCGGTCTGCGCCAGAGCATCCTGGTGCGTGCGCCTTCCGGCATGGGTAAATCCGCGCTGCTGGTGGCGTTTCGCCAGATGGAACAGAGTCGTGACACGGCAATCTGCTGGCAGCCTGTCACACGGCTCGCCGCTCAGATTCCCTATAGCATGACGCGATCTCTGCTGCGCTGGTATCTGGAAAGAGAGCTCGACGCGAACGCCTTCGATGATCTGCTGCGTCGTCATCCAAACCTGATCGAAAACGCCGAAGAGGCGGATTCCCTGCGCATGGCACTGGGTTTCGACACGCCCTCGAGCGATGCTCCAGCGCTGAAAAGCACCGAACTGGATACCCAGGTGACAAGGCTCACCCAGCGGCTGATCGAACGCCTCACCGCCGAGCGGGTTCTGGTGATCATGATCGACGATATTCACTGGCTCGACGAGCCGTCCTTCAAGGTACTGGTTCGCTTACAGGCGCAGCTGCCGATCAACTGCAATTTGCTGATGATCGCCAGCCATCATGGACGCGAGGCGCTGCCCAGCCGGCTCAACTGGGATCAGCTGATCACCCTGGAACGCCTGGACAACCTGCAGGCCTCGCGGCTATTGACCCAGCTATCACGCCGCTATCGCCTGCACTTGAGTCCTCGGCTTCGCGCTCAGTTGATCGAGCGCTGCGACGGTGTTCCGCTCTATCTGCAAGAGATCTGCCGGCGGCTGGATGTCCAGCGGCGCGAGGGGCACAGCCTGCAGCTCGACGAACTTCCTCAGGGGCTGTTGGGCCTGCTGGCGGGTCGCATCGATCAGCTCGACAACGATCGTGAGGCGGCGCATATCGCGGCGATCCTCGGTCGCCAGTTTCGCTTCGATTTTCTCAGGGAGTGCAGCGCCTGGGAGGAGGAGCGGCTCAAGCGCGCCATGGAGCATATGCTGCGTCTGGAAATTATCCAGCCTTGTCACGAAAATAGTGACTGCGACTATCAGTTCAGCCATCAGCTCTTGCAGGAAGCCGCCTACCTGTCCTGCCCCAGAGCCATGCGCATCAGGATCCACCATCAGGTGGTGGAACTGATCGAGAAGCGCTTTCCGGTGTGGATCAGTCGCCATCCCGGCGAATTCGCCACGCACTTGCGGCGCAGCGGCGACTATGCCCGCGGCGCGCGCTATTTCGAGCTGGCCGCGCGTGAATCTCTCAAGGTGAGCGCCAATCGCACGGCGCTCAAGATGGCGGATGCGGGGCTTGCAAGCCTGCGTCTGGTGGAAAGCCGGTTCGAGCGAGAAATCAGTCTGTTGACGGTGCGAGGGCAGGCGGCGTTCGCCCTGGAGGGACACGGTTCACCCCTGGCTCAGGAAAGCTTTATCCGCGCGCGGGAACTGCTGATGGATCAGGCGCGACGAAAAGGCCAGGACGAAATTGATGTAGAGCAGCGATTTCTGGTCAAGTGGGGGCTATGGGTCGGGTGTATTCAGCGTCACTCACACGCGGATGCGTTTGCCCTGTCAGCACAGTTGGCGAGCCTGGCCGCGAAGTTTTCCGATCCTCGCTATCAGCGTCTTGCCCAATACGCTCAGGCCTGCTGCGAGTACTGGGCGGGACGACTGCCCCAGGCTCGAGATCATCTTCAGGAGCTGGATCCGCTCAATCAGCCGATGATGATCGAATGGTTGCCGTTTTCGGATCACCCGCAGGTGTCCGCGGTCTGCTATCACAGCTGGGCGCTCTGTCTAAGCGGCGATTATCGTCAAGCCGAGCAGCAGGCGGAAGCGGCCATTCGCCTGGCGGAGCGTATCGATCATCCCGGCACGCTTGCCATGGCACTGATGTTTTCCGCCGCCTTGTATCGACAGCTGGGCCACGTGTATCTGGCCGGCCAGCGCGGGCAGCGGGTTTTCGAGATCAGTCAGAGTCCGGACCTGCACCTGTGGCAGATGTCCGCCCAGGGCGTGCTGGGCTGGCAGCGCGCCCTCAACGGCGAGCGTGATGGGCTGACGCTGATTGAAGACAGCATGCAGGAGTTCGGCGAACTGACCGGGCGCGATCGCTACCAGCGGCCGCTGCTGTATTTCCTGGATGCCTGTCTGGCCCTCGACGAATTGGAGCGTGGCGAGGACTATCTCTCCCGATGCCTGCTGATCGCCCAGGAGCGACGCTCGCTGTTTTTGCCGGAGCTCGCGATTCAGCTCGCTCGAGTGCGTTTCCGTCTTGGCTACGCGGAGGAGGAGATTCGTACCCTGGCGCTCCAGGCCCGTGAACTCGCCCAGGAACATGGCAACCGCCATCAGCAGTTGAACGTCATGGAGCTTTGGCTGACCTTGATCGATCCAGAAGATAGCGAAGTACGGGAAAGTTTTCGCAAGCTGCTGGGCGAGGTAAGCCACGGTGACGCACCGGTATTGATTCGTTGGCATGCCCTGCGCGATCAGCTGCAGCCCTATCCGGCCAACGTTGATTCTTGATGTGGTCAATCCGTGCAGGTCAGGTCTTCCCAGGCGGCGATGCGCGCCAGCGCTTCCTGGCGATCGCTTCCGCATAGAGTGACGTCGAAAGTGAAATCCGCGCACACCCGAGGGCGGCGCGGATCGCCGAACAGTCGGCACAGATTATCCCCATTCAGCTGTACGCAGCGAACGCCGGCAGGCTTTCCCCGCGGCATGCCGGGAATCGGTGAACTGATGGAGGGTGCGACACAGCAGGCGCCGCAGCCCGGCCGGCAGGATGCGTTCGTGGATGGGCTGCTCATGATTTGACCTCGGTAATGTCGCTATACATCTGGTGTTGCCCTGCTTGGCTGGTTACCCTCTAGGCATGATCGAATTAAGCGGAAGATACCATGGCGACCATCGAACACAGCGCTATTCTTCATGCGCCGCCAGAGCGGGTTTTCGCTCTGCTCGAGCGGATCGAGGACTTTGCGGATTATTCGGACCTGATCGAGTCCATCGAGCCGCTGGGAGATCGGCGTTATCGTTGGCATGTGCACGCGGTGGGCATGGACTGGACCTTCGACGTGATGATTACCGAACTGAGCGCGCCGCAGCGTCTGGCCTGGGAATCCATAGAGGGCGTGCGCAATCAGGGCAGCTACCGTTTGACTCCGGTGCCAGAGGGCACTCAAGTGCTGCTGACTCTCGAGTATCGGATCAAGAACAGGCTGGTGGAAAAGGCGGTCAATCGTGCGGCGCAGCCGCTGGTCAACAAGGTTAGCCGCCAGATCCTCGATAGGGTGGCGGCCAGGTTGTAATAGTCGCGACGTTCAAGCTCACTCAAGACTTTCGCAGAGCGATATTGAGTTGATCCACAGTCTCCGCCCAATCCGCATCTTCTTCCCAGGCGTTACGCAAAAAAGCCGCCTGGCCGGCGTTCCAGAAAGGCGCATCCGCCAGGGCGGTCTTCTCCGGCAGCGGCGAATGCGTTTCGATGAATGCCTGGATGGAGGCGGAGTCCGCCGGCAGGCCAAGCTGTTCGAATAGCTCGCTGAACGGGTGATTGACGTGTTCCATGACATCTCCTTGGTTCGGTATGGATGTTGGACGCCAACCTTAGCGCGTTTTGGGGATCGAGGCAGCGCTTCAGCGCTCGCCTACCCAGCCAAGGAGAAAGCGCTGACGCCGCTCTTGATCCGTCAAGGGTAGCGCCAGCAGGTGCAACAGTTTAGTGAAGGCGGCCTCCGGGGTCATGTCGTCACCGGCAATCACGCCGGCCTCCGCCAGACCATGGCCGGCGGCGTAGGCGCCAGAAACGATGCCACCTTGAAAGCATTGAGTGATGGCGACGATTACCTTGCCTTCGCCGCAAGCCTGAGCCAGTACGCCTAGCAGTGCCTGGTCCTGGGCGATATTGCCCCCGCCCCAGAGTTCGAGCACCACTCCTTGCAGACGATCATCGAGCAGCCAGGCCGCCAGCTGCCAGGCCGCGATGCCAGGCCATAGCACCAGCCGCGCCACCGGCGTTTCGTTCAGGGCGCGATAGTCCGCCAGTTCGAAACGCGGCGCGCCGCGCTGCTGTTCGTGAAGGCCGCGACCGGGAAACAGTATCGCCTGATTATCGACGATTTCGCCCAGCAGCGGATAGTTGGGGCTGATGAAGGCATCCGCCTGGTGGCTGTGCCACTTGCGGGCACGCACCCCTCGGAAAAGCTTTCCGGCGAAAAAGAGCGCGACTTCCTTCAGGCGCTCCTGTTGGGCAAAGCGCAGCGCTCCTTCCACATTGACAAGCGCATCGCTATTCGGCGTTTCCAGGGGCAGCATGGCCCCGGTAAGAACCACTGGCTTGCCTATTCCCTGCAGTTGATAGGCCAGGCTGGCAGCGGTCCAACTCAGCGTATCCGTGCCATGCAGAATCACGAAACCCGCGTAATCGTCGTAAGCCTGGGCGATATGAGCGGCGAGTTCCTGCCAATGGCCGGGGTTGGCGGCACTGGAATCGATAAGCGGGTCAATCTCGAGCCAGTCGAAATCGGGCAGGGTAGCCCGTCGCGCCGGGGGCAGCTCTCGTAGTGCCCTTCGCAAACGGGATTCGAAATCACCGGCAGGTGTCAGGCCGTCAGGTCCGGCACGCATGCACAGCGTGCCGCCGGTGTGAATGACCAGCAAAGAGGGCGGTTCGACGCGTACTTCCGGTTTTTCTGTCATTGTGAATAAGTCGTTTCGGCGGTGTTTGGCGACTTGGCGTCGTGAAGTTCCGCGGCGAACAGGGTGTTTTCCAGTAAGGTGGCCACGGTCATCGGTCCTACGCCGCCGGGAACCGGGGTGATATAAGAGGCGCGCTCCGCAGCGGGTTCGAATTCGATATCACCGGTCAAATGACCGTCGTCTTGTCGCGTGATGCCGACGTCGATCACGATAGCGCCCGGTTTGACCCATTCTCCCTTGACCAGTCCGGGCTTGCCCACCGCTGCCACCAGTAGATCCGCGCGTCTCACGTGTCCCTCCAGGTTCTGCGTGAAGCGATGGCATACGGTGGTGGTGCATCCCGCCAGCATCAACTCCAGACTCATGGGGCGGCCGACGATATTCGAGGCGCCGACCACCGTGGCGTCCAGACCGCGAACATTAAGGTTGCTGTATTGCAATAGCGTCATGATGCCTTTCGGTGTACAGGGGCGCAGCATGGGGAGCCGTTGGGCCAGGCGCCCCAGGTTGTAAGGATGGAAACCGTCGATGTCCTTGTGAGGCAGAATGCGCTCGAGAATGGGCCGTGCGTCCAGATGATCCGGCAAGGGAAGCTGCACCAGAATGCCGTCCACTCTGGAATCCGCGTTGAGCTCGTCCACCAGCCGTTCGAGTTCTTGCTGCTGAGTGCCGGCGGATAATCGATGCATGAAGGAGAGAATACCCGCCTCGTCGCAGGCGCGATGCTTGTGTCGCACGTAGACCTCAGAGGCAGGATCGTCTCCCACCAGCACCACGGCCAGTCCGGGCGGTCGCAATCCCGCTTCTCGGCGGGCGGATACTTGTCGCGCAACCTGCTGTCGAATATCAGCGGCAATGGTCTTGCCATCGATCAATTTTGCGGTCATCGGCGGTATCCTATTGAATTAATGGCAGGCGACAGACGCGAAGGCTGACAAGATGCACGAATCCAAGCCTCAGGTCTCATGAAGTCGCCGGCGATTTTCGCATGAGCGGCAGTCGAGTCAAAGCGTCAAGATGCCTTGGTACGCATTGGGACTTGACCTTGGCGTAGGTATACGTAGAATACGCGGCGCACTGGCATAAGCCTTGGGTCGAAGAAATCGGACTCTCGGATCGCACGCAAGCGTTACGCGAATTGTCGGCGGGGTGTAGCGCAGTCTGGTAGCGCGCCTGCTTTGGGAGCAGGATGTCGGGGGTTCGAATCCCTCCACCCCGACCATATGTCGGCTTGAATCCCGAGTTCGATGCGGGCAGCCGATAATAAGGCTCGGGAGACCAAGTCTGGTATCAAGGATTGGAAAGAGCGTTGGGGCGATAGAAGTGTCAAGGGCATGCGCTATGCGCCTATAGCTCAACCGGATAGAGCAACGGCCTTCTAAGCCGTAGGTTGCAGGTTCGAGTCCTGCTGGGCGCGCCAGATCCTGTAGTCGCCGCCCATCACTTGATTTGCGCCATATATCGAAATGGTGGATGTAGCTCAGTGGTAGAGCCCCGGATTGTGGCTCCGGTGGTCGTGGGTTCGATCCCCATCATCCACCCCAGTTTCGATGACAGCGTTTTTTAGATGGTGTTTTAATTTTGTATCCTGCAAATTCGCTTCTGCCTGTCATCAGCGAATTCGGCAAACGGGTTTATGGTGGATGTAGCTCAGTGGTAGAGCCCCGGATTGTGGCTCCGGTGGTCGTGGGTTCGATCCCCATCATCCACCCCAGCAACCCCGTTCGTGTCCTTTCTCGCTATTTGCCGTGTGTCCGCATTTCCCCTCACCGTCGTGACCGACTCGGCTTGCTGTTTTCTTGTCGATATTCCGCACTATTGCAACCTTATCCCTTGTAAATCCCCGCTGTGCCCCCACTACCTGGCAGTATCGCGCTTGCCAGCGCAGGCCAGGATTCTTAGAATTGCTCTCTTGAGCTTTTTACGCATTCAACAGAACGCCCCAGTCGGTAGAGGACTATTCATGCAAGTTTCCGTCGAAACGACCTCCCAGATCGAGCGCCGTGTCAAGGTTCAGGTGCCGGCCCAAGAGGTTGACCAAGCCGTGGTGGCCCGTCTCAAGGACACTGCCAAGAACGTTCGCTTGAACGGCTTTCGTCAAGGCAAGGTGCCCATGGCGGTAGTTCGCCAGCGCTTTGGTCGCGACGTGCGCAACGAAGTGGTGGGCGAAGTAATGCGTGAGCGCTATGTCCAGGCGATCACTCAGGAAAGCTTGAATCCCGCGGGCTACCCGCATATCGAGCCGCTGGTCAATGAGTCCGGCAAGGATCTCGAGTTCGTTGCGGTGCTTGAAATCTATCCCGAAATTGAACTGAAGGGTATCGAGGGTGTGGACGTCGAGCGTCCCCAGGTCGAGATCAGTGACGCGGACGTGGATCAGATGATCGAAACCCTGCGCAAGCAGCATGCTTCCTGGCAGGAAGTCGATCGCGCTGCGCAGGATGGCGATCGGATTACCATCGATTTCCAGGGTTTCCTGGGGGATGAGCCCTTTGAAGGCGGCAGCGCGGAAGGACACGATCTGGTATTGGGTTCCAATAGTTTGATTCCTGGCTTCGAGGAACAGTTGGTGGGTGCCAAGGCGGGTGACGAGCCACGCATTGACGTTACCTTCCCCGAGGATTACCAGGCGGAGCATCTTGCCGGCCAGGAAGCGACCTTCGAGATCAAGGTGCACAAGGTCAGCGCTCAGGAACTCGCCGAACTGGATGAGGAATTCATCAAACAGTTCGGTGTCGAAGAAGGTGGCATTGAAGCGTTTCGCGCCGAGGTGACCAAGAACATGCAGCGCGAGGCGGCTCAAGCCGTCGACAATCGTGTCAAGCAGCAGGTGCTCGAAGCCCTCAAGAACGCGAATGACATCGATGTTCCGCAGGCATTGATCGACCAGGAGTGCGAGGGGCTCAAGCGTCAGGCCGCTCAGCAGTTCGGCATGGGCGAGGATTTTGATGTATCACAGTTGCCTAACGAGCTCTTCGCCGAGCAGGCCAAAAGCCGCGTGCAGGTCGGTCTGCTGCTGGCGGAGGTCATAAAGGCCCACGAAATCGACGCCGATGACGAAGAAACCAAGGCCAAAGTAGAGGAATTGGCCCAGCAGTATCAAGAACCCCAGCAGGTGGTCGATCATTATATGGGCAACGACCAGCTCAAGAATCAGGTCAAGTCGGCGATTCTCGAGGAAAAGGCCGTCGACAAGCTGCTCGAGCAGGCCAATGTCAGCGATGTCGAGATGAGCTATGAAGAGCTGCTCAAGGCCGCCCAGCAGCAAAACGAGGAAGATAAGGAGGAAGAAGAGGCGGCCCAGGAAGAAACCGATAAATCCTGAGGCGAGTCAATTCTTTTCAACCCGGCCTGTCTCGATTCGTCGAAGGTCGGGTTTGCCTTCCTCAAGCCGTCCTTCCCAGGGCGCTATTCAGTCATCGCATTAAAGGACGTCAACAGATGGGCAACGAGTTCGATATTCAAGCCGCCGGCGGCCTGGTACCGATGGTGGTGGAGCAGAGCGCACGAGGCGAGCGCGCCTATGATATCTATTCGCGTCTGCTCAAGGAGCGAGTCATCTTTCTGGTGGGGCCAGTGGAAGACTACATGGCCAACCTGGTGGTCGCTCAGCTCTTGTTTCTGGAATCCGAGAATCCGGACAAGGATATTCATCTTTATATCAATTCTCCCGGCGGCTCGGTAACCGCAGGCATGTCGATCTATGACACCATGCAGTTTGTCAGGCCGGACATTTCCACCCTATGCATTGGCCAGGCGGCAAGCATGGGCGCATTGCTGCTGGCCGGCGGCGCCGCCAACAAGCGTTATTGCCTGCCTAATTCGCGAATGATGATTCATCAGCCCTTGGGGGGCTATCAGGGTCAGGCCTCGGATATCGAGATTCATACCAGGGAAATCCTGAGTATTCGCCACAAGCTCAACCAGATTCTGGCGCACCATACCGGACAAGACATAGAGACTATTTCAAAGGATACGGATCGCGATAACTTCATGAACGGGGCTCAGGCAGCCGAATATGGTTTGATCGATGCTGTACTGGATAAACGTCCAACATCCTGATAGCGTGAAAGCAAGTTTCTAGCTACGTCTCTAACTACGATTGATAACTCAGGCGGCTCTGCGCCGCCATCCGTCAAGAGGTACGCGAATGGCCGACGGCAAAAGCAAAGACGAAAGCGGCAAGCTGCTGTACTGCTCGTTCTGCGGCAAGAACCAGAACGAAGTGCGCAAGCTGATCGCTGGACCCTCCGTCTATATCTGCGATGAATGCGTCGATCTATGCAACGACATCATTCGTGAAGAAGTGACCGAGGCCGAGGCCGAGGGAGACGAGGATCGCCTGCCGGCGCCTCGGGAGATCCGCCACACCCTCGATGATTACGTCATTGGGCAGGATCGCGCCAAGATGGTGCTGTCCGTTGCCGTATACAACCACTACAAGCGGTTGCGTGCGGAGGTGAAAAACGATGAAGTTGAGCTCAGCAAGTCGAACATTCTGCTGATCGGTCCCACCGGAAGCGGCAAGACGCTGCTTGCAGAGACTCTCGCGCGTCTGCTCAATGTGCCTTTCACCATCGCCGATGCGACGACTCTGACCGAAGCGGGCTACGTCGGCGAGGATGTGGAAAACATCATTCAGAAGCTGCTGCAGAAATGCGACTACGACGTCGAGAAAGCGCAGAAAGGTATCGTCTATATCGACGAGATCGACAAGATTTCGCGCAAGTCCGACAATCCTTCCATTACCCGTGATGTTTCCGGTGAGGGGGTTCAGCAGGCGCTTCTCAAGCTGATCGAAGGTACCACCGCTTCGGTACCGCCTCAGGGCGGGCGCAAGCATCCCCAGCAGGAATTTCTGCAGGTGGATACTGGCAACATCCTGTTCATCGTGGGCGGCGCCTTTGCCGGCCTGGAAAAGGTCATCCGCGATCGCTCGGAAAAAGGCGGCATCGGTTTTAGCGCCACGGTGAAAAGCAAGGATACAAGCAAGGGTATCGGCGACATCCTGACCGGCGTCGAACCGGAAGATCTGGTCAAGTTCGGATTGATTCCCGAGTTCGTCGGCCGCCTGCCGGTCATCGCCACCCTGACGGAGCTGACCGAGGATGCGCTGGTCCAGATCCTTACCCAGCCGAAGAACTCGCTGATCAAGCAATACGCCAAACTGTTCGAGATGGAAGGCGTCGAGCTCGATTTCCGCGAGGATGCCCTGCGCGCCGTGGCGACCAGGGCGATGACGCGCAAGACGGGCGCCCGCGGCCTGCGCTCGATTCTCGAGTCCGTGCTGCTGGACACCATGTACGAAATTCCTTCCCTAGAAGGTGTGTCGAAAGTGGTTATCGATGAATCCGTCATTGCCGGCGAAAGCGAACCGCTGTTGATCTATTCCCATCAGGAAAACAGCAAGGTCGCCAACAAGAGCGGTTGATGGCACCCGCAGTATAAAAAGGGGCCGCGCCTGCGGCCCTTTTTTCATGGCACGATTGGTTCATGACATGAATAGTCATATCCTGGGTAAGCGCTTGGAATGCACCGCCTGTGCCCCCATCACATGACCAATCCCTGATTGTGAGGAATCTCTGCGATGCAGCAGAAAGCTGAACAGACCTTTAGTCTGCCTTTATTGCCGCTGCGCGATGTCGTGGTATATCCACAGATGGTCATTCCTTTGTTCGTGGGGCGCGAGAAATCGATTCAAGCCCTCGATGCCGCCATGAATACGGACAAGCGCGTGCTGCTGGTGGCCCAGCGTGAGGCAGGCCACGATGATCCCGAAGGTATCGATCTGTTTTCCGTAGGTACCGTCGCGGAAATCATGCAACTGCTCAAGCTGCCGGACGGTACCGTCAAGGTCTTGATCGAAGGCGCCGCGCGAGTCGACGTCGGTTCGATCAAGATGGCCGAAGCGGGCTACAGCCTTGCCGAGGTAGTGCTGCGAAACAGTGAGCCTCTGTCCGAGCGCGAACAGGAATCCCTGGTGCGTGTCCTGCTCAATCAGTTCGAGCAGTACGTCAAGCTATCCAAGAAAGTCCCCAACGAGGTGCTCAATTCTCTTTCCGGTATCGAGGATCCCAGCCGTCTGGTGGATACCATCTGTGCGCACTTGTCCCTCAAGATCGACGATAAGCAGCAGTTGCTGGAAATGGATCGCGTGCGGGATCGCATCGAGCATCTGATGGCCCTGATCGAGTCCGAAATCGACCTTCTGCAGGTGGAAAAGCGGATTCGCGTACGGGTCAAGGAACAGATGGAGAAGTCCCAGCGCGAGTATTATCTCAACGAACAGATGAAAGCCATCCAGAAGGAAATGGGTGAGCTCGACGACGTTCCCAACGAGGCGGAGAAGTACGAGCAGGCGATCAAGGCCGCCGGCATGCCCAAGGAGGCGCAGGACAAGGCCAACCAGGAGCTGGCCAAGCTCAAGATGATGGCGCCGAGTTCCGCGGAAGCCACCGTCGTGCGCTCCTATCTGGATTGGCTGGTGGCGGTACCTTGGAAAAAACGCACCCGGGTCAAGCATGATCTGGCGCGTGCCGCTGAGGTGCTGGACGAGGATCACTATGGCCTGGAAGAAGTCAAGGAGCGTATTCTCGAGTATCTGGCGGTCCAGAAGCGGGTCAAGAAACTCAAGGGGCCGGTACTTTGTCTGGTGGGGCCGCCCGGGGTCGGCAAGACTTCCCTGGGTCAGTCGATCGCTCGTGCGACCAATCGCAAGTACGTGCGTCTGGCTCTTGGCGGAGTACGAGATGAATCCGAGATTCGCGGGCACCGACGTACCTATATCGGCTCGCTGCCGGGCAAGATGGTGCAGCGGATGAGCAAGGCGGGGGTAAAGAACCCGCTGTTCCTGCTGGATGAAGTCGACAAGATCGGTATGGATCATCGTGGTGATCCGGCATCGGCACTGCTGGAAGTGCTCGACCCGGAGCAGAACGACAAGTTCAGCGATCATTATCTCGAGCTGGACTATGATCTGTCCGAAACCATGTTCATCTGTACCGCCAACTCGATGAATATTCCTGGCCCCTTGCTGGATCGTATGGAGATCATTCGTCTGCCGGGCTACACGGAAGATGAAAAACTGGCGATCGCCAAGCGGTATCTGGTGCCCAAGCAACTCAAGGCCAATGGCCTCAAGGATGACGAGCTCACGTTCAGCGACGCTTCGCTGCTGGAATTGATCCGATACTACAGCCGGGAAGCCGGGGTGCGTGAGCTGGAACGTCAGATCGCCAAGGTCTGCCGCAAGGTATTGCGCAAACGCCTGGAAATTCAGGGCAAGGAAGGCGCGCAGGCGCCTCAGACCCTAGCGGCGGAAGATATCGAAACCCATGCCGGTGTGCGGCGTTACAGCTATGGGCTGGCGGATCGGGAAAACCAGGTGGGCCGCGTGACCGGGCTTGCCTGGACTTCCGTGGGCGGGGAACTGCTCAATATCGAGTCCGTGGTCACGCCGGGCAAAGGGCGTATCAACAAGACCGGCTCCCTTGGCGACGTGATGAAAGAATCCGTCAGCGCCGCTCACACCGTGGTACGCGCGCGGGCGCTATCTCTGGGTATTGATCCGGAGCGCTTCGAGAAGGAAGATCTGCATATTCACGTGCCGGAAGGGGCGACCCCCAAGGATGGCCCCAGTGCCGGCATCGCCATGGTGACGGCGATGGTCTCCGCCTATACGGGGCGCCCGGTGCGCTGCGACGTTGCCATGACCGGCGAAGTCAATCTGCGTGGTGAGGTCATGCCTATCGGCGGGCTGAAGGAGAAATTGCTGGCAGCCAGGCGGGGTGGTATAAAGACGGTCCTCATTCCCGAGGAGAATCGTCGCGACCTCAAGGAAGTGCCGGATAACATCAAGGATGCGCTGGAGATCAAGCCAATGGCTTGGATAGACGAAGTGCTCGATGCTATTTTAGTCACGAACACCGATGCGCAAACTGACGAAAAGCGATCCGAAGACACCGCTCCAGTACAAACAATGGTCAGTACGCATTGACTACAATAGAGAATCATGCCAAGGGTGAAACCTTGGCATGCCGGGGTTTTCGGCAGGTATTAGCTTGACAGTACTTTTGCTTGATTGCTATAAAAGGCACACTGATACAATCGCATAAGACGTTAATAAGTCGTTGTCGATTTTCAGTCATTTTCGTTATATTTAAGGGGTGAAGAGTGAACAAATCCGAGCTGATCGAAGCTATCGCCGCATCCGCGGACATTCCCAAGGCCGCCGCCAGCCGTGCTCTCGACGCCATGGTAGATAGCGTTACCGAAACCCTCAAAAAGGGCGACAGTGTCTCACTGGTGGGGTTTGGTACTTTTTCCGTCAAAGAGCGTGCCGCGCGTACCGGTCGTAACCCTCAGACCGGTAAGCCGATCCAGATCAGTGCCGCCAAGGTACCCAGCTTCAAGGCGGGTAAAGCGCTCAAGGACTCGGTCAACTAAGCGAGTCGCTCGAGCGAATCGGCTACGTGGATCAACGACACGTAAGCCAAGTAGATCGAGGGTATCGAGGACGGTATCGGTGAGTGTCATTGATTCACTTTATCGCCGTTGCATCAAGGCCTCGGCGATATGAAACCCTTGTCATCAGGCGCATCGTTCAAGCGGTGCGCCTTTTTCATGTCATTTTCCTCCGAGGCCAGCATGCTGCAGAGTATTCGGAATCGCGCCAGCAGTTGGGGCGCCAAGATCATTATTGGAGCCATCGTGGTGACGCTGTCGCTGTTCGGCGTCGAGTCGCTGGTAGGGCTCTTCTCCGGCGGCGGCGATGAGGTCGCCAAGGTCAATGGTGAAGCGATTACCCGTCAGCAAGTCGAGCTGGAGGTGCAGCGAGCCATTCGCAGCGGTCAGGTGCCGGCGGACCAGGAGCGTCAACTGCGCCGTCAGGTACTCGATGATCTGATCGACAGAATGCTGATCGACCAGTATGTCGACGAGGGCGGCTTTCACGTATCCGACGATCAGCTCGATCAGCTGATCGTCACCCTGCCGGAGTTTCAGGATCAGGACGGACGCTTCTCCACGGAACTGTTCCGCAACCGCCTGGCAAGCGCCGGGTTCACCCCCGTCGCTTTTCGCCAGCAGCTGCGGGTGGACGTGCAGCGTCAACAGCTGCAGCAGGGTCTGGCGGCTAGCGCCTTCAGTCTGGCCAGTGAAGCCGAGCGCCTGGCGACACTGCAAGGCCAGCAGCGCAGTTTCCGTTATCACCTGCTCACGGAGCAGGACCTGGACGCCGCCCCGGACGTCAGTGCAGCGGACCTCGAAAGTTACTATCAAGCGCACCGTGATGACTATCAGCGACCGGAACAGGTCAAGCTCAACTATGTGATCGTCGACCGTCAGACTATGGCGGAAACCATGGATGTTGATGAACAAGCCCTGCGCGAACGTTATGCCGAGCGCGCCGCCAATGCGGAGCGGCGGGTATCCCATATCATGGTGACTTTCGGCGATGAACGCAGCAAGGAGCAGGCCAGAGAGCGTCTGGAGCAGGTTCGGGAAAGACTGGCTCAAGGCGATGAATTCGCCGATCTGGCCGAAGAGTTTTCCGACGACACCTCCACCAGCGGTGGAGGTGGCGATCTCGGCGTGATCAGTCGCGGCTTCTTTGGCGAGGAATTCGAGAACGCGGCCTTTTCCCTGGACAAAGGCCAGGTGTCCAATATCGTCGAGACGGATAACGGCTTGCATCTGTTGAAAGTGACGGATGTCGAGCTGCCCCCCTTCGAGGAACTGCGCGACAGCTTGCGTGAGGAAGCCGCTCTGGCCGCCTCCAAGGACGAGTTCAACGAACGGGTGCAGCGGCTGATCGACGAAAGTTTCGCCGCGGATGACTTGCAGAGCGTCGCGGACAGCGTCGGCGTCGAGCTGCAGAAGAGTGACTGGGTCTCTCGAGACGTGAATCGGGGCGTGCTTTCCGAGCCCGGCGTCATGCAGGCCGCCTTCGATAAAGAAGTGCTCGAAGACGGCTATAACAGCGAAGTGATCGAGCTCGACGAGGATCGTCGAATGGTGCTGCGTGTGGCAGAGCAGCGTCCGGCGACTGCCCTGGCCTTCGAGGAGGTCGAGGATCGGGTGCGCCAGGCGGTGCTCGCGGAAAAACGCCGTCAGGCGTTGATGGCGCTAGCGGATTCGCGTCTCGAGGCGCTGCGGGATGGCGAGACACCGGAGATCGACTGGCAGAGTATTACCGGCGCGACGCGCCAGAATGCCGAAGCACCGCGGTTCGTCGCCGAAGCCGCTTTTCGCTTGCCGGCACCGGCGAACGACGACCAGACGATTTACGGCGAGGCCGTAGGAGATCAGGGGGTCGCCCTGGTCGCCCTGGACGAAGTCAGCCAGGGGGAGGTGAATAGTGAAACCGTCACCGGCGTGAGTCGTCTAGTGGAGCGTCTTCGGGCCCAGATCGCCATCGCCGGTTTGCAGGAGTATCTGCGCGAGGAAGCCAGGATCAAGCGGCTCTGATTCACAGATTTTCTGCTCAATTACTGAGCCCGCGATATTGCGGGTTCAATGATAAGAATCAGACGGTAAGGGAAAACGATTGCAAGCGCGGGGCCTTGCCGTCCGCGATCAGGATTTCCCAGCCTTGGTCCGGACGCCAATCCCCCAGCACAAAGCGCTTGGCCGGTTTGCCGTCGAGTTGCAGTTCGTGCACCGCCGGACGATGCGTATGGCCGTGGATCAAAATGTCCACCCCGTGCTCGACCATGGTTCTGCGCACCTCATCCTCGGTCACGTCCATGATGTCTTCGGGCTTGTTGGAGTTGGACTCACCGGACTGGTTGCGTAACTGCTGAGCCAATTGGAGACGCTCTTCCAGCGGCATGGCGAGAATCTGCTGCTGCCAGGCGGGATTGCGCGCCTGGGCACGAAACTGCATATAGGCTTCGTCCCGGGTGCACAGGCTGTCGCCATGCATCAGCAGCAGAGGTTGGCCATCACAGTGGATAAGCGAAGGGTCCTCGAGCAGGGTCCCGCCACAGGCCTCGGCGAAGCGCTCCCCCAACAGGAAATCCCGGTTGCCGTGCATCAGGTATAGCCGAGTGCTGTTCTTGGTCAGCTTCCTGAGGCGCTCAGCCACCTGGCGGGCAAGCGCCGCCAGGGCCAACGCCTGGGGGTGGTCGACGTCGATATCGAGGATATCGTCACCAATCCATGCTTCGAAAAAATCCCCCAGGATATACAGGGCTTCCGCCTGACTTGCCTGCCGCTCGAGATAATTCAGGAAGCCGGCGGCAATAGCCGGCTGACCGGGATGAAGGTGAAGATCGGAAATCAGTCGGATCATGAATCCCCGCTTTCTTCCTGAGCATCTTCCTCAATGAAAGCCTTCTCGATCACCACGTCCTCCGTCGGGACGTCCGCGTGCATGCCGCGACGGGTGGTGGCGACGTTCTCGATCCTTTCCACCACGTCCATGCCCTCGACGACCTCACCGAAAACCGTATAGCCCCAGCCTTGGATATTCTTGCCACGGTGGTTGAGGAAATCATTGTCTCCGACGTTGATAAAGAACTGGGCGGTGGCGGAGTGCGGATCCTGAGTCCGAGCCATGGCGACGCTGCCCTTTGTGTTCTTGAGGCCGTTGTCTGCTTCGTTTTCCACCGATGCCCGGGTGCCTTTCTGCTCGAAATCCGTATCGAAGCCGCCCCCCTGGATCATGAAACCCTTGATGACCCGGTGGAACAGGGTGCCGTCATAATGGCCGTCGCGCACGTACTGGCGAAAGTTCTCCACGGTCTTGGGAGCTTTTTCTTCATTCAGGCGCAGGATGATATCGCCAAAATTGGTCTGTAGAACGATCATGGTAGTCTCGCGATGGATAAAGAGTGGGCGTCTTGGCTTCGCAGGACGCGCTCACGCTATAATAACGGTTTTGCCACCCGGCGCGTAGCTCCACAGCCTTACGCCAACCAGCGGCGCATCCATCACGAGGTTCCCACAATCCCCATGAGCACCGAGAGTACCGAAAGCACCAACGCTCCCAACTTCATTCGCAACCAGATTCGCGGGGAAATCGAATCCGGTCAGGCGGATACCATCGTGACCCGTTTTCCCCCGGAACCCAATGGCTTTCTGCACGTAGGTCATGCCAAGTCGATCTGTCTGAACTTCGGCCTGGCGGAACAGTTCGGTGGGCGTTGCCATCTGCGCTTCGACGATACCAATCCGGCCAAGGAAGAACAGGCCTATATCGACGCCATCAAGGACGATATCCACTGGCTGGGGTTCGAATGGAGCGGCAAGGTGCGCTTTGCCTCGGACTATTTCGATCAGCTCTACGCCTGGGCTCGACATCTGGTAGAGCAGGGCAAGGCCTACGTGGACGATCTATCGCCGGAGGAGATTCGGGAGTATCGCGGCACTTTGACGGAGCCGGGTCGCCCAAGCCCCTACCGGGATCGCTCCAACGATGAAAATCTCGACCTGCTGGAGCGCATGAAGAACGGGGAATACGCCGAGGGCGAGAAGGTACTGCGGGCCAGGATCGACATGGCCTCCGGCAACATCAACCTGCGCGATCCCATTCTCTATCGCATTCGTCATGCCAGCCACCATCAGACCGGCGACAAATGGAAGATCTACCCGTCCTACGACTTCACCCATGGGCAATCCGACGCCATCGAAGGGATTACCCATTCGATCTGCACTCTGGAATTCGAGGATCATCGCCCGCTTTATGACTGGTTTCTCGACAATCTGCCGGTGCCCGCCAGACCGCGCCAGATCGAGTTTGCCCGGCTGAACCTGAACTATACCTTGACCTCAAAGCGCAAGCTCAAGCTGCTGGTGGACGAAGGCATCGTCGACGGCTGGGATGATCCGCGCATGCCGACTATCTCCGGCATGCGCCGCCGTGGCTACACCCCGGCGGCGATTCGCAAGTTCTGCGAGATGATTGGCGTTACCCGAGCGGACGGCCTGGTGGATATCGCCATGCTGTATCACGCCATTCGCAGCGACCTCGAGGACAACGCTCCCCGAGCCATGTGCGTGCTCAAGCCGCTCAAGGTGGTGCTGACCAACGTGGAAGAAGGGCACGAGGAAGTCTATGAGGTGCCCGGCCATCCGGCGCGGGAGGATATGCCGGTTCGCAAGGTGCCCTTGACCCGCGAGCTGTGGATCGACGCCGACGATTTTATGGAAGCGCCCCCGAAGAAGTTCTTTCGTCTCGCTCCGGGCAAGGAGGTGCGGCTGCGCAACTCCTACGTGATCCGCTGCGACGAGGTGCTCAAGGAGGATAATGGCGAAATTCGAGAACTGCACTGCAGCATCGATTTCGACACCCTGGGCAAGAACCCGGAAGGCCGCAAGGTCAAAGGGGTGATCCACTGGGTCAGCGCCGAACGCGGGGTGCCGGTGGAAGTGCGACTTTACGACAACCTGTTTCAGGTGGAAGCACCGAGCAAGGAGGCGGATGCGGACTTCCTGGCGCATTTGAATCCAGATTCATTGATTACCGTGCAGGGTATCGCCGAACCGAGCCTGGCGGACGCGGCGCCGGAAAGCCGCTATCAGTTCGAGCGAGTCGGCTATTTCTGCGCGGATCGCCATGCCAGTCGAGACGGCCATCTGGTATTCAATCGCACCGTGGGGCTCAAGGACGGCTGGGCGCGCATCCAGAAAAATGAGCAAGGCCAGAAGAAGGGCTGATATGCAGATCTACAATACGCTGACGCGACGCAAGGAAACCTTCGTTCCTCTGGAACCCGGCAAGGTACGCATCTATGTCTGCGGTATCACCGTCTATGACTTCTGTCATATCGGCCACGCCCGGGTCATGGTGGCCTTCGACGTCATTACCCGCTATCTGCGCGCCCGGGGCTTCGACGTCACCTACGTGCGCAACATCACCGATATCGATGACAAGATATTGAAGCGTGCGGAGGAAAACGGTGAACCCTTCGATGCCCTGACCGAGCGCATGATCAAGGCCATGCGCGAGGACGAGGCGCGGCTCAAGGTGCTGCCTCCGGATCAAGAGCCTCGGGCGACGGCGCATATCGCGGATATCCTGACGATGATCGAGACATTGGTGGAAAAAGGCTATGCCTATTCCGCCGCCAATGGGGACGTCTACTACCGGGTCAGGAAATTCGCCGACTATGGCAAGCTCAACAATCGCGATCTGGACGAGATGCGCGCCGGAGCACGAGTCGAAGTGGACGATCACAAGGAAGATCCGCTGGACTTCGTGCTGTGGAAAGCCGCCAAGCCCGGCGAAGCCAGCTGGTCGTCTCCCTGGGGCGAAGGGCGTCCGGGCTGGCACATCGAGTGTTCCGCCATGGCCACGCGCTGCCTGGGAGATACCTTCGACATTCACGGTGGCGGGCCGGATCTGACCTTCCCGCATCATGAAAACGAGATCGCTCAGAGCGAGGCTGCCACCGGCAAGCGCTTCGTGAATACCTGGATGCACGCCGGCGCGGTACGTGTCGATCAGGAAAAAATGTCCAAGTCCCTGGGCAATTTCTTCACCATCCGCGAAGTGCTCGAGGTGCATGATCCGGAAGTGGTGCGCTATCTGCTGCTGGCCAGCCATTACCGCAGCGCCATCAATTACGCTCCTGGTGCGCTGATTGAGGCGCGCAAATCCCTGGAGCGGTTTTATACCGCGCTGGATGGGGTGACATCGGGACAGGAATCCATCTCCCCTGAGTATCACCAGCGTTTTCAGGCGGCCATGGACGATGACTTCAATACGCCGGAAGCGCTGGCGGTATTGTTCGATCTGGCCCGGGAGCTCAATCGCGCTAAACAGGAAACACCGACTCTCGCTCCGGGGCTTGCTTTTGAATTGAAGCGCCTGGGGAGCATTCTCGGTCTGTTCGATCAGGTGCCGGCAAACTTTCTCAAGGGTAGCGGGGCGGCGCTTCCGCTCAGCGAAGCGGAAATCGAGTCGCGCATCAACGATCGCGCCCAAGCCAAGCGAGACAGGGATTTCGCGCGAGCGGATCGAATCCGTGAGGAATTGGCGGCGCTGGGTATCCTGCTCAAGGATTCCCGGAAAGGCACTCAGTGGGTGCTCGAAAAAACGGCGGATGACTGAGTCGGAGGCAGCGGAATTCTTGGGGGCCACCGATCGTTGACCAGAAACAGGCGCTGCCAGCCGTCGGCTTCGCTGTAGAGCGCCAGGGCCAGCGGCCAGCCGCGATGAAAAAAATGCTGCGCCATCATGGGCTCGAGGCGGGATATCGGCAGCAGCGTCTCGATTCTGGGCGGCGCCAGCCAATGGGGTTTGGCCAGCCAGTGTCCCCAGGCGTGCGACGTCAGGTTGTCGCGAAAAGAGGGCCAGTCCCGATAGCTCAGCCACTTGCCTTGCAGATGATCCGGATAGGCGTCGCGGGGCGCCGGCAGTGCTGGTCGCCACGGATAGAACAGCCGGCCGGGCATGGCAATACGTTGACTGAGCCGCTGCTGCGCGAAGGGCAGTCCATTGTTCTGCGGTGTGAAGCGTTGCAAGGCGTTTCGTGCTTCCGCGGAGCCGGCGATGGGTAGCTGATGATAATGCAAGTGGTGGCGCTTGCCTGCCAGACTGTCCAGGCCGCCGGGACCAATCCAGCGTGCCTGGCTGGCAGGGTCTTCCGGGCCTTCCGGCAAGCCCAGATAAAACTTGATCGCCACTTCCAGGTGTATCGGAACGGCCGAGTTTTCCGATCGGTAGAGAATATCCAGTTCTCCAAGCGTCGTGCGCTCGCGAGTAATAGGCAGGTTGTGCGCCAGCAGCTCGCTATTGGGAGCGACGGTCAGCAGGTACTGCCATAGGCGTTCGTGATAGTGTCCCAGGCGACGCTTGATTGCCGATTGCATGTAAACCTGCAGGTGCTGGGGTTCGCTATCCTGCGCTTCCAGAAACTCTCGTAGCTTTTGGTCGCCAGGATTTTGATCTTCAAGACCCAGTTCCGCCAGGGTCGGACGTCCGCCGCTTTGCATGACGACAAGATCCGGGGCTACGCATAACCATGCCAGATCCCTGACGAGGGGATGTTCGAGACGCTCCATCCAGGCGGCCCATTCCTGTGCTTCCCCCATGGCGATTTCCTTCAAAATGAAACCTAAGTCGCAGTATCCGACTTTATGAGTCTGGCATCATCCAAGTGTTTTCTTATACTGCATGGACACTTTGACGGAAGGCCAAGAAAAATGAACAGGATGTTGACGTGGGTTACGACATTGGCGATGGCGGCAGCCGTGGGCCTGGGGGCTGCTCAAGCTGAGGAAAAACAGCAAGAAAAAGAGACAGACGGGCAGACCAAAGAGCCCGTGATCGTCTCCTCCAAGATCGATACGGAAGGCGCGGTGCTCGGCGAGTTGATTCTACAGGCATTGAAAAATGGTGGCGTCAAGGTAGAAAACCGCCTGCAGCTGGGCGCTACCAATATCATGCGCGAGGCGATCACCGCCGGCGAAATCGACATCTATCCGGAATATACCGGTAATGGCGCCTTTTTCTTCGACATGACCGATAGCGATGTCTGGAAAGACGCGGATGCCGCCTATGAAAAGGTCAAGGAGCTCGATCGGGAAAAGAACAACATCGTATGGCTGACGCCGGCGAAAGCCAACAACACCTGGGCGATCAGCGTGCGCGGCGATCTGGCGGACGAGCATGACTTGAAGACCTTGGAGGATTTGAGCCGTTATCTCGAACAGGGTGGCGATTTCAAGCTGGCCGCCAGCGCGGAATTCGTCGAATCCCCGGTGGCCTTGCCCGCCTTCCAGAAGGCTTACGACTTCGAACTGGATTCCGACCAACTGGTGGTGCTTTCCGGTGGCAATACCGCGGCGACCCTGCGCGCCGCCGCCCAGGGCACCAACGGCGTCAATGCCGCCATGGCCTATGGAACCGACGGCGGTCTGAAGGCCCTCGACCTGCGCGTGCTGGAAGACACCAAGCAGGTCCAGCCGGTCTATCAGCCTGCGCCCATCGTGCGTGAGGAAGTGCTTGAGGTTCAGCCGGAAATCGTTACCCATCTCAAGCCGGTCTTCGAGGCGCTGGATCTGGAGACCCTGCAGCAGCTCAATAGCGAAGTCGCGGTCAACGGCGTGGACCCGGGCAAGGTTGCCGCAGATTTCCTGGCATCTCTCGATGAAAAAAGCGATGACCCGGCGGAAGGCAAAGATAGCAACAAGGACGAATGATCTTGCCGACGATAATTGAGTCGTTGAAAGGTCCGCGGTCGGTATCCAGGAACAGCGTCCTGCTGGTGTTGATGCCGATCCTGGTGCTGGCGCTGCTCGGGTTGGATCTGCTCAGCGTGCAGCCCAATCGGATCGCCGCGGGCCAAGGCTACTCGCTGATCGATATCGTCGGCGTTGGCGTGGCCATGCTGCTGGCGCTGCTGCCGATCAGCGTTATCCTGCTCGCCTGGAAAGAAACAAAGGGGCGCCTGTGGCTCTGCCTAGGTCTTGTCACGCTCATGTTGCTAGCCATGCCCTGGGGGATTGCCTGGTTCAGCAGTGTTTCCATCGGTGAAGATCAGCCCTATGCTCGGGTGGGTTTGGGAAGCGGGCTCTGGGTAATGCTGTTTCTGCTGATGCTGATGATGATCGAACTCAAGGGCCGTCTCAGCCTGTCGCGTTTTCTCTGGGCGGGGCTATGGCTGGTGATCCTGGGTTCGACGCTTGCCGCTATCCTCGGCGGCTGGCTCGATCCGCTTTCCTTGATGCAGGAATATCGCAGCCGCAGCGACCAGTTCATCGAGGCGCTGCGCTATCACGCGCTACTGGTCGGCACGGCAGTGGGTATCAGCCTGTTTGTTGCTGCTGGCCTGTGTCTTGCCATGCGTCGCTCACAGGCGTTGCGGGGGGGAGTTTTCTCGCTGCTGAGCATCATCCAGACCATCCCCAGCCTGGCGCTGTTCGGCCTGCTGTTGGCGCCGCTGGCCTGGCTGGGTGCAACCTATCCTTGGCTGGGGGAAATGGGCGTACAGGGCATCGGCTGGACTCCGGCGCTCTTGGCGCTGATCGGTTACAGTCTGCTGCCGATGACCCGTAATGCCTACGTGGCGCTGGACGGGGTCGAGGCGAATCTCATCGAATCCGCGCGGGGCATGGGCATGAGCCCCCGGCAGATCTTTCTTCAGGTACGTTTGCCGCTGGCGCTACCGGTGATGATCGAGGGCGTGCGTATCACCAGCGTGCAGGCCATCGGCCTGGCGGCGGTGGCGGCGCTGATCGGCGCCGGCGGTCTGGGCACGTTCATCTTTCAGGGGCTGGGCCAGGCCGCCATGGACATGGTGCTGCTGGGGGCCCTGCCGATCATACTGATGGCCTTGATCGTCGACGGGCTGCTTAGCGCCTTGAGTGCTAGCTTACGCAAAGGAAGGCTGAATGGCTGACTCTCGAAAGCAGATCGAGCTGGACGGCGTTACCAAGCGCTTCGGTAACGAAACCGCGGTAGAGGATATTACCCTGTCCATCGATCAGGGCGAGCTATGCGTGCTGGTGGGCACGTCCGGCTGCGGTAAATCCACTACCCTGCGCATGATCAATCGCCTGATCGAGCATAGCAGCGGCCAGATTCGCATCGACGGTGAACAGATTCGCAGCTTCAATCCGCAGACCCTGCGCCGTCGTATCGGCTATGCCATTCAAAGCACCGGCCTGTTTCCGCACTGGAACGTGGCCCGTAATATCGGGGTGGTACCAAGGCTGCTCAAATGGCCCAAGTCGCGTATCGACGACCGGGTAAGCGAGCTGATGAAGCTGCTCGCCCTGGATGAGAGTGAATTCGCCGAGAAATTTCCGCATCAGCTTTCCGGCGGGCAGGCACAACGGGTCGGGGTGGCCCGGGCCTTGGCGGCTGATCCGGAAATATTGCTGATGGACGAGCCCTTCGGCGCCTTGGACCCGATCACCCGAGAGACCCTGCAGAACGAGCTGCTTCATCTTCAGGAGCAGATCCGCAAGACCATCGTCTTCGTGACACACGACATGGATGAGGCCCTCAAGCTCGCGGATCGTATCGTAGTCATGCATCAAGGACGCATCGTGCAGCAGGACACGCCGAAGCGTTTACTGCAGCATCCCGAGGATGATTTCGTCGAATCTCTTTTTGGCGGGCGGGATCGGGGTCTCAAGAAGGCCGGTCTGATACGGGTATCGAGTGTGATGCGAGCCCCTGAGGCTAGAGACACCCGGACAGCGGAGGCCAGCATCAGCGTTGGGCCGGATGACAATCTACGCCAGGCGCTGTCCCTGATGCTTTGGTATCGCTTGAACTTTATTGGCGTTGTGGATGCCAATCGCAAGCGGGTCGGTGTGCTGATGCTGGAAGATATCCTGACGGGGGAGATCGCATGACGTCCACCACGCTCTCCAGGAGCGCAGGAGCTCTGACCGCCTGGCTGCTCCCGGTGATATGGCTGGTGCTGCTGATGGGCTTGATTCTAGGCATGCCCCAGCTGGAAACTCTGCTGCGCGCCATCGAGCCGAGTTCTCGGGAAGTACTCTATAGCCGTGACAGTCTGCTGACCCTGTTGATCAGCCATATCCTGGTGGTGGGAGTGGCGTCACTGTTGGCGATCATCATCGGTGTCGGCGCTTCCATTCTGGTGACTCGCCCCTGGGGACGGGATTTTCTGCCCCTGATCAGCCAGCTGGCGTCTATTGGCCAGACCTTCCCGCCGGTAGCGGTGCTGGCCCTGGCGGTGCCCTGGCTGGGTTTCGGTACGGTTCCCACCATCATGGCGCTGTTGCTATACGGGCTGCTGCCCATCGTACGCAATACCCTGGTAGGCATTCAGGGGATTGAGCCCGCGGTGCTGGAAGCCGCACGGGGCATGGGCATGTCGCCTCGCCAGCGCTTGTGGCGAGTAGAGCTTCCCCTGGCGGCGCCGGTGATCGTTGCGGGCATTCGCACCTCCATCACCATCAACATCGCCACTGCCGCCATCGGTTCCACCATCGGCGCCAAGACCCTGGGGGATCCGATCATCGCCGGCATCGTCAATGGTAATACCGCCTATATTCTGCAAGGGGCGGTATTGATCGCCTTGCTGGCGCTGGTGGTGGATAGCAGCCTCGAAAGGCTGGGCCATCTTTTTTCCCGTTAGTCTTTTCTTCGACTATTGTCTTGGTTCCAGCGCTATACAGGTTACCCTTCTAGTCGCTATCTTACGTTGACGTAAACTGCCGTGATGTCGTGATCCGATATCCCGGCTATGCTGTGCAAGCAGGGGCTTATAAAGATTCTGCGGCTGCCCACTACTATTCCCCCAGGTCTATCCCCAGGGAGAGCGACAATGACAACCAAGCAACGTCAAGACGTCATTCATGAAGCGAAATTCATGGATGGCGACGAATTCCATATCGCGGTGTTCAAGCTGCTGCAGCAGGATGGCACCCTTTACGACGGCGCCAAAGCGCCCAAGCTGGACAAGGAAAAGGCGCTGCGCATCTACCGCGCCATGCTGTTCACCCGGGTACTCGACGAACGCATGCTCGCCGCTCAGCGTCAGGGACGGCTGAGTTTCTACATGCAGTGCACCGGGGAAGAAGCCGCGGTGGTGGGCAGTACCGCAGCCCTGGACGACGACGACATGATCATGGCCCAGTACCGGGAGCAGGCGGCGCTGGCCTACCGTGGTTTCAGCGTCGACGAGTTCATGAACCAGATGTTCGGCAACGAAAAGGATTACGGCAAGGGCAGACAGATGCCGATCCATTACGGCTCCGCCAAGCTCAACTACATGACCATCTCATCGCCGCTGGCCACCCAGATTCCCCAGGCGGCGGGCTACGCCTACGGCCAGAAGATGGCCGGGCAGGAAAACTGCACCCTGGTGTACTTCGGAGAGGGCGCTGCCTCGGAGGGGGACTTTCACGCGGCGCTCAACATGGCCACGGTGCATCACGCCCCGGTGATCTTCTTCTGTCGCAACAACGGCTACGCGATTTCCACCCCGGCGGTGGAGCAGTTCGCCGCGGATGGCGTGGCGCCCCGGGCCTTCGGCTACAAGATGCGGGTCATCCGCGTCGACGGCAACGATCTGCTGGCGGTGTATCAAGCCACTCTGGAAGCACGTCATCATGTGGTCAAGCACCATCACCCGGTATTGATCGAGGCCATGACCTATCGCCTGGCGGCGCATTCCTCTTCCGACGATCCCTCCGGCTATCGCAGCAAGAAGGAAGAAGAAGCCTGGCGGGAGAAGGATCCCATCCTGCGCATGCGGCGCTGGCTTGAATCCAAGAAGTGGTGGAGCGAAGAAGAAGAAAAGTCCCTGCAGGAAGATATGCGTAAAGACGTGCTGGATACCATGAAACGCGCTCAGAAACTGCCACCGCCGACTCTGGATAGCCTGTTCACGGACGTCTACGCTCGACCGACTCCGGCGCTCAAGGCGCAGTTCGAGCAGCTCAAGGCGCATATCCGCAAGTATCCGGAAGCCTACCCGAAGAGTGCGGATCGCTTGGACGATACGAGTCTCGACGATACAAGACCCGAGCTTGAGGATTCGACGAACATCGCGGCCAAGGGAGAAGCGTGACATGGCGAAGAGAAACATGCTGCAGGCCATCAACGAGGCCCTGGATACCGCCATGGCGGCGGACGAGAAAGTGATGTGTTTCGGCGAGGACGTGGGCGGCTTCGGTGGAGTGTTTCGCGCCACCAGCAACCTGCAGGAGAAGTTCGGCAAGGCGCGCTGTTTCAATACCCCCTTGGTGGAGCAAGGGATTGTCGGCTTCGCCAACGGCCTGGCGTCCCAAGGCTCCATCGCCGTGGCGGAAATCCAGTTCGCGGATTACATCTTTCCCGCCTTCGATCAGATCGTCAACGAGACCGCCAAGTTTCGCTATCGCTCCGGCAATCTGTTCAACGTGGGTGGGCTGACCATTCGCGCCCCCTATGGCGGCGGCATCTCCGGCGGCCATTATCACTCCCAGTCCCCGGAGGCCTATTTCGCTCACACGCCGGGGCTCAAGGTGGTGATTCCCCGCAACCCGCATCAGGCCAAGGGGCTCTTGCTGGCTTCCATTCGCGATCCGGATCCGGTGATCTTCTTCGAACCCAAGCGGCTCTATCGCGCTTCCAGCGGCGAGGTGCCGGAAAGCGACTATGAACTTCCCCTGGGAGAAGCGGAAGTTACTCGGGAAGGCAGCGATATCACCCTGGTGGCCTGGGGCGCACAGATGGAAATGGCGGAAAAGGCCGCGGACCTGGCGGACAAGGAAGGTATTTCCTGCGAGATCATCGACCTGCGCACCATCCTGCCTTGGGACGCGGAGACCGTGGCGGAGTCCGTGTTCAAGACCGGGCGACTGCTGGTAACCCACGAGGCGCCGCTGACCGGCGGCTTCGCCGGGGAGATCGCCGCGACCATCCAGGAACACTGCTTCCTGTATCTGGAATCGCCGATCTCGAGAGTGACCGGGCTGGATACGCCTTTTCCGCTGACCCTGGAAAAGGAATATATGCCGGATCACCTCAAGATTTTTGAAGCTATCAAAGCCAGCGTCAATTTCTAAGCCGGTCAGTTTTCAAGCCCGTTAGGGGAGCACAATAATGAGCGATTTTATTCTTCCGGATATCGGCGAAGGCATCGTGGAATGCGAGCTGGTCAAGTGGCTGGTGGCGGAAGGCGATGTCATCGAGGAAGACCAGCCCGTGGCGGAAGTGATGACCGACAAGGCCCTGGTGGAAATCCCAGCGCCTTACAAGGGCCAGATCACCAAGCTGTATTATCAGGAAGGCGAGGTGGCCAAGGTGCACGCGCCACTGTTTGCCCTGGTGGAAGAGGGAGAGTCAAGCAGTGAGGAAAGTGCCGGCTCCCCGGCAAAGGCGGCGGATCAACGAGACGATGAGCCGCGAGAAAGCAGCGCCGGGATAACATCGAAAACCGCTGCGGACGAAGGCTCGTCGCCAGCTCTTTCGTCCCATAAGCCGGAAGAGCCCGAGGTCGATCAAGGCAGCGATCCCGCTCATGGTCGTATTCCCGCCAGTCCGGCGGTAAGGCGCCTGGTGCGGGAACTCGATGCGAGACTCGAGGATATCCCCGGCTCCGGCAAGGACGGTCGAGTCCTCAAGGAGGATGTGCTGGCCTGGCAGGAAGGCGCTGAATCCGGCGCCGCGCGGAAATCCCGACAGCCCGATACCGAACCGGCTGCCAAGAAGGCTTCCGATGAGGTTCGGATCGAGCCGATCAAGGGCATCCGGGCGGTCATGGCCAAGCGCATGGCCCTGGCCGCCAGCAGCATTCCACACTTCAGCTACGGCGACGAGATCGATATCACCGAGCTATTAGCCCTGCGCCAGCGCCTGAAGCCTCAGGCGGAAGCCCGGGAACTGCGGCTGACCTTGATGCCGTTCTTCATGAAGGCCATGGCGCTGGCAGTCAAGGATTTCCCGATTCTCAACAGTCGGGTCAGCGAGGACGTCAGCGAGATCCACTATCAGCCCAGCTGCAATATCGGCATGGCGGTGGATAGCCAAAACGGCTTGCTCGTGCCCAACATCAAGGGGGTGGAAAACCTGTCGATTCTGGAGATCGCTGCGGAAGTGGCGCGGCTGACCCAAGCGGCGCGCGAAGGCCGGGTTGCTCAGCAGGATCTGCAGGCCGGCACCATCAGTTTGTCGAATATCGGCGCGCTCGGCGGCACCTACGCATCGCCGATCATCAACGCTCCGGAAGTCGCCATCGTCGCCATCGGCAAGACCCAGCAGCTGCCGCGCTTCGATGCCTTGGGCCAGGTGGTCAGTCGGGCGATCCTTACCGCTACCTGGGCCGGCGATCATCGCATCATCGATGGCGGCACCATCGCGCGCTTCGGCAATCGCTGGAAGGGCTTTCTCGAGGCGCCGGAATCCATGCTGCTCGAACTGAAGTAAACGCCCAATTCACCGAGAAATGTCGATGGCCGAGCCTTCCCTGCAGCAGTTCTATATTCCTGAGGAGCAGTCGGTCTATCTGCTCAGCCACCAGGATGCCAAGAAACTCAAGGATTGGGTCGAGCTGTGCAAGACTCAGCTTAGTCAGTTGGGCTATCGACAGATCGAATTGATCGGCAAGGGTGCCTACGGCTTCGTGTTCGCCGGAGTGACGACCCAGGATGACGGGCAAGACGCTCATTACGTCTTCAAGTTCACCCGGGTCACGCTGCCCCAGCATCTGCAGGATCGCCTCGAGGAAGAGGCCTTCATGCTCGAGCAGGTGGATCACCCCCGGGTGCCTCACCTGATCGCCTATCAGCGGGTTCGCCAGCAGTCGATCCTGGTGATGGAGCGGGCACCGGGGGAGAACCTCGAGGAAATTTCCTTGCGGGAGGGGCGGCTTTCGCCACGTCTGGTGATGCATATCGCCGATCAGTTGGCAGAGATTCTACGCCATCTGCGCCGTTTATCCGGCAACGTGGACAGCATTCGCGGCGATCGCATCCTGGTGCATGGGGATATCAAGCCGTCGAATCTGGTCTTCGATGCTGCCACGGAAAATATCGCCCTGATCGACTGGGGTTCCTCGGTATTTGCTCAGCTCGACGAGAACCTGCAGCCGGTGGCCTGCAGCGTGATGGAACTGATGTCCGACAACCTGCAGCAGACCAACGCCCGGTTGGGCGATGTCTATTTCATCGGCGAGGAACAGTTGAACGGCGGGCTATCCTCGCCGCGTTTCGACGAGCAGGGCGCGGCAGGTACGCTTTACGCCCTGGCCTCCGCCCAGTCCTGTCGTTTCGGCCATCGAGGGATTCCCGCCACCTCCTTAGGCTTGCCCATGGAATTCGCCCGCACCCTGGACGGCATGCTCGACCCGGATCCGCGCCTGCGTGCCAAGGCCGGAGATTATTTCATCGAACACATGGCGCGCATGGCGCGCACCGTCATGGTGGAATTCAAGCCGCCAAGGGAGGTGGCGCTGGTGCCTGTGTGGACGCGACCGAGTCCAAAAGAAATCGACACGGTGGTCTACAGCTCGCGAAAATCTTTTCTGCGAGAAGAAGGCGGGCCGGAAACCCTCAACGATATCAACGACGTGCAGCTCGATCGCTACTACAAGAACTTCATGCAGAACATGGGAGAAACCGAGAAGGCCTTCCTTGCCGCGGTCAGTCGGCTCGGACGCTATCCGGTGGTCGGCGGGCTGGCGGTGCGCTGGGAAACCGACGGGGTATATATCGACAGCTCCCTCAACCTTCAGGCGCCGGCGCTCAAGACCGCCTTTGTCGCCGCGGTCAACAATATGGTCAATCTGGCGCGTACCATCTACCGCCAAGGTATCTTCAAGAGCTGCCTGTTCAACGCACGGGATACCCTGCATGTGGAGCGGGAAAGTCAGGAAGAACCCTTTCGAATGCCGGAAGGCGCTCATCTGCCTTATGAAGTCAGCGCCATGCCGGATATCGAGGACCAGACTCGCCTGCATTCCTACTTCGAGGACGGCCCGGACCCCGAGGAATTCCTGGTGCTGCCGGAAAAGATCATCACTTCCCTCAGGGCGCTCAACGCCATTCACCATACCGGCATGCTGATCTTCGAAGCGCTGCCTACACACCTGAAGATTCACAGCTATTTCCGCCTGCTCGATCCGGAGCGGGAAGAGGAATTTCGTCGCCAGCTTGACGATATTCTGGCTTCCATCGATCTGATCGAAGGATTGGGTGTGTCCGGTTTCATGAAGATGCCCTACAAGGACACCAAGCATTTTACCCATATCGAACGCATGCCGGAACGCTACTATCCCAGGAATCCTCGGGCCCAGAAATCCCCGGCGGTTGCGCTTGGCGACTGAGATCGCCATGCTTTTTAGCATTAAAGATTCATAAGGATCTAGCATGGCCCATCTGCTACGAATCGTGATGATCCACGGCCACCTCGAGGGCGTGGTCGAACTCAGTGTCGACGGGCACACCAACATCTGCGGCACCAACGCCTCGGGCAAGACCACTCTGCAGCGATTGGTACCGGTATTCTATGGTGAGCTCCCCAACAAGGTGGTGCCCAAGACGCGGATGAAGTTCGATGCCTTCTACCTGCCGCACCGTAATAGCTATCTGGTGTACGAGTATCGCCGCGAGGCGGGCAATATCTGTCAGGCGGTGCTGACCCGCAAGAGCGAGGGTGGCGTGGAATACCGCTTCGTGGCGGCGCCCTACCGCCCGGAAAATTACCTGGTGGAGAGCGATGCCGGCATGGCGGCGCTGGACTACAGCCAGTGGGCCAGCGGGCTGCGCCGCGAGGGGATCGGCGTGTCGTCCAAGCTGGGAGCCACGTCCGAGTACCGTTCGGTGATTCAGAACGACTTCACCCAGCACCATGGCAGCAGAGGTGACGGCCTCAAACTGCGCCAGATCGCCGCCCAGTTCAGCCTGGTCAAGTCGGAGCACCGCATCCGCCACATGGAGAAACTGGTCTCGGCGGTGCATGCCAAGGAGGGCAAGATGGACACCCTCAAGACCATGCTGGCGGCGATCTTCGAGGAAGACGGCGTCGAACTGCCGGTTACCCGCATTCGCAATACCAAGGCCCGGGAGTGGATCGCGCAGATGCGCCAGTCCATGCGCCTCGAGCCACTGCAACAGATGCTGGGACGGTTGGATGATGTGGACAGGGAGATCGCCGACCTGGAGACGGCCCTGTGGCAGCTCAAGCCCCAGCTCGAGGCCGACCGCCATCGTGCCGAACGGACCCTGGCCGACGTCGAGGCGCGGCTGGGACGTCAGGAGTGCGAGTTCCAGGCCCAGGAGCAGGGCTACGTGAAGACACGGGATGCGCTCAACGAACGCATCAGCGAACTGGACAGCGAGCTAGACCGTACTCGACGCGATCTCGACGATCTGCAAACCAGATACGAAGCATATGCCGAGGCGGACATGCCGGCGCTGGAACGCGATCTGAACGCCCTGCCCCAGTGGCGCGAGCAGTGCCAGCAGCTGCGTGAGCACCTTAGCGTCATACAACAGGCCGCCCAGGCCAGCCAGGCCCGGCTGGATGGCCGACTCAGGGAACTGGCCGACACCCTGGCCCGCCAAACCGAAGCGTCGCAAGGCCTGATCGACGGCCTGGGCGACGAGAAAACCACGTGCCGCGAGCGCCAGTGGGACGCCGAGCGCGCCCTGGACGAACGCTATCGCGCCGAGCACGCCGATCTGGACACCGCCTATCAGACCCGTATCGAGCAAGGCGTCGAGCGTCTGGCGGGACTCAAGGCACAGATGGCCTCCAGTGCCCAGACGCCGGAGGAGATCCAGGAAGCCGAGCTGGCCCAGGCGCGACTCGACCAGGCGCAAAGTGATCGCAATGCGGCTTCCACCTCTCTGCAGGGCGTGCGTGATGAGCACGAAACGCTGAAACGCGAGCGTGACGCCGCCGAACGTGGACTCGAGGAGGCACGCCATGAGCGTGCCCAGGCGGAGGGTCACCGCTATGCACTGTACCAGCAGCGCGACCCCGCCCAGGGCAGCCTGCGCCACTTTCTGCGCTATCACCGCCCGGGATGGGAACAGCGGTTGGGCAAGGTGATCGCTCCCGAACTGCTGGAGCGCCGCGATCTCTCCCCCCAGCTCACGGAAGTGGAGCACGACGCTCTCTTTGGCGTGACCCTCGATCTGGCCGCCATTTCGCTGCCGGATCATGCCCAGGATGAGGCGAGCCTGCTCGCGGCCATCGAGGCGGCCGAAGCGGCACACGCCCGGGCCGAGGGCAATGTTCAGGCCGCGGAAAAACGGCTCAAGGCGCGGCATGACCTTGTCAAGGAAGCCGACGAAACACTGCGGCAGTCGCGCAGCGCGTTCAAGCGTGCCGAGCAGGACGTGGAATACGCCACCCAGGCACGCAGCCAGCTGCAGGAGCGCCATACCCGGCAGCAGAAAGAGCGCCGCCGCGTCTGCGAAGAGGCGCTGGCAGCCGAGGAAGCGTCCCAGCAGGCATTACGCGATGAAAAGCGCGAGGCCTTGGAAACGCTTTCCGATACCCACCAGGCACAGTTGCTGGAACTGAAGGCCGACGCTCAGAGCCAGCTGGATGGCCTCGACGCGCAAATCCGCCAGCACAAACGCCAACTCGACGACCTGAAGGCGGAGCACCAGCGTCAGAAAGAAGAGCTGGAAGCCGCCTTCGATCAGGAACTGCAGGCGCAGGGGGTCGACGCGGTGACGCTGAAAGAGACCCGGTCACGCCTGACCGCGCTGGAGGAACGTATCCGCACCACCGCGGCGCGCCAGGAGGAGCTCGAAGCCTACCTCCGCTTTATGCGCGTGGAGTGGGCTGAACGCAAGCCGCAGTTGGTGGACAAGGAGTCGACGCTTTCTCGTGACAAGCAGGCCGCCGAGCGGGAACGCGACCAGTGCCGGAACGACTTCCAGACGGCCAAGGCGAGACATCTGGAAACGGTCACTGAGCTGAAGGCCAAATGCGATGCCGAACAGCAGGTGATCGATGCCTTGAAGCCGCTGCTGACCCAGGTGGAGGGACTGGGACTGGCCGCCGCGCCCCAGCCGGTCGGCGAGGCGCCAGGCGATGTGCACGAGCGCATCGAACGTGCCCGCCAGGCAATGGAAAGCCGCAGCCGCGAACTCGAGACCCTGCGCAAGGGGTGTGAGCAGGTGGAAGGCGAATTGATCAAGGGGGGCAGCAGCGGCTTCGTCGAAACATTGGATGCCGAGCGGGCGAAGTTGACGGGGAACGACGCCGAGCAGAACACCAGCCCTCGGCATCAGCTACTGCTGCTGCGCGGCATGCTCACGCTACTGGAGGACCAGCAGCAGCAGTTGATCCAGCAGGGCCGTAACCTCGGCGATGACCTGGACAAGTTCTTCACCGTCTTTCGCGACCTCAACCGCCGCATCAGCGCGCAGAGCCGCCGCCTTTCCGAGGAGGTTGCCGACGACCTGCGCCTCGAGGGAATCAGCAAGGCCGAGGTTCGCATCCAGTCCACCATCGACGAGCTGGGCTTCTGGGAGCCGCTGAAGCAGTTTGCCGAATACTTCCGGGCATGGCGCGGCGTGGGCCTCCCGAGTGACGACTATCTCAACGCCCTGGCCGATGTGGTGGATCTGCTGCGCAGCGACCAGCAGTACAGCTTCGAGAGTCTGCTGCGCTTGGAGCTGCAACTGAACGAGGGCGGCACCGATCTGGTGATCAAGAACGACCGCCAGTTGCTGGAGTCCTCCAGCCACGGCATGGCCTATCTGATCCTGTGCAAGTTCCTGCTCGCCTTTACCCGCTTGTTGCGCGGTCAGGCCGAGATCGCCATCCACTGGCCCATCGACGAGATCGGCACCCTGGCCTACCACAACGTGGAAAAGCTATTCGAGGCCTGCGACAGCAATCACATCCATGTCGTCGGAGCCTTCCCCAACCCCGAGTCGGATGTACTGCTGCTGTTCCACAATCGCTACCTGATCGACCGGGACGCAGGCCAGCCCAACCGTCGCCACCTGAAACGCATCGAGCCGCGCTTGAGCCGCCTGGCCCAACGCCTGCAGGCCCGCGCCGCCGAGGAGGTCTCCTGATGATCGAACATGGCCCTTTGCTGGAACGGCTGTTGGCCGGGGAGTTCATCTGCGCGGTGAGCGACGAGAGCGCCTTTCGCCGGCTGGAGGATGAGCAAACCCGCGAGCAGATCGATACCTACCTGCGACCGCTCAACCGGCGATTGGCGTCCAACCCCGAGGGCAGCGTCTACTTCCTGGCCTGGCGGCAAATAAACGATAGCGCTCGCGACCAACTGTCACGTCAGCTCGGCGACACGCTGAACAGCCTGCTCCCCCTGCTGGAGTGGCTGCAGCTGGTTCAGGAAGCGCTGGGACGCGACGCCCTGCTCGCTCCCGGCGACGTGCTCAAGCCGGCGGAGTTCAGCGCCAAGTGCGAGGATAACCAGAGCCTGCGCGAGCGCTTGGAACGGCTGGCCACGGACAGTTTCTTCGGCTCCCAGAGTGAGCAGCTCGACGCCCAGATGAAGCAGGTCTTCAAGCGTCTAAAAGAGCACGGCTATCTGCTCCAGCCTCATGCTGAGCGCCAGGTTTATCTGGTTACCGGCAAGATCGACTACCTGGTAGACCTGGTGCGCTTCATCCGCGACGAGGAGAACCTGCCCGTCGACGAAGAGGGCCCGGCGACCCAGGAGGCCCTGTTGTGAAAGGAGGAGTCGAGAGCGAGTCCCACGCTCTGGAGAGCCGCTTGATCGCCACGGGTGTCGAGCGGATGGCATTGCTCGGCAAGCACGCCGATGCCTTGATGCAAGGCTATACCCGCGACGAGGTGCCGCTGGACACCTTGAGCGACTCGGCGTTGCGCAAGCTGCTTGCAGCGCGCATCCTGTGGCGTCCCGATGAACACGGCGGTGTCAAGCTCGCCCCCAAGGTGCGCGAACTGATCGCCGAGATGCTCGCCGACGAGACCCGCCGCCATGTCAATGCGGATGTGGCCGAAACCCTGGAACTCCTGCGCGGCCTGGTGCAGAGCTATCGTGAGGCACGCAGCCACGGCGAGCACTGGCGACAGGAGCAGCAACTGCTGCGTCTGCGCCAGGAGGTGGATGACCTCAACGGCCGCTTTGCCGATGCCATCGACAGCCTCTGGCAGCGCTTCAACAGCGACTTCGGCTTCGTCAGCCGTCTCAACGACAAGATCCGCGAGAACGACCGGGCCCAGAAGCAGATCGTACGCTTGCTGGACGGACTGGCGCTGATCGACTTTGATGAATTGATCGAGCTGGTCGGCAGCGACGGTGCACTGCGCAAGCTGCTGATCAGTCAGCTGCAGCAGCAGCTCAGCCAGCACTACACCAACCTGCGCGAAGTGCAGCACCGACTCACGGAACTGATGGCGCGTTTTCGCCAGCAGCAGTCGCGTAGCCGCCTGGTGGCGGGCATGGCCGCCTTCCTGCGCGAGCACCCCGGGTTTGTGCCCGGCAACTACGCCCGCCGCAGCGACGTTCCGGCACTGGTCAACCAGGCCACCCCGCTCATCGCCGCCGCCGCGCCGGCGCTTGACCGCCATCTGGATACTCAGGTACTCACCGAGCTGCTGCACCGGCTACCCGTGCCGGCACACAAGCCGCAGACGGTGGCTGCCGCGCAACCCGCCGAGGCCCGGGAAGAAACCCTGGTCGCTGCCCGCCAGCAGGCCCTGAAGCAGGACGTGGAACGCTTCTACCTGACGGTGGTCGATCATCCCGACCGCGAGGGGATCAGTGCCCTGGCGTATCTGCACGCCGGCGATCTGGAGTGGGCGGATGAAATATGGCTATTCCAGGTGATCGCGGAATACCAGGGCCTGCCACGCACCGAGCAGCGCGCCTTCCGCCTGCATCAGGAGGAGAGTCAGGCCAGCCGCTTCAATCACCTGCGGCTGATTCACGACGTCACGCTGCAGCTGGCGCTTCCAGCATGACCCGCCCTCTCTCGCCCAGCGCTTACAGGCTATTGCGCTGCGTCGAGGAGACATTGCACCGTGTGCCCGCCGTGGGGAAACCGCGCAGTGGAAAGGCCCTGAAAGAGATCGAGGCCTGGTGCGCTCAGTACGACATAGACCTCGCTGTCTATCGCCAGGGCAATACGCTGCGCTTCGATCGCCGGCTGCTCGGCGAAATCAACGAGGTGCTGGACAGCCTGGGGCATCCGCCCCTCGATATCGCATTGAGTGGCCGCACGACCACGCAACAGGCCGAGCAAGGCGGGATCGAGGCGAAGAGTGTACGCGAACGTCCCCGCACCAGGCGGGTACTGGCGAGCCTCCCAGCGCTGTCTCGGCCACCGTGGCTGGCCAGTGAATCCCGCGAGTACCGTGATCTCGATTGGCAGTCGCTGGATCTAGGCGGCTTCGACATCCTCATCCAAGTGGAAAATCTCGACAGCTTCTACGCCTTCACCCCCGATATCGAGGCCATCGACCGCTTTCGGCAGCCGCTGGTGATCTACCGTGGCGATCGCCACTACGGCGGGGGTTTCGCTGTGCTGGCCGAAACCTGGACGGCGACCGGCAAGCCGCACGTCTATCTGGGGGACTTCGATGCCGCCGGTATTACGTTTGCCATTGCCAGCCAAGCGACGCATTTGCTTCTGCCACCGCTGGAGTGGCTCATTCACCACGCCACCGCCGATCATCTGCCGGCCACTCAGATGAAGGCGCAAGCCTCGCTTCTTGAACACCGCGCAGCGCTGTCCAGCGACCACCCGTTGCGCGACTATCTGGCGATTATTCTCGACCGGCAGCGCGGACTCAGGCAACAGTGGTTTGGTGAGAGATTGGAAAGGGTGCCGCTTGGCTAATGGTATCGCTCGGTTACTGGCTCTGTTCTTCGTCCCTGCACTGTATGTAACCTGGTTCCGTATCCATCGCGATGAGTCGGCATCTGCCGAATACGGAGGCAATATATTGAGAAATGCAAGCAATTACAGGCACGGCGACGGATACTACATTGCGGCTTCGCTTCCATTCCCCAGCCGCACATGCTGTTGGCATTAAATGCAAAGAGGAAGCTATGTCAGGGATCGCTAAAACTCCGAATTCGCTATCTTCAAGCACATCGAAATCTTTTATAACCGAAAGAGAAGACACTCTGCTTTGAGTTATGTCAGTCCGGTGAAATACGAGCGCAGAGGCGCATAACCGAGTGTCTATTTTTCGTGAGTAGGACCAACATTAGCGTTGGTCGTAGTGGCCACCGATGGCGAAAATATAAATGTATCTTTCGTCGAACCGGTATATGAGCCTATCCCTCTGTGAAATACGCCTGGCCCATAAGCCCGACAGGCTGTGTTTAAGCGGCTCTGGTTTTCCGAGACCAGTTGATGGGTCTTCAGACCGAAGCATTTCTTTCAGCAGCTTGCAGAGCGCTTTGTGCAGGTTCTTGTCCTTCTCACGCATTTTTTCATACGCTTCCCAAGTGTTGCCCTCAAATACCAGTGATCTCATTCATCTGCTCGTCGGTGGGTGTGTACCCATGGCCACGGGTGTGGGTGTCGAGGGAGGCCGCAATCTGTTGCATCAGATCCCGACTCTGAAGAACATGCAGTGTTTCCTGCTCTCTTTCCCAGTCCTCAGCACTCACGACCACAAATGCTGCTCCTGCGCGACGCGTCACCTTGAGGGGTTCATGCCTACTGACAACCTGCTCCACAAGACTTTTCAGGTTGTCTCTGAACTTGTTTACACTGATAACATCCATAATTTCACCATTACGTACGGAGATGCCGTACAACTATATCGCAATGCTCCCGACAAGACCAAGCACAGCGACAGCTTTTGCGTTGCGGTTTCGTTGCTTATGTGGTTCGAGTAGCGGTGGATAATGCGCACCGATATACCCTAATACTACGGTTGTAGATAAACGCTATACTTTGTTGGTCACCTAATCGTGAGTGAGGTATGCCATGCTGAATGACCTCCTGACCCCTGAGGGTCTGCGTGAGCAAGCCCATGTCTGGGAATCGGAACTGTCTTCCTGGGTGGCGGAACTGGGCGGTTATGTCAAGCGTGCCGAGGCAAGAGAACGCCTGGGTGCGTATCTGCGCGGCTTGCTGGGAGACATCGAACGACGCAACAGCTGGCAACTGGCCGAGCACCAGGGCGACACACGCCCCTACGGCTTCCAGCATCTGATCAACCGCGCTCGCTGGGACGAAGACGGGGCCCGCGATGCCGTACAACAACGCGTCTACCAGGCCTTGCGCGATGATGATGGGGTGCTGGTGGTCGATGAGACGGGATTCCTCAAGAAGGGCCGGCATTCGGCAGGCGTCAAGCGCCAGTACAGCGGGACCGCCGGCCGGATCGAAAACTGTCAGATCGGCGTGTTTCTCGGTTATGCCAGCTGCTGGGGTCAGGGCCTGATCGATCGCACTCTGTTCCTTCCTCGGGATTGGGCAGAGGATCGCAAACGCTGCCGCCAGGCGGGCATTCCCGAGACGGTGGGTCACAAGCCCAAGACGGCACTGGCCCGGGACATGCTGGTCCATGCGCTGGACAGCGGGGTTACGGCCCGCTGGGTGACAGGCGATGCCGTTTATGGCGAGTCCTTTCAGCTACGCTGGGCCCTGGAGGAACGCGACCAGGGCTACGTGATGGCGGTCAGCCGCAAGACCCATGTGTGGCGGGGACTGGAGCAACGCAAGGTCGGTGATCTGCTGACGGTATTGCAGGAGAATGCCGAGTTCGACTGGACCCGGCTTAGCGCGGGCGCCGGGAGCCAGGGACCGCGGCTGTCTGACTGGGCGTTTCTGGCCATCAATCCGGGGCCATTCCAAGGGTGGTAGCGTGGGGTGTTGGTACGGCGCTCTCTGGAGGATAAGCGGGCGATGACGGCATACCTCACTTTCGCCCCCGAGGGCACGTCACTGGCGGATCTGACGTTGGCCGCCGGGGCGCGGTGGAATATCGAGCGCTGTTTCCAGGAGAGCAAGTCCCAACTGGGCCTGGATCAGTATGAAGTACGGACGTGGACAGGCTGGCATCGTCATATCACGCGGGTGATGGCCGCCTATGCCTTGCTGGTCACGCTGCGCCGTCGCCAGTTGAAAAAAAGCCTGTTGCTGAGCCTGGGTGGGCAAGGCCCGTGGTCCTCTCTCTGGCCGAAATGCGGCGATGGCTGTGTCTCACTGCCGTTGCCTGGCGACGACGAGGAATTGAGAGTGTCCTGCGCTGGTCCCTCTGGCGTCGGTGGCATCAGCGCATCGCCCAGTATCATCACTGGGTGAGACGACAGCGGGCAATAGGGACCGTGGTATCCATGCCGCTCAGCGATTATCTGCAACTGTAGTACTAAAGCAAATGCGCCTCGGGTAGCATGCGTTTGTGCGGGATACCTGCCGGGTTTCAACCGGCCAACATGAGCCACAGCGGCAGGGTCAGCATCGCCAGCAGGGTTTGCCCGGTGATCAGCGCTGCCATCAGCTCCGCGTCGCCGCCCAGCTGGCGCGAGAGGATATAGGCGGAAGTCGCGGTGGGCAGGGCGGCGAACAGAAGCGCCACGTCACGACTTACTGGGTCGAGTTCGAACAGGGTGGCCAGGCCCAGCACCAGGGCGGGCATCAACAGAAGCTTGGTCAGGTTGGCGACCCAGACGCTTCGATCCAGGCGCAGCAGCGTCGCGGGCCGCAGCGCCACTCCCACCGCGACCAGTCCCAGGGGCAACGCCGCGCGGCCCAGCAGACTAACCGTCTCTTCGCTCCAGCCCGGTAGCCCCAGGCCACTCAGGTTGAGGGCGATGCCAAGCAGACAGGCCAGGATCAAGGGGTTGCGAGCCAGCGCGCCAAGACTCTTACGGATACTTGCCGTTCCCAGTGTGCCCGCGGCGACGAAGCTCGTCACGCAAAGCACGTTGACCACCGGCACCATCAACGCCACGGCCACCGCCGCCGCCGTGGCGCCCGCATTGCCATGCAGGGCGGCTGCACCGGCGACTCCCACGTAGGTATTGAAGCGCAGCGACCCTTGAAAGACCGAGGTGAAGCCTGCGCCTTCGGGTTCGATCCGCCGGCGCAGCGCCCACAATAGACACGCAAAAACGATCATGGCCCCAAGCAGCGCCAGCGCCATGCGCGCCACTGGCAGTCGAGAAACGTCCGTGGTGGCCAGGGTGGCAAGCAGCATGGCGGGAAACAGCAGGAAGTAGATCAGCCGTTCAAGCCGCGGCCAGAAATCTGCGCCGGGCCAACGCCGCCAACGGAGCAGGGTACCGAGCAGGATCAGCAGAAACAGTGGACCCAGCGCGTCCTCGACGGCGCTCTCGGTGACGGTCATGGCATCTCTTCCCGATTCCCGTTCATGGTTGATCCGGTCGTGGACGCAGTTCCTTCCAGGCCGCATAGGTGCTCAGGAAGACTCGCCCGGTCAGGGTGTCGAGAAAATCGCTGTGCTTGAGGCGATCCATCACCGGCCCCTTGACCTCCGCCAGATGCAAGGTGACCTTCGAATCCTTGAGTCGAGCGTTGATGGCATACAGGCTTTCCAGGGCGGAAGCGTCTATGAGATTGACCGCGGAGCAGATCAGCACCACATGCTCGAGCTCCGGCCGGTTGGCGATCAAGTTGTAGAGGGTGTCCTCGAGATAGCGGGCGTTGGCGAAGTACAGGCTCTCGTCGATACGCAGAAAGGCGACGTGGCTGAGGGTTTCGACTTCATGACGGGTGACGCTGCGAAAATGCTCCGACCCTGCCATCAGGCCGACGACAGCGCTATGCGGTCGGCTGGTGCGATACAGAAACAGAGCGATGGAAAGACTGACGCCGGCAACGATACCCGCCTCGACGCCTTCCAGTAGCGTCAGCAGGATGGTCACCGCCATGGCGGCAAAGTCGCTGCGGGAATAGCCCCAGGCCAAGCGCAGCATACGGATATCCACCAGAGTCAGGATCGATACGGTGATCACGGCGCCCAGTACCGCGATCGGCAGATGATAGAGCAGCGGCGTCATCAGCAGAGTGATCAGCGCCACGCCGCAGGCGGCGATACTACCCGCCGCGGGAGTCTGGGCACCGGCATCGAAATTGATCACCGTACGAGACAGTCCGCCGGTAACCGGCATGCCCCCGGAAAAGGCAGCCACCAGATTGGAGGCGCCCAGCCCCACCAGTTCCTGATTGGGGGAAATGCGCTGGCGCCGCTTTGCTGCCAGCATCTGGCCCATGGAAACGGACTCCACGAAGCCCACTACGCTGAGCAGCAGTGCCGGTATCAAAAGCTGATGCCAGAGGGAGGCATCGAAAGCCGGCAGCGTCAGCGGCGGCAGCCCTTTAGGAATATCACCCACCACGGCGACGCCTAGGGTTTCCAGATCGAATCCCCAGCTGATCAGGGTGGTGATGACCACCGCGAATACCGGTCCGGTCTTGGCGATCAAGCCCGCCAGGCCGTCGTTCAAGCCAAGTCGGCCCAGGGTCATCCGGCCCCAGCGGCGCATGACGACCAGAAGCATCAGGCTGCCTGCGCCAATCGCCAGAGTCACGAGATGAATCTTGTCAAGGCTTGTAATCAGACTGGGCACGAGCTCGATCAGGGTGTGGCCGCTGGCGGAGACGCCCAGCAGATTTCCCAGTTGGCTGGCGGTGATCAGAATGGCGGAAGCGCTGAGGAAACCGGAGATTACCGGGTGGCTCAGGAAGTTGGCGAAAAAGCCCAGCCGAAAAAGTCCCATGAGCACGAGTATCACGCCGGAAAGCAGCGCCAACACCAGCGCCGCCTGTAGATAAAGCTCGCTCCCCGGCGCGGCGATGGGAGATAAGGCCGCTCCGGTCATCAAGGCGAGAATCGCCACCGGTCCCACCGCTAGGGTACGGCTGGTGCCAAACAGGGTATAGGCCAATAACGGCAGGATGCTGGCGTAAAGTCCGACCACCGCCGGCAATCCCGCCAGGATGGCGTAGGCCAAGGATTGCGGGATCACCATGATCGTGACGATGAGGCCTGCCAGCAGATCCGCACCGAACAGACGCGCGTTGTAATGCGGTAGCCAGGTGAGAATAGGCAGGTAGCGCTTCAGTAGCATCGTATCAGGGCGCCTTGATCAGAGCGGATTAGAGTGGGTTCGTGCCTGCCGATAAAGGCTATCTCGTCGGTGTCGCCGATGCTGTGGGGCGAGGGCGAGACTGCCAGGCAGACCAGATATACAGCAAAAGCCCGGTCCAGATCATCACGAAGCTTATCAGCTGGATTTGATTCAAGGGCTCCCGGAAAACGAACAGGGCAATCAAGAACTGCAGCGTGGGATTGATATAGAGTAGAAAGCCCAGAGTCGACAGGCGCAGACGGCGAGCCGCGCCGGCAAAGGCTAGTAGCGGCATGGCGGTGATCATGCCGCTGGCGATGAGCAGCCAGGTCTGGCGGGAGGTCTCACCGAAATGCGAGTTTCCGCTGGCGCTCAGCCAACCGAACGCCAACAGGCCCAAAGGCAACAGCAGCAGAGTTTCGACAAAAAGACCGGAAAGCCCGTCCAGCATGACCTGTTTGCGCAGCAGGCCGTAGCTGCCGAAGGTCAGCGCCAGGGTGAGCGAAATCCAGGGTAATTCTCCCAAGGCAACCAGTTGCACGACGATAGCGATGACCGCCAGGACGACGGAAGCTGTCTGCAGGGCAGTGATACGTTCACGAAGTACCACCAGGGCCAAAGCGACATTGACCAGAGGCGTGAGGAAATAGCCTAAACTTGCCTGTAATACTTGATGGCTACTTACCGCATAGATGTATAACCCCCAGTTGAAGGAAATCAGCAGCGCGCAGGCGAGTACTCGGCCTAGCCTTTGGGGCTCGCGCAGCGCGGCCTTCACCGGCGACCAGCGTTGCAGCAGGGTGATCACGATAGCCAGGAAGCCGCAGGCCCAGATGACCCGATGAATCAGCACCTCCCAGGCGGGCACGCCTTCGAACAAGGCGAAAAACAACGGAAAGCAGCCCCACATGAGATAGGCGCTTACTCCAAAGCCGACCCCCTTGAGCGCGCTTGGGTTCTGGTTTGAAGAGAAAAACGATAGGCTGCGCATCGTGACCTCGCGACTAAATAGCTCAATTTAGCATAACCGCTAGCCCGAAAATTGCACCAGACTGGCCAGCGACTCTTAGATACTGGGCTCGGTGAGGGTGATGGCTCTCACGGCCTGAAATTGGCTAGTTCTTGAACAATTTCATGGTCTCCGGGCGCACTTCCCCCTACCCCCTGTGTTTTCTGTGCCGGGGACAGCACGCCGCAGCGCTATCCCGGCACCAGCTTGCTGACCAGTTTCAGGAACAGGTCTTGTTCCGAGCACTGACTGTTCAACATCAGCCGGATAGTGCGGGTGTTGCGGGTGATGACGGCGCCGATCTTCAACAGCTTCAGGCGGATGGTATTGACCTGCGCCTGGGCGAAGGCGGTGCGCTTCAGGTAAATCCGACGCAGCCGCTCCAGCAGCAGGTAGGCGAGCCCCGAGAGCAGCAGGCGGTACTGGTTCGGCCACCACGCGTGGCAGCTGGTCCGGTCGGAGAACAGGAACTGCTGCTCCTTGATCCGATTCTCCATCTCGCCCCGGGCGCAGTAGCGGTGGTCGTAGAGCCACTCGGCGCTGCAGCCGCGCAGGCTGGTGACCACATAGCGCGTGTTGAACCCGCGCCGGCTGGTCTCGGATTTGACGATCACCTTGCGTTGACGCGCGTTCCAGCTCTTGGCCGCGTACTCGATAAAGCCGAACACACGCTGCTTCTCCCAGCTCTCCTCAAAGCGGATGGCCGACGCGTAGTCGGTGTCCAATGCCCGCTTGGCCAGGCGCTTGTTGCCGGCGATGCCGATGATGTAATCGACATCGTGACGGTCACACCAGTTGAGGATCAGCGGGCGGCAGAAGCCGCTGTCACCGCGGAACACGATCCGTACCTCAGGCCACGCTTGACGCAGCCGCCGGACCAGCAGCGCCAGGACGGCGCCGGCATGATGGGCGGCATCCCGCGAGGCCGGGCGCAGATAGCTGGCCAGCAGCTGATCACCGCAGAACACGAACAGCGGCAGGAAGATGTAGTGGTCGTAGTAACCGGAGAAGTGCCGCCCGAGCTGCTCGCCGTGCACGCGATCGTCGGTGGCATCAAAGTCGAGGTAGAGCGGCTTCTTGGGTGGCTTGCGGAAGGAACGGATGAACTGCTCGATGAGCTCCTCATGAATAGCCACCGCCCAGTCTCGGTTGGCCTGTTGCTCGAAGCGACACAGGGTGGACTGGCTGGCCAGCACGCCATCGGTATCGACGGCGGTCTGCAGAGCGACGTCATGGCGCAGCGCGTGGTGATCATTGAGATCTTCGTAGCCCAGGGCCAGGCCGAAGACACGCTGACGGACCAAGGTTTGCGTGCGGTGGTGGCAGCGTTGAGGATCACGCTCATCGGTCAGCCGGCGGGCCACGGCGCGTGTCAGGCTCATCTCACGGTCGAGCTGACGCAACAACAAGATGCCGCCGTCGGAAGTGACATCGCCGCCATCGAAACTGGCGACGATCCGACGGCCTTTACAGCGTGGAAAGGAAGCGGAGGGCATGGTACATTTTGTCATGGCGGCTGAGTCGGCTGGTTCTTGTGTAGGAGCTTGAATTATAACCGATTTTCAGCCGTCTTTTTCATGTCTGGTGCAATTTTCGGGCTAGAGCATTCCTTATGGCAACGGGAACTTTCCTGCTTCTGAAGCTGCGAATCGTCGGCGTCTCGTTTAGTCTGAAAGCTATGTAATCCGCAGGAGTAAAAAATGAGTGAACCGAGAACTACCGAACTGAGAGCGACCCTCGTGCAGTGTGATTTGCGCTGGGAGGATCCGGCGGCCAATCGCCAGCGGCTCGAAGAACTACTGGAAGGTATCGATCATACCGTCACGGATCTGATCCTGCTGCCGGAAATGTTCGCCACCGGTTTTACCATGAACTCCCGAGAAATGGCGGAGTCGATGCAAGACAGCGCAAGTGTCGCCTGGCTACAGCAGCAGGCCAGGCAACGCGACTGCGCGATCATCGGCAGCATCGCCATCGAAGATCAAGGCAAGTATTACAACCGGCTGATCTGGGCGGATCCGGCGGGCATGATCTATAGCGACAAGCGGCATCTGTTTCGCATGGCAGGAGAACACGAGCGCTACGACATGGGCAATGCGCGGGTGGTCGTCAATTACAAGGGTTTCAGGCTGCTGCTGACGGTGTGCTACGACCTGCGGTTTCCGGTGTGGCTGCGTCAGCAACCAAGCGAGGAGCGCCATTTCGAATACGATGCGCTGTTGTGTATCGCCAACTGGCCGGCTCCCCGGCGCCATGCCTGGCGGACTCTGCTGCAAGCGCGAGCTATCGAGAATCTGTGCTACGTGATCGGTGTCAACCGGGTCGGCGAGGATGCCAAGGGCCTCGCCTACGCTGGAGATTCCATGCTGGTGGACTTCAAGGGCGAGCCGCTACTGGATCATCCTCGGGATAGCGCCTTCGTGGAAACCGTCAAGCTCGATCGTCAGGCGCTTTCTGATTTTCGCGACAAGTTTCCCGCCTGGCGGGATGCGGATCGCTTCGAGGTGTTCGGCTGATGCGTCTGGACAAGTTTCTGGGAGAAACCACGGAGTTGACCCGCAGCCTGGCCAAGAAGGCCTTGCACCGCGAGGAAGTGCTGGTGGGCGGAGTGCCGATCAAGAACCCGGCGGTTCAGGTCGATGAGCACAGCGTAGTGACCTGGCAAGGACAGCGGCTTGAGTTGGTGGGGCCGCGCTACCTGATGCTGTACAAGCCTGCCGGGGTGGAGTGCACCGGCCGGCGAGGGCGCTACCCGCTGGTGACCGACTTGATCGATCTACCCAAGGTGGAGCGGTTGAAAGTCGCAGGTCGCCTAGACGTGGACACCACGGGACTGGTACTGCTGACAGACGACGGTCAATGGATTCATCGAGTCACCTCGCCCCGTAAGCAATGCCCCAAACTTTATGAAGCGACCCTGGCGGAACCCTTGGAAGGCGCCGCCGCGCAGCGTGCTATCGAAATGTTCAGCCAAGGGCTGCAACTGGAAGGCGAGGAAAAACCTACACGGCCCGCGATTCTCGAACTATCAACGCCTTGTCAGGTTAGGCTGACTATCGAGGAAGGCAAATACCATCAGGTAAAACGCATGTTCGCGGCCATCGGCAATCGGGTGGAGCGGCTGCATCGCAGTGCAATAGGCGGGCTGACACTCGATCCGGCGCTAGCGCCGGGAGAGTGTCGAACGCTGACCCGGGAAGAAATAGCCAGCTTCTAGATTTATACCGTTATCTTGTGTATGCTAATAAATATGGCGTTGAAATAAGTAGCAATAGGATTATCGATTATCAGAACTGATAGGTAATGCTGGCGGTGGCCATTTTCAGATGCTCAAGCTCCCGAGTATCGATGTACTCGTATTCCAACTGACCGAGCATGCCGGAAAATCGCATGCTGGCGCCAAGACCGTAAATGGGCGCGGTGCCGCCCAGCGAGTCCTTGTCGCGTCCGGCGTCGTTGATGAAATCCCCTTGCCATTGAGCCAGCCCGGATTTGGCGAAGACTCCTACCATGCCGATACGCAATCCGGCCAGCAGGGCGCCGTTCAAGCTGGTGGTGTTCATGATGGCCTGGCTGCCATTGACGGAGGTGGGAATATCGTCGCTTTGCAGATAGCTGATTTCCGCGCCAAGTTCGATGCTGGGTATTTGAGGCATGAGATAGGCTCCGAGCAGGCGAAAGCCTGAGGTGAAGCCGTCCGCGGATACGACCTCATTGCCGCCTAACAGCATTCGTTCATCTACCTCCACTTGCACGGTATCCGCATTGGCATAAACCAGTTGTCCGGTATCCGCCATGGCAAGAGGCGACGCACCGAGCATCAGGCATGCCGGTAAGGAGATCCAGCCAAAGTGGAAAGTCGAATTATTCATGCCAGCTGTTCCCGAATTACAAGGAGAGGTGTAAAGCATGACCCGATTCAAAGCCTTTCTAGCGTAGTCGCCAAACTGCGACAGGGTCAATATAAAAGAATCGTGAACACGTGAATGCCTGGCGAAAGCCGCGTGGGACCATTGAAAACGCTATACTCTTGTCATTTTCCAATCGCGTTTATTTTCATCGCGTGATGATTTCTTTCACTATTTTTCCAGGCAGGATTATCCGTGAACGAACTGCGTATTACCCAACCCGACGACTGGCACCTGCATTTACGTGACGAAGATGCATTGAAAGCGGTGCTGCCGTATACCGCTCGCCAGTGCGGGCGAGCCATCATCATGCCCAACCTGACCCCGCCGGTGACGACGCTTGAAGCTGCCAGTGGTTATCGCGAAAGGATCCTTGCCGCCTTGCCGGAAGGCAGCGATTTCGAACCGCTGATGACGCTCTACCTGACGGATCACACCGGCGCCGATGAAGTAGAAAAAGCCTGGCAAAGCGGCATCGTTCATGCGGTGAAACTCTATCCTGCCGGCGCCACCACCAATTCCGCCTCAGGGGTGACGAACATTCGCCATTGCGACGCGGCCTTGAGCGCCATGGAGGCGCTCGGTATGCCGCTTCTGGTGCACGGCGAAGTCACCGCGCCCGGGGTCGATATCTTCGATCGTGAAGCGGTATTCATCGAAGAGGTCATGGAGCCATTGCTTGAGCGTCATCCGAATCTCAGGGTGGTGTTCGAGCATATCACCACCGTTGACGCAGTCGCGTTCGTCGAGCGGGCGCCGGCGAATATTGGGGCGACGATTACCGCGCATCACCTGCTGTTCAACCGCAATCACATGTTGGTAGGGGGCGTTCGCCCGCATTATTTCTGTTTGCCGATCCTGAAGCGGGAAACCCATCGCGCCGCCCTGCTCAAGGCCGCCACCAGCGGTTCGCCGAAGTTTTTCCTGGGCACCGACAGCGCTCCTCATCGTCGGCAGGACAAGGAAGCCGCCTCTGGCTGTGCCGGTGCCTTCACCGCGCCAGCCGCCATCGAGCTTTATGCTACCGCCTTCGACCAAGCGGGAGCCCTGGACAAGCTCGAAGGATTCGCCAGCCATTTCGGCGCGGATTTCTACGGTCTGCCGCGCAACTCGCGAACTTTGACCCTCCGGCGGGAATCCTGGCGCATGCCGGAGACGCTGGCCTATGCCGGCGATGATTGCATCGTTCCCTTGATGGCCGGTGAGTCCATTCCCTGGAAGCTGGTGCAGGACTAGGAGCATTTTCCATGAAGTCTCGAAGCCAGGCACGCCCCGCCAAGGCAGATGAAGACCGGCTGAACGCGGCTGGCCTGTCCCTCAAGCGCAAGGTGGTGTCCGTCCTGGCCGCTGCCTTTCTGACGGCACTGGCTTTCGTTTTTCTGTTTACCGGTTATCTGGAGGGAGGGGCCTTCGTCAGCATGTTGACTCTGGCCTTTGGCACCGGCCTGGTCTTGCTGGTGTGGAACCGTATAGAGCAGTTCACCTTGTTCGGTAGCGAGATCAAGCTGCGCCGCCTGGCCCACCAAGCGGAAGACATGCTGTCCGGGCTTGATGAAAGTCGCGTCGATGTCTATCGCACCATGCTGCGGTTGACCGACGGCGCGTTGGAAACCCAGTCGCCGGGGGTGAAGATTCCCGCCGAGACTTTCCGGGTTGACGCTATACAGGATGAACCGATTCAGGCATTGGTCGGCCTTTTGCGATCCATCGAGCGTGCCGAATTGATCGATCGGCTCGCCGATGACATCGCTGATGTTGCCGACAAGGCGATTGAACGGACGACGGATTCGTTGAAGCAGCGCGATGGGCATTTTCGTCAAGCTCTTGATGACGCTCGCATCGAGAATTCGCCAGGAGAGATCGCGGGGTTTTATACACGCTGGGCGCGAAGCGGTATCGGAAATGGCGAAGCCGACTCTTCGCGGGCTCATGGCTTGATGGCTGGCCCCCTGGACCGCTCGGTGGCACTAACGCAATTAGAGGAGTTGTTGCGATACCGAGAAATGGCGAAAGCGCTGCGTAAAAGTCCACCCGAATCGTCATGACCTCGAGGTCGTCTGCCAGACCATCAGATCGAGAAAGACCAACAACGAAAAACCGCCACGTCGGATCGTCCCGAGTGGCGGTTTTCTTGTGTTTTTGGTCGGGGCGATAGGATTCGAACCTACGACCTCTGCAACCCCATTGCAGCGCGCTACCAAGCTGCGCCACGCCCCGTACCGTGTTTTCGGTCAGCGGTGTGCCCGAGAACGAGGCGTATACTACCTCGGGCTTGGAGAAATGAAAAGAGCTTTGTGCTTTTCCATCAGTCGCTTGCCACCGATAGGTCGGTTTCCTCAGATTCGGATAAAATAAACATTTTGTCTCATTAAGGGGCGTTTCATGCCATTGATTGCAGGAATGAGTCTGTTGCTGATTTGTCAGTTTCTGGGGGAGCTGGTGGTTCGAAGCTTCGCATTACCGGTACCGGGGCCGGTGATGGGAATGCTGATTCTATTGATCGGCCTGATGATCAACGGTCGAGTGCCTGATTCGCTGCGTAAGGCCGGTGAGGGGCTACTTCGCTATCTCACGCTGCTATTCGTACCCGCTGGCGTGGGGGTCATGGTGCACTCTGATCTGATACGCGCGGATTTCTGGACGCTGGTCATTACTCTGATTCTCTCTACGGCGGTGACTCTGGGGGTCACCGGGAAGGTCATGAATTGGCTGGTCAAACGGCTCGAATCCAGAGGAGGGCGACCATGAACATCGTCGTGCTGGATCAGCTGTGGGTTTATCTTTCCGGTAATCCGCTCCTTTCCCTGCTGGTTACATTGCTGGCTTTTCTACTGGCAAGTCATGTCAATCGCTGGAGTGGCGGCTCGACGTTATTACATCCGGTGATCGTTTCCGTGGCGCTGCTGATTCTGTTTTTGCTCGCCACTGGTATCGATTACGCCACCTATTTCAAAGGCGCCCAGTTCATTCACTTTTTACTGGGGCCGGCGACGGTGGCTTTGGCAATCCCTCTCTACGACCATAGGGAGCGAGTGCGTAAGCTGCTGTGGCCAATTTTGATCAGCTGTGTAGCAGGGGTCGTTACTGCCTCGCTTTCCAGCCTGGGTATTGCGTTGTTGATGGGCGCCAGTCGCGAAACCCTGCTGAGCCTGGCGACCAAATCCGTGACGTCGCCCATTGCCATGGGTATCGCGGAGCAGTTGGGAGGGATTCCGGCGTTGGCGGCAGGGCTTGTGCTGTTGACCGGTTCCGTCGGTTGCGCCCTCGGCCCTTGGCTGTTTCGGTGGCTCGGGATTCGCGATCCGGCGGTCAGGGGGTTCACTATGGGGCTGGCGGCGCACGGGTTTGGCACCGCTTATTGCTTTGCATCCATCGGTGCGGTGGCAGGCGCTTTTGCCGGACTTTCCATGGGGCTGACCGGGCTGCTTACCGCATTTGTCCTGCCGGTGCTCGTCGGCATGCTGAACATATAGTGCATGACTATAACCTAACGTTTGTCAAGCAGACTAACGTTGATAGTCATTCTCCAAGAAAGCTCCTACCTTGCATTAAGGGAAGCGAATTTTGCTTCGGCCTGGGAAATTGCGACAAGGACGTCGTGGCTATCGGAAATACAACAATTCGAGTGATGGAAGCACCCGGTTTAGAGAGAGGAGGAGGCAATGCACAAACGGCTTGCCTGGGGGATTGCGGTTACCGGTGGCATGAGTCCGGCTTCCATTACACTTGCCAGCGGTTGGAACATGCCGGTGGGGGTGACGGAGGTCAGTCGAGAAATTTATTCCTTGCATATGCTGATCTTCTGGATCTGCGTGGTCATCGGCGTCTTGGTGTTCGGCGTGATGTTCTATTCCCTGTATCGCTATCGCCGCTCCAAGGGCGCCAAAGCGGCGAATTTTCACGAAAATACCGTTGTGGAGATATTCTGGACCGCCATCCCCCTGCTGATTCTCGTGGCGATGGCCGTGCCGGCGACGGCAACGCTGAAAAAAATGTATGACGCCTCGGAGTCCGAGATCGACATCATGATTACCGGACATCAGTGGCGCTGGCAGTATGCCTATCTCAATAATGAAGTGGATTTCTTTTCCAATATCACTACCCCTGCGGAACAGATTTCCGGTACCGAGAGCAAGACCGAACATTATCTTCTCGAGGTCGATCAACCCTTGGTGCTACCGATAGATCGCAAGGTAAGACTCTTGATGACGTCCGCGGATGTCATTCATTCCTGGTGGGTACCCGAACTCGGCATCAAGAAGGATGCGGTGCCAGGATACGTCAATGAGGCCTGGGTGCAGATAGACGAGCCGGGTATCTATCGCGGCCAATGCGCCGAGCTATGCGGCAAGAATCACGGTTTCATGCCCGCGGTGGTCAAGGCGGTCGAGCAGGAGGAATTCGAAAGTTGGTTGGCGGCACGAGAAGAAGAAACCGCTGCTGCGAGCAGTGGTATCGATCGTGAGTGGGGGTTGGATGAATTGATGGAGCGTGGCGAACAAGTCTACAACTCGGTTTGCGCCGCTTGCCACATGCCGGATGGAACCGGCAACCCGCCGACGTTTCCGGCACTGGCAGGAAATACCGAGCTGATGAACGATTTGGATCGGCATATCAATACGGTACTCAACGGAGTATCCGGCTCGGCGATGCCGGCTTTCGCGGGAAACTTCAATCCGATTGAGCTGGCGGCGGTCATTACCTATGAGCGTAATGCCTGGGGTGAGGCCTCTGGCGAGGTGATACAGCCAAAGGATATTCAAGCATTGCTGAAATAACCGGCGATACGACACAGATTTGCCTCGGGCCAACTCTATTATCAGGAGGTCTCCAATGACTCCCAAGCTTCCTCCCCGACCGACGCTCGAGCATAGCCAGGGTGCTACCGCTGCGGGTACCGTCGATACTCACGAGCGCCACTATACAAGCGGTCCGCTACGCTGGTTGCTGACGACGAATCACAAGGAAATCGGCACCTTGTATCTGCTGTTTTCCCTGACTATGTTCTTTGTCGGTGGCATCATGGCAATGCTGATTCGCGCGGAACTCTTTCAGCCCGGGCTGCAGTTGATCGAGCCGGAATTCTTTAACCAAATGACCACCATGCATGGGCTGATCATGATTTTCGGCGCGGTCATGCCTGGATTCGTGGGTCTGGCCAACTGGATGATACCGCTGCAGATAGGTGCGCCGGACATGGCGCTGCCGAGGCTCAACAACTTCAGTTTCTGGCTATTGCCGGTGGCCTTCCTGCTGCTGCTTTCCACTATGTTCATGCCTGGCGGTGGCCCCAATTTTGGCTGGACTGCCTACGCGCCTCTATCCACCACCTATGCGCCGCCTTCGACGACTTTCTTCATTCTGGCCCTGCATATCGCGGGCATCAGTTCCATTCTTGGCGCGATCAATATCATCGCCACCATCCTCAATCTGCGTGCGCCGGGCATGCGTCTGATGGACATGCCGATGTTCGTCTGGACCTGGTTGATCACCGCTTTCCTGCTGATTCTGGTAATGCCGGTGCTGGCCGGGGCGATTACCATGCTGCTGCTGGATATCAACTTCGGCACCAGCTTCTTCAGTGCCGCGGGAGGAGGTGATCCGGTCCTGTACCAGCATCTGTTCTGGTTCTTCGGCCATCCGGAGGTCTATATCATGATCCTGCCTTCTTTCGGCATCGTGTCCGCTATCGTGCCAACCTTCGCGCGCAAACCCTTGTTCGGTTATGCCTCGATGGTGTACGCCACTGTCGCCATCGCATTACTGTCATTTCTGGTATGGGCGCATCACATGTTTTCCGTCGGTCTGCCGCTGGCGGCGGAGCTATTCTTCATGTACACCACCATGCTGATCGCCATACCCACCGGGGTCAAAGTATTCAACTGGGTTACCACGCTGTTTCGTGGCTCGATCACCTTCGAAACCCCCATGCTTTTTGCCTTGGCGTTTATCGTGCTATTCACTATCGGCGGGTTTTCCGGCTTGATGCTGGCGATCGTGCCGGCGGATTTCCAGTATCACGATACCTATTTCGTGGTGGCGCATTTTCATTACGTTCTAGTGCCCGGAGCGGTCTTTTCGATCATGGCGGCGGCTTATTACTGGCTGCCTAAATGGACCGGCCACTATCCTGACGAACGCTTGGGCCGCTGGCATTTCTGGCTTTCGGTCATCGGCGTCAATCTCTTGTTTTTTCCCATGCATTTTGCGGGACTGGCGGGTATGCCAAGACGCATTCCGGATTACGCGTTGCAGTTTACCGACTTCAACGTGGCGGCAAGCCTGGGTGGCTTCCTGTTCGGGGCGTCACAGCTATTATTCGTGTGGGTGGTCATAAAATGTGTGCGGGGCGGCGTGAAAGCGCCGGCCAGGGCGTGGGAGGGCGCCCATGACCTGGAGTGGAGTGTACCGAGCCCAGCGCCGCTGCACACCTTCGAAACCCCACCCAAGTTTCAGCGCCAGCACCATTGATGAAAAAACGGGGAGATTGGCGATGACGTCGGTCAACAGGACGGTCCTGAAGCTGTTGCTTGTGCTGGTTGCCATGAGTGTTTTTACCGTGGCGCTGGTGCCGCTATACAATGTGTTCTGCCAGATCACCGGGCTCAACGGTAAAGCCGCCAGTCAACCGCAAGGGCTGGTGCAGGAAAATATCGATGACGCCCGCTTTGTCACGGTGCAGTTCATCGCCCGTACCGGCCAGGGACTGCCCTGGAAACTGGTGCCTATGAATCCGCAGGTGCGTGTCCATCCCGGCCAGGCTTACGAGGTGAATTTCGCCTTTACCAACTATGGCAGCCAGGCCCGCTATGGCCGTGCGGTGCCGAGTGTCAGCCCGCCGGAGGCTTCGCTGCATCTGCGCAAGGTCACTTGCTTCTGCTTCGCGGAACAGCGGCTGGAAGCCGGGGAGCAGCTTGAGTTGCCGTTGGTGTTCCAGCTTTCCAAGGATCTGCCGGACAGCATTCATACCGTGACTCTGGCTTATACACTTTACCCCAGCCATTCTTACACAATGACGGAAACATCCGACCTGTCGACAATCTCCTATGCAGCCGAATTACCCAAAATAACAGCGCTTTAAACAGGTTCAGGAGGTGACATATGAGCGGCAGCTATTACGTGCCCGCAAGCAGCAAGTGGCCGGTTCTAGCAGGAGTGGCGCTTGGCATCCTGATGTTCGGCATCGCCAGTTGGCTGGTGTTCGGTACTTTCGGCTCGGTGTTTTTCGCGCTAGGCGTGCTGTGCTTGCTCACCGTCATGGGCTTCTGGTTTCGCGATGTGATACGCGAATCCAAGCGTGGGCTTTACAGCGCTCAAATGGACCGCTCCTTTCGCTGGGGCATGGCCTGGTTCATCATCTCCGAAATTATGTTTTTTGCCGCCTTCTTCGGTGCCTTGTTTTACGTGAGGGTCTTTGCCGTTCCCTGGCTCGATGGAGAGGGGGAAAAGGGGGTTGCCGCTTTGCTATGGCCGGATTTCACCGCCAGCTGGCCTTTGATGAATCCGCCGGATAGCGCGGTACAAGGCCCCCGAGAGGTGGTCAGTCCTTGGCAGTTGCCTCTGGTCAATACGCTGTTTCTGGTGACTTCCAGTATTACCTTGACGATTGCTCATGAGGCGCTGAAAGAGGGTTACCGCAAGACCGCCCGCCATTGGCTGTTGGGTACGGTATTGCTCGGGGGGTGTTTTCTACTGGTTCAGGGGTTTGAATACTACGAGGCTTATCATCATTACGGCATCACCCTGCAGGCGGGAATCTATGGTTCGACATTCTTTCTTCTCACCGGCTTTCACGGGGCGCACGTGACCATCGGTGCCATCATTCTGACGATCATGCTCATCCGTCTGACCCGAGGCGATTTTTCGCCGGAGCAGCATTTCGGTTTCGAGGCCGCTGCCTGGTATTGGCATTTCGTGGACGTGGTATGGCTGGGGCTGTTTATCTTCGTCTATGTCGTATAGGCAGGTTCTTACTGACCGAGACCCGCCCAGAAGAATCCATAAAAAAGTGTCAGGAGCAAAGCGGCGGCCAGGCTTACCCGGACTTTCAATGAGGTCAGCAAGCGACGAGAAGAGCTGTCGTCCTTGATGAGAAAACCGGCGCCGGCCATCAGGCTGATGAACATGGCGATAAATAGCAAGATGATAAGTGCCTTTAACATGAGTGTTTCCTGGCCAATAGATTAAGTAAGCATAGTTGAAACACGATAGTCTCAAAGAAACCGTGTACCAATAAAGCAAGTTTCGATAGGCCGTATCCAGGTGAAGACTTCATGATGGTCAAACGGCATTTTTTCTGGTGGTTGGGCTGGTGCCTGCTCATCCTGCTGGGAACAGGATTAGGGAGCTGGCAGTGGCAGCGTGCCGTGAATAAGCAAGCGTATCTGATGCAGTTGGAAAGTGCCCCGTCGCTGGATACGCCGAAACGGTTGCCGGTTCAAGGCGCCGAGATTCTGCTGAGGGGGCGCTATCTTGCGAATGGCACCCTATGGCTCGACAATCGTGTTCACGATGGCCGCCTTGGTGTCGCGGCACTGACGCCTTTTCAAAGTCATGACGGACGTCTGTGGCTGATCGAGCGTGGTTTTGTCGCCACAGGCCCGGTACGAGAGGATCCCATGATTGAAACGCCGTCCCGGCAGGTCAGGATTCGTGGTCGCTGGCAATCCGCCGAAAGCGCGCCTTGGGTCTATGATGATCGGCGCGTCGGTGATCGGCTGCAGCGTATCGACCTGGCGGCCTGGTCTTCTCTAGGAAACTTTGCCTTTGCCGGATGGATTCATCTCGAGAAGGGACCGGGCCGCCTGATTCCCTGGTGGAAACCTAATGTCATGCCGCCCAGCCGTCATCGTGCCTATGCGTTTCAGTGGTGGGGATTGGCACTAGCCGCGCTGATTGTCATGTTGGCGGGTGTCAGACGCATGAGGCGTGAGCCGGCGGGCTCGTCGCCAAGGAGCCGCTTATGACGTTTCGCAATCGGCAGCGATTGAAGCTGATGGTTCTGATCGCGGTTTTTTTTCTGCCGTTACTTGGCGCCTGGGGGATGCTGCACTGGCAGGCCGGAATACCCGCTGGGCGTACTGCTCACGGCCAGCTTATGCCACCCGTACCACCGTTGAGCGAATGGCCCCTGGCTGACAAATTGCCGATATCGGACGGACAGGCCTGGTGGCTGGTATTCGACTGCGAGGCTGATTGCAAGAAGCGAGCGGATCAGTGGTGGCGCATGCATCGTGCATTAGGGCGCCAGGCGGATCGCGTTACCCGTCTTCGTATAGGTGGCAATGCCGAGGCGCTTCCCGGAGGGAATACTACAAGATGGTCGGCCTTGCCGGACTGGCGAGACTCATCGGTTTTGTGGATATTAGACCCCCAAGGAAGGGTGGTGCTTGCCTATCCTGAGAGTATCGAGCCCGCAGCGGTACTCGAGGATATGGAGCAGCTTTTGAAAGTAAATCCAGGGATGGAGCGTCATGGAACTTGATGATGTGCAGAAGCGAGCGCTGAAATGGCCATTGATACTGAGCCTGGTTGGGGCGGGATTCGCAATCACCGTGATTCTTGCAGGTGCCTGGACCCGCCTGATGGACGCGGGCCTGGGATGTCCGGACTGGCCGGGGTGCTATGGGCGTCTGGTCGTGCCGCCACAGGGTGAGGCCTTGGCGCATTCTCCATTGATACCGCTGGAGCCACTCAAGGCCTGGCTGGAAATGATACATCGCTACATGGCAACCGGCCTAGGTCTGCTGGTGCTGATACTGGTCGGGTTCGGTCTCAAGCTGCGCCGACGAGCGAGTTATCCTTGGCGACTGAGCCTGGGTATTCTGGGCCTGGTGATTCTGCAGGGGGCATTCGGGGCTTATACCGTCACGCTAAAGCTATGGCCACAGGTCGTGACCCTTCATCTACTCGGCGGGCTTGGCGTCATGCTGTCATTGCTTTGGCTACATTTGCGCTTGCGACGCGTTGCGTTTTCAACAGACGAAAAAAAACCGTCTGGTGCACCGCAGCCTGCTTTTTGGTGGGGGGCCGCCGCCTTCTTGTTGCTGATCCAGATTGCCTTGGGCGGCTGGACATCGAGCAATTACGCTGGTGTCGCCTGTCAAGGTTTTCCAACCTGTAACGGTCAATGGTGGCCTGAACAGGACTGGTATGAAGGTTTCAACCTGTTGCAGCAAATAGGCCCCAACTATCTCTATGGTCAGCTGCATGCGCCGGCACGAACCGCGATTCACCTTGCACACCGCCTGGGTGCCTTGATGCTGGGGCTGAGTCTGTTGCTACTCGCGCTACGCTATTGGTCCTTGCGGAGTTTACGGCCGATGCTGCTAGCGCTTCTTGCCACCTATTTTCTGCAACTGACCCTGGGCATTGCCAACGTTCTACTGGCATTACCCCTCTGGCTAGCGCTCATGCACACCTTTGGTGCCATCCTGCTGGTGTCGACTTTCACGCTAAGCTATTGGCGGATGCGTACCCTTGCCGACCCTTCTTCACCGACGAACCAGATCACGAACAAGGAGTGGGCACATGCGTAATGCGGTCATGGAACATGCCGGAAGCCATGCCGCGCGTCGCTGGAAATGGCGGGACTTTCTGGCGCTGTGCAAGTTTCGAGTGGTAACAGTTCTGCTGGTCTGCGCCCTGGTAGGCATGGCACTAGCAACGCCCCTTGCGCCGCCTCTACACGCCATGCTGTATGGTCTTCTGGGGATCGGGCTTTCCGCCAGCGGCGCCGCGGCGTTCAATCATATCCTGGATCGGCGCATAGACGCGCTCATGCGGCGAACCGAGCGGCGTCCTTTGGCGACCCAGCGACTTCCTACCGGCTATGCCTTGAGCTGGGCGTCATTTCTCAGTGTGACGGGAGTCGGACTTTTATGGTGGCAGGTCAACCCGCTCACGGCGATGCTGACTCTCGCGTCACTACTGGGTTATGCGTTGATCTATACCGCCTTTCTCAAGCGCGCGACCCCCCAGAATATCGTCATTGGCGGGGCGGCGGGAGCCGCGCCTCCCTTGCTAGGCTGGACCGCCATCAGCGGTGAGATTACCGCCGAACCACTGCTGCTGGTACTGATTATCTTCGCCTGGACTCCGCCGCACTTCTGGGCGCTGGCGTTACATAAATGCGATGAGTATGCCAAAGCCGGGGTCCCGATGTTGCCGGTTACCCATGGCAAGGAATTCACGCGACTGCAGATATGGCTGTATACCTGGCTGACTGTGGCATCCACGCTGTTGCCTTTTGTCATAGGCATGAGTGGCGTGTTTTATCTGATTGGCATCGTCGCGCTTAACGCCCGTTTTGTCTTCTGGAACTGGAAGGTGTGGCGGGGTCGCGATGATCGAGCGCCGATGGGTGCTTTCTTGTTTTCCATCCGCTACATCTTGGCGGTATTCGCCATTCTACTAGTGGATCATTACGTTCCTTTCTATCTTGGCACTTTTTCATAATGCGCTAGATACATGCGTATACTGACCGCCTCAATGACGAACTCGATAATGCAATCTATTCCGAAGGCGACGTATTGATGAATGTAGTGATGGCTTGGGTATTGGGCGGGGTGGCCCTGTTGACTATCGCGGGCCTGGCGTTTTATGCCTATCGGCTGTGGAGAGAAGTAAAACGACGAGAAGCGTTCAAGCTCGATGAGGTCAGGCGTGCTCACGAACAGTGCCTTACGAGTCTGGAAATCATTGCCAGGGCAATGCTCGAAGGTCAGATGGATCTGATCGAAGGGGCGTTGCGTTGCAAAGTGTTACTTGAAATCATCGATCCGGCGCTGATCCAGCGCCGGTCGTTCAATGTATTCTACGTGGTTTATTCTCGCACGACCCACTTGCATACCCATTCCGCTCGCAAGGAATTAACCTCCGAAGCGCGCCGCCAGGAAGATCGCGAGCGACAGACAGTGGCCGAGGAGTTTGCTTCACCGCTTGCAAGCGCTGCCAGGGAGATACTTGTTTTCAAACAAGAGTGGCCCGCCAGTCTGCACTGAATCCACCTGGCTGGAGAAAAATCACACATTTGCGGTGGCGATAGCGTTGATCGGCATCAACATATCGCAGACTTATCGTCGATCCGTTACACTCAGGGTACGTCATTTGATTGCACGGCTGCTGCCAAGGCAATGTGGATGATGGTAATGCTACTTTGTCGACAACTAAAATTTCGGACTGCAAGTACTAGCCGAATTGCGGTAAATATGCTTTCTTTTCGATAGCGAGGCCGACACTTGCTCAATAATCGACATGTGTCGATAAACTGCTGTGTGACAATATGTTACGACTGGCATTGTGTTAAGAAGGAGTCTTACATGAAGAAATCGACTACTGGATTGCTGATTGGTTCCGCTATAGCGGTTGGCCTTTCCGGCTGCGCCAGCTCAGCATCGCAGTCATCCTCTCAGAGTTCGGCTTCCAGCGACGCCTGGTATCAGCATCCGCTGGTCTGTGGTGTGGCGGGCAGCTTGATTGGTGGCGGTATCGGTTATGCCACCAGCAGCGATTCCGATGAGGATAAAGGTGCTTCTATCGGTGCCGTTCTGGGCGCGCCTATCGGTGCCATGCTGTGTGCCGATACTTCGCCTAAGAAAGCTCAGCAGTGTCCGACCTATCAGGGTGACATTCCTGCCGGTGTCGCCACCGATGCCCAGGGCTGCCCGCTGGATTCCGACGGCGACGGCGTGCCGGACTTCCGCGATCAGTGCCCGGGTACTCCCGCCGGTGTCCAGGTCGATGCAAGCGGCTGCCCGCTGGATTCCGACGGCGACGGCGTGCCGGACTACATGGACCAGTGCCCGAACACCCCGGCAGGTGCCGAGGTCAACGCCCTGGGCTGTGAAGCCGACCTCGTGCTGCGCGACGTTACCTTCGAGTTCGACTCCGCCAAGCTGACCTCTCAAGCGGAGCGTATACTTGACGATGTAGCCGATAAGCTGCGCGGTAACGAGAACGTGCGCGTGCGTATCGAAGGGCATACGGATTCCATCGGCGATGCCGAGTACAATCTGCGGCTGTCTCAGAACCGCGCGGATTCCGTGGCGGAATATCTGGCTAGCCAAGGTATCTCAGTCGACCGCATGAAGACGGTTGGCTACGGTGAGCAGCAGCCGGTTGCCACCAACGAAACCAAGGCAGGTCGTGCGGAGAACCGTCGTGTCGAACTGGGCGAGTGGAAATAATCTGTTAAGGCCCGTTCACAAGCGGCGTATATAGTCTCCTATCGTGTTATCCAAGGGGCGCCAGTCTGGCGCCCCTTCTCTCTATTACTCATTCAAGCCTCGCGCATGTCGTCCCTGGTATGGATGACCACTGCGTTCAAGGAAGTCTTAAATGTTAACCGTTACCTTGCCTGACGGCAGTCAAAGATCTTTTGAAGCGCCCCTCTCGATCATGAATATCGCCGAATCCATCGGCCCCGGTCTGGCCAAGGCCTGCGTGGCGGGCAAGATCGATGGCGCCCTCGTTGATGCGGCGGATATCATCGAGAATGATGCCCGAGTAGCCATCGTCACCGCCCGGGATCCGGAAGGTCTGGATATCATTCGCCATTCCTGCGCGCACCTGATCGGCCATGCGGTCAAGCAGCTTTATCCGGAGGCCAAGATGGCCATCGGCCCGGTGATCGAAGACGGCTTCTACTACGATATCGATTTCGGGCGCTCGATCACGCCGGAAGATCTGGCAACGATCGAGGAGCGCATGAAGGCGCTGATTGACGAGCAGTACGACGTGGTGCGCGAATACGTCGATCGCGACAAGGCCATGGTGACCTTCCTGCATCGCGATGAGCCTTACAAGCAGGAAATCATTCGCGACATTCCCGAGGATGCCACCATTCGGTTGTATCACCACAAGGAATATGTCGACATGTGTCGCGGGCCTCACGTGCCCAATACCCGTCATCTCAAGTCGTTCAAGTTGACCAAGCTGGCCGGCGCTTATTGGCGTGGCGATGCGGAAAACCCCATGCTGACCCGCATCTACGGCACCGCCTGGGGCGACAAGAAACAGCTCAAGGCCTATTTGAAGCGCCTCGAAGAAGCCGAGAAGCGTGATCATCGCAAGCTTGCCCGCAGGCTGGATCTTTTTCACCTGCAGGAAGAGGCGCCGGGCATGGTGTTCTGGCATCCCAATGGCTGGACGATCTACCAAGCCCTCGAGCAGTACATGCGTCGGGTTCAGCGTGAGCACGGCTATCAGGAGATCAAGACCCCCCAAGTGGTGGATCTTTCCCTGTGGAAGAAGTCCGGTCATTGGGGACATTACAACGATTTGATGTTCACTACGGAGTCGGAAAAGCGCGATTATGCTATCAAACCCATGAATTGCCCCTGTCACGTTCAGGTGTTCAATCAGGGCTTGAAAAGCTATCGCGATCTTCCTTTGCGTCTGGCAGAATTCGGCAGTTGCCACCGCAACGAGCCTTCCGGTTCCCTGCATGGATTGATGCGGGTCCGCGGCTTTACTCAGGACGACGCTCACATCTTCTGCACCGAACAGCAGATCCAGTCCGAGGCGGAAGCCTTTATCGCCTTGACCATGCAGGTCTATAAAGACCTTGGCTTCGAGGACGTTGAACTCAAGCTTTCCACCCGACCCGATGATTTCATGGGCGAAGCCAAGCTCTGGGACCAGGCTGAGGCTGGGCTTGAAGCCGCGCTCGACGCGACCGGGCTCGAATGGGATTTACAGCTCGGAGAGGGCGCTTTTTACGGACCCAAGATCGAGTTCGCGCTGCGCGATTGCCTCAATCGAGTGTGGCAGTGTGGTACGCTGCAGCTTGATTTCAATCTCCCTGGGCGTCTGGGGGCCCAGTTCGTCGATGAAGACGGCGAGCGCAAGACACCGGTCATGCTTCATCGTGCGATCCTGGGATCCTTCGAGCGCTTCATCGGCATCTTGATCGAGCATTACGCCGGCGCCATGCCCCTGTGGCTGGCACCCCAGCAGGCGGTGGTGATGACCATTACCGACGCTCAGCAGGAATACGCCCGGGAATTGGCCCAACGCATGCAAAAAAACGGTCTGCGCGTCAAGGCGGACTTGAGGAACGAGAAAATCGGCTTTAAAATCCGGGAGCATACGTTGCAGAAGGTTCCTTATCTCCTGGTGGTGGGAGACAAGGAAGTCGAAGCGGGAGAAGTGGCGGTAAGAACTCGCAGTGGCGAAGATCTCGGCACCATGACGATCGACGGCCTTCTCGCTCGTCTCGAACGAGAATTGAGCTGACGACAACGCTAATCAACACGGAGTAGTCACGATCAAGAGAAGCAATCCACGGGGTCGCCCTCAGGAAAAGCGCCCACCAATGAACGAGCGTATCAGCGAAGCACAGGTACGGCTTATCGGTAGCGATGGCGAACAGCTCGGCATCGTGCCGACGCCGGAAGCCATCGAACAGGCTGAAGCCGCTGGTATGGATCTCGTACAAATCTCCAATGCCGATCCTATTGTCTGCAAGATCATGGATTACGGCAAATTCGTCTTCGAGCAGAAGAAGCAGAAAGCGGCTCAGAAGAAGAAGCAGAAGCAGATTCAGGTCAAGGAAGTCAAATTCCGGCCTGGCACCGACGAAGGGGACTATCAGGTGAAACTCAAGAACCTGGTGCGTTTCCTCGAAGGTGGCGACAAGGGCAAGGTCACGCTACGTTTTCGCGGTCGCGAGATGGCGCATCAGGATATCGGCCGCAGGCTGATGGAGCGGATCGCCGGTGATCTCGACGAACTGGCGAATGTGGAGTCCTTCCCGAAAATGGAAGGGCGTCAGATGATCATGATTCTTGCCCCCAAGAAGAAGTGATCCAACGGCAATCAAACGGGTTCATGGCGCCAAGCGTCCGAGCCGGCCTTGGGTTTTCTAAAAAACATCGAGCGGAGTTCATCTCATGCCGAAGATCAAGACAAACAGGGGCGCCGCCAAGCGCTTCAAGAAGACGGCTAACGGCTTCAAGCACAAGCAGTCGTTTCGTAGCCATATCCTGACCAAGAAGTCCACCAAGCGTAAGCGTCAGTTGCGCGGGATGAAGCAGGTTCACGATGCGGACAAGGCATTGGTCGCTCGCATGCTGCCCAATCTTTAATCGCTGGTCGACCTTATTTAACGTCAGGAGAAAGTTATGACTCGTGTCAAGCGTGGCGTCGTGGCACGTCGCCGTCACAAGAAGATTCTCAAGCAGGCCAAGGGCTATTACGGCGCTCGATCTCGTGTGTTTCGCGTCGCCAAGCAGGCGGTCATCAAGGCAGGTCAGTATGCCTACCGTGACCGTCGTCAGCGCAAGCGCCAGTTTCGCGCGCTGTGGATCGCCCGTATCAATGCCGCGGCGCGTCAGAACGGTCTGTCTTACAGCCGTTTCATCGCTGGCTTGAGGCAAGCGGGTATCGAGATCGATCGCAAGGTGCTAGCGGATCTCGCCGTTCACGAAAAAGCAGCCTTTGCCGCCATCGTCGAGAAGGCTAAAGCGGCTCAGTAAGTGAACCGACCATGAAATCGTGCTGGTGAGACTGGTGCGGTTGACAAGGTTACAGGGGAAGAGTCGTCACTCTTCCCCTGTTTTTTTATGACTACCTTGCGGAGCTACAGGATGGAACATCTTCCTACTCTGGTCGCCGAAGCGCGGGATGCCATCGAAACGGCGCAGGACAAGCCAGCCCTCGATGAGGTGCGGGTACGCTATCTCGGCAAGAAGGGCAAAATCACCGGCCTGCTCAAGGGATTGGGTAAACTGCCGGCGGAGGAGCGCCCCGAGGCGGGGGGGCGTATCAATCAGGCCAAGCAGGAGCTTGAAGCGGAACTCGAGGCGCGTCGACAGACCCTGACACAGGCGGATCTGGACAAGCGGCTGGCCCGGGAGCGCGTGGATGTCACCTTGCCGGGGAGAGGCCAGACCAGCGGTGGATTGCACCCGGTCACCCGTACCTTGGAGCGTATCGAGGATCTTTTTACGCGGATTGGTTATGACGTCGCTACGGGTCCGGAGATCGAGGACGATTATCATAACTTCGAGGCGCTGAATATCCCGGCGCATCACCCGGCGCGAGGCATGGCGGATACCTTCTACTTCGATGCGACTCGCTTGCTGCGTACTCATACCTCGCCAGTGCAGGTGCGGACCATGCAGGAAACCGCGCCGCCGATTCGCATCGTCTGTCCTGGGCGTGTTTACCGTAGCGATTCGGATCTGACTCATACGCCGATGTTTCATCAGGTCGAAGGCTTGTTGGTGGATGAAGACGTGAGCTTTGCGGATCTCAAAGGCACCATCGAGGATTTCCTGCACGCCTTCTTCGAGCGCATTGATCTTTCCGTGCGCTTTCGGCCTTCCTATTTTCCCTTCACCGAGCCATCCGCGGAAGTTGATATCCAGTGCGTGATGTGCAGCGGCGAGGGCTGTCGCGTGTGCTCCCATAGCGGCTGGCTGGAGGTCATGGGCTGCGGCATGGTGCATCCCCGAGTGTTCGAATATTCCGGCATCGACAACGAGCGCTATCAGGGCTTCGCCTTCGGCATGGGCGCGGAGCGCCTGGCCATGCTGCGCTATGGGGTCAACGATCTGCGGCTGTTCTTCGAGAACGATCTGCGTTTCCTTCGCCAATTTGCCTAAGACGTACAAGAGACAGGATTTGCCATGAAATTTTCCGAACAGTGGCTGCGCGAATGGGTGTCACCGCAGCGCTCGACCCAGGCCTTGGCCGATCAGATCACCATGGCGGGTCTCGAAGTTGATGGGCTGGAGCCGGTGGCCGCTGCGTTCAGTGGTGTCGTGATCGCGGAAGTCGTCGATAAAATGCCACATCCGGACGCGGACAAGCTCAGTGTCTGCCAGGTCGAGGACGGTAGCGACGAGCCGGTTCAAGTGGTATGCGGCGCGCCCAATGTGGCGGTGGGTCAAAAGGTCGCTTTTGCTCGAGTCGGCGCGGTACTGCCTGGGGATTTCAAGATCAAGAAGGCCAAGCTGAGGGGCATGCAGTCCAGAGGCATGATCTGTTCCGCCTCGGAACTTGGACTCGAGGAAGGTGTTTCTGAGGGCATCCTCGAGCTCGATGCCGCAGCACCGGTGGGCCAGGATTTTCGTGAGTGGATGGGACTTGACGACGTTGCCATCGAAATTGATCTGACGCCCAATCGCGGTGACTGCTTGAGCGTCAAGGGGGTAGCTCGGGAGGTGGGGGTACTCAATCGACTGCTCTTGCAGGAGGCACCAGCCTTTGCCGTGGAAATCGTTCACGACGAAGAGTTTCCCATCGAAATAAAGGATTCGACGCACTGCCCGCGCTATTTGGGCCGCGTGATCAAGAACGTCAACCTCAAGGCGGAAACGCCGTCCTGGATGGTAGAACGCCTGCGGCGCAGCGGCCTGCGCTCCATCGATCCGGTGGTGGATATCACCAATTACGTGATGCTCGAACTCGGGCAACCGTTGCATGCCTTCGATCGCGCCAACCTCCAGGAGCGCATTGAGGTGCGGCTAGCCCGGGAAGGCGAGCGCCTGGTATTGCTGGACGGCCAGGAGATTACCTTGAACGGCGATACCCTGGTGATCGCGGATGCGGGCGGGGCGCTTGCCATTGCCGGTGTCATGGGCGGCGAGCATTCCGGCGTCACCGCGCAGACTCGGGATATCTTTCTGGAAGCGGCCTTTTTCACACCCCTGGCGGTAGCGGGGCAGGCGCGTACTTACGGATTGCACACGGATGCGTCTCATCGTTTCGAGCGTGGTGTAGATCCTGAATTGCCTCGTCAGGCCATGGAGCGGGCCACTGGCCTGCTGCTGTCGATTACCGGCGGTGACCCCGGCCCCATCAGCGACGTGACCGATTGCCAGGCGCTGCCGTCTGTTGCTTCCATCACCCTGCGCGCCGAACGCCTCGAACAAGCCTTGAGCATGGCGCTTGGCAGCGATGAGGTCGTGGATATTCTCGAACGCCTGGGCATGGATGTCAGAGATGATGGCTCGACTTGGCAGGTCGAAGTGCCGAGCTGGCGTTTCGACCTGCGCATTGAAGAAGACCTGATCGAAGAGCTTGCGCGCATCTACGGCTATAATCGTCTTCCGGTGCGTCGTCCCAGTGCGCGTCTCGAGTTACGTCCGGATAATGAAAGTCGCCGCCCCTTGAAACGTTTGCGTCGCCAACTGGTGGCGCGAGGCTATCAGGAAGCCATCACTTACAGCTTTGTCTCCTTCCAATGGCAGGAAACGCTGTTGCCGGAAGCCGTTTCGCCGGTATTGGCCAATCCGATTTCCAGCGATATGGCGGTCATGCGGGCCAGTCTGTTCCCCGGGCTTCTCAAGGCGCTGGAGTATAATCTCAATCGCCAGCAGAATCGCGTACGCCTGTTCGAGACCGGACTGGTCTTTCGCGGTGACCTCGATGATCTCGAGCAGATCCCGATGCTGGGTGCCTTGGCCTGCGGCTTGAGGGAACCGGAAGGCTGGGCGGCTAACCGGGAGACAGTGGATTTCTTCGACCTCAAGGGAGACCTGGAAAGTTTGCTCGGCGTCAATCGAGGCGACGTCAGCTGGCGTTTCGAGCCGGCGCTTCATCCGGCGCTTCATCCGGGGCAGACCGCGCGACTCTTGTATCGCGGCCAGGAGGCCGGCTGGATAGGCGCCCTGCACCCGGCGATTCGAGACAAGCTTGGTTTCAAGGCGGATGCACTGCTGTTCGAAGTGCGTCTGGAGGCGCTTGCCCAGGGCCGGCTGCCGGCCTTTTCCGCGCTTTCCCGCTACCCCGAGGTGCGTCGCGATCTGGCGCTTCTGGTCAAGGAAGACCTGCCAGTTCAGGATTTGCTGGATTGCCTGCGGGAACAAGCGGGCGAGTGGCTGACGGATATTACGCTGTTCGACGTCTATCGGGGTAAGGGAATCGAGCCGGGCAGCAAGAGTCTTGCCCTGGGCTTGACCTGGCAGCATCCTTCGCGCACGCTTAATGACGATGAAATCAACCAGTTAGTCAATGTCATCATCACTGAATCGGAGCAGCGCTTTGGGGCCAGGTTGAGAGGCTAGGCTGATTTTAGAACCAGGCCGGTCAATCTGGCGAAAGCATTGCGAGTGGGCACGAGGAGCGGGGTATGGGTGCGTTGACCAAGGCTGAACTTGCCGAACACCTGCATGTGGAGCTTGGCTTCTCCAAGCGCGAAGCCAAGGTGATGGTCGAGACGTTTTTCGACGAGATACGGTCCTGCTTGCGAGAGAACGAACAGGTCAAGTTGTCCGGTTTTGGCAACTTCGACCTTCGTGACAAACGCGAGCGCCCGGGACGCAATCCCAAGACTGGCGAGGAGATTCCCATTTCCGCTCGCCGTGTCGTTACCTTTCGTCCGGGTCAAAAATTGAAAAGCCGTGTCGAGGATTACAAAGGAGAGGCGCAGCTTTAAGTCTTTCTTGTCGACACGTTGCTTTTATTGACGCCACTTTGCCAAGGGAGAGTGGCGTTGCATTTTGTGTTGGATGCTAGATTCCGCCTTGTTCCAGAAAATACGTGATGACCACCTTGGCCACATAACCCAGCATGCCGGCGCCGAGCACCAGGAAGAGCATCAGGGTGCCGAATCGGCCAGCCCTGGACTTGCGCGCCAGGTCCCAGATGATGAAGCACATGAACACAATCAACCCACCGATCATGATGGGGGTAATCCAGGCGTTGAAGGTGGCTTCCATGCTGACTCCTTGAAATGACCTGTCCAAAACAGTGAATTATAACGCAGTGGTGGCTTCTTAATAATGTAGTGGCGGCTTCAGTTTCTTCTCTTGCCTTTCCGCTGGCGGCCCTTTCCCAGCTCCTTGTCAAAATATGGCGGTCGGACCGGGTATGCTAATATCGGCGCAAATTTTTCAAGCAAGGCAGTCTTATGTCGATGTTGAAGATCTTCGTAGGCACCATGTACGGTGGCGCCTTGGATGTGGCGGAGCAGGTCAAGCCGCTTTTCGAAGAGGCGGGTTTCGATGTTGAAATCCTCGAACAGCCGGAGCTCGCGGATTTAACGGAGCCTATGCCGGAACTGGCTTTATTCTGTGTCTCCACCACGGGGAGCGGCGACTATCCGGGTAATTTCGTGCCTTTCGCCCGCGCTATTGAAGAACTGGGCCCGGATCTTGGCGCGCTACGCTACGGCCTGATCGCCCTGGGCGATAGTTCCTACGGCGATACCTTCTGCGGCTCCGGTCGCGCCTTGGATACCTTGTTGAGGGAATACGGCGCTACTCGGCTGGGAGAACGCCTGGAGGTCGATGCCATGGAAACTTTCATGGCGGATGATGCGGCCATTCCTTGGGTAGAAGAATGGATCGAAAGCCAGCAGCTCAAGGGAGACAAGACATGACGCTGACCCCCAGCGTGGAACGTTTGTGCATCATGTTGAGCCTGGTAGCGGTCATTCTGGCGACCCTGCCGCGTTATCTCATCGGTGAGCATAATGAACGTTTGATTCTGATCGTGCTGGCGGCACTCGCATTGGCGGTGGTCAGCGCCGTTCAGTGGTATCAGCTGTCCAGCGCGCATCGGCGCCGGCTGCCCGGTCTGTTGGGCCGTTTCGGCGCTTGCGTGGTGGTTGGTATCGTCGTGATGAGCGGTTGGCAGTTTCTTGCCCGGGGCGGCATCGACATGGCCATCGCGCTTTCCCAGGGCGCCACGCTGGGCCTGTTGCTATACGTCTTGGGCCTCTGGCTACGGAAAAAGCCGGCGCAATAAAGCCCACGAAAATAGCCGTCAGGCACCTGGCGGCTTACAGACTTTTTTATGTCAATGTATAACAGGGCACATAGTCACTGCCCGGTAGTTTCATGCGCCCCTGCACGACGAAGGAGTCGAGCAGTTCATCCAGACGTGTCATCAGTTCCGTTTCCGCATGCAGTTGAAAAGGCCCGTGGGTTTCGATGGCCTGAATACCATCTTCCTTGACGTTGCCGGCGACGATTCCCGAAAAAGCGCGACGCAAGGTGGCGGCCAGTTCGTGAACCGGTTGCTGGCGATGTAGCGCCAGGCTCGCCATGGCCTCATGCGTCGCTTCAAAAGGCTCCTGAAAGCCTCGCGCGATGTTCAAGTGCCAGTTGTAGTAGAAGGCATCATGCTTGGCGCGGCGAAACTCCGTCACTGCATCGATCCCGTCTCGCATGGTGCGTGCCACCTGAACCGGATCGTCGATGATGATTTGGTAGCACTGGCGAGCTTCCTCGCCCAACGTATAGACCAGGAATTCGTCGATACGCTTGAAGTAGTCTGCCGCGTCGGCAGGGCCAGTAAATATCACCGGGAGCGGTGTATTGCGATTGTCCGGATTTAGCAAGATACCCAGCAGGTAGAGAATCTCTTCCGCAGTACCGACGCCCCCTGGAAAGACGATGATGCCGTGACCCACACGCAGGAAGGCTTCCAGGCGTTTTTCGATATCCGGCATGATCACCAGTTCATTGACGATCGGGTTGGGCGCTTCCGCGGCGATGATGCCAGGTTCGGAAATACCCAGATAGCGACTTTCCGTACGGCGCTGTTTGGCATGAGCGACGTTGGCACCTTTCATGGGGCCTTTCATGGCGCCTGGACCGCAGCCGGTACAGATGTCCAGATTGCGTAGTCCTAGATGGTAGCCGACGGATTTCGAATAGTCGTATTCTTCTCGGGAAATCGAATGGCCGCCCCAGCAAACCACCAGGCTGGGATCAGCCGACGGCTTGAGCACGCCTGCCTTGCGCAGTATATGAAAGATGGCATTGGTGGTGCCTTCGCCGGTGCTCAGATCAAAACGGGATTGGTTCTGAATCTCGTTATAGACATAAACGATGTCGCGCAATACCGACGACAGAAGCTGGCGGGTACCGCGAATCATCTCTCCGTCGACGAAGGCGTCCACCGGGGCGTTGGTCAGCTTGAGACGGATACCGCGATCCTGTTGCAATACCTGGATATCGAAATCGTGGTAGGTCTCCATGATCGCGCGGGCATCGTCGCTGGTATTGCCGTAATTGAGCACCGCCAGGGCGCAGCGGCGCAGCAGTCCGTGCAGGCCGTTGGCGGAAGTATCGCGCAGACGCGATACCTCGTGCTGGGAGAGCACTTCCAGACTGCCTTCCGGTGAAATGGTCGTGGTAATTTTTTTAGGCATGTCAGGCTTCCTTGTTTCGATATCGACACTTGGACGGCGATTCGCGGGCGGGGCTGATAAAAGAGAGAACGTGGAATCAGGCTGCGTCCGCGAGTTGACAGGCTTCGAGCCATAGCATCAGGATCTGTCCCCGATCCTGAGGACTCATGGCATCCTCGGCGAAAGTACCTTCTAGCCATTCCGCGAAAAGAGCGTCGAAATCCTCCGGCTCCACGTTTTCCGGCTCGTACTCCGCCATTTCCATGACCAGCGGCACCTGGGGGATCAGATATCCCAGGGCAAAGAGCTGATCCTCGTCGGCGTGGTTTTCCATGTGCCGCAGCGCTTCATGAATGGCCGCGGCGCGATCGGCAAGTGGATCGGTCATAGTGTCGTGATCTCCCGTGTCTTGGAACGAAATCTTAACATGGCGGATGATGGGCTCGCAGCGCTGCGGATGGCTCATAAAACTGATAAGCTTATGTCTTGTAAACTTTATTTAATCATTCTTCAAAATGCGCCCGAGTGAAATGCTGCGTCATGTTCAACGCCCAGTACTTTCGTACCTTCATTACGCTGGTGGAAACCGGTAGCTTCACCGAAACCGCCGGACGTCTGAACATGACTCAGCCCGGGGTCAGCCAGCACATCAGAAAACTCGAGCGCTACCTTCAAAAATCCTTGCTGACGAGACACGGACGGCGGTTTACGCTTACCGAGAGCGGACGTCGTGCCTACGACTATGCGCTTAGGCTATTCGCTGAGCACGAGCAGTTTCGCCATTCGCTGGATGACGACTCACTGGACAGCGGCGAATGTCGTATTGCCTCACCATCCAGTATCGGCCTGATGCTTTATCCCTTTATGCTGGGCTATCAGCAGATGCATGCGGGCATCACCGTCAGCTACCACTTTGCCTCCAATAACGAGATTGCCAAGGATCTCGTCGCCGGGCGCTACGACCTGGGAATCGTCACTGAAACCGTCAAGCACCCGAAGCTGAATTATCAGCTTTGGCATCAAGAGCCGCTTTGTCTGGTGGTGCCGGCGGATTTTGTCGGCACGGGGCTGAGCGATCTGCTGGGGCTTGGAATGATTCACCACCCGAACGGTATCAATAATGCCAGCGGTCTGTTGAAAGCCAATTTTCCCGACGAGTTTCGTTCCCTGGATCATTTTCCTCGTCAGGGGTTTACCAACGAGGTGTCCCTGGTGCTGGATGCGGTAGCGCGAGGGTTGGGATTTTGCGTCGTTTCCCGGCTGATTCTCGAGACATCGCCGTGGCAGCGTCAGGTCAGAGCGCTAGCACTGTCGCGGCCGGTCTATGAACACCTCTATTTGGCGATGCCCAGCGAAGTGGAAATGCCCCGTCGCTATACCCGCCTGCTCGAAGAATTTCGCGAACAACGCAGTCTCGCCTCCCAGTGATGTCTTTCTCATAAAAAACACCTCCGGCTTGTTATGCCGGAGGCGTTTATCGATGACGTGACTAGTCGGCTTTGAACGTCAATCTCGATACTCGTCGATACTAGGACAGGAGCAGATCAACTGGCGATCGCCGAATACATTATCCACCCGGTTGACCGCCGGCCAGTACTTCGCCGCCTTGACCGCCTCGGTAGGGAAGGCGGCGACTTCACGAGAATAAGGATGCTCCCATTGCTCGGCCATCAGATCCGCCATGGTATGTGGTGCATTCACCAAGGGATTGTCCTCGCCGCTCCAGTCGCCGCTTTCCACCCGAGCGATTTCCTCACGAATCGCGATCATCGCGTCACAGAAACGATCGATCTCGAACAGGGATTCGGACTCCGTAGGCTCCACCATCAAGGTACCGGGTACCGGAAAGGACATGGTAGGCGCATGAAAGCCGTAGTCCATCAGGCGCTTGGCGATATCTTCCTCGCCGATACCGGAAGCGGACTTCAGTGGGCGAATGTCTATGATGCATTCGTGGGCCACGGTACCGTTGATACCCTTGTAAAGCACCGGGTAGTGCTCTTCGAGACGCTTGGCGATGTAGTTGGCGTTGAGAATCGCAAGCTCCGTGGCTTCCCTGAGTCCTCTGGCGCCCATCATCTTGATATAGCCCCAGGAAATCGGCAGGATCGAGGCGCTGCCGTAGGCCGCCGCTGAAACCGCCCCGCAGTTTTCCTCGACCCCGGGGATCGGCGTGACCACGTGATTGGAAACGTAGGGTGCCAGGTGCGCCTTGACCCCGATCGGCCCCATGCCCGGCCCGCCGCCTCCGTGCGGGATGCAGAACGTCTTGTGCAGGTTGAGATGGGAAACGTCGCCGCCGAAATCTCCTGGACGGGCAATTCCTACCTGAGCATTCATGTTGGCGCCATCGATATACACCTGGCCACCGTGACCATGAACGATATCACAGGCTTCCTGCACGCCCTCCTCGAATACCCCATGAGTGGAAGGATAGGTCAGCATGATCGCGGAAAGCTCTTGGCTGTGTTTCTCTGCCTTGGTCTTTAGATCCGCCAGATCGATGTTGCCATCCTTGTCGCATTCCACCACCACCACTTTCATCTGCGCCATCGCAGCGGAAGCCGGGTTGGTTCCGTGGGCGGAGCTGGGAATCAGGCAGATGTTGCGGTGGCTCTCGCCTTCGGCCTCCTGGAAACGGCGAATGGCCAACAGGCCTGCGTATTCCCCTTGGGCGCCGGAGTTGGGCTGCATGGAAATATGATCATAGCCGGTGATTTCCTGCAGGAAGGCGGATAGCTCGTCGATGACCTGCTTGTAACCGGCGACCTGATCCCGGGGCGCGAACGGGTGCACGTCGGCGAATTCCGCCCAGGTGATGGGAATCATCTCGCTGGTGGCGTTGAGCTTCATGGTGCATGAGCCCAGCGGAATCATTGCGTGGGTCAGGGAAAGATCCTTGTTTTCCAGCCGCTTGAGATAGCGCAGCATCTCGGTTTCGCTGCGGTAGCGCTGAAAGGTAGGATGCGTCAGGAAATCCGAGCTGCGCTGACAGGCGTCGGGAATGCCACTGATGCGCTGATTCAGAATCTCTTCATCGAGACTTGCAATGGAAAGATCATGTTCTTCTCCCAGCAGGATATCGAACAGCACCACCAGATCCGCAGCAGTGGTAGTTTCGTTCAAGCTGACGCCGATATCGCCATTATCGAAGTAGCGCAGGTTGACGTCGTGAGTCAGGGCGCGCCCGTAAATCTTGCCCGCATCCAGGTTCGTGAGCCGCAGGGTATCGAACCAGCTGTCATGCACGAGGCTGACGCCCTTGCGCTTGAGGCCTTGCGCCAGGATATTGGTCAGGCGATGGATGCGCCGGGCGATGGTGCGCAGGCCCTCCGCGCCGTGATAGACCGCATAGAAACCGGCGATGTTGGCAAGAAGCGCCTGGGCGGTACAGATATTGGAAGTCGCCTTTTCGCGGCGGATATGCTGTTCCCGCGTCTGCATGGCCATGCGAAGTGCCTGGCGTCCATGGCTGTCCCGGGAGACGCCGATGATGCGGCCGGGAATCGAGCGCTTGAGCTTGTCCGTGGTGGCGAAGAAAGCGGCGTGGGGGCCGCCGAAGCCCATGGGTACACCAAAACGCTGGGTGTTGCCCACCACGATATCCGCCCCCAGGCTGCCAGGCTCCTTGAGCAGCACCAGGCCCATGATGTCTGCCGCCACGCAGGTCATGACGCCGGCATCCCGGGCCTTGTCCAGCAGCGGTGCCAGATCGCGAATCTGGCCGCTCTCGCCGGGATACTGCAGCAAAGCGCCGAACACTTCCTGGTCCGTCAGGTTGTCCGCCGGCGCGACGATCAGCTCGAAGCCGAAATAATGCGCGCGGGTACGCAGCACGTCCAAGGTCTGTGGCAGCACATCGTCGGCAACGAAGAACGTCTGGCTCTTGATCTTCTTGTTGGCCCGCCGGCAGAGAGCCATGGCTTCCGCGCTGGCGGTAGCTTCATCCAGCAGCGAGGCGTTGGCCAGTTCCATGCCGGTGAGGTCCATGACCATCTGCTGGAAATTGAGCAGACCTTCCAGGCGGCCCTGGGAGATCTCCGCCTGATAAGGCGTGTAAGCGGTATACCAGCCCGGGTTTTCCAGCACGTTGCGCTGAATGACCGCGGGTAGGTGAGTGTGGTGATAGCCTTGACCTATATAGGTCTTGAAGACCTTGTTCTGGCGCGCCAGGCGTTTCAGGTAGTCGAGCGCCTCGGCCTCGCTGCGCGGCGAGTCCAGATCGAGCTCACGCTTCAAGCGAATGCCCGGTGGTACGGTTTTCTCGATAAGCGTAGGAAGGCTGTCGATGCCCAGCGTCTCGAGCATGGTGGCGACATCGTCGCTGCCGGGTCCGTTATGACGTTGCAGAAACGCATCGTGACTGGCCAGCTCCGCCAGACGTCGATTCTCTAGTGCCATGAAACACCCTGTAGGAAATAAGGGAGCCAATCGCTCCGTAAGAACAAGAATCGGGCGGGGGTCATTCCCGCCCTGATGCGACCGTCAATCAGTCCTCGTCTGCCTCGGCTACCTTGGTATAGGCGTCCGCGTCCATCAGCTTTTCCAGCGAATCTTCGTCGCTGAGCCGAAGTTTGGCGATCCAGCCATCTTCGTAGGGCGACTCGTTGATGGTTTCCGGAGAGTCTTCCAGGGCTTCATTGATTTCGACCACTTCGCCGGCCAAGGGAGCGTAGAGATCCGACGCCGCCTTGACGGATTCGATGACGCCAAATTCATCACCGGCGTCCATCTCGCGCCCGATTTCCGGAAGCTCAACGAAAACCACGTCGCCCAAAGCTTGCTGGGCATGATCGGTGATACCCAGAGTGACGGTGCCATCACCGTTGTCTAGCACCCACTCGTGGCTTTCGGTGTAGCGAAGATTGGCTGGAATATTGCTCATCTCGTTTTCCTATACGAAGGGGTTTCCGATTCGATGAATTCTAACGCTATCCATGACGTTTCGCGAATTATGTCGACACTCGATGCTCCGCAAGGCTGGCATCGAAACGATTCGGTCAGCGCAGGAGACAGCTGACTCGAGGAATCAGGAAAACGTTGAATAATCGAGTTTCCAGGCGAGTACTGTTAGAAAAGCGTTTCTGCGAAAGTACAGTAGAGTGTAATGGAAACAATCCGCTATGGTACGCGGGTGCGCAAGTAATAAAAAACCGATCAAGGGGTAACTCAAGTGGAAACATTGACGAGTATCTTTACAGCGATCAACGGCGTGGTGTGGGGACCATTGATGCTGATCCTGCTGCTGGGGGTAGGGATTTATCTGCAGGCGGGACTCAAGATCATGCCGATTCGCAAGCTCGGCATGGGCTTCAAGCTGTTGTTCCAGAAGCGCCCGGCGGGCATGGGAGAGGAGAAGGAAGGGGAAATCTCGCCCTTCAACGCCCTGATGACGGCACTTTCCGCCACCATCGGCACCGGCAACATCGCCGGGGTGGCCACGGCCATCGCACTGGGTGGACCTGGCGCGATCTTCTGGATGTGGATCACCGCTCTGGTGGGAATGGCCACCAAGTTCTCGGAAGCAGTGCTGGCGGTACGCTTCAGGGAAACCGACAGCCTTGGCTACCATATCGGCGGGCCGATGTACTACATCAAGAATGGCCTGGGGCGAAAGTGGATCTGGCTGGGGGGCGCCTTTGCCTTCTTCGGCGCGGTAGCCGCCTTCGGCATCGGCAATACGGTGCAGTCGAATTCCGTGGCGGACGCTCTGGAATCCAGCTTCGGCGTTCCGCACTGGATCACGGGCCTGGTGATCATGGTGCTGGCCGGGGCGGTGATTCTGGGCGGTATCCGCCGCATCGCCAAGGTGGCGGGCAAGCTGGTGCCGATCATGTCTGTCGCCTACATCATTGCCGGCATCATTGCCCTTGCCGCCAATATCGATCAGATCGGCACCGCCTTTGGCAATATCTTCTATTATGCCTTCAATCCTCATGCAGCAGTGGGCGGATTCGCCGGCGCCGCTGTCATGGCGGCGATACGCTTCGGGGTGGCGCGGGGTATCTTCTCCAATGAAGCCGGCCTGGGCAGCGCCCCTATCGCCCACGCCGCGGCCCAGACCAAGAACCCGGTACGCCAAGGCTTGATCGCGATGCTGGGAACCTTCATCGATACCATCATGGTCTGCACCATTACCGCCCTGGTGATTCTGACCGCGCCTATCTGGGAAACCGGCGAGGCGGGCGCTTCCTTGACGGCGCTGTCCTTCGACAACGCTCTCCCGGGTGGCGGTCTGGGTGAGGCGATCGTTTCCATCGCGCTCTCTGTCTTTGCCTTCACCACGATTCTCGGCTGGTCCTTCTATGGTGAGAAATGCTGCCAGTTCCTGTTTGGCGTGCGCTCCATCATGCCTTACCGAGTACTCTTCGTGCTGGCGATTCCGGTAGGAGCGCTGGCTCAGCTGGGCTTCATCTGGCTGATGGCGGATACCTTCAACGCCTTGATGGCGATTCCCAACCTGATCGCGCTGGCGCTGTTGTCGCCGATCGTCTTCAAGCTGGCCAAGGATTTCTTCGCCGGCAAGGATGTCTTGCCCGGTGAGGAACTCGATCATTTTTAAGCGACTTGCTTGAGGAAGGACCAAGGGGCGGCTGATAGCGAATACTATCGGTTGCCCCTTATAGGTTTAGCCTCATGGCGTTACACTCGCATCGTTCATAGTCGTTCCAGGACGATTCATCGCAACCATGAGGGAGACCAAAGGCATGGGTGAACTCGACAAGACCCCCTTATACGAGCTGCATGTGGAATGCGGCGGCAAGATGGTGCCCTTTGCCGGTTATTCCATGCCGGTACAGTTTCCGCTAGGCGTCAAGAAAGAGCATGAGCACGTTCGCAACGCTTGCGGGCTATTCGACGTTTCTCACATGGGACAAGTGATTGTACGCGGTCAGGAACCGGCAGCAGCGCTTGAAACTCTCGTGTCCGCGGATATCGTCGGATTACCGGAAGGCATGCAGCGTTATGCGCTATTCACCAACGACGAAGGTGGCATCCTCGATGATCTGATGGTCAGCAACGCCGGGGATCATTTCTATCTGGTCGTCAACGCGGCCTGCAAGGAACAGGATATTTCCTACCTGCATACCGGCTTGGCCGGCGAATACGAGATCGAGGTGCTGGATCGCGGTCTGTTGGCGCTGCAGGGGCCGCAGGCGGCCACCGTCATGCAGCGGCTGTGTCCCGAGGCCTGTGACTTGACGTTCATGCATCACGGTCGTTTCGAGATCGATGGCATTCCGGTGTGGATCAGTCGCAGCGGCTATACCGGAGAAGACGGCTTTGAAATCTCCGTGCCGGTGGAGCAGGCGGAAGCGCTGGCGCGCTTGCTGCTGGAGCAGGATGAAGTCGAACCGATCGGGCTCGGGGCGCGAGATTCCTTGCGTCTTGAAGCCGGGCTTTGCCTCTACGGCCACGATATCGATACCACCACGACGCCGGTGGAAGCTGGACTGATCTGGGCGGTCGGCAAGCCGCGTCGTCATGGCGGGGAGCGGGCGGGAGGTTTTCCCGGTGCGGATATCGTATTGCATCAGATCGATGCCAAGGACCATACCCGCAAGCGGGTCGGCCTGCTGGGTGAAGGGCGAGCGCCGGTGCGGGAAGGGACCAAGCTGTACGATCAGGACGATAAGCATATCGGCGAGGTAACCTCCGGCGGTTTCGGACCCAGCGTGGGCAAGCCGGTGGCGCTGGGCTATGTGGATGTCGCTCATGCGAATCTGGATACGCAGGTCTTTGCCGAAGTACGTGGCAAGCGCTTGCCTATGACGATCAGCAAGACGCCTTTTGTCACGCCGCACTACTATCGCGGGTAAAAAGAGCGGATATCGTGGCAAGAAAGCCAGGCGTTTTCGGCTCTATTCTCTTGTTATATTTATACCGTTATCTTTCTTTATATTTGACAAGCTGAAACATAGAAATCGCTCGATTATATCGAGCGATTTTTTTATTGGCGGAGAAAAACATGGCGGAACGTCAGGTTGATACGTAAACCATGAGATTTCTTGAGCAACAGGGCATGTTCAAGTTCATGCTGAACGCCAGGCCCCATGAGCAGCAGGCTGCCGTGAGGCAGCCAGATATTGAAAGAAGGCCTCGACCGGTCTCGAAAACGAAAGCGCAGCGGCCGCTCCGCGCCAAGGCTGACAGAGGCAATCACCGGATCCGGCCCCAGTTCCGGCTCGTCGTCACGGTGCCAGCCCATGCGTTCGTTGCCATCCGTGTAGCGATTGATCAGGACGCTATTGACGTTCATTTGCTTGATAGCTTGAGAATCCTGCAGGCCCTTGGGCAAATACCGGGTCGTCAGACAGTCCTTGATACGTCGTGCTAGAAAGGCAATAGCGGGATGCCAGGGTTCGGAAGTAAAAGTCTGCCCCGAATAGCGATAGCGGATGCCTTCATCGCCCATCCAGACCTGCTGACGCGGGATAAGATGGGTGCGGCCATACAAACGAAGACTGGGGCGTTGCCAGGGAAGTTCACGGTCAAGTTCATCCAGCAGCGAATTTGCCTGTTCGCTGTCCACGAAGCCGCGGGCCAATACCAGACTAGGGCGCTCGAGCAAGGTTTCCCACGTCCACGACTGGTCGCGATGTGATGTCATGTCAGCGTAGTACCCGTCTTGGATTGATGGGTTTTCCCCCCTGGCGTAGATCAAACAGCAGCTCAGGGCTCGAACCGTTCGAGGCCACCCGACATAGAATTTCGCCTTGGCTGACTCGCTGGCCATTTTCGACGCTCAGGCTATCGCACTGGGCATAGACGCTCTGCATGTTGTCCGAGTGATGAACAATGACCACCTTGCCAAGCTTGCGCATGCTGCCTGCGAAACGTACCTCGCCGCTTGCTACCGCGCGGGCATTGGTGTCGCCATCGAGCAGCATGGGTTGCAGCGTGCCGCGGCCGTCCGGGCCAAATTCCCGTATCACGCGATGATTTGCCAGGGGCCAGGGCCAGTCCTTGGCGGAGCCGGGCAGTGAGGTGCTGGCCGGCTTGGACGAGGGGCGGCGCTTGACAGCGCTGGGACTCGAAGCACTCGATTTTGTCGCATCGCTCCTTGCCATACTGGATCCTGCGGTACTGGCGGCGTAGAGAGGCACCTGGATCAACTGACCGGTACGTAGATCCTGAGGGTCAAGGCGGGAATTGGCCGCCTGAATGCGACTGGCCTGGGTGCGAAAGTGTCTGGCAATCGAGGAAAAGGTGTCTCCGGGACGAATCTGATAGCGATAGGGCCCACCGGAAGGAGCGCGCTCGCGAGTCGTCGGTACCAGCAGGCGCTGCCCTACCGCCAGATGGCGAGCACGAACGCCAGGATTGAAGCGCTGCAACCGAATCAGCGGCACGTGCGCGCGTCTGGCAATCTCGCCCAGGGTGTCACCACGCTGCACGCTGATCCAGCGACCGCCGATGTTTTCGGTGCGGGTGGCGCTACCGGCACAGCCCGCCAGCACGCTGACTATCAGCAGGGTCACGAACCACCAGCGAGCGCTTGACCTCAGCCGATGGCATCGAGCCGGCGATCCTTTTGTTGCCATAGTTCGTTGAGCCATGCCTGAAAGCGTTCCTTGAAATGTGAATCCTGATGATAGTCGCCGTCTACCATCCACTCCGGTACCGTCAGTTGCCGGGCTTCGAGGCTAATCGATCCTTCACGACCACACAGGAAATCCCAGAAGTTCGGAGAGGGGCTGGCATAGCTCAGGGTAACATCGAGAATGCCGCTCAGCCGCTGGCCGAGCAGGCTGATCACCTGAGCGGTACCGCCCGCCTTGGGTCGCAAAAGATGCCGGTAAGGGCTTTGCTGGGCCGCTCGCTTGCTTTCGGTAAAACGCGTGCCTTCAACGAAGTTATAGATGGCGACGGGAATTTGCTGGGCGCGTTCGCACATCAGGGCGGTGGAGGCATGATCGCGTTCCGCCAGCCTGGGGTTGCGTTCGAGCTGTTCGCGGCTATAGCGGCGCATGAAAGGAAATTCCAACGCCCACCAGGCAAGGCCGACGATGGGTACCCAGATAAGCTGACGCTTGAGGAAGAAGCGTGGCATTGGGATGCGGCGGTGCAGTGCCATCTGCAGCACGAAGATATCCGTCCAACTGCGATGATTGGAGATCACCAGCCACCATTGCTGAGGGGAAGGCGTCTCAGGCACATCAAGACTGAGCTTTGGTTTCAGCCAGTGGCGCATCCACCATAGGTTGAAGCCGATCCAGTTCAAGGCGATGGCGTTGAGTCCCTTGAGTATGCCAAGACGCAGGCGCCGCCCCGGGGTGATCAGTTTCACCAGGGTCAAGAAAATCAGGGGAATCCCCCAGAACAGTGTATTGAACGTCAGTAACAGCAGGCTAACGATCCCTTTCAGGGATGACATTTGCGCTCCTTCAGCGACTTGGCAGCGAGAATCTGGCGCTAATGCTACTGCAAGTCCAGGAGCCTGCCCAGCCGGGAAAAAGCGTCGATGATGGTTGTTTTACCTGTCCGATCATTTATTGTTGAATGTGATCAGACAATAAGAAAACTGTAATTAACAATGTATCGAACGGCATGACGCTGGTTAATGCCACAACACCACTTACACCTTTGATCGAGGCAACGATATGGCCGGGTTTGACAAGCGAGTATCTTCCTACGAAGAAGCGATGGCGGGCATCGAGGATGGCATGACGGTGATCGCCGGTGGCTTCGGTCTATGCGGCATTCCCGAAAATCTGATCCAGGAGATCAAGCGTCGGGGTGTCAAGGGTCTCACCATCGTCTCCAATAACTGCGGCGTGGACGGCTTCGGGCTAGGCATCCTGCTCGAGGATCGCCAGATCAGCAAGATTCTGGCCTCCTACGTGGGCGAGAACGCCCTGTTCGAACGCCAGATGCTGGACGGCGAGATCGAGGTGGTGCTGACTCCTCAAGGAACCTTGGCGGAGAAGATGCGTGCCGGTGGCGCAGGCATTCCGGCGTTCTATACCGCCACCGGCTACGGCACGCCGATCGGCGAAGGCAAGGAAGTGCGCGAGTTCAACGGCAAGCATTGCATTCTCGAAGAAAGCATTGTCGGCGATTTTGCCATCGTCAAGGGCTGGAAGGCGGATCACTACGGCAACGTGATCTATCGCCATACGGCGCAGAACTTCAACCCCATGGCCGCCACCGCCGGGCGCATCACCGTCGTCGAAGTCGAGGAGATCGTCGAGCCGGGGGAGTTAGAGCCGAGCCAGATTCACACCCCCGGCATCTACGTGGATCGCCTTATCCAGGGCACCTTCGAAAAACGTATCGAGAAGCGCACCCTGCGTGAAGGTTGATTCAAGCAACTGATCCGACGATTTCGATCTTAACGACAAGAGGTAGACATACCATGGCACTTACGCGGCAACAGATGGCTCAGAGAGTGGCTCAGGAATTGGAAGACGGGTTTTATGTCAACCTCGGCATCGGCATTCCGACCCTGGTGGCCAATTATATTCCCGACGGAATCGAAGTGATGCTGCAATCCGAGAACGGCTTGCTGGGCATGGGCGCCTATCCCACCGAGGAACAGCTCGACCCGGACATGATCAACGCCGGCAAGGAAACCGTGACCGCGAGTATCGGGGCGTCGATCTTTTCCTCCGCGGAATCCTTCGCGATGATTCGCGGCGGACATGTGGATCTTACCGTGCTCGGTGCCTTCGAGATCGACCAGAACGGCAATATCGCCTCCTGGATGATTCCCGGCAAGCTGATCAAGGGCATGGGGGGAGCCATGGATCTGGTGGCAGGTGCCGAGAACATCATCGCCATTACCACCCACGCTTCCAAAGATGGCACGCCAAAGCTACTCAAGGAATGCACCTTGCCGCTGACGGGCATGGGCTGTATCGGTCGCGTGCTGACGGACCTGGCCTATCTCGAGATCAAGTACGGCAGTTTTATTCTCAAGGAGCGGGCGCCGGGTGTGAGCATCGAGGAAATCGTCGAGAAGACCGATGGCAATCTGATCGTGCCGGACGATGTGCCGGAAATGCGGCTGGCCGTGTAAACCAGCAAGAACTGAGCGAGGGTGGTGAAAAACTGAGCAACCCTCCTGCAAGGCTCCTGCCGACACGAATGACGAAAATCGGTTAGGGGCTTTGCACAGCGTTATCCACAGAAAATGTGCATAACCTCAGGGCGATAGGGGGGTCAGCCGATGACGCAGCGCGTGTGCTGCGGCAGCAGTAGCTGGGCGCTACGGGTGGTGCTACCGGACAGGCATTTCTGCACCAGGGCGATCCCGCCCAGGGACAGGCGGTGTTCGTCGCCGCCGGCAAACGCCAGGCGCCTGCTGCAACCAGGATAGAAACGATATTCGAGCAGGGTGGAAACCGGCAGCACGCCGTGGTATCGATCCTCGCTTGCCACAATACCCGCCGCATTCAGTAGACCGTCGAGGGTCGGCAGGTCGCTATTCAAGCGGTCACAGTCAAAGCCGACGTGGTGAAGCCGCGGTCCCATAACCGCGAGCCAGGCAGCCAGGGGATGCATCTTTTCCAACTGACGGAAAGTCTCCCAATCGGGCATCGGCCAAGGTCGCCCGCGACACAGCAGATTCTGGCCTTGACCATCCCAAGGGTGGGTCTGTTCGATCAGAATCTTCAACGCCTCGCGCGTCTTGCGCAGCAGCGATCCCAGCTGAAGCTCCGCCAGCACCAGCCAGGTACCATCGTCGGCAGGGGCAAGCTGAGTGACAAGTAGCCCCCGGTCCGCCATGGCGTGCCGGCTTAACCGCTTATATCCCAGGTGCTGTAGCGCCGGTATCAGGCGTTCCGCCGCGAAAGAGCCGTGATTCAGAGTGACAAGAACAAAATACTCCGGCGCCTGAAGCGACGTCCAGAGCGGCAGAGCGCCAAGTTCAGGATGCTGATAAATATAGTCGAGTTGCAGTTGCTGCAGGAATTCTTCCCGTTGCATGCCGTGTCCTCTTCCCTGTCGCACCCGAATGGCTCGACGCCTGGAAGAGTATAGAAGCTGGGGAGGAGGAGCTATTCAACGCCAGTGATACGCTTTCTCAAGGGAATAAACGAGCGACTCAAAAAAAGACACCGCCCTTGTAGAGCGGTGTTGCTAATGCAGAAAACGAACCTGAACCCAGGTGGACTGCATTCAGCTAGGCAGACTTTCTGAAAGCAGCGCCTTGTCCTTGACGTATTGATTGAACTCGGTAAAACCGCCGATATGCGTCTGATCAACAAAAATCTGGGGCACCGTTTCCACCGGCTTGCCGATGGTCTTTTCCATATCCGCCTTGGTGATACCTTCGGCGTGAATGTCGATATAGCGATAGCCTTCAATGGCCTGTGCCTCTTGCAACTGTTCCGCGAGTTCCTGTGCACGCACACAGAACGGGCATCCGGGGCGTCCAAAAATCACTACCATCATGCAACATCTCCTTTAAAAGGAAAGACTTGTTTAGGTTGAATTGAAGCAATGTGAAATCGTGGGATACATTGTCTCTCAAAGCGCTGTGTCAAGCCAATAGAGTCTAACTACGTGGCTTATTGCAGTGCACTATTCAGCAATTCATTATTCAGCAGAGAGTCCATGAGGTAATTGTATAAATTATCGCTGCTTGTGGCTTTCGAAGATATTTTCCTTCGCTACTGACCGTCTCGTGAATCCGTGTCCGCCCGTATCAACAGCTCCGACAGGCGCTGGTATAGATCCGGAGCACAAGCGATGACATTTTCGCCGTATAGATCCGTCGGAATACCGGTGGGGCAGTCGTAAAGGTGACCGGTACGCGCTCCAGCTTCACGAGCGATCAACATGCCTGCGGCGAAATCCCAGGGAGAAACGCTTTCGTAATAGGCATCGAGTCGGCCACAGGCGACATCGCACAAATCCAAGGCGGCAGAGCCGTTGCGGCGCAGATCCTGACAGTGCTCCAGCACATGATAGAGCCGCCGGATCAAGGGGGCGCGTCCCTCGCGGCGATAGGGGAAGCCGGTGGCCACCAAGGCGCGAGCCAGACTGGTCGCACAGCTTACGCGAATACGCTGTGGATTCTCGCCCTGTCTATCTTTGCCGGATTCATCATGACGCCAGGCGCCGCCGCCGCGCAGAGCGCTGAAGGTCTCGCCAAGGAAAGGCGCGTGCACGACACCCAGTTCGGTGTGGCCATCTTTCATCCAGGCGATGGATACCGCCACGTGGCTGAGGCCGTGGGCGAAATTGACGGTGCCGTCGATGGGGTCAATGATCCATAGCGGCCCCTGCTGATCGGTAATCGATTCATCCGGGGAAAGCTCCTCCGTCAGCCGCGGCTCGTCGCCGAACTGTTCGTCGAGCCGCCTGGCGATCAACTCATCCACGGCGACATCCACATCCGTCACTAGCTCGCTACCTTTCTTGTAACGATGGCTGAAATCCTGATTTCGACGCGCCTCGACAATGGCTCGACCGGCTTCCCTGGCAATCTCGATCGCTATCGCTAAACGTTCGGCGTGTGGCATGCAAGCTCCTGAAAAAGGGAGATGATAAGCTTGAGTCTAACAGTTGAGGGGCGGATTCGCTTATCACCGACTTTCAAGGAAACCCGTATGCAGTCCCTGACATCGGAACAGTATCTAACGCTGGCACAGCTCACCGAGCGTTATCGGCAGCACCATGATCGTGATTTCAAGCTAAGTCCTCGGCGAAATCCTCAAATGACGGTAGATATGCTGTGTTTCCAGGTCTGGGAGGATGTGCTTTGCGGCGTGTTGTTGACACCGATTGCTCTGTCCGCGGCCTTGGTGCCGGCTATTTCCATGACTCCACCGGCTCATGGCGAGCAGCGGCTGATGGATCTACCTGGCGGACGCTATCCTTTCGTTGCCGAAGTCATCGACTCGGAAACCTGGCTGTGGCGCTGCGAACTCCTCGATGATCTGAGCGACCTGACGTCCCTGGAAGAGGCCAACCGGCTGGCGCAATATCTGGCGAATCGCGTCATGACGTCTTCGAAAAGCGAAGAGCCATGAACCGGCGTCAGCGCCGCACTGGATGCTTCTGCAGCTTGCGCTGCAAGGTACGTCGATGCATGCCCAGCGCACGGGCAGTGGCGGAAATATTGCCGTCGTGCTCCTGCAGAACCTTCTGGATATGCTCCCAGGTCACGCGATTGACGGAGGGTGGGTTTTCCGCCAGCCGGGTATCCGGGTTGCCTTCCTGCCGGTTCAGGGCGGCGATGACTTCATCCGCGTCTGCGGGCTTGCACAGATAATTGACCGCGCCGAGCTTCATCGCCTCAACGGCGGTAGCGATACTCGAATAACCGGTCAATACCACCACGCGGCATTCGGGAGTGATCGCCAGCAGTTCCGGCAACAGCTTGAGCCCGGATTCGTGCTCCAGCTTGAGATCCAGGGTGGCGAGATCCGGCATGGATTGGCGTGCCAGGGCCAGCGCCTGATCCGCTTCCCGGGCCACCATGACCTCGAATCCGCGTCTCAGCATGGCGCGCTGCATCACATGACAGAACATTTCGTCATCATCAACGATCAGTATGCGCTGCTTCCTCTGCGGATCTTGCGACTTGTGCTGATCTTTCATGTCGTCCTCGGGAATGGTTTCAGTATTATTTGTTTCAGTATCATTTGGATGCTTGTCGCGGGAGCTTGACCTCTGTCAGGGTACCGCCTTCTTCATGGTTGTACAGGCTGACGCCGCCGCCGAAGCGATTGATAGTGGCGTGGGTCAGGAAAAGCCCTATACCCATACCCTTGGACTTCGTGGAAATAAAGGTTTCTCCCAGACGATCGGCGATGGACATGGCAACGCCAGGCCCGTGATCGCGAATGTCGATCACCACCTCGTCCGCGTTCCAGTCGAGGCTGATCGCAATGCTCTCCGGGTTGGCGTCCGCGGCGTTGTTGAGCAGGTTCATCATGGCCTGATCCAAGGTAGTATCCACCCCCAGATGAGGGGTGCCGCGTCGACCGACGATTTCCAGGGTATGACTGACATCCGGGCGCAATACCAGCCAGCGCTGAAGAATACCGCTTAGCCATTCTCGAGCCGGTTTGATTTCCGGCTGGGCCAGGCGGCGTCGGTCCGCATTGGACACCAGCTGCTGCAAATGCGACTTGCAGGTATCCACCTGGACACGCAGCAGGTCGATATCCTCCAGCAGCATGGGATGGTCGAGGGCGTCTTCGCGCATTTCCTTGAGCAGCACCGCCATGGTGGAAAGCGGCGTGCCTAGTTCGTGAGCGGTGCCCGCTGCCTGGGTCGCCACCGCCAGCACCTGCTCGTTGCGCAGCGCAGCCTCGCGAGTGCGGGAAAGCGCCTGATCTCGGCGCCGCAGCGTATGCGCCATCTGAAAGATGAAGAAGGTCACCAGTCCGGTGGACAGGCCGAAATTCAACCACATGCCCAGCACGTGCAGGCTGATGCCGTTGCCTACCGTGATCTGGCCGAGCTGGGGCACCGGGTCAAAGAACAGCATCAGAAAGGTGTAGCCCGCCAGCGCCCCACAGGCGACGATCCAGGCGTATAGCCAGGTCAGAGTAGCGGCGGCGATCACCACCGGAATCAGATAGTAGGAGATGAAGGGATTGGTCGAGCCGCCGGTGAAATAGAACAGCAGGCTCAAACCCACCAGTTCCGCCAGCAGATGGAACAGATATTCCCGGTCCGTTACCGCACGAGGACGCTCCAGGCGCCACCAGGTAGCGACATTGAGAAGGCCCATCCCCAATATGACCAGTATCACCGGCAAGATGCGTAATTCGAAATGCAGCGCCTCGATACCGAAGAATATCGCTAACAGAAAACCGGTCCAACTGATGCCGCGCACGATAGTCAGACGTACCAGATTGCGATTGGGAGTGGAAAGGGGAAACGGCAAGGCGGTTTGCATCAAGACTCCCGTCAGAGAATAGAATTCGCGGCGCGGATTGGGCCGCAGAGCCCGGGCTGCTAGAATAACGTCCATTTTACCGGACTGCCCGTCGTTTCGACGGTGCCTTATCCTTCCAGCGACGGAATTCATGAGCGAATTAGACACCCAGGTAGAACTGCGCCGCACTTTCGCGATCATCTCCCACCCGGACGCGGGCAAGACCACCATCACCGAAAAGATGCTGCTGTTCGGCAACGCCATTCAGCTGGCGGGGTCGGTGAAGAGCAAGCGCGCGGAGCGTCATGCCACCTCCGACTGGATGAAGATGGAGCAGGAGCGGGGCATCTCCGTCACCACTTCGGTGATGCAGTTTCCCTACGGCGGGCGCATCGTCAACCTGCTGGATACCCCCGGACACGAGGACTTCTCCGAGGATACCTATCGCACCCTGACCGCAGTGGACTCCGCCCTGATGATGATCGACGGGGCCAAGGGGGTCGAGGAACGCACCATCAAGTTGATGGAGGTCTGCCGGCTGCGTACCACGCCTATCCTGACTTTCATCAACAAGATGGACCGGGATGTCCGCGATCCCATCGAGGTGATGGACGAGGTCGAGACGGTGCTGAATATCCAATGCGCGCCGATGACCTGGCCCATCGGCATGGGGCGTCACTTCAAGGGCGTCTATCATCTCTACAACGATGTGATTCATCTCTACACCCAAGGCCAGGGCAGTCGTATTCCTGAGGACAAGCGTATCGAAGGTCTCGACAACCCCCAGGTCGACGAGCTTCTCGGTGAAGAGCAGGCGGAAGAGCTGCGCATGGAAGTCGAACTGGTGCGTGGCGCCTCTCATGAGTTCGATCTCGAGGCCTATCGGCGCGGCGAGCTGACGCCGGTGTATTTCGGTACCGCCATGGGGAACTTCGGGGTGCGCGAAATGCTCGACGGCTTCGTTGAGTACGCTCCGCCGCCGCAGCCTCGAGAGACGGATTTGCATGTAGTGGAACCCAAGGACGAGCGCTTTTCCGGCTTCGTGTTCAAGATTCAGGCCAACATGGACCCCAAGCATCGGGATCGGGTAGCTTTCCTGCGGGTGTGTTCCGGCAAGTACGAGAAGAACATGAAGATGCGCCACGTGCGGATCGGGAAAGACGTCAAGATCGCCGATGCCCTGACCTTCATGGCCTCGGATCGCGCCCAGGTGGAAGAAGCCTGGTCCGGGGATATCATCGGTCTGCACAATCACGGCACCATCCAGATCGGCGATACCTTCACTCAGGGCGAGGACATGCGTTTCACCGGCATTCCGCATTTCGCCCCGGAACTGTTCAAGCGAGTGCGCCTCAAGGATCCGCTGAAGATGAAGGCGCTGCAGAAAGGCCTGCAGCAGCTCTCGGAGGAAGGTGCCACCCAGGTCTTCATGCCCCTGGACAACAATGATCTGATCCTGGGCGCCGTGGGCACCCTGCAGTTCGACGTTGTGGCCCACCGGCTCAAGGAGGAATACAAGGTGGATTGCCTCTACGAAGGCGTCAATGTGCAGACCGCCCGCTGGGTCTATTGCGACGACGCCAGGAAGCTCGAGGAATTCCGACGCAAGGCCAGTGCCAACCTGGCCCTGGATGGCGGTGGCTATCTCACCTATATCGCCCCGACCCGGGTCAATCTGCAGATGACCCAGGAACGCTGGCCGGAGGTGCGCTTCAGCGCCACCCGGGAGCATTGAAACGCTTCCAGGCGGCTTGCCTGACCGGCTCGAGTCGTCGATGATGAATCCATTTTCACGGTAGGGAAAACCCGGGCATGGCTTCGAAATTTCTCAAGGAATTCCGCGAGTTCGCCGTCAAGGGAAACGTCGTCGATATGGCGGTGGGGATCATCGTCGGCGCCGCCTTTACTTCCATCGTCAACAGCCTGGTCAAGGATATCTTCACCCCCTTGATCGGGCTGATGACCGGGGGGCTGAATTTCAGCAATCAGTTTCTCGTGCTGCGCCATGGAAGTGGAGAAGGCACCTACAATACGCTGGAGCAGGCTCAGGCCGCCGGCGCGGTCACACTGAATTATGGACTGTTCGCCAACGCGGTAATGTCCTTTTTGATCGTCTCTTTCGCGGTCTTCATCCTGGTGCGCAATATCAATCGCCTGAAGAATCTGGCGCATCCGCCGGAAACCGCCGCTAACCCGACGGTCAAGAGCTGTCCCTACTGCATCAGCAAGATTCCGCTTGAGGCGACCCGCTGCCCGAGCTGCACCTCTCACCTGTCTGCCGAGCCGGAAACTGCCTAGGTAACGCGACGAAGGGTTCTCTCATGCTGATCGACGCTCACTGTCATCTGGATTTCGCGGATTTCGACGACGATCGCGACGCCATGTTCGCTCGGGCCCAAAAGGCGGGAGTCGGGCATTTCGTGGTGCCGGGAACGACGCGAGAATGCTGGCAAAAGGTGCTGGCGCTGGGAGAGCGTCCGGAGGTGGACATCTGTCTGGGACTGCATCCCTACTTCATCGGCGAGCATCGGACTGGCGGAGAAGACAGCGATCTGCAGGCGCTGGAAGCGCTGCTGGATGGGCATCCGGAAGCGGTGGCGGTGGGGGAGTGCGGTATCGATGCCCGCTTCCGGGAAAGTCTGGACGCCCAGTGGACGCTATTCGACGCTCAACTCAGAATCGCCAAGAAACGTGAGTTACCGGTGGTGATTCATTGCGTGCATGCCAACGACGAGGTGGCCAAGCGGCTCAGGCAGTTGAATTTGCACAGAGGCGGGCTGATTCATGCTTTTTCCGGTAGCCCGGAGCAGGCGGAAAGATTTCTCGATCTGGGGTTCTGGCTGGGGCTGGGTGGCGCCACCACCTATGATCGCGCCAAGCGGCTGCATCGCGCGGTTCAGCAGGCGATACCGGATGACGGCTATGTGCTGGAAACCGATAGCCCGGATATGCCCCTCAGCGGCTATCGGGGCCAGCGCAACGAACCGGCGCGAGTCGCGCTGGTAGCCAAACACCTGGCCGGGTTGCGTAACCAGTCAAAGGAAAAAATCGCTGAACACAGTACCGCCAACGTGCGACGTTTGTTCGGTCTCGACGTCTAGCCCTGAGCGGCAAGCTCCTCCGGATCGACCCGCTCCAGCGCATAAGGCAGTTTCAGCCGCTTGAACCGCAGGCCATTGACCGTCAGCGGCTCCGCCAGCGCCTTGGTCGTCAGCACCGCCAGTATTTCCACCTGACCGTAGGCGTCCAGCTGTGCCTTGAATACCTCGCCCTGGCGCTTGCCTTGGGCATCGTTCACCGCATCGCCGATGGCAGGCAGGGCATCGCCCTCAAGCTGCGCGCGTGCCAGGCGTTTCTTGACCTGGCCGCGGAAATGCGCCCGAGCCACCACTTCCTGACCGGTATAACAGCCTTTCTTGAAGCTGATGCCGCCCAAGGCCTCCCAATTGATCATCTGCGGAAGATAGGTATCTCGCTGGGAGGCGCTCAGCCAGGCAAGCCCTGCCTTGATATCCTGCAATTCCCATACTCCAGGATCCACTGGGGTCGCCTGGTTTGCCAAAGTTTCCTTAATGGCGTCCTTCGAAGCGGCAGCCAGGCAGATCAGCAGGCGCGGGCGCGGCCCGGGGTGGCGCAATACCTGAATACGATCGTTGCCCGCCTGGCGCCAGAGTGTCGGCGGCACGATATCCAGTCGCGATTCCACCAGCAGCGGCGCGTTGTTACCAATCAGTCCCAGCAGGGCGAGATCGTCTCGGGGCTGTATCTCCACCTTGTAGAACACGGCGAACTTGGCGAGATGATTCTTCAATTCCTCTCTCAACTCTCGGGGCATGATCAACCACAGGCGACCCTCTTCCACCCGCATGAGCTGAGCGTTGGCCAGCATTCGTCCCTTGGGAGAACAGAAACAGGTGAGCGGGGCAAAGTCGCCGTCCGCCAGCGTCACCTGGGCGCTAGTCTGCCCCTGCAGAAATTTCGCTGCATCCGTACCGGATATCTCGAGCACCCCAAGCTGTTCGAGCTCCATCGACACCGTGTTATCCAAAGCCAGCCGAGCCTGCGCCTGAGGACTGATAGGCGCGGAAGGTGCATCGGAAGCATCCCGAGCCGCCGGCGTGTATGAATCGTGCATGATCGCTCCATCAAATAAACGGAATACTGTTGATGAGGTGGGGCTTGGATCATCGATTGCAAGGCAGGTCACTAGACTGGGACCGACTCTTTAGCGTTATCCTGGTAGTTTTCTTTGCCTATAGTGTTCTTTCCTGTCAGGGAAGCTGTGAAATCCTATAATGTGAATGGTCGATCTTTCTGAACATCATTCAACAAGAAGAGTTTTTATGAGTCGGGTATCTCTGACCTTCAAGGGAGTCGACAGCGCCGAGTTGATCAATCGCATTACCACGGCACTGATGATGGTAGAGGGTGTAGATAGCGCGGAAGTCGGCCGTCATGGGGCGGAAGTTGAAGGTCGCGTGCGCCGGGAAGCCTTGGTCGAAGCCGTGAAGAAACTGGGCGTGGAAGTGCAGTGACATGTCCACTCTACTCATCAGCGAACGAGACACTGAACTGCTGCAGCGTATTGGTATCGAATGGCCTGTAAATATCGTTCCGAAAAGGCACAAGCTGTAGCAAAGATAATATTTATACCGTTATCTTATATGAAATTTAGAGAATGCAATGGATAAACTGTTTGAACTGAAGTCCAAATTTCAACCGGCAGGCGATCAACCCAAGGCCATAGAAAGTATCATCAAAGGACTTGATGCAGGACTTACTCATCAGACGTTACTCGGTGTTACAGGGTCGGGTAAGACTTTTACCATGGCAAACGTTGTGGAACAGGTGCAACGGCCTACCATCGTCATGGCACCGAACAAAACCCTTGCGGCACAGCTCTACGGAGAGTTCAAGGCATTCTTTCCGGATAACGCCGTGGAGTATTTCGTTTCCTACTACGACTACTACCAGCCAGAAGCCTATGTGCCTTCTTCGGATACCTTCATCGAAAAGGACGCCTCGATCAACGACCATATCGAGCAGATGCGTCTTTCCGCCACCAAGGCCCTGCTGGAACGCCGCGATGCATTGATTGTGGTGTCCGTATCCGCCATCTACGGCCTGGGGGACCCGGATCAGTACCTGAAGATGCGCCTGCACTTCAACCGCGGCGAACTAATTGACCAGCGCAGCTTCCTGCGTCGCCTGGCGGAACTGCAGTACACTCGCAACGACATGGATTTCCGTCGCGGCACCTATCGAGTGCGCGGCGATGTCATCGATATCTTTCCCGCGGACGAGGAGGATCAGGCGGTGAGGGTCGAACTGTTCGACGACGAAATCGATTCAATCAGCCTGTTCGACCCCCTGACCGGCGAGATCTTTGGCAAGGCGCCGCGTTATACCGTCTATCCCAAGAGCCACTACGTCACACCGCGGGATACCATTCTCGCAGCGGCGGAAAACATCAAGACAGAACTGACGGAACGTCTGGACTGGCTTCGCAAACATGACAAGCTGGTCGAGGCGCAGCGCCTGGAACAGCGTACCCTTTACGATATCGAGATGATGCACGAACTGGGCTACTGCAACGGCATCGAAAACTATTCACGCTATCTGTCCGGTCGCGCGCCGGGAGAGCCGCCGCCGACCTTCTTCGACTACCTGCCGTCGGACGCCTTGCTGGTGATCGACGAGTCCCACGTCAGCGTACCCCAGGTGGGCGGCATGTATCGTGGCGACCGTTCCCGCAAAGAAACCTTGGTGGAATACGGCTTCCGGCTGCCCTCGGCGCTGGACAACCGCCCCATGACCTTCGAGGAATGGGAGAGCATCTGCCCCCAGACGGTGTTCGTCTCCGCCACGCCCGGACCTTACGAGGCAGAGCACGCGGGACAAATCGTCGAGCAGGTGGTACGTCCTACCGGTCTGGTGGACCCACAGATCGAGGTGCGTCCCGCCACCACCCAGGTGGACGATCTGCTTTCGGAGGTGCGCGCCCGCACCGCCGTCGGTGAGCGGGTGCTGGTCACTACTCTGACCAAGCGCATGGCAGAGGACCTCACCGAATATCTGGACGAACAGGACGTTCGAGTCCGCTATTTGCACTCGGATATCGATACCGTGGAGCGGGTCGAGATCATTCGCGATCTGCGTCTGGGCAAGTTCGACGTGCTGGTGGGTATCAACCTGCTGCGAGAAGGGCTGGATATCCCGGAAGTGTCTCTGGTGGCGATTCTCGATGCGGACAAGGAAGGCTTCCTGCGTTCCGAGCGCTCCCTGATTCAGACCATCGGCCGCGCGGCCCGTAACGCCAACGGCAAGGCGATTCTCTACGGTGATCGAGTGACGGATTCCATGCGCCGGGCCATCGACGAGACGGAGCGCCGCCGGGCCAAGCAGATCGCCTTCAACAAAGAGCATGGCATCACGCCGCGCACCGTGACCAAGTCCGTGGCGGATATCTTGGAGGGCGCCCAGACGCCGGGCAAGAAGGGCAATCGCAAGCGCAGCGAGCGCAAGGTGGCGGAGCCCCAGGCGGGCTATGAAAAGCTTGATCTGCTCGATCCCAAGGCGCTGGACAAGGAGATCGGCCGCCTGGAAGACGCCATGTTCGAAGCGGCGCAGAACCTCGAGTTCGAAGAGGCCGCGGAGCTGCGCGACCGGCTTCAGAAGATCAAGGACAGCCGCCTGGCCCTGGGCTGATCGCGGGTCAAAAACGCTCCGCGCTGGCCGCCTCCCATAGTACCCGGTAGGATTCGGGAATATGACCATCGAGCAGCTGACGCGGTTCTAGCGGTTCCATCGGCAGGCTGAGCGGGACGGCTCTGGCATATTCATTGCGATGATAGATCATGTCCGGAACCAGCTTGCTCGGATGATCGACCCCCATGGCCCCGGTCAGTTCGCGAAACGCCTTCAGGGTATTTTCCTGATAGTGCTTGACCCGCCAGGCCTTGTGATCCACGTCGATGGCCTTGTTGCGCCTGGGGTCCTGGCTCGTTACCCCGGTGGGACACTTGTTGGTATGACAGCGCCTTGCCTGAATGCAGCCCACGGAAAACATGAAGGGCCGGGCGGCGTTGAACATGTCCGCGCCCAAGGCGGCCTTGGTCACCAGATCGAACCCCAGCGCCACCTTGCCGCTGGCGATCAGGCGCAGATCGTCCCGCAGGCCGGTACCGATCAGGGACTGATGAACGAAGGGCAGGGCTTCGTTGATATAGTTGCCGAGGCTGTCGGAAAACTCCTGGGGCGCCGCGCCGGTGCCACCCTCCGCGCCATCGATGGTGATGAAGTCCGGGCGAATGCCGGTTTCCAGCATGGCCTTGCAGATGCTCAGAAACTCGCTGCGCTTGCCCAGGCACATCTTCATGCCCACCGGCTTGCCGCCGCACAGCTCTCGCAAATGCACGATGAACTCCAGCAGGCCGATAGGCGTGTCGAACTCCGGATGGCTGGCAGGGGATTGACAGTCTTCCCCTACGGCGATCTGACGGGTGTCGGCGATCTCCTGATTGACCTTCGCCGCCGGCAGCAAGCCCCCATGGGCGGGCTTGGCCCCCTGGGAGAGCTTGAGCTCGATCATCTTGACCTGGTCTTGCCGGGCTTTTTCCTTGAAGGTTTTCGCGTCGAATCGACCATTCTTGTTCCGACAGCCGAAATAAGCGGTGCCGATCTCCCAGATCAGGTCGCCGCCGTGGCGCTCGTGATAAGGGCTGATCGCTCCTTCGCCGGTGTTGTGAGCGAAGTTGCCGCGCTTGGCTCCCAGGTTCATGGCCATTACCGCGGTGGAAGAAAGCGAGCCGAAACTCATGGCAGAAATATTCAGCCGCGAGGCCAGGTAGGGCTTGCTGCATTGAGACCCGCCGACACGAACGCGCATGACTTCTTCGGGCACTGTCTTGGGCGCCAGACTGTGCTCCGTGTAGTTGAAACCTGCGGCACCGAAATCGCGTAGCGTGCCGAAAGGGGAAGAATCGGACTTGTTATCGGCTCGTGCTTCGATCAGGGTGCGCTGCGCGCGATTGAAGGGACGACCGCTGAATTCCGACTCGAAGAAATATTGCCGCAGTTCCGGACGCACGAACTCCAGCATGTAGCGAAAATGGCCGATCACCGGATAGTTGTTGAGCACATTGGACCGCGAAAGCATGTCGTAAATCCCGATCCCCACGAGCAGGGCCCACACTACCAGCAGATACAGCACCCAGTGCCAGATCAGGCCCAGAGCCACCAATACGGCCAGGCTGACAAGAGACACGATAACGAACGGGCTTTTGTACATTTATCTCTCCTTGTTCAAACAGCGGGATCGCCTCCTGCTAGGTCTAGAATAAACGATTTCGCCGTGGCTCTCATGAGCTGTACCTCATGGCCGGCTGCCGAAACGATGGATTTACGCTATCATTTGACGCCACCCGAGCCGGACGGCCACCTGACATGCCTGGGCTCGATCGCCACCCCTAGGGAGCCTTTGCCCTCATGACCGTGATTCGCCAGGACGATCTGATTCAAAGCGTCGAAGATGCCTTGCAGTACATCTCTTACTATCACCCCAAGGACTTTATCGATGCGATGCACGGCGCCTACCAGCGGGAAGAGAATCCCGCCGCCAAGGACGCCATCGCCCAGATTCTGATCAATTCGCGCATGTGCGCCACCGGGCATCGTCCCATCTGCCAGGATACGGGTATCGTCACGGTTTTCGTCAATGTCGGCATGAACGTACGCTTCGACGCGGACATGAGCCTCGACGACATGATCAACGAGGGAGTGCGGCGCGCTTATCGGCGTCCGGATAACGTACTGCGGGCCTCGGTACTGGCGGACCCGGACGGCAAGCGCGCGAATACCCGGGATAATACGCCGGCGGTCATTCACCACAAGCTGGTGCTCGGCGATGAGGTCGAGGTTCATGTGGCCGCCAAGGGCGGTGGGAGCGAGGCGAAATCCAAGTTCGCCATGCTCAATCCGTCGGATTCGGTGGTGGATTGGGTGCTGGAGCAACTGCCCAGAATGGGGGCAGGCTGGTGTCCACCGGGCATGCTGGGCATCGGCATCGGCGGTACCGCGGAAAAGGCCATGCAGCTCGCCAAGGAATCGCTGCTCGATCCCATCGACATTCAGGAGCTTCAGGCCCGCGGGGCAGCGAATCGCGCCGAGGAACTGCGTCTGGAACTGTTCGACAAGGTCAACCGCAGCGGCATCGGCGCACAGGGGTTGGGCGGCCTGACCACGGTGCTGGATATCAAGGTCAAGGATTATCCGACTCACGCTGCCAACAAGCCGGTGGCGATCATTCCCAACTGCGCTGCCACTCGGCACGTTCACTTCACCCTCGACGGCAGCGGGCCGGCCAGCCTGCCGGTGCCTAGACTCGAGGACTGGCCGGAAATCACTCGACAGGCCGGCGGTAACGTCAAACGCGTCGACCTCGACAGCGTCACCCCGGAAGAGGTCAGGACCTGGCAGCCCGGCGATACCCTGTTGCTTAATGGCAAGCTGCTGACCGGTCGTGACGCCGCCCACAAGCGCATGACCGATATGCTTGCCAAGGGCGAACCCTTGCCGGTGGATCTGACCGGACGCTTCATCTACTACGTGGGTCCGGTAGATCCGGTAGGCGATGAAGTGGTGGGACCCGCGGGGCCCACCACCGCCACCCGCATGGACAAGTTCACCCGTACCATGCTGGAGCAGACCGGCCTGCTGGGGATGGTAGGCAAGGCGGAGCGCGGTCCGACGGCCATCGAGGCGATTCGCGACAATCAGGCAGTCTATCTGATGGCGGTGGGCGGCGCCGCCTACCTGGTAGCCCAGGCGATCAAGGCGGCTCGGGTGGTCGGCTTCGAGGATCTGGGCATGGAGGCGATCTATGAATTCGAGGTGGAAGACATGCCGGTTACCGTTGCCGTGAACAGCGAGGGCGAATCCGTGCATCGCATTGGCCCCGCTAGATGGCAGGCGATCATTGCAGAGCGTGCATGACCCGATGGTATATTGCGTGAGACATAAACGATGACCTCCGCGGTATTGGGACTAGCCATCTTTCTGATCCATCTGCTCGGCGTGCTGTCGGCGATACTGGCGTTGATGTCCAGCCGCACGTCCCAAGGAGCGATTGCCTGGATCATCTCGTTGACGACGTTTCCCTACCTGGCGGTTCCTGCCTTCTGGGTCTTCGGCAGGCCGCGCTTCCTGGGTTATGTGTCATCCCGGGGCGAGCGGGACACGGTGCTGCGCCGTGTCCTGACGCGCTATCGTCCGCTCAGCGAACCCTATCTGGCGAAAGCCAAAAAAGGCGAAATACGTGCCATCGAGCAGCTGGCCTTGATGCCCTTGACCAGCGGCAACCGCGCGGAACTGCTGATCGATGGGGACGCCACTTTTACCAGTCTTTTCGATGGTATCGATCGGGCAGAAGAATACATTCTCATGCAGTTCTTCATCGTGCGCCGAGACGCACTGGGCCTTGAACTCAAGCGGCATTTGCAGCAGGCCGCGGAGCGGGGCGTGCGGGTCTATTTCCTTTACGACGAAGTGGGCAGCCGCAAGCTGGGGGAGGGCTACCTGTTCGATCTGGCGGAAGCCGGCATCGAGGTCAGTGCGTTCAACTCCTCCCTGATACGCCATCGGTTTCAGTTGAATTTCCGCAATCATCGCAAGGTCACCGTAGTGGACGGCCGGGAAGGCTGGCTGGGCGGATTCAACGTCGGCGTGGAATATCTCGGCCAGGATCCGCGTTTCGGACCCTGGCGGGATACCCATCTCAAGCTGACCGGTCCCAGCGTCCTGGGGCTGCAGGAGGCGTTCTGGGAAGACTGGCACTGGGCCACGAATCACGTGCTGTCCTTGGACTGGGAGCCGAAAAGCACCTGCGACGAGTGCCACGATGTGGTGATCGTGCCTTCAGGTCCCGCGGATCCCCAGGAGACCGCCAGTCTGATGGTGCAGCAGGCCATTCACAGCGCCGAGTGGCGATTATGGCTGACCAGCCCCTATTTCGTGCCGGATCGTAGCGTGCAGGACGCTTTGCGTCTGGCGGCCATGCGCGGGGTGGACGTGCGTATCATGATTCCCGAGCGTCCGGATCACCTGCTGGTCTTTCTCTCCGCCTTCGCTTTCCTGCCGGACATGCTGCAGGCCGGCGTCAAGGTCTATCGCTATCAACCTGGATTCCTGCACCAGAAAGTGATGCTGATCGACGACGACTGTGCCAGCGTAGGCACGGTGAATCTCGACAATCGTTCCTTTCGATTGAATTTCGAAATCACCGCTTTCCTGCCGGACGAGAATTTTGCCAAGGAGGTGCACAAGATGCTGCTGAATGATTTTGCTCACTGTCGGCGTATCGAGATACAGGAGCTTTACGATCGTCCCATGTGGCGTAAGCTCACCTCCCGGGCGGCGTATCTATTGTCGCCGATTCAATAGGCATTCGCGGCTAATCAAAAGGGATCGTGTTGAATCTTGAAACCAAATGGCTGGAGGACTTCGTCGCCCTGGCCAACACGCGCAGCTTTTCCGCCTCCGCGCGCCAGCGTCATGTCACTCAGCCCGCCTTCAGCCGCCGCATTCGCTCCCTCGAGCAGGCGATCGGCACCACCCTGGTGGATCGCTCCACGACACCGATCGGCTTGACCTCGGAAGGGCAGATATTTCTCGTTACCGCGCGCAATCTCGTGGAGCAGCTGAACGAGTGCCTGGGTCATCTACGCGGTCTGGCCATGGCCAACGAGGCGCTGGATATCGTCGCGGCCCACTCCCTGGCACTGGCGTTTTATCCTCCCTGGATTTCCCGGCTGCAGAAGGGAATCGGCGAACTGCCGACCCGCCTGGTGGCGATGAACGTAGGAGATGCTATCCATGTGCTCAGGGAAGGCAACTGCGACCTGATGCTGGGCTACTACGATCCCTACGCCACCATGCAGCTCGATGCGGAAGTCTTTCCGTCCTTTTCCATCGGCCAGGTCAAGATGTTTCCGGTATCGCTTCCCGATGCACAGGGAAACCCGCGTTTTACCCTGGAAGGGGAGGACTCGATTCCCTTCCTCGCTTATACCCAAGGCGCTTTTCTGGGGCGCAGCGTGCGCATGCTGCTCAAGAACGATCCGCTGCGCCTGCGGCTGCGCACGGTTTACGAAACCGCCATGGCGGAAGGCCTGAAGGGCATGGTGCTGCAGGGCATGGGCATGGCCTGGATCCCGGACTTCTGCATTCGCGAGGAACTCGCCAACGGCAAGCTGGTGCGGGCGGGCGGCGAGCAGTGGGATATCCCCCTTGAGATCCGCCTGTATCGCTGCTCCCTGGTGCACAAGCCGGGAGTCGAGAAGCTGTGGCGGCAGATGATGAAGCTGCCGAGGGACTTTCTCGAAGCCTAGACACCGCTGAAACCCGTGGGCAGGCCGAGAAAGTTCTGGATGACAAAGAAGTGATCCTCGAACAGGCTTTCCGGCTCGAGATCCGCCAGGGCAACCCAGCGCGGTCGATCACCGCCCCGCGCCGCCTTCAGTTGGGGGAGCTGCTGTTCCGGCCGCAGGGCGAAATAGAAGGCTTCCGTCAGGGTGCGACCGCGCCAGCTGCGATGTGGCTCGTCGAAGAGACGCTGATCCCGCAGGGATCCTTTCAATACCGCTTCCGGCACCTTCAGTCGTATTCGCTCCCGCAGCTCTCTCAGGCAGGCATCCAGCAAGCGTTCGTGCGGATTGATGAAGCCCCCGGGCAACGCCAGCAGGCCCTTTCCCGGCGCGGCGGTGCGCTTGACCAGCAGCACATGGCCGGATTGCACGACTACCGCGTTGACGGTGATGAATATTGGCGGATAGGGCGCCTTCGCCCAGGCCCGGTGATACTGTTCGAGCAGATGTTGTTCTTCCAGCAGTTGATGATAGAACGCGCTATCGACGAAGGGCTTCAGCGTTTCCAGTACGCTGGGAGGAAGATCGTGAGCCGCGTTGGTGGAGAGATAATCTAGCGCCGAGGCGCCGGAACGGAACAGGCGCTCGCGGATATGACTTGCGGAGATGCCCTCGACCAAAGGCGCGCTGACGGACTCCCATTGGGGAAACAGAGTCAGATAATAGCTGGACTGGCCGTGTCCGGCGCCGATCAGGGCAATGCGCGGCAGCTTTCCCTGGTGCGGCGTCGCGATATCGCGCACCTTGCGCTGTACGTCCCGCACCCAGACGTCGTCGTTGTAAAGCGCATCCAGCAAGGGTTCGATCTCGAGACGCCGGTTATCCTCGCGGTCGAAGCAGCCCCGCAGCATGGCCCGGCGCTCCTCGAAGTGCCAGGGATTGCGCAAGGAGCGCGCCTGCCAGGCGGAGCCGATCAGGACGATCACCTGGCGCGCACGTTTCAGCGCCTCGCGAATGACCGCCAGGTGGCCGAGATGAGGCGGCTGGAAGCGCCCGATAAAGACTAGACAGTCGAAGTCGACCTCGGACTGTTGCCTGTGTGAAAGATTGCGCCGCAACATGTCGCGATCCGATCCCTGTGCCATGCGGGCTCCTTGCTGCCATTCCCCTAAGCGTTTCAGCTATGCTCTACCTAACGATTCAGGGCCACGAGGAAATTGAATGATCAAGAATACAATACGCTACTGGTGGAAGATTCTGCAGAATTCGATCGCCCTGTGGCTCGAGCGCAATGCCTTCAGTTATGCCGGCTCGCTGGCGTTCTATACTCTTTTTTCTCTCGCACCGACCATCATCATTGCGGTAACCGTGATTGGACTGGTATTGGGTGAAAACGCGGCCCAGGGTCAGATCGTCGCCCAACTGCAAGACACCATCGGCACCGACGCCGCTCAGGCCATTCAAAATGCGGTGGCGCAATCGCGTATCGAGGAATCCGGTATCTTTCCTACCCTATTCGGCGTCGGCGCCCTATTGATCGGCGCGACGACAGTGTTCGCCCAGATGCAGTTTTCTCTCAATACCATCTGGGGCGTGGTGCCCAAGCCTACCGGCAACAGCGCGCTTATCTTTCTTAAATCTCGCGTGCTGTCCCTGGCTGTAGTGGTATCCATCGGTTTCATCATGCTGGTATCGCTGGTGGCCGGCGTCGTGCTGCGGACGATTCTCAACCAGGCCCAGAACATCGTGCCCGCGGTCGGCATGATTGCCGGCAGCACCGAATTCCTGCTGTCACTGGCGGTCATTGCCGCACTGTTTGCCGCCATCTTCAAGATACTGCCGGACGTGGTGCTGAGCTGGAAGGACGTGCTGATCGGCGCCATTGTCACCGCGGTGCTCTTCGCCATCGGCCGCTACGGCATCGCCGCTTATCTCGCCTACACCGCCACCGCCTCCACCTATGGCGCCGCCGGTTCCGTGGTGCTGATTCTGCTGTGGGTCTACTATTCGTCGCTGATCCTGCTGTTCGGCGCCGCCTTCACCAAGTGTCATCTACTGGCAAGAGGCAAGAAGATCAGGCCTCGCAATACCGCGGTGGTGGTCAAGCAGGAGCTGGTCACTCGAGAAATCGTCCAGGCGAACGGCACCGATGACATGACCGCAAGCGATCAGACGACCAGCAACGACCAGATAACCAGAGACAGCACGCGTTAATCGCGAAAACGCTCTTCCGCCAGCCGATCGGCGATCCAGGCGGGGGAGCGTTCCTCCCGCTGTGATCGCAGGAAGATTTCATCCAGCGTGGCTTCGATCCCCTCGATATGCGCGAGGACATCCGCACGGCGATAGTCCTTCTGGCGCTGAAAGGCGATCTCGATGACGCCACCGGCGTTGGCGACATAATCCGGCGTGTAAAGAATGCCGCGACGATGAAGTATTTCGCCGCTCTCTGGCGTCGCCAACTGATTGTTGGCGGCCCCGGCGATCACCTTGGCCTTGAGACGCTCGCAAACTGCTTCGTTCAAAGCGCCGCCCAGGGCGCAGGGCGCCAGCACATCGACTTCCGCCTCCAGTATCTCGTCGGGAGAAAATACCCGGGCATCGAGTTCTCGGGCGAGGGCATCGACGTTTTCAGGGTTCACGTCCGCCAGTACCAGTTCCGCGCCGGCTTCCTTGAGTCGCCTTGCGAGTTCCGCCCCCACGTGGCCGACGCCCTGAATGGCGACCCTCAAACCGCTGAGATCGTCTCGTCCCAGGCGGTGGCGCACCGCGCAGCGCAGCGCGATGAATACGCCGTGAGCGGTAAAGGGCGAGGGATCGCCGGACTCCTCCGTGGCTTGGCGAATGCCGCTGACCCAGGCAGTCTCCTCGGCGATCACCCGCATGTCCGCTTCACTGGTGCCGGAATCCTCCGCGGTGATGTAGCGCCCGCCCAGGGAATCCACCAGTCGCCCCAGGGCGCGTAACAGTTCCGGCGTCTTGTCGCGGCGCGGATCCGCGATGATCACCGCCTTGCCGCCTCCCAAGGACAGATTCGCCAGGGCGGACTTGTAGGTCATGCCCCGGGACAGGCGCAGCACGTCGCTGAGCGCGTCCTCTTCACTGGCGTAGGGGTAGATACGCAGTCCGCCCAGGGCCGGGCCGAGCCGGGTATTGTGAATGGCGATGATGGCTTTCAAGCCGCTGGCTTCGTCGCTGCCGAATACTACCTGCTCGTGATGATCAAAATCCGCATGAGTGAAGATGTTCATGAAAAGCTCCTTATACACCAATTGACCTTTACGAGTGTGCTAACACCACTTGCCTTGAAGCCTGTTCATGATTCGTTTTCAGCCTCATGATACGGCCATGAGAAAAGGCTATCCAAGGGACATCAGTGAAGAGCAGCCTGAACGAATAAAGTCGGTTCTAGAAGTGTGTTTCATTGAAATAGATCGTCAAGTGTTGGACCGTCTTGAAACGTCATGCTAGCTTCGAAAAATGAATTTGACTTTATATGCGAACCGTCTGTCCCAGCCCTGCCGCGCCGTCGAAATACTGCTGCGGGAACTCGACGTGCCTTATACCTGGCACGAAGTCGATTTCGCCAACGGTCAGGCCCGCGAGCCCTGGTTTGCAGAGCGCATCAATGCGCTCAAGACCATTCCGGCACTGCTCGAAACCGCCGATGACGACCCGGCCATGAACGCGGATTTTCGCCTCGGCGAGAGTCACGCCATTCAACGTTATATCTGCCGCCAGGCGGACAATCAGGAGAAGGCGCGATGCTGGTATCCCGGTGAGCAGGATAGCCGCCGTGCGGCAAAGATCGATCAGTGGTTAGCATGGCACCACGGTAATATTCGCTGCCACGATACGTTCCACGACATCATGAATCTGCATCTGACCCTGCCCATGCTCAAGTACGAACTTCAGCAGACCCGGATCAGGCCGCTGCAGGAGCGCTTGAAGTCCTCACTGGCGCTGCTGGAGCATCACTTCAAACATCAGGACGCTTCGGCGATCACCCTGTGCGGCGGTAAGCATTCTACCCTGGCGGATCTTTCCATGGTCTGCGAGCTCTATCAGATTATTGCGATTGGCTATCGTCTTCCCGGCTATCCACGAGTCGCCCGGTGGATCGATACCATCGCGAGCCGTCCGCATTTTCAGAATGTCTCCTCCGAGATTATTGCTCAAGGCAGAAGCATTCGAGAACAGAGCGGCGGCTACCTCGATCTTGAACATACGTTTATTTGATCAGGCCTGGAGATGCCTCATGACTGAAAAATGCGTCAGGATCTGGGTCAGCGGCAAGGTACAGGGTGTCGGGTTTCGCCGCGCGGTTCAGGAGCGCGCCTTGCAGGAGAATGTAACCGGCGAGGCGCGCAATCTGGCGGACGGACGTGTTGAAGTGCTGCTGTGTGGCGATAGCGGCAAGGTCAACGCCTTGATTCAATGGCTGTGGCAAGGGCCGAGCGCGGCCCGGGTATCTAATGTCGAGGTTCAGGACGAAAGGTGGTGGGACCGCGACAACTTCGTGACTTATTGATCCCGTCTCTATCGCTCAACCGGTTATTTCAACGTATCGACGATCCACTGAACGATCCCTTTGCCGTCCGCGCCCAGGCAGACATCGACTTCCGGATTACGCGACCAACGCTCGTCGATGAACGGGCGATCCTTGGGGGCGAACAGGGTCTGTCCTTCCGCGTCGCCGTTGGTGATCACGCTCAGGTGGCCGGTCGCGGTGGTGAATAGCTCAGGCTTCATCAGAAACGCCAAGGCACAGCTGTCGTGGGGACAGCAGCCGTCGATACCTAGAAACTCGCGATAGAAGTCGCTGTAGAACCCGTAGCTGCCGGCGAGCACTTCTCCAAGCCGGCCCTGACCCTTGGCGATCGCTTCCATGTCCTTTGGACTCAGCACACAGCGATGGGTGGCGTCCAGCCCCACCAGGGTCAGCGGCCAGCCCGCCGTTAATACTCGAGAAGCCGCGTGCGGGTCGTTGAACATGTTGGCTTCCGACACCGGGGTGACGTTACCGCCTTCCTTGATCGAACCGCCCATGACCACCACTCGCTTGACCCGCTTGACGATGGTCGGATCGAGCTGCAGGGCGGCGGCCAGGTTGCCCAGCGGACCCACCGCCACCAGGCTGACCTCGTTAGGACGCGCGTCGATGGTATCGACGATAAATTGCGCGGCGCTTGTCTCCAGCGCCCGGCCTTGCACCCGCGGCAGCTCGATATCCCCCAGGCCGTTGGCGCCGTGGATATGCGCCGGCGCGGGATATTTCGTCTTGACCAGCGGGACGGCTGCCCCTTGAGCGACGGGAATTCGCTGATCCGCCAGTTCACTCAGCAGCAGGGCATTCTGGGTAGCAGTCTCGACCTCGACATTGCCGAAAGTGGTGGTCAGTCCCAGTAGCTCGATATCCGGATGCGCCAGGGCAATGGCGATGGCCTGGGCGTCGTCTACCCCCGGGTCCGTATCGAAGATGATGGATTCGCGCATGGTGATCTCCTTTTACTTTTGCGCTGGTGAAAGGGCGCCTGAATGATGAAAATCAGGTTCTTGAAAAGAACAGTCCGGGCCATTGTGCCAGCGCCGCGTCCACTTCCGTTGCCAAGGGAATGCTCGGGGCGGCGCCGGTGCGCTGTACGCTTAGGGCAGCGGCGACGCTCGCCCGTTGCAAGGAACTCTCGATATCGCCTCCGGCTTGTCTGTCTGCCATAAAGTAGCCGATAAAGGTATCCCCGGCGGCGGTGGTATCCACCACTTGGACAGAATGCGCCGGTAGGCACAAGCGTTGTTCCCGATAGTGATGACACACCCCATCCACGCCAAGGGTCAACACCAGTTCCGTCTCCGGCAGGCGCTTTGCCAGCCTGTCGAGCAGGGCGTCGGCATCGCTGTCCCAAGGCAGACCCGTCAGACTCGCTGCCTCGCCGCGATTGATGAACAGCAGTCGGCAGTGCTCCAGCGGCAAATCTTGTACCTTGGCATCCATAGGCGCCGGATTGAAGGCGACCTGTAGCCCGCGAGCCGCCGCCTGGCGCAGAGCGCTATCCAGGCCGTTGCATTCGTTCTGCAGCACAAGCCAGCCGCCAAGCTGTGCATTCTCGATCAGTGAGCCTAGCGTAGCTTCGTTGAAGCCGTGATTGGCGCCGGGAAAGAGAATGATCGCGTTCTCGCCCTGGTCGTCCACCTGAATCAGCGCATGACCGCTGGGCTCGCTGGCCAGTTCCACGGCGCTGGTATCGACGCCGGAAGAAACGAGAATCTCCAGCGCCCAGCGATCCATGCTGCCAAGGCGCCCCCAGTGCTGGACCCGGCCGCCGGCCCGCGCCATAGCCAGTGACTGATTGGCGCCCTTGCCTCCCAGTACCTGCTGAAAGTCGGTGCTGCTCAAGGTTTCACCGGGGCGCACCAGATGGGGCACCCGATAGACATGATCGATATTGATCGAGCCGAGATTGTAGAGAAGGGGCTTATCAGTGCGCATGGTCGGCATCCTGCCAGCTGCGTATGTTATCTACGGTGAGCCTGACCACACTGGCTCGGGCCTCCGGGGAAATCCAGGCGTTGTGAGGCGTCACGATCAGATTCAAGGGCGCATCCTGATGATCGCGCAATGCTCTGAGTAGCGGGTGATCTCTGGGCGGCGGCTCCTGGGGCAGGGTGTCAACCCCCAAACCGCCGAGCCGGCCCGCCTGAAGGGCTCCAAGCGCCGCAGGCTCATCGACGATACTGCCTCGGGCACAGTTGATCAGCAGCGCCTGAGGCTTCAGGCGCGCCAGCAGATCCGCATCGATCAGATGGCGGGTTGACTGGGTAAGCGGGCAGTGCAGGCTGATCACATCCGCCTGGGGCGCCAGTTCCACGAGCGTCGGGCGGCTATCTTGACCCTTGCCTCCCGGTCGTGCGGCAAAGCTGACCCGCATGCCGAAGGCTTCTGCCAGTGTCGCCACCGCCTGGCCAAGCTCGCCCTGGCCGACGATGACCAACTGCTTGTCCGCCAGTTGCAGGGTGCGATGATCCATCAGACAGAAGAAAGGACTCTCGCTCCAGCGTCCGGCCAGAACGTCCCGCTGATACAGCGGCAAGCGATTGGCCAGGGCCAGCATCAGCATCAAGGTGTGCTGGGCGACGCTCGCGGTGCCGTAAGCATTGACGTTTCTGACCGTGATGCCAAGACGCTTCGCCGCCTCGAGATCGACGTTGTCGGTACCGGTAGCAGTCAGGCAGATCAGCTTGACGGTGGGTGATGATTCCAGCACTTCGGCGTCGAGCACCACCTTGTTGACAATGGCGATCTCGGCTTCATGTAGACGAGGGATGCATTCCTCCGGTCGGGTACTGGCATGAACTTCAAACGTATCCACACAGGCGCGCAGGGGGGCGAGATCGATATCCTCGCCAAGGGTTGCGGCATCGAGAAGCACGGCTTTCATGAAATTCCTCGCAGCGGTTGCTCGGGTTAGGTGTCTTACCCCTTATCTTGCCTCTCGGGGGGCTCGGCACGCTATAATGGCCGGCTTTCAGAATAGGCTTGGAAAGTACGGCGTTCGGCCACATATTGGGCGGTTGATGGCATCCGTGCTTCCGATGCCACACCTTGCTTGGTTGCGCTCAGGAGTCAAGAACCATGCCCATCTACGAATACGAGTGCAAGGCCTGCGGCCATCGCCTCGAGAAGTTGCAGAAGATCAGCGCCGCTCCGCTGACGGATTGCCCGTCCTGTGAAGCTTCGTCCCTGTCGCGACTGGTGTCCGCCGCGGGTTTCCGCCTGGCCGGCGGCGGCTGGTACGAAACCGACTTCAAATCCGGCGATAATAAAAGGAACCTGGCCGACGACCGAAAACCCGCGGCCAAGGACGACGCTGGGTCGAAGCAAGGCTCGGATTCTAAGCAAGGAGCGAGTTCAAGACAGGACGGTAGCGCCGCGTCCGTCGCCAAGCCCACGGTCAAGAAAGATACCGCTGTTTAAGTCGAAGGCCTTCACGGCGATGTTTATCGACTGTCTTGATCACCTGTTTTTTATCAACTTTTAGTAACTCTCTTTATCACAAAATGGAACAGGATTTGCCATGCGCAGCCATTATTGCGGCCAGCTGAACGAGAGCCTGGTGGACCAGCAGGTCACCCTATGCGGCTGGGTACATCGCCGGCGTGATCACGGCGGGGTGATCTTCCTCGACCTGCGGGATCGCGACGGTATCGCTCAGGTGGTCGTCGACCCGGATACCGCGCAAGCCTTCGCCACCGCGGACCGGGCGCGTAACGAATATGTGCTGCGTATTCAGGGTCGGGTGCGCCTGCGCCCGGAAGGCACCGAGAACCCCAACATGCCTACCGGTATGATCGAGGTGCTGGCCAAGGACGTCGAGGTGCTAAACAGCGCCGCCACGCCGCCGTTCCAGCTCGACGAGCATGGCAAGGTGGGTGAGGAGGTACGCCTCAAGCATCGCTATATCGATCTGCGCCGTCCGGAGATGATCGAGAAGCTGCGCCTGCGCTCGCGGATTTCTCACCAGGTGCGCGCCTTTCTGGAAAAGGAAGGCTTCCTGGATATCGAGACGCCGATCCTGACCCGTGCCACGCCGGAGGGCGCCCGGGACTATCTGGTGCCGAGCCGTACCTACCCGGGCAGCTTCTTCGCGCTGCCCCAGTCACCTCAGCTGTTCAAGCAGCTGCTGATGGTGTCCGGCTTCGATCGCTACTATCAGATCGCCAAGTGTTTCCGGGACGAGGATCTGCGGGCGGATCGCCAACCGGAATTCACTCAGATCGATATCGAGGCCTCCTTCATCGACGAGGACGCCATCATGGGCATCACCGAGGCGATGATCCGCAATCTGTTCCAGGACGTGCTGGATATCAATCTGCCGGAATTTCCGCGCATGCCCTACGCGGAGGCGATGAGCCGCTTCGGCTCCGACAAGCCGGATCTGCGCATTCCCCTGGAACTCACGGATATCGACGATCTGATGAAGGATGTCGATTTCAAGGTTTTTTCCGGTCCCGCCAATGCGGAGGATGGTCGGGTGGCGGCGCTCAAGGTGCCCGGCGGCGCCAAGCTTTCCCGCAAGGAAATCGACGAATATACCAAGTTCGTGGGCATCTACGGCGCCCGGGGGCTGGCCTGGATCAAGGTCAACGAGCGGGCGAAAGGTCTCGAAGGGCTGCAGTCACCCATCGTCAAGTTCATGGAAGGCGTGATCGAGGAACTGCTCGATCGGGTCGAGGCGAAAGATGGCGACATCATCTTCTTCGGCGCGGACAAGACCCGCATCGTCGACGAGGCCCTGGGAGCGCTGCGGGTCAAGCTGGGGGCGGATCTCGATCTCTATACGCAAGCCTGGGCGCCGCTGTGGGTGGTGGACTTCCCGATGTTCGAGCCGGACGACAAGGGCGGCCTGACGCCGCTGCATCATCCCTTTACCGCGCCATCCTGTGATATCGACACCCTGAAGGCGGACCCGGCCAAGGCGCTTTCCCGGGCCTACGACATGGTGCTCAACGGCACCGAGCTGGGCGGCGGCTCGATCCGTATTCACGATCAAGCCATGCAGCGGGAGGTCTTCGAGGTGCTGGGCATCGGCGAGGCGGAGGCCCAGGAAAAATTCGGCTTCCTGCTGGACGCCCTCAAGTTCGGCGCGCCGCCTCATGGCGGGCTGGCCTTCGGCCTGGACCGGCTGGTGATGCTGATGACCGGCGCCAATACCATTCGTGAAGTCATCGCTTTCCCCAAGACCCAGAGCGCCGCCTGCCTGATGACAGACGCCCCGGGCGAGGCTTCCGCCGAGCAGCTCAAGGAGTTGAATATTCGCCTGCGCCAGAAGGCCAAGCCGGAAGCCGGCGGCGAGTAATATGTCAATGTTCTAGATCTAGCGAGCTAGAGCCAGACGAGGAAAATTCGATCGAAAAAGCGGACTGGGCTCGCACGCGAGTTTACATGAAGTAAATGAGCATTTTGGCTGGGCTCGCACTCGAGATCGAATTTAACGACGTATGGCCGACGCGCAGCAGATCGTGAAGGGGGCTATAAATGGCGGGCCATAGCAAATGGGCCAATATAAAGCACCGCAAGGCGGCTCAGGACGCCAAGCGGGGCAAGATTTTCACCAAGCTGATTCGCGAACTGACCGTTGCCGCCCGGGAGGGCGGCGGCGAGCCGGCGGACAATCCTCGTCTGCGAGCCGCCATGGACAAGGCCTTGGCCAGCAACATGACCAAGGACACCATCCAGCGGGCCATCGATCGCGGCGCCGGTAATGTGGATGGTGACAACATGGAGGAGATCGTCTATGAAGGCTATGGCCCGGAAGGGGTAGCGATCCTGGTCGAGTGCATGACCGACAATCGTAACCGCACCGTGTCCGAGGTGCGTCATGCCTTCAGCAAGAATGGCGGCAATCTGGGCACCACCGGTTCCGTGGCCTTCCTGTTCAATCATCAAGGGCGCTTGATGTTTCCCGTCGATAGCGATGAGGAAGCCATCATGGAAGCCGCGCTGGAAGCAGGCGCCGAGGATGTCATCAATAACGACGACGGAACCATCGAGGTGGTGACCTCCACCAAACAGTTCTGGGCGGCCAAGGAAGCCCTGGCGGCGGCGGGACTGGAACCGGAAAACAGCGAAATCGGCAAGTACCCGGAAAATTATTCGCCGATCAGCGACGTGGAAATCGCGCAGAAGATCGTCAGGCTGGTAGACAGACTCGAGGATCTCGACGATGTGCAAAACGTCTATTCCAACGCGGACTTCGCCGATGATGTACTCGAACAACTGGATTGAATTCGGTACGGGACGAGTCTCGTGCTGATCCTGGGAATCGATCCGGGATCGCGCATCACCGGCTTCGGCGTGCTCGATGTCAGCACTCCCGCGCCGCGCTATGTGGCCAGCGGCTGCCTTCGCCTGCAGGATGACGACCTGGCCCAGCGCCTGGCCCAGGTCTATGCGGGAATCAGCGAACTGATCGGCCTGCATCGTCCAGGAGAGTTCGCCATCGAGCGGGTCTTCATGGCCAGGAATGCGGATTCCGCGTTGAAGCTCGGTCAGGCCAGAGGGGCGGCGATCGTGTGTGCCGCCAATCACGGCCTTATGGTCAGCGAATATGCCGCCCGCCAGATCAAACAGGCAGTGACTGGTACCGGCGCGGCGGAAAAGGGTCAGGTGCAACATATGGTTCAGGCCATTCTCGGCTTGAATCAATGTCCGCAGGCGGATGCCGCGGATGCGCTGGCCATCGCCCTGACTCATGCCTACGCGCGTGCGGGACTGGTTAAACAACTGGGCCAAGGGAGGCGCGGTACAACGTCTCGACGCGGCAGTCGCTGGCGTGACTATGTCCCTTCGGATCCTGTTCCCCAAGACTCGGTCTCCGATTGATGCCGCCTTCATGACAATATTTCGATAAATTCATGCTGAAATCATTATGAAACAGCGTTTGCAAAAGCGCTGGTCAGTGGTTTTTGCGATGCGTATAGTACTTCGAGTTAGTAGCTTAGAGTTAGTGGCTTGGGATTAACGGCTTTGAGTTAGTGGCTTGTCATTAGTGGTTTCAAGGATCGATGGCATGATTGGACGCCTGCGAGGCACTCTGCTGGAAAAACAGCCTCCCTGGCTGGTGATCGACGTCGGGGGGGTAGGGTACGAACTCGAAGCCTCAATGACGACGCTGCTGGCCTTGCCGGCGCCCAGTGAGCAGGTTCAGCTTTATACCCACCTGACGGTGCGTGAAGATGCCCACCTGCTCTACGGTTTCGCCCGGGAAAAGGAGCGCGCCCTGTTTCGCGCCTTGATCAAGGTCAACGGCATCGGTCCCAAGCTGGCCCTGGCGATTCTCTCCGGCATGGAAGAAGAACTGTTTATTCGCTGCGTGCTGGAAGACGACGTCAAGGCGCTGACCCGCCTGCCCGGGGTCGGCAAGAAGACCGCGGAGCGCCTGGTGATCGAGATGCGCGACCGCTTCCCGCATTGGTCTCAGCCTGGTCTCGAGTCCCAGGACGTCATGACTTCCGGTTCATTGCCGATGCCTCAGGATCCCCGGCAGGACGCGGAAGCCGCCTTGATTTCCCTGGGTTACAAGCCCACCGAGGCTAGCCGGATGCTCTCCGGCCTGGAAGAGGGGCTTTCCACGGAGGCACTGATCAAGGCGGCCTTGACCCGCAAACTGGCAGGCTGAAGGTGATCGCCCATGATGGATAATGACCGACTGATCGCCGCGGCTCCGCAAACCGGCGAGCCGCCCATCGATTACGCGATTCGCCCGCGCCGCCTGGCGGACTATATCGGTCAGCCCGCGGTGCGCGAACAGCTGGATATCTTCATTAGCGCCGCCCGTAACCGTGGTGAAAGCCTCGACCATACCCTGGTTTTCGGTCCTCCTGGACTTGGCAAGACCACTCTGGCGCATATCATCGCCGCGGAAATGCAGGTGGATCTCAAATCCACTTCCGGGCCGGTATTGGAACGCCCCGGCGATCTGGCCGCCATGCTGACCAACCTGCAGCCTGGCGACGTGCTGTTCATCGACGAGATTCACCGTCTGTCCCCGGTGGTGGAGGAAGTGCTGTACCCCGCCATGGAAGACTTCCAGCTGGACATCATGATTGGCGACGGACCGGCGGCGCGTTCCATCAAGCTTGACCTGCCTCGCTTCACCCTGGTGGGCGCCACTACCCGAGCGGGGCTTCTGACCTCGCCGCTGCGGGATCGCTTTGGTATCGTGCAGCGCCTGGAGTTCTACAACCTTGCTGAACTGACGGAAATCGTCGCCCGTTCCGCGCGTCTGCTTGAAATCGAAGCGGACCGGGAAGGGGCGGCGGAAATCGCACGTCGTGCCCGGGGCACGCCGCGTATCGCCAACCGCCTGCTGCGCCGGGTACGGGACTTCGCGGAAGTTCGCGGCAATGGCTTTCTCGATGCCTCCATCGCGGATCAGGCGCTGAATCTCCTGCACGTGGACAGCCACGGCCTCGATCACATGGATCGCCGTCTGCTGCTGGCGATGATCGAGAAGTTCGAAGGCGGGCCTGTGGGGGTGGATAGTCTGGCGGCGGCGATCAGCGAGGAGCGTGACACCATCGAGGACGTGATCGAGCCCTATCTGATTCAGCAGGGATTCATGATGCGCACCGCCCGCGGTCGGGTGGTGACACAACAGGCCCATCTCCACTTCGGCTTCGACGCCGAACGTTACCCCCCTATTCATTCGAACGATTGACGAGGATTCCCGTGAACGATGCCATGTCCATTCCTCACCTGATCATCAACGCCAGCGGCGTGGTTCAGTTCGTGATGCTGATACTCATTCTGGCTTCAATAGCTTCCTGGGTGGTGATCTTTCAGCGCAGCTTCCTGGTCCGCCGTGCCCATCGCGCTCACCGTGCCTTCGAGGAGCGCTTCTGGTCCGGTATCGATCTGAACGATCTCTACCGGGAGACGCCCACGGAAGGCGACACTCAGGGGGCGGAACATGTTTTCCGCAGCGGATTTCGCGAATTCAATCGCTTGCTGCCCAAGACCCGCAGCCCTCAGGCGATTCTCGACGGCGTGCAGCGCTCCATGCGGGTGGCCTGGTCCCAAGAGGAGGATCGCCTCAATCTGCATCTGGGCTTTCTCGCCACCGTGGCCTCCGCCAGCCCTTATATCGGCCTGTTCGGTACCGTCTGGGGCATCATGGGTTCCTTTCAGAGTTTGTCCATGGCGCAGCAGGCGACCCTTGCCACGGTAGCCCCCTGGATTGCCGAGGCCCTGATAGCCACCGCAATGGGGCTGTTCGCGGCGATTCCCGCGGTGATCTTCTATAACCGCCTGTCCGGCCAGACCGGTCGACTGCTGGGCAAGTACGAGGATTTCGCCGAGGAGTTTCACTCCATCCTGCACCGTAGCCTGCAAGGGCGCGGCGAGCCCGAGCGCGCAGGGGAAACGACATCATGATGCACGGACCTTTTTTTCGCGGCGGTCGCAAGAAGCCCATGGGCGAGATCAACGTGGTGCCATTCATCGACGTGATGCTGGTCCTGCTGGTGATCTTTATGATCACCGCGCCCATGCTGACCCAGGGCGTTCAGGTGGATCTACCGCAGGTCACCTCGGAGCCCATCGAGGACACGGAAAATCAGGAACCGGTGATCGTCAGCGTCGATCGGGACGGCCAGTACTTCATTTCCCTGGGGGACGAGGAGACCCCGGTGACCCTTGAAGATATTTCCGGTCAGATCATGGCGATTCTGGAGCGGCGTCCCGGTACTCAGGTACTGGTGCGCGGCGATCGCAATGTTTCCTACGGTCAGGTGGTAGGCCTGATGAGCACCCTGCAGACCGCCGGGGTGGCCAATGTCGGCCTGATCTCCGAGCCGCCGACGGGCGAGGGGTAACAAAGCGCCATGGCCAGACGTAAGTCGCGAGTCGGATACGGCCTGCCGCTGATCCTTGCCATCGGCCTGCATGTGCTGGTGGTGGTCATCAGTACACTGAGCCTGCCCAGCAGGAAAGACGAACCTTCATCTTCTTCGGTGGTACAAGCAACTCTGGTCAGCACCGAAACCACCACGGATCAGGCCCAGCGTGCCAAGGAGGCCAAGGCTGCCGCCCGGCAAGCCGAGGAACGGGCCGCTGTGGAGCAGGCCGCGGCGGAAGAAGCCGCTGAAACCGAGGCGCGCCGAGAAGCGCAAGCCGAGGAGCAGGCGGAACGGCAGGCGCTGGAAGAACAGCGTCAGCAGGCCCAGGCGGAAGCCCGGCGTCGCGAGGAAGCCGCCGAGCAGCAGGTGGCGGAACGCCAACGAATCGAGGAGCGCGAGCAACAGCAGCAGGCTCGTCGGGAAGCGGAGGCGGCGGCGCAGAAGAAGCGCCAGGAAGAGGTTCGCCAGAAGGCCGAGGCAGAGGCTCAGCGCAAGCAGGCGGAAGAAAAGGCTCGTCAAGAGGCCAAGCGTAAGGCCGAGGCGGAGGCAAAAGCCAAGCAGGCCCGGGAGGAAGAAGCGCGCCGCAAGGCCGAGGCAGAAGTTCAGGCTAAACGCGAGCAGGAAGAAGCGCGGAAGAAAGCCGCAGCGGAAGCCGAACGCAAGCGTCAGGAAGAGGCGCGCAGGCAAGCCGAGGCGGAGGCCCAGCGCAAGCGTGAAGAGGCCGCCAAACGCGCCGCCGCTGCCGCCAGCGGAAGCCTGGAAAGCGCTATCGCCGGCGAGGAAGAAGCCATTGCCAACGCTCGCCAGGCGGAGCAGGCAGCCAACGGCTTTCAGGATCTGGTGCGCCGCTACGTGGAGCAGGCCTGGAATCTGCCGCCCAACCTGCGTCCCAATACCGAGGCGCTGGTTCGACTCACCTTGCTGCCCACCGGGGAACTCGTCAACGTGACGATTGTACGTAGTAGTAACGACGCCGCCTTTGACCGCTCGGTAACGCAAGCAGTGGAGCGGGCGGCGCCTTTTACCGAAATGTCCGATTTGCCGGTGGCGGCCCAACGCCGCTTCCGTGAATTCAATCTACTTTTCCGACCGGGGGATGTGCGCTGATGAAACGTTTTACAAGCCTAAGTCTAAGCCTATGGCTGGGCATGCTGTTGATGACTCTCGCGAGTCTTGCCCAGGCGGATCTGACCATCGAGATCACCCGGGGAAGCGAGAAGGCGACGCCCATCGCCATTGTGCCGTTCGCGACGCCCCAGGATCAGCCCTTGCCTCAGGATGTGGCTCAGATCATCGCGGACGATCTGGAGCACAGCGGCCAGTTCTCGCCCTTGCCGGCGCGCACCCTGATCGCCCGACCTCATGACAGCGACAGCGTCAAGTATCGGGATTGGCGAGCGGTGGATGCGGACTATCTGACCGTGGGCAAGATCACCCAGGAAGGCAGCCAGTATCGTATCCAGTTCGAGCTGATGGATATCTACGGCGAGAAGCGAGTGATCGGCGAGGTCGTGACCGCCGGCCAGGGGGAGTTGCGCGAAGCCGCCCATTACATCAGCGACAAGATTTTCGAGGCCATTACCGGGATTCGCGGGGCCTTTTCCACCAAGATCGCCTATGTCACTTCCCAGGGCGTCGGCGACGACATGCGTTTCGGACTCCATGTGGCGGATGCGGACGGCCACAACAGCCGAGAGATCCTGTCCTCTTCCGAACCGATCATGTCGCCGGCCTGGTCACCGGACGGCCGCAAGCTGGCCTATGTTTCCTTCGAAACCGAGCGCCCCGCCATCTATATCCAGGATCTGGCATCGAGTCAGCGGGTGCGGGCAAGCTCCTTTAGAGGCATCAATGGCGCGCCGGCCTGGTCACCAGATGGCCGCAAGCTGGCCATGTCTCTTTCCAAGGACGGCCAGCCGGAAATCTACGTGATGGATATTGGCGCTCGGAGCTTTCAACGGCTGACCAACAGCGACGCCATCGATACCGAACCCAGCTGGTCGCCGGACGGCGATAGCCTGGTGTTCACCTCGGATCGCAGCGGCTCGCCGCAGCTTTACCGACTCGACCTGGGGAGCAATGAGGCAAAACGGCTGACCTTCACCGGCAACTACAACTCGCGTGGGCGTTTCTCGCCGGACGGGGAATCCCTGTTCATGATCCATCGCGGCAACGGCGGATTTCAGGTCGCGCGTCAGGATCTAGACAGCGGCAGACTGGTCACCCTGACGGACTCCGGCGCCGATGAATCCCCCAGTGTTGCCCCCAACGGGACCATGGTAATCTTTGCCACGCAGCAGGGGGGAGGCGACGTGCTGGGGGCCGTCTCCGCGGATGGCAACGCCTCGTTTCGCCTGCCATCGGCGCAAGGCGACGTGCGCGAGCCCGCCTGGTCGCCGTTCATGAACTAGATGGCGTTTATTGGTAGCCAACGCTTGTGGTGGCTACGGACTGTAAGGCCGCTATCGGTTGGCACCGATAGCAGTCACGATTAGATGTAATTATTGGTCGTATCAAGGAGTTTTCATGCGGGCTTCATCTTACTTCAAGTCTCTGGCGGTGGCGGCGTCCTTCGCTTTGATAGCCGGTTGTTCCAGCACCGGCGGCACACAGGACGGATCCCTGGATGGAGCCGGCGGCATGGGGGGTGGCGGCGCCGACGGTTCCGGTGTCTCCGGCAGCGGTGTATCCGGCCAGGGTATGAATGGTTATGGCCAGCAAGACGCCGGTCGTGGCCAGCAGGACGGCAGCCAGAGCGGTATCCCCCAGGTGCGCACCATCTATTTCGATTACGATCGGGATACCATTCGCAGCGAATTCGAACCGGTGCTCAATGCCCATGCCCAGTACCTGCAAGGCCACCCCAATACCAAGGTCGTGCTGCAAGGTCATACGGACGAGCGCGGCACCCGGGAATACAACCTGGGCCTGGGGGAGCGGCGTGCCAATGCCGTGGTGCGTTTCATGACCGTACAGGGCGTGCCCTCATCGCAGATGGAAGTCGTCAGCTACGGCGAAGAGCGTCCGGCGGTCCGCGGCGGCAACGAAGAGAGCTACGCGCAGAATCGCCGGGTCGTCTTCGATTATTGATCGCGGGATGTTGCGCGACGGAAAGATCCGCTCGAGACGCCGATGGAGTCGACGATGAAACAGGTTTCACCAGGCTTTGGTCTGCACGAACAAGGCTCGAAACGCCCACACCGGGAAGCGCCGGAACCAAAGAAACCCAGCTTCAGGATACTGTGCATGACGGGGGCCTTGCTGCTCCCGTTTGCTGCTCTCGATACGGCCACGGCTCAGGTGGTGGAAGATCTTTCCGATCAGGCGAAAAGCTTCTACGAGCAGACCGAGGTCCGTCAGGGAAGCAGCGGCAGCCTGGTGCTGTTCAATCAGGTACAGGAACATCAGCGGGAGATTCAACGGCTGCGCGGAGAAATCGAGGAGCTGCGCTATCAGTTCGAGCAGTCCAAGCGCCTTTCTCAGCAGCGCTACCTGGAGTTGGAAAAACGCCTGAACGCCGTTGGCTCGACGACGAGGAGCGAGCCGTCTTCTCGTCCCCAGGTGGATCAGGATAGCGCCAATCAGGTGACGGAAATCGCCGGCGGCAGTAATGAAGAGGCGGCAAAAAGCGCCTATCGGGACGCTTTCGACAAGGTCCAGGCGCGGGATTTTCCCGCCGCTACCGGGGCCTTCGAGTCCTTCGTCGCGCAGTATCCGGACAGCAGTCTGGCCGCCAACGGCTATTATTGGCTAGGCGAACTGTATTCCAGCGACGGTGAGCTCGACAAGGCGGCAACCGCTTTCCAGCGGGTGATCGACGATTTCTCCGAAAGCAGCAAGGCGCCGGACGCCATGTATAAGCTAGGCTTGTTGCGAGCCCGACAGGGACAGCCGGAGGATAGCCGCCGTCTGCTGGAGCAGGTTCAGAAGGAACACCCGCAGAGCAGCGCCGCCAATCTGGCCAAGCAGTTTCTCAACCAGTCGGTCAATTGAAAAAGCAAGAAGACTCCAGGGGAGTGAGCTCATGAACTGCAAGATCGACTATCAAGCACCGGCGGAGCTGCTCAAGGATCGCATCATCCTGGTCACCGGAGCGGGTAACGGCATCGGCCGTGCCGCGGCATTGGCCTATGCCAGTCATGGCGCGACGGTGATTCTGCTGGGTCGAACGACCTCTCGACTGGAAGAGGTTTACGATGCCATCGAGGCGGCGGGTGGACCACAGCCCGCCATCTATCCACTGGATTTCGAAGGCGCCACCCCGGAAGACTACCGCCACATGGCGGAAACCCTGGACCAGGAGTTCGGGCGTCTCGACGGGCTCCTGCATAATGCGGGGATTCTGGGCCGTATTACCCCCTTCGAGCAATACAATCCGGAGCTATGGCAGCAGGTCATGCAGATCAACCTCAACGGCCCGGTAATGATGACCCAGGCGCTGCTGCCGCTACTCAAGGCGGCGGATCAGGCCTCCGTGATATTCACCTCCTCCGGCGTTGGCCATAAGGGGCGCGCCTTTTGGGGCGCCTATGCGGTATCCAAGGCGGCAACGGAAAATTTCGTCGAAGTGTTGGCAGACGAATTGGAAAACACTTCTCGCATCCGCATCAACAGTATCAATCCAGGCGCAACTCGCACCGCCATGCGTCAGACCGCCTTTCCCGGCGAGGATCCGCAAACGCTGCTGGCCCCGGAAGACATCATGCCCAGCTATCTGTGGTTGATGGGGCCGGATAGTGAAGGGCATAGCGGCGAACACTTCGAGGCCCAGCCGCCGCGGAACCAGTAAATTATCCTGCGGAGAGCTTGCACAGGCAGAAGCGAGCAGCGGGGCCTGTGCTTGATCTTGACTGGCCACAGGATCGGGAGCGCCTGGCGGGGCGGGGTGCGCGCGAAGACTTCCTGAACGCAAGTGAGCCGAATATCAGAACGGTGCAGCGACGCTGCCGCCGGTCCTGGTCCAGTTCAGTATCCGCCAATGCCGCGCGGCCTGAGCCCCAGATGGTTGATTACCTGCTTGACACCTGGCGCGTTCTCGGCAGCCACCTGCACCGCCCAGCGCTGCTCCTTGGTTTCCACCAATCCCCAGAGCTGAACGCAACCATTAGAGACAATCACAGTGAGGTGCTCATCCCAAAGCCCGCTTAATGCTTTCAGCTCCTTGTAGATGGCCTTGCGAATGTTGCGATCATCGATGCTGGCTTCAATCTCGGGCTCGGCGGTGGCAAAGCCGCGCAGCAGGTTGGAGCGACTGACGATGCCAACCAGACGGCCGTCGCGCACCACCGGCACCCGCTTGATGCGATATTTTTCCAGCAGTCCAGCGATACGGTGCAGCGGCTCATCCTCGCTCACGGTGAGCGGGTCGGGGGTCATGACCTCACCGGCGCATCGGCCGTGAGCCTTTACGTAGTCCACCACGCTAGTGCCGGAAAACAGCTTGAGCCACCAGGACTTGTGGCTATCCTCGTCGTTCTCGATACGGCGTATCAGATCGCCTTCGCTAACGATACCGAGAACACGCTGCTCGCTATCCACCACCGGCACTGCACTGATACCGTGCTCGGCAAGGAGACTGGCGATCTCGCGAACCTCGCTCTCAAGGGCGACACTGATCACCTTGGTTGTCATGACATCGGCGGCACGCATGGACTACCTCCTCGGCTAACGGAACAAAAGCAGCTTTTTACTCGACACTGATTCCTGCTATTGGCTGTACGATTACCATATTCACCAGAATAGCCTTGCGCCAGCGAATGCCAATCGAGGCAATGAAGCGGGGGCAACAAGATCGCCCGAGTTGTTTTAGAAACGCGTAATCAATCACTCGGGATCCGACATGCGATATTTTCCATTTCGTGAGTTGGCCTCAACAACTCCGCGGCTAGATCCTGTGGAGTATCGAACCACATATCCGCCGGCCATTGGCGGTAATCCTGTTCTTTCTCGATATAGCCGTAACCCACCGCCACTGCGGTCATGCCGGCGGCCCGGGCGGCCTGCATGTCCCGCAGATGATCGCCAATGTACCAGCAATCGTCTGGTGCGATATCGAGCCGGCGGGCGGCTTCCCACAGGGGTTCCGGGTCGGGTTTCTTGACCGGCAGATCGTCGGCGCAGAGCAGGGCGCCAGGCGTCAAGCCCAGCGCTTCGATCAGCGGATCCGCATAGGCCCGAGGCTTGTTGGTGACGATCCCCCAGCCTCGCGGCGTCGAATGCCAGGCCGTCAGCAGCGCATCGAGCCCGGGAAATACCCGACTTTCCGCCGCCACGTTCCGGGCATAAGCCTCGAGCAGAAATTCCCGCGCCCGGGAATGACCGGTATCTTCCATCGCCAGCCCCAGGGCCAGGGTCACCAGTGCACTGCCGCCGTTGGAAACCTGTTCACGAATCACTTCGAAGGGGAGTTCAGACAGGCCGTGATGGACCCGCAGGGCGTTGGTGGCCCGGGCCAGGTCCGGAGCGGTGTCCACCAGGGTGCCGTCGAGATCGAACAGCAGGGCGCGAGGAAGAACGCTGGAATTCACGGCATTTCCCGACTGCAGTGCATCATGTAGTTCACGGATACGTCTCGAGCCGTCAGGCGATAGTGCTTGGTCAAGGGGTTATAGGTCAGTCCGGTTTGCTCGCGAACTCGCAGCCCCGTGGCGCGACACCACCTTGAAAGCTCTGCCGGGCGGATGAATTTCCGATAGTCGTGGGTACCGCGAGGCAATAATCCCAGCACGTATTCCGCGCCGATGATCGCCAGAGCATAGGCTTTCGGGTTGCGATTAATGGTCGAGAAGAACACATGACCTCCGGGCTTGACCAGAGTGGCGCAGGCGCGCACCACCGAGGAAGGATCCGGTACGTGTTCGAGCATTTCCATGCAGGTTACCACGTCGAACTGGCCGGGACTTTCCTCGGCCATTTCCTCGGCGCTGGCCTGACGGTAGTCCACTTGAATGCCGCTTTCCAACTGATGCAGCCTGGCGACGGAGAGCGGCGCCTCCCCCATGTCGATTCCGGTCACCCGAGCGCCGCGGTGCGCCATGGCTTCCGCCAGGATGCCGCCCCCGCAGCCGACGTCGATCACGGATTTGCCGGCAAGCCCCGCGTGGCCGTCGATGAAATTGACCCGCAGCGGATTGATGTCGTGCAATGGCTTGAACTCGCTGTCGCGGTCCCACCAGCGACTGGCCAGCGTCTCGAACTTGGCGATTTCTCCCGCATCGACGTTAGCACGATGGGTTGATTGAGGTGTTGAATCCATCGAATACTTCTCCCTGGGCGTTAATCTTCAACATTTACGCTTGGTTTTGATGACGAGCCATGATCCGTTGATAATGCCACGCTTCCTGTTTGATGGCTTGCCCGTCGAGGCGGCTCGGCTTGCCATTTTCCAGTAGAATTTCGCCCGCCACCCAGACATGGCTGACCTGGCGGCTATCGAGGGCATAAACCAGGGCTGAGGCGGGATGGTGCACCGGCAGCGTGTTGAAGGCATCCAGGTCGACGGCAATCAGATCCGCGTCGAAGCCTTCCGTCAACTGGCCGCGTCGATCTCCCATACCCAGTACTCCGGCGCCGTCGCGAGTCGCCATGGCGAGCGCCTGCATGGCGGGCAGTGCGGCAGCATCGCCGCTTACCCCCTTGGCGAGCAGGGCAGCGGTCTTCATCTCGTCGAACATGTCCAGATCGTTGTTGCTGGCGGCGCCGTCGGTACCCAGCGCGACTCGAATACCGGACTGCTTCAGCCGCGCCACCGGGCAGAAGCCGCTGGCGAGCTTGAGATTCGACTGGGGGCAGTGAATCACCGAGGCGCCGGTTTCTTCAAGAAGTGCGAGATCCGCATCATCGATCTGGGTCATGTGCACCGCCTGGAAGCGCTCGTCGAGCAGCTTTGCCTCGTATAAACGGCGCAGCGGGCGACGCCCATGCTCGGCCAGTCCCCGCGAGACTTCGTCCGCGGTTTCGTGCACGTGCATCTGAACGGGCAAATCCAGCCGCTGCCTGGCGTCATTCAGCTTAGTCAGGCTGTCATCTCCGACGGTGTAAGGTGCATGAGGACCTAGCGCCAGCGAAATGCGCGGATGGTTGCCATAGCGCTCCGCCAGGGCTTCCGTCAGCATCAGGCCCTCGTCGAAGCTCCTGGCCCAAGGGGTCGGAAAATCAATCAGCGGCGTACAGAGCTGGACGCGCATTCCCGCCTGCTCCACCACCGGGGCGACGGCTTCCGGCGCCAGGTACATGTCCGCGAAGGTGGTGGTGCCGGAACGCAGCATCTCCAGGCAAGCCAGGCGGGTTCCCGCTGCCACGAAGTCAGGATTGACGTGGGCCGCTTCCGCGGGCCAGATATGCTCCTCGAGCCAGGTCATCAGCGGAAGATCGTCCGCGTAGCCACGCATCAGGGTCATGCCCGCGTGGTTGTGGGCGTTGATCAGCCCCGGCAGCAGGGCATGCTGGTGGAGTGGCATCAGGCGTCTGGCGACCACGTGGTTCGCCGCTTCGGTAATCGGCCAGGGGCCAAGCAGCCGCCCCTTGTCGATGGCGATGGCGTGGTGCTCGAGCGTCGGCAGCCCATCGCTCATGGGTAGAATCCAGCGAGCCTCGATCAGCAGCTCCACATCGATCGGTGCACTAGATGGCATCCCGCGGCTCCTTCGGTAGAATGGCCGACATTCTACCTGCTCTTGTCCCGGCTTTCTTTTATCCTCCGTCTTTTATCGTTCTGGAGCCGCCATGCCTTCACCCCAGGATGCGCCTGTCGCTTCCGGCGTTCATTCCGTCAACACTCAGGGGTCCATCGAGCCCATGCGTTGGCGCGGCGACCACCTCGAACTGCTGGATCAGCGGGCACTACCGGAACAAATTCTGACCCTTCGCATCGATAGCGCCACGCAAACCGCCCAGGCCATCGTCGACATGGCGGTACGAGGCGCACCGGCTATCGGCATCACGGCGGCGTACGGCGTGGTGCTTGCGGCGCAGCGTCTCGAGAGCGCCGGCGATTGGCGCAAGCCGCTGGAAAGGGCAATCAGTGAACTTGCCGGTTCTCGGCCCACGGCGGTCAATCTGTTCTGGGCGTTAGCGCGCATGCAGGAGACGATCGACGCCCATCGCGAGGCATCACAGGCGCCGTTGGCCGCTCTACTGGCCACGGCAAAGGATATCCACCGCCGCGACCTAGAGGATAACCATTGCATGGGAGCGCTAGGGGCGGGCGTGATCGCCCGTGGCGGCCCCTGCGCGGTCATGACCCACTGCAACACCGGCGCCCTGGCGACCGGCGGCCACGGAACGGCGCTGGGGGTCATTCGCAGCGCCTGGAAAAGAAGACTGATCAGCGAGGTTCGCGTCAATGAAACTCGGCCCTGGCTGCAGGGCGCCCGACTGAGCGCCTGGGAGTTGCAGCAGGAAGGCATCCCGGCAGTCCTGGCGGTGGATTCCGCGGCCTCGCTCATTCTGGCGGAAGGGAAGGTCAAATGGCTGATCGTCGGCGCGGATCGCATTGCCGCCAACGGCGACGTGGCCAACAAGATCGGCACTCTGTCCCTGGCGGTTCAGGCGCGTCATTTCGGTGTCAAGACCATGGTGGTGGCCCCCGCGAGCACTTTCGACCAGAGCCTTGCCAGCGGAGCGGATATTCCTATCGAAACCCGCAGCGCGCGGGAATTGACCCATCAAGGGGAGCGCAGGATCACGCCTCTGGATATCGTCGTCTATAATCCGGTCTTTGACATAACCCCGGCGTCCCTCGTGGATGTGCTGATATGCGAGAAAGGCGTGATCGAAACCCCTGATCGGGAAAAGATCGCAGCCTTGTTGAGATGAAATTTCTCATCCCAAGACTTACGACGAAATAACGTTATCGAGAGTCTTGTGCAGGCGACATGGGTAAGCCTCGCGTCATCTCGGCTATGGCATACTAGGAACACCCCGCTCGTATCAAGTGAACAGTAAGGAAACGTTATGATTCACAAGGCCGTATTGCCCGTGGCAGGGTTTGGAACACGCTGCCTGCCAGCGTCCAAGGCGATTCCCAAGGAAATGATTACCGTAGTCGATAAGCCGGTGATTCAGTACGTGGTGGAAGAAGCGGTCGCGGCAGGTATCAAGGAAATCGTTCTGGTCACGCATTCCAGCAAGAGCGCTATCGAAAATCACTTCGATCGCAATGTGGAACTGGAAGCCAGTCTGGAAGCCAAGGGCAAGGACGCCCTGCTCGAACAGGTGCGTCATATCATCCCCGATGACGTCAGTATCATCGCCGTGCGTCAGCACGAGCCCCTGGGGCTCGGCCATGCGGTACTTTGCGCTCGACCGGTCATCGGTGACAACGAGCCCTTCGCGGTACTGCTGCCGGATGTGCTGGTCACGGACTGGGGGCTCGAGCGTAACGATCTGGCCGGTATGATCGAGGCTTACGACAACGGCGCAAGCGCTCAGATCATGGTCGAGAGCGTTCCCCGGGAGCGAGTCAGCCAGTACGGCATCGTCGATCTCGGGGGAAAAAACCCTGAAGCCGGCCAATCCGTCGGGCTAGCCGGCATGGTGGAAAAACCCGCGGCGGACGAAGCGCCATCGACTTTGGCGGTGATCGGGCGCTACCTGCTGCCGGGCTCCATCTTTGCATTACTGGCACAGACGCCTCCCGGCGCCGGCGGAGAGATTCAACTTACCGATGCCGTCGACCGGCTGGGTCAACAGCAGGGGGTCAGTGCCTATCGCATGCGGGGAGAAACCTACGACTGCGGTCATGCGCTGGGCTACCTGGAGGCCACCCTGGCTTTCGCCAGGCGTCATCCCACCTTGGGTGAGGATTTCTCCCGACTGCTTGCGGATTACGCTGGCGATCAAGACGGCGAGGAACGATAGTCATGCGCGTGGTTGTCTATGGTAGCGAGCTCGCCAGTGCCACCGCCGCCGCGGCGCTGGCAAGCGTCGGTCATCAGGTTCGCTGGTTCACTCATCCCGACTATCCCTGGTCTGCGCTCAAGGAAGCGGACTGGCTTCAGCGTGAGCCGGAGCTGCTGGGTCAGCTGGAAGCGACACTGACCGGTTCGGCGCTGGCAGTCAGCGACTGTCCGCTGGACGAGCAAGCATTCCCCGTGAATGGCGTGGACGTTCTATGGCTCGCTCTGGCGCCGGACCAGCGGGACGCGGCGCAAAAAGTGCTGGCAGTAGTGAAATCGGTTCAGGTCGCACCGGTAGTGGTCGTCAACAACTCCACCTTTCCCATCGGCGAGACCGAGCGCATGGAAGAGGCCCTCGGCCAACCGGACCAGGTGGCGGTCTCCCTGCCGGACATGCTGGAGGAAGGCCGGGCCTGGCAGGGCTTTACCCGCCCCGGGCGCTGGCTGCTGGGCAGCGAGAACGATCAGGCCACCGCCCAGGTTCGGGAGCTGCTGCGCGCCTACAATCGGCGCAGCGAAATCTTTCAGCGCATGCCGCGCCGCGCCGCGGAACTCACCAAGCTGGCCATCAACGGCATGCTGGCTACCCGTATCAGCTACATGAACGAACTGGCGGGGCTGGCCAGTTCCCTAGGGGTGGATGTGGAGTACGTGCGTCAGGGCATGGGGGCGGACAGCCGCATCGGCTACGAATACCTGTATCCGGGCTGCGGGTTCGGCGGGCCGAACTTCTCCCGGGATCTGATGCGCCTGGCAGACGTGCAGTCCGCCAGCGGTCGCCAGTCGCCGTTGCTCAATCAAGTCCTGGATATCAACGAGCACAAGAAGGAAACCCTGTTCCGCAAGCTGTGGGGGCATTTCCACGGCCGTCTCGAGGGATTGACAGTGGCTATCTGGGGCGCGGCCTTCAAGCCGGGCACCGCGCGCATCGACCACGCGCCGGTGCTGCCTCTGCTGTATGCGCTGTGGGCCCAGGGCGTCAAGGTGCGCCTGCACGATCCGGCGGCATTGCCCGCTCTCGCGCAGGAAGTCGGCCGACAGCCGCTGCTGACGTTCTGCCAGGACGATCCCTATCAAGCCTGCGAAGGGGCGGATGCCCTGATGCTGGTGACGGAATGGCGCTGTTACTGGAATCCGGACTGGAAGCGGCTCAAGGCGCTGCTGAACGCCGATCTGATACTCGACGGACGCAACATCTATGACCCCAACTACGTGGCAAGCCGAGGCTTGATCTATCGGGGGATTGGACGACGCGCCGGATAACCGGTCGTTTCCAAACGAAACCGGCTTCGCAATGCGGAGCCGGTTTCTCGTCCTGGTGTGGTTCAAGGCCCGATCATTCGAAGTTCTTGGCCACGAAGTCCCAGTTGAGGACGTTCCAGACGTTTTCCAGATACTTGGGTCGCGCGTTGCGGTAGTCGATGTAGTAGGCGTGCTCCCAGACATCGATGGTCAGCAGCGGCGTCTTGCCCTGAGCGATCGGCGTATCCGCGTCATCGGTGTTGACGATCTCGACGCTATCGCCTTCCTTGATCAGCCAGGTCCAACCGGAACCGAAATTGACTGCCGCCTTGGCGTTGAACTCTTCCTTGAACTTGTCGAAGGAGCCGAACTTGGCGTTGATGGCTTCCGCCAGTGGGCCTTCGGGTTCGCCGCCGCCGTTGGGCGAGAGGCAGTGCCAGTAGAAGGTGTGGTTCCAGACCTGGGCCGCCTGATTGAAAAGACCGCCGCTCGCGGACTTGATGATGTCTTCCAAGGACTTGTTGGCATCATCGGTGTTTTCGGTCAGCTCGTTGAGCTTGTTCACGTAGGCCTGATGGTGCTTGCCGTAGTGGTATTCAAGCGTTTCGGCGGAGATATGCGGTTCCAGCGCATTCTTCTCGTAGGGCAATGCCGGTAGTTCAAATGCCATGATGCTTCTCCTTTTTCATCATCGGTCTTTATCCTGTGCTCCGAGGCGCACTGGGTACTACTTGTTGGTCCAATTATCTTATATCGGGTTCATCCCCCTGTATTTCAAGAGAAAGGCAAGCATCGTGAATCCGTCAAGGATATATCCAACGGCGCAAGGCCGGGGAAAAAAACTTACAATGCCAAGCATCCGCGGAAGATTGATATCAAGCGCACAGCCACTGCTTCAGGAGTGTCATGATGGCCGAGCGAGAAGACAGATCGCGCCCCTCCCCGATTACCGCCGACGTCGACGCACGTCTGGGGGCTTATACGGGCTCGCATTCCCGGCGCCGACGCTCGTCTCGTCGCGGGCCTTCATGGCTATTCATTCTGTTGCTGATGGCAGCGTTTGCCGGGCTTGCCTATTGGGGCGACCAGCGCTATCAGGAAATCGAGGAACGTCTGAATGAACTACAGGGCCGACTGTCCAACGTTTATGCACGTTTCGACGGCTCGGCACCCGCCGAGGCCGGCGCGCTGGAGGCACGCCTTGAAGACATGGCAAGGCAACAGGAAACGCGCCAGCAGCAGGTAAACGCCCGGCTCGACGAGCAGCAGGAAGCGCTTGCCGGTCTGGATCGGCGCTTCGTTGATCAAGAGGGACAGGCAAGGATCGAGCAGCGTCTGGAGGATCTCGCCAAGACCCAACAGGAACTGAACGCCTTGCTTGCGGCCATGGACGATTCTCTGAATGCTCTGGAAAAGAACAGCCAGTCGGCACGAGATATCCTTAAGGCTCGACTCGATACCCAGCAGCGCAGACTCGAGCAGCTGAGCGAAAGCCTGCAGCAAGGGAGGCAGCGTCAATCCGCTCAGGAAGTCGTGGGCGCTTCGCTGATGGTGGCGACTCGAACCCTGGAAAATCAGCTGGAAAAGCTGCGAAAGTCACTCGATACGCTGCAGATGCAACAAGCACAGGATCATGACATGCTGGAGTCGCTTGAGGAAACGCTTGTTGAGCGCATCGCGAAACTCGATGAGCAGTTGGACAGTCAGCAAGACAGCCTGAGAGAACTGCGCCAGGTACAGGTGGCGTTGAGCGCGCAATTGGAAATGCTACAAGGAACCCCTTGATATGACCTATCGAGGCGTAGGGTGTTTTGCGACGCTGCTGAGTCTAGGCTTGGCCCAGTCGGTTCACGCACTGGATTCGCGCATCGAAGGGCTCGATGGCGCCGTCGAGGATAACGTAAAGATCTATCTGCAAGGTATCGAGGTCGGCCAGTACAGCCGCTCCAGACTCGAAAACCAGGTGCGCAAGCAGACCCGGGAGGCGATGCGCGCCTACGGGTATTATGAGCCGACCATTACCGATATGACCTTCGTCGAGGATCCGCCAGAACGGGTCGAACTGACGATCGATCCTGGCCCTCGTGTCAAGATCACCGTTCTCGATCTGACGATAAAAGGCGATGCTCAGGATGACAAGGCTTTCACGCAAGCCCTGAAGGACGCCAAGTTGAAGAAGGGCAGGCCCCTGCTTCACAAGCGTTACGATTCGCTGAAAAGCCGCCTGGCAGGCCTTTCCCTGCAGCGCGGCTACTTCGATTCCCGTTTCACGGATCAGCGCATGGAAGTGCGTCCTTGGGAGGAGAGCGCGCGCATCTACCTCACCCTGGATAGCGGTCCACGCTATCGTTTCGGCGAGGTGTACTATCACGGCAGTCAGATCGACGAGAAGAGATTGCGGAAGATGCTGCCCTTCAAGCCAGGGGATCTTTATCTCGCGGAGGAACTTGCCGAATACAATCAGCGCCTCTCCCAGAGCAACTGGTTTTCCGCCATGGCGATTCGCCCACAGTTGGGTGGCGCCGGAAATCTTGCCCTTTCAAGTCAAACGAATTGGTATGATCAGACAGCGCTGGAAGGCGACGCGGTTCGCTCGAGGCCTGACATTTCCAGCGAGCCGCGCATCAGCCAGTCGGCGCTGATATCCGCCAGCAATCTTCAGGCGCCGGAAGATCTCGCGGTGCCCATCGACGTGCAATTGACGCCGGCGGCACGGCACAATTTCGAGATCGGCGTGGGCTATGCCACGGATGTCGGACCGCGCCTGCATTTCTCCTGGGAACAGCCCTGGTTGAACAGCGACGGCGATAGCTTGAACCACGACCTCTTCTTGTCCGCGCCGGAACAACGCTTTACCGGCGAATACATCATACCCTTGGAAGACCCGCTCAAGGACAGCTATCGCCTGCAGTACGGCTTTCGTAGCAAGGACGACAACGATACTCAAAGTCTTGAGGCGGCGGTGGAACTGGCCCGGCGCTGGGAGTTCGACAACGGCTGGATACAGAGCCTCTATCTGCGCACTCTCTACGAGGACTTCACCCAGGGTGAGCAGGAAGACAAGGTGCTGCTTTACTATCCCGGCATCAGCTGGACCCGTGTTCGCACCCGTAACCCGCGTTTTCCTACCTGGGGAGATCGGCAGCGGTTGGCCCTGGAGTATTCCGATACGTTCTGGGGCTCCGATGCCACCTTCTTCCGCACCACCGCGGATACCCAATGGATACGTATGCTGGGAGACGACCATCGTTTTGTCGGGCGCATGGGGCTGGGCGCCATCTCAACCGAGGATTTCGACAAGATACCGCCGTCGCTGCGCTTTTTCGCCGGCGGTGACAGCAGCGTGCGGGGCTACAGCTATGAAAGCCTGGCGCCTCGGGATGACAGCGGTAAACTGCGCGGCGGCCAGCAGCTTTTTACCGCCAGCGTGGAGGCTCAGCGCCGTATCACCGGCGACTGGTGGGGCGCCGCCTTCGTCGATACCGGCGATGCCTTTGACGACTGGTGGCCCAATGAGTTGAATACCGGCGCAGGGCTTGGCGTGCGCTGGGTGTCGCCTGTCGGGCCTATCCGTTTCGATATCGCGCATCCCTTCGACGACGAAGACAACTCCTGGCGCATCCATTTCGCCATAGGACCCGAATTTTGATCTGGATACTGCTTCGAACACTGATCTGGCTGCCTATCTTTTTGATTGGCTTGATTCTTTTTCTATTGGGCTTGGGACTTTCCCCTTGGGGAACGGCTTGGCTGCTGGAGCAGGGCCAGAATCGTGGCTGGTATAGTTTCGAAAGTGTCGAAGGTAGCCCTCTCGATGACTTGGTCATCAAGAATCTCGAACTCACCAGTGGACCGGTGCAGGGCACCATCGCGCATCTGAAAATCGATTGGGCGAAGGATTGCGTGCTTTCCGGAAAGCTTTGCCTCGATAAGCTGGATGTGGACGGGGCGGATCTCGCTCTGGTGGCCGGCGACCAGCCCGCGGAGCAAGAGCCGGCCCAGGAAGACGAGGCGGCGGGCGGCGACATCATTCTGCCGTTTCCTATCGAGATTCGTGACGTCAACCTGGATAACGTCAGTTTTCGCCTGGCGGATGGCACCCGTATCGCCTGGCGGGAATTCTCCACCGGGGCCACTCTCGAGAATAATACTTTCGAGCTATCACCTACCCACTGGCGGGAGATTCTGGTCACGCTGCCGGTCACTTCCGGCCAGGCGTTGACGGCCGCCCCGGCCAGCGAAGCATCCACCGAGGAAGGGGATTCCACGCCGGAGACGCTGATCGCTGCGCCCATCGACGCCAGCATCGCGCTTCGGTCGCCGCTTCCCGCCAGCGTTGCGCCGACTCTGGAAACCGCCAAACAGGTGCCTCTGGATGAGCGCGAACGGCTGGAACTGCCGGAGGTTCATCTGCCGATCCAGATCGAAGCGCCCAGGATTGCCGTCGAGAACCTGCGGTTCAAGGCGCCGGCGGATACCTTTGTGGTCGATCGGCTGGAACTGGCGCTGAGCGGTCACGACAGCACCGTCACGATCGAACCTCTGTCCGTGAGTTCCCCCATGGCGGATGCGGCGCTGGTGGCTCAGGTCGAGCTACAAGGCGATTATCCCTTGACCGCCAGCTTTTCCAGCGAGCTCTATCTTCCCGAGCGCATGCCGGCGCTTTCCGGACAGCAGATGGAGTTGGAGCTCACCGGCAGCCTGGCGGATCTGAACCTGCGCTTGGAAACCCAGGGCCCTGTCACCGCCAACCTGAGCGCAACGCTGGACGCGCTGGATCCAACCTTGCCCTTTGACGCCAGCCTCGAGGCATCGTCGCTACGCTGGCCCTTGGAAGGAGCGGATACGCAGGTCGCTGACGAACAGGCGAAGAAAGAAGAGGCAAAGGAAGATGCCAAGAAAGAAAACGCCGAGGAAGGTGGCCCTGACAGCACGCCTCAGGAGCCTTACCGGGTCAAGAACCTGGCGCTTGAGGCCAGGGGCAGCCTGACCGGCTACCGGACTTCACTCCAACTCAGCGCTTCCGGCCCGCAGTTCGACGAGACTCGGCTTTTACTGGAGGGAGAAGGGGATCTTTCCCGGTTTGCCTGGCAGCCTCTCGAATTGACCACCGCGGATGGCGGCAGCCTGACCAGTCAGGGCAAGGTGGACTGGCAGGATGCGCTCAAGCTCGAGACCAGCCTGACCCTGAACGGCCTCGACCCCGGCGCCTTTACCGAAGCGGTGCAGGGCAATTTGAACGGCAACGCCCGGCTGAGCTTCACGCAAACCGACGCCGGTTGGCGGGTCGCGCTGCCGACGCTGGATATCGATGGTGAACTGCAGGATCTACCGCTGTCTCTCGAAGCCAGCCTCGCCGGCAATAGCGACATGCATTGGGATGTGGATCGGCTGCTGCTGAACCAGGGTGAAAATCGCCTGACGGCTCGAGGGCAAATAGCGGAGCGGATCTCCCTGAACGGTGAGATTCGCGCGCCGGCGCTGCAGGCGATTTCGCCGGAGCTCGATGGTGTTCTGCAAGGAGATTTTGCCTTGGGCGGCACCTTGAAGGCGCCTCGAATCGACGTCGATCTGCAGGGAAGCGATCTGCGCTTCGCCGATAATCGGCTCGATTCGCTTGCTCTGGACGCGAATGTAGAAGGCGCAGAGGATCCAAAACTGGATATCACCCTGAGGATTCGACAGCTGGAAGCGGCGGGGCAGCGCCTGGACAGCGTCGACCTGACCCTGGACGGCAAACTGTCCGATCATCGCCTTGATTTGAACAGCCAGGCGGCGCCCGACATGCCATTTTCTCGAGCGGAGCTGGTTCTGGTCGGCGGGTTGAACAAGCAGCGAACTCGCTACAAGGGACAGCTTTCTCCACTGAATGTCGACACGCAATATGGCGATCTGAGCCTGGATGACCCGCTTGATTTCACGGCGAATCTCGACGAAGGCAGTATCGGCGTGCAGCCCTTTTGCCTGCGCCGCCAGCAGGGCGGCGGGCTCTGTCTGACCGAGCCCCTGGAAGCCTCCGCCAAGCAGGGCAAGGCGACTCTTGCGCTCAGACAGCTGCCCATGTCGATGTTTGCGGCCAGCGTGCCGGAAGGCTGGGATCTCGACGGCGAGACCAATGGCGATATTCAAGCCAGCTGGTCCGGGGGCGGCAGCCAGTGGCAGCTGGCAAGCGATTTCAAGAGCGAGCTTGGGCTGCAGGGCACCGACGCCTATGGACAACCCTGGTCGCTGCCCGGCTCGAGCCTGAACATCGAGATAGATGCCACTCAGCGCCAGGCCAAGGCCGACCTGGAGTTGAGCCTGGCGGAAGCGGGGCGGCTACTGCTCGATACCACCATCGATGATCCACAGAACATCGGCTCCCTCAGCGGCGAGCTGCGTCTCGAGGACATCCGTCTGGAACCGTATCGGCGCCTGATCGCCGGCATGGAAAAGCTCAACGGCACCCTGGGCGGCCGAGTCGCCATCGGCGGCAATCTCGAAGCCCCCAGTCTCAACGGGGATATTCGCCTGACAGGGCTGGAGGCCAAGGGTGCGGAAGTCCCGGTAGAGGTCGAGGACGGGGAGATCAACGTCAATCTCGACGGTAATCAGGGCGCCATCGATGGCTATATCGATGGGGAGGAAGGTCGTCTGAACCTGGACGGCAGCGCCGCCTGGCCAAGCCCGTCCGAATGGCGAGCGCAAATCGACATCGACGGTCAGGAAGATCCGCTGCTGGTGATACTGCCGGATTTCGGCAGGCTCAAGATCGCACCGGATTTGCGTGTCCAGGTCGACCCCGAACTGCTCAAGGTGCGCGGGCAGGTCAGAATACCCTGGGCGCGACTCGAAGTCGGCAAGATCCCGCCTTCCGCGGTCAGCCCCAGCGGAGACGAAGTCATCATCACCCGGGAAGACGATCGTCGCGCCGCGCAAGAAGCAGAGGAACGCCGCCGAGCGCTCGAGAACGGGCAGGCTCAGGTCGGTGAATCCACCTCCCAGGCCCTGGCGAAGGCCGGCATGGCCACGGACATACGGATTGATCTGGTGCTGGGGCCGGACATGCAGCTGGAAGCCTACGGCCTTGAATCCGGATTGCGTGGCAACCTGCAGGTGCGTCAACAGAACGGTCCGGTACAGCTGTTTGGCGACGTCAATCTGGAGGAGGGGCGTTTTCGCGCCTATGGCCAGGATCTGTTGATTCGCCAGGGCCAGATCACCTTCAGCGGCCCTGCGGGACAGCCGCTCCTGCAGTTCGAAGCCATACGCAACCCGGAAAAGACCGAGGACCAGGTGATTGCCGGCTTGCGGGTGACCGGCCCTGCGGAGGCGCCGAACCTGGAGATATTCTCGGAGCCTGCCATGAACGAGAGCCGTGCGCTTTCCTATCTGCTGCGCGGGCGGGCGCCGGAAAATACCGGGGACACCGGTGGCGCCTTGACCTCGGCACTGATCGGCCTGTCGATTTCCCGTACCGGCGGCGCCGTCAGTCAGGTAGGTCAGGCCTTCGGCGTCGACGATCTCACCCTGGATACCGCCGGCAGCGGTGAGGATAGTCAGGTAGTGGTACGTGGCCAACTGACCGACGACCTGCAGATCAGCTACGGCGTCGGCGTTTTCTCACCCATTGCCGAGCTGACGCTGCGTTATTCTCTCTGGCGAAATCTGTACCTGCAGGCGGTTTCCGGCGCGGCCCAGGCGGTGGACCTGATTTACAGTTTCCAATTGGGCAAGCCTGATGGCGAATGAGGATTCAGACGAATCATTCGCATCGAGTGTTGTCTCAGGACCGTGAAAAATCCATTGGCATTGGAGAGAATAACAATGTGGCCTTTTGAAAAGCCCATGGTCGATTCGCAAAACGCCTTGTCCGGACGTGAGAAAGCAATGGAGATCAGCGGCGTGCATCGGATCAACGGCAACGACATGCGCGGCCCTATTCCCGAAGGCTTCGAGGAAATCGTGCTGGGTCTGGGCTGCTTCTGGGGCGCGGAGCGTCTGTTCTGGCAACTGCCCGGGGTATACGTGACCGCGGTGGGCTACGCCGGTGGATTCACGCCGAATCCGAGCTATGAAGAAACCTGCAGCGGGCGCACCGGCCACGCGGAGGTCGTGCGGGTGGTATTCGATCCGCGGCAGATCTCCCTTGACGAGCTGCTGCAGCACTTCTGGGAAGCTCACGATCCGACTCAGGGCATGCGCCAGGGCAACGACGTCGGCACCCAGTATCGTTCGGCGATCTATACCACGAGCGACGCCCAGCAGCAGACTGCCGAACGCAGCAAGGCCCAGTATCAGCAGGCCCTGAGCAGCGCTGGCAAGAAGGAGATCACTACGGAGATCCGCCCGCTGGAGGCGTTCTACTTCGCCGAGGAATATCACCAGCAGTATCTGGACAAGAACCCCGGCGGCTATTGCGGCTTGAAGGGAACTGGCGTGGCCTGTCCAATTTCTGCGTAAGAAGTCTGCACCCGAATCTGGTCTAAAACGGCTGCATGGCCAGGATCACCACCGCGTAGCGCGCCGCCTTGCCGATACCCGTCAGCAGGAAGAAGAGCAGGAAGGGCACTCGCATCAGGCCGGCGACGAAAGTCAGGGCGTCGCCGCCGATGGGCAACCAGGCCAGCAGCAGTGACCAGACGCCGAAGCGATTGAACCAGCGCTGGGCGTGACCCAGGGATTTTTCCTTGAAGGGAAACCAGCGTCGATCCTTGTAGTGTTCGCAGTAGCGGCCCAGCACCCAGTTCGCCGCCGCGCCAAGCGTATTGCCGGCGGTAGCCACCAGTAGCAGAGCGAGCGTATCGAAACCAGCCTTGACCAACCCTGCCAGCAGTACTTCCGAATAGAAGGGCAGCAGTGTCGCCGCCAGAAAGGAGGAAGTGAACAGACCCAGGTAGCCCGTCGCTTCCCCCATCACTCGATGCGGCCTTCCTCGACACCGTGACAGGCCACCAGAGTGCCGTCCTGCGTCTCCAGCAGCTTGGGGATTTCCTCGCGACAGCGCGCATTGGCATAAGGGCAGCGTCCGTGGAACACGCAGCCGGAGGGAAGTTTTACCGGCGTAGGCACCTCACCTTTCAGGCGAATATGCTGCGGTCGCTTATCCTCGAGTCGCGGTATGGCGGACAAGAGCGCCTGGGTGTAAGGATGGCGGGGGCTGTCGAACAGCTGTTTGGTCGGCGCCACCTCACATACCGTTCCCAGGTACATCACTACCACCCGGGTACCGAAATGCTCCACCACCGCCAGGTCGTGAGTGATGAACAGATAGGTCAGGTGGCGCTCCTGCTGGGCTTCCATCAGCAGGTTGAGCACCTGGGCCTGAATGGACACGTCCAGGGCGGAGATCGGCTCGTCAGCGACGATGAATTCCGGGTCCACCGCCAGGGCCCGGGCGATGGCGATACGCTGACGCTGGCCGCCGGAGAACTCGTGGCCGAAGCGCGTGCCCCAGTCCGGATCGATGCCCACGGAATGCATCACTTCGGTCACCTTGCCGCGAATCCGCGTTTTGCTCCAGTCCGGATGATGCAGTTTCAGCGGTTCCTCCAGAGTCTGCTGGATAGTCATGCGCGGGTTGAGGGAGGCGTAGGGATTCTGAAAGATCATCTGCATGCGCCGCCGATAGGGCAGCAGCTGACGACTGGAAAGGTTGTCGATGCGCTTTCCCGCATAGTGAATCTCCCCTTGGGTCGGGGAAATCAAGCCCATCACCGTGCGCGCCACGGTGGACTTGCCGCAGCCGGACTCCCCCACCACGCATAGCGCTTCGCCCTGCCGGATGTTCAGGCTGACCCCGTTGATGGCATGGACGAATTCCTGATGGCGCATCAGCTTGCCGCCCTTGAAATGCAGCTGTTCCAGAAAGTCACCGGAAAGCGAGAAACGCTTGTAGAGATCGCGAATCTCCAGCAGCGCGGGCGACGTGGCGGTATCGGCAGCCAGGGATTGGGCATTTGCGCTCATGGGCTTGTCTCCGACTGGCTCTTCTCGCCGGTGCGAGTCTGCATCGGCTTGCCTTGCTTTTCCGCTACCCAGTGGCAGGCGGTCTGAATATCACCGACGTTGACGAACCCCGGCACCTGATTCAGGCAGGCGGGACGCGGGCGACCGCTTTCATCGTTGACGAAGCCGCAGCGGGGATGGAAGGCGCAGCCGCTGGGCAGGTTGTTGAGGGATGGCATGCTGCCGGGAATCTGGTTGAGCCGCGCGCCGGGGGTGGCCATCTGGGGCAGGGCATCGATCAGCCCTCGGGTGTAGGGATGCTGGGGCGTATCGATGATGTCCCGCGTCGGTCCCTGCTCGATAATGCGTCCCGCGTACATCACCAGCATGCGCTGGGTCACCTGGTTGACCACCCCGAGATCGTGAGTGATCAGGATCAGGCCGACGTTATTGTGCTCGCACAGCTCCAGCAGCAGCGCCATGATCTCCGCTTGGATGGTGACATCCAGCGCGGTGGTGGGCTCGTCGGCGATGATGATATCCGGGTCCAGCAGCAGGGCGATGGCGATGATCACCCGCTGACGCATGCCCCCGGAAAGCTCGTGAGGGTACTGATCCAGACGCTTCTCCGGGGAAGGAATCTGTACCTGGGAAAGCTTGTCCAAGGCGATGCGCTTGGCCTCTCGAGAGGAAATACGTCGATGCGCCTTGAGACACTCGACCATCTGTTCGCCGATGCTGAGCACCGGGTTGAGGGTCATCATCGGATCCTGAAAGATCATCGACATGCGCTTGCCGCGAATGCGTCGCAGCCGGCGATCCGAGAGGCCGACCAGTTCCTGGCCGTCGAACCGGATGCTGCCGCCGGCGATATAGCCGGGCAGGGAAATCAGGTTGAGCAGGGTAAAGGCCGCCACGGACTTTCCGGCGCCGGATTCACCGACGATGCCCAGGCGCTCGCCGCGATCCAGGCTGAAGCTCAGGTCCCGCAGGGCGCGCAGATCGCCGTGACGCAGGGCGAAACGGACGTCGAGTTCCTTGACTTCGAGTAATGCCATGGAAGCTCCTTAATTCTTGTAAAGCCGCGGATTCAGCACGTCCCGCAACCAGTCGCCCAGCAGGTTGATGACCAGCACCAGCACCACCAGCACCGCCCCGGGCAGCAGCGTGATCCACCAGGAGCCGGACTGGATGTAGTCGAAGCCGGACTTGATCAGCGAGCCCAGGGACGGCTGGGTTTCCGGCATGCCGAGCCCCAGGAAGGAAAGCGCCGCCTCGGAGATGATGGCGTTGGCGATCTGCACCGTGGAGATGACAAAGATCGGCGACAGGGTGTTGGGCAGGATATGCCGGAACATGATGCGTCGGCTCTTGAGTCCCATGATCCGAGCCGCGTCCACGTATTCCTTGCTCTTCTCCGCCAGTACGGAAGCGCGCACGGTACGTGCGTACTGGGGCCACTCCGCCAGACCGATGATGACCACCAGCAGGGGCACCGCGTAATCGCTGAAAGTGGCGCCGCCGAAGATCGCCTTGACCAGGGCGCCGACGATGATTGCCACCATCAGAGTGGAAAATGACAGCTGGATATCCGCCAGGCGCATCAAAAAGGCGTCCACGCGACCGCCCAGGTAGCCGGCCATCAGTCCGAAACAAACCCCGAGCAGGGCCTGCAGGAACACCGCGCCGAAGCCGATGATCAACGAGACCCGAGTGCCGTAGAGAATGGTGGAAAGCAGATCCCGCCCCTGGGCGTCGGTGCCCAGCAGGTAATACGGATCGCTGCCGTCGATCCAGAAGGGCGGCAGCTCCGAGCTCAGGATATCGATCTGGGCCAGGTCGTAAGGGTCCGTGGGCGATATCCAGGGCGCCAGCACCGCCGCCGCCACCATGACAATGAAGATCAGCAGGCTGATTTGAGCGATCAGATCGCGCCTGAAGCTGTGCAGCAGATAGGAGTCGCGAAAACGCACCCAGCGGCTGGGCGGCGCTGCGGTCGTCGGGATCGTCATGCGGGTTGTCCTGTCAGCTTGACGGTGGGATTGATCAGGCCGTAGATCAGGTCCACCAGGGTGTTGGTGATCACGAAGATAAGTCCCACGATCATCAGGTAGGTGACGATCAAGGGAATGTCCGAGCGCTCGATGGCATCCAGGAACATCAATCCCATGCCCGGCCACTGAAACACCGTTTCCGTGAGGATGGTATAGGCCACCAGGGTACCGATCTGTACGCCGCCCACGGTGATCACCGGCAGCATGGTGTTCTTCAGGGCGTGCAGGAAATAGATACGTCTGGGAGCGATACCCTTGGCCCGAGCGAAGCGAATGTAGTCAGACTGCAGCACCTCGAGCATCTCCGCGCGAATCAGGCGAATGAACAGCGGCAACATGATCGAGGCCAGGGAAAAGGCCGGCAGCACCAGATAGGTCAAGGCGTCAAAGGAGGCGAAGTTGGTGTACCAGGTGCCGAAGACGTGCTCCACGGGACCGCGCCCGTAGGCGGGCATGCCGCCCTCCGTGGACAGCAGCCCGTTGAGCCAGGCGCCCCAGGCGACGCCCTGGGGAAAGGGCGTGAAGGTCACGCCGATGGCAAAGATCTGGATCAAGACAATGGCGGTGAGAAACACCGGAATCGAGATGCCGATGATCGACACGCTCATGAAGAAGCGCGACAGCCAGGCCCGGGGCTTGATGGCGCTGTAGACGCCGATCGGCACGGAAAACAGCACGATCAGCAGGGTGGTGGCCGCTACCAGTTCCAGGGTCGCCGGCAGATGCCGCAGAATGACCTCGGTAGTGGGTTCATGGAAGACATAGGAGTAGCCGAAATCGAACTGCAGGGCGTTCCTGGCGAAACGCAGGTACTGGACGAAGAATGGATCGTTGAGGCCCAGTTCTTCTCGCAGCGCCTCCCGCTCGCTTTCCGGCACCGACTGGCCGACCATCTGCTGGATGGGATCGCCCAGGTTTTCCTGAATGGCGAAGCTGATCAGGCTGATCACGAACATCACCAGCAGGGCATGAAACAGCCGCTTGATCAGAAAGGCAATCATGAGAATTCTCTCGAACGTAGGCGATAAACGTTGATCCGGGCTGATGTTGCCCGGATCGGATCAAGGCTCAATGACGCAAGCTCACTGCTCGATCACCAAGTCCCCAAGATAGGGGAAGTTCATCACGTTGAGCACCGGTTCGATCTTCACGTCCTTGGCCGCGGCCCAGGCCAGGTCCTGCCAGTGCAAGGGAATGAAGGCGGCGTCTTCGTAGAGTGACTTTTCCACCGCCTGCAGCATCTTGGCGCGCTTGTCCTCGTCGAGCTCAAGGTTGGCGGCGGCGATCTGTTCGTCGATTTCCGGGTTGCAGTAGTTGCCGGCGTTGTACTGGCCGGCGCCGGTGTCCGCGTTCGGGCACTCGGTCAGATACTGATAGAAATTGGCGGAATCCTCCGTATCCGAATGCCAGCCGATCATCATCATGTCCGCGTCGCGCTTGTCGTACTCGGTCCAGTACTGGGCCTTGGGCATGGTCTTGAGATCGACCTTGACCTTGATCCGCGCCAGCATCGCCGCCACCGCCTGGGCGATCTTCGCGTCGTTGACGTAGCGGTTGTTGGGGGCGATCAGGGTGACATTGAAGCCGTCCTCGTAACCCGCCTCCTTCATCAACTGCTTGGCCTTTTCCACGTCGTAGCGCGGTTTGAGCTCCGGATTATGGCCGGCGTACCCTTCCGGCGAGAGTTGCGCGGCAGGCGTGGCGAATCCCTTCATCAGCCGGTCGGCGATGCCTTCTTGGTTGATGGCGTAGGCGAAGGCCTGGCGCACCCTGGGATCCTGGAAGGCTTCCACCCGATCTTCGTTCATCTGCAGGAGAATGATCCGAGTGCCGGACATGGTGATCAGCTCGACGTTGTCGTCATTGCGGATACGCTCGAGATCGTTGGGCGGCACCGGGGCGATGAAATCCACGTCGCCGGAGAGCAGGGCGGCGACCCGGGTAGCGTTTTCGCTGATCGGAGTCAGCACGATTTCATCGACGTTACCCGGGGAATCCTTGTCCCAGTAGTCGTCGAAGCGTTCCATCACCAGCTTGACTCCCTGCTGACGTTCGACCACCTCGAAAGGACCGGTACCTGAGACGTTGCGGGAGGCGAAGGTGTTGCCGCTCTTGGCGATCTCGCCCTTTTCCTTGCCGTTGTCGGTGGTGCCGCTGTAGAACTCGCTATCCATGGGGAAGATATAGGTCGCGAGATTGAGCAGCAGCGGATAGGGATTCCTGGTCTTGAACTCCACGGTGTGATCGTCCACCGCGGTGACGCTTGCGATAGGAACGAAGATCGCCTTGAAGTCCGAGCTGCGCTTGAGCCGCTCCACGGTCCACACCACGTCCTGCGCGGTGAAGTCGTTGCCGCTATGGAATTTCACCCCGTCTCGCAGGGTCATGCGCATGGTGGTGTCGTCCACCTGCTCCCAGTCCGTCGCCAGGCGCGGCTCGAACTCGAAATCGTTGTTCCAGCGCACCAAGGGGTCGAAGAGCAGGTGCGACAGCTGAAGAATCGCCCCGGAGAGCTGTTCGTGAATGTCCAGCGAGACCGGGTCCGCATCGTAGGCCATGCGAAGGGTGGTATCCGCGGCGAACGTTGCTGTTGGTAGTAGGGCGGCTCCACCGATAGTGGCGCCGATAACGGTGGCGAGAAGAGTTTTACGCAGAAGCATATCGTTTTCCCCGTACTGATGAATGTTGTTGATTGTTGACGAGGCGCCCGGGAAGCGACGCTTCGTTTTCGTCACCTTGATTTCTACCTTATACAAGCGTTTGAATCAAAGTGAATTCCTCACTCGAGCATAGCGGCAATTCAATCACTGGCCGGCGTCAGATAATCCATGCGATACAGCTGGTCCACCTGATCCAACCCGTAGACGCTACAGTCGAGGTCCGTGGCATGACCATCGCATAGGCCGTACACCCAGCCGTGAATCGCCAGGGGCTGATCGCGTCGCCAGGCACGTTGAATGATCTTGGTGCGGCTCAGGTTGGCGACCTGCGCCTTGACGTTGATTTCGCACATGCGATCGACCTGCTCCGACAGAGGCAGATCCTTGAGCGTTTCGCGATGTCTGCTATTGAGTGCGCGCAGCGAGTGCAGCCAGTAATCCACCACGCCGAACTCGCCGCCGGTGATTGCCGCACGCACGCCGCCACAGCCGTAATGGCCGACGATCAGGATATGCTTGACCTTGAGCACGTCCACGGCGAACTGCACCACGGACATGGCGTTCATGTCCGTGTGATAGAGCAGGTTGGCCACGTTGCGATGCACGAAGACCTCACCCGGTGGCAAGTCGATGATCTGATTCGCCGGCACCCGGGAGTCGGAGCAGCCGATCCAAAGATATTCCGGGCTCTGCTGCTGGGAGAGCCGGGCAAAGAAGTCCGGATCCTTTTCGCGAACGCTTTCCGCCCATTGTCGATTGCGTTCCAGCAGGTTACGTATTTCCTGATCCACGATGTACTCCTTGAATGATCGAATTCGCGATAGCGGTTTTTATCGTTTGGGATAGAAAGCGTCAATGACGGAAATCCCCCGGCCATTCGTCTCGGCTGGTATCATCCGTGCATTATATTCCCATCGCTCAAGGCGAATTGCTTTTTTACAGGAGAAGATTGTGTCCGACTATGATTACGACCTTTTCGTTATTGGGGCCGGCTCCGGTGGCGTGCGAGCGGCACGCACCGCGGCGGCCAAGGGAGCCAGGGTCGCCGTGGCGGAGGATCGTTATCTGGGAGGAACCTGCGTCAACGTAGGCTGCGTTCCCAAGAAGCTTTATTCCTATGCTGCTCACTTTCACGACGCCTTCGAGGACAGCGCCGGTTTCGGCTGGACGCTGCCGCAAGCGCCGATTTTCGACTGGGCCACCCTGCGGGACAACAAGATTGCCGAGATCAAGCGTCTCAACGGTATCTACGGACGTCTACTCGAAGGCGCCAACGTGGCGCTGTTCAATGCTCGGGCAAGAGTCATCGACGCGCATCGGGTGGAAGTGGCAGGCAAGACCGTCAGCGCTGACAAGATCCTGATCGCCACCGGCGGCTGGCCCTGGAAGCCGGATTTTCCCGGCAACGAACATACGGTCAACTCCAACGAGGTCTTCGACCTGGAGCGGTTTCCCAAGCGTTTTCTGGTGCTGGGAGGCGGCTATATCGCCGTGGAATTCGCCAGTATCTTCAACGGCCTGGGCTGTGAATCCCACCTGATCTATCGGGGCGAGCTGTTTCTGCGCGGCTTCGATCGCGAAGTGCGGGAATTCACCCGAGACGAAATGATCAAGAAGGGCCTCAATTTGCACTTCGAGGCCAATATCGAGTCCATCGAGAAAGTCGAAGGCGGCCTGCTGGTGACGTTGACCAACGGCGAGAGCCTGGAAGTCGACGCGGTGCTGACCGCCACCGGCCGCAAGCCCAACCTGGCGGGCCTGGGTCTGGAGGAGCTTGGGGTAGCGTTCAATCTCGATGGCACTCTGAAGGTCAACGAGCGTTTCGAAACCTCGGTGCCTTCGATTCTGGCCTTGGGGGATATCATCGACGGGCCGGAACTGACTCCGGTGGCCCTGGCGGAAGCGATGGTGATGGTCGAGCACCATTTCGGCGAGACCACACCCGATCCGGTGGCCTACGACAAGGTAGCCACTGCGGTATTCTGCCATCCCAATATCGGCACTGTGGGCTATTCCGAAGAAGATGCCCGGCTACACTTTGATAATATTCGCGTCTATCGCACGGATTTTCGTCCCATGAAGCACACCCTGTCCGGTAGCGACGAGCGCTGCCTGATGAAACTGATCGTCGACGATGCCAGCGACCGGGTAATTGGGGCGCATATGGTCGGTGACGACGCGGGGGAACTGATGCAGGGAATTGCCATCGCGATACGGGCCGGGCTGACCAAGGCGGACTTCGATGCCACCATCGGTATTCATCCCACCGGGGCGGAAGAGTTCGTCACCATGCGAAACGTCACCCGCCACTGATGTAATTGCCGAAATATCAGAAGTATCATTAGTGCCAGTATCAAGCCATCTGCGGATGGCTTTTTTTTATGGCCCGATGACTGTGGAAATTGGCATGGCGGAAAGTTTTGACGCTTTACTATACTCGACTAGGTGACACGATGGCCTAGTGATGGAAATGCTGGAAACGCTCGTATAATTTAAAATTATGGCAATAGTACAAACAGTCAAATTATTTTGATATGAATATAAGATTTTGTTATTGTTGATAACAAATTCGCTACAGCGAAACCTGATATCCATGAATACGACATCTCCACCATTGTCACAGCAACCGCCTTTCATACCTTCCGCTGAGTTGGCACGCCCAAGCGTGGCGGATGCTATGGTGCCTCACGAGCAGACACCGCTGCTGATCAGAAAGCCGAATTCCGATGACGGTTGGGGTATTTACGAGCTCATCAAGGCGTGTCCGCCGCTGGATGTAAATTCCGGATATGCCTACTTGTTGCTGGCGACCCAATTTCGCGACAGCTGTGCGGTGGCTACCAACGAGGAAGGAGAGATCGTGGGTTTCGTTTCCGGCTACGTGGAGAGCAATGCCCCGGATACGTATTTTCTGTGGCAGGTCGCCGTCGGTGAAAAGGCTCGGGGTACCGGGCTCGCCCGGCGTCTGGTGGAAGCCATCCTGACGCGCCCGGAACTTTCCGCCGTACGCCATCTCGAAACCACCATCACGCCGGATAATCAGGCTTCCTGGGGGTTGTTCACGCGGCTGGCGAAACGCTGGCAGGCACCGCTCAACAGTCGAGAATATTTCTCGACCAATCAGCTGGGCGGTGAACACGATCCGGAAAATCTCGTGCGTATCGGTCCTTTTGATCCCCAGCGAATCTAACGCCAATCCTCATTCGATTCTTTCCAAAGTCGCTAGAGCTTCGCTGTTATTCTCAATTGTTTTTCAAACAGGAGGTCGTCAATGCAGACCCAGATTCTCGAGCAGATGGAATCCAACGTACGGACGTATTCACGTTCTTTTCCTATTGTCTTCACCGAAGCCAAGGGAGCGCGCCTTACCGCCGAAGACGGAACTCAGTACATCGATTTTCTCGCTGGTGCGGGTACGCTCAACTATGGCCACAACCACCCCAAGATAAAGCAGGCGCTGGTCGACTATCTGGCCGGTGATAATATCGTCCACAGTCTGGATATGTGGACGGCGGCCAAGCGCGACTACCTGGAAACGCTGGAAAACGTGATTCTCAAGCCGCGCGGGCTTGACTACAAGGTCCAGCTGCCGGGGCCGACCGGCACCAACGCGGTGGAAGCCGCCATTCGTCTGGCCCGAGTCGCCACCGGCCGGCACAACATCGTTTCCTTTACCAACGGCTTTCATGGCGTAACCATGGGCGCGCTGGCCACCACCGGCAACCGCAAGTTCCGTGAAGCGACCGGCGGTATCCCTTTGCAGGGTGCAGCCTTCATGCCCTTCGACGGCTACATGGGCAAGGATGTCGATACCCTGGATTATTTCGAGAAGCTGCTGGGCGACAATTCCAGCGGTCTGGATCGACCCGCTGCGGTAATCATTGAGACCGTGCAAGGGGAAGGGGGCATCAACCCCGCCGGCCTCGACTGGCTCAAGCGGCTGGAAAAGATTTGTCATGACCATGACATTCTGCTGATCGTTGATGACATTCAGGCGGGCTGTGGGCGCACCGGCAAGTTCTTCAGCTTCGAGCATGCGGGTATCAAGCCGGATATCGTCACCAACTCCAAATCCTTGTCCGGCTTCGGGCTACCGCTTTCCCATGTACTGATGCGTCCAGACCTGGATAAATGGAAGCCTGGCCAATACAACGGCACTTTCCGTGGTTTCAACCTGGCTTTTGTGACCGCCGCCGCCGCCATGAAACAGTTCTGGAGCGACGACACGCTCGAGCGGGACGTTCAGCGTAAAGGCCGTATCGTCGAGGAGCGTTTCCAGAAGCTGGCGACCTGGCTCTCGAATAAAGGCGTGCCGTCCAGCGAGCGTGGCCGTGGGCTAATGCGAGGCCTGGACGTAGGCACCGGCGACAATGCGGACAAGATCACCGGTGAAGCCTTCAAGCGTGGCATGATCATCGAGACCAGCGGTCATGACGGGCAGGTCGTGAAGTGCCTGTGCCCCTTGACCATCAGCGATGAAGACCTGCTGGGTGGGCTGGATATCCTGGAAGATAGCGTCAAGCATATGTTTGGTTGATCAGCGGGTATTTGCGTAGTCACCGTGACGGCCCGAACAATGGGCCGTCATCATCAAGCAGCGTCAGCATGGTCGAGAAAAGGAGAGACATATGATCGTTCGCAACCTTGAAGAAGCCCGCAAGACCGATCGCCTGGTCAAGGCGGAAAACGGCAATTGGGACAGTACACGCTTGTCGTTAGCCCAGGACGGCGGCAACTGTTCCTTCCATATCACGCGAATATTCGAAGGCACTGAAACCCATATCCACTACAAGCATCACTTCGAAGCGGTCTACTGCATCGAGGGTGAGGGCGAAGTGGAAACCCTGGCGGATGGCAAGATCTGGCCGATCAAGCCCGGCGACATCTATATTCTCGACCAGCACGACGAACACTTGCTGCGTGCCAGCAAGACCATGCACCTGGCCTGTGTGTTCACGCCCGGACTGACCGGTAACGAAGTCCACCGAGAAGACGGCTCCTATGCACCGGCGGATGATGTTGCCGAGGCTGATGACAAGAAGCCGCTGTAACGTACCAGACGATATAGGGATTGAAACGGGCTCCGATAACAATGTTATCGGAGCTTTTTCTGGTGCCTGGTTTGAGGTCATGCAATCAGCATGACTCCAGCTTCGCATAATGTATATTATGTTAAATAAGGCATGGCGCCTGAGATCTCGGTCTCAGCACAGCTCCGCCTAGTCTTTGACATCTTTAATCCAGCAATCCTTAACTCGGCATGTAACGTTTGGTAAGATGCGAAACTCTTTATCTAGTGACGACTCAACCCCCTCACTGCCTTTCGTTTGCATGTGACACCTCGACGGATACCTCTGAATGCTCGGCGCCTGGAAAACCACTAAACGCATGGTCGTGATGCTAATTCTGCTGGCCCTGGTGCTAGGCGCCATCTTTGGCTGGAAGTTCTGGCAGATGCAGAAGATGCAGGAACAGATGTCGCAACCGGAACCGCCGATCAAGGTTGAAGCCACTCAGTTGAAAGCCGCAACCTGGCGGCCTGAAATCAAGGCGGTGGGCTCGCTGCGCGCCATCAACGGCGTGGAAGTCGCCAATGAGGTGGCGGGCGTGGTGAGTCAGATCGATTTCGAGTCCGGTGACCAGGTAAAAAAAGGCGATCTGTTGATTCAAATCGAGGATAGCGTCGATCGAGCTGCCCTGGCGGCAGCACAGGCTCGCGCCGATCTGGCCCAGGAAACCTTCAATCGTTTCTCGAACCTGATCAAGCAAAACGCGGTGTCGCGTTCTCAATATGATGAAGCGCGCTCCAACCGGCAGGCGACTCAGGCAGAGGTCGAAGAACTGCGCGCTCAGCTGAACAAGAAGGCCATTCGCGCGCCTTTCGACGGTGTTGTGGGTCTGCGTCGGGTGGATCTGGGCCAATACATTGCCGTGGGTACCCCCATCGTCGACCTCAATATGCTCGAACCGATTTACGTGGATTACAGCGTGCCGGAGCGTCTGCTGACGGAGCTGGCGCCGGGCCGTCAGGTGGAAATCTCGGTAGCTGCCTATCCGGAGCAGGTATTTGCCGGCGAAGTAATGGCGATCTCGCCTTCCATCAATCAAAGCAGCCGTACCTTGGATGTACGCGCTCAGCTACCCAACGACGAGCAGCTGCTGCGCCCGGGCATGTTCGCGGACGTGCGAAGCCTGGCGCCGGAAGAAAAGAAGGTACTAACCCTGCCCCGCACCGCCCTCTCCTTCAATACCTACGGCAATTTCGTGTTTCTGATCACGGAAAATGAAAACGGCGAACAAATCGCCAAGCGTGTTTCCGTCACTACCGGGAACACTCGCGGCAATATCGTGGAGATCACCGATGGTTTGCAGCAAGGTGATCGCGTCGTGGCCACGGGTCTACTGAGGCTGAGAGACGGTCAGCGAGTGGAAATTCAGCAGGACAGCGCCCAGGGCGAGAAGAACCAGGAGTCAGGGGCTCAAGGTGAAGAGGCAACCGGCTGATGAAATTCACCGACATCTTCATTCAGCGCCCGGTACTGGCCACGGTAGTCAGCCTGCTGATTCTACTCATGGGGCTACGAGCTGCCATGGACATGGAGATTCGCCAGTACCCGGAGTTGGAGAATACGGTGATCACCGTATCGACCGCCTACCCCGGCGCCAGTTCCGAGTTGATCCAGGGCTTTGTCACCCAGCCGCTTCAGCAGGCCATCGCGGAAGCGGAAGGCATCGATTACATGGAATCCTCGAGCATCCAGGGTGCCTCGACGATCACCGTCACCATGGAGCTCAACTACGATGCCAACGCGGCGCTTGCGGAAATTCAGGCCAAGGTGGCCAGCCAGCGCAGCGTACTGCCGGAAGCGGCGGAAAGTCCGGTCATCGAGTCCTCTACCGGTTCCACCACCGCGCTGATGTACCTGGCCTTTTATACCGAAAGCATGCCGGTTCCGCAGATTACCGACTATCTGACCCGGGTGGTGCAGCCCAAGCTGCAGGCGCTGTCCGGGGTGGCCAAGGCGCGTCTGTTCGGCCAGCGTTATGCCATGCGCATCTGGCTCGATCCCCGACGCATGGCGTCGCTTAAGGTTTCCCCTCAGCAGGTCATCGATGTACTGGCACGTAACAACTATCAGGCGGGTGTGGGTCAGACCAAGAGCGAATTCGTCGCCATCAACCTGACCTCCAGCACGGACATCAGCGATCCTGATCTGTTCGAGGAAATCGTGGTGCGCAATGACGGCGGCAACCTGATTCGTCTGCGCGATATCGCCCGCACCAAACTCGGCGCGGAAAGTTATGACAGCACCGCCTGGTACAGCGGCACCCCCGCCTCCTTCATGGCCATCGAGCAGGCCCCCGGCGCCAATCCGCTGGACGTTGCCCGGGCGGTACAGCAAACCATGCCGGAGATCCGCGCTCAACTACCCGGAGAGTTGAAGGCGGTGGTTCCCTACGACGCCTCGGAATTCATCGAGGATTCCATCAATGAGGTGATCAAGACGCTTCTTGAAGCCTTGCTGATCGTGCTGGTGGTCATCTTTCTGACGCTGGGCTCCTTCCGAGCCGCCCTGGTGCCGGCGGTGGCGGTGCCGCTTTCCCTGGTGGGCGGCGCCTTCGTGATGCTGGTGCTGGGATTCTCCCTCAATCTTCTGACGCTGCTGTCCATGGTGCTGGCCATTGGCCTGGTGGTGGACGACGCCATCATCGTGGTGGAGAACGTTCACCGGCACATCGAGCGCGGGGAATCCCGCTACGAGGCGGCGATCCATGGGGCCCGAGAAATGGCGATTCCCATCATCGCCATGACCACGACGTTGATCGCGGTATATGCTCCCATCGGCTTCATGGGCGGCCTGGTGGGTTCGTTGTTCACGGAATTCGCGTTCACCTTGGCCGGGGCGGTACTGATCTCCGGCATTATCGCTCTCACTCTGTCGCCGATGCTTTCCGGCAAGGTGCTCAAGGAAAGCGGCAAGTCGTCGCGTTTTGAAAACGCCGTCGAAAGTACCTTCACGAAACTCGCCGACGGCTATCGCTCTCTGCTGACCCTGACGCTGCAGACCGTCTGGGTACCGGTGGCATTCGCCGTGATCGTGCTGCTGTCGATCTACTTCATGTTCATTACCAGCCAGAACGAACTCGCCCCCACGGAGGATCAGGGCATCATCTTCTTTCAAGGAACCGCGCCCCAGACCGCGACTCTCGATTATCTCAAGCGTAACGCAACTCAAATACAGAACGGCCTGGAAAAGGTCGACGGTTATCATGAATCCTTCATGATCCTGGGCGGCACCAGTGCGGATACGATCTTCGGCGGTTTCAAGATGAAACCCTGGAGCCAGCGAGATGTCTCGCAGATGGAAGTCATGCCCAATGTCCAGGAAACACTTTCCGACGTTACCGGCCTGCAGACCGCTGCCTTCCCGCGCCCTTCCTTACCTGGCTCCAGTGGTGGTCTGCCGATACAGTTCGTCATCACCACCGGCAATAGCTACGAGGAGCTTGACGCGGTGGCAAGCGAGCTGCTGGGCAAGGCCATGCAGAGCGGCAACTTTGTTTTCCTGCGCAAAACCATCGAGATCGATCGCCCTACCACGAATATCGACGTGGATCGTGATCGGGTCGCCGACCTGGGCCTGACCATGCAGGACATTGGGCAGGCGCTTTCCACGCTGCTGGGGGAAGGCTACGTCAACCGCTTCAGCATGGAAGGCCGCAGCTACAAGGTGATTCCTCAGGTACAGCAGGAATTCCGCCTGGATGCCTCGATGATCGACGATTACTACATCGAGACGCCAAGCGGTGATCAGGTTTCCTTGGGTAGCCTGATCAACCTGGAAGACCACGTCGAGCCTTCCAAGCGAACGCAGTTTCAGCAGCTCAATTCCGTGACCCTTGAAGGCGTGCCATTGCCCGGCGTCGCCTTGGGAGACGCCCTGGGATGGTTGAACGAGACCGCGGCACAATCGCTAGCCCCCGCCTATTCCATCGATTACAAAGGCGTTTCCCGTCAACTGATGGAACAAGGTGGCGCGCTGATCCTGACCTTCTTCCTGTCTCTGCTAGTAATCTATCTAGTACTGGCGGCGCAGTTCGAAAGCTGGCGGGACCCCCTGATTATTCTCGTGTCCGTGCCTATGTCCGTGGCCGGCGCCATGGCCTTCATTACCCTGGGCGTCGCAACGATGAATATCTACACTCAGGTCGGCTTGATCACATTGATCGGCGTGGTGGCCAAGAATGGTATCCTGATCGTCGAGTTCGCCAATCTGCTGCAGAAGGACCGCAAGCTCGACAAGCACGACGCGGTCATCGAGGCGGCGGCGATTCGCCTGCGACCAATCTTCATGACTTCAGTAGCGTTGATCGTCGCCATGGTACCGCTGTTGATCGCTACCGGCGCCGGCGCGGTCAGCCGCTTTGACATCGGTCTGACCATCGCCACCGGCCTGGGTATCGGCACCTTGTTCACGCTGTTCGTGCTGCCGGCGTTTTATGTCTTGCTGGCGCGGGATCATCACAGCAGCTCGAAGGACACCGCAAGCGCGACGGTTACCGAAACCTAACCAATAAGAACAGATCTTGTTGCAAGCTGTTTTTTTGAAACAAGATTTCACAAACAGATGCATCATAAGCCGTTGCCAGGGCAAATGGCTGACGGCATTATCCTGCGTTAACGAAACCTGCATGGACACGCTCTCCCCGGCTGCTTATCATCGGTGAGCCTTGCGCCCCGCACGCCTCAAAGGAATATGTGATTCATGTTCACTCGATGTCTATTACCCATCACCTTCATCAGCCTGGCATTGCTGGGAGGCTGCGGCGCGCTAACGCAGCAGCGTGATGCGACGCTTGCCACGTCTTCTCAGCTCGATGCACGTTTCGCCGAGTTGGAACAGACCCTGAGCCAGCGCTTTGAAAATGAGCAGGCAGAAGAAACTGCCTGGCAACGCCGCCAGGATCGCCTGGGCGAAGAACTACAGCGTATCGATGCTCGAATGAAAGGGCTGCGTGCGGAGATTGCACGTCTTCATCAGACGCCCAAGGTCCAGGCACCGGTTCGCGATATGGATGTTCCCGAGGAGTTGCGTAACAAGACGCTGCTAGGCAGCTCGGAATGGGTTGGCTTGCCCACCGTTGGTACCTACCTGCAGGCACGCATCGATTCCGGGGCGGAAACCTCTTCATTGTCCGCGACGGATATCACCGAATTCGAGCGGGACGGCGAAAACTGGGTGCGTTTCAAGCTGGCGCTGGAAAAAGAAGACGAAGCGATCGAACAGGTACAAGAAAAATCCATCGAGGCGCCTATCGAGCGTCGTGTGCGTATTCTGCAATCCACCGGCGAGGAATCCCGCCCGGTCGTCAGCCTGCCGATGACCCTAGGTTCCATCAGCCAGAACGTGGAATTCACCCTCAACGATCGTCGGCATCTGAGCCATCCGGTGCTGCTGGGTCGTAATTTCATGAGAGATATCGCCATTATCGACGTGGCGGAAAAATATCGTCATCCAAGGCCGGAGTTTCCCGGCGGCGAGCCGTCGGAAGTCGCCAAGGCGGATGAAGTGGCCAATGGCAAGAACAGCGACTAGTTCTCGCTCATCGCCCCCTTTCAAGGAGTATTGATGTCCCGCCTACCCTTTTATCTATTGACCGGCCTCTTGATCGTGGCCGGTATTGCCTTGAGCATTCATCGTCACGTGGAATTCGAGGTTCCCTGGACCCCCGGGGAAAAACGTCAGGTATGGGAAGTCGAAGCCCAGGTCGATTTCGTTGGCCAGGGTGATCCCGTGATCGTCGATATGGCCTTGCCCGGCCCTCAGCAGGGCTACCGGTTATTGACGGAAAACACCGCTTCTTCAGGGTTTGGCCTGTCGTTCCTCGAAGATGAGCGAGGGCGGCGCGCTCAGTGGTCGATCAGGGAAGCCAGTGGTCCGCAGCAGCTTTACTACTCCGCCCAGATGCTCGTCGCGCCTCAGGCAAAAAGGCCCGACACGCCACCTCCGAAGCTGAAGAAGCTTGTCTGGGAGCCGCCTTTCGACGCCGCCGCCAAGCAGGTGATCGAGCGAGCGCATCAGCGCTCTGCGGATGCCTATACCTTTGCTCGAGAATTGATTCGCGACTTCACCGGTGACCGTCAGGGCGAGAACGTCCGCCTGCTGCTGACCCAGTTCGAACAGGTGCCGTTGCTGGTCAAACTGCTCAACGAGGCCGGGGTCCATGCGCGCCAGGTCAGTGGTCTGCTGCTGGAGGACGGGCGGCGCCGCCAGAGCCTGACCAGCTGGCTGCAAGTCTATAACGCCAAGGGTGACTGGGTGCTGTTCAACCCCTATACCGGGGAACAGGGTCGTCCGGAAAACCTGCTGCTCTGGGAAGATCGTGGCGAAGCGGTGCTGGACGTCGAAGGCGGCAGCAACTCACGAGTCTACTTTTCGATGATCGAGCACAACCAGCCTGCGGCGGCGGCGGTTCGCAATCAGCTTTCGAACGATACGCTGCTGAATTTCTCGATTCATAGTCTACCCCTTGAAGATCAGGCGCTGTTCCAGACCATCCTGCTGATTCCGATCGGCGCGCTGATGGTGGTCTTTCTGCGGGTACTGGTTGGCATCAAGACCTCTGGTACCTTCATGCCGGTACTGATCGCTCTGGCGTTCATTCAGACCACGCTGCTCACCGGCTTGATTGGCTTCCTGCTGGTAGTGGCGGTGGGGCTGGTCATTCGTAACTATCTTTCGTATCTCAATTTGCTGCTTGTGGCCCGGGTGTCGGCGGTCATCATCACGGTCATCGCCATCATTGCGATATTCTCGGTGCTGTCCTACCGATTCGGACTGAACGCGGGGCTGACCATCACCTTTTTCCCGATGATCATTCTTGCCTGGACCATCGAGCGCATGTCGATCCTCTGGGAGGAGGAAGGTCCCAAGGAAGTACTGATTCAAGGCGGCGGCAGCCTGCTTACTGCCGTACTTGCCTATCTGGCGATGAACAATCCCTGGGTGCGTCATATCACCTTCAACTTTCTCGGGGTTCAGCTGATCCTTCTGGCGTTGATTCTGCTGCTGGGCAACTACACGGGTTACCGTCTGCTCGAGCTCAAGCGTTTCAAGCCGGTCACGGAGAGCTAGGCCATGGGAATCTTGCTCAACAATAGCTGGACCTCGCCCAAGAAGCTGAAGACCAAGGGCATCATCGGCATGAACCGGCGCAATATCCGCTACATCGGCCGTTACAACGATCGCCACCTTTATCCCTTGGTGGACGACAAGCTCAAGACCAAGCTGCTGGCGCATGAGTACGGCATTACCACGCCGGCATTGATTGGCACCGTCACCACCCAATTTCATGTCAAACATATCACCACGATGGTGGCAGGCCATGGCGGGTTCGTGATCAAGCCCGCCAAGGGCAGTGGCGGCAAGGGCATCCTGGTGATCGATCATGTGGATGGCGATGCCTATGTCAAGCCCAGCGGCCATCATCTTGGCCGCGAGGATATCGAGCGCCACGTGTCCAACATCCTTTCAGGGCTTTATTCTCTGGGCGGGTCGCCGGACGTGGCGGTCATCGAGGCGCTGATCAACTTCGACGAGAGCCTGAGCGAATATACCTACGAAGGCGTGCCGGATATCCGGGTCATCGTCTTTCAGGGCTATCCGGTCATGGCCATGATGCGCCTGTCCACCGCCGCCTCAGACGGCAAGGCCAACCTTCATCAGGGAGCGGTGGGGGTAGGACTGGATATCGCCAGCGGCTGGGCCCTGCGCGGCGTTCAGTTCGACCGCTCCCGCCAGGATCACCCGGATACCGGCCACGATCTGGCCAGTCTACATATCCATGGCTGGACGACTCTTCTCGAACTCGCCGCGAGCTGTTATGAAATGACCGGGCTTGGCTATCTGGGCACCGATATGGTGCTCGATCGAGATCATGGCCCCATGCTGCTGGAGCTCAACGCCCGCCCGGGGCTCGCCATTCAGATGGCCAACGGCGAAGGGTTGCGCCCGCGCCTCGACCTGATCGAACGTCAGACCGAGTCGCGCAGCCCCGTCGAGCGGGTCGCTTTCGCCCAGCGGCATTTCGCCCGTCGTGGTGAACTGGAGGTGACATCATCGGCACCCGCGACGGCAGAGTTGGCGCAAACGGCGTTTTCGAGTCCCGGGAACAGTCTCTGATAGACTGGCGCTTTAGTTCGACGATTCGGTCATCATGCCCATTCAAGATCTGCTAGCTCAAGCGCAGCGCCAATGCATCGAGAACGGGGCTCGTCTTACGCCGATTCGCCTGCGGGTGCTGGAAATAATTGCGACGGCCAGCGGCGGACTCAAGGCCTATGATCTCCTTGACCGACTGGCGCTGGAACATTCCGCCGCGCGTCCGCCCACGGTGTACCGAGCGCTGGATTTCTTGATCGAACAAGGTCTGGTGCACCGCATCGAATCTCTCAACGCCTACGTGGCCTGCCCTTGGCCGGCACACCGCCACGGGTTTCAGCTATTGATCTGTCGCCGCTGCGGTCGGGTCGAGGAATTGCATCTGGACGATATCAACGTGCAGTTGGCAGCTCGGGCCAGAGATCTGGGGTTTCAGGTCGAGCGACAAACCATCGAGTTGCTCGGCTGCTGCGACGGCTGTCTTGTCCAGGCGCCCTCTTCGGCTAGGGATTCCGAAAAGCCTGGAGATGAATCATGAGTGAACTATTCAAGCAGCTAGAGGGTGTACCACTCGGTACCGTCAAGCCATCAAGCGAGATACTGGATTCCATTGCCTGGAACGAGGCAGGACTGATACCTGCCATCGCCCAACAAGCCGAAAGCTTAGAGGTCTTGATGATGGCCTGGATGAATCGCGAGGCGCTTGAAGAAACCTTGCGCACCGGTCGTGTCTGCTACTGGTCCCGTTCCCGAGGCAAGCTCTGGCGCAAGGGCGAATCCTCCGGCCAAGTGCAGCGCCTGAAAGCCGCCTACCTGGATTGCGACGGAGATACCCTGCTGCTCAATGTCGAACAGACCGGCCCCGCATGCCATAGCGGGCGGCGCAGCTGCTTCTATGTGGCGCTAGGCAAAGACGAAGCTACCGTCATCAGCGATCCGCTAATCGACCCGGCGATACTTTACGCCAAGCGCTGATGCTGATGAAGCTTCGACCGCTTGCAGCAAAACTGCTCAGTTGGCCCTTGATCGGTCTGATCAAGCTTTATCAATACGCTATCAGCCCGCTGCTGGGGCCGCGCTGTCGATTCTGGCCCAGCTGTTCCCACTATGCGCTGGAAGCCATTCAGGTGCATGGCCCAGTCAGGGGAAGCTGGCTGGCGCTCAAGCGTTTTTCCAAGTGCCAGCCCTGGCACGAAGGCGGCATCGATCCGGTGCCGGGCGGACCCAGCGAGAAGATGTGCCGCGATGAGGATTTCCGGTAAGTCTGAGTGCTAAGCCGCTTCGCTTCTGGCTACCCGATAGATACGTTCGAGCATGGCGTGCAGCCCATTGCTGCGAGTTGGAGAGAGATGCTTATCCAGCCCCAGGTCCGCCAGGAAGCTAGGCTCGGTACTGGTGATTTCCGCCGGCGTACGCTGGTTATAGATACGCATCAACACCGCAATCAGCCCGGAAACGATGGCCGCATCGGACGTGGCATCGAAATGCAGGCGACCATTCTCCAGATGATGGTGCATCCAGACGTTGGACTGGCAGCCCTGAATCTTCAATTCGTCGATTTGCCATTCTTCCGGGAACGTTGGCAGTTGCTTGCCCATGTCGATAATGTACTGGTAGCGATCCATCCAGTTATCGAACATCTCGAATTCCTCGATCAGCTCCTGCTGCGCCTGTTGTGGCGTGGGTTCGCTTGGGGTCATGAGGTCTCCTGATCGGATACGTTATATAGCGAGGATTATAACGATTAGTCAGTCGCTTTGTCGGGTTTATCCTTACCTTTGCTAGTTTTCTCTGGAATTGCCATTCCGTAACGAGCGAACTCAATCATGATGAACCATAATGGACAAAGGTAAGCGCGGATACTCCAGAAGGGACGGGCATGATTCTGCCTATTTTTAAAATATAATCACGTAACAAAAACATGATCATTATTTAAACACTTTTTTAAAAAACAAGATTCTTACAGCGAAAATTAATAGACGGAAAAAAGAATGGCAAAAATAATTAGCGACACGAATAGCAACACGCGAGGTATTAGCCATTACATGCAGATATTAGGCCCCGGTATTTTAGGGGCTGCCGCAGCAATAGGTGGCTCGCATCTAGTGGCCTCTACTCAGGCCGGCGCCAATTTTGGTTGGCAATTAGTCGGCCTGATTCTTCTAGTCAATGTGCTTAAATACCCTTTTTTTCAGATTGGCGCACGTTACACCATGGCAGCCAACGAGACCTTGATTCAAGGTTACGATCGTATTGGCCGTGGATTCTTGTATTTATTTACTGCGCTTAATATGGTGGTGTCGGTCATAAGTGTTGCTGGGGTGGCAATGTTATGCGGTAGCATATTAGGATTATTTATTGGAGATGATCTTAGCATTACACAACTGAGCATGATAGTGCTGGCAGCCTCCCTGATATTCTTGTTGACTGGCCATTATAAAACACTCGATAGAGTGACAAAATGGATCATTGTTGGTCTAGCGGTAGCTACTATCTCTGCTGTGATCATTGCATTCAACAAGGGTGAGGCGGCTCCGCCTGATTTCATATCGCCCAGTCCATGGAATTTGGCGTCAGTTGGTTTTCTGGTCGCGCTTATGGGCTGGATGCCAGGGCCCATTGAGCTCTCTACCTGGAACAGTGTATGGCTTCGCCAGAAGAAAAAATTGAATAGCAGCCTAGACGTAAAAGATGCGCTCGTCGATTTTAACGTAGGCTATGCTACCTCTACCATACTAGCACTTTGTTTTGTTGCGTTGGGCGCTCTTGTATTGCATGGCAGCGGCACTAGCTTTTCAACATCGGGTATCGGCTTTGCCAATCAGTTGGTCGATGTTTACGCCACTGTGATAGGTGAGTGGAGTCGTTGGCTGATTGCGCTGATTGCGTTTCTATGTATGTTTTCTACTACGGTCACAGTGCTCGATGGCTATAGCCGATCATTGAGTGAATGTTTTGTGCAATTTAGTCAAGCACAAGGCAGTGGTCCTACTGGCAACGGTAGCAAATATACTTACGCGCTGATGATTGTCATGGGCATTGCTGGCGCGATTATTATCATGTTTTTCAAGGGTGCGCTGTTAGCCATGCTTGAACTGGCGATGATATCCGCGTTTATCGGTGCCATGGTCTTCGCCTGGTTGAACTACCGCGTAATGAAGTTGCCGCAAGTGCCCGAACAGTATCGCTTAGGACGCGCCTTGAACGTTTTGGGTTTGGCGGGAATTTTGTTCATTGTCTGCTTCAATTTGTTATTTGTTTATTGGTATTTATTTGTGAACTGAATGATCCACTCAGAAGGGTGAACTGGACCCCGAAATTTGGACAGGTGCCTAAGCTCTGATTCATCATCTCCCTCAGGAGGAGAATCATGAGCAAGAAACGCCAACAGTACAGCGCTTCATTCAAGTCCAAGGTTGCCCTGGCCGCTCTCAAGGGTGACCAGACCACTTCCGAGATCGCCGCCCGTTTCCAGATCCATCCGACCATGGTCAGCACCTGGAAACGCGAGCTGCTGGAAAATGCCCCTGACCTCTTCGAAGGCAAGAAGAAGGCTGGCAAGCCGTCCAACGAGCCCAACACCGATGAACTCTATCGCGAGATCGGCCGGTTGACGGTGGAACGCGATTTTTTATCGCGCAAGCTCGATCAGTAAGTCGTCGACGCCGGTTGGCGATGATCGAGCGCGACCACCCTGATATCAGCATGACGCGCCAATGTGAATTGCTCAAATTGAGCCGCTCATCGGTGTACTACCGTCCTCGGCAACAGCGTCAGAAGGATTTGAATCTCATGTATCTACTTGATCAGCAACATCTGGAAACGCCGTATTACGGGTCTCGCAAAATGCGGGCGTTCCTGCAGCGCCAGGGCTATCAGGTAAACCGCAAGCGAGTCCAGCGACTGATGCGCACCATGGGCCTGCAGGCGGTATACCCGCGTCCGAGAACCAGCATTCCCGGCGAGGGGCACAAGGTTTATCCCTACCTGCTCAAAGGGCGCCGGATCGACCGGCCCAACCAGGTGTGGGCCGCCGATATCACGTATGCGCCGCTGGCCCGGGGCTTCATGTACCTGGTGGCCATCATGGACTGGCACACTCGCAAGGTGCTGTCCTGGCGCGTCTCGAACACCCTGGACGCTGACTTCTGCGTTGATGCTCTGGAGGAGGCCCTGCAACGTCATGGAGCGCCGGAAATCTTCAACACGGATCAGGGTGTCCAGTTCACCAGTGAAGCCTTCACCGATGTTCTCAAGCATCATGGCATCCGGATCAGCATGGACGGCAAGGGCTGCTACCATGACAATATCTTCGTGGAACGCCTCTGGCGCAGTGTCAAACATGAGTGCATCTACCTCACCGCCTTCGAGGATGGGCGACACTTGAGACAGGCGCTTAACCGGTACTTCCGGCACTACAATCAGGAGCGGTTCCATCAGAGCCATGATTATCAAACACCCGACGAGGTGTATTACCAGCCATCCGTGACCCTGGCAGCTTGAGCCGGGTAAACAAAGAGGTCAGAGCTTAGTAACACCTTCAAGCTGTCCAGCTGATGGGGTCCACCTCAGGGATTGGACTCATGTTGGTCCCTTGGAGTGCGACGTGGTGAAAACACTGCCAGTTCATGACTACTTGATTGCTGATGCCATTCCTCGGCTTCCGCGTGCAGGTATCGAGCGGTGGTATCCAGCCGCGAATGGCGGGCATTTCTTGTCAGGTAACGTAGTTCGACGCCATTCTGTGCCTGATGCGTGATCGCCGTATGCCGCAGCCAGTGCGGCGACGCTCGGCGTAGCATGACGGCTAGAGCCACGCCCTCTTCTCCTTGTTCATTTTCAAGCGCATCGGCGGCCTGCCGAAAGGTCTCCTTGATCAGCCGATAAAGCTGATTGACCCCTAGCCCATCAAGACCATTTTGACGTCGCAGCAAGGCACTCTGCTCTTCTATTGAGGGAAATTCCGACAAGTTTAGAAAATGTCGCCATTCTATTAGCAATTCAAGCATGCTTGGCGGTACCGGGATTCGAGCCAGCCTGTCGCCCTTGCCGACGGTCTGCCACCACCAGCGCCCTTCGCGTTGCAGGAAATCCCCCATCCGAGCCGCCGCCATTTCGCTGATGCGCGGCGCGAGCAGGTAGGCAAAGCCGAATATCAAGCGCCGGCGATGCCATTGATAGCGCGCTTTCTCTGTCGCCTCCGCATTCAAGGGTCGGTTGATCCAGGCCCATAGCCATTCCCATAGCGGCCGTTCCAGGTAACGCTCGATACCCGGTTGGCGGTTATCCAGGCGGCGGCGCTTGTCCCGCATCAGTCGAAACGGATTGTGCTCCACCCAACCCGCTTCCACTAGCCAGGCGTACATGCCCTGCAGGATGATCAGACTCTGACGGCGACTCGCCGGTGACAGAGGCCGGCGAAAGGGCCGCCACTGCGGGTGTTCGCGTGGCCGCGGCGGTCCTATCCAACGGGCGGCAGGCTGCGGATCGCCAAGAAATGTCTCGAAACGCATCAGGTGCTCACGACGCACCTGCTTCAAGGTGAGCCCTTGCTCTCCCAGCCACAGCAGCAGGCGCTCAGCTTCCTTGCGGTAGGTTCGCCAAGTCTGTGGGCTGGCGCGATATTCATTGAGCCACTGGGTGACTGCCTGAGCATCGTTCGCAGCAGCAATTCGCAGCGTTGAAACGTCCGGCGCTTTAACCAGCAGTGCTTCCTGGAAAGCGATGGCATTCGGTGATGGTAGCGGCATGGCAACTAATATTGGTTGAAAAAGAGACTTCATCGGTTGAAAAAGAAACTTCAGCTATCTGATTCAGGCTAACACGGAACGGTTGGTAGCATCTGAATGCCGAACGAACTGGCTCAGGAGCCCCCAACGAGGCTCGGATAGACAAGCGCGCCGTCTTTTCCGGGGCGAGCCGCCTCGGTCATCTTCGCCGGCTGGATACGGTCAGCGTTCATCAGGTGATGGACCTGCTCGCCGTGGTGAAGTAGATGATCGGCGATGATGCGTCGATGACAACGCCACCACAGCGCTTCCGCGCACATGATCGCGCAAGTCTTGCAATGGCCAAGTTCGATCAAGGCAGCAAGCCCCTGTCGAAACGCTTCCGACAAGGCGTAGTCCGCATAGTTGTGGAAACTGCGATTGCGCCAGTAGCCGTTGACATCATTTCCGATGGTTTTCGAGCGGTTGCGCAAGCCGACCAGTGCGGCGCTGTGGGTATAGCCGATACCCAGCGGCGCAAGCGAGCCTGGCAACTCATCGTGATTGAATTGCGGGTTGGTACGCGAGCGCGGCATGGCTCGAACATCGACAACGTGCTCCACCTCCCCCGCTCGCAGCAAGGTAACGAACTCATCGATAGTGCGGGTCGAATGGCCCACCGTGTAAAAAGCATGCTTCACGACTGAAACCTCATTTCATCGATGGCGATCACGAGTCGCTTACCATTGAATCATCCACCTGACTGGTTTTGCGACAACAGAAGAGTGTCTGAAGCAGCAAGCATGGCACAACCCACGATAATGCTATAAAAATTCAAGATAATGTGGGTAATCATGAATTATCAAATTAGAATGTAATATTTATTACGTTTACGTATTACGTAATATAGTATCAGCCATGACCCTACGATAGAATGGCGCCAAATTTAGGGCTGTCGAGTCGGAGGATAAAAATATGGCACGCAGCGGGGTTCAATATGAGGATGTGCATCGCGTCATTCACCAGTTGCTGCAGCAAGGGGAAGCCCCGGCGGTACAAAAGATTCGCGAGGTGCTGGGAACCGGCAGTTTCACCACCATCAGCGAACACCTGCGTCAGTGGAAAATCGAGCGGGCGGAGAATCGCGATCAGGCGCCGATTCAGGCCTTGCCGGATACTCTGCAGCGCCTGACCCACGAGCTCTGGCAGCAGGCGCAGGCCTTGGCGCATCAAGGCCTGCTGCATTATCGGGAAGAAGCGGATCGTCAGGTGATCGACGCTCAAAAGGAAGCAAGCGACGCCCTGCGACAGGCGGAAGATGCCCGGCAGCGAGAGAGCGCCACGGCCAATCACCTCACTCATCTACAGACCGCTCTGGAAGAGAAAAGCACGGCCCTCACCCGGGCCGAGATGAAACGGGAAACTCAGAGCGCCGAGCTGGAGGACACGGGGCAAAAGCTCAAGCAGTTGGAAGACCTGATAGCGCAGCTCGACAAGCAAAACCAGGCTCAGGCAAGGGAACATCAACAGGCTCTGAAAGACCAGGCCACCCGGTTCGAGACGCGACTGGCGCAGGAAGAGCAGCGTCACGAGGCCGCGGAGGCGCGGCTGATGAGCCTGCTGGATAGCCTACGCCAGGAACGTCAGGCGCTGGAAAAGCAGCATGCCAAGGGTCTGGCGCAGTGGGAGCGCCGGCTGAAAACTCTGGAGGCAACGCTGGCAGAGCAGCGCAAAGCCCTTGAGGACGCCAAGCAGACGCAGCGCGAGGCGGAGGAATCCCTGGCGCGCTATCACGAAAGAGAGACTCGGCAGGAACGGGAAAGCCAGCGTCTGCGAGAAATCCTGGCGAGCAGGGAATCCGAACTGGCGCAGACGAGGCAGCGCTGGGAAGACGCGCAACAGCGGCTGGCTCGGGTTTCGCTACCGCCTTTTACCTATTGAAATTACTGAGTGCCTACTCTACTTGTTCCACCACGCTGTTGGCTCGCGGTGTCAAGGGCGCGGGAAGTTCGTCTTCTTCCAGGGTTTCCTTCTCCAGCAGTATCTCGGCCAGACGTTCCAGTTCGGCGCGCCGGCGCTCCAGAATATTACGTGCGGTAGCATAGGCCTCGTCGATCAACTGCTTGACGGCAATATCGATTTCCCGGGCGGTTTCCTCGCTGAAGCGGCGCCCGCCGCCTTCGATGGGTTGTCCCAGAAAGTTGCCGCGTTCGGTTTCGTAGGCAATCTGGCCAAGATTCTCATCCATGCCATAGCGCGTCACCATGGAGCGGGCGATATCGGTGGTTTTTACCAGATCGTCGCTTGCCCCGGTGGATATTTCGTTGAAGAACAAGGCCTCGGAGGCTCTACCACCCAGCAGGACCGCCATCTTGTGCCGCAACTCCTCGGTGGTCATCAAGAAGCGATCTTCCGTAGGCCGCTGCAGCGTATAGCCGAGGGCGCCGATACCGCGAGGAATGATGGAAACCTTGTGAACGGGATCCTGGCCCGGCAAGCTCAGAGCGACGAAAGCATGGCCCAGTTCGTGATAGGCAACGGTCTTGCGCTCCAGAGGATTAAGCAGCCGGTTCTTCTTCTCGAGACCGGCGACAATACGCTCGATGGCGTCGTTGAAATCGCTCAGCGTCACGCTATGCCGTTCATCGCGTGCAGCCATGATCGCCGCTTCATTGCACAGGTTAGCGAGATCCGCCCCGGAGAACCCCGGTGTCAGCGCCGCCACCTGAGCCAGGTCGACCTTTGAATCAAGAGCAATCTTCTTGGCATGAACCTTGAGAATGGCCAGGCGTCCGGTCTTGTCCGGCCGATCGACCAGAACCTGGCGGTCGAAGCGTCCGGCCCGCATCAGGGCGGGATCGAGCACTTCCGGTCGGTTGGTGGCGGCCAGCAATACGATACCCGAACTGGTATCGAAACCATCCAGTTCCGCCAGCAGCTGGTTGAGGGTCTGCTCCTTCTCGTCATGTCCACCGCCATAAGGCCCGGCCCCTCGGGCTCGTCCCAAGGCATCCAGTTCGTCGATAAAGATGATACAGGGTGACGACTTGCGCGCTTGTTCGAAGAGGTCACGCACTCGCGCGGCGCCCACGCCGACGAACATCTCGACGAACTCCGAACCGGAAATGGAAAAGAAAGGCACATTGGCTTCACCAGCCACCGCTCGGGCCAGCAGCGTCTTGCCGGTCCCGGGCGGCCCCACCAGCAGTATGCCCTTTGGAGAGCGCGCCCCGACTCGCCGGTATTTTTCCGGCGACGTCAAGAAGGAGACGACTTCCTGCAGTTCTTCCTTGGCCTCCTCGACCCCTGCCACGTCCTTGAAGGTAGTCTTGGTATCCTGTTCGACGTAGACCTTGGCCTTGGATTTCCCCACGGACATCAGTCCGCCCATGCCCTGCTTCTCGGCCATGCGCCGAATGAAGAACAGCCATATGCCGACGAAGATCAGAGCCGGCAGCACCCAGGACAACAGGTCGCGGAAAAAGGTGTTTGGTATGTTGCCGGCGAACTCGACGTTCTGCTCGGCCAGCTTGCTTGCCAGGTCCAGCTCGACTCGGGTGGTCTCGAAGTACTGACGCCCGCCGGCCAAGGGAGATTTGAGCTTGCCCTTGAGTTTATCCGGACCGACCATGATCTCCTCGATCTGGCCTTCCTCAAGCAGGGTCTCGAATTCGCTGTAGGGAATCGTTTCGACTTGTTTTTGCGTGGCCCACCAATTCTGAAAGGTCACTAGTGCCAGGATGGCGAAAACGAAATACCAGAGATTGATATGTGCCTTGCGATCCATGATCCGCCGCTCCCATCCTGAGATTATGACGGCGCCTTTCAACCTTGACACAAGCCAAGCCACCGCCTGAATACTCTTATCTTCTCCTGTAGAAGAGAGGAGTCAAGGATCCAGGCCAGATTCGGGGTGAGCCTTGCCGTATGGAAACCGAACGATATACGCGCTCAAGGCGTTATCAGCGATAATAGGCCTGGCTGGTATCGCTGTGATCCGTCACGTCGCGGATGCCGCCCAACTCCGGAATACGCTCCAGCAGGGTGCGTTCGACGCCGTCCTTGAGGGTCAGATCCACTGCGGCGCAGCCCTGGCAGCCGCCACCGAAGGCGAGTACGGCGACGTTTTCTTCCGTCAGTTGCACCAGACGAATCTCGCCGCCGTGGGCAGCCAGGCCGGGATTGATTTCGCTGTAGAGAATATAGTTGACGCGATCTTCCAGGGGGCTGTCCGCGTTGACCTTGGGCATCTTGGCGTTGGGCGCCTTGATGGTCAGCTGCCCGCCCATGCGGTCCGCGTTGAAATCCACTACCGCTTCTTCAAGGAACGGCTCGCTGTTTCTGTCCAGATAGACGGTGATCTTGTCGAGATCGAGCCGCGTGTCGTTGGGCTCCTCCTCCCCGGGGCGGCAATAGGCCAGACAGGTTTCCGCATAGGGGGTACCCGGCTGGGTGATGAAGATACGCACCGCAATCCCTTCCACGCCCTGCTTCTCCAGCAGTTCCGCGAGATAATCCTGGGCGCTGTCGGTAATTTGAATACTTTCGCTCATGTAAGAAACCCTGGTTCGATGCTGCGAATTTGCCCTCTATGATAGAGGAAAAGCTCGCTTCCACACAATCCCGAGTGAAATAGTCAAGTTTTATCGATGCTGGAGAATCGCGCCTTCTGATAAACTAAGCTCATTCACCTCATCGCGATCTATCAAGCCGGCGCCGCCTTCCCGTTAAGCAAAAAGGGAAACAGATCGGCAAGCGATCATCAAAAGAATTCAACGTGGAGACAGACCCTGACCATGGCTGCAAACTTGACTCCCCTTCATGCCCCCCTTGCCAAGCGCCTTGCCTCGCATATTCTACTGCTGGATGGGGGCATGGGCACCATGCTGCAGAACGCCAGGCTCTCTGAGTCGGACTTTCGCGGCGAGCGCTTCAAGGATTGGCCCTCGGATCTCAAGGGCAACAACGACCTGCTGGTGCTGACCTGCCCGGAGCTTGTGGCGCGCATTCACCGCGATTACCTGGAAGCCGGCGCGCATATCGTCGAAACCAATACCTTCAACAGCACTCGGCTCTCCCAGTCGGATTACGACATGCAGGATCTGGTGCCGGAACTCAACCGGGAGGCGGCGCGGCTGGCACGTCAGGTCTGCGACGCGGTCACCGAGGAAACCGGTGTGCCTCGCTATGTGGCCGGGGTGCTGGGGCCGACCAGCCGTACCGCGTCGCTTTCCCCGGATGTCAACGATCCCGCCAAGCGCAACGTTACCTTCGATGAACTAAGGGTCAACTATCGAGAAGCAGCGGAGGCCTTGATTGAAGGCGGCGCGGATCTGCTGATGATCGAAACCATCTTCGACACCTTGAACGCCAAGGCGGCGATCTATGCGTTAGAAGAACTGTTCGCGGATCGCGGCGAGCGTCTGCCGTTGATGATCTCCGGTACCATCACCGATGCCTCCGGCCGCACCCTGTCCGGCCAGACCACGGAAGCCTTCTGGAACTCGGTGCGCCATGCCAAACCCTTCAGCGTCGGGCTTAACTGCGCCTTGGGTGCCGCGGAACTGCGCCCCTATCTGGAAGAGCTCTCGACCAAGGCGGATACCTTCGTTTCCGCCCACCCCAACGCGGGGCTGCCCAACGAGTTCGGCGAATACGATCAGACGCCGGAAGAAATGGTGACGATCATCCAGGAATTCGCGGAAAGCGGGCTGGTCAACATCATCGGCGGCTGCTGCGGCACCACACCGGAACATATTCGCGCTATCGCCGAGGCGATCGAAGGTCTGGCGCCGCGCCAGGTGCCGGAAATCCCCAAGGCCTGCCGGCTTTCAGGCCTTGAGCCCTTCAACATCACCACGGACTCGCTGTTCGTCAATGTCGGCGAGCGTACCAACGTCACCGGCTCCGCCCGCTTCAAGCGCTTGATCAAGGAAGAGGATTACATCACCGCCCTGGAAGTGGCCCTGGAACAGGTGGAAAACGGCGCCCAGCTCATCGATATCAACATGGACGAGGGGATGCTGGAGTCCCAGGAAGCCATGGTGCGCTTCCTGAACCTGATCGGCGGCGAGCCGGATATCTGCAAGGTGCCGATCATGGTGGACTCCTCCAAGTGGGAGATCATTCAGGCAGGCCTCAAGTGCATCCAGGGCAAGGCGGTGGTCAACTCGATTTCCCTCAAGGAAGGCGAAGCGTCTTTTCGCGAACAGGCGGAGATCTGCCGGCGCTTTGGCGCGGCGATCGTCGTCATGGCCTTCGACGAGGACGGCCAGGCAGATACTTTCGCCCGCAAGACCGAGATCAGCGAGCGCGCTTATCGCCTGCTGGTGGACGAGATCGGCTTTCCCGCGGAAGACATCATTTTCGATCCCAATATCTTCGCCATCGCCACCGGCATCGAGGAGCACAACAACTACGCGGTGGATTTCATTCAGGCCACCCAGTGGATTCGCGAAAATTTGCCCCATGCCATGGTGTCCGGCGGCGTCTCCAACGTCTCCTTCTCGTTTCGCGGCAACAACCCGGTGCGGGAAGCGATCCATTCGGTATTCCTGTATCACGCCATTAAAGCCGGCCTGACCATGGGCATCGTCAACGCGGGCCAGTTGGCGGTGTATGACGATCTGCCCAATGAGCTGCGTGAAGCCGTCGAGGACGTGGTTCTCAATCGGCGCGAAGACAGTACCGAACGCCTGGTGGATCTGGCGGAACAATACAAGGGAGATGGCAGCGGCGGCCCCAAGAAGGAAGACCTCGAGTGGCGCGGCCTGGAAGTGGAAAAGCGTATCGAGCATGCGTTGGTCAAGGGTATTACCGCTCATATCATCGAGGATACGGAACAGGCTCGCCAGCGGGCCGACCGCCCCATCGAGGTAATCGAGGGGCCGCTGATGGACGGCATGAACGTGGTGGGTGATCTGTTCGGCGCCGGCAAGATGTTCCTGCCCCAAGTGGTCAAATCCGCACGGGTCATGAAGCAGGCGGTGGCCTATCTGATTCCCTATATCGAAGCGGAAAAGAGCGACGACGCCCAATCCAAGGGCAAGATCGTCATGGCCACGGTCAAGGGCGACGTTCACGATATCGGCAAGAACATCGTCGGTGTGGTGCTTCAGTGCAACAACTATGACGTGGTGGATCTCGGTGTCATGGTACCGGCAGAGAGGATTCTGCAGACCGCCAAGCAGGAAAACGCCGATATCATCGGCCTTTCCGGGCTGATTACCCCGTCTCTGGATGAAATGGTCCACGTGGCCAAGGAAATGCAGCGTCAAGAGTTCAAGCTGCCGCTGCTGATCGGCGGCGCGACGACGTCCAAGGCGCATACCGCGGTCAAGATCGATCAACGCTACGACCAGCCGGTAATCTATGTTTCCGATGCCTCTCGAGCAGTAGGCGTCGCCAGTCGCCTTTTGTCCACGACGCAGAAAGTCGACTATGTGGAGGAAATCCGTCAGGAATACGAGAAGGTTCGTGAGCGCAACGCCAAGCGTCGCCCCAAGGCGGCGGATTTAAGTTACGAGCAGGCCTGTCAGCGACGTTTTCGTACCGACTGGAACAGCGTGACGCCCAAGGCGCCGACATTTACCGGTCTCAAGGTATTCGAGGATTACGATCTCGAGGAAATCGTCGAGTTTATCGACTGGACGCCTTTCTTCATGAGCTGGCAGCTTTCCGGCAAGTACCCCAAGATTCTCGATGACAAGGTCGTCGGCGAAGCGGCCCGTAATCTGTTCGCGGACGCTCAGGCCATGCTCAGGAAACTGATCGACGAGAAGCTGATTAACGCCCGCGGCGTAATCGGCCTATGGCCCGCCAATAGTGTCGATCACGATGTGATCGAAGTCTATGCGGATGAATCCCGAGAGCAGGTAATAGAACGGCTGCATCATATTCGTCAGCAGACCACCAAGAATCGCGACGGCCTCTGTTACAGCCTGGCGGATTTCATCGCGCCCAAGGAAAGCGGCAAGCCGGACTGGATCGGCGGTTTCGCCGTCACCACCGGTCACGGCGTCGAGGAGCTGTCGAACCACTACCGGGATGCGGGAGACGACTACAACGCCATCCTGGTGCAGTCCCTGACGGATCGCATGGCGGAAGCCTTCGCCGAGCGCCTGCACGAGCGGGTGCGCAAGGAATTCTGGGGCTATGTGCCGGAAGAATGCCTGGATAACGACGCCTTGATCGCGGAGAAGTATCAGGGGATTCGCCCCGCTCCAGGCTATCCCGCCTGCCCGGATCACACGGAAAAGGCCACGCTTTTCCGACTGCTGGACGCCACCGCCAACAGCGGGCTAGAGCTCACGGAAAACTTCGCCATGTGGCCTGCGGCGGCGGTAGCCGGCTGGTATTTTGCTCACCCCGAGTCAAAATACTTCGCTACCGGCAAGATCACCAAGGATCAGGTCGAGGTACTGGCGGCGCGCAAGGACATGCCCTTCGAGGAGCTCGAACGCTGGCTGGCGCCGGTGCTTTCCTACGATCCTAGTTGAAAATAGCCCAGTGGATTACGTACCACGACGTTGATTCAAGACAGACCCAAGGAGAATGTTCTTCTTGGGTCTGCTTTTTTATAACAAAATAGAAATGAATTATGTTTTTTTATTCTTTCATAGAATAAAAGAGAGCGGTTATGGTGGGTGCCACGAATTTATATCGCTTTGCTTACCAGGATCGCTCGAATGTATCAGTACGATGCCTATGACCAGACCCTCGTCGATGAGCGAGTGGCCCAGTTCAGGGATCAGATGCGCCGTTATCTTGCCGGCGAGATCGGTGAAGCGGAATTTCTTCCCATTCGCGTGCAGAACGGCCTGTACATCCAGCGCTATGCGCCCATGCTGCGTATCGCAATCCCCTACGGCATGCTGGCCAGCTATCAACTGCGCAAGCTGGGCGATCTGGCGGAGCGTTTTGACCGCGGCTACGGCCACTTCACCACTCGCACCAACCTGCAGCTCAACTGGCCCAGGCTCGAGGACGTGCCGGACATTCTCGCGGAGCTGGCCACGGTGCAGATGCACTCGATCCAGACCAGCGGCAACGATATCCGTAATACCACCACGGACCAGTTCGCCGGCATCGCCAAGGATGAAATCGAGGATCCTCGCCCCTGGTGCGAATTGATTCGCCAGTGGTCGACCTTCCATCCGGAATTTTATTTCCTGCCGCGCAAGTTCAAGATCGCCGTTACCGGTGCCACCCATGACCGTGCCGCCATCGGCGTTCATGATATTGGTCTACGGATCTACCGCGACGTACATGACGAACTGCGCTTCCAGGTACTGGCGGGTGGCGGACTCGGCCGCACACCGATGATCGGCGACGTGCTTCACGATGCCCTGCCTTGGGAACATCTGCTGACCTATCTAGAAGCGACGATTCGGGTCTATAACCAGTTCGGCCGCCGAGACAACAAGTTCAAGGCGCGCATCAAGATCTTGGTCAAGGCGCTGGGCATCGAGGAGTTTCGCCGTCGGGTGGACGCGGAATGGGCGCACATCAAGGACGGTGCTCAGACACTGACCCAGGATGCAGTGGATCATATGAAGCGCTTTTTCATCGACCCGGCACGTCGTGAAGTTCCCGCTTCCGCCATCGATAATTTCGAGCATTATCGCCGGCAGGACCGTGCTTTCGCCCGTTTCGTGACCAACAACGTGACGGATCACAAGGTCGCCGGCTACAAGGCGGTCACCCTGTCGCTCAAGCGCCGGGAATATGCACCGGGTGACGTCACCGGCGAGCAGATGCGCCAGATCGCCGATCTGGCGGACGAGTACAGCTTCGGCGAAATCCGCGTCACTCACGAGCAGAATCTGGTGCTGTCGGACGTGGCGGTGGATCGTGTGGTGGAACTCTGGCAAAAGCTCGATGCGCTGGGCATGGCCAATCCCACGATAGGCACCTTGGCGGATCTGATCTGCTGCCCCGGTGGCGACTACTGCGCCTTGGCCAATGCCAAGTCGATTCCTATCGCTCAGGCCATTCAGGAGCGTTTCGAAAGCCTGGATTTTCTCTACGATCTGGGCCCGCTGGATCTGAATATTTCCGGTTGCATGAATGCCTGCGGCCATCACCACATCGGTCATATCGGCATTCTCGGCGTCGACAAGAAAGGCGAGGAGTATTACCAGATTTCCCTGGGTGGCAATCAGGATGACGATACCTCTCTGGGCAAGATCCTCGGTCCTTCGTTTTTCCGAGAAGACGTGCCGGAGGTGATCGACAAGGTACTCAAGGTCTACGTCGAGCAGCGTCAAGGCGAGGAGCGTTTTCTCGACACCTATCGTCGCCTGGGTATCAAACCTTTCAAGGAGCGTGTCTATGTCGCTGCATAAAGCCTCTGAAATCAATCCACGACAAATGCTGATCGCTACCGGTGGCGGTGTTGGAAGCTGGCATGTGGTCGAGACTTATCAATCCGCGCCCTGGCTTGCCAGCGATACGGCGCTTGATTCAGTGCTTTACGAATCGCTAGCAGCCCAGCCGGCGATCGCCATCGACTTTCCCGCATTCACCGACGGGCGCGGCTATACCCTGGCACGGCAGCTGCGAGAGCGTTACGGCTATCGAGGCGAGATTCGCGCCGTAGGTGACGTGCTGATCGACCAGCTCTTCTATATGCACCGCTGCGGCTTCGATGCTTTCCTGCTGCGGGAAGATCAAGTGGTGGAAGACGCCTTGAATGCTCAGCACACATTTTCGCTGAGCTATCAGATCAGTATCGACACGCCAGAGCCGCTTTTTCTGCGCCGCTTGAGAGAAGCCGCCTCACAAAAGGCATCGCTGCAAGAACGGAAAGAAGATGACTATTCAGTCCCTGAGCTAAAATACGCCGTTGCTTGATTTTTCGCCCTTACCGCAAACGAAATATCTGTCGTTGCGGCAAGGGCGTTTATATCCTTTCCGTTTGTTTTTAACCTCTTCGCTTCTGCTGTCGTTCCCGATTTGCTGCCCTGGCTCGTTCGGATTTGCGCAGCATGACCAAGGTCGCTCCCAAGCCCCCTTGCTGTGCCGGCGCCGAGGTATAAGCCTGCACTTCGTCGAATTGCATCAGCCATTTGGACACGTAGGAACGCAGTACATTGGCACGACTATCGTCTTCCCTGCCCCGACCATGCACCAACAAAAGCGAACGCAGCTCATGCTGGTACGCATCACGAATGAAGCGAAAGATCTCACGACGGCATTCATGCAAGGGCATCTTGATCAGGTGTAGCCTTGCCTCCGGCGGATAGCCGCCATGGCGCAGCTTCTCCAGAACATTGATCTGAATACCGTCACGGCGGTATTCCATAGGGTCGTGAGCGCCGATGAGCTCGACGAAATCATCCGATAGAAAGTTGGTTTCATCACCCAAGGCTTCGGCGCTTTGACGACGTGCAAGCTGCGCTTCGCTGGGAGCTTGTTGGCTCTTTTTTACATCTGCACGTTCTTGTCCTTTGGAAAGTGGCTGGACGTCATCCATCAAGTGGCGAAATTCTTGATTCAGATAGCTCACGATTATTTCCTTTCTCACCGAATCAACTAAGAAATCATCTGATAAATAATTATTCTTTTCCAATTTTTTAAAATTAGAAAAGATAACGGTATAAAAAAGCGTTTCTTGTGAGCCGCTTTTCAAGGCCTCTACAATGGATCAACCTAGGTTCTTTCAATCGATCAAGGATGTCTTGATGAGTGACCCTCTTCCTTATGTATTGGTTCTCTTTTATTCCCGATCCGGCGCGACCCGCGCTATGGCGGAACAGTTCGTGGCGGGTATCGAATCTCAATCCGGCATTAGCGCTCGACTAAGAACCGTCCCTCCCGTCTCACGTACCTGCGAGGCGGTGGATCCGGAGATTCCGGAAGAGGGCGCGATCTATGCCACCCTCGACGATCTGCGTCATTGCACGGGGCTTGCCCTGGGAAGCCCTACCCGTTTTGGCAACATGGCGGCGCCCATGAAGTATTTCATCGACTCCACCAGCGAACTATGGATGAATGGCGCCTTGATCGATAAACCCGCTACCGCCTTCACTTCCACCTCGAGCCCCCATGGCGGCCAGGAAAGCACCCTGCTTTCCATGCTATTACCGCTTTTACATCAAGGCATGGTCTACGCTGGCGTTCCCTATAGCGAAACCGAGCTGTTCGATACGGTTGGCGGCGGCACGCCCTACGGTGCCAGTCATCTCGCGGGTACCGCCAGCGATCGTCCCCTGGATGATATCGAACGCAAGCTATGCCAGGCTCAAGGACGACGGCTCGCTAGACTCGCCCTGGCCCTGGATGCCATGCGGAGGCAACGCTGATGCGAAAGCAAATGGATCGTTGGGAACAGCGGCGTGGACTGGATTCCCTGGTCAGCGGCTCCAGACGGTGGGTAATCGTCTGCTACATCGTGCTTGTACTGCTGCTCTGCTACGGTGGTTTCATGGTGCATGATGTCCAACAGGGAGGCTGGGGGCCGTTGCTGGTGCGGGTTATTCCCCTGCTGTTGTTTCTGCCCGCCATCCTGATGTGTCGTGCGCGTAGTCATGCGTGGCTGGCTTTCATCAGCCTGCTGTATTTCATGCAAGGCGTCATGATTGCCACTCTCCCCGGCCAGATGTGGTTCGGAAGCGCCATTACCCTGGCTTCCATGGGACTATTCATTGCCAGTGCCGGCTATGCGCGTTTCAAGAGCCGTCAGGAAAAATCCGTTAGTCACTAAAGCATAGGCGGCTTATCGAATTTTTCTCATTCGGAAACTGCTATGCTCCGACTGGCGTAATAACAGAAATAGCAACAGAAATAGCAACAGAAATAGCGTTGGCAAACGCCAGCCGATCCTGAATCGATATGCGCCAGGAAATGCTGAACCTAAGGAGATAGCGATGAAGACCATGATTAGCCTCGCGGTAGCAAGCACTCTGTTGATGAGCGGCGCGGCGCTGGCCCAGGATGGCACCAAGGTAGAAGACGCAATCAAGTATCGTCAGTCGGCCCTGACCACTCTGGCCTGGAACTTCGGCCCACTGGGCGCCATGGCCAAGGGCGACATGGATTACGATGCGGAAGAAGCCGCCATGCGTGCCAAGCGTGTTCAAGAGCTTGCCGTCATGCCCTGGGAAGGCTTTATCGAAGGCTCACTCAGGAATGACGGCCATGGCATCGAGACCGCGGCGCTGGCCAAGACCGGCGACAACTGGGACGATTTCGAAAAGAAGCAGCAAGATTTCGAGGAAGAAGCGACAAAACTTGCGGAAGTGGTTTCGAACGACGACGATTTCGCCGCCCTGCGTAAACAGGTCGCTGCTACCAGCAAGACCTGTAAAAACTGTCATGATGAATATCGGGCCGAGAACTGAGTCCGCTATCGAATTCCATTAGCGAATCACAAGGTAGGGTTCTAACTCTGGCGGCGTGAACCTTCCGGTTCGCGCCATTTTTCATACCTGTCTCAGCTATTCCATAACCAGACGACCAAGACTGTGGCCAAAGCCAAGGGTATCAGTGCCAGCCACAGCCCTGTCATCAGCTTCACGACCTCGCCACCGCCGTCCACCGGCTCTCCTTCGAAACGCTTGCGCCCGGTAAACATGGCGCCCACCAGCCGTTCGCCTTTTATTCGATGCACTACCAGCGCCACCAGGTGCAGACCAACCAGAATCAGCAGAAAATTGCCGTTATAGACATGCAGAGTGGCGAGATTGCCGGTGGTGCTCTTGCCGACGGTGCCGTACAGCGGCGCCTCGAACAAGATATCGTCGTGCAGGAACAGGCCGCTGACGCCCTGAAGGGTGAGAGACAGCAGCATCACGAGCACCACCCAGCCGCCAAGAGGATTATGGCCGGCGTATTCAGGCAGTCCCCCGGTAACAAAGCGTTTGCCGTAGCTCCACAGTTGCCTCGGCCCGCGCAGAAAGCTGGTGAATCGGGCATGACGACTGCCGATGAGCCCCCAGCACCAGCGGAACAGGATCAAGCCCAGCACCACGTAACCCGCTCGCGCGTGCCAATCGATGGGAAACAGCAAGGGATAGCCTTCGGTTTTCATGGTATAGAACGATACTGCCATCGCCCCTACCAGTATCCAATGAAACAATCTGACCCACGGATCCCAGACCATGACGCGCTTCATACGTTTCTCCGCATTGACTTGACCGTAATTCCCTGACAGCCGATCGAACCCAGTATATAGTAAGCCTCCTACAGAAGCTGCCCCGGCAGGAGTGACTCTTGGCGCTTAATTCTCGATGGCGAGAGGCGACAGTCGCAACGCTTCCCGTCATGTTCGGTTATATTCCGCTAGGCGCGGCCTTCGGCATTCTCGCCATCGAAATCGGTATGCCTTGGTGGGCAGCCCTGCTGATGTCGCTGGTGATCTATGCCGGCGCCGGCCAGTTCCTGGCGGTCGCTCTGCTTGCCAATCAGGCAGGGTTGATCGAAGTCGCCGTCGCCACCCTGATGCTCAATTCGCGTCATACATTCTACGGGCTATCGCTGCTCAAGCGCTTTCAGGGCGCCGGCTGGCGCAAGCCCTACATGATCTTTTCCCTGACGGATGAAACCTATTCGCTGTTGACCTCTCAAGGCCAGGGCAATCAACAAAAGCACGGCTGGGCGTTTCGCGTCTGCCTGCTCAATCACCTCTGGTGGGTGTTGGGAGGGCTGGTCGGCGTGCTGATCGGCACGAACATGGATTTCGACAGCAGTGGTATCGAATTCGCCTTGACCGCTCTCTTCATTGTACTCACCCTCGAACAAGCGAAGCGGCTGCGTCAAGGCCTGCCGTTCCTGATTGCGCTGGTGACCGGTCTCGGTGCCATTCTGCTGCTGCCGGCTCAACACATGCTGCTGGGCGCCATCGGTGCCGCCAGTCTGATTCTGCTGGCCCACTATCGCTGGAATCGCAAGACAAGCGACTTACCTGGAACCTGAGCCATGACGACGACCTCGCTGCTGATCTTTATCCTTGTGTGTGCCCTGGCGACCCTGGCAACACGCGTGCTGCCTTTCATCGCGCTTTCCCGACAGGCGGATAATCCGCTGATCCTGCATTTGGGGCGCTATCTTCCCCCCGCGGTCATGCTGATTCTGGTGCTCTACGCGCTGCAGGATTTTCGACCGCTCAGCGATGGCCAGTTGAATGTCTCGCCGAACGGCTGGCCGATGATTCTTGCTTCCCTGAGTGTAGTCATACTCCACCTTTGGCGTCGCAATGCCTTGCTATCGATTGTGACGGGTACCGGGTTTTACATGGTGATGGTGCAGCTGGCGCCGTGAAGGATTTTTCCTTGAGCCTGACGGTGACAAAGGTGAAGATGGGATAAATTTTTCAGGATGAGTATCATGACACGCGATATTGCCGATATTCGACGCGACTATGAAGGCGGACACCTGGATGCGGACAAGATGCCCGATACCCCGCTTGAACTCTTCGAGGAGTGGCTCACCCTGGCCCTGGAAAGCGAGGGGCTCGACGGTAATGCCATGACCCTGGCCACGGTGGATAGCCAAGGCATGCCTCACGCGCGCATCGTTCTGCTCAAGGGATATGATCAGCGAGGCCTGACCTTCTACACCAACTACCAGAGCCATAAAGGCAGCGAACTGGCCAACGTGCCTCAGGCCGCGGTGGTCTTCTGGTGGCCTTCCCTGAGCCGTCAGATACGGATCGAAGGCGAAGTGATCCAGGTCTTGCCGGAAGAATCGGACCGTTACTTCGCCAGCCGCCCGCGCGAAAGCCAGCTAGGGGCCTGGGTGGCGACGCAAAGCGTCGAGATTCCCGATCGTGAGTGGATAGAACGGCGTCAGGAGCGTTTCGAAAGTGCCTATGCGGATCAGGATATTCCGCGACCGGCGCACTGGGGCGGCTATCTGATCATGCCGCGACTGATGGAATTCTGGCAGGGTCAGCCAAGCCGTCTGCACGATCGCATTCGCTACGAACTGCGCGGCGACGACTGGAGCCGTTATCGTCTGGCGCCTTGAGTCGAACAGCGGTTAGAAAGTCGAACAGCAGTTAGAAAAAAGCGCCCGACCATGATGGTCGGGCGCATGCGCTTCATGGGATTGTCGCTGCACTACTACTGCTGCGTTTCCTCGACGCCCTCCAGCCACTCGTCGACCTGATCACGGTTGTCGGCGATCCACTTCTTGGCATTTTCCAGCGGATCGGTCCCTTCTTCCAGATTCATCAGCATGACTTCTTCCATGTCCTCCGGGGACCAATGGAAATTATCGAGAACGGCGGCGGCTTCCGGCATGTCTTCCTGGAAACCCTCGCGCACGATGGTATGAATCTTTTCCGCGCCACCGTATACGTTCTTGGGATCGTCCAGATACTTGACGTCCCAGCGGGCGAACATCCAGTGCGGTGTCCAGCCGGTAACGGCAATGTCCTCCTCGTTCTTGATGGCATTGCCCAGGGCGGCGGTCATGGTGGCGCCGCTGCCGGTGCGCAGATCCACATCCAGATCATACTCGTCGATCACATCGTAGGTGAGGCGCATGATGCCGGCACCCGGGTCGATGCCCACGATCTGCCCGTCCAGCGCGTCCGGGTTTTCCTTGATGTCCTCGATGGAATCCATTTCCGTGTAGCTCGGCACCACCAGCCCAAGCTTGGTACCTTCCAGGTTGGGGCCGAGATCGACCACGCTATCCTTTACCTTGGCGTAATAATCCTCGTGAGTGGTGGGCAGCCAGGCGGCGACGATGGCATCCGCGTCGCCGTAGGAAAGTGCCTGCCACATGGCAGCGCCGGAAAGCGAGGACATCTTGACGTCGTAACCCCGCTCCTCCAGAAGCGCCCGCACCACGTTGGTGGAGGCGACCGTGGACACCCACTCCACGTAGGCCAAAGTCACGGTGCCCTTGTCTTCCTGAGCCTGCACGTTACCCGACATGGCAAGACCGGCCATTCCCACGCTTGCCGCCAGCAGCATGGCGCCACCACGGAATTTAAGTTTCATTGTTTGCATGATGCTTCTCCTTACCCTGCTGGTTATTGGATGACTCTCACGAGTCATTTAAACCTCGTTCATGATCTCGCCTTTACTGCTTGCGCTTCTTGCGGAACGCCTGAGTCATGCGATCCAGCAGCATGGCGAGAATCACCACCGCAATACCCGCTTCGAATCCATCTCCGGGACGCAGACGCTGGATCGCTCGCCAGACTTCGTTACCTAGCCCATCCGCGCCGATCATGGCGGCGATCACCACCATCGACAGGGCCAGCATGATGGTCTGGTTGATACCTGCCATGACCGTCGGCAGCGATAGTGGAAGCTGCACCTTGAACAGCTTCTGGCTGCGGGTGGAGCCGAAGGCATCCGAAGCCTCGATCAACTCCGTGGGCACCTGGCGAATGCCCAGGGTGGTGAAGCGAATCGCCGGCGGCATGGAAAAGATCACTGTGGCGAAGATGGCGGAGACGGAGCCGATACCGAAGAAGGGAATGGCGGGAATCAGGTATACGAAGGCCGGCATGGTCTGCATGAAGTCCAGCACCGGCATGATCAGCTTGTAGAGCTTTTCCGAAAGCGCCGCGGCGATGCCCACCGGCAGCGCGATGACCACCGCCACCAGTGTCGCGATCACCACCAGCGTCAGGGATTCGATCATCGGATCCCAGAGATCCAGGTTCCATATCAACGCCAGACCGATGATTGCGCCAATCGCCAGGCGTATGCCGGCCAGGCTCCAGCATAGCAGCGCGATGATTGCCATCAGCGCCCATTCCGGCAGCCACATCAGACCGTCGTTGAGCCCGCTGATGCCGGTCTGAGTGATTCGAGAAATACCGCGGGTCACACCGGAGTATTCCGTGGTCAGAAAATCAAGCCCGCCTTCGATCCAATCCCCCAGCGGGATACGAGGTATCTCGATAGCCATCAGTCTTCTCCTGCTTCCGCCAGCTGCGCCAATACCGCCCCCTTGACCACCACACCCAGCAGGCGCTGGTCATCGTTCACCACCGCGATCGGAAAGCTCTTGTCGCTGAACATGGCGAATAGATTGTGCAGGGGTTCATCAGGACCCACGCGACGAAAATCCTGGGTCATGGCATTTTCGATGCTGTCGTGGCCAGCCTTGACGGCCTGGTCCGCGGCCTCGGCTTCCAATAGGCCGATCAGCTTGCGCTGCCGATCGGTGACATAGATTGAATCCAACCCGTTGTCACGCATCTTGTGCAGGGCGGTACGCGGGCCGTCCCCCTGCCAGACCGTCGCTCGTACCTTGCGCATGGCGTGAGAGGCGGTCAGCACTCGCGACATGTCCACGCCTTCGATGAAGCGCTCGACGTAATCGTCCGCGGGGCTGGTCAATATCTCTTCCGGGGTGCCGATCTGCACGATCGCGCCGTCCTTGAGCAGAATGATGCGATCGGCGATATTGAGCGCTTCGTCCAGGTCGTGAGTGATGAATACCGTGGTCTTCTGGGTACGGCTCTGCAGTTCGGTAAGTTCCTGCTGCATGTCCTTGCGAATCAGAGGATCGAGGGCGGAAAAGGCTTCATCCATCAGCAGCACGCTGGAATCGTTGGCCAGTGCCCGGGCCAGTCCTACCCGCTGCTGCATGCCGCCGGACAGCTGATTGGGATAGGCATCCTCCCAGCCGTTCAATCCTACCTGTTCGAGAGATTTACGCGCGGTCTCTCGGCGGGTTGCCTTGTCGATGCCGCGGATTTCCAGGCCGTATTCCGCATTTTTTTGCACGGTACGGTGGGGAAACAAGGCGAAGTTCTGAAACACCATCGAGAAATGCCGACGACGACATTCGAGCAGCTGCTTGGCATTGAGTTCGGGGATATTTTCCCCATCAATGACAATACTGCCTTCCGTGGGCTCGATCAGGCGGTTGAGGCAGCGAATCAAGGTCGATTTACCGGAGCCCGAGAGCCCCATGATGACCAGCAGTTCGCCTTCATACACATCGAAGGAAATATTGGAAAGCGCCAATGTCTGGCCGGTTTTCTCGAGAATCTCGGCTCGATTGAGTCCTTGATCGCGCAACTCCAGGGCGCGCTTCGGGTGCTGACCAAAGACCTTGCTCAGGTCACGCACCTCGATCTTGACGGATTTTCTGTCGCTCATCGGCTAGGCCTATGTGATGCGTTGGTTTGCGCATTAATCACGCAACGATAGTTGATAACCTTAGGTTACAATGGCCTCGCATCATACCGGCTAATGAATATGCCTTCAAACCATAAAAAATAGTGATAAAAATCACTCCACCTGGCTTTCCAGGCGGTGCCGCTGCCAGTCGCTCTGGGGCTCATTGAGACTCAGGGTGCAGTCCACTACCTGCTCTTCCATGTTGTAACGCATCTTGAAACCCAGATGTTTCATCAGACCGCGCATGGGATGATTACTCATCAATACCTTGCCGATCATCTCCAGAGTTCCCACGTCTTTGCAGTATCTGATCATTTTCTTCATCAGCAGACTGCCAAGCCCCTGGCCCTGCATATCGTCACGAATGATGACCGAGAATTCGGTGCGAATATTGTCGGAATCGTTCCATACCCGCACCACTCCCAGCATTTCCTTGCTGCCGTCTTCGAGATGGTATTCGGCGATGAACGCCATCTGTCGATCGTAGTTGATACTGGTGAGAATTGAGAGATCCCGCTGACTGAGATCCGCCTTGTTGTGGAAGTAACGAAAGCGAATGCTCTCTTCGGAAAGATGGTTATGGAACCTGTTGATCAAGGGCGCATCCTCCGCGCGCACCGGACGCACTTCGACCTGCATGCCGTTTTTCAGGGTCACCCATTCTCTCAGCTCTTCCGGATACGGCATGATCGCATGACGCGCCGGAGCGCCAAGATCCATGGTGAAATCCAGCGCGATCAAGCCGTCCCGGTTGAGCAGCAGCGGATTGATTTCCAGTCCCTTGAGTTCCACCAGATCCGACGCCATCTGGGAAAGCCTGACCAGGAATTCGCACAGGCGTTGAATGTCTCGCTGGGCGTCTCGGGAATGTTCGAGAATCAGCTTGGCGGCGTGAGTGTTCTTGATCAGGTCTCTTGCCAGGTTCATGTTCAACGGCGGCAGCGCCACCTGACGATCCGCCAGCACGTTGACCTTGTAGCCACCGAAGCCGAACACGATGACAGGGCCGAACACCGGATCCCGAGTGATCCCGGCGCACAGCTGCATGTAATGTCGCCCGCGCAGCATGGGCTGCAGGCAGTATTCGCGTATATTGATATCCGGGTAGGTTTCGTGCATCTTGGCGCTCATGCGAGCGATGCCCTCGGCCACCTCTTCCGGGGTATCCAGGTCGTGCAACAGTCCCGCGGAAAGCTTGTAGGGATGTCGCCGATAGCAGAACGGCTCGCAGTTGCCCTCGTGTATCGCCTTGAGCGCCATCGGCGCCTTGAAGGTCGCTGCAACCTCGCGGCCTTCTTCGGGTGTCTGCACGTATCGATTTGCTGCCGTGGTGATGCCGTAGGCGTCGAGGATCTGCGCGGTTTCGGAATGGCTCAGGCAGCTGCGTCCTTCCTGCTTCACCTGCTGGATCAGGTCTCGGCAAGCCTCACGGGACGCCTTGCTGGTGGTGAACGGAATGCTGGGGGGCGTTTCCTGCAGCAATGTCTGTACCCGCTGGTAGTTCACCATGTGCATGAAGGCCTTGACTGCCTTCTCCGGGGAGATATAGGTAGGAATTCCTGCCAGGTTGCATTCGTAACGCGCGGAAACCGCTTCTTCCATGCCCATCCAACTGGTCAACAGGTTGCGACGAAAGCTTTTACGATGGGCCACGATGGCCTGAGCGGTCATCTTGGAAGGCGCCAGCCGCGTGGGTGCATGCACCAGCAGAATGGTATCCACGTTGGGATCCTGGGCAATGATCTCCATGGCCTCGACAAAGCGCTCCGGCGTGGCGTCACCGCCAAGATCCACCGGGTTGTGTCCGGGCAGGGAAACATCGAAATCGCCTTCGATCAGCGCGTTCTGGGTGGCGTCGTCGAACTGCGAAAGCCGTCCCCCGGCGCTGATCAACTTGTCGATAGCCAGCATCGCCGGCCCCAGGCCGTTGGACACGATCGCCAGACGATCACCACGCAGCGGCTTCATGCGAGTCAGGGTTTCCAAGGCATCGAATAGTTCATCGGAATCGTCCACTCGCACCACCCCGGCCCGGGCCAGGGCCGCGTCGAATACCACATCGCGATGAAGCAGGCCCGGCGTCGGCGGCAGCTCGCTGATATCCGACTGCGCCGTGCGCCCGCTCTTGATGGCCAGTACCAGGCGGTTGCGAGAGGATTCCCGCAGCGCCGTCATGAAGTGCTGGGAATCCTGGATGTATTCCAGGTGCAGCAGCATCGCCTGAGCAGGGGAGTACTGATTGATGTAGTCGATCAGGTCCGGAAGCATGACGTCGATGCTGTTGCCCAGGGTGATGAGATGGGAAAAACCGATTCCCTTGCCCGCGGCCCAGTCCATCATCGCATTGCCCAGCATGCCGGACTGCCCCAGGTACGCTACACGTCCCGGTTTGACTGGCTGACTGGCATAGGTCGCGTTCAGCTTGCGCCCCGGCACGATCAGCCCGAGACATTCCGGTCCCAGCACGCGCATGCCGCAACATCGCGCCGCGTCCAGCATCCGCTCGCGAATCGAGCCGCTGTCGCTTTTTTTCGTATCCAGATAGGCGCCGCCGGAAAGTACCAGGGCCGCTTTCACGCCCAGTTGTCCCAGCTGCTCGATGGCCTGAGGCACCGTGGCGATCGGCGAACAGAGAATCGCCAGATCCGGGACCTTGGAAAGGCGTGAGATGCGGCGCACGCAGGGCTGGCCGAACACCGTGGCATAACCCTTGGGATTGACCACTTCGATGGTACCGGGAAAACCCGCTTCCTGGAGATTGCGAACCACTATTCCTCCCATGGAAGCGGGCTTCTCAGAAGCGCCGATGATCGCCAGACTGTTCGGCTCGAAGAAATTGTGCAGGAAGCGGGTACTCAAGGGTCTATCCTCCGTGTTAAGCGAATGAATCCGTCGATGGTTTCACTTGGCCTACGACTTATTGACACTACTCTAATAGGAACCAGACCCCTTATGGTCAGAGTGAACCTGTGGAGTCCGCCATGATCACCTCCTATATTACCCACCCTACCTGTTTCGATCATTTCATGGGACCGGAACACCCGGAAAGCCCCAAACGTCTGGAGGCCATTCACGCTCAGCTATCCCTTGACGGCGTGCTGCAGCAGACCATGCAGACGGACGCCAAACCCGCAACGCAAGAACAAGTCGCCCGGGTCCACCCGCTTCGGCACATGCAGTCGCTGCAGGACTGCGTGCCGGAGCATGGCATGATTTCCCTGGACAGCGACACCTTGATGAACTCGTTTTCCCTCGAGGCGTCGCTGCTGGCGGCGGGAGCGGTGGTGCGCGGAGTGGATCAGGTCTATCGTCGCCAGGCGGACAACGTCTTCTGCGCGGTGCGCCCGCCCGGCCACCATGCGGAAGCGTCGGAAGCCATGGGATTCTGCTTCTACAACAGCGTGGCGATCGGCGCCGCTCACGCCAAGGCCCGCTATCACGCCCAGCGCGTCGCCATCATCGATTTCGACGTGCATCAGTGCAACGGCACCGTGGACATCTTCAAGGACGACCCCAGCGTTCTGGTCTGCACCAGCTTTCAGTATCCCTTCTACCCCTGGCGCTACCTGCGCGACGAACATCACAACATCGTCAATACGCGCCTGCCCGCCGGCACGGATGGGCCGGCCTTCCGCCAGGCCATCGAAAAGGACTGGCTGCCGGCACTGCATGCCTTCAAGCCGGAAATCCTACTGGTCTCCGCAGGCTTCGACGCGCATCGAGAAGATCCAATGGCGGAATTGAACCTGGAAGACGAGGATTACCACTGGGTGACTCAGCTTTGCATGGAGATTGCCGCGCTCTACGCGGAAAATCGACTGGTGTCGGTGCTCGAGGGCGGCTACTGCCTGGAAGCGCTGGGCCGCGGCGTCAGCGCCCATGTCAAGGCGCTGCTTGGCCAGCCTTACAAGATATGTGATTCCTACCTGGCGCGTTGACGATCTCCGGGTCGAGGCACCGGGACGGCGTCCAGCTCGAGCCGTCCCGACGCGTGAATCGCCTGGAAATGGCGCCCCTTGGCCCGGGCGATCAGCATCACGCCGAAACGATTGGCCAGTTCGACGCCGTTCTGGGTGACCCCGGAGCGGGAAATCAGAATGCTGATACCCATCTGCGCCACCTTGAGCACCATTTCCGAGGTCAGCCGACCGGTGGTATAGAAACTGTCCGGCTGCTCCACGCCGGGCTGCTCCACGCCGGGCTGCGTCATGAGCCATTGGCGCCCCGCCAAGGTATCCACCGCGTTGTGTCGCCCCACGTCTTCGACGAAATCCAGCACCTGATCCCCGCGGCAAAGCGCACAACCATGTACCGCTCCGGCGCTACGGTAGGTTTCGTTATAGGCTCCCAGATTTTCCAGCAGCTGATAAAGCACCGACTGGCGCAGGCCGGCGCCCACCAACGGCCTGGCATCCGTGGCTTCGAGCAGGCGCCCGAAAACGGTTCCCTGCCCGCAGCCGGTGGTCACGGTACGCCGACCAAGACGCTCCTCGATATCCTCCGGGATATGACGACTGACCACTGCCGCGGATTCCACTTCCCAATCGACGAACACCGCTTCCAGATCCTCACGGGCCCCGATCAAGCCCTGATTGCGCAGATAGCCGACCACCAAGGCTTCAGGATCCGCGCCCAGGGTCATCAAGGTGACGATTTCCCGTCGGTTCAGGTAGACCGTCAAGGCACGCTCCGCGGCGATGGACTGGGACCGCATGACGCCATATTCATCCATCACCTGAATTTCCAGCGTCGCGGGCAGCCGCGCATGGCTTAAACGGATTTGGCTGGAAACAGGATGAGAGGAATCCGTAGGCATTAAATACTCCTTGGAAACTTGCTGAATCTTGTCACCCGCAGGTCAAGCGACTTGACCCGGCAATGACGAAGGCGTCTCATGGGTGATATTACCGCTTGGCAGGAGAGTGTTCCCATCCATGGCATCTGATACGTCGCTTTCTGACCGTCGTCAAGCAACCTACCGCAAGACCCTGAGCTTTGCCTTGGAGGCAAGCACCCACACAGTCAAGGGATTCAGCGCCACCCAATGGCGTATTGCTGATCTGGCACCGAATGCGACCGGGCCTTTTGTGGTCGATCTGCAACTCTATATGACCGAACGGGCCGCCTACCGCTTCAATCTGCAAAGCGACACACCGCGGCTTTTTCTGCGCTGCGGCTTTTCCGGCACGACCCCCGATCCCAAGGCGATCACCGCGAGTCAGGAAGTCGCCGCCGCCTGGATGGACGGCGAGCAGCAGGTGCTGGAAGTTGCCATGCCTCTAGCCATTCAGCTATGGCTCGAAGCGTATCTGGCTCGCTATGGTGAGGCGCCGGTGGAAGGCCGCAAGAAAAAGCGCAAGGGAGCCGGTCGCTCCCGGGAGAATCTGACATGAGCCGCCTGAGCCGCTGGTCCAGACGCAAGCGCGGTGAACCCACCGATACGCCATCGGCGAGCACTCATGGCATCGCGAGCGAGGATCCGATATTCGAGGATACCGCTTTCGAGCAAAGCGCTTTTGAAAGCGGTTCTCTGGAAAACAACCTGCCAGAAAAAGGCCTTCCCGAAAAAAGCGCTCAGGTCGGACCGCTTGACGATCAGGCTGACGATTCGATTTCTCTGGACGAAACCTTGCCGGACCCGGAAAGCCTCGAGGCGGGCAGCGATTTTTCTGCCTATCTACAGCAAGGTGTCAGCCAAGGACTGCGCCGCCGAGCACTGCGCCGGCTATTCGCTACCGGGGGCTACAATGTACGCGACGGTCTCGACGACTATGACCAGGATTTTCGCCAGCAGAAGCCTTTGAGCGCGGAAATCTCCGCTCGCCTGCGTCAATGGACTCAAAAGCTTGAAGAAGCCTCGGAATCCCCTCCGCTGGAGGAAGAGCCGTTCGTCGTGGAAAGCAAGGCCGAAAATGACAGCCAGAATCCTAAGCCAGAGCAGGAGCTAGAATTCACCGAGACCAGCGTCGACCAAGATTTTGAAGCCAGATAAAAGAAAATCGTTGCGCCTCGGGCGCGTAGGAACAACATCTGCTTTCAAGAATCCATTATTATAAGAGCAATCGAAACAACGATTTGAGCGGCGAATCAAAGCCGTCCATCGACACCGGCGGGTAATTCAGCCCGAGGTGACAAACCGTGGCAATGAAACTTCATGAATCAATGTATTACGCTAACCCCCTGGGATGGCGAGCGTAATCGCCAAGCCAGGCTTGTGACGCAGACGCAAGTCTCTTGGCCGGTCAATCTCGCCGCCCCGGCCCTTGGTTATAACAGCCACGGCCATCTGCTGATCATCGGCAGTGAGCTTGAAGCGCGCCTTTTTGTTTCGAACTCAGGCGCCACCAGCTTATTGCAACAAGCCGACGGCCTGGCGTCGATTACCCTGTTGGTCAATGCGCCAAGCGACATGACCGGCGTGAATGAAAGCATCACCGAGGCGCTCGAAACGACCTCGACGCTTGCCTGCTACCACAGCCGTCGTGTTTCTCTCTCCGGTTATCTGGGGCGTTTTTCCGTGTGGCTCGAGGACTCTGTCGAACTCGAGGACAATAGGCCGATCGACCTGGCCAGGGCGGCCCTCAATCGTGACGCCTTCGACCTGGTGCTCGATCTCGGCGACTCTCCTTTGATGAACCTGGAGCTGACGTCGCCGGGCTATTTCCACGCACCGGGCGCGGAAGACAACCCGAAGCCGACGCTGGATGCGCTGGTCGATCAGATCGGCGAGTTCGAAAAACCCCAGTATGTGCAGATAAACTCAGCGCTTTGCGCCCACCAGGACCGGGGCAAGATCGGCTGCACCCGTTGTCTCTCGGTCTGCCCGGCGGATGCGATCCAAAGCGTGAAGCAGCGCATCGAATCCTATATCGAGATCGACCCTTATCTTTGCCACGGCGCCGGCAGCTGCACCAGCGCCTGCCCCAGCGGGGCGATCGAATATCGCCTGCCCCGCCCGATGCAGCAGCAGGACTACATGCGTCGTCTGCTGGCGGCCTATCGCCAGGCCGGTGGCGAAGCGCCGGTGGTGCGTTTCGTCGACGCCGCCTATCGCGAACGTGAAACTGATGCGCCCGCCGGCCATGTGCTGGATATTCCTTTGGAAGAGCTGGGCGCCGCGGGACTCGATCACTGGCTTGGCGCCTTGGCGGACGGCGCCAGCCAGGTACGGATTCAGTGGCATACGGGCATTCCCGTCAGTCTCTGCCAACTGCTGGAAAATCAGCTCGAACAGGCCCACCGGCTGCTCGAGGCCCTGAGCCATCAGCGAGAGCGTATTGTCATCGTCGGCGAAGCGGATCGAGACGCTCGCGACGCCATTCCGCGACTGGCGCCTTTAGCGGTGTGCGAGCGGGACACCACAACCCCCAGTAAAAGGGACCGGCTGAATGCAAGCCTTGCCTGGTTGGCGGATCAGGGCGAGGCGGACGACCAGCGTCATCCCCTTCCCGGCGATGCGCCCTTCGGCGGCATCGAGGTGAACCAATCCGCCTGCACCCTTTGCATGGCCTGTGTGGCGGTTTGCCCGACCCCGGCCCTGGCCGGTGGCGACGATCACCCGCTCTTGAGCTTTCGCGAGGCGGACTGCATCCAGTGCGGTCTGTGCGAAAAGAACTGTCCGGAAAACGCCATTGTTCTGCAGCCCGGCTTTCTCGCCCACCCGGATCGGGAAAGACGACATGTCTGCAAGGAAGAGGCGCCCTTTCACTGCATCGCCTGCGGCAAGCCTTTCGCCAGCCAGAGCGCCATCGCCACCATCAAGGCCAAGCTCGCCGATCATCCTTATTTTGCCGGCAACGCGGTTTCTCGACTGGAAATGTGCGAAGACTGCCGAGTCAGGGATGTCTGGAAAAATCTGGGCCGCGACCCACTGGCACAGTTGAAGATATGACATCACTAAACGATTTCACTCCAACCTTCGACGACGAACGTGCCCTGCGCGCGGATATCTATCGCCTGCTGGGTGCCTTGCTGCTCGCCGCGCCGGACGTGGATCTGCTGGACTGGCTGGGCGGTCTCGAAATCGAGGAAGACGACAGCCCGCTTGCCCTCCACTGGCAAGCCCTAGCCCGCGCCGCGGCAAACAGCAATCCGGATGCGCTGACTCAAGCGCACTTCGGGCACCTGGTCGGGGTCATTCAGGGGGACGTCGTGCCTTACGCCTCCTGGTACTGGAACGGCAGGCTAATGGACGAGCCTCTAATTGTCCTGCGCCGGGATCTGCGCCGGCTGGGCATCGCCCGGGCGGCCCACAGCAACGATCCAGAGGATCATCTGGCGGCGCTCTGCGAAGTCATGGCTTTGCTGATCGAGTCCGCCAGCGAGACCGTCAACAAGAGCGAAGCGACTTTTTTCTTGCGCCATATAGCGCCTTGGGCGGAGCGCTGCATGGCGGACCTGGCCCGAGTCGAGACACCCTTCTACGCCTGCCTGGGAGAACTCGGCCAGCATTTTTTCGCTCTTGAGCGAGAGCGGCTAGTATTAATGGATAAACAAGACACCTCATCCGATCTGATTGCGAGCGTCTCCTTGGACACCCCTGCGGGCGCCTCGGACTGATGAAGGACTATCTAGCGTGAGGAAACACTGATGACAATTCTCAAGACCACTGATAAAGCCGCTACGCTCAACCCCGAGCGTCGTCGTTTTCTGCGCCTTCTCGGGGCGAGTGGTACCGCGATGGCCGTGGCGCAGGTGCCTTTCACTCAGGCCGCCAGCACAGGGCCGGCCAAAATCGACGTTCTACGCTCCACGCCAGAGGTTCCTCGTTACCGGGAAACCGATCATATCCGCGCTTTCTATGCCACCCTGCAGGACTGACGGGAGAAAATCGCCATGCGCCTGACACGCAAATCGTCACAGCCTGCCGCTGCCAAGCTGGGTATCTCCCGCCGCCAGTTTCTTAAGCGAAGCGGCGCCGCCACAGGTGGTATCGCCGGGATCGGGCTGTTCGGCAATACCATGATGGAGCGCGGCAACGCGGCGGAAAAGACCGCCTACAGCGACGCGCCGGTCGAAGTCAAACGTACCATCTGCTCTCACTGCTCCGTGGGCTGCGGCGTCTACGCGGAGGTTCAGGAAGGCGTCTGGACCCGTCAGGAACCCGCCTTCGATCATCCCTTCAATCGCGGGGCCCACTGCGCCAAGGGCGCCTCGCTGCGGGAACATGGCCACTCCACCCGGCGCCTCAAATATCCCATGAAACTGGTCAACGGCCAGTGGCAGCGTCTTTCCTGGGAAGACGCCATCGAGGAAATCGGCGACAAGGTATTGGCGCTGCGGGAGCAGCACGGCCCGGACAGCGTCTATTGGCTGGGCTCCGCCAAGTTCAGCAACGAGCAGGCGTATCTGATGCGCAAGTTCGCCGCCCTGTTCGGTACCAACAATACCGACCACCAGGCGCGCATCTGTCATTCCACCACCGTGGCCGGGGTTGCCAATACCTGGGGCTACGGGGCAATGACCAACTCCCTCAACGATCTGCAGAACAGCCGTTCGATCCTGCTGATCGGCTCCAACCCCTGCGAGGCGCACCCTATCGCCATGCAGCATATCCTGCTGGCCAAGGAACGCAGCCATGCGGATATCATCGTGGTCGACCCGCGCTTCACCCGCACCGCCGCCAAGGCCAGCAAGTACGTGCGCCTGCGCCCGGGCAGCGACGTGGCCTATGTGTGGGGGCTTCTGTGGCATATCTTCGAGAACGGCTGGGAGGACAAGGAGTACATCGACCAGCGGGTCTACGCCATGGACGACGTGCGCAAGGAAGTGGCCAACTATCCGCCGGACGTCGTGGAAAACATCACCGGAGTTTCCGGCGACGACATGCGCGACACCGCCTGGCGGCTTTCCCAGAATCGACCGGGCTGCGTGGTCTGGTGCATGGGCGGCACTCAGCACACCACCGGCAACAACAATACCCGAGCCTACTGCATTCTCGAGCTGGCCCTGGGCAACGTGGGCAAGTCCGGGGGCGGCACCAACATCTTCCGCGGTCACGACAATGTTCAGGGCGCCACGGATCTGGGCTTGATGTCCCACTCCCTGCCGGGCTACTACGGTTTGACGGAAGATGCCTGGCAGCACTGGGGCAAGGTCTGGGACCTGGACTATGAATGGCTCAAGAGCCGTTTTGACCAGACCGAATACGTCGACGGCAAGCCCATGTACACCAACGGCATCACCGTGTCCCGCTGGATCGACGGGGTGCTGGAACAGGACGAGGATATCGCCCAGCGCACGCGCCTGAAGGCGATGTTCTATTGGGGTCATGCGGTCAACTCCCAGACCCGCGGCGTGGAAATGCAGAAAGCCATGCAGCAGCTGGACATGATGGTGATCGTCGACCCCTACCCCACCGTGGCGGCGGTAATGCACGGTCGCAAGGATGGCGTCTACCTGCTGCCCGCCTGCAGTCAGTTCGAGACCACCGGCAGCGTGACCGCCACCAACCGCTCCCTGCAGTGGCGGGACCAGGTGATCGAGCCGCTGTTCGAATCCAAGCCGGACCACGAGATCATGTACCTGCTGGCCCGCAAGCTGGGCTTTGGCAACGAACTGGTCAAGAACTACGAGATGAACGGCGACGAGCCGCTGATCGAAGACATCACCCGGGAATTCAACCGCGGCATGTGGACCGTGGGCTACACCGGCCAGAGCCCGGAGCGGCTCAAGGAGCATCAAAAGAACTGGCATACCTTCAGCTTCAATGATCTGAAAGCGAAGAAAGGCCCGGCCAAGGGCGACTATTACGGCCTGCCCTGGCCGTCCTGGGGTACGCCGGAAATGCGCCATCCCGGCACGCCGATTCTTTACGATACCAGCAAGCCGGTTTCCGAAGGCGGGCTGACCTTCCGCGCCCGTTTCGGCATCGAGCACGATGGCGTCTCGCTGCTGGCGGATGGCGTCTACAGCGAGAACTCGGATCTGGATGATGGCTATCCCGAGTTCACCGCCCAGATGCTCAAGGATCTCGGCTGGTGGAACGAACTGACCGAGCAGGAAAAGCAGGCCGCCGAGGGCAAGAACTGGAAGACGGATCTTTCCGGCGGTATCCAGCGGGTGGCCATCGCCCACGAATGCGCGCCCTTTGGTAACGCCAAGGCACGCTGTAACGTCTGGACCTTCCCGGATCCGATTCCCAAGCATCGCGAGCCGCTTTATACCAATCGCCGCGACCTGGTGGACAAGTTCCCCACCTGGGAGGACATGAACTCCTTCTATCGCCTGCCGACCCTGTATCGCTCCATCCAGGAGAAGGACGTCACGGATCGCTATCCGATCATTCTGACTTCCGGGCGCTTAGTGGAATACGAAGGCGGTGGCGAGGAGACACGCTCCATGTCCTGGCTGGCGGAGCTGCAGCAGCAGATGTTCGTGGAGATCAACCCGGCGCTCGCCGGCGAGCTGGGTATCGCGGAAGGCGAAATGGTCTGGGTGGAAGGCGCCGAAGGCGGTCGGGTAAGGGTCATGGCCATGGTCACCCCTCGGGTCGCCCGAGACGTGGTGTTCATGCCCTTCCACTTCGCGGGGATTTTCCAGGGCGAAGATCTGTTAAGCCACTACCCCGAAGGCAGTGCTCCCTATATCCAAGGGGAAGCCGCCAACACCGCTACCACCTACGGTTACGACAGCGTGACCCAGATGCAGGAATCCAAATGCACCCTATGCCGTATCGAAAAAGCATAAGTGTCGTATCGAAAAAGCATAAGGTGAGGAGAGACCCATGGCCAAGATGAAATTTACCTGCGACGCGGAGCGCTGCATCGAATGCAACGGCTGCGTCACCGCCTGCAAGAATGCCAACGAGACGGACTGGGGCATTCAGCGTCGTCGGGTAGTCACCCTGAACGACGGTCAGCCCAGCGAAATGTCCGTTTCCGTCGCCTGCATGCACTGCGACGACGCGCCTTGCATGGCGGTGTGTCCCACGGACTGCTTTTACAAGACCGCGGACGGCATCGTGCTGCACGACAAGGATCTGTGCATCGGCTGCGGCTACTGCTTGTACGCCTGCCCTTTCGGCGCGCCGCAGTTCCCCAAGCAGAATGCCTTCAACGAACGCGGCAAGATGGACAAGTGCACCTACTGTGCCGGCGGCCCGGCGGAAACCAAGGAAGAGGAATACGCCAAGTACGGCGCCAACCGCATCGCCGAGGGCAAGCTGCCGCTTTGCGCGGAGATGTGCTCCACCAAGGCGCTGCTCGCGGGAGAAAAGGATGTGCTCGAGGATATCTTCCAGCGCCGCTCCGCCCTGCGCGGCTACCGCGACGCGCCTTGGCCGCAGACCGCACCGGAAACCTTCGACGTTTCCGCCATCGATAACCTGGCGGTCGACGCCACCAAGCACGCCTAGGGGGTTACCATGACCAGTCGGCTTTCCTATAACCTCGCGGCACGCTGGCTTGCAGCTTTTCTCGCCATGGCGTGCATCCTGCTGTCACTCGGCATGTCTCACGCCCTGGGCGCGGACCCTCAGGCAGAGATCGAGACCGCGCTCTCCGGTGTCGACGAGCGTACCTGGGAGCAGGTGGCGACCAACGAGGGCGCTCGAGATACCCGCTATGACTCGAACTACAGCCTGATCAACGCCAGCGGCGAAACCTGGCGGCAGATACGTAATCGCTGGGTATCGACCTTTGGCGTGATCGCCATCGTCGGCATGGCGCTGATGATCCTCGGCTTCTATCTGTATTTCGGCAGCAAGAAGCTGGAGGCGCCGCGCACCGGCCGACGCCTGCTGCGCTGGACCGTCTTCGAGCGCACCTTGCACTGGTCCACCGCCACGACTTTCATCCTGCTGGCCTTGACCGGACTCAACCTGATGTATGGCAAATTCGTCTTCAAGCCGCTGTTCGGCGACGGCTTCTGGGCGCCGATGATTGCCGGCACCAAGCTGCTGCACAACTACCTGGGGCCGCTGTTCGGCATTCTGCTGATCATCATCCTGGCCAAGTGGCTGAAGGTGAATCTACCCAGGGCACACGACCTGGAATGGTTCAAGAAAGGCGGCGGCCTGATCGGCAAGGGCCACGTGGACGCGGGCTTCGCCAACGCCGGGGAAAAGGCCTGGTACTGGCTGCTGGCCAGTGCCGGCCTGCTGGTCATCATCAGCGGCCTGGTGCTGGATTTTCCGATCTTCGGTCAGACTCGGGACGGCATGCAGTGGGCCAACGTGATCCACGCTGTCGGCGCCCTGGGGCTGACCGCCGTGGCGCTGGGTCATATCTATATCGGCACCGTTGGCACGGAAGGCTCCCTCGAGGCCATGACCACCGGCTACGTGGACGAAACCTGGGCCAAGGAACACCACAACCTGTGGTATGACGAGGTCAAGGAACACACCACCCTGCCGGAACACGTGGACAAGGGAAGCTTTGACGAGGCGGCCTCGCACCGGCCCAATTAGCGCTTTTCTCGGAAAGAATCGGACACCGCCAATCGGCGGTGTCCTTTTGTTATGCTAGGCGCATTACTATTCGCAGGAGTACGATCATGCAACATATCGACGACGCCACTCGCACCGAACTCGAGGCTGCGGCCTTTCGGCGTCTGCTCAAGCACCTGGATGAGCACAAGGAAGTGCAGAACATCGACCTGATGAACCTGGCGGGTTTCTGTCGCAACTGTTTTTCCAAGTGGCTGGCCGCCGCCGCGGACGAACGTGGCGTCGAGCTTTCCTACGACGCGGCTCGGGAATACGTCTACGGCATGCCCTACGAGGAATGGAAGGTCAAGTACCAGACTCCCGCCTCCGCGGATAAGCTGGAAGCCTTGGCCGCTCGTCATTCTCACGGTGAGGAGAAATCCTCATGAGTGCCGCCACCCAAGGATTCGAGCCGCTGCATATCGCCGTGTTGACGATTTCCGATACCCGCACGGAAGAAACCGATCGCAGCGGTGCCGCGCTGGTGGAATGCTTGCAGGCCGCGGGCCACACCCTGGTGGAAAAGCGTATCGTCGCGGACGACGTCTACCGTATTCGTGCTCAGATCAGCGCCTGGATCGCGGATTCCGGCGTGCAGGTGATCTTGACCACTGGCGGTACCGGCTTTACCGGCAGAGATTCCACCCCGGAAGCGGTCAAGGTGCTGCTCGACAAGCAGATCGAAGGGTTCGGCGAGCTGTTTCGCCACCTTTCCTTTCAGGAAATCGGCAGCTCCACGATCCAGAGCCGCTGCCTGGCAGGGCTTGCCAACCATACCGTGATCTTCTGTCTGCCCGGCTCCACCGGCGCCTGTCGCACCGCCTGGAACGGCATTCTGAAAGAGCAGCTGGACGGCAGCCACAAGCCCTGCAACTTCGCCAATCTGGTGATTCCCGGACGAGGCCAGCATGGCGGATAACCCCCTGAAAAGCGTTGAAGCCGCCCTGGCGGCCATGCTCGAAGGCATCACGCCCCTGGACGGCGAACGACTGCCCTGCGATCAGGCGGCGGGCCGCGTGCTGGCGGAAAGCGTCACCGCACGCCTTGACGTGCCCGGTTTCGACAACAGCGCCATGGACGGCTATGCGCTACGGGCCGCGGAGGCCGGCCAGGTATTGCCGATGATTCAGCGTATCGCCGCCGGCCACCCGGCAGCACCGCTGATGCCCGGCGGCTGCGCGCGCATCTTCACCGGCGGCGAAATCCCCCCGGGTGCGGATTGCGTGGTCATGCAGGAGCGTACCGAAAGCCGCGACACCGGTATTTTCATTCCCGAGGGCATTCCCGTCGGGGACAATATCCGTCGTCGCGGGCGTGACGTGGCCCAGGGCAGCCAGTTGCTGGGTGCCGGCCTGAAGCTGGAAGCCGCGGCGCTGGGGCAGCTTGCGGGCCAGGGAATCACTGAAGTCGTGGTATGCAAGCGCCCGCGAGTCGCCCTGCTCTCCACTGGAGACGAGATCATCGATCCCGGCCTGCCCTTGGCGCCGGGACAGATCTACAACTCGAACCGAGCGATGCTCAAGCGGCTGCTGGAGCGTTTCGGCGCAGAAATGGTGATGGTGGAAAGCGTGCCGGACGATTACGCCGCTACCTGCGACATTCTGAAACAGGCGGCACAGTGCGCGGACGTGGTGATTTCCACCGGCGGCGTCAGCGTGGGCGAAGAGGATCATGTCAAGGCTGCCCTGGAGGAATTGGGTCAGCTGGATTTATGGCGTCTCGCCATGCGCCCCGGCAAGCCGCTGGCCCTGGGCCGCCTGCCTCGGGATAACGGCGAGACGCGCTTCGTCGGCTTGCCGGGCAACCCGGTCTCCGGCTTCGTCGGCGCCTGGATCTTCCTGCGCCCCCTGATCGGTGCCCTGCTGGGCTGTCCGGCGCTCGAGGCGTTGCCGAGAATTCGCGCTCGTACGGCTTTTTCCACCAGCAACGGCATACGCCGTCATTATATGCGCGTAGCACTTGCCTTCACGGAACAAGGTCCGGTAGCCAACGCCTTCAGAGACCAGAACTCCGCGGTGCTCTCTTCCTGCGTGGAGGCCAATGCCCTGGCGGTAATTCCGGAACAGGCCGAGATTGCCGTGGGTGATGAAGTCGAGTGTCTGTGGCTGGTAGAAGCTTGAGCGACTATTGACGAATTTGATTCAGCGCTGAAGCTGCGCGACAAGCTCCGGCCACAGCGCGTTGAAATCTTCTTCGAGCCGGAAATAGTCTTCTTCCAGCCAGGGCCTGAGCTCTGCCAGGCGATTGGGCCCGGAAAGCCTGGTGCCGATTCCGGCGATGGCGCGGCAAGTGAAGTCGAAATCCGCATAGGCGTTCAGCCAGTCCTGATCAATCAGTACCGGTATCATGCTGGACAGGCGGGCCGGCGCGGCTCGCCGACCCAGCACCCGGTAGCAGCGTTCGATCAAACGCTGATGCCCCGGTTGGATCTTCTGCTGACGCGCTAGAAAGTGATCCCAGACGAGATCCAGCGCGATTCCCGCGTAACGGCGCTTGTCCTGCGGGGCCCGTTGGCGTGCCGCCAGTACGCGAGGATGACGATCGATAGTGGCGTCGACTCGGCGATGATGACGAATGCCTTCCGCTACTCGGAGATTCCAGATTTCCAGATTCATCCCCTTTACGCCGTCGGCGATCAAGTTGCCATACAGAAAATCGTCGCTGCCGCCTTTGGCCAGCCAGGCATGGGCAAGAAAGTTCATAAGCAGTTGGTCGGTTTAGGCAACCCAGCCAGCCGAGCCACAATCCTTGCAGGGCTTTCCTGAACATCTTTTTCGGGAAACAGCCGCATCAGATAAAGGGAATTGCCCTTCTCCGGCCCCAGAGTGCCGGTTACTGTCTTGACCAGCGGGCGCATGGCAGGCGCCGTCTCGAAACGCTTGTAGAAGCCCCGGACAATATCGATGATTTCCCAGTGCTCCTCGTGCAACTCACGGCCTTCGGCTCGCGCCAGCGCTTTTGCGACCTGCGGATTCCAGTCATCGAGGTCGATTAGGTAGCCTTCCGGATCCAATCCGACTCGATCATCTGTCTTCTCAGCTTTTTTACTGATTGATGATAAATCAAGATAACGGTATATTTGCGTGCTTGCCATTAAAACCAGCTCACGGTCTTTTCCGCTTCCTCGGTCAGTTCGACGAAGCCATCCACATCCACCACCACGACATGATCCGCGCAGCGTCCTTCCAGCCCGCGTGCCGCCAGATCCTCTCGCAGAGCAAAGAGCCGCCCCTCCAAGGAGCCAAAATAGTCGACCAGTTGAGGCAATGCACCCTGCACCCCGTCCTCGGTCAGGATCAGACAGTCCGTCGAGTCCATCGCGCTCAACGCGTCTTGATAGACACGGCTAGCGGATGGAGAACGGTTCAAGATATGCAAAATCATGCCGATGAGGCCCTCGAAACACCCTAAAAGTTCAATACCAGCCGATGCCGATGAAAGATCGTGGCGATGGCAGGCGAATCGATGCCTCGAACCGGCAACAACAACGTCTGTTCATCAAGCCCCCGCCTAGCGAGGGCTTCTTTGTCCACCAGCACATTATCAATGTCATAAAGCGGTAGCATTTCAACCAGGCCTTGGGTGCCCTTTTGGTTTAGGGGGCCGTTGGTCTGATTGGGCAACAGCGCCAGCACACCGTCCCCCAGAAACAGCAGGCTGACCCGCTGACCGAAGGCCGCCGCGACCAGAGCGCTATCCAACCCCTCCCGCAGCCAGCTCGTACCTTGAGGCGCGTGGCGCAGCACCACCAGCACATCACCTGTGAGTTCACTCTCATTACGCTCAGGTACAACACTACTCATGCCGGTCTCCCTGCCGCCTCCCTCGCTGCTTCTCGAGCTTCTTTGCTTGGCAATCTTTACGATAGACATCGCTCAGGGCGAAAAGGTAACCAGTCGATCGTGAGACAAACCGGCCTCTATCAGTTGGCCGAGCCCCGTCAATTCGAAAGGCGCCGCGAGGCTATGGCCTGTCTTGCCGTGGCGCGCCGCCTCGCGTTCATTAAGCAGCCCCCTTCGCAATCCTGCAGCGATACAGACCAGCAGTTCCGTACCCTGGGTTTCATGCAGGCTGCACCAGGCATCGCAAAGGTGAGGTTCATCCTGAGGAGGCGCGGACAAGCGAGCCGCATTGTAAACGCCATCATGGTAGAAGAATACCGTCGCCAGATGATGCCCTCGACTGACTAGCGCATGAGCAAAGCGCAGAGCAGAGTGCGATGCCTGGTCGCTGTAGGGACTCCCTTGCACGAGTAACGCATAGCGCATCTTATCGACTTCCGAATGACCTGTTCCTGAACGCACAAACCCCGCAAGAAGCGGGGCCGTGTCATGCAAGATTGCTGATTGGGATCAATCGTTGCTGGCGATACCCAGCAGCGCCAGCAGGCTGATAAAGAGATTGTAGATGGAGACGAAAAGCGTGATGGTAGCGATGATATAGTTGGTCTCACCGGCACGATGCACGATTTCACTGGTCTGATAGAGAATCACCGCGGAGGAAAACAGCACGAATCCCGCTGAAACCGCCAACGCGAGAGCCGGGATATTGAAGAGCAGCGCCACCACCATTGCCAGAATCAGCACGATCGCGCCGGCCATGATGAAGTTGGCGAGAAAACTGAAATCCTTGCGCGTGATCAGCGCTATCGCGGACAGACCGATAAAGGTCGCACCAGTCATCGCCAAGGCGGTCATGACCAGTTCAGCCCCGTTGGGCAGCGTCAGATAGGCGTTGAGTATCGGCCCTAGGGTAAAGCCCATGAAACCGGTAAATGCGAAGATCGACAAAAGTCCCGCGGCGGAATTGGCGGTCTTGTGCACCAGAAACATCAGCCCATAGGCGCCGATGAAAAAGACCAGAATATTGATTCGCTCGATCCCCATCGCCATGGCGGCGGCGGCGGTCATGGCGGAAAAAAGCAGGGTCATCGCCAACAAGCCATAGGTATTGCGAAGTACCTTATTGGCGCTTACCGCAGAACCCTGGCGTTGAGTTAGATGTGACTCTTGAAAGGCCATCGATCAAGGCTCCTGTATAAATGAATCGATATTATAGACCTAGGATGACGCCTCTGGGTTCCTTCGGCAAGAGCCGCAACACACTTAATTCCCACCCATGCCCTGCCACTCACGCTTTTTCAACAAATCCGAGGGTTCTTCGAGTATGCGCCTGGCGAGGGGGGCCACCGCCGCTATGGCGGTATCTTTCAAATCAGCGATTTCCTCAAGGCTGAACCAGGCAGCATCCTGGGCGTCGTCCGCGGCGAATGGATCTCCCGCCAGCCACCGGCAGTACACCGCGATCAGCACATAATGAAAATCCGGATTTTCGATATCGCTGCCCTCCTGGGTCTCCAGTACGTCGACAATGGCTTCCGGGCGCGCTTCGATACCGGTTTCCTCCAGCAGTTCTCTTACCGCCGCCGCCCGCAGCTGCTCCCCCCACTTGACCTTGCCACCCGGAAATCCCCATAGACCCTGGCGAGGCGCATTGCCTCGACACACCAGCAATACCTTGTCGTCTCGAGCCACCAAGGCCAGCACGCCTACGGCCGGTGAAACGGGTTTTTTCCCAGTACCTGTCATGGTATTTCTCCTAGTCGCTTGTACTTATATAAGGCCAAAGAGTTTTCACGATCCTCTTTGCCAGCTTTTCTTTTTTAGACGATGCTTTGTACGACGTACATCAAGAGGGACTCTTATGAAAGACGCTAACGCAACCGCGCATAAAGGACAAAAAGCGGTAGCTCGCATGGGTTATATCGCCAAGGGCGTCGTCTATCTTCTTATCGGCGGTCTGGCGATAATGGCGGCGGTCGGCCTGGGCGGCAAGAATGCCAGTTCGAAAGAGGCGATCAATTCGTTAGCGAGCCAACCCTTCGGCGGTTTCATGCTTGGGGTGCTGGGTATCGGGCTTTTCGGTTATACCATCTGGCGTTTCGTTCAAGCCTGGTCAGACACGGAAAACAAGGGAAGTGACGCCAAGGGTATCGTTACCCGTATCGGCTTTGTCATCAGCGGTATCACCTATGCGGGTTTGGGGGTCTACTGTTTCGATATCATCTTGAACGCTGCCTATTCCAGCGGTGGGTCCACGGAGGATCGTACCGCGAAACTGATGAGCTATCCCGGCGGCGTCTATCTCGTTTTCGCCGTGGGGCTGGTCTTCATCGGGGTTGGAATTCGCCAAATCTGGCGGGCGGTGAAGCGCTCCTATCTCAAGAACTGGCATACTCAGGAAATGAGTCGACACCAGCTCAAGGTCGCCGAGGGTATCACTCGATGGGGACTCAGCGCTCGCGGCGTGGTTTTCATGATCATCGGAGGCTTTTTGTGCCTGGCCGCCTGGAACACCAATCCGGATCAAGCAGAGGGTCTTGGCGGCGCCTTGAGCACCCTGGCAAGTCAGCCTTTCGGACCCTGGCTGCTGGGTATCGTCGCGCTGGGTCTCATCAGCTATGGTGGCTACTGCCTGCTCAACGCGCGCTTTCGCGACGTTTCATGATTCACCAGCCGGTATTTCGCACCAGCATAGAACATACCGAGCACATGAATCCCTTTTTAATAAGCCACTATCAAGGCAACAGGGAAACAAAACAAACGATGAGAGGATGGCTCCTACTATTCGTAATCAGTCTATTCTTGACCGGCTGTCAGGCACTATCGCCCTGGTCGAAGGATACCCATACCCCGCCCCCGCCGCCCACGGTGGAAACCTTGCCGCAGCCGTCGGACAAGCCTCGCCCGGCACCTTCGAGACCGGATACCGTCAAGCGCGACGTGGATTTTCCAGAGGCAGAGTACGCATCGCTGAAGAAAACCGGTAACGCCGCTATCAAAGGCAGGCTAGGCAACGGCTCTCTTCCCGCCGGTAGCAGTCGTCGGGTGTCCATCGCACCCGTCACCTCCTACTCCGCGGAGGCGGCGGAAATCGCCCTGTCGGGCAAGCCGATCGAATCCCCGGACCCACGAGCCCAAGCCTACACGCACTACGCCAACGTGGACGCCAACGGCAATTTCAGTATCAGTGGTCTCGCTGCCGGCGACTACTATGTGGCAGGCAAGCTGGGAAACAAGGTCGTGATCAGCCAAGTGAGGGCAAGATCCGGCAGGACGGTCAGCGTAATCTTGGGGCGCTAAGTGGAGATTCAAGACAGCTAAAAACAAAAACCAGCCGTAACTGGCTGGTTTCAATGCTGAATTCTATAAGCAAGGTGGCGGAGGGACAGGGATTCGAACCCTGGAAGGGCGTTAACCCTTGCCGGTTTTCAAGACCGGTGCATTCAACCGCTCTGCCATCCCTCCGGTCACGGCGTCGTATACTACCAGCCTGGACCTGTTCGTCAATAGCGAATCAGATGCCTGCTGCCAAAATGGTTGTATCAATAAGGCTTTAATCCTACCCGTGTCACCTTGTTGCCCTCCATTTCGCTGACGACCCAGTGGATGCCGTGCCAGTCCACATCGTCACCCACCACCGGATGCCCACCGACCCGTAGCGATATGAACTCTCCCAGAGTCATATCCTGCTCGCCGGAGCTCAAGGTCAAGCCATAGGCTTGAGCCACATCACCCATCAGGGCGTCGCCATCGAGAGTGAAGATACCGAAGAAGGCGCGTTCACGCTTGAGGGTAGCATCGCCGTTGAACAAGCGATTGAGCGCCGGCAAATCCTTGGAGCGTCCGATGATGCAAATCACATCACCCAGCTTGAGACGAGTACTGCCCTTGGGATGCAGCATGGAATGCTCGCGAAACAAGGCGGAAATCAGCGCTCCGGAGGGAAAGCGCAGCAGACGTATCGGCGCATCTTCCAAGGCATCGTTTTCCACCGTGTAAACGAACATCTCGTAATCGTTCTCCGGCAGCACTCCAAGCGCCCCACGCCGATGTGGAGTGACGCCTAGCGGCACTTCGACCTTCATCCAGCGTGCCATCAGCGGTATGGTGCCCCCCTGAATCACCAGTGAAAGCAGCACCACCGCAAAGGCAACATTAAAGTAGAGCACCGAGTTTTCTACGCCGCCGATGACGGGAAAAATTGCCAGTACGATAGGCACCGCTCCGCGTAGCCCAACCCAACAGATAAAACCGATTTCTCGCCAGCGAAACTTGAAAAAGGGCTTGATGATGATCAACACCGCCAAGGGTCGTGCAATGAAGGTCAGCACCAGAGCCACCAACATTGCCGAAACGCCGTATTCAAGCACCTCACTGGGATTCACCAATAACCCCAGCACTAAAAACAGTCCAATTTGGCTCAGCCAGGCCAAACCGTCATGTACCGGCAGAATGAAATTGAGATGCCGCCCGGGCTGATTGCCGATCATCAAACCGGCCAAGTAGATTGCCAGGAAACCGCTACCCCCTAGCGCCCCGGTCATTCCGAATACACAAAACCCCAGCGCCAGCGCTAAGAGGGAATAAAGTCCTGGCGCCAGATCCAGCCAGCGCAATAGCTTGGCGGAAAGCCAGCCGCCGCCCAGGCCGATACCAATGCCCAAACCAAATTGCGTAATTAAAAAAAGTAAGGTTTCGCCGACACCGCCAATCTCACCCATCATCAATTCGATTAAGGTCAGCGTCAAAAAAATTGCCATGGGGTCGTTGGTGCCGGACTCGATTTCCAGCGTTGCCGCGACGCGCTCGTTGAGGTTCATGCCACGACCGGATAGCAGCGCGAACACCGCCGCCGCGTCCGTGGAACCGACAATAGCGCCCACCAATAGCCCCTGAATCAGGGTTAAATCAAATATCCAGGCGGCAAAAAGTCCGACGATACCTGCAGTAACCACCACCCCAAATGACGCTAGTGAAAGCGCTGGCTTGAAAGCGACCCGAAAGGTCTTTAGGCGAGTGCGTAGCCCACCGTCGAGCAGGATCATCGCCAAGGCCAGATGGCTGATCACAAAGGCCAGGGAGTAATCATCGAACTTGATGCCCAGCACACCTTCTTCGCCGGCAAGCATGCCAAGAACCAAGAAAATGACCAGTAAAGGCAACCCAAAAAATGACGATAAGCGGCTGGCAAGTATGCTTAGCGCAATCAGGAAACCACTAAGCAAAAAGAACGAATTGATGCTATCCATGGCGATCCGCTATTGCGTGAATAAAAAACGTATTATGTCATACCGCCTTATTCGCGGCGATGCGTAGGCAATATTACTCACTGATACTCAAGCCAATTTGCGAACTCATGCGAGATTATTAGGGTGAAAAAGACTACATGATGTCTGTCTTGCGCTATTTGTTGCTGACGTCGTTGCCTCTATTTTTCCTGGAGCCGGTTTTTTCATCGGAACCGGTAGCCTCAAGCGCCGCCCCTGGGGAGGCTTCTCAATCTCGAGCGTCTCAGACGGCGGCACTGGAAGCCTCGCAAAGAGAGATCGCACCGCCGGAACCGATCGTCCCGCCACCCAAGCGCGAACTGCGACTGGTACTCGATTGGTATCCTGGCCCGCAGCACGCCCCGGTGTACCTGGCCAAGGCCCTGGGCTACCTGGAAACCGACGATATCGAACTGGAAATTGTCACGCCGGCGGATCCCAGCGTGCCCAGCAAGCTGGTGGCGGCTTCACGGGCGGACCTGGCGTTGACGCGCCAGCCCAGGCTGCACCTGGATATCGCCGAACAAAAGCCGTTGATTCGTGTCGCCACCTTGATCGACAGCCCGCTCGCCCTGCTTACCGTGCGAGAAGACAGCAAGATCACCGATATCGCGCAGCTGGCCGGCAAGGACATCGGCTACGCGGTGGAAGACAACCTGTCTCCAAGCCTTTCCACTCTCTTGGAAGACGCCGAACTGGTTCTGGACGATGTGTCATTGAAAGATGTGGATTTCGACGTGGTGCAGGCGCTGGTTCAGCAGCGAGTCGACGCAGTGATAGGCGGGCAGCGCCCCATGCTCGCCGAACAACTAAGCCGTGAAGGCGTGCTCAGTCGCGGTTTTCTAATCGAGGAACATGGCGTTCCTGCTTATGATGGCCTGATCCTGATTGCCAATCGTAACCACCTGCAGCGCCAGCGCGAAACCATCCAGCATCTGGTCACGGCGATCGAACGGGCCAGCCTATGGCTGGTCAATCATCCGGAGAAGGCATGGCAGCGTCTGGTCGAAGTCGAACCAAGTCTCGATACTCCGGCAAACCGACGCGCCTGGCCGGCTTTGATTCGACGATTCTCCCTGAGTCCTGCAGGCCTGGACAGTCATCGCTATGCGCGTTTCGAGAAATTTCTCAAAGACCGAGGCGAGATCGAGACGCTCCACCCGGTATCTCGCCTAGCGGTGGATATCTATGCGCCTTGACGCTCGACCTCATCGAGAAAAGCGTCGACGGCGCCCAGAAATGCCTTGGGCTGTTCAACATGCAACCAATGGCTTGCCTCCAACGTTACCACCTGGGCCTGGGGCAGTATCTGGCGCAGCTTGGGCAGCATGTCATCGGTCACATAGTTGGAGCGACTGCCGCGAAGTATCAGGCTTGGCTTGTCAAAGCTGCCCTCGCCGGCGGGTTCGCCGCGAATTTCCTCATAGTCCGCCTCGATTTCATCGAGTCCTACCCGCCAGACGAGAGCTCCATCAGGTTCGCTACGCATGAGATTGGTCGCCAGAAAGAGCCGCGCGTCCTTATCGTCGATAGTTTCCGCCATCAATTCATCCACCTGCTGGCGACTGTCGGGACGCGCCCGCTCGACACGGCGAAGTGCCTCGAAGATATTGTTGTGGTAGTGGCCATAGGTCACCGGCGCGATATCCGCGACGATCAGCGAGGCCAGACGCTCCGGCGCCAGCCTGGCGATGCTCATGGCAACCTTCCCGCCCATGGAATGACCCAAGAGATGGCAGCGCTCGATATTCGCCTTATCCAGCACCGCCAGCACGTCTTCCGCCATGGCCGCATAGCTCATGCCCGCGGCGTGGGGCGAACGGCCATGGTTGCGTAGATCGATCGCCACCGTGCGGTAACGACGCTGCCACTGCTTGAGCAGCGAGCGCCAGTTGTCCGCGCTACCCAGCAGGCCATGAATGACGACCAGCGGCGTGCCGTCGCCGCCGCTATCGATACTGTGCAGTTCAAGTCCCATAAAGAGTCCTTTGCTATCCATTCCGTGCCGTGAATGACTTCATGGCGGCGCTTACCCCGAACGACTGGTGCCAACCAGCGCCGGATCACGATCCTGTTGGCCGGTCAGCGTTACCAGGCGACGGCTCAACCAGGCCAGCAGCAGACCATAGAGTGGCAGGAAAAACATCAGGCTGATACCCAGCTTGACGGCGTAATCGAACCAGGCGATTGCTACCCAGTGCTTGGCCATGAAGGCATCCGGGCTGGCATAGAAGGCAATCGAGAAAAACGCGAAAGTATCCGCCAGATTGCCCAGTACCGTGGATGCCGCCGGTGCCACCCACCAGGCCCGCAGCCGCCGCAGGCGATCAAAAACGTGGATGTCGAGCAGTTGGCCCAGGACATAGGCCATGAAACTGGCAAGCGCGATGCGCGCCACGAACAGGTTCCAGCTACCCAATGCTTCCAGGCCGGCGAAACTACCCTGAGGAAACACCACGGAGATTGCATAGGACACCACCAGCGCCGGCAGCATGACTCGCCCGATGATTGCCCGAGCGGGCTCCTTGCCGAACAGCCGCACGGTCAGATCCGTGGCCAGGAAGATAAAAGGAAAGCTGAAGGCTCCCCAGGTGGTGTGCAGCCCGAACACCTCAAAAGGTAGCTGTACGAGAAAATTGCTGGCGGCGATTACCGTGATATGAAAAGCAACCAGCAGCGCCAGGCAGCGGCGCATCTGGGTGAAAGAAAGCTGAAACATTCAAGACCTTTTTTCTCGAGGGGTGAGGGAACCCTATGAAAAGACGCCACGGCATGACCGTGGCGACGAAGACCGCATTATAGCGGCTGGAGGCGTGTCGAGAAAAGCCGTTCTACCGCTGCCGGGCCTGCTCCGCCTGACCCAGCGCCCGCTCACGCATACTGTCGTGCACGTCCTGCAAACTCCCCGGATCGTCGATGGTGGAAGGAACCGCGTACTCCTCTCCGTCCGCGATGGTACGCAGCAGCTTGCGCAGAATCTTGCCGGAACGGGTCTTGGGCAGACGCGAGACCACCAGCACTTCCTGAAGCCCGGCAATACCGCCGATCTTCTCGCGCACCTGCTGTTTAAGCTCGTTCTCAAGCGCCAACGTATCCCCGTCGAAACCGTCCTTGGGAATGACCAGACCCACCGGCACCTGACCCTTCAAGGCGTCGCGAATGCCGATGACCGCACATTCCGCCACCGCCGGATGAGCGCCCAGCACTTCTTCCATTTCCCCGGTGGACAGACGATGCCCCGCCACGTTGATGACATCGTCGGTACGCCCCATCACGAACAAATAGCCTTCCTTGTCGAAGTAGCCTCCGTCCCCGGTCAAGTAGAACCCCGGAAACGTCGCCATGTACGCCTTGTGAAAGCGCTCCGGATTCTGCCAGATGGTAGTCAGGCAGCCCGGGGGCATCGGTTGGCGAATAACTACGCTGCCTTGGATGTTGGGGCCTGCCTCCTCACCGTCCGGGTCGAGTATGCGAACGTCATAGCCTGGCACCGGAAACGTCGCGGAACCGGCCTTGGTGGGTACGGGATCGATACCCATCATGTTGGCGGCGATGGGCCAGCCGGTTTCCGTCTGCCACCAGTGATCGATCACTGGCCGCTCGAGCAGCTTGTTCAACCAGTGGTAGGTCGGCGGATCCAGCCGTTCCCCGGCCAGGAAGAGATTCTTCAAGCAGCTGATGTCGTACTGCGCCAAGTGAGTGCCTTCCGGGTCCTCCTTCTTGATGGCGCGAAAGGCGGTGGGCGCGGTAAAGAAGGCCTTGACGCGATATTCCTCGATCAGCCGCCAGAAGGCGCCGGCGTCCGGGGTACGCACCGGCTTGCCTTCATAAACCACCGTGGTGCAGCCGCGCAACAATGGCGCATAGACGATATAGGAATGACCGACCACCCAGCCCACATCGGAAGCGGAAAAGAACACTTCCCCCGGCGCCATGTCGTAAACCGCTTCCATGGAATAGGCAAGCGCCACCGCATAGCCGCCATGATCGCGAACGACCCCCTTGGGCTTGCCGGTGGTGCCGGAGGTGTAAAGTACATACAGCGGGTCCGTGGCCTTGACCGAAACGCAGGCCGCCGGCTCGGCGTCCGCCGCCAGCGAATGCCACTCGTGATCACCGTCACTCAACTCCGCCAGGCAGGCATCGCGCTGCAAGATGACACAGGCATCCGGCTGATGCGTGCTTTGCGTCAGAGCGGCATCGACAATCGGCTTGTAGGGAATGATTTTATCGACTTCGATGCCACAGGAGGCGGCAATCACCACCTTGGGGGAAGCATCATCGATACGAACCGCCAGCTCGTGGGCGGCGAATCCACCGAATACCACGGAATGCACCGCACCGAGGCGCGCGCAGGCATACATGGCGATCAGCGCCTCCGGCACCATCGGCATGTAAATCACTACCCGATCGCCCTTCTCGACCCCCAGGTTCCGCAAGGCACCGGCAAACACGGCGGTGGCATCGCGCATCTCGCGGTAGCTCATGCGTCGTTTCTGTCCGCTTACCGGAGAATCCCACAGCAAGGCTGTCTGCTCGCCACGTCCCTCATCCACATGGTGATCCAGGGCGGCATGACAGATATTCATCTCACCATCGACAAACCATCGGGCATGCTGCTGTTCATCCCAAGCCAGGATGGTATCCGGAAAGGTAAACCAAGGGATGCGCGCGGCCTGTTCCTTCCAGAAGGTTTCCGGATGATCGATCGACTGGCGATAACTTTCTTGATAACGCTTTCGAGAACTCTGCTGATGCGCCTGCATGACACTACCCCTGGCTGAATAGAACCGGAATCATTGTTGACACAATAGAGTAAATTACGGGTTTTTCCTTCATACCATCGGCTAATTCGACGGTATCCCTTTCAATATTGTCGACAACCAAGGCGAAACAAGGACTCACCTTTAACGTATTGCAATCCATCAACTATCATTGAATCAACGTTTAACAGCAATGAATCTTGAAGGGGCAGGATGGTCCAAATTTAGCTAAATAAAGTTAAGGTAATAATGAAATCAGTCTTCAACCAGTCAAGAATTTAAGCCGAGAGTCGTGAATTTGCGTCAAACGCCAAGGTGAGGCGGACAGCGATTCAGTCGCGAGCGTTCAATAGGGAGTCTTTTTCATGAGCATGCGCCAATCTGCCATCCAGCTTCTCCAAGCTGACGAACCGGGGCTGGGTCAAGCGACCGCGCTGCTCAAGGCCATGGCAAACGAAAATCGGCTGCGCATTCTATGCCTGCTGGATGAAGGAGAAATGTCGGTCACCGAGCTCAACAAGCGGCTCAACCTGAGCCAGTCCGCCCTGTCTCAGCATCTGGCGATTCTGCGCCGAGAAGGCATTGTCGCGACCCGGCGCGTCTCGCAAACCATCTATTATTCCCTGCAGGGGCAGCAGGCCCGCCAGATCATCAATGCGCTCGGGAAGCTCTTTACCTAGCCCCCCACTCATCGTTTCAACCAACGACTCGCGTCCATCACTTCCAGCAGCCTCCCCGCGGCACTCTCGATTCCCCGAGAAACCGCCAATCCCAGCCGCTGCGGCAATTTCTTCTGGGCTTCCAGCTGTACCATCAACACGCGCGCATCATTCAGCCTGCCATGCAGGTAGGCAGCGCTGGTCGCGACTTCATCCGCAAGCTTGCGCTCCAGTGATTCACAGCCATACCAGATTTCTCCGGTGGCGACTTCGTCGATAGACAATTGCGGGCGACGAGCGGCAACGAAGCTCTTGAATAATTCATGGGTTCGCTCGAGATCCTCGACGAACTTCTCGCGCCCTTCCTCGGTATTTTCTCCCAGCACGGTCAGGGTGCGCTTGTAACGCCCGGCGGTAAAAATTTCCATGTCGATATCGTTTCGCTTAAGCAGGCGATGCACGTTGGGCAACTGTGCCACCACGCCAATGGAGCCCAGCACCGCAAAAGGCGCCACCTGCAATCGATCCGCGCAGCAGGCCATCATGTAACCGCCGCTGGCCGCCACCTTGTCCACGCAGATGCGCGTGGCAATACCCGCTTCCCGCAGACGATCGAGCTGGGCCGCCGCCAGGCCATAGGCATGCACCAGGCCGCCGGCGGACTCGAGACGAATCACCACCTCGTCGTCTTTTTCCACCACATCGAGAATCGCCGATATTTCCTGGGCGAGACGCGACGTACCACTGGCCTTGATATCGCCGTGGAAATCCAGCACCCAGACGGTAGCGTGTTGTTCCGGCATCCTTTCTTTTTGCCGCGCCTTGTCCGACTTGCGAAACCCCTTGAGCAGTGCCTTGCGCTGTCCTTTTTCGCTCGCCGCCACCCGCAGGCGCCTGACCCGCTTTTGCTGACGGGTATTGAGCTCCTCGATCTTCAAGCGTACCGACTCACCGCTGTCGCCACGCCCTTTCATCAGGAGCAGAATCAAGGCCCCCAGCGCCAATACCAGGGTCAGCGTCTGGGCCAGGAACATGGCATACTCCGTCATCCATTCGCTCAACGCCCTCTCCTTCAGTTTGTGGTATCAATTTTACTTGCGCATTCACAAGAGCCACCTTGATGACCAGCCCACAGATCGAAAAGTTGCATCGACGCTTCGACCCTCAAGCCGCCCAAGGCATGCACGAGGTCTTTCAATTCCACTTCAGCGATATACCGGATCATTTTCTGGTCATCCAGGATGGCACCCTGGAAATCGGCGAAGGGGAACACGACGAGCCCTCCGTATCGCTGTCCATGTCCCTGGATACCCTGCGCGATATCATGAACGGTGAAATCAGCGGCATGAACGCCTTCATGAGCGGCAGGCTGAAAGCCACCGGCAATCTGATGCTGGCGCCCAAGCTTGGCCAGCTGTTTCCTTCGAAGCGGTAGGCTATTTCGCTGCCTCCCCCTTCATGGCGTTCAGATGCGCATTGATCAATGCCCGGGAAATGGAATAGATCGGCGGCAGCTGAGGCAGCGCCTGAGTCGGTGAAAACCAGGCGGCATCGGCGATTTCATCCTCGTCGATGCGAATGCGCCGGCTCGTCGCCTCCGCGAAGAAACCCAGCATCAGAGAATGCGGAAAAGGCCAGGCCTGACTCTTGAAATAGCGAATAGGTCCCAAGGTGATGCCCACCTCTTCATAGATCTCTCGACGAACCGCCTCTTCCGCGGACTCTCCCGCCTCGATAAATCCCGCCAGGGTCGAATAGCGCCCCGGCGGAAAACGGCGGTTACGCCCCAGCAGCATATCCTTGCCATGGGTGACTAGAGTGATGATGCAGGGCGAAATGCGCGGATAGTTGCGATGTCCACAGTTGGGACAGTGCATGGCGAATTCCCTGACGATGCGTTCGGCGTGGCTCCCGCAGCGACCACAAAAACGATGATCTCGCCACCAGCTGCCTACCTGAAGCGCCGTGGACAACAGCGAGAACTGCGACTCCGGCAATCGGCTCAGCCATTGACGCCCCGTCGGCCAATCCTGCGCAGCGGGGGGAGGATCGGTTTCGATGATCATCGCGACCGGGTCATCGTTCCAATAACCCAGCAGAACCACGTCTTCCGGCCAAGGCTGCCAGGGTTGCAGCAACCCGCCCTCGCTTCCCGGTGCAATACGCCCTTCATGAAGCCGAATCAGCCAACCCGCCCGGGCATGCAGAGGCAATTCACGATGAAACATGTCAACTTTCCTCTCTCTGCCCATTCAGCCAGCCTTCGCCGAGCCGTTGCTCCCACAGGCATTCGCCGCAAGCCTGACGAACTCGCGCCAGCGTCTCGTGATGGGCGCCAAGCTCTTCCACGCTGGGCTGCACCACACTCAAACGCGCTCGATTCTCCGATAGCCGACGAATGCCTCCGGCATGGCGCTGCGCGGCAGAATCCGTATCGTTCTCGCCGGGGTCGGCGCTCAAGGTGAGCGCGGTCTGGCCGCCGGTCATTGCCAGATAAACGTCGGCGAGAATCTCCGCGTCCAGCAGCGCGCCGTGCAGCACCCGCTGTGTATTGTCCACCGCATATCGCTTGCACAGCGCATCGAGATTGTTGCGCTGGCCCGGATGCTTGTTGCGTGCCAGGCGCAGCGTATCAAGGATCCGGCAATGCTCCGCCACCGGCCCGAGCTTTGGCCCCTTTCGTCCGGTGTTGAGCTTTCGCAACTCGTGATCGATAAATCCCACGTCAAAGGGGGCGTTGTGAATCACCAGCTCCGCCCCGCGTATGAAAGCCCAGAATTCATCGGCGATCGCCGCGAACACCGGCTCGTTGGCGACTCGCTCATTGGTGATGCCGTGTATACCAATCGCTTCCGCCTCGATTTCGCGCTCCGGGTTGATGTACTGGTGATAGGTATTGCCGGTCAAGCGACGATTGAGCATTTCCACCGCACCGATCTCGATCAAACGGTGGCCCTCCTTGGGATCGATGCCGGTGGTTTCCGTATCCAGAATGATCTGACGCATGGTGTCTCTCGAAAATGATAAGTACTTCGGGCTCAATGATAAGATAACGGTATAAATAGCATAATCATCTAGCGCGACTCTTTCGAAGCGTTGCATGGTCGTCGATGGCCGCATTGGCCAACTCGTCCGCTCGCTCGTTGCCGGGATGGCCGCTATGTCCTTTGACCCAGTGCCAGTCGATACGATGGCGTCTTGTCTGCGCCAGCAGCGCCTGCCAGAGTTCCGCATTCTTGACCGGCTGTCGCGACGCGGTCTTCCAGCCGCGCTTCTGCCAGCTGTGAATCCACTCGGTAATCCCTTTACGCAGGTATTGAGAATCCGTCCATAGCGCCACATCGCAAGCTCGAGTCAAGGCTTTCAGCGCCATGATCGCTGCCATCAGCTCCATGCGGTTGTTGGTCGTGTCGGCCTCGAAGCCGTTCAGCGCCTTTTGGTGATCACCGCTTTGCATGATCGCCCCCCAACCGCCAGGGCCGGGGTTGCCGCGACAGGCGCCGTCGGTGTAGATCGTCACCTTGGGCAGCGGCTTGCGGGTTGGCGCTTCGCCGGAGAGTGTACTGGGGGATGATGTCTTGTCGTCAGTCAACCTGAGTCCTTTTCGAGTCGCCGGCGCCGGAACGCGAATGATCAAGCCGTGCAACCTGGCGAGTTCTTGCCAAGGAAGTATTGGTCAGAGGCGCGACCAGGCCGATGCGGGGTTTATCCACCTGTATCGGCTGCGCTCGACGGCGCGCCTGGATCATGAAAGCATCTCCCCAGGGCAGGTTGTAACGCCTTCCCAGGGTCTCCAGTACGCTGTTGCGAGGTAGCCTGCCGGGCAGACGAAAACCGCAATAGTCTACGCGCTCGATCTCGAAATCCACAAATGCCAGCCAGTCCCTGAGCCTGCCCGGCGTACGCCAATGTCCGCGCCAGGGCAGGCGTCCGCGCCGCGCCGGCCAGAGCCGAGACCATCCGGAACAGCCCAGCGGCCCCCAGCCGAAGATGATCAGTCGCCCATTGTGGGCGGTCACCCGAGCGGACTCCTGAAGCACGTGATGGGGATGCGCCACCACTTCAAGCAGATGATGAACAATCACCAACTGCAGGGATTCATCCGGCAGCGGCAGTTGATGAGGTAGACATACCAGGGTTTCCTTTCGCAGCGCCAGTTCCCGAGTGGGTGCCCAGCTCATGGCGTGGCGAATCGGGCACATGTCGGCGATGCGCTCCCCCAGCCCGAGTTCAAGGCTATGAGCGCCAAAAAGCCGTTCGCAGACCGGCCCCAGACAGGCCTGTTCCGCCTGGCGCTGTGCCTGCCCCGCGGGAGACGACCAGTAAAGTCGTCCTTCGTTGACCTGCCGCGTCAGCCATAAAGGCGATTGTGAATTTGACACGCTTCGGCAATGCCTCCAAAGTGTCGGATTTTACGGACTCGTCCCGAGGTCAAGCCCATGCTGAGCGTGACGCCGATCCCCGCTTTCAGCGACAACTATATCTGGCTGCTTCGCCAGGATGCCAACAGTAACACCGATGCCAATGGTCAGCCTGCGGACATTCACGTCGCCGTGGTGGACCCCGGCGATGCGGAACCGGTCATCGAACTGCTTGAACGCGACGGCTTGACCCTGGATAGCATCCTCATTACCCATCATCATCACGATCATACCGGTGGCCTGGCGGAACTGATCAAGCGCTACCGGCCCCGGGTGTTTGGCCCGCACAATCCCGGCATCAAAGGTATCGACGAGCGCCTGAAAGACGGTGACGAATGTCGAATACTGGGAAGACGTTTCGAGGTTTTCGAAGTTCCCGGTCATACCCTGGATCATATCGCGTTTTACTCGGCGGGTGTGCCGCCACTGCTGTTCTGTGGCGACACCTTGTTCTGCGCCGGCTGTGGCCGACTCTTCGAAGGCAGCCCCGAACAGATGCATGCTTCTCTATCGCGGCTTGCCCGGTTACCGGCTGACACCCTGGTGTTCGCCGCTCATGAATACACCTTGGCCAACCTGCGTTTCGCCAAGGCCGCGGATCCCCAGAATACGCAAATCGATCAATTTCACGACGAATGTCAGCGGGCTCGAGAACTGGATCGTCCGACCCTGCCCAGTACCATCCAGCGTGAACTTGCCATCAACCCGTTCCTGCGCAGCGACCGGCCCGAGGTTCAACGGGCAGCGTCTCGCCAGGGTGACACCGACTCGGCACAAGCTACCTTCGCAACATTGCGCGCCTGGAAGGACAACTTCTGATCACGACACTCCTTTTATGACCACATACCGAACCACTCGCCGCTTGATCGTATCATTAGCCGGCGGTATCACCGTGACCTCCCTTGGCCTGGCCGCGATGAGCGCCCATGCGGATCGCTTGCCCAGTGCCTATCCAACGTCCAGCAGTATGCTGTCCATGAACGCGACGGCACTGCCGTCCGCCGAGAATCGTCTTGTGGATCGTCTCCTGGCGGGAGATCATCATTTCTGGGATGCCCTGGATTTGACCCCCGCGGAGCCGACTCGGGTCTGGGATCGATTGCGAGACAGCTTCGCCTGGCAGGATGAAATCGACCGTCCTCGGGTACGCAAGTGGATCGAGTATTACCGCAAGAGCCCGCACGACATCGTCGAGATCGCCGAGCGCGCTCGGCCCTGGCTGCACTGGATCACCGATCAGCTCGAAGCTCGAGGGCTGCCGGGAGAAATCGCCCTGCTTCCCTTCGTGGAAAGTGCCTTCAAGACCAGCGCCCGCAACATAAGCGGCGCCACCGGGCTCTGGCAGCTGATGCCCCGCACCGGAAAAGCCTTGGGACTCAGGCTCGATCGCGGCTATGACGGACGTCTGGACGTGGTGACCTCGACCCGGGCGGCGCTGGACTACATCGAACAGCAGGCGGAGCAGTGGTATCGCGGTGATCTGGCGCTGTCCCTGGCGGCCTACAATGCGGGCGCCGGGCGCGTCAACCGCTCGCTGCGCGCCGCCGCTCGGGCCGGCAAACCCAAGGATTACTGGCATTTGCGCCTGCCTCGGGAAACCATGAACTACGTTCCCAAGCTGCTGGCGATTTCCGCCATCATCGCCGACCCGAAGCGTTATGCGGTCAACCTGCCCGCCATCGAGGATTCTCCCGCCTTCGCCCAGGTGCCCTTGAACGCACCGCTTAGCCTGGCGCAAGCCGCCGCCTTGGCGGATGTCAGTCGCAGCGAGCTTGAGATGCTCAATCCTGGCCTGCTCAACAATCGCGCGGATCCCCGTCAGATAGCGTCTCTTCTTGTTCCGGTGGATAGCGAAGCCGCCCTGCTGGCGGGGCTCGACCGTCTCGAATCGGATCCGGGAAGCGCGGCGACATTGGCGTCGAATGATAGCGGACGGCGCTATCGGGTGCGCCGAGGCGATAGCCTTTCCTTGATCGCCCAGCGTCATGGGGTGACCCTGGCCTCCCTGCGTCGCCACAACTCGCTGGCCGGGGATACGATTCACGCCGGCCAGACCCTGCACATTCCGCAAACGCCGGTGCTGGCTTCCAGCGGCTAGGCGTCAAAAGGATATTTACAAGCGCTGCCGGGGCTGACAACGTAAGAGTTTTCGCTATCTGTGTTCAAGGAAGCCCGTCAATGTCTCACGCTGCTCGGCGGCGCGATCAGCGCGCCATCATTGGCCTGAATTCGCTATCGATCCTGCCCGGAACCTCGTCGGGCCGTCGCGGCATGCTTTTTCTGGCGAGTCTTCTGCTGGCGTATCTTGTGCTTTGTGGATCGAGCCGCGACGCCTTCGCCGAGGAAGAATCGGGGGGAACCGTGTCCACGGTACAGGGCCTGGCGTTGTACGGCGAGCCGGCGCTGAGCGAGGATTTCACGCACTTCCCCTACGTCAATCCGCAGGCACCCAAGGGCGGCAGCCTGGCTCGCGCCGCCATCGGCAGTTTCGATTCCACCAATCCCTTCATCATTCGCGGTACGCCGGCAACCGGCTTGACGCAGATCTACGACACCCTCATGGAAACCAACCCGGACGAGCCCTTTTCCCAGTATGGGCTTCTCGCCAAGGGCGTTCGCCTGGATCCGAAACGGCGCTGGATGGAATTCGACCTGAATTCCGAGGCGCGCTTTCACGATGGCAAGCCGGTCACCGCCCAGGACGTGGTGTTCAGTTTCGAGATCCTGCGGGACAAGGGCCAGCCCTTCTACGCCGCCTACTACGCGGACGTCACCGCGGTCAAGGCGCTGAACAAGAAGACGGTGCGCTTCGAATTCGCCGAATCCAACTCCCGGGAACTGCCGCTGATCCTTGGCCAGCTGCCGATTCTGCCCAGGCATTACTGGCAGGAGAGGGATTTCAGCGCCACCACCCTGGACAAGCTTCTGGGCAGCGGCCCTTACCGCATCGCCGAGGTACAGCCTGGGCGGCGTATCGTCTATCAGCGGGTCGAGGATTACTGGGGCAAGGATCTGCCGGTCAAGCAGGGACGCCACAACATCGATCGGTTGATCTTCGATTACTACCGAGATCAGACCGTGGCCCTGGAAGCCTTCAAGGCCGGCAACCTGGATTTTCGCCTTGAGACCAGCGCCCGCCAATGGGCCACGGCCTACGACTTCCCCGCCGCGAAGGAGGGCTTCGTCAAGAAGCTCGAGGTGCCGGACGGCCAGCCCGCGGGCATGCAGGCCTACGTCATCAACCTGCGCCGCGACAAGTTCCAGGACGTGCGAGTCCGCGAAGCCTTGAACCTGGCTTTCGACTTCCCCTGGCTCAACAAGAAGCTCTTCTACGACGCCTACGAGCGCACCCATAGCTTCTTCGAGAACTCCGAGATGGCCGCCCAAGGCCTGCCCTCCGAAGCAGAATTGGAACTGCTCGAACCCTACCGCGATCAGTTGCCGGAGCGTGTCTTTACTGAGCCACTGCCCATCGAGCACCCGGAGGAACTGCGTCCGCGCCTGGCGGAAGCGCTGAACCTGCTGCAGGAAGCGGGCTATGTGGTGCGCAACGGCAAGATGGTCAATACCGAAACCGGCGAGCCCCTGAGCCTGGAAGTGCTGCTTTACGATACCCAGTTCGAACGGGTGGTGCAGCCGCTGCTGCGCAACCTTTCGCGCCTGGGCATCGACGGCAAGATTCGCGTGGTGGACGTCAATCAGTATCTCAACCGTCTGCGCAAGTTCGATTTCGACATGATCGTCGGCGGTTTTCCCCAGTCCAACAATCCGGGCAACGAGCAGCGGGAATTCTGGACCAGCGCCTACGCTCACCAGCCCCAGAGTCGCAATCTGATCGGCCTGGAGAATCCGGTGGTGGACGAACTGGTGGAGAAGCTCATCCGTGCGGACAGCCGTGAGGAACTGGACACCGCCGCGCACGCCCTGGACCGGGTGCTGCGCCACGGCTTCTACGTGATTCCCCAGTGGCATCTGGCGGCGACCCGTATCGCCCTGTGGGATCTCTACGGCTATCCCCAGCCGCATCCGGAGTACAATCTGGATCTCGAGGCCTGGTGGGTCGATCCCGAGCGGGCCAGGGAAATTCGCCCACGCCAGCGCGGCGATTGACCGGCAGCGCTTTTACCGATCTTCGTATCCACGGGTACGTCGTCTAGCCGTTGAAGGGAGCTTGTGTGGCCGCCTACGTTCTGCGTCGCCTGTTGCTGATGATACCTACGCTACTGGGCATCATGCTGCTCAATTTCATCATCGTGCAGGCCGCTCCAGGCGGGCCCATCGATCAGATGCTGGCACGTTTTCAGGGCATGGACAGCGGCGCCAGCACCCGCCTGGATGGCGGCGGTGGCGATCGCGTTCAGGGGGAATCCCGCGGGTCGCGTGGCGTTGAAGAACGTTTCATCGCCCAGCTCGAGACCCAGTTCGGTTTCGACAAGCCCCCTCACGAGCGCTTCCTGGAAATGGTCAAGGATTACGCCACCTTCGATTTCGGCAAGAGCTTCTTTCGCGACCGCCCGGTGGTGGACCTGATGATCGAGCGTCTGCCGGTATCGATTTCCCTGGGGCTCTGGACCACCCTGCTGGTCTATCTGATCTCGATTCCGCTGGGCATACGCAAGGCGCTGCGCCACGGGTCGCCTTTCGATGTCTGGACCTCCGGACTGGTGATCGTCGGCTACGCGATCCCGGGGTTTCTGTTCGCCATCCTGCTGATCGTGGTATTTGCCGGCGGCAGCTATTTCGACGTCTTCCCGCTGCGCGGACTGACCTCACCGAACTTCAGCGAGCTTTCCGCCTGGGGCAAGGTCACGGACTACTTCTGGCATATCACCCTTCCCGTGCTGGCGCTTGCCATCGGCAGTTTCGCCACCCTGACCATGCTGACCAAGAACAGCTTTCTCGACGAGATTCATAAGCAGTACGTGCTGACCGCCCGGGCCAAGGGCGCCAGCGATCAAAGGGTGCTGTACGGCCACGTGTTTCGCAACGCCATGCTGATCATCATCGCCGGGCTGCCGTCCGCGCTGATCGGCATCTTCTTCACCGGATCGCTGCTGATCGAGGTGATCTTTTCTCTGGACGGCCTGGGCCTCTTGGGATTCGAGGCGGTGATGCAGCGAGACTATCCGATCATCTTCGGTACCCTGTACCTGTATACCCTGATCGGGTTGATCCTGAAGCTGATCTCGGATCTGACCTACGTGTGGGTGGACCCGCGTATCGACTTCGCGACCCGGGAGGCCTGATCGATGCTGTCTCGTCTCGTTTCAGGGTTTTCACCCATCACTCGCCGTCGCCTGAAGATCTTTCATGACAATCGCCGGGCCTGGTGGTCGCTGTGGGTGTTCCTGGTGCTGTTCGTGCTCAGCCTGGGGGCGGAGCTGATCGCCAACGACAAGCCGCTGGTGATGCGCTATCAAGGGCAGTGGTACGCGCCGCTATTCATCGATTATCCGGAGACTACCTTCGGCGGTTTCCTGCCGACGAGCACGGACTATCGCGACCCTTACGTTCGAGAGGAAATCGAAGCCGAGGGCTGGATGCTCTGGCCTTTGATCCCCTACGACTATCAGACCCTGGACATGAGCCTGGATAGCCCCGCCCCTTCCGCGCCGGATCCGCATCACTGGCTGGGTACCGACGATCAGGGCCGTGACGTGCTGGCCCGGGTCATCTACGGCTTTCGCCTGAGCGTGGTATTCGCCCTGGTATTGACCATCGGCTCGCTGATGCTTGGGGTGCTGTTCGGCGGCGTTCAGGGCTATTTCGGCGGCAAGACGGACCTGATCGGTCAGCGGCTCAGCGAAATCTGGTCCGGACTGCCGGTGCTGTTCCTGCTGATCATCCTGGCAAGCCTGGTGCAGCCCAACCTGTGGTGGTTGCTGGGCATCATGCTGCTGTTTTCCTGGCTGGGACTGGTGGACGTGGTGCGGGCGGAATTCCTGCGCGCCCGCAACCTGGAATACGTCCGCGCCGCCAAGGCGCTCGGGCTGCCGTCTCGGCTGATCATGTGGCGCCATGTGCTGCCCAACGCGATGGTCGCCACCCTGACCTTCATTCCTTTTCTGTTCACCGGTGCCATCACCACCCTGACCGCCCTGGACTTCCTCGGTTTCGGCCTGCCGCCGGGCTCGCCTTCTCTCGGGGAACTGGTCGCCCAGGGCAAGAACAACCTTCAGGCGCCCTGGCTCGGCATTACCGCCTTCATCAGCCTGTCGCTAATGCTGTCGCTTCTCGTCTTTATCGGCGAAGGACTCCGAGACGCCTTCGATCCGCGTCATATTCACGCCGCCGCCCGGGAAAGCGTTCCGGAACCCACCGCCATTCAAGTCACCACCCAAGCCGACGAGACGAGGAAGCCCGACCATGTGCGCTGATTTCGTGCTGCGCCTCGAGCAGCTGAGCGTGGCCTTCGACGGCAAGCCGGTGGTCGAGAACCTCGATCTCGCCGTTCGCCCCGGCGAAACCCTGGCGCTGGTGGGAGAATCCGGCTCGGGAAAATCCGTGACCGCCCTGGGCGCCATGAATCTGCTGCCTCGCAACGCCCGGGTCAGCGGCAGGCGCTATCTGGAAGACACGGATCTCGCCGCGCTCAGGCCCCGAGATTGGCAGGGGCTGCTGGGTAGCCAGGTGGGTTTCATCTTTCAGGAACCCATGACCTCGCTCAATCCGCTGCATACGGTGGCCAAGCAGATCATGGAAACCCTGCGCCTGCATCAAGGACTCTCGGGACGAGCGGCACGCGCTCGGGCCCGGGAGCTTCTCGAGCAGGTCAAGCTACCCCGGCCAGACGAATTGCTCGATGCCTGGCCGCATCAGCTTTCCGGGGGGCAGCGCCAGCGGGTGATGATCGCCATGGCCATCGCCAACAATCCCCGACTGCTGATCGCCGATGAGCCCACCACCGCGCTGGATGTTACCGTGCAGCAGGACGTTCTCGCGCTGCTGGCGGAACTGCGGGACCGCCACCGCATGGGCATGCTGCTGATCACCCATGATCTCAACCTGGTGCGTCGCCATGCGGATCGGGTCTGCGTGCTGTATCGCGGTCGGGAACAGGAAACCGGCCCGGTGGATCGGGTCTTCGAAGCGCCGCAAAGCAATTACACCCGGGCTCTGCTGGGAGCGGAGCCCGAGGGCCAGCCCTCGCCGCTGACCCGGGAAGAGACGCTGCTGGAAACCCGGGCGCTCAGCGTAGTGTTTCAGCGCCCCAAGAAACTGTTTGCCAAACGGCCCCTGCCCTTCGAGGCGCTGGCGCCGCTATCGATACGCCTCGCCCGAGGCGAAACCCTGGGCATCGTCGGCGAATCCGGCTCCGGCAAGACCACCCTGGCCCTGGCGGCGCTGCGCCTGATGGAAAGCCGCGGTGAAATCGTCTTCGACGGCGAACATCTGGAGCGCCTGAGCGGCAACGCGCTGCGGCGCCGGCGACGGCGCTTCCAGATCGTCTTCCAGGATCCCTACGGCTCGCTTTCCCCCCGCCTGCCGGTATCCCGGATCATCAGCGAAGGGCTGCGATTTCATCAACCCCAGCTCGATGATCCCACTGTCGAACAGCGCGTGCAGACGACGCTCGAAGAGGTCGGGCTCCCCGCGGACTGCGCCTCCCGCTTTCCGCATGAGTTTTCCGGGGGGCAGCGCCAGCGCATCGCCATCGCCCGGGCGATCATTCTCGAGCCAGAACTGCTGGTGCTGGACGAGCCGACTTCCGCTCTGGATCGTACGGTGCAGAAACAGCTGGTGGAACTGCTCAGGGCGCTTCAAAGCCGGCGCAACCTGAGCTATCTGTTCATCAGTCATGATCTGGCGGTGGTGCGCGCCATGGCGCATCGCGTACTGGTACTAAAAGATGGGCAGCTTGTCGAACAGGGTTCGAGCCAGCAGATACTCAGTGAACCAGAAAACGACTACACTAAAGCCTTACTTGCCGCCGCCAACTTAAAATCATTTAGTATGAGTGGTATAAGGTGAAATACAGCGTCACAAAAGGATACAATTAATCTTGCATATTAGCTTTACCCCCCATACCCTTGGGTCCAATTGAAATCTATTTTAACGGAGGCTTTTCCATGTCAAAGCCGAATATCACATTGAAATCCCTATTCGCCGGCTTGAGCATCGCCGGGCTGCTTGTTGCCCCCGTGACGATGGCACAGGATTCTGTTTCCGATACGAACACAGTAAACTCCGGCGGCGCCGCCGGTTCCAGCGCTGCCGGCCTGTCCACCGGCGCTATCGTGGGTTCCACCGTCGTGGGTCTTGCGGTTGTCGGTGTTGCGGCGCATGCACTGGGCAGCGACGACAGTTCCAGCGGCACTTCCGGTACCTCTGGTACTACCGGTACCACCGGCACCACGGGCACGCGCTGATGGCCAGGGGTCATGACATCATCTCAAAAGGCCGCTCTTTAGCGGTCTTGTCATGTTTATCCTTGGGGCTGGTGGGCTGTTCGTCGACAGGCAACTCTCCCCTGGGTAATACCCTAGCCTCTCTCATACCGGATCGAGAAGCGGTAGCCACCACCGCGAGATCGTTACCCTATGCCTCCGTCGCCGCGCACATGGACGGCAACGACGCTTTGATGGTCATGGCGCATCAGGTGGGTGAGGATACGTTCTGGCAGGCCAGGGATCGAGCGACGCTGCAGTTACACGCCGGGCTGCCCTATCGCACCGCGGGCTTCGACAATGAACTGCTCAAGCTGGATTATCCGCCGATCGGATCGGCAGCCCCGAAGGAACGCCTTCCCGTAGTCGCGGATTGGCAGGATGCCGAGGGCAACGAGCATCACCTGACCGGCTGGGTGCAACGGCAATGCCAGCCGGAGCCGCAGGTTGAACTGCCGTTGACGACCCTGGATCTGGAGCGCTGCGAGGATAGAGTGGCCTGGAGCAACGGCCAGACCAGCCGTAATACCCTATGGTATCGCCCACAGGATCAGCGCGTCTGGGCAGGTAGCATTGAACCCTGGCCGGATGCCAAGCGCATCGGCTGGCAGGTCGCCAGACCCTGGTGGTAATAAAACTGGTGGTAATAAAACCAGCAGTGACAAGAAAAGCGCTAATACGAACAAGAGTTCTCACCATGTTCTCAGCAAGGATCACCGGTTATGCATTACCCCTGTGCGCGCTACTGCTTGGTAGCATGCTCGCACTGGATACCCATGCCGCCGACAACGACAGCGCGACGCTCCAAAGCCGACCTACCTTGACGGACGCCTGGCTCGCCATGGATCGCCTGCCTGAAGGCCGAGCGTATTACCTGCTCGAGACAGACCGGGAGCGCCTGGACCAGCAAGGACGCCAGCTACGCCATGAGCTGGTGGAACTGATCGGTCAGGCGGGCCAAGCCGGTCAGAACCGGCGCTGGCAAGGGCTGGTGCAATGGCAGCTCAAGCTCAACCAGCCCGCTACCCTGCGCACCCTGGCAAGCGCGGATCTGGCCTCACTGCTGGAAAATCCGCGTAGCGCGCCGTTTCTCGACACCCTAGCCAGCTACGGCGCCTGCACCCCGGCAGACTGGATCGACGTCTGGACGCCCAACGGCGTAATCCGGCTCGATTGGCAGGAAGGCAGCCGTCTGGCCAACACCCTGGACCGCCTGCCTAAAGACGCTTATCGCGGCGCGGACACCGCCACCGTGGTCACCCCCAGGGGAAGCACCTATCAACAGGGCGTCGCCGCCTGGAACCTGCAGGACGTCGCCCTGGCGCCGGGTAGTCGAATCGTATTTTCCCTTCCGCCGGTCAATATCTCCGCCCGTTGGGTCAACAAGAACCTGCCGAAATATCTGGCCGCGCGTATGCCTGGTAATGACTGTACGCGCGACTCAATGAAACCAGACGACGTGAGCGCCCCATGATTGCCGATCGCCGTTCCTACGCCTGTCACTCATTTTGCAAGGCGGACGCCATTCAGGATCGTGAAAACCGCGATCATGACGCCAGCGCGCCGCGTCAACGCTATTCACGCCTTGGCTTGAGCAGTTCGGTACTGATTTCCAGTTTCTTTCTGGCCGCTGCCGCCCAGGCGATGGATCCCGCGCTTTCACAAAGTGATTTCGGCGGTGTCGGCCTGATGCAGACGCCGACCGCCCGCATGGCTCCCGCGGGGCAGTTCTCGTTTTCCTATAACCAGGTCGACCCCTACCGGCGCTACAACTTCACTTTCCAGCCGCTGGACTGGCTGGAAGCCGGCTTTCGCTATAGCGAAATCGACGATCGGCTCTATGGTGAAGCCATTGCCGGCGATCGGGATTACCTGGACAAAGGCTTCGACGCCAAGTTTCGACTCTGGCAGGAAAGCCGTCGAGTGCCGGAAATTGCCCTGGGCTTTCGGGATATCGGCGGCACCTCGCTGTTCGGCGGCGAATACCTGGTCGCCAGCAAGCGCTGGTACGATTTCGATTTCACCCTCGGCCTGGGCTGGGGGTATCTCGGCGGACGCGGCGATATCGATTCCCCGTTCGGCTGGATCGACGACCGCTTCGACGATCGTCCGCGCCCCGATGTCGGCGAAGGCGGCGATTTCGATCTGGACCAGCTCTTTCGCGGACCGATGGCCTTTTTCGGCGGCGTGCAGTACCAGACCCCCTGGGAACCGCTCAGCCTGATGCTGGAATACGACGGCAACGACTACGAGAACGACCCGGCGGGCGAGCCTATCGATCAGGATTCCCCGTTCAATTTCGGCGCTCGCCTGAAGCTGACGGATTATCTGGCGCTGAATGCGGGCTTCGAGCGTGGCGACACCGCCATGTTCGGCATCGCCTACTCGGTGAATCTGGCCGATATCTCTCAGGTCAAGCGCGACCCCCAGCCGGTGGCGCTGCAATCCGCGCCTGAGTCCACCACCAACGACTGGCCGGCGGTCAGCCAGAAGCTGGAAGACAACGCCGGGGTTCGGGTTTCGCGCATCATCGCCCGAGACGACAAGACCCTGGTGGTGGAAGGCGAGCCGGTGCGCTTCCGCTCCCTGATCAAGACCGAAGGCCGCGCCAACCGTATCCTGAACAACGAAGTGGACAAGGACGTCGAGACGTTCCGCTACCGCTGGCAGTCTCGAGGCATGGATCTGCGCGAGGATATCCATTCCCGCAAGGATTTCGTCGCGGCGCTCCAGGCGGAACAGGAAGAGATTCCCTATCTGTACGGGATCTATGCACAAGCCGCATCCAAGCCAAGAGGCGAAGTACTCCACGAGAACAAGCCGCAACGCTTCCGCTACAGTATCGGCCCGGGACTCGACCAGAACCTCGGCGGGCCTGACGGCTACCTGTATCGCCTGTACCTCGATGCCAGCGCGGAATATTTCACCGATACCAACGGCTGGTTCTCCGGCACCCTGGCCTGGACCCTCTTCGACAACCTGGACGACTACGAATACATCGCGGATTCCGATCTGCCTCGCGTGCGCACCTTTATCGGCGACTATCTCGAGGAAGGCGACCTTGGCTTGACTAATCTGCAGTACACCCGTACCGCGAAGCTCAACGACAACTGGTATGCCATGGGTTACGGCGGTTATCTCGAGATGATGTACGCCGGGGTCGGCGGCGAGGTGCTCTATCGCCCCTTCAACAGCGCGTTTGCCCTGGGTGCGGATATCAACTACGTGAAGCAGCGCGACTTCGACCAGCAGTTCGGCCTGCGGGACTATGATACCGTGACCGGTCACCTCAGCGCCTACGTGGAAACCGGCGTGAAAGACGTGCTGGCCAAATTTAGCCTGGGCCGCTATCTGGCGGAAGACTGGGGCGGCACCATCGACCTGTCCCGACAGTTCGACTCCGGCGTGCGCATGGGCGCCTGGGCCACCTTCACCGATGTGAGCAGCGAGGAATACGGCGAGGGCAGCTTCGACAAGGGTCTCTACGTTTCCCTGCCTCTGGACGCCTTCTTCACCACCTCAAGCCGCAGCAGTGTCGGCCTCAGCTGGTCGCCCCTTACTCGAGACGGTGGCGCCCGGCTCAACAAGCGCTACGAGCTGTATAACCTGACCGGCGAGCGCAACCTGGGCCGCTACTGGAAGGAAATCGACAAGGTGTGGGAGTAAACACCCCAAGTCGTAGTAGTAAGCAAAAAGGCCACGTCTTCCGACGTGGCCTTTTTGATGCTTGGCTCAATCCAGTCTTGATCACATCAAGACGTTCTAGCTTTCCTAGCTGCACGAGCGCAGTGAATCACCGCGACCCACCCCGTAATACATCAGGCCGGCTTCCTTGGCTGCCTGGGGGTCGAACAGGTTACGGCCATCGACGATCACCGGCGTACTCAGCTGGCGCTTGAGCCAATCGAAGTCCACGATACGAAAATCCTTCCATTCGGTGCAGATCACCAAGGCATCGGCGCCTTTCACCGCCTGCACCCGGTCCGCGACCAGCACCAGATCGTCTCGCTCGCCATAGATGCGCCGACATTCCTTCATGGCCTCCGGATCGAAAGCCTGGACCGTGGCGCCGGCTTCCCATAACGCTTCCATCAAGGTGCGGCTGGGCGCATCACGCATGTCGTCGGTATTAGGCTTGAAGGCCAGCCCCCACAGGGCGATGGTCCGGCCCTTGAGGTCGCCGTCGAAGGCCTGGGCCAGCTTGGTGTAAAGCGTCTTCTTCTGGCGGAAGTTGACGGCTTCCACCGCATTCAACAGCTCCGGCTGATAATCCACTTCCGTGGCGGTGTGCGCCAACGCCTGCACGTCCTTGGGAAAACAGGAGCCGCCATAGCCACAGCCCGGATAGATGAAGCTGTAGCCGATGCGCGGATCCGAACCGATGCCTCGGCGTACCTGTTCGACGTCAGCCCCCAAACGTTCCGCCAGATTGGCGATCTCGTTCATGAAGCTGATCTTGGTGGCCAGCATGGCGTTGGCGGCGTACTTGGTCAGCTCCGCGGCGCGCACGTCCATGAACATCATCTTTTCATGATGACGGTTATAAGGCGCGTAGCATTCGCGCATCAGGCGCATGACCCGCTCGGACTCGGTGCCCACGATGATACGCGCGCCGTGGGTAAAGTCCTTGATGGCAGCGCCTTCCTTGAGAAATTCCGGATTGGAGCAGACATCGAACTCGATGGATTCCCCTCTGCCCTCGAGCGCCGCCGCCACCGTCTGGCTGACCCGATCCGCGGTCCCCACCGGCACCGTGGACTTATCGACGATCACCTTATAATCCGTCATGTGCCTGCCGATGGTATCCGCCACCGACAGCACGTACTGCAAGTCCGCGCTGCCGTCTTCGTCCGGCGGCGTGCCCACGGCGATAAACTGCAGCTGACCGAAGCCCACCGCCGCCACCGGATCCGTGGTGAAGTCCAGGCGTCCTCCGGCGACATTACTTTTTACCATGCTCTCCAACCCCGGCTCGAAGATTGGAATCTCGCCGTCTTTCAAGCGCGCGATCTTGTTCTCATCCACGTCCATGCACAGCACTTCGTGTCCCGCATCGGCCAGGCAAGTCCCGGTAACCAGCCCCACATAACCCGTACCGAAAATGGTGATTTTCATTCCTTTACTGCCCCCGAGATTCAAACGATTTCGATATAGCGCGCTTGCGACGTAGTTTAACGATCTCGTTGCTATAGCAAATAGTGACTATGGGTGAACCTGTCTGGTCCCATCCACGACTAAAAAAATGGTTACACGGCACAATAGTCATACAGAGTAATAGTCGCGATACCAGTCCACGAAACGCCGAACGCCCTCTTCCACCTTTATTGTGGGCTGATAGCCGGTCACCTCATAAAGCGCCTGGGTATCCGCCCAGGTGCGCGGCACGTCCCCGGGCTGCATGGGAAGGTAGTTGCAGTTCGCTTCGCGCCCGGTTGCCGCTTCCACCGCATGCACGAAATCCATCAGCCCCACCGGGCTACCGTGGCCGATATTGTAAAGCGCATAGGGCGCAGTAGCGGCGGCGGGTTCTGCCGTGTCGGACTCGGGAGCCGCTGGAATCACCTCGAGGATACGTACCACGCCTTCGACGATATCGTCGATATAGGTGAAATCCCGGGACATGTCACCGTGGTTGTAAACGTCCAGGGGTTTGCCTTCGAGAATCGCCCGGGTGAACTTGAACATCGCCATGTCCGGGCGTCCCCAAGGGCCGTACACCGTAAAGAATCGCAGCCCGGTAGCGGGTAGGCGATAAAGGTGCGCATAGGTATGCGCCATCAGCTCGTTGGCTTTCTTGGTGGCCGCATACAGGCTGATCGGCTGATCCACGTTGTCGCTGGTGGCGAACGGCACCTTGTCGTTCATGCCGTAGACGGAGCTCGAGGAGGCGTACACCAGATGCTCCACCTGCTGCTGGCGACAGCCTTCCAGCACGTTGAGGAAGCCCAGCAGATTGGCATTCGCGTAGACGTGAGGATTTTCCAGGGAATAGCGCACCCCGGCCTGAGCCGCCAGGTGAATCACCCGATCGAAACGCCGTTCCGCGAAAAGCGCTTCCATGCCCGCGCGATCCGCCAGATCGAGCTTGATGAAGGTGATATCCTCGCACGGCGCCAGGTCATCCAGACGCGCCTGCTTGAGCGCCACATCGTAATAGTCATTGAGATTATCGATGCCGGCGATTTCGTGGCCCTGACCGGACAGCCGCTTGGCCACCGCGTGGCCGATAAACCCCGCCATGCCGGTAATGAGAAGTTTCATTGGTCTCCTTCGAGCATTGGACGCTTAGTGAATCTGCTTTCTGGATAGGGGCGCTTGAGCAAGGACCAGCAGGCCACGATCAGCGCCAGATAGCCGCTGTAGGTACGCACATCGCGAAACATGCTCTGGCTCAAGCCAAAGCCCAGGAACATCAGCACCACCAGCACCCCGGCCAGGGCGAGCGCCTTGCGCTGCGGCGTCGCATCCCTGAGATGACGTGCGAAAAGCACCAGCGGCACTGCATAGAAGGCCGCCAGCAGTACCACGCCGACCAGACCGCGCCGAGCGGCAGTATCCAGCCATTCGTTATGCAGCTGATAGCCCAGAAACTGATCCTGCACATTGGCATCCATGAGGCCGCTGTCGATCAAGCGATCCAGCACCGGGCGCATGGCGCCCTCTCCCCAGCCAAACAGCGGTTTTTCCAGAAACAGCCGAATCGCGTTCTGCCACATATCGATACGCGCGCCGATCGAGGTCTTCACCACCCCTTCATTGAAAAAGCGCTCCAGGTTGTTGTAAAGCTCCCATAAACGAGGATAGGCGAAACTCAGCGCCCAGCCGATCACCAGCACGCTCAGCAGTATCAGGCTCCAGCGCTGCCAGGCTGCCAGGGTTTGCCAGCCCCGCTGCAGCAGCGATCGATACATCCAGCCGATCAGCGCCAGCGCCACCGGCAAGGTAATCCAACCGCCTCGGGTGCCGGATAACAGCGACGCCAAGAGTCCGCTACCCGTGGCCAGCAGCGAGAACACCACGTACCAGCGCGGCGGCTCGGCGTACTTGTGGCAAAGGCGCAGCGCGTTGACCAGGGCCAATACGCCAAGCAGCAAGGAAAGGTTGCCGAAGGGAATGGCGTTGATATCGTTATCCGCCCGGTTGAAGCCGTTGATCCAGCGCTCGTCGAAGGCGATGGTGCCCGCTCCCAGAGCGCCGAGAATCACTCCGCCCCACAGCCATTTCGCCCGCATGGGTCGCGCTCGCCAGGCTATCAGGATCACCCCGGCGGCGAATGGCCACCAGGGCAGCGAAGGCGTGGTCTGATGGCCGATCGGCGCGCCGCTGCGCCAGGCGTCGAGAACCTGATTGAGCCCCACCAGGGCCAGCATGACCAGCCAGGCGGCGTCTTCACGGTCCAGGGGAAGCCGACGAACGGTCGGCAGCATGGCAAAAAGCGCCAGAACCAGAGCGGCAACGGCCCAGATGCCATAGCCCAACGGCAGCGTGACCAGACTTGCCAAGAACGCGAACAGCACCGCACCTTGCCAGGGAGCAAGCGATGCCATGGGGCTTGAGCGCATAAGGGTGACATTCCTCGACGGTCGATAGGCGCTTGAGGCGGTCATCCTAGCTTACGTGAGCGCGGTGGCAAGCGCTTGTTGCCACCTGGGGTCTCGTTGAGTGCAGACGATAAAGAAAGGATTCAGAAGACTGTCTTGCTGATTGTAACGCAGCGGCTTCAGGGAATGCGCCTCCAGCACCTCGCCGCCGGCGGCGACAACCACTGCCTGGGCAGCGGCGGAATCCCATTCGCTGGTGGGCGCCAGACGCGGATAGAGATCCGCACTGCCTTCCGCCACCAGGCAGAATTTCAGCGAGCTGCCCATGGAAATCCGCGAGTGAGCCGGCAGCGCGGCACAGAAGGCCTTGAGCTTGGGTTGGCCATGAGAACGGCTGCCGGCGACCCGCCAGGGCTTGTGATCCGGATCCGGCAGTTGACTCACCGTAATGCGTCTCTGCTTGTCGCCTTCGCATTTGAAAGCGCCCTCGTCCACCTGCCCCCACCAGGTAATACCGTCCTCGCCCAGGGCCGGCGCATGGACGATGCCGAATACCGGCACGCCATCATCCACCAGGGCCACATTAAGCGTGAACTCATCGTTGCGCTTGATGAATTCCTTGGTGCCATCCAGCGGGTCCACCAGCCAATACCGCTTCCAGCGCTGTCGCGTCGCATAGGAAACCGGCTCGGACTCCTCGGAGAGTACCGGCGTATCGGGAAACAGGGAATTCAACAGCGCCAGCAGCGCATGATGGGAAGCCATGTCCGCTTGCGTGAGCGGGCTCTGGTCGTCCTTGAGCTCGACATCGAATCCCTGACGATAGATATCCATTACCCGACGCCCCGCGGCGATCACGCCATCGATCAGACGATCGCGCAACGCGTCGCTTGATTCGTCACTCACCTGCAGGCCTCAGGCTTCATCATCGACCACCCTAATCTCACGCAATGAAACGCCATGCTTCCAAGCCAGCCGAATCACCTCAGCACGGCTTTCCATCACCGCTAGACGCCGAATTGCCAGACGCCGGCGTAGAAACAACACTTCAATGAAGCCCCAGCATAGAAGAAAAGTCGGCAGAATCCACCACCACTGCCAGTCTTCATTGAACAGCGCCACCGTTCCCAGCACGAACGGCGACAGAAACGCGCCCAGCCAGGCCTGATGAAGCCCTAGGAACCGATTATTGTGAAGCATTTGCGACTGTAGTTTCTTGGGAGACCGGGCAACGGGAAGCGGCATTGTGGCCATAGTGCTCATCGTAAAATTCCAAACGATTTATATGGCAACAATAATAAATGAAAATCTAGATATCTAATACCCTTTAAAGAAAGGCAACGATTGACTTATTCAGGCTATTGGCTGAAACAGCATCAACGTCAGCAAATGTGCCTAAATGAATTCCTGTCTACCTACCTGCCTACTGAAAACAATGTACACTTTACTTGTACACCCTAGAGATAACGGATAACGACGATGCAAAAGACCAGCGTGCGTGAAACCCGCGAAAAGCTCTCCAGCCTTCTGGATGCCGTGGCAGCGGGAGAGGAAATCATCATTCTGCGACGCGGCAAGCCAGCCGCGAAACTGGTACCGGCGACAGTCAAGGAAGTGCATTTTCCTGACCGTAGCCAATTACGTCGTGAATTGCCCCCCGCCAAGGAAACCTCTGCTGAACTGGTTCGAACCCTACGCGACGAGGAGCGTTATTAAGTGCTTTATATCGATACCAGTGCGCTGCTGCCCTACTATCGTCAGGAATCCAGCAGTGCGGCAGTGCAGAATTTACTTTTCGCTCAGACACAGCCCGTTCTCATCAGCCCGCTTACCGAGGTCGAGCTAGCCTCGGCACTGGCGCGCTGGGTAAGGACAAAAGAACTGACCGAGCCACAGGCCAACCGCATTGAAAGCGCATTTCAAGAAGATATCGCGGCAGGACGGTTTGAAATATGCCAGCTTGGCTCCCGCCATTACCAGCGTGCCAGACATTGGCTGCTGACTCGCAAAACCGCATTACGAACGCTGGATGCCCTGCACATGGCATGTGCGGAAACTCATCAGGCAACGTTGGTCACGCAAGACGAGGCCTTGATGAAAGCAGCGACATATTTTGGGCTCGATGCACAACCCGCCAAGGAATAGCCAAGCACAGCATATCGCCATTTAGCATGACACTCTCCCCATTTCATAAGCAACGGGCAACGGGCAACGGGCAACGGGCAACGGGCAACGGGCAACGGGCAACGGGCAACGGGCAACAACATTGCTGCATTATTTCATTACTGCATCATAGCTACTTAAGCCCGACACCATCAGCTATTGGGTAAACACCTCCCTCAGCGACTGCGCCTCCAACAGATTCTCGGCCCAGTGCTCCAGTTCCTCGGTGGTAGCGTTTTGCAAGCGCTGTTCCGTTGCTGACTCGAGCGGCCCGAAGCGGCGCTCCAGCAATTTTCTCAGTAAACCCTGCTCTCCTTGCTGAATGCCTTCTTGCCTACCTTCTTGCCTACCTTCTGTTCGTAAACGTTCTGCCAGTCCCGTCATTGCGGCGTTCTCCTGCGGATAACGGGATTCGTAATCAAAGCGTTCTGCCTCGCTCAATCCCGTGTAGATATCGACGAAATCCAGGTATTTGATCTGTTTCTCGACGTTCGGTTCGAGGGTCAGTAGCCCTTCGATCGCCCTGGCGTAGATCTCGACCTTTTTATCCGGCGGCCAACGCATGTTGGGCAGATTCAGGCGGGCCACCAGATTGTCACTTTCAAGGTACCGTTCGGCGGGCGTGGAAGCCAGCATGCAAGCCAGATAGTCGAAGCGTAGATAGTGGCGGCGCTCGCTGCCCAATACCAGATCACGCGGCAGCCCCGGATGCTCGCGCAGGAAGATGACCACTGGTACCACCCGCTCGGTAGCGAGCAGCTCCGCCAGATCGAGGCAGTAATGGGCCAGACGATGAATGGAAAAGCGCCGTGACTGCGTCTCTTCCTCGAGCACGAACAACAAGGCTTCCCGACGTCCATCCGGCCACTCCACCAGCAAGGGCACGTCCAGCTCGCGAAAGCGCTCTCCCAAGCGCTCCTTGAGCTGTTCCTGGCGTAGAGGCGTGATTGTCACACTGGCATCAATCTCCGCTGCCTCTTCCTCGGCGAAGAACGCCAGCGCCTGGCGCGGATAGTCGAGAATCAGATTCTTGAAATTCTGATCATGGCTGAGATTACGGGACATGGCGTGCCTTTAATGAAGCTGAAGACTCGTCATTGTGCCTTTTTTACTTAGAATACGAATCGGTTACGATCATTTCTTATGCAGCTTTTTAACTATGCAGGGGTTTTAGCCTTTACTTACTTTAACTGTATTGAAATGCTCGATATACCAAGGCATCGCCTCGCTGATGCCCTGCTTGACCTCGTGGCTCGGGGTATAGCCCAACAGCCTGGACGCCTTACTGATATCCGCCTGGGAGTGGCGTACATCACCGGGGCGGAAATCCCGATAGATCGGATCACGAGCGTATTCAACCCCTTGCTCCGCCAAAGCGGTGCGCAGGTAATCGAACAACTGATTCAAGGACGTCCGCGCATTGACCGCCACGTTATACACTTGGCCTTGAGCGTCGCCTTCTGCAAGCGCCGCTAATAGATTGGTCTGCACCGCATTGTCGATAAAACAGAAATCCCGGCTGGTTTCTCCATCGCCGTTGATATACAGGGTTTCATCGGTGAGCATGGCCGCGGTCCACTTGGGAATCACCGCCGCGTAGGCGCCATCCGGGTCCTGGCGCGGTCCGAACACATTGAAGTAGCGCAGCCCCACGCTCTTGAAGTCATAGGCCCGGGCGAAGACATCCGCGTACAGCTCATTGACATACTTGGTCACCGCATAAGGCGAGAGCGGTTTGCCGATGATGTCCTCTTCCTTGGGTAGTCCCGGATGATCGCCGTAGGTGGAACTCGAGGCCGCATAGACGAAGCTTGTCACCCCGGCGTCCCGCGCCGCCACCAGCATGTTCAAATGGCCGGTACAGTTGGCCGCGTGGGTGGTCAAGGGGTCTTCCAGGGAGCGTGGCACCGATCCCAGCGCCGCCTGATGCAACACATGCGCCACCGGTTCGCCGTCCGGCATCAACGCTTTATGGCAATCCTCGAGATGACGGATATCGCCTTCGATAAACTGAAAGCGCTGCCACTGCTCAGGGCTGACCTGATCGCGTACTTCGTCCAGGTTGCGCTGGTAGCCGGTGGCGAAGTTATCCAGCCCCACCACGGATTGATCCAGCTTCAGCAGCGTTTCCAGCAGGTTGGAGCCGATAAAACCCGCGCAACCGGTGACCAGCCAACGGCGAGGCGAGGCGACGAGTCTTGACTTGCAATCAGCGAAACTCATGACTGCTCCTTGAACAAATAAAAAATGGTTTCATGAAAATCCCCGATCGCTACAGGCGCAGATCGACCTGATCCTTGGGCAGCACATATTTCAGATCGTACAGCACGTGCTCGGCCTTTCCCCAGCGGTGAATACGCTCGACGCCCAGCTCATGAAACTCCCGGTGCCCTACGGCAAGAATCATCCCGTCATAGACGCCGTCCTGGGGCTCATCGACCAGCTGAACACCATACTCGCGCTCGGCTTGCTGGGGGTCGACCTGGGGATCGAACACCTCCACCTCGACGCCGTATTCCGCCAGCTCGCTCAGGATATCCACCACCCGGGTGTTGCGCAGATCCGGGCAGTTTTCCTTGAAGGTCAGCCCCATCACCAGCACCCGCGCGCCGTTGACGTGAATGCGCCGCTTGACCATCTGCTTGACCAGCTGGCTGGCGACATAGGCGCCCATGCCGTCGTTGATACGCCGCCCGGCGAGAATAACCTCCGGGTGGTAGCCCACCTGCTGGGCCCGGTGGGTCAGGTAGTAGGGATCGACGCCGATGCAGTGGCCTCCCACCAGACCAGGACGAAACGGCAAAAAATTCCACTTGGTACCGGCGGCTTCCAGCACCTCCTGAGTATCCAGCCCCAGCCGCTCAAAGATCACCGCCAGCTCGTTGATCAAAGCGATATTGAGATCGCGCTGGGTATTCTCGATCACCTTGGCAGCCTCGGCCACGGCGATGGAACTGGCCAGATGGGTGCCTGCGGTAATCACCCGGCGATACAACTCGTCGACGAAGGTTGCGATTTCCGGCGTGGAACCGGAGGTGACCTTCTTGATCGAGGTAACCCGATGCTCCTTGTCGCCGGGGTTGATGCGCTCCGGGCTGTAGCCCGCGAAGAAGTCCCGGTTGAAGACCAGGCCGGACACCCGCTCGATTACCGGAATGCAGTCGCCTTCCGTTGCCCCGGGATACACGGTGGACTCATAGATCACCACATCGCCCTTGCCGATCACTTGGCCCAGGGTTTCGCTGGCTTTCAACAGCGGCGTCAGATCCGGTTGCCGGCCCGCATCGATCGGCGTGGGCACGGTCACGATATAGACATTGCACTCGCGCAGCGCCTCGAGGGAATCGGTGAACATCAGTTGCCCGGCTTCGGCCAACAATTCCGGCTCTACCTCGAGGGTGTGGTCGACCCCATCGCGCAGTGCCTGGATACGACGCGAATCGATATCGAACCCCAGGGTGGGCATCACCTTACCGAACTCCACTGCCAAGGGCAGCCCCACATAGCCCAGGCCAATCACGCCCAGGCGCACGTCTTGCATACGGCGCATAAAGGATTTTCTCGTTGAAGGATGAGTTAGCGAATCGCTGATGAGGAAACGGGCTAGCGAGAGGCGTGACGAGCCGGGGAGCGCTGGGACAGCGACGACTCCAGACAGTTCATGGCCGCCTGGATCACGATGCGCTCGTCGAACTCCGCCTCGATGCGCTGCCGGGCGGCCTTGCCTGCCTGCTCCAGGCTGGAGAAAGGCATCTCGAGGCATTCCCGCATGCAGGCGGCCAGGGAATCCGCACTTTTGACCTCGCACAGCCAGCCGGTTTCGCCGGCGACAATGGCGTGCCGACAGCCGGGCACATCCGAGACGATGGCCGGACGACCCATGGAAGCAGCCTCCAGCACGGTACGCGGCATGCCCTCCCGATAGGAAGGCAAGACCAGCACGTGGCTTTGTCTTAGCCAGTCGCGGATATTCTCCTGCTCGCCCAGATACTCGATCACGCCCTGGGCCTGCCACTCGGCCACCTCGTCCTGATGGATAGCGGTACGGTTGCTGCTGCCGTGCGGGCCGATCAACAGAAAGCGCGCCGAGGGGGAATCCTCGTGTACCTGTTGGGCGGCCTGCACATATTCTCGCACGCCCTTGTCCCCCAGCAGCCGCGCGATCATCACGAAGGTAAAGGGCGTGGACTCGGGCAACGGCGCAAAGGCAAAGCGCTGCGTATCCATGCCGGAACCGGGCAGCACCACTGTGGGGGTATCGCGCAGCAGACCATAGCGCTGAAACAGGTCGTGGTCTTCGCGGTTCTGGAAGAACACGCAGCGCGCCCCACGGTTGGCGAAACCGTAAAGCGAACGTACCCGGCGAAACAGCCAGGTGTCGTGCAGGAAGGCCGTGCCCAGCCCGGACACATTGTTGGCATAGGGAATATTCAAGGCCCGGCAGGCCAGCCCGGAATAGATATTGGCCTTGACAGTAAAGTTGAAGACAAACGCCGGCGAAAGCCGGCGCAGGCTGCGCAATAGATGCGTGAAGCTCCGCCCTTCGCTCAACGGGCTGGTGCTCTTGCCCTCAAGCGCCAACGGTATATGCTCGACACCCAGTTCCTCCACCAGACGCCGGGAATATGCATCCGTCGGCGCCAGCACGATCACCCGATACCCGGCATTGCGCAGGGCCTCGACGGTGCCGCGGCGGAAGTTATAGAAATACCAGGAGGTATTGGAGACCATGACAACTGTCAAGGTCGCCTGCGATTGGACACTAGAAGGCATAACGATATTAACCGTGAATAAAAATCAAATGGTGCTATTGGCCAAGCAGGCTTTTCTTGCGAACGTTTTGCCAGTGCTGTACTAACCCGGTGTCATAGGCCATGCACACCACATACACCACCAAGAAAGGAAAGCGATAGCGGGCGGCGGTACCGTAGTTGAAAACTACCAGGCCATAAATCGTGAAGGCCCCTAGAAGGAATAATATCCAGAATAACGTTTTTTCACGATTCAATTCCCAGGCTTTTTTGGTCAGCCAAAGAAGAAATACACCTACCACGGCATTTTCGAATGATTGTACTAGCTGAAGAATATTTTCCGCTTCCCAAGGCAGCGGTTTAATTAAAAAATATAAGGCACCAGTAATTCCATTCAATAAAAAATCACCAAACCCACTGATCACTTCAATTTTTTCCGGGTCACCGCCATCTTCGGCAAACATCGCAATACGATAAAAATTGATTTGATCAATAGCCAGTGGATAAATAGCTATCATCATCAATCCCAGCCCTACCAACAAGAAGAAAAAGCGCGAAGCCGAAAGTCCTTGACGCCCAACACCAAAAAATATGTATATACTTACAAATATCAGCATTATAAAAACGTTTTGTGACTTAATTACCAGCAATGGAGATAAAAATAAAAACGCTAAAAAAAATTTATTTTTTATAACCATCAAAAAACCCAAAAGCATAAACACCACGACCAAAGTATCACGCAAGCTCAAAGATGTATAAAGAATCAAGCTAGGATACAATACTAAAAAGAGTAGTATTGAATGAGAAGCAATGCGCGCCCGCACCAGGCCAACAACACTAAATAAATAAATAAACTTATTGACAAACCCTAAGCTAACGATTGTATGCATGAAAGGCAAAGGAAATAAAGCTAATACGGCAGAGGAAAAATTAATAGACAAAGTTCTATCCCATACCGAAAAATTTAACTCCCGCAAAGACTTTGTCACTTCCCAATAGCGAAATTGATCCGGCATATAGCTTGCTGGAAATAACATATCATTAAGTAAAAACGGTACAATGCTAGAGGCAAACAATACCGTCGCCACATTAAAGTTAATCACCCCTCGCAAGTGAGCCATTAGCACCAGGGTGATACACACTAAAAAATTGGGAAAGTCCAGCCAAAAATCACTCACGCAGTGAACCTAAATATTGTGTCAATAAATCAAGCAAGCCTCGGCCGCCACTTGCGCTGCCAGGCGAGCAATTGCAATACCGTCCAAAGCTGCTGGGCGTAATGTCCCTGCCTCTTGAGGTGGGCCTGCCACAGCTTATGCACTTGCTTTGCATCAAGCATCGGCAATTCCTTAAGGCTTTGAGAAGATAGCAGGTCTTCCGTCCACTCTCTAAGCGGACCACGTAGCCAGTCATCCAAGGGGATGGCGAAGCCCATCTTGGGCCGCTCGATCAATTCACGCGGTACATGGCGATATAGCACCTGACGCAATACCCACTTACCCTGCCCTTCCCGCAGCTTGATCTCCGGCGGCAAACGCCAGGCGGCATGAAATACCTCGGGATCGAGAAACGGCACGCGCACCTCCAAGCTGCTGGCCATGCTGGCGCGATCCACTTTCACCAGCACATCGTCGACCATATAGTGCAGCGTATCCATCAGCAGCATCCACTCGACACTGTCGAAACCGGCAAGCACGGGATACAAGGCGTCCGCTTTGGCCTCCGGATGATTACCGGCCAAAAGCGTTGCCGGTGCGCGGTTCATCGAGGACACCCCGGCAAACAGCGCCTGTTGGGAAGGACTTTCCAGCACCGCGGCGAGCTTGTGCAGTTTCTCGCCGAAGGTGCGCAGGCGCAGGCGGGAAGGCAGCGCCTTGCCTCCTAGCTGCATCATGCGGTCATAGGCATGGGAAGGAATAGACTTGAGTGAAACCGCCAAGGCACGTCGAGCCGGCAACGGCATGCGCTTAAGCTTGTCCCATAGCCGAGGCACCCAGAGGTGGCGGTTGTAACCGCCGAAGAGCTCATCGCCGCCATCGCCAGAGAGCGCTACGGTGACATGCTCGCGAGTCAGCTGTGCAACTAAAGTAGTCGGCAGTTGTGAGGAATCCGCGAAGGGCTCATCGTAGATTTCCGGCAATCGCGGTACCAGGTCCAGCGCCATCCGGGAGGTAGCCTTGAGCGTCACATGCTCAGTCCCCAGATGCTCTGCTATTGCTGCCGCATGGGCGGATTCATCATAGCGGCGATCATCGAAGCCCACAGAAAAGGTTCGTACTGGGCGACTGGCCTGGGCTTGCATCAAGGCGACCACGGCGGAGCTATCGATACCGCCAGAGAGAAAGGCCCCCAGCGGCACATCGGCAATCATACGCTGGCCGATCGATTGTCCCAGCGCCTGCTCCACTTGACCCACAGCGTAGGAAGGATCAGTGATGCGCCCTTGCTGGATGGCAGCATGAGCCGCCTGCTCGGCGGACCACCACTGAACGGGCTCAGGTAATCGGTACGCTTTGATATGGTCACGAGATAGCGTCAACAAACTGCCCGGTGGCAACTTGAAAATGCCACGGAAGATGCTCTGCTTACCGCGCACACAACCGAAGCGCAGATAGTTTTCCAGCGCACCGGTTTCCAACTCGCCCTGCCACTGAGGATGTGCCGCCAACGCCTTGAGTTCGGAGCCAAACAAGAAAGTGCTATCCGAGAGGCCTTTGCCCGTAAAACCATAGTAAAGCGGCTTTTCCCCAAAGCGATCCCGCGCCAGAGTCAGCGTCTGCTCCTTGCGATCCCACAGCGCGGTTGCAAACATGCCCACCGCCGCCTGGAGCGTGGCTTCGATACCCCAGGCCGCAAACGCTGCCAGCAACGTTTCGGTATCCGAATGCCCCCGCCAAACCGGGGTTTTCTTCCAGCTTTCAGCTTCCAGCTTCTTTCTTATGTCCAAGTGATTATAAATCTCGCCGTTGAAGGCGATGACATAGCGCCCACAGGCAGAGTGCATCGGCTGATGACCAGCCGGGGTGAGATCCAAAATCGACAGACGCCGATGCCCAAGTACCAATCCCACCGTCTCGTCCGACCAGTGGCCATCGCTATCCGGCCCGCGGTGGGTAATGGCATCCATCATGCCGCGAATCGCGCGAATGCTCGCCTGGAAATCGTCTGACGCCCCGCTGGAAAGGAAACCTGTCAGTCCACACATTAGCTACTAGCTCTCCATCGTCGACGTTGGCTGCGCTGTATCCTCAACGGGTTCGCCACGATATAGCCGCAGCCACTTTCTGGATGCCGCTTCCAAGGAGTAAAGTTTTTCAACGCGCTTGCGTGCATTTTTCCCAAGCTCTACACGCTGATTGGATTCAAGATTCAAAGCTTGCTTTAACGCAATTGCTAGTGCGCCCGAATCTTGTGGTGGCACTAATAAGCCAGACTCACCCACGAGGCCCCGTACTCCTCCACAATCGGTGGCGACGACTAACCGTTGGCAGGCCATTGCTTCCAGCACAACCATAGGTAATCCTTCCCATGCAGACGACAATACAAAAATATCTCCAGCGGACATCAAGCCCAGCACATCGTGGCGCACGCCTAAAAAATATACTTGATTATTGATTTTTAATTTAATAGAAAGTTCAACCAATTTCTCACGTAAAGGACCATCGCCAGCAATTATTAGTTTTGGGCTATATCCCCAGCCTTGTAACTTGGCAAGTGCATGAAAGAGATTAGGATAATCTTTTGCTTCCCAAAATCGACCTACAGCAAGTAAAACAGGCTGCGAGTCACTTAGTCCTAACTCATTGCGTATAGCTACACGCGCATCATAGCCAAATTTAAAATTATCAGTGTCTATTCCATTGTGAATTGTCATCATGCGGCCAGGAAGGAGCGCACCTTGATCAATAAAGGCTTGCACGGCCTCATCAGAAACATTCGTTGAAATATTGGCCAAACGATCTGTGAAGCGATAGGCCAACATACGGAAACGCCCTTCTTCATTAGTATTATGGGCGCTACTGATTAATCTCGGCATAGGTGTGATTAATCGTAATAATCGAGTAAGAATATTGGCGTGCACTAGATGACTATTCACTACATCCGGTTTAAATTCAAGTATTAACTTTCTTAATCGCCACAAGCCTTTAATTAAAGCTAATGGGTTTTTAGATATACCAAGATTAACCAAACTTACTCGCGCATCGAGTGGTTTCAACTCTGCTTCACTATGAAACCAAGCAAGGCATACTTCGTGTCCAGCAGCAGTGAAGCGATCTGCCAAGCTTATGACCAAACGCTCAGCTCCACCGACTCCTAAGCTTGTAATAACTAAAAGTATTCTCATTAATTATATAGCAATTTAAAATTAAAATTTTTTAAGCAATTGACGCGCTGTAGAAACAAGCTTGGCTCATGCTTACATGGCGCTTAACAATGTAACTATTTGTTACTTACTCAAAGCCGACACATATATATTTTCTAATCTCTTTATTTCAGACTCAACAGAGTAGCCAGCCTGCTCAATCTCACTACTTGCGCTTGATCTATCAAAGAAAGCATCTATTGCTTCAGCACTCCTAACCCAATGATCGATACCCAAGCTTAAATCTAGTTGGTAACAGTTTTTTAGAACAATTACGTCTTTTGGAGTATTTGAAGATATAAGGCAAGGAAGGCCAGATGTTTGTGCCTCGAGTACAGCACTACCAAACCCCTCATATAAACTTGGGAAAACAAAAAGATCCATTGCGCTATATATTCTATCGGCATCGCTTCTAACTCCAGAAAAAATAATACTTTCTGAAATACCCAATTTTTCAGCTTTCTCTTCAATACTTTTTTTTAAGCTACCGTCACCAACCAGAATCAATTTTGATTTTTTTTTGACTGTTAAAAAACGACGAAAAAAATCAACCAAGAAATTATGATTTTTTGCAGGAAGAAAGGCCCCTACATTACCTATTAAAAACTCATCATCTTTGACGCCGAACTCCCTTCTTAAATTTTTCCTAGCGGCATCATCATATGAAAATCGTTCAATATCTACGCCATTGTTAATTATTTCAAAATCCGACTTTTTCCCGAAGAGCCATTTCCCAGCGTCTTCAGAAACAGCTAGCCTTTTGATTCTATCCTTTGGAAGGACTAAAGAATTTAGATAATGCAAAGCATTAGTTTTTAACGATTTGGATGTTCCAGCATTTCTGCTATGCACTATGACTTTTACATTGTTCTTCATCGCTGAAATAACAGGATATATATAACTTAAAGTATTAAAATGGCAGTGCAATATATCAAAATCGCCATTTTTTAACAAACTATCAGTTTCATTTCTGTTTTTAACAATAGATTTTTTTCTGGAAGTTACTTTATGAAAATCAAAGCCAAAATCACTTAATTCTTTATAAAAACAAGGCGGCCCTTCGTTATTGTCGATAAATCCAAAACTAAATTCTTTTTTGTCTATTGAAGATGAAATTTTATAAAGATACGTTTCTATCCCGCCCATATTTTCACTTAAGCCATAATGCAAAATATTTATCATTTATTTACCTGTCAGATTCCAGATGATTACTTACGCGTTTCCAAAATAACTCGGGGCGATCTTGCTGCCACTGTTTCATGGCTTTTCGGCGCTCGTCGGAGTACTTCATTGGAACCTCGTCACGCCCCACATGGTTCAGAGTCTACGCTTTGTCTGAAAAATGATGTCTTGCTAGCCTTTCCTCCATCAGACTTAGAGGTGCCGTCATGGCAAAGCGTTACGAGATTTCCGATCAAGGCTGGGCATTGATTGCAGACATCGTTTTGCCTAACACGCCCGCTGTGTGTGGACGTCCACTACGCGATGAGCGGCAGATGCTCAACGGCATCTTCTAGATCCTCTGTTCCGCTGCCAAATGGCGGGAGCTGCCCGAGCGTTTCGGCCCGTGGAAAACGGGCTACCAAGGCTTTCGTCAGTGGCGAGATGACGGCACATTCGAACGTATACTGTCACGCCTTCATCTGAAGCTTCGTGAAGATAGCTATATGGACCTCGACATTTGGATGATCGACTCCACCTCGATTCGAGCGACTCGCTCTGCCGCTGGTGGCGGTAAAAAGGGGGCTCTCAAGAACCGTTATATCATGTCCTCGGGCGAAGCCGGGGCGACTTGACAACCAAGATCCATTTGGTTTGCGATACTCATGGCATGCCCCTGAGCTTTTTATTATCGCCGGGTCAGCATGCCGATTCACGCTATCTCGTTCCGGCCAGGGAGCAGATCCGCTTACCGGGTCGTACGGGGCGTCCCCGTAAGCGTTGCCGCCATCTGCTGGCCGACCGAGGTTACGACAGTGAACGATTGCGTCGATACTGCGACCGGCACGGAATACGACCGACGATCCGACGCAGACAGATGCACCGCCGCTCCAAGCCAGGACTACCACGTCTGTTCGAACGCCTCCGTTGTCGGCGTCGCAATGTGATAGAGCGTCTGTTTGGCTGGATGAAGGAATGTCAGCAACGACGCTATAAGTCTGTACGGACAACCTTCATTGGCGTTGACAGGAAAAGCGGCGACTCTGCACTCGTTACGACAAGCTGGCGAAAAGTTACCGCGCTATGGTCACGCTGGTCTGCATCGAACGCTGTCTGCGAATCTATTCTTCAGACAGAGCGAGGGGCCTGCATGGAGCTCCTATGCCTGTTGTTGGGTGTCGCAATTCACAACAGTGCCGCTCTATGCAGGCCTTTTTCAATCCTATCGCTCTGATTTTATTGTCAATTTTTTGAGGATCCCTCAGAATTTAAGTGAAATGAGAAATTTTATTTTATTTTCATAAGCCTCAAAAAGAAAAATACTATTTTTGGTGAAACCAAATTTGCAATAGAAAAGCTCAAAAAATCTTTTAGGCCAATCAAATTTTTTTTGTATAAAGAAGTTATTTCGCGACTCCCTAATTCATTATAATCCTGAAAGTATTTTAGGGATAAAGAATCTAATTTTTTTGATGACCAATCTCGATAAAATCTTAAAAAAGGCGATTTGTACAAAAAAAGATATTTCCTAAGCAAAATCAAATCTAAGTAATAATCGCTCACATGAGGAATATTTTTAAAATAAACTTTTTCAAAGAAGGACATTGTCTCTTTTATTTCAAGATATTTTTTTATGCTGTATTTTGATTTAGTTACTGACTCACCTGTTTTATCAAAAAGATACAAGTTCTTGTCTATTTTTAAATTTTTTTTTGATGCCAACAAAAATTGCAGATTGAAAACGGAGTCTTGAGATTGACTTTTGATAAATCTAATTCTTTTGCTGTCTATTATTTTTTTGCAATAAACCTTATTCCATGTTGTTGATATTAATTTATCACTCATGAAATCGTAAAAAACACCATCCTCTGAAGGTTTCCAGTATTTTTCTATACGCTTATCTTCATACATTATGCTATAGTCAAAAACCAACAAATCCACTTTATTATTGTTTTTTAAGTTTTCCAAAATTATATCTACAGCTCCAAAACTGTAGCTATCATCAGCATCGATAAAAGTAATATATTTACCGGATGCCCGTGAAAGCCCAACGTTTCGACTTAAACCACATCCAATGTTCTCTTCATTGTAAATATAATTACACCTCGGATCATTATAAAAAGCTACTTCATCTTTAACTGTCTTGACCGAGCAATCATCCACCAATAAGATTTCAAAATCTTTTGAAGTGGAACAAAGAATACTGTCAAGACATTTTTTTATCGTATCGCTAGAGTTAAACGCTGTAATCACAATAGAAAATAACATAAAGATATTTTATGGAATAGTTGATCGCCGAAGAGTCTTTATAATCTCAAGACTGGTACTACAGTTGGAGATAATCGATGAGTGACATGGAAACTACGGTCCCTGTGGCTCGCTGTTGTTTCACCCAGTTATAGTACTGGGCGATGCGCTGATGCCACCGACGCCAGAGGGACCAGTGCAGGGCGATCTCAAGCCCTCTTCGTCGCCAGGTAACGGCAGTGAGACATCACCGCCGCATCTTGGCCAGCCTCAGGATTTTAAAGAGCCCGAGTCATTTCATGTGCCAGCTATGTTGACAGGCTCCGCTATCACTGAACCGGTGTCCAACGAGACGGTCATCGAAGCGTTCGACCAGTTTGTCGCCCAGAAAGACCCGAATACCTTCGCCGTCGTGATGCTCGACAATGCCAGCATGAATCGCTCCAAAACTTTCAGGCAGAGGATGGTGGAGTGGATGTCGCATCGTGTGCAACTGGTCTATCTATCGGCTTACTCGCCGGAGCTGAATCTGATTGAGATTCCCTGATGGCAGATAAAAAACGCCTAGCTGCCACTGAGGGTATACCTTTCGTTTGAACACCTTTGCGATGAGGTACACCGTCAGCCCGGTGCCTATAGAACTGATCGCGTGATTAATTTTAAATAAGCACTTAACTTAGAGTTGAATCCGCAAAAAAATTATCTAATTGCTTGGAAAAGCTTGCATATGAAAATTCTTTATAACGGCAGTTAAAACCTTTAGCAGCTTTACAATGCGTTTGTCTCTTAAACGGATACTCTTCAAAAGACATTTTTGAATTATAAATATAATGCATATACATAAACTCATACACTTGATTTATTTTGCTTTCATCTACTTTAAGAAAATCAGCATTCTTAATCAAGTTAAAATAGCTATCTTTATCATCAGAATTAAATGCAAAGTCATAAGCCGATGTGGGATTATCTCCACATAATATTACCGGAGTTCCCATTGTGGTAAATTCAGCTGCCACACTACCATATACAGAGACAATAGCCGCAGGATGAAATTCAACTAGCTTTTTGTTATTGAAATCATCGTCAAGTATATTTATAAAATCATACATATTGTCAAGTTGAGATATGAACTTATCTTCATATCCGAATCGATTAGGATGTGGTTTCAAATATACTTCATACTTTTTAGTTAACTCACGATCTCTAATGAAATCAAGAGACTGAACAATCCATTCCCAAAAATCAGGAAAGACCATATCCTTGTAAATGTGCGGACTATCACTAAATGCATGCAGCATAAATACCAATGGGCGACGGCCTGGCTTTAACTCTAGGGTTAAGTTTTCTGAGTTACTGGAATATGCCGACTTCGCCATGTAAACCACGCCATCATCAAGCACGCCTTTCAGACGATTTTCAATAAGTTCTTTACCTTGTTTTTTGCAATTAAATCTCTCTTCTTTAGGAAGTTGTGAAAAAATTTTACGGTATTTAGTGTGGTCCAGCGTCTGAAGCCCACGGTTTTCATGTACCGCATGTAACGGGGGGAATCTTGAATTGAAAGTTACATAAACTTTAGCACCATGATTAATCCCGACATCACTTATGACTTGCCAGCTATTATAAACACTATGCCCTAAAATTAAGCATTTAACCTTATTTTCAGAGAAAAATCTTTCTGACACGCACAGGAGCAATATCGCTTCATCCAGCAATTGCCTCAGTCTTGGGCTTTCCAAATCAACAGTAACTGACTTTGTAACGCGTAAGTATGTATCGTAGACAGCTCTTCCAACTTCTACATTGTGGACTTTATAACTAACCAGATCGTCTTTAGAGTTAATACTTTTAAAAGCTTCTCCCAAAATCTGATCTCGATTATCAAAGTCAACTTTTGAAACAGAGCTTATTGATAACCCGTGTGAAAAGCCTAACCTCTTCGCTAACCTCGGGCTTTTCATATAGCCAGACACACATCGGCTAGCAGCTCTTATCCAAGAATAACGATTTGCATAGTAGACATTTGGCTGATAGAAGCATGGTTTTAAGCCATTCTCATCAGAAAAATACTTTGCCACTGCTAGATTTTCTACTAGCTGGTTAGACACATGAGGCAAGTCCACCAGCAAAATTGAACTGCTATCTTTCGCCTCAACCTTAAGATCTGGTATTTTTTTATCTAAATTTTTTTTCTCTTCTCCTGAATAGAAGAAAAACTCTTTGAGTATGCTGTAAATTTTTTTCATATCGCTCAAACAAATGTGAGAGTTTCATCGCTTACTAAAACGGATGGTAAAGGATCTTTATTGGAATCATTCAGGTCCTTTGACGGCACCAACATGAAAGGTAATAATATCTAACTTTCTTAACAATGATTTTTTTTGCCGAAGTATTCGACTTAACAAAACATTCAACACTATGCATTATAACTTATTCAGTTACGACTAGTAGTACTAGTGATGGCAGTGGTATGGGTAGAGCGACCAGAAAGCCCGCTGACCAGACCGAAGCGCGCGATCATGTCCGGGATGGTGCGCAGGTTGTAATCTTCCGCTGGCGCCGAGTAGCCGCTGATACACTGCAGGATAGCCAGTTCCTTACAGCCGCCCCTTGGGTGGCGTCGATGGCTTCCTGGATCTCTTCGGCGTTGGCCATGCCGGTGGAGATGATCATCGGCTTACCAGTTTGAGCAGCGTATCCAATCAACGTAACACCCGCATTACCATGAACGCCTCGGCGGCTTGCACGCCAACACAGTGTCCATGATGTGTTGCAAGATGAGATATGTGCTCAGCGTTGCGCGAATGAGGTGCAGGTCGCATTTCGAGGGCATAGGCCTCGAGGGCTTTCTGTTTAGTATCAAGATAATTTGAGATATCGATGTAGAGTGTCGGAAGGAATGGCGCTTGGCCAGCGCTGCTCCATTCGGTACTCGACATGACTTCGAAGGTCAGTATTTCCTTGACCGTGGTGCCCGGTAAGGGACGGCAGGCCGTCATTACCGCTTCATGAGTTTTTCGATGATCAATATTTAAATCACCGAAATGATGCGTATAGATGGTGTCAGGCGCGAGGCGCGCTATCACCACTTCCAACGGTTGCACGATATCCAGCAAAGCCAGACTGTCGAGTCGGTTGTCCGGCAGGCCGAGGTAGCTTGTGCTGCTGACCCCGAGAATCTGCTGAGCTCTCTCGGCGGCCTGCTGACGCTCGTCCAGTGCGCCGTCATCGTTGTCCTGTCGCGAGGATACGCCGTCGGCGAGAAACACCGTATGAACGGTATCGCCTTCCGCCACGTGACGCGCCATCGTGCCACCGCAGCCCAGCGCCTCGTCATCCGTATGTGCCGCCACGACCAGAACCGTCTTACTCATCAAACAGCTCCCAGCTAGTTGGCGTTCCGCGGGTGACGTCGACCTTGAGCCGCTTGCCGATTACGTTGTCGTAGTATTTCGGCGCCAGTCCCAGGCCGGGCCGGATACGACGAATGTCGTCGGCCTTCACCGTTTCCCCTTTCGCGACATCGCGCACGAAGTACACGGAGCGGCGAAACAGCTTGTTGCCCTCCTCCGCCTGATGCCGGGCGAAACCGACGCTACCCAGCGCCGCCCAGGCGTCGCGGGCGTCGCGGCATAAGCGTTTCAGCTCATCCGGCTCGATGGAGAAATCGCTGTCCGGCCCCTTCTCCGCCCGGCTCAGAGTGAAGTGCTTTTCGATGACGCAGGCACCCAGGGCCACCGCCGCCACGGAGGCGGTCGTGCCCAGGGTATGATCGGAAAGGCCGGGAAGCGTACCGAAGCGCCGTGACAGCTCGGTGAGTTGGCGCAGGTTGGCCTGATCCATGGGCGCGGGATAGCTGCTGATGCAATGCAGCAGCACCAGATCCTGGCAGCCTGCCTCGCGGGCAGTAGCAACGGCTTCCTCCAGTTCCGCCTCGCTCGCCATGCCGGAGGACATGATCAGGGGCTTGCCCTTGCCAGCGGCATAGCGAATCAGGGGCAGGTCCGTCACTTCGAAGGACGCGATCTTGTAGGCGGGCACATCCAGGCTTTCCAGAAGATCGACGGCGCTTTCGTCGAAGGGAGTCGAGAACACGGTAATACCGCGCTTTCGCGCGTGCTCGATCATCGCTTGGTGCCACTCGAAAGGCGTCTGCGCCCACTTGTACAGGTCGTACAGCCGATAGCCGTCCCAGGGGCCGCCCTTGATCAGAAATTCCGGCCGGTCGCTGTCGATGGTCATGGTGTCGGCGGTATAGGTCTGCAGCTTGACCGCATCGGCGCCGCATGCCTTGGCCGCGTCGATGGTTTCCAGAGCGCGGTTCAGATCGCCATTATGGTTGGCGGAAAGCTCCGCGATGATATAGGGCGGATGCTCCGGGCCGATCTTTCTGCCGTTGATGGTATAACTCATGAGCCTGCTGTCTCCTCGGAACGAATCGGGCGAATGACCACCTGAGCGCGCAGTTCGCCGTCGCCTCGTTCCGCCTGGGTGAATTCATATCGGTACCCATCCCGCTCGATGAAGGCATGGGGATAGGTTGGGGCGTCCAGCATGCGAATATGATCGTAAAGCTCATCCAGGCCGGCTTCGCGAGGGAGCTCGCTCTGAGCCGGCGTGCGGCGCTTGAAGGTGACCACATCGCCCTGCTGGGCGACGGGTGCCGGCTGGGTGGCGATCATCCAGCGAATGATATCGACGCTGAGCTTGCCGGCTCGCTGATAGATGTCCTCGGCGCGTCCCGCTAGCGATAAAGGCCGCTTGGTATAAACAGGCCCTGCGTCCATTTCATCGACCATGCGCAAGGCACTCAGCTTCGTTTCTCGATGCCCCGCCTTGATGAGATTCTGCAACGGGCTGCCGCCGCGACCGTAGGGCACATCGGTCATGTGAAAGCAGACGCATTCGAAGCGTTCCCAGATGTCTCTGGGTACCAGCCAGTTCCAGTGTAGAAAAAAAATGTAATGTGGTGCCGCTTGATCGACCAAGTCAGCCAGCTGATCGGAGGTACTCACCCAATACCAGTCGCCGGGTTCTTCTTGCTTTAATGTTTCAAAAGCTGCCTTATGCCATTCCTTGCTACTTGCAACAATGTATTTTTCTTGCTTCATCCGTATACCTATTGGCTGATCAAGCGTTCACTACCATCGATAATCGGTAAACTTCATTGAGCTAGCGCTTCACGTGCCTTTAGCCAGTCCGACGCCAAGATGCCAAAGCGATGAACATCATGATATCGGACGCCATCGAAGTGCTGGTCCCGCAGCAGCCCTTCCTGATAAAAACTCAAACGACGATGAAGACGAATAGAGCGTTCGTTGAACGCTAGCGCCTCACCGCATAGCTTATGCAGGGTCAGATGATCGAAGACATGGCCAAGCACGGCGCAACCCAGCTGAAATCCCGTTCCTTTCTGCGCGAAAGGCGCCAGATGAAAGCTCCAGTCGGCAATCGGGCCTTGCTTTACCTGAGTGATATTAACGAAGCCACAAGCCACACCGTTCTGCTCAAAAATTAGCAAATGAGTGCCAGGCGCCTGGCTCGCCCGCATGAACCATTGATGATGCTCATCCGGACTAATCTCATGCTGGGTATACATATAGCGACGAACGTCGGGGTGATTGCGCCATTCGCGAACGTTATCCAAATCGTCGGCTTGCATGGGACGTAGTCGACTAGCCGTCATTCGCACCATCCTGTGTTAATAACACCATGGCTTCGACCACATGGTCACTTCCCCGACCGTCGGTAACCGCCGATGTCGCTTGATCGAGCATGGCTAAGCTAGCGGGTGACGCGGATTTACGCAGCACAGGCGGTAATCGTGTTGAGATGTCCGCGACTTCTCCCACGAGGATGGCGGCACCGGTGGCGGACAACGCCTTCGCGCCGTTCCATTGATTTTCCGCCAATACCACCACCAGCGTCGGCAGCCCCAGACAACAACGTTCCCAAGACGTACTGCCCGCCGCACCAATGGCCAGATCCGCCCGTGCCATGCGCTCGGCCATATCGGTGACGTTCACCGCCACCTCGGTGGGCCACGGCATCATTGCCGCTTGATCCTTGACCTGGGCAAGCCAAGGCGCGTTGCCGCCCATGACCACGCTGATACGACAGTCTTGAGGCAATTGAAATTGGCGCAAGGCATCGAGCACCGCGCCGGTGGCGTTATCCTTGTCGATGCCGCCCATGGTGATCAATAGCTGCTTGAGTCGCGGCGTCGCGCGCCGATCCAGGCTGGTCTCCCGCAGGCGGGCGAACTCGGGACGCAGCAAGGCATAGTGAGGGCCGATCAGCCGCGTGCAGTGCTCGGACACGAGCCCGACATAGTCCTCGGCCTGGCGCCCGAGGTTTTGATCTAAGAGTACATCGCAGCCATGTTCGCGATCCGCCAGATCGTCGATCACCAGCAGGCGGCAGCCTGGTGGAAGTACCGTCTCTTCCCAGCGCCTGTCCAGGGCGTAGTGGTCAACCACCAGCCAATCGGGGGCTAGACCTTCGAGAATAGCGCGGCTTTGTCGGGCGTCTTCTTGCCAGCTGGCGCCCAGCCAGGCCGCATGGGCGAGCGGCGAGACTTCTTCAGGTGCCATGCTTTCCGGCGACATAGGTAAGGTATCAACCTGAAAGCCCCGCGAGCGAATCGCCTCGATCAGGTGCCCCGGATGCTCGCGGCACAGGAAATGGCACTCGGCGCCTCGTTCACGTAAAGCATCCGCCAAGGTCAGGCAACGCATGACATGGCCGGTGCCAATGGTCAGTGACGCATCGACGCGGAAAGCCACGATCAAGACCTGAGAACCGGATGAGATAGTCATGCCCTCGTCGTCTCGGCTTGCCAGCTGCGGAATAGCCATTCGGCCCGCTGCCAGTCCTCCGGCGTATCGATATCCTGTACCCGATGCCGGGGGAGCATTACCGGGACGGCATGTTCGGAAAAGATCGGTCGGCCCTCGCGCCAGGCCTCGGCCCGCCCCCAATAGAACTGGCCGGCATCGTGAAAAGCCTCTTCGAGATCCTGGGAACGGGTGGCGACGTGTTCGGGCTGAAACATCGCCACGCGTCCTTCGGCGGTTATACGAATCGCGCGTTGGATGGGAAAGGCGTAGCTAGTCACGGAAAAGGCGTAATCGACAGCCTGCTCTTCAAGAACCGCCAAGCCGCGCCGAAGGTCTTCCGGCTGAACGAAAGGCGCAGTGGCGTACAGACAACAGACCGTCTGGGGTGCCTGATCATGTTCACGCAGCCAGTCGATGGCCTGGGCGATCACCGGAATCGTGCCGGTATGATCGTCCGCCAGCTCTTTTGGCCGCAAGAAAGGCACCTCAGCGCCCCATTGCCGGGCAACCTCGGCGATCTCATTATCGTCGGTGGAAACAATCACCCGCTCGAAGCAGCCGCTGGCCAGAGCCGCCTCGATGGACCAGGCGATCATCGGCTTGCCCCCGAACGCCTTGATGTTCTTGTGCGGGATACGCTTGCTGCCGCTGCGGGCAGGAATAATGGCGACATGATTATTCACCATAGGGAAACAAGGCTCCAAAGGTGTCCAGCAATTGGCGATCAACGTCACTGACCAGCTGATCCACTACAACGATGGCGGCATCGAGAGACTTATGACTGATATTGCGACATCTTCCCTGCTGGTCTTTACCATTGCGATGCACGATGTCGTGTCGGCAAGTTATGACATCGAGCACCTCATCGGTGATCTTGATTCGGATATCAAACGCCTCACGAAACAAGGGCTCTACATCCGAAAGATTATGGAAGTTGATATGGTGTATCAAGGCAATGAGGTACTGGTGGATATCGCTTTTCAAGGCAAATTCAAGCGATACGCGCATACTCCTAAATTTCTTGGTATTGGCAACGTTGATGGCCAGAGAAGGCGCTTGGTCAATCAAATGCAGAGCGACAGCTTGTAAATAGACTTCAAGGCTAGTGACTACATTGGCATAGAGCAGCCTACGAATCAGTGGATCGTCCTGCTCGGCTCGTTGCCGAATTTCATGAATGCATTCTGTAAAGTTCGCATACTGTTCAGTCGTCATTGAGTCTGACGGCATAATGCAATTCCTTGATCACCTCGAGATTGACAGGATGTTGGTCAAGCGACCACATAACGCCCGTCTTCATGGAGTGAATCACGATGGTGTAGGCATTCCCCTCTTCATCGGTAAAGGAATCTACATTTTCCACGGTGCTATCAGCGGAGTATTCGGCTAGCAAATTGGGAGAAGGAATACTGGCAATATGCAATAACCGCTCTCCTCGATAGATATACAAGTAGCCGCCACTCAATGCGACTCGGTTATCGCTGCCTTCCAGATGATCGGCGAATTCATTGCCAGCGCTTTTAGCCATCGCCATGGGTACCTCCTACTGCACGGACTAACGCACAGGATGGAATAAAAGTTCACGATGCCTGCACTGACACTGCCGCCCTGACGGCAACCACTACCTCATCCTGTTGCGCGTCGCTCATCGTCGGGAACAGCGGCAGGCTGATCGCTTCTCTATAATAGGCTTCGGCCTGAGGAAAGTCGCCTTGCCGAAAACCCAGCCGTTGATAGTAGGGCTGGGTATGTACCGGAATATAGTGCAGGTTGACGCCGATACCCTGCTCGCGCAGGAATTCGAAGACGTCGCGATGCGTCTTGTCGATGCGTCCAAGATCGAAGCGAATCACGTACAGGTGACGCCCGGAGTAGCTGTCCGGATGCTGCCAGGGTGTAGTCAGTGGGAGATCCGCGAGTAGCTCATCATAGCGCTCGGCCAGGGCATTGCGACGGGCCACGTAGTCATCCAGTCGCGCCATTTGCGAAATGCCTAATGCTGCCTGCAGCTCTGTCATGCGGTAGTTGAAGCCCAAGTCGATCTGCTGATAGTACCAGGGGCCGTCCGGTTCATGGGTCATCAGGTGCGGTTCGCGGGTGATACCGTGGCTGCGCAGCAGGTTCATGCGCTCGGCCAAGGCGTCGTCGTTGGTCAGCGCCATGCCGCCTTCGGCGGTGGTGATGATCTTCACCGGGTGAAAGCTGAACACGCTGATATCGCTGTAGCGACCGTTGCCGATGTAGTCGCCCTGATACTTGCCGCCGATGGCGTGGGAGGCGTCTTCGATAAGCTTGAAACCGTAGCGCTGGGCCAGTTGGTGGATGGCTTGCATGTCGCAGGGCTGACCGCACAGGTGCACCGCCACCAGGATCTTGGGCAATCGCCCTTCCCGCTCGGCCTGTTCGAGCTTGGCGGCCAGCGCCTGCGGGCAAAGGTTATAGGTGCGCGGGTCGATATCCACGAAGTCCACCTGAGCGCCGCAGTACAGCCCGCAGTTGGCGGAGGCGACGAAGGTGATCGGCGAAGTCCACAGCCAGTCGTCTTCACCTAGCCCCAGCGCCAAACAGGCAATATGCAGCGCCGAGGTGGCGCTGTTGGTCGCCAAGGCGTGGCGCGCGCCGACCTTCTCCGCCACCGCTTGTTCAAAACGCGGCACCATCGGCCCCTGCGTTAGAAAGTCCGACTGGAGCACCTCGAGTACCGCATCGATATCGGACTGTTGAATATCCTGACGACCGTAAGGAATCATCAGATTCTCCCGATCTTTTGCCGGTTGACGTCGATCCAGGCCAGCAGCTCCTCGTCGCGCATCCATTCGCGATTGGTATCGCTGGAGTAGACGAAACCTTCCTCGACCTTCTTGCCGTCCTTGATGCGATTGGCGTCCTTGTCCCAGCTGTTGATGGCCGGCAGGATCTTGAAGTGCTCCGGGTACTCATAGGTATAGTGAGAGTCCTCGGCGCCGATCATCTGTTCGTGGAGCTTTTCGCCGGGACGAATACCCACGATTTTCTGCTCGGCTTCCGGCGCTACCACGCGGGCCAGGTCGGTCACCTTCATGGAAGGAATTTTCTTGACGTAGATTTCGCCGCCTTCCATGTCTTCGAAGGCGTGCCAGACCAGTTCGACGCCTTCCTCCAGGGAAATCATGAAGCGGGTCATGCGCGCGTCGGTGATGGGCAGCACGCCCTTGTCCTTGACCGACATGAAGAAGGGAATCACCGAGCCCCGGGAGCCCATCACGTTACCGTAACGCACTACGGCAAAGCGGGTCTCATGTCCCCCGGCATAGGAGTTGCCGGACACAAACAGCTTGTCCGAGGCCAACTTGGTGGCGCCGTAGAGGTTGATCGGACTGCTGGCCTTGTCCGTGGACAGCGCCACCACCCGCTTGACGCCCTTGTCGATACAGGCATCGATCAGGTTCATGGCGCCGTTGATATTGGTCTTGACGCATTCGAAAGGATTGTACTCGGCGGTGGGTACGATCTTGGTTGCCGCCGCGTGCACCACGTAGTCGACCCCGTCCAGGGCGCGATACAGCCGCTCGCGATCGCGCACGTCGCCGATAAAGAAACGTACCCGCAGGTCATCCTGGAACAGCTTGGCCATTTCCCATTGCTTCATCTCGTCGCGGGAAAAGATGATTACGCGCCGGGGATTATAGCGTTCCAGCAGCATGGGCACGAAGGTATGACCGAAGGAACCGGTTCCACCGGTGACAAGAATCGAAGCGTCGTTGAACATCAAACAGTTTCCTAGATTTTATGATTTCTTTAAAACGCAGGTGCAAGTTAAAAATTATTTGTAAAATTTAAATATTCATATGCACAGGCGCATCCTGATCCGCCCGGCCGTGATCAACGAGGCCACCAGCGTCGAAGACATCAACTTGCCAGGCTATAACTTCCATGGCTTACAGGGCTTCAACCCTAAGCGTAACACCGTGCATGTGAACGGCCCTTGGTGTCTCACTTTTGAATTTGAAGGCGGCAACGCTTACCAAGTTGATTTTGAGCAATACCATTGAAAGAGGTGGAATCACTATGACTATTACCGCAAAGCAAAACCCCAACCGCTGCCCGCCGCACCCCGGCGAAGTGATCGAAGACATGCTGGAGGATATGGACTACAGCAAGAGCGCCATCGCGCGGATGCTGGGCATCTCACGTCAGCAGTTGCACGCCATCCTGGCCATGCGCAAGCCAGTCTCGCCAGAAACAGCTGCACGCCTCGGCAAGCTGTTCGGTAACGGCCCTGGCCTGTGGCTGCGCCTACAGGCGGCCCACGATGCCTGGCACGCCGAGCGCGAAGTAGACGTCAGCGCGGTGCCCTCGCTGACGCTTGCGGGATAAATCTTTATTATCGGGGGTGGCTCTGTATTTTCATTCCAGACCAGGTGGGACCAACCCGGGGAGTGCCGGGGCAGGCTTCATCCACTCGGCAAACGCGCGTTGCAGTTGCTCGGCATTCATCAAGACCATCACCCCGCACCGGCAAACTCCAGTACTGCTTCATGCTTCGCCAGCGGCAATACGCTGGCCCCGGTCTCTTGCAGCAGCGCGACGACATGATGATAGGCTTCACTGCGCCTACTGTCGTCACCCGGCCCTTCCACGGCAAACAATACGCGCCGGGGCAGTAAATGGCGTCGTTTCAGTTCATTGATGCGAAACTGCCATTTACCACCGTGCTCGACGATATGGCTGGAATCCTGCTGACCCAGGTTGAGCGGCTTGATGGCGCGCAATATCTTATCCTGGTGCTTTTCCACAAAAGGAAAGTTGACGTGATATTCCTCATCACCCAACTTCCCTGGGATAAAACGTTCGCCGATCCTGACCTTGGCAAACAGCCGACGAAGCTGGCTTTCCAGCATGGTTTCGCAATATTGCTTGGTCGCGAAGCTGTGCTCGACATAGTGGCTATACGGCTCATTTAGCGTCTTTTCGGGTTATCTTGGCGCCGCTTGTCGAGGACTCTGGGAGCGACAAACAGGGCGACCATGCCGAAGAGATCCAGCGTACCGATGACTGCAGCTGCAGCAGCGCTGTGTGGCGCGATGACAGCTGCCACCACCAAGCCGGTGATGGCTATTGCACCACCGAGCAGTTGACCACGCCGGTCCTTGTTGATCGCGCCCTGTAGCCCTTGCTCTCGCATGCTGTGGGCATGCTTCTGCTCATCTTTTGCCATCTGGACGATGAGGCGCCGTACCGATTCGTCATATTGGTTCAGATGTTCGGCGGGAGGGATGGGGCCGCTGAACGTTTCATGGCGCATAGCCCTCATCGCAGCGGCCGGGGCCTACATCACCTTGCCCAGCTGTATCTGCTCATCATGAGTGAGATCGCCAGACTCCAGCTTCTCGAATAGCTTGGCTACCTCACTCGGATCCGTAGCGCCAGATAGCATCGTCTCAGGCGTGGGAGATGACCCTTGCTCCGGCTGTTCAGTTGCCATTCCTGGCGGGCTCCTGGCTCCTGTAACGCTTCATGGCAGTGCTCAGGTACTGACCTACATGTCTCCAGTGCTCGTCCAGCCGCTGCTCGGTGCTCTGCTGAGGCATATATTCGGCATAGTCACTGTCTGGCCACACTTCCATTACTGAGCCGGCTGCCAGTAACATACGGTTTTTAATTAATTTTTTCTTTTCTGCCATATTTTTCACCTCCTGAATACCATCACAGTTTGACGTCCTCCCCGCCCTAAAGGACGGGGATTCCAACTTCTTGAGGGCAACGTCCTGCCCCGAGACTGAGGATATTCCGGGCCGCATTCACGTCCCGGTCGTGGAGTACACCACACTCCCCGCACTCCCAGTCTCTTACTCGCAACCCGTTGACGCCCTGCGGCCCACTAAGCGAGCCGCACGACGAACAGGCGCGGGTGGTGTTGGTTTCGCGAACGACCTTGAAGACGATGCCTGCGTGAGCGCATTTATATGCCAGCATCGTTTTCAATTGCGACCAGCCGGCGTCGTAGACGCTTTTGGCCATCTTGGTCTTCGCGAGTTTGGTTGAGGAAACATCGCCCACGACGATTTCGCCGTATTGGTTGACTAGTTTCCGGGAAAACTTGTGCTGCGCGTCCTTGCGCCGGTTCTTGATCTTGGCGTGGATCGCCTTGACCCGGCGCTTGTTACCAGCACGCTGGGCTGTCGCCAACTTGTCTTCCATGCGGCGGTAGAAGCGGCTGTTTTCCAGCTTTTCGCCATCGCTACAGGTCGCCACGTCTTTCAAACCGAGGTCGATGCCAACGGCACCTTGGCCAAGCGTTGGCTGAACGTCCACCTCGACAGCCACGTTGAAGTACCAGCGGCCCCGGCTGTCTTCGTTGAGCGAACCGGCACGGAGCTTGTATTTCGACAGGCCGTAGCTATCCCAGATCTTGAAGTAGGTGCCGTTGTGATAGACCTGGCCATTTTTCCACTTGGCTGCGCCGGTATTGACCGGCACCCAGCCGAGAGAGCGACGCACGCCCCGGGACTTGCGCCACTGTAGGCGAGTCTTCTTGAACTGCTTGCGACGGGTGACGTATTCGGCGGCAACACACTGCAAGGTCTGGCTGTGCAGGCCGAGGTCCTTGCCGGCCCCCTGGGTATAGGGGTGCATGTCGTAGGCAGACAGAAACAGCCCTTTCTCCCGTATGGCTCGGGAAGACAGTTCGTTGAGGTAGTTCCAGACAAAATTCACGCCGCGAGCCATGCGGTTAAGCTCGGCGGCGTGCTTGTCCTTCACTCGAACCTTGAGGGTCTTGGTCTGTTTCATGCCTTCGAATATACTTGGTCCATGAACACGAAACAATCTATCAGAACAGGCAGACACTGCGTTTTTAAACTCCATGCCCACTTGGTCTTTGTCACCAAGTATCGGGGCAAGGTGTTCACCGGCGCGCATCTCAAATCCCTCGAATTGCTTTTCGACCGAGTGTGTCGAGACTTCGAGGCAGAGCTAAAGGAGTTCAACGGTGAAACCGACCACGTCCATCTGCTCGTCAACTTTCCGCCCAAGGTGGCGGTATCCAAGCTGGTGAATAGCTTGAAGGGAGTATCCAGCCGGCGGATGAAGTTGCTACACCCTGAACTGGTGCAGCTCGCCTACCGGAAGAACTCGCTGTGGAGCCCAAGCTACTTTGGGGGAAGTGTCGGAGGCGCACCCTTGAGCATGGTCAAACAATACATTGAGCAGCAATCGAGGCCGGACTAGGGAGCGCTCTCGCGCTCCTCGCTATCCATCCTCGCACTAGAAGTACGAGGTTTTTCGCGATGTTCGATAATGCTTTGCTGAGCTGATGTCAGACGCATTCCGATACTCTCTCAAACACTATTGTTTCTTTGACGCTCAAGCATGTTGTGCCATGCGCTTGAAAGTGGCGTTGCGATCCGCCAGTTCGCTGTAGCTGCCTTGATCGATGAGCTTGCCGCCGGCCATCAGGTAGATGCAGTCGCATTGTTTCACCGTTGCCAGGTCGGCAATTCAAACCGTCAAAGGTTAATGTTACGCGGCTTTAACGATGCGTCGATAGAGAGCATCGGGCGCCAGATCCGCCCCGTTGGGCCAATATACTGCCCCGAATTCATCGACGCTAACCAGGGCAAAAAATGCGGGATCCTTCATCGGTTCGAATACCGGCCCGAACAGGCGATCCTTCATCGAAACCTCGCCGCTAACACCATTATCGAAGACGACTCGCAGCCGGTAATCGGATAGTGCTTCTACCTCTATAACCCTGTACATGATTATTACTCCAAAGGCTCGATCTTGTTAAGTGGCCTGTGTTGCTCTGCTAGAGCCCAATCTTCCATAAGCTGCTCACGATGCTCAACGGCCCACTCCACCACCATCGCTAGTGCACGCCTCGGCAGTTTACCTTCCATGAGTTCCAGAGTTTGAATTGTGATGATCGCTTCATATTCGCCGTAGTAAGCATGGAAGTGTGGCGGGTTATGATCATCGTAATACATGCGAATCAAGATGCCGAAGAACGCTGAGATCGTTGGCATGCCCCTACCTATGCGACCGATAGTACAGGATGATCGCTTTGGCGAGCGGCGTATTCTAGCGCAGCGGTGATATCCTCGGTTTCAAGATAAGGAAAATCTTCCAGTATCTCTTCGCGTGTAGCATCAGCGGCCAAGAGATCTAAAATGTCTTTGACACGAATGCGCATGCCACGAATACAAGGGCGTCCACCACATAATTCAGGATCGTATGTTATACGGTGCAATTCGCTCATATCCGCCCTCCAAATTGAAGCAGCCATCGACGAAAATATTTTCATCCATCAACCGCATCGCTCAGCCTACCCCAAATTTGCGTCAATATTTCATTGACGCTCAAGCATGCTCCGCCATGCGCTTGAAGGTGGCGTTACGTCCCACCAGTTCGCTGTAGCTACCTTGATCGATTATTCCACCATCCGCCATCAGGTAGATACAGTCACACTGTTTTACCGTGGCTAGCCGGTGGGCGATCATGATGATGGTTTTCTTGCCGGAAAATTCGTGAATGGCTTCCATGATCAGTTTTTCGGTGATGCCGTCCAGGGCGCTGGTGGCTTCATCCAGCACCAGTACGTCCGCGTCGTAGTAAAGCGCTCGGGCAATGCCGATACGCTGGCGTTGTCCACCGGAGAGCTGCACCCCCCGCTCGCCCACGCGAGTGTCCAATCCGCTCGGCAGTTCCGCCAGCAGATCATCGAGATTGGCCATGCTGGTAGCACGATTCACCCGCTCCTCGTCGATGGCTTCCGGGGGCAGGCCGAAGGCGATATTTTCGCGAATGCTGTTATCCGACAGGAAAATCGACTGAGGTACGAAGCCCAGGGCGTTTTGCCAGGCGCGGCGGTTGTCGTCGGTAATCGGCTGACCGTCCACGAGCAGCTCGCCCTGCTGAGGGGTGATCAGGCCCAGCAATAAATCGATGGCGGTGGATTTACCGGAGCCGGAAGCGCCTACCAGGCCGATCACGCCGTTGACGGGAATATCGATATTCAAGCCTTTCAGGGCGGGTTCTTCCTTGCCTGGGTAATGAAACACCACCTCTTTCAGTTGGATGGCCTTCCTGGGGGTCAGAACGTTCTGGTGCCTTTCTTCATCCGTCTGAATGTTGTATCGCGGCGCGGCGCTGCTGGCGCGTAGATCATCACGTAACGCCTCGAAAGCGGCAATGTTGCCGCGGATGTTAGAGATTCCCAGATAGATTTGCTGGAAGGCCGGTAGCATCTTGAACCCTGCCAGGGCATAGACGGAGAGCACCGGTAGAATCGCACCAAGATTACCCTCGTGAGCCCGTAGCAAATAAAGCACCAGGAAGATGACGCTGCCGAAAGCGATCAACTCCATAGCGTAGCGGGGCGACTGAGATAAGGCCTGGGTAGTGCCCTGGGCGTAGGCATATTTACCGCTGGCCTCTTCGAAACGCTCCACGAAAATGTCCTGACGCCCCAGCAGCAGCACATCCTTGATACCACCAAAGCCTTCGGCCATCAGCTTGAAGCGCGTCTGCTGCGTTACCGAAATGCTCTGACCGTTGATGATCAGACGCCGGCGAACGGTTCGGTAAAGCAGCAGATACGCAGCGACAAAAATAACGATACCCGCAAGGGCCACGACCGGATTGTAGATAAAGATCGCGATCGCCATGAACAGCACCATTACCACCTTGGCGTTCATCTGCATCAAGGGGTTGATGATCTGCTGGGTTACCCGCTGCGCTTCCTGAGCGATGCGGTTGGTCAGCTGACTGCTGCTTCCCCCCGCATGAAACAGCCAAGGCTGATACATATAGTGCTTGAACAGACGGCTACCCAGCTCCGCGCCTACCCGGTTACCGTAGATCTGCAGCCGCCAGATGGTGGTAATGGCGATAAGCGCCGCCCCAGCGAGCACGACTAGCACACCGATGCCCAGCCAGAAAAGAAAATTCCGCGGATCCTCGATACCGGTGGCACGATACAGGTCCGCCACGAAACCTTCGCCTTGCAGTCGGTCCATATCACCGACCAGAGCCATGAAAGGGCCGATAGATACGACGCCGGCAATTTCAGCGAAGGACATCAAGACCACCAGCACTTGTAGCTGGAGAAGTTTCTTGCGCTGCTCGCGGGTCAGTAACGAATAGAGTTCTTTGATATTTGAAAGCATTGAGGTACCGCTTGGATAAGAGACGTTATTACCGTTACGCTATGTTACACGAAGGAACATGTAGCGTCGCTAACAGCGTCCCACGATAGAGCGTTTTGAACGGAAAACGTTACGATAAAGAGAAAAACCAGTCTTATTCAATGGCCAGACTAACCTGAATATCGTGACCAATCTCATTCGCCCAGGCTTCAATTTTTGCCTTGAATATCCGTTGAACCGCGGGCTCGCCATGCACCAGTCGAACTTCGCTGGGCGGATGACGCATGCGTTTGAGGAAATTGAGTAGATCCTGCTGATCCGCATGGGCGGAATAGCCGCCGACGCTATCCACCCGGGCGCGAATGGTGTGGCGTTGCCCGTCAAGTTCCACCCAGCCACCGCGAGGACCATAATGTTGGATATCTCGCCCCGGCGTACCAGCGGCCTGATAGCCGATGAACAGGACGCCGTGACGCTCATCGCCGATCATGCGCTTGAGATAGTTGACCACCCTGCCCCCGGTGGCCATGCCGCTGGCGGCGATCACTACCGCAGGGCGCCCGCTGCGGGCCAGATAATCCACGGTTTGCTGGTGTTCCTCGTGGGAATCCACGGTGTAGAGATTCTCAAAACTTAGCGGGTGTCTGCCATGGCGCAGCCTTTGATGCGCTTCCGCATCCCACCAGGGCTTGAGATCCCGGTAGACCTGAGTGAAGCGCGATGCCAGAGGAGAATCGACGATGATTTCCAGTTCCCGCCAGCGCTCGCTTTTAGCCTGATGAATCAGGCTTTCCAGCTCGTAAAGGAGCTCCTGGGTGCGCCCGATACTGAAGGCGGGGATGATTACCGTGCCATCATTTTCCAACGCTCGGTCGATGGCGGCCTTGAGCCTGGCGCGTCGCGTTCGGCGGTCTTCATGCTGCCGATCACCGTAAGTGCTTTCCAGTACCACCACATCCGCCCGATAAGGTGAGCGCGGCGCGGGCAGCAGCGGCGCGTAAGGCGCACCCAGATCACCGGAAAACACTGTGCGCTGCTCGTACCCTGTCATCTTGTCAAGAGTATCCACCTCGACGTAGGCGGAACCCAGAATATGCCCGGCTGGCTTCAGCTTGATGCGTACCCGGTGGCGAGAATCGTCGATCAGTATATGCCAGCGCTTGTAATCCAGCTGCCTCAGGCGGGATTCCACTTCGTCGAGAAACCGCTCGATCAGCACGCTGTCTCGGGTGAAGCCGATCTTGAGCGCATCCTCGATCACCAGCGGCAACAGCCGAGCGGATGGCACGGAGCAAAAGATGGGGCCTTTGTAGCCCGCGGCCAGCAGATACGGCAGCCGACCCACATGATCGATGTGCACGTGAGTGACGATCATTGCCAGCAGATCGTCCACGGAAAAATTTACCCGATGCTGTTCCAGGCTATCCTGGCGTGTCGCATCCTCTCCCTGAAACAGGCCACAATCGACCAGCAGGCCGCGGTCCTCGGCGAACTGCAGGCGATGACAGCTGCCGGTGACGCCGTCCGCGCCGCCATGGTGAAGAATGCGGGGGTAATCAGGGGACATAAGCGGTGTGCTCAGCGGGAACCGAAACCGGTCAGCAGGGTCTTGAAGGTGCGGATCACGATCAGTACATCGAGCCAGAAGGAAAAATTCTTGATGTAGTAGAAGTCGTATTCAAGCTTGCGAATCATGTCGTCGACTTCCGCGGCGTACCCCTGCTCTACCTGGGCCCAGCCGGAGATTCCCGGGCGCACTACATGACGGTAGTGAAAGAAGGGAACGTCCTTTTCATACGAGTCCGTCAGGCTGATGGACTCCGGGCGCGGCCCGATCAGGCTCATGTCGCCTTTCAGCACGTTGAACAGTTGCGGCAGTTCATCGATACGATACTTGCGAATGATTCGGCCAACTCGGGTAATGCGGGGATCAAAGCCCTCCTGGGTATAACCGGTACCCTCATGATCGACGTACATGCTGCGAAACTTGTAGACGATAAACTGCCGGCAGTGAAAGCCCATGCGAGGTTGAGTAAAAAATACCGGGCCTTTGCTATCCAGGCGGATCGCTAATGCTACTAGTGCCATAAAGGGTAGCATCAAGGGCAATAGCAACAGCACCGCCAGGATATCCAGCCCGCGTTTGGTGATTTCGTAGTCTTCTCGGGGGATGAGTCCGCCGAACTTGTTTTCATAAAGATGGTCGAGCAGTACCCGACCGGTCAGCATTTCATGCGCCTTGGTGGCATGGTAGACCGGGATGCGATGGATGGTGCAGCGCGCCAGAAAGCGCTCCCAATCATCCGGAAGGTCCGCGCGAAGATCCGCCACCACCCCATCCACTCGCAGATCATCAAACCGTGGGGCTTCCAGTATGCGCCAGTCGACGCCGTGATTGTGGCAAAGCGTCGTTGCCTTGCCGAACGGCACCACCGCGAGTTTTAAACGCCTCAAGCGGGCGCCTACGTAATAGCCGATGCTGCAATAGACGGCGGCAATTACATAGCTGCTCAGTATGTATGGCTTGGAATAATCGATATGAAATAACTCGAGCACTCCCAAGGCGCAGGCGTAACACAGGGTAACCGCGGGAAAGATATAGACGTAGGCCTTGGTACCCGGGAGCTGTGATAAGCGCTGCACGGAGCCGATGGAAAGGCAGTAGGCGGCTACAGCCGCTACCAGCGTCATCCACTCTCGTAGCGGTACGGTCAACCAGAAGTCCCACCCCCAGTACCAGAGCCCGGGGAGCAACACCGCGACGACCAGACCGAGCAGAAGATGCACCCGACGACTGAATATGACGCGCTCATGCAGTCGGGAATGCCGCCGGTGCTGATCCAACGGCAAATGTTGAATACTCACGTTCACCCTGCCTTGAAATCCCGAATTTCTACTTATGGTTATCAGTGGCTATTTTTTAGTTTTCGTCGCCCGTTTTGTCTCACTCTTGTTTTTCTTACTCTTGCGTTTTTTCTTACTCTTGGCAGCGACAAGCCGTCATCCGGGGTTACATCAGTCATTATTTATAGGAGCAGTTATATTAGTTATTATTTATAAGAATAGTTGTAATAGCCGTAATAGCCGTAGCTGGTGGCCGCCTTGCGCTCCATGGCGTTGAGAATGGCTCCTTTGAGTACGACACCGCTGCTTTCCAGACGCTGCATGGCGGCTTCCACTTCCCGCACCGGGTTGACCGCGAACCGGGTCACCAGTAGCGCGGTGCTGACCTGCTTGCCGATGATCGCCGCATCCGTTACCGCCAAGATGGGCGGCGTGTCGATGATCACCAGGTCGTAACGCGCAGATACCGCATCCAGTAGCTGAGTGAATCGGCGCTGCATCAGCAGTTCTGAAGGATTGGGCGGCGCAGTGCCACGCGGAATATAGTCGAGCCCTGCCACCTGACTGGGCGTGATGGCGGCGTCCAGTTCGAGCTGTCCGGCCAGTAGCTCGGAAAGCCCGTTCTCGCTGCCGCTTTGAAAAGCGCTGTGCAGATGCCCCTTGCGCATGTCGCCGTCGATCACCAGCACCTTCTGCCCTGCCTGGGCGCACACCGCCGCCAGATTGACGCTGACAAAGCTCTTGCCCACCGTCGGCGCGGGGCCGGTGATCATCAGGCGGTTGTCCGTGGCGTCCATCATCGCGAAATGCAGGCTGGTACGCAGGCCGCGCAACGCCTCCACGGAGAGATCCGTGGGATTGCGCACCGCCAGCAGATCGTTGATCGCACCTTCCTGCTGGCCGCGCCGACGCTTGACTTGAGTGACCAGCTTGCTCTGCTCATCGGAGAGCGGCACCGTGGCGTAGACCGGTAATCCAATAGCTTCGAGCTGAGCCGGCGCCTCGACGCCACGATTGAAGACCAGCTTGAGCAGAACGATACACACCGACAGCAAGAGACCGGAGAAAAGGCCTACCGCCAGAATCAACGAGCGGCGCGGGGCAATCATGCCGTCGATCACCGCATCGTCAAGAATACGCACGTTGCCAACGGTGCCCGCTTTGGCGATACGCAACTCCTGCATGCGATTAAGCAGCTGTACATAGATCTCCTGGGTGACTTCCACATCCCGAGTCAGACGCAGGATTTCCTGCTGGGTTTCCGGCAGGTTGCCCACTCGGGACTCCAGCTGTTCCTTTTCTCTTTGTAGCTGCTCCTTCTTTTCCAGCAGGGTCTGATACTGGGGATGGCTGGGCGTGAAGCGGCGAGCCATCTCGCTCTCCACCAGTTCCAATTCGTTGAGCTGTTTCTCGAGCTCAACCAGCGAGCTCAGAGCGCTTTCCGTTTCGAAGGAAAGATCGACACTATCCTGATTGGCCCGATACCGATTGAGTCGATTTTCCGCTTCGGAAAGCGATTCGCGAACTTGTGGTACCTGTTCATCGAGAAAAGCCAGGCTCTTCTCTGCTTCCGCCGCCTGTCTCTCGATATTTTGAGTGAGATATACCTGAGCGACGGCGTTCAGGGAATCTAGCAACTGCTGGGGATCCGTTCCCGTCAGGGAAAGCTCCAGTACGCCAGTTTCCTTGCCTCGCTGGGTGACCTCGAAACGTCCTTGAAGATCTTTGGTCGCCGCCAGCTCGCTACGCTTGATGAGGGTGTATTCGGCTCCCGCAGGTGCGGTCAGCCGATTGACGTTGAGTTCGATCCATCGATCCTGCCGGCTCCCGTCGCTCTTGAAGGGCTCATCCTGGCTGCCCTTGCCCAGAGATTCACCTCGAGGCGTCAGAAGCTCATAGCGCCCTTCCCCCAGGGAGCGTAGCGTCAGCGGCACACCGATCCAGTTTTGTGAGGTCTTGAATCGGCTGATATTGAGATATTCGCCGCTCCAGATGCTCGACCAGCCCCGGGCAAAGCGGGGACGATCGATACCGTAGCGTACTTGGGCAAGCCCGACGACCGGCAATGGCGTTGGCCTGATCAGTGTCGTCAAGCCTACCTGCTCCGCCGCCTTGCCAAGAATCATCCTGGTACCAAGTATTTCGATGTGCGCATTGGACTCCGGCTTCTGTTCCCCAAGCATCTCGGAGAGATTGGAACCGCCAAGCCCGCCACTCTTGGTCTCCACCTGAACCACTGCATCCGACCGGTAGACCGGCGTAGCGATCATCGCATAAGCAATACTGATCAGCGTGGTGATAGTCGTGAGGGCGATAATCAATGCCTTGTGGTCCCACAAGGCGCCAAAGATATAGCCGAAATTCAGCCCATTCTCATCCTGGGGATTTTGCGAAGCAGGCGGGGTTTGAGGCATGCAGCAACCTGAATAGAATAACGGCACCAAACCAAATCATGGTACCAGATGGTGATAAGTAGAAAATGATTCAATCAACGGCTCGATCTCGGCGCGATCTCGATAATTGACTACTCGGACACGCTACCGCCCCAAGAGATGACCTGGCATCCTTGTGCTTGAGCCCGCCTGGCACTCCCGGTTGCCACCGTAGTTCGTGCCACCCTGCATAAACTGAATTATCGAACAATTAACTTGATTAAATTTAGCAATCTAACGTATCTAACCTAACTTGGCGTTACGAAATTGCTACATTGCGGCGGCAAATCGCCGGTATTAAGTATCATATTGTAATTAATTGTGAACAATAAATCGATGGTAGGAGTAATTCTACCTAAGCAAGCTTGTCTTGACCAGACGGCTGATTTTTTTAATCCAAAAGGAAAGCGATTCGATCCTAACCAGCGCGTCTCTTCCAAAACGGCTTGCAACAAACATAGGCATGAACATCTGGGGTAAATATCAACTTATTGTTTTTTATAAAAAAATTTCGAAACAGATAAAGAAGCCTATAAAAAACTGATGAGTTAAGCCATCAGATTGTTTAAAAAAATCGCACTTTAATCCATTTAATGTATTAAAAAATCACTGCTAGTTTATATAATAAAAATACTGCGTGAAATTATAATAACTTTGTTTTTTTAAATTTGAAGATGAAGTAAAATCAACTTGTAAAAAAATGTTCTTATCCCTAATTTAAATACATAAATTACACTTTGCTTCTTTCTGAAATAATGACGTTGAAAAATCGCCATATCCGGGATTTTCCTTTAATGCCAACATGTTCACCGGCATGACTGACGTACCAGGGATGATATTTCCGTCAGCTACATCAATAAAACAGCGACTCTCTTGTTCCTATACTAATAACTGGCACAACCGGACAGTAGATTCGGCCCATTGTCGCCAATCGGTGCGGTGGGATGATGAAAAGTCGATGACGGGGCTCTTTTACGTATTATCAAATGGACCAAGGTAAGAAAGATGATCCCTACACTCGAAACGATATTCCGGCTGCCGCGTTACCGTAAACGTCTTATTCTTCTCACTCTGGATGCCGTCCTGCTGTGCTTGAGCATACTGGCTGCCTGGACGCTGCGCCTCGAGAGCCTCGAACCGCTGAGCCAGGCCTCTACCTGGTGGCTACTGGCTATTACCGTGCCGCTGAGCCTGGTGCTGTTCAGCGCGCTGGGGCTGTATCGTGCGGTATTGCGCTACATGAGCTACCGTACGATTCAGCAGATATGTCTGGGCGTCGTGGGTTCCATGACGATACTGGCGTTGGGCGGCCTGCTGTTGCAGGCCCCTCTGCCCCGCTCGGTTCCATTCATTTATTTGATGCTGGCCATTCTGAGCCTTGGCGGCGGTCGTATTTTCCTGCGCGGTATTTATCAGAACAGCCGCAACAGCAAGAAGATTCGTGTCGCAGTCTACGGTGCTGGTTCGGCGGGCTCCCAGCTGGTGCGAGCCATGCGTCAGGACGCCACCTATCTGCCGGTGGCTTTCATCGATGATTGGCGGGGCATGCACACTACCTTCGTGGAAGGTATCAAGGTATACCCTCCCACCAAGCTTCCCGAGCTGATCGAAAAACGCGGGGTTGCGCACATCCTGCTTGCCATTCCCAGCACTTCGATGACGCGACGCCGGGAAATTCTCGAATCCCTGCAGGAAATCGCCATTCCGGTCAGAACCGTGCCAGTGATGGCGGACGTGATTTCCGGCAGGGCAAAAATCAACGAAGTCCGTGATGTCGCGGTGGAGGATTTACTGGGCCGCGATCCGGTTCCTCCACGTCAGGATCTGCTTGCCGCCAACATTGAAGATAAAGTGGTCATGGTGACCGGGGCCGGCGGATCGATCGGCAGCGAGCTGTGCCGCCAGATTCAGCAGCTGAGGCCGCGCCGGCTCCTGCTGCTCGATTCTTCCGAATACGCGCTCTATCAGATAGAAAAAGAACTCGAAGCGGTCAACGCCAACAGTCCCAGGCCGGTCGAGATCATGGCGTTTCTTGGCTCGGTGCAGAATCAGCGGCGCCTGTCCTCGCTACTCGACACCTTCCGCGTACAGACCATCTATCACGCCGCCGCTTACAAGCATGTGCCGATGGTGGAGCACAACGCGGCGGAAGGCATCCGCAACAACGTCTTTGGCACCCTGCGCCTGGCCCAGGCGGCGATCGCAGCGGGCGTGGAGACCTTCGTGCTGATATCCACGGACAAGGCGGTACGCCCTACCAACATCATGGGCGCCAGCAAGCGGCTGGCGGAGCAGATATGCCAGGCGCTGGCCAATCACCAGTCCGGAACACGTTTCTGCATGGTGCGCTTCGGTAACGTTCTTGGCTCGTCCGGGTCCGTGGTCCCGCTCTTTCGCAGGCAGATCGATGCAGGCGGGCCGATCACGGTGACGGACCCGCGGATCACCCGTTACTTCATGACTATTCCCGAAGCGGCTCAGCTGGTCATCCAGGCCGGCGCCATGGGACGTGGCGGTGATGTTTTCGTACTGGACATGGGCGAGTCGGTGCAGATCGCCGATCTGGCGAGCAAGATGGTACGGCTTTCCGGCTTGCAGGTGAAAACACCGGAGAACCCGGATGGAGATATCGAAATCGTCTATACCGGACTGCGACCGGGAGAAAAGCTCTACGAGGAACTGTTGATCGCCGATCGCGATGTGGTGGAAACCGAACATCCTCGTATTCGCAGTGCCAACGAGGCGTATTGGGAATGGTCACGCCTGAAAGGCTATTTGCAGCGTCTGGACGCGGCGACTTCCAATGCGACCGCGGTCGATCTGGAAACACTGCGCGATCTGCTGAAAGAACCGGAAACCGGCTATCAGCCAAAGTGCCAGATTACCGATCTTGAATGGGAGGAGCGCCGTAGCCGGGCCAAGTTGCTTCCTTACCCCACGACCTCGGAATTGGACTCTGTGGATCAGTCGCTGGATGAGCGTGAGCCTTCACTGTCGGTACGAAACGGCAGCGAACCCGCCAGTATCTATGCGTCAATCGATTCGAAAAATAGTACCTCTTATGGTGGATCGACCGCTTTGCGTTACGAGCGATCCATCAAGTCGGCTCGCATCAGGCGCGCTTGAGTGGTGCTTTGGCGTTATCCGACGGCTCAAGCATTGTAGGCGATGGCGCCCATCTCGCTCACATCGTATCCCCCCATGGCGTGAGCCCTTGCTTGACAGCGCTTGCCTTGTGCGAAAGCCAGCAGGCGCTGGATCGGCGGTTCGAAATAGCTTCTGCGCCGTAATGCCAGGTCAAAGCGTTCAGTGTGCAACGGTAGAAAGTGCAGGCCATGACGACGCGCCGCGGCTTCGACCCCCAAACCGACCTCCGCCTCGTCCTGGCTGATGGCAAGCGCAAGATCGTCTTCTCCCAGCGCCGGATGCGAGATCGGATTCAGCTGCCGATAGTCGATGCCTTCACGTCGCAGCAGATAGTGCAGCAGACGCTCCGCCCCGGCTTCCGGCTGTCGGCAAACGATTCTCGGGCGCTCACGTACAAGATCGCCCAGCGCGGTTATTCCTAGCGGATTCCCCTGGGCCAGCAGCAAGCCTTGCCGACGCTTTGCCCAGTGAATCAGCACCAGGTCGCGTACCCCGCCAAGCCCCAGATCCTGGGGCTGATTATAGGAACCTCGCTCGAAATCGATCATGTGCAGCCCCGCCAGCATGGCCTCGTCCGTGAGCAGCCGGCGTACGCCGTCGCCGCTTCCATGGCACAGCAACGCCAGGTTCGAGCCGCTTTCTCGTACTGCCCACTCCAGAAGCGGGTCCTGACTGCCCGCCAGCACGCAGGGAAGCCGCTTGTCCGGCGGCTGATCGCCTTCCAGATGATTCATCAACCACAGATCGATACTTTGGCGAGGAAACAGCAGCTTGCCAGTCACCTTGGTGCAGGGAATCTGCCCTTGCTTGACCAGATCGTAGACCTTGCGCTCTTTCAATCGCAGGTAGTCGGCCACTTCGGCAGTGGTCAGGTAAGCGTATGAAGACGTCATGACAGTCATTCCTGATTTTTGTCCTGCTTGAGCCGATGTTTTGCTTTTTTTATGCATCAGGTTGCATATTTTTCACAACCGGCTGCAAACGCACAGAATAACGCACATCATGCAACAAGTAGCTATACAGCAATCATGCCGTTGGCTCACGGGAGAACGCATGGCCGCCGCGGACAGCGCCTTACATACCGCCCTGGAACTGGTGTTGGGGCTTGATCCAACCCTGATGGGCATCGTGCTGCTTTCGGTCAAGGTTTCCTTGACGGCGGTGCTGTTGGCCTGCGTGGTCGGTTTACCTCTGGGGGCAGCGCTGGCGTTATGGCAATTTCCGGGGCGCGGCGCGCTGGTGGTGGCACTCAACGCCTTGATGGGCCTGCCGCCGGTGGTGGCGGGCCTGGCGGTTTATCTATTGCTCTCGCGCGCGGGACCGCTAGGGGAATTCGGCCTGCTATTCACTCCCGGCGCCATGGTGGTGGCGCAGTTCGTGCTGGTGATGCCCATCGTCGCCGCCCTGACCCGGCAGCAGATCGAGGAACTATGGGGCGAATACGGCGAGCAGCTGCGTTCTTTCGGCGTATCGCGGGGGCGGGCGATTCCCACGCTCTTGTGGGACGCGCGTTTCGGCCTGGTCACGGTAGTACTGGCGGGATTCGGCCGCGCCAGCGCCGAGGTGGGAGCGGTGATGATTGTCGGTGGCAATATTGACGGTGTTACTCGGGTGATGACCACTGCCATCACGCTGGAAACCAGCAAAGGCAATCTGGCGATGGCCATGGGCCTCGGTATGGTGCTGCTGACCTTGGTGGCGCTGGTCAATGCCACCGCCTACATGATTGGTGAAAACGCCCGCAGGCGCCTGGCGTGAGCAACCTGAATATCGAGCTTGACGAATACACGCTGAGCCTGGATCGAGTCTGCTACGAACATAACGGCCAACGCTTGCTGGGTCCGATCTCTCTGGAAATCTCGACCCCGGGCAAGACGTTGATCATGGGGCCTAACGGCTCGGGCAAGAGCCTGCTGATGCGGCTCTGCCACGGCCTGCTGGCGCCCAGCAACGGCGTGGTGCAATGGCGACATCAAGGCAGGCCTCGTCAGGCCGGGCCGCATCAGGCCGGGCCTCGCCAGGCCATGGTGTTTCAGCGTTCGGTGCTGCTGCGGCGCTCCGCGCTGGCCAACCTTACCTACGCCCTTGCCATTCAGAAGGTGCCGCGCCGATACCGCAAGGCGTTGGCGCGAGAAGCCCTCGAACGTTTTGGACTGGCGTCTCTGGCCCAGCGTTCGGCGCGGGTGCTTTCCGGCGGCGAACAGCAGCGTCTCGCCTTGGCGCGGGCCTGGCTGATCCGGCCCGAGGTGCTGTTTCTCGACGAACCCACTTCGGCGCTGGACCCGGCGGCGATCAAGGCGGTGGAAGATGCGGTGGAGGAGTTTCATCGCAACGGCTGCCGTATCCTGATGAGCACTCACGATCTCAATCAGGCGCGACGCCTGGCGGACGAGGTGGTGTTCCTGTGTAACGGCCAGCTGATCGAGCATAGCGCCGCGGAGCGATTTTTCAGCAACCCACGTAGCACGAAGGCAGCCGCCTTCATCAAGGGCGAACTGGTGTGGTAATTCGTCCTGTAAAACCAAGCCGATAACCAGGAGTCAGTGTATGCAAGGTTCTACTCGTTCCTTTAGCCTTTCGAGGAAGGTCGCCGGTGTAAGCGCCGCGCTGCTATGTGGCGTCGGTTTGTCCTGGGGAGCCGTGGCTCAGGAAGACAATGCTCAGCAAGACAATGCTCAGGAGAAAGACGGCCAGTTCATCACCCTGGCGTCGACGACTTCCACGGAGCATTCCGGGCTGTTCGACTCGATCATTCCCAAGTTTCACGATGCCACGGATATCGATGTGCACGTGGTCGCGGTGGGCACCGGCCAGGCCTTCGAGATCGCCCGTCGCGGCGATGCGGATAGTCTGCTGGTGCACGATACTGCCGGTGAGAAGAAATTCGTCGACAACGGCTACGCCACCCAGCGTGACGACGTGATGTACAACGACTTCGTGCTGATCGGTCCGAAGGACGACCCGGCCAACGTCAGCGAAGCGGATAGCGCCGTGGATGCATTCTCGCGCATCGCTGAAGCCGAAGCGCCCTTTGCTTCCCGCGGGGACGACAGCGGCACCAACCGGGCGGAGCTGCGACTTTGGGAAGACGCCGGGGTCGAAGCCGAGGGTGAATGGTATCGAGAGCTGGGCAGCGGCATGGGCCCGACCCTGAATACCGCCGCGGGCATGGACGCCTATGTCATGTCCGATCGCGCCACCTGGGTATCCTTCAAGAATCCGCAGAACCTGGAAATTCTCTTCGAGGGAGACGAGGTCCTGTTCAACCAGTACGGCAGCCTGCTGCTGAGCGAGGAGAAATTTCCTCATCTCAAGCATGAACTGGCCAAGCAGTGGCACCAGTGGCTGCTTTCCGAAGAAGGCCAGCAGGCGATCGCCGATTACGAACTGAACGGACAGCAGCTGTTTTTCCCCAACGCCAAGTGATTTTTCTGCGATAACTCACCACTCGCGCCGAGGCAAGACCTCGGCGTCACCTACCGTCTACCCCTGTTATCGCGGCAATTTACGACTTTCGTTTAGAGGCTGTACTTTCACTTTACGTAAACGTCAACCTGTTTTAGCCTGACGCCATCGTCATATCGTCTATCCTTGAAACAGCACTCGACGACGCTTGGAGCCAAATCATGCAAACGCCTTTCAAACCTCTCGATTTCGGCCTGGACGACACCCAGCAAATGCTGCGAGATCAGGTCAACGCCTTCGCTCGGGATGAGATCGCGCCCTTGGCGGAAGAGGTGGACGCGAAAAACGAGTTTCCCAACGAGCTGTGGAAGAAGTTCGGCGACATGGGGCTTCTGGGCATCACCGTGCCCGAGGAGTATGGCGGCAGCGACATGGGCTATCTCGCTCACTGCATCGCCATGGAGGAAATCTCCCGGGCCAGCGCCTCGATCGGGCTATCTTACGGCGCGCATTCCAACCTGTGCGTCAATCAGGTCAAGCTCAACGGCAGCGAGGAACAGAAGGCCAAGTACCTGCCGGGTCTGATCTCCGGGGAATGCATCGGCGCGCTTGCCATGTCCGAACCCGGCGCCGGCTCCGATGTGGTGTCCATGAAATTGCGAGCAAAGAAACAAGGCGATCATTACATCCTGAACGGCAACAAGATGTGGATCACCAACGGCCCGGACGCCCATGTACTGGTGGTCTACGCCAAGACCGACCCTGACGCCGGCTCCAAGGGCATTACCGCCTTTATCATCGAGAAGGATTTCCCCGGCTTTTCCACCGCCCAGAAGCTCGACAAGCTGGGCATGCGCGGCTCCAACACCTGCGAGCTGGTATTCGAGGACTGCAAGGTGCCGGCGGAGAATATTCTCGGCGAGGAGAACAAGGGCGCGCGGGTGCTGATGAGCGGCCTGGACTTCGAGCGCACCGTGCTCGCCGCCGGGCCCATCGGCATCATGCAGGCGGCCCTGGACGTGGTGGTGCCCTACCTGCACGAACGCAAGCAGTTCGGCCAGGCCATCGGCGAATTCCAGCTGGTGCAGGGCAAGGTGGCGGATATGTACACCACCTTGAACGCCTGTCGCGCCTACCTTTATGCGGTGGCCGGCGCCTGCGATCGCGGCCAGACCTCCCGCAAGGACGCCGCCGGGGTGATTCTCTACTGCGCGGAAAAAGCCACTCAGGTAGCGCTGGACGCCATCCAACTGCTCGGCGGCAACGGCTATATCAACGAGTATCCCACCGGACGCCTGCTGCGAGACGCCAAGCTTTACGAGATCGGCGCCGGCACCAGCGAGATCCGGCGCATGCTGATCGGCCGCGAAATCTTCAACGAGTCCGCCTGACGGGAGTGGTTCGATGGCAATCCTGGAAACTCAAATCAATCCTCGCAGCGAGGCGTTTCAGGCCAACGAGGCCGCGATGCGCGACGAGGTGGAAAAGCTTCGAGAACTGACCGCAACGATCTGCCAGGGCGGCGGTGAAAAGGCGCGGACACGTCACGAGTCCCGGGGCAAACTGTTCGTGCGGGATCGCATCGATCATCTGCTGGATGAAGGCGCGCCCTTTCTGGAACTTTCCGCCCTGGCCGCCCACGAGGTCTATCAAGGTCCTCTGCCCGCCGCCGGAGTCGTGACCGGCATCGGTCGCGTATCCGGGGTGGAATGCGTGATCGTCGCCAACGACGCCACGGTCAAGGGCGGCACCTATCATCCGCTGACGGTGAAAAAGCATCTGCGTGCCCAGGAAGTCGCCCACAAGCATCGCCTGCCCTGCATCTATCTGGTGGATTCCGGCGGCGCCTTCCTGCCGGAACAGGACGAAGTGTTTCCGGACAAGGACGATTTCGGACGCATCTTCTACAACCAGGCAACGCTTTCAGCCGCGGGCATTCCGCAGATCGCCGTGGTGATGGGTTCCTGTACCGCCGGCGGTGCCTACGTGCCGGCCATGGCGGACGAGTCGATCATCGTCAAGGAACAGGGCACCATCTTCCTCGGCGGCCCGCCCCTGGTGAAAGCCGCCACCGGCGAAAGCATCAGCGCGGAAGACCTGGGAGGCGCGGAGGTGCACTGCAAGATCAGCGGCGTGGCGGATCACTACGCGGAGAACGATGCCCATGCCCTGCAGCTGGCACGCCGAGCGATCTCCCGACTCAACTGGCAGAAGCGCGGCAGGCTGGCGCTGAAGGAATCCCGTTCGCCCAGGCTCGATCCCAGGGAGATCTACGGCATCGTCGGCACGGACCTGAAGAAGCCCTACGACGTACGCGAGGTGATCGGGCGATTGGTGGACGAGTCGGATTTCGACGAATTCAAGCGCTACTACGGCGATACCCTGGTCACCGGCTTCGCACGCATCCACGGCCATCCGGTAGGGATTCTCGCCAACAACGGCGTGCTGTTCTCGGAATCCGCGCTCAAGGGCGCGCACTTTATCGAGCTTTGCGCCCAAAGGAAAATTCCCTTGATTTTCCTACAAAATATTACCGGCTTCATGGTCGGCTCCAAGTACGAGCAGGAAGGCATCGCCAAGCACGGCGCCAAGCTGGTCACCGCGGTGGCCTGTGCCCGGGTGCCCAAGTTCACGGTGCTGATCGGCGGCAGCTTCGGCGCCGGCAACTACGGGATGTGCGGCCGCGCCTACGAGCCCAACCTGCTGTTCATGTGGCCCAACGCGCGTATCTCGGTCATGGGCGGTGAACAGGCCGCCAACGTGCTGGCCCAGGTCAAGCGGGATCAATACGAAGGACGCGGCGAGAACTGGTCCGCTCAGGACGAAGACGATTTCAAGCGGCCGATCCGCGAACAGTACGAGCACCAGGGCCATCCCTATTACGCCAGCGCAAGAATTTGGGATGACGGCGTCATCGACCCGCTGCAGACGCGGGACGTGCTGGGGCTCTCCCTGGCCGCCGCCATGAATGCGGAAATCGAGGATACCCGCTTCGGCGTATTCAGGATGTGAGGCTGACATGAACGATACTACGAGCTTTTCCCGACTGAATATCGACGAGCGCGGCGTCGCCTGGCTGACCCTGGACCGCCCGGAAGTGCATAACGCCTTCGACGACGCGCTGATCGAAGATCTGAACGATCATCTCGACCGCCTGCACCGCCTCTGCGACGACGGCAAGCTGCGAGCGCTGGTGCTGCGCTCCGAGGGCAAGCACTTCTCCGCCGGAGCGGATCTCGCCTGGATGAAGCGCATGGTGGACTACGAGTTCGACGACAACCTGGCGGATTCCCGGCGGCTTTCCCATCTGATGCACTGCCTGGATACCCTGGCCTGCCCGACGCTCTGTCTGGTTCAAGGAGCAACCTACGGCGGCGCCGTGGGGCTGGTGGCCTGCTGCGATATTGCCGTCGCTTCCGAGAAAGCGCGTTTCTGTCTTTCCGAAGTCAGGATCGGCCTCGCGCCGGCGGTCATCAGCCCCTACGTACAGCGCGCCATCGGTGAACGCCAGATGCGCCGCTACGCGCTCAGCGCCGAAGTCATCAGCGCTTCCCTGGCGCTGGAACTGGGGCTTGTCCACCGCGTGGTGGAACACGACAAACTGGAAAACGCCAGAGACGAGATACTCGACACCCTGCTGGCCTGTTCGCCTCAGTCGCAGAAAGCCACCAAGGCGCTGCTCGCGCATATTGCCCAGGAGCCGGATAGCGCCGCCACCCGAGAGCGCTGCTGCCGGGTCATCAGCGAACTGCGCATCAGCCATGAAGGTCAGGAAGGCTTGAGCGCCTTCTTCGAAAAAAGATCCCCCCGCTGGCAGAACGACGAGGAGCCATCGTGAAAGGAACCGAATTTTCCAAGGTGTTGATTGCCAACCGCGGCGAGATCGCCTGTCGGGTCATCCGCACCGCTCGGCGTATGGGGTTAGCGACGGTGGCGGTATATTCCGACGCGGACGCCAACGCCCGCCATGTGCGAGAGGCGGACGAAGCGATACGCCTGGGACCCGCCAGCGCGCGGGAGAGCTATCTCGATATCCAGGCGGTCATCGACGCCGCCAAACGCACCGGTGCCGGCGCCATTCATCCCGGCTATGGCTTCCTTTCCGAGAATGCCAGTTTCGTCAAGGCGCTTGACGAGGCGGGCATCGTCTTCGTCGGACCGCCGGCTTCCGCCATTTCCGCCATGGGGGACAAGTCCGCCGCCAAGGCGCGCATGCATGACGCCGGCGTGCCGCTGGTGCCGGGCTATCACGGCGATGATCAGAACGATGCCCGACTGAAAGAGGAAGCGGATGCCATCGGCTATCCGGTGCTGCTCAAGGCCAGCGCCGGCGGCGGCGGCAAGGGCATGCGGGTAGTGGAAAGCGGCGGGAACTTCCAGGCGGCGCTGGAAGGCTGTCGGCGGGAATCCCAGGCCGCCTTCGGCGACCAGCGCATGCTGATCGAGAAATACCTGACCCAGCCGCGCCATGTGGAAGTCCAGGTGTTCTGCGATTCACAGGGCGACGGCGTCTACCTGTTCGAGCGGGATTGCAGCGTGCAACGCCGTCACCAGAAGGTGCTGGAGGAAGCCCCGGCACCGGGCATGAGTGAGGAACTGCGCCGTGAAATGGGCGAGGCCGCGGTACGCGCCGCCCAGGAAATCGGCTATGTGGGCGCCGGCACCGTGGAGTTCTTGCTGGATGCCGATAGTTCTTTCTATTTCATGGAAATGAACACCCGGCTGCAGGTGGAGCATCCGGTCACCGAGATGATCACCGGCGAAGACCTGGTGGAATGGCAGCTCAGAGTCGCCATGGGCGAGTCCTTGCCCAAGCGTCAGGAAGAACTGACCCTGACCGGCCATAGCTTCGAGGCCCGGATTTATGCAGAAGACCCGGAGCAGGATTTCCTTCCCGCTACCGGGCACCTGGAACGTTTCGTGCTGGACCTCTCCGGCGCTGGGCTGAATCCTGACCGAGTGCGTCTGGATAGCGGCGTGGAAACCGGCGACGAGGTGTCCATGCACTATGACCCCATGCTCGCCAAGCTGATCGTCTGGGGAGACGACCGTATTCAGGCCCTGGCGACGCTGGGTCGCGCTCTGGCGGCATTGGATGTGCGCGGCGTGACCACCAACCGCGCCTTTCTGCAGCGCCTGGCCAGCCACCCGGCCTTTCAACAGGCGGAGCTGGATACGCGCTTTATCGAACGTCATGAGGCAGAGCTGTTTGCCCCTCGCGACTATCGACTCGAGGATTACGCCGGGGCCGCGCTGGTGGCGTTGGATCAACTTCATCGGGCGCAGAAAGAGCGTTCCCCCTGGGATCGCCATGACGGCTTTCGACTCAATGCGCCGCGACGTATCCGGATTGCTCTTTGCGATCCCTCCGATGCTCAGGCGGAAGACGCCGAAAGCCTAGTGACCGTTGAAGCGACTCGGCAACAGGACCAGCAGTCCTGGCGATTGACGATCGGCGACGAAAGCTGCCAAGGGTGGCTTCAGTCATTGGAAGGCGACGCGGTAGCGATCACCTTGGACGGCCATCGCCGGCGTCTGCAGGCTCGGCTGGATGAAAACGCTATCGTCCTGGCGGACGCTCAAGGCGAGACTCGCCTTTACTGGCAACGCCTGGATAAAGTGGATCACGGCCAGCATGAAACCGCCGCCACCCTCACCGCCCCCATGCACGGCACCGTAGTGGCGCTGCTCGTCGAACCCGGCACGCCGGTGGAGAAAGGCATGCCGCTGATGGTCATGGAAGCCATGAAGATGGAGCATACGCTCTCCGCCCCGGCGGATGGCCAGGTAGAGAGCTTTCACTTCGACAAGGGCGATACCGTGGGGCAAGGCGATGTGCTGCTTGAGTTTGCCGCGGATGAGTAGTTTGTAAGCGGCGCCAGGGATAGCCGCGATTCACACCACTTGACCTGGTGTGCTGTGAACAGCATCGGAGAAAAACAGATGGCATTTCCGCAAAGCGTTCGCCTGGTGGAAGTCGGCCCCCGGGACGGGCTGCAGAACGAGCCGACGCCCATCGATACCGCCACCAAGCTCGAACTGATCGATCGTCTTGGCAGTGCTGGCATCACCCATATCGAGGCGGCGAGCTTCGTCTCCCCCAAGTGGGTGCCGCAAATGGCGGATCATCGAGAGGTCATGGCGGGCCTGAAACGCCGCCCAGGCGTGACCTACGCGGCGCTGACCCCCAATCTCAGGGGCTTGGAAGCGGCTCTGGAAAGCGGTGTGGATGAAGTGGCGGTATTCGGCGCCGCCAGCGAGACCTTCTCGCAGAAGAACATCAACTGTTCCATCGCGGAATCCCTGGAGCGTTTTGCCCCGGTGATCGAAACCGCCCAGGCCGCCAAGGTGCCGGTACGCGGCTATGTCTCCTGTACCCTGGGCTGCCCCTACGAAGGCGAGATCGCCCCGGAAAAGGTTGCCGACGTTTCCCGCACCCTGTTCGAAATGGGCTGCTACGAGATATCGCTTGGCGATACCGTTGGCGTCGGCACGCCCCTGAAAGCCAAGCGCATGCTGGAATGCGTGGCGGGCCAGGTTCCCCTGGAGAAGCTCGCCGCCCACTTTCACGACACCTACGGCCAGGCCTTGGCCAATCTCTATGCGGTACTCGAGGAAGGCATCGCGGTGATCGACAGCTCCGTGGCCGGTCTCGGCGGCTGCCCTTACGCCAAAGGCGCTGCCGGTAACGTCGCCAGCGAAGACGTGATCTATCTGCTCAACGGGCTAGGTATCGCAAGCGGTATCGACCTCGACAAGCTAGCCGAAACAGGGCGCTGGATCACCGAGACTATCGGCAGGCCCAATCGCTCAAAGGTGGGAGTGGCGCTGGGAGCAAGATGAAATCGCGTTACTCGCTATCCGCAAAGACCTTGGCAAACTGCCGAAAGTCGTCGAGGCGGGTCTGACAAATGGAAAATACGATATTCCAGTCTATGTCTTCATAATTGTGAATAACGATATTGCGAAACCCTACGGCTTTGCGCATGTTTTGTGCAATCTGCGGTGTAATCATTCCCGCCTCGGCCAGCCAGTCAAACGTCTGCCCCATGGTACGAGGAGCCGTTTGCTTTTGATGACTGGAAAGCCAATGGGAAGCAAGTCGACACATAACTGTATGGCTCGCGTCAGGTTGAGCGATACAATGTCCTGCGCATCCAGGTCGCGAATCAAAGTATCTACATTATTGGGACAACGGGTTTCCAAACGGTGAATACAGCGCCGCAAGGATTCGAGCTTTTGATCGATTAACGATTGATCCATGCGTCGCGTCTCGCCTTGAGTATACGTTTTTGAAGTGGTACGAAGTCCTCGTTGTCCATGATATTGCGATAGATCAGTCGCCCCCAGTCGGTATCGGTGCCTTTGATCCGCACGCCGGTGGTAACGATCTGATCGAGAATCGGCTGGCCTGCTTCGCGTAGATCGACCAGATCCACCGGACGTCCCAAGGCCAGCGCAAGCGCTTCGATCATGGCCATGCGCTGCTCGACGGATAACGAACGAGCCGCCTCTACCCCCACGTCCACGTCGCTATCGAAACCCGCTTGCTGGCGTGCCAACGATCCGAAGAGAACAATCTGTTTCAGCTCGGGAAAATCTGATAAAGCGTTTTCAATGGACGCTATTACCGACGCCACATCATTGGAATCTTCCATCATGCCGGCCTCCGCGCTAAAACCTTGAGCCATCAATCACACCATTTTACCTCACCAAAGGAACACCGATCAGCCAGCCGTGTAGCCACACCACGAAGGCCGCATAAATGGCGAGCCCCAGTACGATGACCAGGATATCCCCGCCGCGGCGCATGGGGACGCTAGGCGTGTCGCGAGGGGTGCGACGGCTAAAGGAGAAGAGATCAAGCACCGCCCAGACCAGAAAGACGCCGAACAGCAGCAGATCCGCGAGGGTGCCGTTGACCAGCAGATGGGCAATGGCCCAGAGGATCACCGCGATCAGCATCGGATGACGGGTCCAGCGCTTGATGCGGCTTGGCACGTAGGCGGCCACCAGTAGCGGGAAGACCGGCAGCATCAACAGGCTGGTAACCGGGAAAAGGCTTCGAGAAGGTGCCCAGAGCAGCGCCGGCGCCTGCCGTGCCTCGCCATACCCCCAGATGATCAGCACCAGGCCAGCCAGTGACACCAGGCCGTAACCTGCCTTCCAGGGAAGCTCGCCGAAGCGGCGCACCTGGGCGTCGCGCCAGTCGGCGCTGACCAGGGCAACGGAATGCGGCACGAAAAACAGTATCAACCCCAGGATCAAGATCGCCATTTGCCTCTCCTATCCGGTCATGGAATCGTTTTCTTCATTATGTTGTGCAGTGTAGCGGTCCTGGATTTTCTTACTCGTCTTTCGGCTCAATTCGACACGGCTTTCATCAATATATTGCGCGGCGTCAATTCTCGCTCGCAGAAAACGCCCAGTTCGACATGATAGCCGGCCTCTTCCAGAAACAGGGCGCGGTCGAGTACCAGCCAGATTTCCAGCGGGCGACGAAATAGATGACGCGCCAGTTCCAGGCGCTTTACCTCGCCCAGCCGTTGCCAGCCAAGCGCTTCCCAGTGCGACCAATCGATTCCTGCCGCCGGCAAAGACAGCCCCTTTTGCTTCGCCGCCCAATGGCAGAAATCGGTGAAATGCATTGGCAGCCGGCCGTAGGCCAGACTGGGTACCGGCAGATATTCATCATGATCGCACAGCTCTCGCTGCAGAAGATCGAAACCCAGGCGCCAGGCGTTGGCTTGCTCACGCTGGCGACGCACCGCCTTGGGGGCGGTCACGGTTTCCTGCACCGCCAAGGCCAGATCGTCGCGATTCAAGCGAAGATCATATCGGTCTGCCAACTCCCGGCCCAAGCGCGATAGTGGTCGGTAATCGTATTCTGCGGTGCGCTGATAGCAGCAAGGCGCCAGGGTGAGATCGCATCCGGAAATGGCCGCCTGTTTCAACAGCCGGGTATGCAGATCGCCACAGGCATGCAGGGCAACCACTTGCGCATCCGGCGATAGCCATCCTGCCGCATCCGCTGCCATCACATCCTGCTGCTCCAGGCGCAATGCCACGCCTTGGCGATCCGCCAGTTGCTGCCCTAGCCGGCAAAGTTCAGGCTGCCATTCCAGACCGACAGCCGGCTGATCGTGAAAACGGCTCCAGGTACGCGCCAGATGCCCCTTGCCGGCGCACCATTCCACCAGCGGCTGGCCGGGGATCATTTCGACCTGATGAACGAACGCCTCCAGCTGACGCCATTTACGTCCGCCGACATGAGCGGACCAGGCATTCGGCAAGGGAGATTGCGCCTGGAATAGCGCGGGTAAGCGTATCGACTCCGCCAGATCGACCACCGGCAGCCAGTCATACAAGACGCTGGAGGCAAAAGGATCCTGCTCTAGACGAGCGCAATCTCGATCATCCAGGGCCAGCAGATAATCGCGGAGTGCCGAGAAGTCTTCCGCCCAGGGTAGCCTGCGATAATAAAAGGGCGCCGGTTGCCAGAGTGCTTGCCAACTCGCAAGCAGCTCGGTCAACCAGCGCAGTCGTGAGCCATGACTCGAAGGTATCATCGCCTCTGCAATATCAGCGGACTTCCACCAGGAACCAGCGCAGCTGCCCGCCTTCGGGAATTTCCTTGGAACCGAAAGGGGCTTCCGGGCTGAAATACTTGCCCAGCAGCGCGTTGTCGCCGCCCTTCATATAAAAGATTTCCGGACGATGAGCGACGTCGATACCCAGGGTTTCCGAGAAGATCCGCGCATGGTCGGCGTTGTTTACGTAGGATTCCACCCCGTTCACCTTGTGCATTTTCGCGGCAAGCCTGGCGGCTTTGTCAGGCTTGATTTCTTTTAAATGCAGATTGGCGGGGAACTTGTCCATCATGGTGATGGAAAGCGTATTGATGATGTACATGTTGCTGCAACACCTTGTTTAAGTTGTTGACACCAAAGAGACTATCATATTCATCAATAGCATAGAGGCCGCAGGCTTGATTTGCGTTATTTCTTTAGCGATGAGGTTTCAATGTCCCGATCCGATCCCCGTATGCTGCTACGCTTGAGCGGCCTGCTGGCGCCTTACAAGGCTCGCCTGGCCCTGGCCGGCGCCGCGCTGCTGGTTGCTTCCGGTAGTGTGCTGCTGATGGGTCAGGGACTGCGCCTGGTGATCGACCAGGGATTCATGGCGGAGGATAGCGCTCGGCTCAATCAAGCACTGATGATCACCCTGGTCGTCGTGGTGATACTGGCCGGCGCTTCGGCGCTTCGCTATTACCTGGTGACCTGGATCGGCGAACGTCTGGCGGCGGATCTTCGCCGGCAGGTGTTTGATCATCTTCTCGAGCTGGAACCCGCCTTCTTCGAGAGCAGCGGCGACAAGGACAAGGGTGCCGGGGAGATTCAGTCGCGGCTGACCGCGGATACCAGCGTGCTACAAAGCCTATTTGGTTCATCTCTTTCCATCGCGCTTCGCAACCTGGTGATGTTGATCGGTGCCATCACGCTGATGCTGCTGACCCAGCCCTGGCTCAGTGCTCTGGTGCTACTGGCCATTCCCGTCACGGTGCTGCCGATTCTCGGCTACGGTCGCCGGGTGCGTCGGCTCTCCCGTTACAGTCAGGATCGTATCGCCGAACTGGGACGCTACGCGGGGGAAGCCCTGGAAGGTATACGGACGTTGCAAGCCTTTACCCAGGAGCCCATCAGCCGGGAAAACAACCGTCAGCGAGTGGAGGAGGCCTTCACCGTCGCCATTGCTCGTACCCGCCAGCGCGCCTGGCTGACCGCCATGGCGCTGTTGATCATCTTTACCGCCGTGGGACTGATGCTGTGGCAAGGCGGTCAGGCGGTTCTCGCCGGGCGTATCAGCGCCGGTGAGCTTTCCGCTTTCGTTTTCTATGCGGTTCTGGCCGCCGGATCGGTGGCGGCCTTGTCGGAGGTCGCCGGTGACGTGCAGCGCGCCGCCGGGGCCGCGGAGCGCCTGCTGGAGCTGCTCGAAGCCACGCCGCGAATTCAGGCGCCAGCCAACCCGCTCTCCCTGCCTGATCCGCCGCAGGGCGAGATTCGTCTGTCACAAGTGACTTTTACCTATCCCAGTCGACCGGAAACCCCGGCCCTGAGCGACTTGAATCTGCATATTGCTCCCGGCGAGCGCGTCGCCCTGGTGGGCCCTTCCGGCGCCGGCAAGAGCACACTGCTTGCTCTGCTGCTACGCTTTCATGATCCGGATCGCGGCAGCATCACCCTGGACGGTATCGATCTTCGTCGACTCGACCCGCGCCGGCTTCGTGAAGTCATCGGCATGGTAGCCCAGGAACCCCGGCTGTTCTCCGGCTCCACCGCGGACAACCTGCGCTACGGCAAGTCGGACGCTACCACCGAAGAGTTGCGCGCCGCGGCTCGGGACGCCAACGCTCTGGACTTCATCGAGGCGCTTCCTCAAGACTTCGATACTTATCTGGGCCCCGGCGGCATCCAGCTTTCCGGCGGCCAGCGCCAGCGTCTGGCCATCGCTCGGGCGCTGCTCAAGAACCCGCGTATCCTGCTGCTGGATGAAGCCACCAGCGCCCTGGACGCGGAAAGCGAGCGGCTGGTGCAACAGGCATTGGATCGGCTGATGGCCGGGCGTACCAGCTTGGTCGTCGCTCATCGTCTGGCCACGGTGATCGCCGCGGATCGCCTGCTGGTCATGGATCAGGGTCGACTGGTGGCCAGCGGAACCCACTCGGAACTGCTGCAGCGCAGTCCGCTTTATCGTCATCTGGCGGAGCTGCAGTTTGGTGAGCGACATATCGCCAACACCGCTCCGGACACCAGGAAACGCTGTTGATACTGTCAATCAAGGAGACGACATGACACTGCCACGACTCGGTTTTATCGGTATTGGACTGATGGGCGATCCCATGACCCGACGCCTGCTCGACGCGGGATTCGAGGTGGAGGTATGGAACCGCTCGCGGAGAAAGACCCGCGGCGCGGAAGCCGCCGGCGCCGGCGTCGCCGATTCCATAAAAGAGCTGGTGGACAAGGTCGACGTTCTGATGCTGTGCCTGGCCAACACCGATGCGGTGGAGGAAGTGGTGTTCGGTGATGAGGGCATTGTCGTCAACGGCAGGGCGAATCAGCGCCTGATCGATTTTTCCAGCAGCGATCCTCAGGCGACTCGGGAATTCGCCAAGCGTCTGGAAAAACATTGCGGCATGTCCTGGATCGACGCGCCGGTCTCCGGCGGCGTGGCCGGGGCGGAAGACGGTAGCCTGGCCATCATGTGCGGTGGCGATCCCGCGGACATTCAGGCGGTTCGACCGCTGTTCGAACCGCTGGCCGCCCGGGTGACCCACATGGGGCCGGTGGGCAGCGGTCAGATAACCAAGGTATGCAATCAGATGATCGTCGGTTGCAATGCCTTGGTCATTGCCGAAATGACCGCTCTGGCGGAAGCCAGCGGGGTGGATGCCCGCCGCCTGCCGGAATCACTAGCCGGTGGTTTCGCGGATTCACGGCCCTTTCAGCTGCTGGCCCCACGCATGGCCGCGCGGGACTTCGACAACCCCGCCTGGCACCTGCGCACCCTGCTCAAGGATCTGGACATGGCCCAGGTGCAAAGCCAGCGTGCCGTCAGCGCGACGCCAATGAGCGCTCTGGCGGCTCAGCTCATGCGTGCCCATGCGGCTCGCGGCTATGCTGATAAGGACCCGGCCACCCTGATCGAGAGTTACGTCCGCCTGGATCAGTCGTTCGAGTGAATCGAATCATCCGTTGCGCTGGTTTTCTCAGACATGTTGCTGTATAAATATACTGTATATATAAACAGTAAATAGCGGTGTCTGAGTTGCTGTATAAATATACTGTATATATAAACAGTAAATAGCGGTGTCTGATATGACCATCTCGTACTTCCGTCTCGCGCACTGGTACGTCGTATCCGGTACAGCCATATAAATATCCCTTATAGGCTATAATGTGCAATTATAGCCTATTTAGGCTATTACAAGCATTATAGCTTGCACGTAGCTATTAAAAATCGAATGGTCATCAACATCGCACGTTGCCCGGATTGCCATGAAACAACCCATCGCGGTTCTTACCGGAGATATCATCGCCTCGAAGCGCATCAAGAATCAGCATGCGTTGTTCGAACGGCTGGACACCTGCCTGGGAGATCTGGCGGCCCGCTTCGATGGCCGGGGCGAACGCTACCGAGGAGACGGCTTCCAGCTGGTACTGAACGACCACGCTCATGCCTTGCATGCCGCCGTCATGCTGCGCGCCTGGCTGATCATGCATTCCGACGACACGCAGCGCTGGGACGCTCGAGTCGCCGTGGCCATCGGCCTGGACGAGTGGGACCGGAACGTGACGCCGATTCGCAGCAGCGGTCCGGTGTTCATCGAGTCCGGACGCGCGCTGGACAGCCTGAGCCAGGACCAAGCGCATCTGCGAGTGGTACTAACGGAGCAGGATAGGGACAGCGGCCTGGCGCTATTGACCCGCTTCGTCGATGAGTTGATCGACGGCTGGTCGATCTATTCCGCGGAAGTCGTCTATTGGCAGCTTGTTGCGGGAGAATCCCAGCAGGCGCTCGGCAAACGGCTCGGGATACGTCAGCCCAGCGTGCACAAACGCCTGCGTGCCGCTCGCTGGCCGCTACTCAGCGAGTATCTGAATTACGTGCACGAAGACATGAAAGCGCGCTATTCCCGGGTGGCGTCATGAGCGATTCCACGCTTTCCCTGCTGCTGGGCTTGGTGCTGGCGCATCTCGTCGGCGACTTCTTGCTGCAGCCGGGTAGCTGGGTGACGGAGCGCTATCGCCTGCGGGAGCGTTCGCCTCGCCTGTACCTTCATGCCGGGATTCATGGCACCCTGGCGGCGGGAGTACTGGCGTTTGCCGGCGCGTTCGACATCGGTCGACCGGCCATGCAAGTTGACGGGGTAGTGATAGCGATTGGCGGCCTGACGGTGGCTATCAGTCACGCGCTGATCGATTTGTTCAAGGCGTCATTGAACCCGGGGAAACTGCGCTGGTTCTTGTTCGACCAGGCGCTGCATCTGCTGGTGATCCTGGGATTGTGGCTGACGATCATTGCCACCCGGCAGCCCTTGATGCTGTTTCTCGATTACCTGACGACCCCTTCCACGCTGGCGCTGCTGGTGACTTACCTGGTGGTGACGCGACCCATGGCTTTCGCCATCGCCATGGTGATGCGCCGCTGGAGCGCAGGCCTCGACGAGCCCAACACTCTGGTCAAGGCCGGAGCGCGAATCGGCATGCTGGAACGTCTGCTGGTGCTGACTCTGGTGTTGCACAACCAGATCACCGCGGTGGGTTTTCTGATCACCGCCAAGACGGTGCTGCGCTACGGCGACCTGCGGGAAGCCCAGGATCGCAAGCTGACGGAATACGTACTGCTCGGCACCCTGCTCAGCGTCGCCTCCACGGTGATTCTCGGGCTGGCGGTACGCAGCTTCCTTTGATACGACCGCCAGGTTGATGTTTCGGCTTTTTGCCGCCTCGCCGGCTTGACCGTACAATGCGTCAAACGCCGCTCATCCCTCGGCAGTCTCGCCGACACGATTTCAAGGAAACGCCATTCTCATGCGCGCCAGCCAACTGTTGATCGCCACATTGAAGGAAACCCCCGCGGACGCGGAAGTCGTCAGCCATCAATTGATGCTGCGGGCGGGGCTGATCCGCCGTCTCACCTCCGGGCTCTATACCTGGTTGCCCATTGGTCTTCGTACCTTGCGCAAGATCGAGCGCATCGTGCGGGAAGAAATGGACCGGGCCGGTGCCCAGGAAGTGCTGATGCCGGCGGTGCAGCCGGCGGAGCTGTGGCAGGAATCCGGCCGCTGGGAACAGTACGGGCCGGAGCTTCTGCGTCTCAAGGATCGTCACCAGCGGGATTACTGCGTGGGCCCCACCCATGAAGAGGTGATCACCGACCTGGTGCGCCGGGAAATCAACAGCTACAAGCAGCTGCCGGCGAACTTCTACCAGATCCAGACCAAGTTTCGCGACGAGATTCGCCCGCGCTTCGGGGTGATGCGCGCTCGGGAGTTCATCATGAAGGACGCCTACTCCTTCCATGTAAGCGAGGCGTCCCTGAAAGAAACCTATCAGGCGATGTACGATGCCTACGTGCGCATCTTCACCCGTCTGGGACTGGATTTCCGCCCGGTGCTGGCGGACAACGGCGCCATCGGCGGTACCGGCTCCCACGAATTTCACGTGCTGGCGGATTCCGGCGAGGACGCCATCGTCTTTTCCAGCGATTCCGACTACGCCGCCAATATGGAAAAGGCGGAAGCACTGGACCCGTGCACCGAGCGCCCCGCGCCCCGGGAGGAGCTGCGCCTGGTGGACACCCCCGATGTCAGGACCATCGCCGCTCTGGTGGAGGGCCATGATCTGCCCATCGACAAGACCATCAAGACGCTGATGGTCCACGCGTCGGACGGCGGCCTGATCGCTCTGCTGGTGCGTGGCGATCACGAGTTGAACGAGATCAAGGCGGAAAACCTGCCGGAAGTGGCCGCGCCCCTGACCATGGCCACGGAAGAGGAGATTCGCGCGGTGGTCGGTGCCGGCCCTGGTTCTCTGGGGCCGGTCAACCTGGAGATGCGTATCATCATCGATCGCGACGTGGCGCGAATGAGCGATTTCGGCGCCGGGGCCAACATCGACGACAAGCACTATTTCGGCATCAACTGGGAGCGGGATCTGCCGCTGCCCAAGGTCGCGGATCTGCGCAACGTCAAGGAAGGCGATCTTTCGCCGGACGGCAAGGGCACCCTATCGATCAAGCGCGGCATCGAGGTAGGCCATGTCTTCCAGCTGGGGCGCAAGTATTCCGAAGCATTGAACGCCACGGTGCTGGACGACACCGGCCGCGCGGTTCACCCCTGGATGGGCTGCTACGGCATCGGCGTGACCCGGGTGATGGCGGCGGCCATCGAACAGAATCATGACGAGGCCGGCATCATCTGGCCGAACGCCATCGCGCCCTTCGACATCATTATCGTGCCGATGAACGCGCACAAGTCCGAGCGGGTACGGGAAACCTCGGAGCGGCTGTATCGGGAGCTCGGCGAGCAGGGTTTCGACGTGCTGCTGGACGATCGGGATATTCGCCCAGGGGTCAAGTTCGCGGATCAGGAATTGATCGGCATACCGCATCGGCTGGTGATCGGCGATCGCAGCCTGGACAAGGGTGAGTTCGAATACAAGGGACGCCGTGACAGCGATGCCACCATGGTTGCCGTGGACGACATCATCGATTTTCTGGCACAAAAAAGCCGACCCTGAGGTCGGCTAACCGGGGGCATGGCCCCCTCCCCTGACGACTTCGTACATGCGCTGGCAGCGTATCAGTGCTTGCCCTTGCGCTTGTGATCTCGAATGATGAAACCGGCGAAACCACCCATGAAAGCGATCATCAAACCTACCGTTACCAGACCAAAAATGACTGCATCGTCGTAATACATGATCGTGGCTCCCCTATGAACTATAAATCGTTGTGTAGCGGTTGTTGGCAAGTGCGCAAGTGATGGCTTCACTGTAAAGAATTCGGGGAGACAAAAACTGACCTGAATCAAGAATCTCTCGCTCGTGGACCACGACGGCAGAAAAACTTGATTCAGGTCAGTTTTTGGTGAAATAGAGACCAGGAAAAATCAAGGGAGCTTGCGATCTTCTACTTCAGTCGCCTCGGTACCTTCCGGTAGAGGATGGCCCTTGGCGAGTTCCGCCCGGGTGGCTTCGCGAATCGTCAGCACCTCGAGAGCGTAGCGCAGGGTCAATCCCGCCAGAGGATGATTGGTATCGACCCTGACCTGGGTCGTGCCGGCTTCCAGTATCGTGACCACCTCAGGGCCGTCGTCGCCTTGCGTCTGAAAGCGCATGCCGGGAGTCAGGTTGGCCACCGGAAAGGCGCCCCGAGAAACCTCCCGAATCAACGAAGGATTGCGCGGGCCATAGCCATCTTCCGGCGCCAGGATCACGTCGAGGCTCGCGCCGACGGATCGGCCTTCCAGGGCACGTTCGAGCCCCGGCAGTATGTTGCCATGGCCGTGCAGGTATTCCAGAGGATTGTCGCGCTGACGGGAATCGTCCAGCGCAATAGCGGTTTCGCTTGCGTCAAACAAGCGGTAGTGCAGCTTGACGACGCGCTGTGGCGCAATAATGGCAGGGTCGGCGGGAGAATCCAGGGTCATGACGTATCCTTTATCAAAGCGTTCCTCTAGCAGAGCGAATCAGGTAGCGCGGCGCAACCGGGAAATCGGCATTTCCAGACGCTGCTGACGATGCAGCATATTGAGCAGCACGATGGCGCGCTCCTCGCCTTTTTGAGATTCGAAGATCGCCTGCAGTTCCTCGAACGGCCCCTCGGTGATTTCCACGGTTTCGCCGGCGCGAAAATAGACGTTGGCCTTGATGTCGTCCTGCTGAGCGCAGGCGTTCTGCTGCAGCAGTTCGATCAGCGCATCGCTCACCGGCACCGGCTCATTGCCGAAGACCACCAGCTTGAGCACGCCTCGGGTGGAGCGAATGGGCCGCCAGTTGCTGGCAATCCGGTCCAGGCGAATGAACAGATAGTAAGGAAACAATGGCTCCTTGACCCAGCTCAGGCGCCCACTGCGCTTCTTCTGCACCTCGAGCACGGGATGAAAGACCTCGAATGCCTGGTTGTGAAGATTTTCCGCGGCGCGGAAGGACTCGCCGCCCTTGCATTGAATCGCATACCAGCGCGGCTGGGCAGCGGAGTCCTGTAGACTTTCCATCATCGAATCGCTCATGGGTCTCCCTGGGTCGATAGCGTGCCTGGTCGGAATTGGCGTTCTTCGCAAGGCTCTGCAACAATCCGTCGTCGTTTTTACTGGACAGGGATACTAGCATTCTGATCGCTGCTCTGTCCGGCACTCTGAACACCTTGTCCAGCACCCCGAAAGCCCGTTCTGGAGTCTTCTATGTCATCAACCTCGGCCCATCGCGGCTGGCTCGCCAGCCTGGCGGTCTATCGACGCGCGCCGGTAATCACCATGCTTTTTCTGGGGTTTTCCGCCGGACTGCCCTTCCTGCTGGTGTTCTCGACCCTGTCCGCCTGGCTACGCAGTACCGGCGTCGAGGTGGCGGCGATCGGGTTCTTTTCCTGGATCGGCATCCTCTACTCAATCAAGTTCTTCTGGGCGCCGGTGGTGGATCGCCAGCGCCTACCGCTGCTGACACGCTGGCTGGGACAGCGTCGCGGCTGGATGCTGCTGGCTCAGGGAATGATCGCCGCGGGCCTGGTGGGGCTTTCGACCCTGGATCCGGTGGATCATCTGCCGGCGGTGGCGGGCTTTGCCCTGCTGGTGGCCTTCGGCTCCGCCACTCAGGATATCGCCATCGACGCCTTTCGCATCGAATCCGCCCCGGACGATATCCAGGCGGCCATGGCCTCCACCTACATCATCGGCTATCGCGGCGGCCTGCTGGCGGCGGGGGCCGGAGCGCTCTACGTGGCGGCCCTGGTGTCCTGGGAAGCGGCTTATCTGAGCATGGCAGCACTGGTGGGCATCGGCGTTATCACCGTCCTGCTGCGCCCGGAACCCAGCCGATCCAATCTGGCGGTACAACCTCTCAAGGAACCTCGGGTTCGCCGGTTCCTGGCCCGCCACCGACACCGGCCCAGAGCAGTGCGCCGGCTGGGCGCCTGGAGCATTGCCGCGGTGGTATGCCCGTTCACGGATTTCTTTTCCCAGCATGGTCTGAAGGCGCTGGGACTGTTGCTGTTCATCGGCGTGTTTCGCATCAGCGATCTGGCCATGGCGGCGATGGCCAATCCGCTTTATCTCGATCTGGGATTCAGCCTGGCCACCATCGCCAACGTGACCAATGTCTTCGGTATCGCCATGAGCATCGGCGGCGGCATTCTCGGCGGGCTCTTGGTAGCGCGCTATGGCATCACTCGCATGCTGATCCTGGGCGCCACCACGGTGGCGCTGACCAATCTGCTGTTCGTGCTGCTGGCGACCCAGGGGGCGCAGCTTGGGCTGCTGATCGTCACCATCATCGGCGACAATCTCGCCAATGGCCTGGCCAGCACCGTCTTCATTGCCTTCCTGTCAAGCCTCACTTCCCGGGCCTATACCGCAACCCAGTATGCGCTTTTCTCCTCGCTGATGACCCTGCCGGGCAAGTTCCTGGGCGGATTCTCCGGGCTGGTGGTGGCCTCGCAAGGCTACGCGGCGTTCTTTCTGCTGGCCTCGCTGCTGGGAATTCCCGCCATACTGCTGGCGCTGTGGGTGCATGGAGACCAGCGCGGCAAGACTAGCGCCACGACGGGTTGAACCCGTTTTCAGGCCTGCTGATCCAGCCATTCCAAGGCGCCGGGCGTCGCAATCCACTGATCCCGCATCAAGGTACGGTACTGCCAGGCCTCCTCGTGACTCCCGGGCTCTGGCTCTGCGCTGTTTCGCTCGCCGCGGCCGAGGTTGGCGCCACGTTTAGGACGCGACTCACAGAGCAGGCGGATCACATGGGAATTGAGTCTGGACGCCTCTCTCACGGCCCTGGCCGCCTCATCGAAACGCTCGAGACGATAGAACGCCAGAGCCCGGCCCATCAGGGTCCCCAGCAGCGGCGGCTGAGCGGAGGTTTCGCTGACGTCCAGCGCCTTGGCGTCACGGCCGTCTCGCAGCAGCTGGTCCAGCACCAGTTCGAGCAGCCCCAGGCTATCCTGTTCATCCAGGGCCAATAAACGCTCCGCCAGGGCGCGGGAATGCTCTCGCGCACCGCGCTCCATGCCGACAACCAGGGCCAGACCGGTACGCAGAAGCACCGCGTTGTCCGCCATGTCCCACAGCAGCTCGCCACCCTGATTCTCATCGCGCAAGGCTTCGACTTGCGAAAGCCAGCCTTCCAAACGATAAGCCAGCGGCTCGAACAGGCTGGGGGCCATCCAGGGCAGGCTGCCGAAACGCAAGGTCAGGGCCAGAATCAGCGATTGCACGACTCGGGGGGAATCCAGCCATTCCGGATTGGCGCAAAGCGCCACCAGCCAGTTTTCGGCGTTGGCCCAGGGCTCGTCCTTGAAGCCAAGGGGAGCGTCTTCATCCACCGAGGCCTGGAAATGTTGCTGAAAGGCATCGAATAAAGCCGCTTCCCGAGCGCTGGTATGATACTCGAGCTCGCCTTCGGCGGATCTGCGCAGATCGAGTCGCGGCGCGCCTTGCACCACCTTCAGCAGCTCCTGAAGTGCCGCCAGCGGCTCCGCCAGCTCTTCCTCCGCGTTGACCATCTGCTCCGCCAGGGTCGCGCCGGGATTGTCCGCAAGCTCCGCCAGAAACTCCAGCTGCTCCGGGTCCAGCCCGCCCTGGCGAGACAGACGCCGAAACCAGAATCGAGCGCGTTCCGAGGCCTCTTGAACATGGCCCTCGTGCAGCAGCAGCATGGCTTCGATATAAGCCAGGGTCGGTGAATCCGGCAGGGTCTGCTGAGCGTGAATGAAGGCTTCCCGGGCGCTGGCCAGATCGTCGTTGTCCAGGTGCATCAGGCACAGTCGCTCCAGAGCGCCACCCCGCAATTCCAGGGGACCGTGCTCGAACACCGCCTCGAGCAGCGCATCGCGCTTATGGCTGAAGCCGCGCTCCTGGTAGAGATCGATCAGCAGTTCGAAGGCGGGCTCCGCCTGCTCCGGCAGCCGCGCCCAGTCGGATTGGGCGAACAGGGCCTCCAGAAGCTGCTGGGCCCGGCCGCGCTGGCCGCCTTCCGCCGAGATCAACCCCGCTTCCAGGAGGGCCTGCGGCGGGGCTTGATGGCTCGCCAGCGCCGCCTTGAGGGTCGACCCCTTCCAGTCCCGCAGCGACAGCATCCACATCAGATGCTCGGGAATCGCCCCGGGCAGCTTGACCGCGCCGCAGCAGTGCCTGGTCCTGTGGCCGGAATCGCACCAGCAGGGCTCGTTCGGCTCGGGCCGGGCCAGGGGTTCGCAGGCAAAGTCGAGCCGCTCGAGGGGCGTCTGCGACCATAGCTCCGGCGCCAGCGCCTGAGCCATGGCCATGTTGCCGCCGAGCAATGCCGTTCCCTTGGCTCGCGCCCACGCCATCAAGGCCGGATAGTGCTCGTCCTTGCGAATCGCCGCCAAGGCGCCGCTCGCAAAGTTCAGCAACTGTTCTACCCACACCGCCAGCATGGCCATCTCCATTAAACTAAACGCGCTATTTTAACATCTTATCCGCTCGCCCCCCATGGGATTTCCCGATATGGCGATCGCGTCTGCCGGATGCTAATGTGCCGGCTGCATCCCTGCGACCATGAGCTACCCAGCCCCGGCGGATTCGAGCTTTCCGTCCTTCTATCTTCATGCCAGGAGCCGTGTCGTGAGACTGCCGTTTACCCGCTCTCGCCCCTCCACGCCCGAAACGCCCCAGGTACGCCTGGAACGCGAAGGGCGCGACGAAATCGCGCGTATCACCCGGGCGGTGGAAAAGGTGCCCTGGTCGATCAACCTGGTGCAATTGCTGTGGACCGCCGGCCCGGCGACCCTGATCGGCGCCTGGGCGAGCTTCCTGCTGGGTTATGGGCGGGCGCCGACCACGGAAAACTATATCTTTTTCATCAGCTACACGGTGATCACCGGGGTAGCGGGAATCCTTGCCAACCTGACGCATCAATTCACCAAATCTCGCCGCACCGAGCGCACCAGCGCCAAGATCGCAAAGGTGGTCACGGCGCTGCCGGAACTGCTGCTGTCCACTCGCGACCTGATCGTCGAGAAACTGGAAGGGAATGCCCGGCGTCGCGAGGCGGCGGCCATGCTGCTGCGCAAGCAGGACCTGAGTCCCGGGGGCGTCGAGCTGGCGGCCCTGGAGCTTCTCGACGATCGGGACAGCGCGCGTATCATCAGTCAAATCGAGATCTACCGCCGCAGCGGCCTCAAGGCGCGTATTCGAGACCTGGTGGCGCTCTACGGCGAAACCATCGAGCCGCAGCTTGCGGAGCTACGCGAGATCGCCCCGGAGGCCGCTTCGCTACTGCATAAACGCTTTCAGGGTCGGGCGCCGACCCTGCGTCGTGGCGTGCCCCGGGATGAAAACTTCATCGAACGGATATTGGCCGCCATCGGTCAGGACGATGAGCTGTTGATGACCCTGCAGGACGTGGAGGAAATGCTGATCCTGGCCTTCGAGCTGATCAGCGGGCGCCAGATTCCCATGCTGACCTTCGAGTACAAGGGACGCTGGCGGCTCGCCCAGGCCTTCGATGCCCTCGAACAGGCCAGGGCAAGGCATCGCATCGCCCAGGCCACCGGCGTGTCGCGGCTCAAGGCCTTGGCCACCTATCTCGCGGAACAGTCCGGTACCTTGATGGAGGATGCGGCTTCGGGGCTGCACTCCGAGGTGCTGCTGTCGCGCTCCCAAGGGGCCATCAATGCCTTGGCGGAACAGGTTCAGCGCCTGGCCCTGGCGTTCAACGAGGGTGAGCGTCATTACCACCCGCAACTGGTGTACAAGGCCGATCTATTGACCAACGCCATTCGACTCTACAGGAGCGTTTCCAGCAGCTATGAACGGATCGGGCGCGAGCACGAACAGCTGATCAGGATGCTCGAGCGCTGGGAGAGTATCAACGATGACCAGCACGCCGCGAATACCCGGCTGCGCCTCGGGCCGGGTCGGCGGGGCCTGCGCATCCGCGAGCGAATCATCGAGCTCAACGACGAAGCCAAGGCTCAGGTCTGCAAGGGGCTAGCGAAAGTCCTTGGCGATATGGAAATGACGGGATCTCGCGAGCTGAACGTGGCCAAGGAGCGTGAATGGCGCCTCGAGGCGGAAGTCGATCGGCTCAAGCGCCTCGCCATCGAGATCACCTTGATCCTGGAGCCGCATATTCAGCTTTCGCGTCCGGAGGTACAGCGGGCCATCAACAGCACCAACGCGGCGGATTTCGGGCAGCTCGAACTCAACCTTTCCGCCGCCGCCAAGGCGGCCATGGGCGCGGCCATGGTCAAGGAGATCGAAGTGGACCTTTCTCGCTCCGCCGAGCAGCTGGCGCTGGCACTGGTGCGCCATTACCAGGTCGAGCTGGAGCCGGAAGCGATCGATTTCCTGATCAAGCAGTACGGCGCTCGCAAGAAGACGCTCAACATGCTGTCGAACTTCCATGCCAGCCATAGCCACAAGGAAATTCCGAATGTCAGCTATCTCAGCCAACGGCCCCCTGCGGTGGGCAAGCCGCCGCGAAGCTGGTACCGGGCACTGGTGGTGGCGCGGCGGGCACTGAACGCTTAAGAACCGACGCCCCGCGCCCATTCCAGCAAGGGTTGGGTACGGGTCTGCATGTCCAGCCGAGCCTTGAGCCGCACGAGATTCCAGTAGTGGCCGTTGAGGGTGCGAGACAGCAACAAAGTATCCGCCGGCGGCTGAAAACGATCCATGGCTGCCCACACCCGGGGGCTGAGTTCTCGCAGGCGCCGGTGAACGCGAACGTCGCCAAAATCCTGCTCGCCGGTCGCGAACAGCGGAGCGATGGCCGCGGCGGATTCCTTGTACAGCGTCAAGGGCGCGCCCTCCCCCTGGCGCCCGCCGAGTTCGAGCATGGCATTTTCCATGGCCAGCGGATCCTGCTGCAGCGTGGCGTCGAGCAGATGCACCATGCTCTTGAGTTTTGCTTCCGTCACTGGAATCACCGCCCCCAGATCGTAGAGAATCAGCCGGCCCTGGTCATCCACGGCAAAGTTGCCCGCGTGGGGATCCGCGTGCAGCTCCCCATGGGTGAAGAGTTCTTCCGTCAGCCAATCCGCCAGAATGCCAGCCACCTGCTGGCGCAGTGGGTCCGGCGCGGCTTCCAGATCCCGCAGCGGCGTGCCGGGCAGGTATTCCATCGCCAGCACCCGGCCGGTGCTGAAGCGCTCGACGACCGCGGGAATTCTCAGATCCGGATTATCTGCGTAGCGACTTCGATAGCGCGCCAGCGCCCGGGCCTCCGCCTGGTAATCAAGCTCCTGGCGCAGCCCTTCCGCCAGTTCGTCGAATATCGCCTCGAGCCGCGCCTGTGGGACGCGAAACCAGCGTCCCAGCCACAGCAGGCGCCTGAGTTGAACCAGATCGCTTTCCAGTACCTGGGCGAGACCGGGATATTGCACCTTCATTACCAGCGTCTCGCCTTCACGGGTAGTGGCCCGGTGCACCTGGCCCATGGAGGCGCTGGCAAAGGGCGTTTCCTCGATGTCGCTGAAGAATGCCCCCAGCTCCCCCAGCTCCTCGACCAGGGTGCGACGAATCGCCGGCCAGGGCATCGGCTGCGCCTGGCGCTGCAATCGGGCCAGTTCATCCGCCAGATCCGGTGGCAGCAGATCGTCCCACTGGGACATGACCTGGGCCATTTTCATTGCCGGCCCCTTGAGTTCGGAAAGCCCCTCGAACAGCGCCTCCCCCAGAGCACGCCAGTTCGCCTCGCCCCCCAGACGGCTTTTCAACAGGCTGCCGCCGGTACGGGCGCCCAGACCCATCAGACGTCGGGTTCTGCCGCGTTCGCGCATAATGATACAACTCTTGTACGATATTTAATCAAGAATACAACTAGCGAGCCCTCGGCGATACTGGAAGAATGTCCATGTAATGCCAGCCAGAGCTTTTTCATGCGTTTGATCATTGCGGAAAAACCCAGCCTGGGCCGGGCCATCGCCGAGGCGCTACCCGGAAGCACCAGTCGCCAGGATGGAGCTATCGCCGTTGGCGACACCGTCGTGACCTGGTGTGTCGGCCATCTGCTCGAACAGGCCGCGCCGGAAGTCTACGATTCCCGCTTCAAGCAGTGGCGGCTGGACCACCTGCCGATTCTGCCGGCCCCTTGGAAACTCACACCGCGGCCCAAGACCAAAGGCCAATTGGCGGTGATTCGCCGCCTGTTGAAGGAAGCCTCCACAGTGGTGCATGCCGGCGACCCGGATCGGGAAGGACAACTGCTGGTGCAGGAAGTGCTGGAGCAGCTGCGCTGGCGCGGGCCGGTGCAGCGTCTGCTGATCAGTGACATGAACCGTCCGGCGGTGGTCAAGGCGCTGAACGACCTCAAGGATAACCAGGCTTATCAACCGCTGTATCGTGCCGCTCAGGCTCGAGCACGGGCGGACTGGCTGTACGGCATCAACCTGACGCGAGCCTGGACCCTCACCGGCCGTCAGGCCAGCCATGACGGTGTGCTTTCCGTGGGGCGGGTGCAGACGCCGGTGCTGGGGCTGGTCGCTCGGCGAGACCGGGAAATCGCCGCCTTCGAGCCCAAGCCGTTCTATGTGCTGTGGGTGGACCTGGCGGTGGCAAACGGCCGGCTGCGAGCCTGGTGGCAGCCCAAGGAAACACTTCGCCTGGACGATCAGGGCCGTCTGCTGGAACGCGCTCCTGCGCAAACCCTGGCGGAGCGGCTGCCCGGCGCCCAGGGCCGGCTGGTCAAGCTCGATGCCCAACACAAGCGCCAGGGCGCACCGCTGCCCTACTCCCTTTCCGCCCTGCAGGTGGACGCCGCTCGACGTTTTAAACTTTCCGCCAAGCAGGTGCTGGATAGCTGCCAGGCTCTGTACGAGCGCCACAAGCTGATCACCTACCCGCGTTCGGACTGTCGCTACCTGCCCAAGGCGCATCATGCGCAGGCACCGAAAGTGCTGCAAGGCGCCTGCCAGGACGACACCACCCTGGGAGAGTGGTATCGAGGTGCGGATTTCAGCCTGCGTTCCCGGGCCTGGAATGACAGCCAGGTTGGCGCCCATCACGCCCTGGCCCCCACCGGCAAGGATGCAAATTTCAGCAAGCTATCCACCGCGGAAGCAAATATTTTCCGGCTGATCGTCCGCAACTATCTGGCCCAGTTCTACCCGGCCTTGGAAACCCGGGAGATCAAGGTGGAATTCTCGATTCTGGAAGAGCGTTTTCGCGCTCAGGGGCGGGAAATCCTTGTGCCCGGCTGGAAGCCGCTGTTCGCCACTCGGGACGAGCCGCCGGCGCTGCCGCCCTTGACCCAGGGCGAGGCCTGCCGGGTGCTCGATCAAGCCGTGGAAGACCGGGAAACCCGTCCGCCGGAACCCTTCACCGACGCCAGCCTGATCAAGGCGATGATGAATATCGCCCGCTATGTGGATGACCCGGAGGTGCGCCGCACCCTGCGAGACACCGACGGCCTGGGCACCGAAGCCACTCGCGCGGGCATTATCGACACTCTGGAAAACCGCGGCTATCTGCTGCGTCAGCAAGGCGCGCTGCGGGCTACCCGCCTGGGCCAGGCATTGATTGCCGCGCTTCCCGAGGCGGTCAGCGGGCCCGAGCGTACCGCCCTGTGGGAGCAGCGCCTGAGAGATATCGCCGAAAGCAGCGCAGCGCCTGAGCCCTTTCTCGACGCGCTAGTCGACGACCTGCGCGCCCTTCTGGAAAAGACGGACGCTCAGCGCCTGCGTCAGGCCCTGGCCAGCGCTCAGGGCACCGATGCCCCAGCCGGGAAATCAAATATCAAGACACGCAGGCGGCGATCCTTCAGGAAAAAACCCGCGTCGCATCAAGGCAAGAAGACTTCATGAGTCCTTCTCATCTGATCGTCGGGCCCGGCGCACTGGGACGGCTGCTGGCGATGCATCTGGCATCCCATCATTCGGTCAGGCTACTGGGCCGTCGACCGCTCCCGGAGACGCTTACCCTGGTGTCCCCGGAAGGGGAACGCCGGCAGCGCGCCATTCCCTCGCTTACCGCGGACAGGCTTGAATCCTGGAAACTGGGCGTCGTGCACTTCACTACCAAGGCCTACGCCACCCGGGGGGCACTGGAAGCTATCGCGTCGCGGCTCGACCCGCAGACGCCCTTGATACTGTGGCAGAACGGCTATGGGGTACAGGAAACCCTGGCCCGGGAGTGGTCCGGTCCGGTGCTCTGCGCCAGCACCACGGAAGGTGCCTATGTTTCAGGAAAAGCTGACGTCGTGCATGCGGGCCATGGGCAAACGGTGATCGGCCACCTTGCCGGCAAGCACCGAGCACTCGCCGAAGCGCTGGCAGGCACTTTGAGCAATGTCGATCTGCCCTGCGAGGCGGTGAATGATATTCGCGTGCGCCTCTGGCGGAAACTGGCGGTCAACGCGGCGATCAATCCTCTCGCGGCACGCTTTCGCATCCGCAACGGCCAACTGCGGGATCGGCCCTTCCGGCCCAGGGTGGAAGCGATCATCGCGGAGCTCGCGCCGATCATGGCGGCGGAAGGCATTCCGGCACCCGCTGGCGGCTGGCCGGGGCTGATCTGGGGAGTCGTTGAACAGACCGCCAACAATCGCGCCTCCATGCTGCAGGACGTGCTGGCGGAACGTCCCACGGAACACGAGGCGATTCTCGGGCCCTTGCTGGGGGCCGCGGAGCGTCATCATCTCGAGATACCGATGCTCGAGGAACAGTACCACGCGCTAGCCAAGTGCCAATCCCAGGTTCAATAGTCCCAGCGTCACCAGCAGCGTGACTACGTTGACGCCCATCCAGGGCAGCAGCTTGGGCAGGGTCTTGCAGGTAGCAAGGATCTTCGCACCCAGCCAAAGCGCCAGCGGCAGGACCAGCAAGGCCAGACTCAAGGGAACAGGCAACCAGCCGGCGATCAACGCCACGCCGATCACGACGTAAGCCCCCAACAATAGCGCGACCACCAGCACGGCGGCGCGATATTTTCCTAGCAGGATGGGCAGATGGCGTCGCCCGTTGCGGCGATCCGCTTCCACATCGGGAAATTGATTGAGCAGCAGCAGCTCGCTGATCAAGAGCCAGGCCACCAAGGCGACGCTCAAGGCGGTCGAATCGATGCGACCACCCAAGGCCAGCAGCGTGCCCAGGATCATCACCGGTCCGAACCCCAGCCCCGGCGCCAGCAGACACAGCCAGGGCGAGCGGGTCAGCCAGCGAGTATAGGCGACTACCAGTACCAGCCCCAGCAGGCCAAGCCAAAACAGTCCACTACCCCGCAGCCACAGGAAGTAGCCGCCTATCGCCACGACGACCGTCAGACTGAGTGCGCTGGCGAACAGCACGCCATTCGCAGCATTCGGCGTACTCGGCAAGGCGCCGCTGCCGCCGGAAAACGGCGTCGGCGAAGTGGTCAGATCGAGCCCGGAGCGAAAGTCCTCGTACTCGTTGAGCCAGTTCACCGCCGCATGAGCCAACAGGCCTCCAAGAAATACTAAAAAGATTTGCAGTGCTCTCAAGGGAACCTGTTGATGGCTCGCGATCAGAATACCCAGCAATACGCAAAGCGGCGCGAGAATCAGAAAGCTGGGGCGCGACGAGCGCAAGATAGCGGTGAGATACGACATGAAGTTCCTTACATGATTTTTTCAATCTATGATTATTGATGGCTTGGCCCGCAGCTTCGTTACTACGGATCCTTCATAAAATTACTTATCAAGTGCGGGGCTGCATGGGGCTGGTCATTCTGCTCGGCTCCAGAAGCTCATCGAGCTGCTCCTGGCTCAGCCACCCCTTCGCGATGACGAGGTCATAGACACTGCCGCCTGTCTTCAGCGCTTCCTTGGCCACCAGGGACGAGCGCTCGTAGCCAAGCACCGGGTTGAGCGCGGTGACAAGACCGATCGAGCGCTGCACATAACCCTGGCAGACGTCTCGGTTGGCGGTGATGCCCCTGACGCAGCGATTGGTGAGAACGATCAGGGCGTTGTTGAGGATGGTCATTCCTTGCAGCAGGTCGTAGGCCATGATCGGCTCGGCCATGTTCAGTTCGAGTTCGCTGGCCTCCGCGGCGATACCGATGGTCGCGTCGAATCCGATAATCTGATAGCAGACCTGGTTGACCATCTCCGGCACCACCGGGTTGACCTTGCCCGGCATGATGGAAGAGCCCGGCTGCATGGGCGGGAGATTGATCTCGTTGAGCCCCGCCCGCGGCCCGCTTGACAACCAGCGGAGGTCATTGCAGATCTTGGAGACCTGAATCGCGACGCGCTTCATGGCGCCGGACAGATAGGCGAACGCACCGGAGTCCTGGGTGGCTTCCACGAGATCGTCCGCCAAAGACAACGGTAGCCCCGAGATGATGGTGAGCTTGTCCGTTACCAGCCGCGCATAGCCGGCGGGACTGTTCAAGCCGGTACCGATAGCCGTGGCGCCCATGTTGATTCGGTGCATTTCTAGGGTTGCGTGCTCAAGGGCGCGTCGAGCGGAAGCCACCATCCCGGCGTAGGCGCCGAACTCCTGACCCAGCGTCATCGGGACGGCGTCCTGATTTTCGGTACGCCCCATCTTCAGCACATCGGAGAACTCCTCACTCTTCGCTTTCAAGGCGCTGGAGAGCTCACCAAGCGAGTTCAACGCCTGCTGGACAGTCAGCAGCACGGCGATCTTCACGGAAGTGGGATAGGCGTCGTTGGTGGATTGGGACAGGTTCACATGATCCAGCGGGTGCAAGTGCGTGTAATCGCCCCGTTGATGGCCCAACAGCTCGAGGGCGCGGTTGGCGATGACCTCGTTGGCATTCATGTTCGTCGAGGTGCCGGCGCCGCCTTGAATCATGTCCAGCACGAAGTGTCGTCGCAGCTTGCCCTGAATGATTTCGTCACAGGCCGCCGCGATGGCCTCCGCCTTGTCCGCCTCGAGCACGCCGAGTTCGTGGTTGGCCTGGGCGGCGGCCTTCTTGACCATGGCCAGCCCGGTGCACAGATTACCGTAGTGATTCAGATGCTGCCCGGAGATGGGAAAGTTTTCCATGGCCCGCAGGGTCTGGACGCCATAGTAGGCATCCGCCGGGATCTCACGCACTCCCAGGGAATCCCGTTCCATTCGAGTCGTGCCGATCGCGAAGTCCGGCTCGCCGTGCTCGACCATTCGAGCGGTGGTCTCCCGCAGCCGTGCACGCAGACGCATCGCTACGCGCAGGATCAGATCATTCCAGAAATCCGCCCGCTCCTGCTGCAGACGCTCCTTGGCGACGGCGTCCAATACCAGTAGCTGACCGGCCACGACGGCTTGCGTGGAGAGTCGATGAGGGTTCTGATCGTCCATCAGGAAGCCTTCGAAGACCATGGCTCCCGGCCCCAGAAGCCCTACGCGCCGCGGATCGCCGTAGCGGCCGTAAAGCAGCTCCAGCTCGCCGGAAAGCAGGACCGCAAACCCTTCGCGAGGAGTTCCTTCCTGGCTGATCCAATCCCCCTCGGAAAACCGGCGGACGCAACCATACTCCTGCAGTACCTCGACGATTCGCTTGTCGGTGTCGCCGATCTGCGTCACGGTAGTGATGCCTTGATCGGATATGTCGTTGTCGTTCATGCCGCTGCTCCTTGGCGATGGCGATGTTCGGAAAAACTGTGAGATGAATAACCCGATAAAGACCGTGCCACTTACAGTCCATGGTGATCCTCACGCCTTCGTCTATCGTCGACCCTTGTCGGGATGGCATCTGCACATGGATTCCGCCCAATACCCGATAATCACCGTAATGTTTTACCTGGCAATCAATTCTGACGAAAATCAATATTTAGCCGGTTTATTATATTGAGGCATGGTAGTTGCTCCCTGTCTATGCAACGCTTTCTTCTAGCGGGATAGAAGCGGGAATAGCCGCGCTTCGCTCAGTCAGCGGATAGCCGACGGACAATCAACGGGAGCCGCCATGCAACATCAAGATGCCGATATCGTGATCGTGGGGGGAGGAGGCGCCGGGCTGCGCGCGGCGATTGCCGCCGCGGAAAATGCCAGGAAAGAAGGGAACGAGCAGCGCATCCTGATGCTTTCCAAGGTGTATCCCATGCGCTCCCATACGGTGGCGGCGGAAGGCGGCGCCGCCGCGGTGACCAGCGATGAAGACACCCTGGACGCTCACTTCGAGGATACCGTATCCGGCAGCGACTGGCTGGCGGAACAGGGGGTGGTGGATTACTTCGTTCGCCACGCCCATCGGGAGCTGGTGCAGCTGGAGCGCTGGGGCTGCCCCTGGAGCCGCCAGGCGGATGGCTCGATACAGGTGCGACGCTTCGGCGGCATGCAGACCGCTCGGACCTGGTTCGCGGCGGACAAGACCGGTTTTCATATCCTGCACACCCTGTTTCAGACCTCCTTGAAGTACCCGGAAATCGAACGGCTCGATGAGTATTTCGTGCTCGACCTTGCCACCGTCGACGGAGCGGTCGCCGGGGTCATCGCGCTGCAGGTCGCTACCGGCGAGCTGATCTTGCTGCGGGCCAAGGCGGTGATCCTGGCCACCGGCGGCGCCGGGCGCCTGTTCCAGTTCAATACCAACGCCGGCATCGTGACCGGCGACGGCATGGCCATGGCATTTCGTCACGGGGTGGCCCTGCGGGACATGGAGTTCGTGCAGTATCACCCTACGGGTCTTCCGGGAACGGGCATCCTGATTACCGAGGCCTGCCGCGGAGAAGGCGGACTACTGCTGAACAAGGACGGCTATCGCTATCTGCAGGATTACGGCCTGGGCCCGGAAACGCCGCTGGGCGAGCCGAAGAACAAGTACATGGAACTCGGCCCGCGGGACAAGCTGTCCCAGGCTTTCTGGCAGGAGCAGAAAGCGGGACGCACCGGCAAGTTTGCCGGCAGCGACGTGGTGTATCTCGATCTGCGCCATCTGGGCAAGGATTACCTGCACGAGCGCCTGCCCTTCATCTGCGAGCTGGCCCAGGCCTATATCAACGTCGATCCGGTCAAGGAGCCCATTCCGATCCGCCCGGCGGTGCACTACACCATGGGCGGCATCGAGACGGACGCCCAGTGTGAAACCCGCCTGCAAGGCTTGTATGCGGCGGGGGAATGCGCCTCCGTGGGGCTGCATGGCGCCAACCGATTGGGTTCGAATTCCCTCTCCGAGCTGCTGGTCTTTGGCCGTCTGGCGGGAGAACAGGCGAGCCGGCGAGCCACGGACACGGCCTTGGCCGATATCCAGGCTCTCGCGCAGCCGTTTCAGGTTCAGCAGCGGGGCATGGCTCGACTGCGTGAAGCCGATGGCTCGGAGAGTTGGACCGGTCTGAAGCGCGAGATGGTCCAGGCCATGGAAGACGGCTGCGGCATCTACCGTGACGAGCAGGGCATGCAACGCGCCTTGAACATCATTCGCGAGCTGAAGTCGCGCTACAAGGACATCAGGATCAGCGATCGCAGCAGCGCCTACAACACCGAACTGCTGCTATGTATCGAACTGGGGTTTGGACTGGATATCGCCGAGGCGACCTGTCTGGCCGCCCTGAATCGCCGGGAGTCCCGGGGCGCTCACCAGCGCCTGGATGAAGGCTTGCAGCAGCGCGACGATATCAATTTTCTCCAGCATAGCCTGGTGTTCTTCAACGCCGAGGCGCCGGCGGAGCTGCGCTGGCAGGAGGTGGATACCCGCTTCTCCGCGCCGGCGGTACGCGCCTATGGGGATGCGGGTAAAGGAGCATAGCAATGACCACCAAGCGACTCAGCATTCAACGCTACCTGCCGGAGCAGCGCAAGACGCCTTTCCGGCAGGAGTTCGACGTCCCTTTTGATGACAGCACCTCCATTCTCGAGGCGCTGAATCATATCAAGGAAGAAATCGATGGCAGCCTGAGCTACCGCTGGTCCTGCCGGATGGCGATCTGCGGCTCCTGCGGGATGATGGTCAACGACGAGCCGAAGCTCGGCTGCAAGAGTTTTCTGCGGGAGTATCCGGGAACGATCAAGATAGAGCCCCTGGCGCATTTTCCCGTGCAGAAGGATCTCATCATCGATATGGAGATCTTCCTCGAGCACCTGGCGGCGGTGCAGCCCTATCTGATCAACGACTCGGGAGAAAGCACGGAAACTCATAGGCAAACCCCGGCCCAGCTGGCCAAATATCTCAAGTTCTCCGATTGCATCAACTGCGGCCTGTGCTATTCCGCCTGCCCTCAGTTTGGTCTCAATCCGGAATTCCTGGGGCCTGCGGCGCTGACCCTGGCTCATCGCTACAACCTGGACAGTCGGGATCAGGGCAAGCAGCAGCGCATGCCGCAGCTCAATCGCGAGGAAGGCGTGTGGACCTGCACCTTCGTGGGCTACTGCTCGGAAGTCTGTCCGAAGAGCGTCGATCCGGCGGCGGCGGTGAACCAGGGCAAGGTCGAATCCGCCAAGGATTTGCTGATCAGCCTGTTCAAGCGCTAGGGAGGTCGAAATGACAAAGCACGTCGGGTACGTTCCAGAGATGAAACGCAACTGGTGGTTGAAGAATCGCTATTTCATGGCCTACATGGCCCGAGAGGCCACGGTGCTGCCCTTGGTATTCTTCATTGGCTGTTTGTTGGCGGGTCTCTATTGCCTGCTGCAAGGTCAGGAAAGCTGGCTGACATGGCTTGAGTTCATGCAAAACCCGCTGACCATAGCCGTCAACCTGCTGGCTTTTGTCGCCAGCCTATTTCACGCCTGGACGTTCTTTCAGCTATTCCCGCGGGTCATGCCGCTGCGGGTAGGGGGCCGGGCGATTCCGGCCAAATGGATCATTCTGGGGCAGTGGTGCGGCGTGCTGCTGGTGATGGTGCTTTTTGCCTGGATATTTGGACGAGGTGTGTAATGGAAAAGCGCATCAAGAGAAGCGACGAACCCATCTGGTGGGCCCTGTTCAGCGCCGGCGGCGTCTGCTTCGCGGTATTTGTCCCCGCCGCCATATTGTTTATCGCCCTGCTGATTCCTATCGGTCTGTTACCAATAGAGACACTAGGCTTTGAACATAGTCGTTCGTTGCTATTCGGTTTTGGCGGCTTGATCTTTATCGGCGTGGTGATCTGCCTGCCGCTGTTTCATGCCATGCACCGAATTCGTCACGGCCTGCATGATCTGAAATTGGGCAATGACAAGGCGAACAAGGGAGTCGCCTACGGCTGTGCCATCTTGCTCAGTATCCTGGCGCTGACAGGTTTTTTCCTGGGGGTCATGTAATCTCCACAAGCCCCGCGTGATAAGCCATGACGCTGTTGCATGGGCCATGGCGAAGTCCCGGTCGACGCCATGTTAGTCTAGGCAGCCTGTCACGTTGCAGAAGTTTCACAACGATCCATTTGACTTGCTCAGGACGGCATTCATGGCACATCACCACCACGGCCCTCAGGGAGACGATGAGAAGCGGCTGCTCTGGGCGGTCGTGCTTACCGGCGGTTTCATGCTGGCGGAGGTGGTCGGCGGCATCGTTTCCGGCTCGCTCGCCCTGCTGGCGGACGCGGGCCATATGCTCACGGACAGCGCCTCCCTGATGCTTGCGCTGTTCGCCGCGCGTATCAGCAGGCGCAGTGCGGACCACCGGCGCACCTACGGCTATCATCGGGTGCAGATTCTCGCCGCCTTCGTCAACGGCCTGACCCTGATCGGCATCGTCATCTGGATTTCCATCGAGGCGATTCGCCGTCTGCTCTCCCCTGTCGAGGTCATGGGGTCCACCATGCTCACCATCGCCGTACTGGGGCTGGTGGTGAACATCGTCGTCTTCTTTATCCTGCACCTGGGGGACAGGGAAAATCTCAATATCCGCGGGGCGGCGCTGCATGTGATGGGAGATCTGCTGGGCTCCGTGGGGGCGATCGTCGCCGCGCTGATTATCCTGGGTACCGGCTGGATGCCCATCGATCCGCTGCTGTCGCTGCTGGTGTCGGTTCTGATCCTGCGCAGCGCCTGGAAACTGACCAAGGAATCCGGGCATATCCTGCTGGAAGGCGCGCCGGAAGACCTAGACGTGCGCCATCTGGAAGAGGAAATCCCGCGTCATCTCGCGGAAGTGGAAAGCGTGCACCACCTGCATGCCTGGTCGCTGACCCCAGCCAAGCCGATGATCTCCCTGCATGCCATCTTGGTCGAGGGGGCGGATCGCCATCAGGCGCTGATCTCCCTTAAGGCCTTCCTGCACGAGAACTATCGCATCCAGCATGCCACCATCCAGCTCGAGCACCGGGATCATTGCCTGGACGATATCGCTCGCTCGGGAAACGACAACGACACTTCCCTGCATGCCGAGCATCAGCATTAAAAAAGAGAATATTAAAAAGAGAATTGCATGGGTCTTTCGATGATCGCCATCGGCGCCGGCGCCGCCATCGGCGCCAACCTGCGCTGGCTGCTGGGGCTTTGGCTCAATCAGTATTTTCCCGGCGTGCCCCTGGGCACGCTGCTGGCCAACTGGCTGGGGGCCTGGCTGATCGGCCTGGGACTGGCCTTCTTCAGCGCCCAGCCCCAGCTATCACAGGAATGGCGGTTCTTCGCCATCACCGGGCTGCTCGGCGCCCTGACCACCTTCTCGACGTTTTCCGCGGAGATGTTCGCGGATATTCAGGCGGGACGCTGGCTGGTCGCCCTGGCGGGTATCGGCCTGCACGTGGCAGGCTCGATACTGCTGGTGGCGCTCGGCATCTTCAGCTTCCAGCTTTTCAAATAGCTTACCCGGTGTTACGAAGGCCAGCGGAAATTCCCGCCATCGTCACCATCAACGCCCGGGAAAGCTCCGGGCTGATGGCGCCGTCCGCGTCCCGGTTACGCTGCAGCAGTTCCGCCTGCAGCCCGTGCAGCGGGTCGATATAGGGATTGCGAACCTCGATGGCCTGGCGAATCAGCGGAGTCTTTTCCAGCAGCTTCTCCTGATCGAGAATTTCCAGCAAGACCTTCTGCAGCCGCCGGAAGCGCTCCCGCAGCTGCTCCCCCAGTGCCAGCAGGTTCGGCTCGTTGACCAGGCGCTGCTCGTAATAGGCGGCGATTTCCACGTCCGCCTTGGCGGAAAGCATTTCCAGCATGTCCAGGTAGGTGCCAAAGAACGGCCATTTGTCGCGCATTTCACGAATCCGCGCCAGTCCACCAGGATCTTCCAGGCGTTGAGCGAACGCTTCGCCGCTGCCCAGCCAGGCCGGCAGCATCAGGCGGGTCTGGGTCCAGGCGAAGATCCAGGGAATCGCCCTCAGGGTTTCGACACCGCCGTCCTGGCGCCGCTTGGTGGGGCGCGACCCGAGAGGCAGATGACCGAGCACGCCCTCCGGGGTCACCGCGCGAAAATACGGCACGAAATCCGGATTGCCGCGCACCACGCTGACATAGCCCTGATGGGCGATCTCCGCGAGATGATCCATTTCCTCCCGCCACTCCGGCTCCGGGGCCGGCGGCGGCAGCAGCGTACCTTCCAGCACCGCGCAGACATAGATTTCCATGGAGCGCAGGGCGATATCCGGCTGTCCGAACTTGAAGCGAATCATCTCTCCCTGCTCCGTCACCCGCAGGCTGCCGTTCACCGAGCCCGGCGGCTGGGATAGGATCGCCGCGTGGGCCGGGCCTCCGCCACGGCCCACGGTGCCGCCGCGTCCGTGAAACAGCGTCAGATCGATGCCTTTGCCACGACATACGTTCACCAGGGACTCCTGAGCACGATACTGCGCCCAGGCCGCCGCCAGCTGGCCCGCATCCTTGGCGGAATCCGAATAGCCGATCATCACCTCCTGAACGTCGTGAATCGCCTGACGATAGCCGGGCAACGACAGCAGGCGTTCGATCACGTCGCCGGCGCGATCCAGATCATCCAGGGTTTCGAACAGTGGCGCGATGGGCAGCCGCACGTCACCGCCGATCTCCTTCATCAATAGCGCTACCGCCAGCACGTCCGAAGGCTGAGCGGCCATGGAAATGATGTAGGTGCCGAGCGCTTCCCGATGCTCGCCCGCAATGACCCGAAACGTCTCGATTACCTCGCGGGTTTCCGTGGAGCACTCCCAGCGACGCGGAATCAACGGACGCTGGGAGGAAAGCTCCGCCAGCAGAAACTCCTGACGCCGGGCCTCGTCCCACTGGTGGTAATGCCCCAGCCCGAGATAGTCGCTGAGCTCCTCGAAGACCTGGGCATGACGCTCCGCTTCCTGGCGGATGTCCAGCTTGGCCAAGGTCACCCCGAACACCGCCACCCGACGCAGGGTATCCAGCAGAACCCCGTTGGCGATGGTGGTCAGGCCGACGTCACACAGGGAGCGATAGCAGGTCAGCAGCGGCGCGTAGAGCTGATCGCGGCTATCGATGATCGGCCCGCCCTCGTAGAGGCGCCCGTCCAGGCAGGCTTGCGCCCAGTCGCGGGTATTCTCGACTCGAGCAGCCAGCTGCTTGAGCAACGCCCGGTAGGGCTCCGCGTCGTCGCCGGCTTCGGACTTAAGGGCGCTGTTGGCTTTCCACATGGAAAGCTCGCTCTTGAGCTGCTCCAGATCGCGCAGATAAAGATCCGCTGCCATCCAGCGCCCCAGCAGCAGCACCTCCCGGGTAACCTTGGCGGTCACGTTGGGATTGCCGTCCCGATCACCGCCCATCCAGGAGGCGAAGCGGATCGGCGCCGCGTCCAGGGGCAGGCGCTCATTGGCGGTTTCCAGCAGCAGATTGTCCAGGTCTCGATGGAAATCCGGCACCGCCTGCCACAGGGAGTTCTCGATCACCGCGAAGCCCCACTTGGCCTCGTCTATCGGCGTCGGACGCTCGTGACGGATCTCGTCCGTATGCCAGGACTGGCTGATCAACTCCTCGAGCCGCGCATGGGCTCGATTGGATTTTTCCGGATAGTCCGCGGTTCTTTCGATGATCGTCAGGCAGTCGTCGATGCCATCGTATTTCTGGATCAGGGTACGGCGGATGATCTCCGTGGGATGGGCAGTCAGGACCAGCTCGACCCGCATGCCCGCCAAGGTCTCGATCAGTTCCCGGGGAGAGTGGCCGGCGTCCCGCACTCGCTTGAGCAGCTCATCAAGGCTTGGCTGGGTGCCCGGCTTGTAATCCTCGACCCGGCGGGAACGTGCCCGATAATGCTGCTCGGCGATATTGGCGAAATTGAGAAACTGATTGAAGGCGCGGGTCACCGGCAGCAGATCCTGATCCGGCAGCTTGCGCAGATATTCGATCAGTTCGCGCCGCTCCTGGGTTTCGCCTTTTCGACCGTGCTTGGCCAGGGCGCGAATGGTCTCGATCTTGTCGACGAAGGATGCGCCCAGGTCGTCGGCGATGGTGCGTCCCAGGCTGTCGCCCAGCACCCGCACGTTATCCCGCAGCGATTCATTGAGATGACTCACGTCGTGCCCCCTGAAGTATGTGACAAACCTGTATGTGGCAAGCCTGTGCATGGCAGGCCAAAATATGACTGATCGACGTATGGCTGATCAAAGTGTGACAGGGGGCTGGCGGTGTGGCTAGAGTGATTCCTCGCTCTTTGCCGCCTGCCAATGGGCCTCCATTTCCGCCAGTCTCACTTTTGAGAAACTTGCTTGTGACAAGCCGCGTCCGGTATTTTCATGAGCGGTCTCCACATATCGAAAGCGGCGCTCGAACTTTTCGTTGGTGCCTCGCAGGCACTGCTCCGGGTCCGCGCCCTGATGCCTCGCCAGATTGGTAACCGCGAACAGCAGATCGCCGATCTCTTCCTGAACACGCCTTGCCTGAACCTGCCCGAGTTCCCGCTGCTCCAGGGCTTCCTCGACTTCCGCCAGCTCTTCGCGAATCTTGGCGATCACACCGCGAGCGTCCGGCCAGTCAAAGCCTACCTGGGCGGCGCGCCGTGACAGCTTGGCCGCCCGGCTGAGCGCGGGAAGCGTGCGGGGCACATCGTCCAGTATCGAGTTGGCCTGGCGCGCTTCACGCTCCTGCGCCTTGAGCGCTTCCCAGCGCTGCTTGACCTGCAGCTCGTCGGTACCGCTTTCTTCACGACGAGAGCCGAGGGTGCCGTCTGGAAACACGTGGGGATGGCGCCGCAGCATCTTGGCGACCAGCAGGTGCACCACCTGATGAAAATCGAAGCGCTGCTCCTCGACGCCGAACTGGCAGTAATAAACGACCTGAAACAACAGGTCCCCCAGTTCTCCGGGCAGTTCCTCGAAGGCACGGCGCTCGATGGCATCGGCAACCTCGTAGGCTTCCTCCAGGGTATGCGGCACGATGCTGTCCCAGTCCTGACGCTGGTCCCAGGGGCAGCCCTCGCGCGGATTCCTCAGCACGGCCATTAGGGTCAGCAGATCATCAAGGGTGTAAGTGATTCCTGAATTCATGGCTTGCGCTCCTGATCGCGCAGGCCTCGGCGCTTGTGGCGCTGGCCTGTCCCGGGCCGAGACGCCTGCAGGCGACGAGTCTTGGGAGCTCGCCCTTCCCTCAGGCGTTTGACGTCGACGACATTGGGCAACTGCTGAATACGTGAAAACAGCCGGCCCAGGGTTTCCAGTCCGTCCACTTCAATGGTGAGGTGAATACGTGCCATTTCCGCATCGGCGTCGCTGACGGTCGTTACCGCCAAGACGTTGACTCGCTCATGACTCAGCACGTTGGTGATATCCCGCAGCAGATCCGAACGATCCCAGGCCTCGATCTCCACCCCCACGGAATACTGGGTATGGGCGCGCTCGCCCCACTCCACCTCGACGATGCGGTTGGGATCGTCCAGGCGCAGCTGCATGAGATTGGCGCAGTCCGCACGGTGAATGCTCACGCCTCGCCCCTGGGTGATGAAACCGGCGATGGAATCCCCGGGCACCGGATGGCAGCAGTTGGCGATGGTCGTCTTGAGGTTGCCCACCCCCAGCACGGTGATGCCATCGTCCGGCGACTTGCCGGGGGCTCTGCGCGGCTTTGCCAGCAGACGCTCCAGCTGCTCCTGATCGTCCTGTTCGCCGAACAGCTGCTGAGCCTGATGCAGTACCTGGCCGATACGCAGATCCCCCGCGCCCAGGGCGGCATACATGTCGTCCGGCGTCGAGTAGTTGACCTTGCGCGCCAGCAGCGCAATATCCATGTGCTGCACCGCCAGACGCTTCATTTCCTTTTCGAAAAGCGCGCGCCCTTCCTCGAGGTTCTGATCTCGAGCCTGATGCTTGAACCAGGCCTGAATCTTCGCCCGCGCCCGCGTGGTGCGTACGAAACCCAGCCCAGGACTGAGCCAATCTCGACTGGGCCCCCCTTTGCTGGCGGTAAGGATTTCCACCTGCTGCCCGGTGGTCAGGGTGTGGTTCAGCGGCACGATGCGCCCGTTGACCTTGGCCCCTCGGCAGCGGTGCCCCACTTCCGTATGCACCCGATAGGCGAAATCGATGGGCGTGGCGACCCGAGGCAAGTCGATGACGTGGCCTTCCGGCGTGAACACATAGATGCGATCCGGCGCCACGTCGCTGTTCAAGCCTTCCTTGAGATCGCCCAGGTCGCCGACCTCCTCCTGCCACTCCAGCACCTGGCGCAGCCAGGTGATCTTGTCCTCGTACCCCTGACTGCGCGCCTTGGTGTCGTGCCCCTTGTAGCGCCAGTGAGCACAGACGCCAAGCTCCGCTTCCTCGTGCATGGCAAAGGTACGAATCTGAATTTCCAGCACCTTGTTTTCCGGTCCCAGCACCGCGGTATGCAGGGACTTGTAGCCGTTGCGCTTGGGGTTGGCGATATAGTCGTCGAACTCCAGAGGCACGTGATGCCAGCGGGAATGCACGATGCCCAGCGCCGTGTAGCAGTCCGATACTTCCGGCACCAGGATGCGTACCGCGCGAATGTCGTTGACCTGGGAAAACTCGATGCGCTTGCGCTTCATCTTGCGCCAGATGGAATAGATGTGCTTGGCGCGACCGCTGACGTCGAAGGCATGGATGCCCTGAGCCTTCAGCAGGCCTTTCAGCGTCATTACCACGTCATCGATATAGCGGTTTCTATCCAGGCGCTTTTCCGCCAGATAGCCGGCGATGGCCTTGTACTCCTTCTCGCACAGGTAGCGAAAGGAAAGATCCTCGAGCTCCCACTTCAGATGGCCGATGCCCAGACGATGCGCCAGGGGCGCATAGATATCGAAGACCTCTCGAGCGACTCGCAGACAGGTATCCTGAGGGGCATCACCAACCTGGCGAAGCGCGCAGGTACGCTCGGCGATCTTGATCAGCGCCACCCGCACATCGTCGATCATGGCGACCAGCATCCTGCGCAGATTGTCCTGCTGATTCTGCTGCGCCATGCCTTGGCTCATGGTCACCTGGCTGATGACCGCCATCCTCAGCACCCCATCGATGAGACTTGCCACTTCCTGACCGAACTGGCGGCCTACGGTTTCCAGAGACATCAGCCCTTCTCGCACGACCCGATACAATACCGCCGCCTCGAGGGTCTGCTGATCGAGCTTCAGCTCGCCGAGAATATCCGCCATTTCCAGACCCAGCCGAAAGGTTGTTTCCTTCGCCAGCCAGGCCTTGTAGGGATGCTCCGCCTCCAGGGCGAGACGCTGCACCAGTTCGCAGATACCACGCAGCCGAGGCACATCCCGCAGCGCCACATCCGCCTGCAAACGTTCGAGCCAGCGCTCGATATCCACATGCCCTTCCGGGGTCAGGGGCTGATCTTCGCGAACCTTGACCATCAGGCGTCTCTCCTTGTTCGCGCTGAGGAAATGCTTGTGTTTTCTGTTTCTGGAGCGTGGCTCCCCTGTTCAAAGAGCAATATCGACTCCAGGTGAGCAGTCTGGGGAAACATGTCCACGACGGCGGCGCGGCGCAGCCGGTAGCCGCCGGCCCGAAGCACGGCTGCATCCCGAGCCAGCGTCGCGGGATCGCAGGATATATACAGGATAAGCGGCACCCGGCGTTTCGCCAGCTGTTGGCACACCAGCTCCGCGCCCTCCCTGGGCGGATCGAGCACCACCAGATCCCAGTGCCGCTCATCAAGCAGCGCGCTTGCCCGCGGGGCCTGATACAGATCGGCCTGACGGGCTTCGATATTGGCCAGACCGTTGCGCCGCGCGTTTTCATCCAGACGCCCAGCCATGGCGGCGCTGCCTTCCACCCCGACGACCCGAAACGCCTGAGTCGCCAGCGCGAGACTGAAGTTCCCCACCCCGGCGAAGAGATCCAGCACCTGGGATTTTCTCAGAGGTGACAGCCAGTTCAGGGCGGTGGTCACCAGCGCCTGGTTGACCGGACCGTTGACCTGAATGAAGTCGCCGGGTGAAAACGCCAGCCGCAGCGTCTTGCTTTCAAGAACCAGTTCGTATTCCAGGGAAGGCCTCGGCGTCAGCCATTCCAGTGAAGGTCGAGATTTGCCGGACCCTCGCCCCAGTCGCCAGGCAAATCCCAGCCCATGAACCAGAGCGAACGCCTGCCAGCGACTGGCATCTTCGGCGTGGGGCTTGAGCTGTCGAAGAATCACGCAGATGCTATCGACGCTTTCCAGCAGCTCCAGATGGCCGATCAGGCGCGGCGCCGCCAGGGCTTCCAGCTGCTTGCGCAGGGGAATCAACAGCGCTTCGAGAGAAGGAGATAAGATAGGGCACTGTTCGATGTCGACCAGATGATGGCTTCCCCGAGCGCGAAATCCAAGATGTATCTCGCCCCCGGAGCCGACCTTGACGCCGAGCCGCGCCCGCCGCCGATAGCCGAACCCGTTGCCGGCAATCATCTCGACCGGCACTTCGCATTGAATGCTCTGGCGAGCAAGTTGCTCCTTCAGCACCGCCTGCTTGTGGCGATGCTGGCCGTCCAGGACCAGATGCTGGAGGTCGCAGCCTCCGCATTGCGAGAAATGCCTGCAGGCGGGGATCACTCGCTCGCTGGAGGTAACAGACAGCCGCTGAGGATGAGCGTCGTCGAAACGCCCGTGAGTGCGATGAATGGCGATCTTCACCTGTTCGCCGGGCAGCGTCCGCTCGACGAACAGCGTCTTGCCGGCAGTGGTTTTCGCCACACCTCGCCCGTCGTGAGACAGGCGCAGAATGTCGACGACGCCATCGTCACGAGAGGTGTTCGTCGTGTTCGCCTTGTCCCGGGAGGAGAGCTCCGCCGCGCCTGCGGCAGCCCGCCCCGGACGCGATACGCGACGTTTGCCTAGCATTGCCATTCTATTGCTCCGCGGCATAAAGCCCGGTGGAGAGGTAGCGATCGCCCCGATCGCAGACGATGAACACGATCACCGCATTCTCGACCTCCTCGGCAATACGCAGCGCCCCGGCCAGAGCGCCCCCGGAGGACACCCCGGCGAAAATACCTTCCTCCCGGGCCAGGCGGCGCATGTGCTCCTCCGCTTCATGCTGGCCGATATCCAGCACGCGGTCGATCCGAGCCTCGTCGAAGATGCTCGGCAGATATGCTTCCGGCCAACGGCGAATGCCGGCGATGCTGGCGCCGTCCTCCGGCTGCAGGCCGATGACCTGCACCTTGGGATCGCGTTCCTTGAGGTACCGGGAAACGCCCATGATGGTGCCGGTGGTACCCATGGAACTGATGAAGTGGGTGACGCGGCCTTGGGTCTGCTGCCAGACTTCGGGGCCGGTGGTGAGATAATGCGCCAAGGGATTGTCCGGATTGGCGAACTGATCCAGAGGCTTGCCTTCGCCCTTGGCGATCATGCTGGCCGCCAGATCCCGAGCACCCTCCATGCCCGCCTCGCCGGTCACGGTGACGAGTTCTGCGCCAAAGGCGGTCATGGCGTCCTTGCGCTCCTGAGAAGCGCTGTCCGGCATGATCAATACCATGCGATAGCCCTTGATCGCCGCCGCCATGGCCAGAGCAATGCCGGTATTACCGGAGGTCGCCTCGATCAGAGTATCTCCCGGCGCAATCTCTCCGCGCTTTTCGGCTTCCTGAATCATCGACAGGGCCGGGCGATCTTTTACCGAGCCGGCGGGGTTGTTGCCCTCGAGCTTGGCCAGCAGGATGTTGCCGCGCCCGGCATCGATGCGAACCAGCCGCACCAGGGGCGTATTGCCGACGGTATCTTCAAGGGTGGGAAACTCCATCTCGCCTTCCTTCTGAAAACGTCTTTCCTGAATTATATCCGCGCCGCCGCAGCGGCGACAGTCAAGCCACCCATACCGACATTAGCTTAGGCGACATCGTTATCTAGGCATCGGCGATTTGCGGGCTGGCTTTACCCTTCCAGCACCACGAAGGCCATCGCCAGATCGCTCTCATCGCTGATCGACAGATGCATGCGCTCCACTCCCGCCTTCATCGCCAGGGCCTGGGCGCGCCCGGAAAGCACCAGCTGGGGACGCCCTTGGGCGTCGTTGACTATCTGAATTTCCGTCCAGCGCATGCCCTGGCGAAGCCCGGTGCCCAGGGCCTTGAGGAAGGCTTCCTTGGCGGCGAAGCGCTTGGCGAGATAGGCGGCGGGATAAGAATGCTGGCCAAAGCGCATCAGTTCGGTCTCGCCCAGCAGGCGTTCTGGAAAACGCGCCCCATGACGTACCAAGGCGCGCTCGAAGCGCGCCAGCTTGGCGATATCCGTGCCGATACCCAGGATCATGAGCGATGCGTGTGAGCGCAGTCCCGATCTTCCGCATGCTCATGAGCATCCAAGGCGGCGATCAGTCCGGCTTCCTGGCCGGCGATCATCAGGCGCTTCATTTCCGCCACCGCTTCCTTGAGACCGACGAACAGCCCCCGGGCAATGATGGCATGGCCGATATTGAGTTCATGTAATCCGGGAATGGCGGCAATGGCCTCGACGTTGTGATAGTGCAGCCCATGACCGGCATTGACGATCAAGCCCAGATCGAAGGCCAGTTCCGCGGCGGTGGCCAGACGGGCGTATTCCCGGGTCTGCGCCTCGCCGCCGGCTTCCGCGTAGGCGCCGGTATGCAGTTCGATCACCGGGGCGCCGGCTTTTTTCGCCGCGTGAATCTGCGCCGGCTCCGGGTCGATGAACAGCGATACCTCGCAGCCTGCCGCCGCCAGCCGCCGGCAGGCATCATCGATCGCTTGCTGCTGGCCGGCCACGTCCAGCCCGCCTTCCGTGGTCAGTTCCTCGCGCTTTTCCGGCACCAGGCAGACATTGGCCGGGCGCACCTCTTCCGCCAGGGCCAGCATTTCATCGGTCACCGCCATTTCCAGGTTCATGCGGGTATTGAGCACCTCGCTCAATAGCCGTATATCGCGCTCCTGAATATGCCGACGATCCTCGCGAAGATGCACGGTGATGCCATCGGCGCCGGCCTCTTCCGCAAGCAGGGCAGCCTGCACCGGGTCCGGATAGCGGGTGCCCCGAGCCTGACGCAGCGTGGCGATGTGATCGATATTGACCCCGAGCAGAATACGTGGCGGATGCATAAGAAATCTCCTGTTCATGATTGACGTCGTCGAATCAGCTCCCGAGAGCGCAGCGGCTTGTCGCCGAGCAGCGGCGCCAGAGCGGCTCGAGTCAATGCCTTGGCGGCCCCGGCGAGACCGGGCTCGGCCCAATCCCCCTGAGCCAGCAGGCGCAGGGTACGGCCATCGATACCCTGCGCCACCTCGGCGAAGCGGCGCGCTCCCGGATAGTAGACATAGTGACGCTGGGGATCGAGCTCGCGGTCGTCGAGATCAAGGAATACCGGCTGCGCGTCCAGGGCCTCGAGCAGCGTCATTTCCAGCTGTCGCAAGCCGCCGGCTCGGGCGCCAGGCTGCGGCAACGCGTCCATCAAGGCGGTATAAAAGGCGAATAGCGTCGGTACCGGCAGTTCCACCGGCAGGGTGCGAACCAGAATTTCGTTGGCATACAGGCCGCACACCAGTCCCTCTCCCCCCAACAGCGCAACGCTTCCGCTTGCTTCCATCAAGCGCAGCCGCTTCAGTTCGCCGTGGCCCGCCCAGGTGACATGCAGAGGAGCGAAAGACTGAAGCCGCGATCGGGTGCGGCTGCCGGGGCGTCGAACTCCCTGAGCCACCGCCCGTACCCGGCCATGTTCCAGGGTCAGCAGATCCACCAGGGCGCTGGTTTCCCGGTAGGGACGACGATGCAGCAGAAAGGCCGGCTGGGGTTGCATGTCAAATATCTAACATTAGTCTAAACCTTGTCGAGCGATGGCCAGACAAGGCAAAAAACGGTGAGATAGCGGAGTTTACAATTGGGTAAATGAGCATATCGAACCGTTTTTTAACACCGTATGGGCAAGCGTAGACAGGTTTAGGCAATGTTAGTCCAGGTCGTAGCCCAGGCTCTTCAACGCCCGTTCATCATCGGACCAGCCGCGCTTGACCTTGACCCACAGGTTCAACATGACCTTGGCGCCGAAGGCGCGTTCCATCTCGAGCCGCGCCTCGCGTCCGATCTTCTTGATGCGCTCGCCCTGCTCGCCGATCAGGATCTTCTTCTGTCCGGGGCGCTCCACCAGCATCAGGGCGCTGATATGCAGCACCGGTCCGCCGCGACTGCGTTCCTGTTCGCGAAACTCCTCGATCTCCACGGTCATCTGGTAAGGCAGCTCGTCGCCGAGCTGGCGCATGACCTTTTCCCGCACCAGCTCCGCCGCCAGAAAGCGCTGGCTGCGATTGGTCACCTGATCGTCCGGGTAATAATGCATGCTTTCCGGCAGATGTTTGGCCACCTCCGCCTCGAGTTCCGCCACCTGGGTACCGTGCTTGGCGGAAACCGGCAGAATGGCCGCGAAGTCGCGCTTTTCCTTGAGAGATTCGAGCCAGGGCAGCAGGGTGCGTTTGTCCTCCAGCCAGTCGATCTTGTTGACCGCCAGAACGACCGGCGCCTTCACGGTGGCGAGCTTGTCCAGCACCACCTGATCCTCCTGGGTCCAGCGGGTGCGGTCAATGATGAACACCACGCAATCCACGTCTCGCAGCGCCTGACCCGCCGCCTGATTCATGAAGCGGTTGATCGCCCGGTTGCGATCCTTGTCGATAATATGGATGCCCGGGGTATCCACGTAGATGAACTGGGCCTCTCCCTCGGTCTTGATACCCACAATCTGATGTCGCGTGGTCTGGGGACGCCGGGAGGTAATGGAAATCTTCTGACCGAGAATCCGGTTCATCAGGGTCGATTTGCCCACGTTGGGACGCCCGACAATGGCGACGAAGCCACAGGTCTGTTGTGTCATGATCTGACTCCCTTGGCTTCGGCTTTCTGACGTTCGAGACGAGCCAGAGCCGTTTCCGCAGCCTGCTGTTCCGCGTTGCGCCGGCTGGAGCCGATGCCCGAGGCACGGCCTTCTAATACGTCCACATGACACTCCACGGTAAACGTCTGGGCATGGGCCTCGCCTTCCACGGCGACCACCTCATACTGGGGCAAGGGCGCCTGCCGCGACTGCAGGAACTCCTGCAGCCGAGTCTTGGGATCCTTCTGAGTATCCTTCAGATTCAATGCTTCCAGACGAGTGGCGAACCAGGACAGCACCCGCGTCTTGGCAACCTCCATGCCCGCATCCAGATAGATGGCGCCGATCATGGCTTCTACCGCATCCGCCAGGATCGAATCTCGGCGATGGCCGCCGCTTTTCATCTCGCCGGAGCCCAGGCGCAGATATTGGCCAAGTTCGAACTCCCGAGCCAGTTCCGCCAGGGTCTGTCCCTTGACCAGCCGCGCCCGCAGCCGCGATAGCTGTCCTTCCCGGGCGGCGGGAAATCGACGAAACAGCGCCTCGGCGATCACGAAATTGACGATCGAATCCCCCAGGAACTCCAGGCGCTCGTTGTTCTGACCCGCGTGGCTACGATGGCTCATTGCCAGTTCCAGCAGGCTGATATCCACGAACTCGTGGCCGATACGACGACTGAGAAGGGTCAAGGAATGGCTCACGTGACTCCCGTTTCAACTATTTTTATAAGCATGATTTTTGTAAGCACAGTTTTTCATATAAGTCGTGAATAGCGAATAAATCCACTATTCGATCCCTCGGACCGACATGAAACTAGGCAACCCGCCATCCCAGTGCATCCACACGGCGAAGGCCTTGCCGACGATATTCTCCTCCGGCACGAACCCCCAGTAGCGACTGTCGTTGGAATGATCCCGATTGTCGCCCATCACGAAATAATGTCCTGCCGGCACCTCGATCTCGCGCATCTGCGGTCCAGGATCTCGAGGGTTGTTGTAGATTTCGTGGGTGCGCTGGTCGAGGAGTTCCCGCAGCAGAAACTCCGTGGGTGCCGCCTCGGGATTCTCCTCCAGCAACTCCTTGGGCACCGGCTCGCCGTTGACGTAAAGCTGCTTGCCCTGATAGCGAATACGATCCCCGGGCAGGCCGATCACCCGTTTGATGAAGTTGACAGCAGGATCCTGTGGGAAGCGAAACACCATGACGTCGCCGCGCTCGGGTTCGTTGAGTGCTACCACCTTGGTGTTGATCACCGGCAGACGCAGACCGTAGGTAAACTTGTTGACCAGGATGAAGTCGCCGATCTTCAGGGTCGGGCGCATGGAGCCGGAGGGGATCTGAAAAGGCTCCACCACGAAGCTGCGCAGCACCAGCACGATCAGCAGCACCGGGAAGAACGAGCGAGAGTAGTCCACATACCAAGGTTCTTTCACGCTGGCGCGTTGTTTCAAGGCACCCTCGCTCCCGCCGGCTTGGGCGTCCGTATCCGCCACGGCGACCCGCGCCTGCCTGACGCGCCTGAGCCAAAGGATATCGAGCAGCCAGACCAGACCCGTCACGGCCACGGCCAATACCAGCAATAGTGCAAAATCCATGTAATGCTTCCTAGTCGTTCACCTTGAGCACGGCGAGGAAAGCATCCTGAGGAATTTCCACTCTGCCGACTTGTTTCATGCGTTTCTTGCCCGCTTTCTGCTTCTCGAGCAGCTTCTTCTTGCGGCTGACATCGCCACCGTAGCACTTGGCGGTCACGTTCTTGCGCAGCGCCTTGACGGTGGAGCGGGCCACTACCTGGCTGCCGATGGCCGCCTGAATCGCCACGTCGAACATCTGCCGCGGAATCAGCTCCTTCATCTTCTCGACCAGGGCTCGGCCACGGCCATGAGCGTGGTCACGATGAATGATCGCCGCCAGGGCATCCACCTTGTCACCGTTGATCAGCACGTCCAGACGTACCAGTTTGGCCGCCTGAAAACGCTCGAAGCTGTAGTCCAGCGAAGCGTAGCCCTTGGAAATCGACTTGAGCCGATCAAAGAAGTCCATCACCACATCGCTCATGGGCAGCTCATAGATCAGCTGGATCTGGCTGCCCAGGAACTGCATGTCGATCTGCGTGCCGCGACGCTGCTCGCACTCGGCGATGACGTTGCCGACGAACTCCTGGGGCACCAGAATGCTGGCGCGCACGATGGGTTCGCGCATTTCATCCACGCTGGAAAGATCCGGCAGCTTGGAAGGATTGGCAACGTAACGAATTTCCTTGTTATCCATCGCCAGCTCGTAGACCACCGTGGGAGCGGTAGTCAGCAGGTCCAGGTCGTACTCCCGCTCCAGCCGCTCCTGAACGATTTCCATGTGCAGCGTACCCAGGAAACCGACCCGGAAACCGAAGCCCAGGGCGTCGGAGTTTTCCGGCTCGTAAGCCAGGGAGGCATCATTCAGGGCGAGCTTTTCCAGAGCATCGCGAAAGTCCTCGTAGTCGTCGGCGCTGACCGGGAACATGCCGGCGTAGACCTGCGGCTTGACCTTCTGAAAGCCCGGCAGGCGCTCCACGTTCGGAGTCTTGGCGTGGGTGATGGTGTCCCCCACCGGCGCACCCTGAATATCCTTGATGCCCGCAACGACAAAACCGACCTCCCCGGCGCGCAGGATATTGGTTTCCTTGCGAAGCGGGGTGAAGATGCCGATTTCGTTGGCCTGCCAGTCCCGCCCGGTGGACTTGATGCGAATCTTCTCGCCTTTCTTCAGGGTGCCGTCGAACAAGCGCACCAGCGAGACCACGCCAAGATAGTTGTCGAACCAAGAATCGACGATCAGCGCCTGCAGAGGCGCGTCCGGATCGCCCTTGGGGGGCGGAATGTCCCGCACCAGTCGCTCGAGCAGAGCCTCCATGCCCAGGCCGCTCTTGGCGGAAACCTGACAGGCATCGGTGGCGTCCAGGCCGATGATTTCCTCGATCTCCTGGGCCACCTTGTCCGGGTCCGCCTGAGGCAGATCCATCTTGTTGAGTACCGGCAGCACCTCGAGCCCTTGCTCCACCGCCGTATAGCAGTTGGCCACCGACTGCGCCTCGACGCCCTGGGCCGCGTCCACCACGAGAAGCGCCCCCTCGCAGGCGTACAGGGAGCGAGACACCTCGTAGGAAAAGTCCACGTGGCCAGGCGTATCGATGAAGTTGAGCTGATAGACCTGCCCATCCTCGGCGTGATAGTCCAGGGTGACGGATTGCGCCTTGATGGTGATGCCCCGCTCCCGCTCGATATCCATGGAATCGAGCACTTGCTCCTTGAGCTCCCGGTCGGTCAGGCCGCCGCAAAGCTGGATGATGCGATCGGACAGGGTGGACTTGCCGTGATCGATATGGGCAATGATCGAAAAGTTACGAATATGCTTGAGTTTATCGGAAGACACGTGGCTGGCCATTGAGGTGGGTTCTACCTGAAAAATTCCCATCATTGTAACGGGATGGGCGCGGCAAAAACAGCGATCCTCCAGGTGGTCAACCAATCGCCGCGTGAACCCGATGGGTTCACGCGGCGAAAGCAACCTCTACCCTAGCGAGCGCTAGTCTTGGCTAGCGTCTTCCAGTTGCAAGGCGACAAACAAGGAACTGCTGCCGCGATACAGACGCACCGGCACCACGGCCTGCTTGTCCAGCGACTTGACGATGTCCAGCAGCGCTTCCGGAGAATCCACCGGCTTGTTCGCCAGGGAAACGATGACATCGCCTCGGCGAATGCCCGCTTTCGCAGCAGCGCTTTGCGGCTCCACCTGCTCGACGCGAACCCCGCCGTCGATGTTCAGCCTCTCCCGCGTGGCCTGATCAAGCTCACCGATGGCCAGTCCGAGTCGCGCCTGGCTGCCCTGTTCGGATGTTTGGCTATCGGCGATCTTTTCCGCGTCAGGCCAGTTGCCTACCTTGACGGTCTGAGTCATTTCCTCGCCATCGCGAAGGATCGTCAGTTCGACCTTGGTGTCCGGGCTGACGTTGCCGATCAGTCGCGGCAAGGTGGTGGAGCGATCCACCGGCTTGTCGTTGACCTCCAGGATAATATCCCCTGCCTGCAGACCGTCTCGGGCCGCCGGGCCTTTTGGATCAAGATCCGCGACCAAGGCGCCTTGGGGCTTGTCCAGGCCGAAGGATTTGGCCAGCTCGCGGGATACCGGCTGAATTACCACGCCCAGCCAGCCGCGTGTGACACGGCCTTCGTCACGCAACTGATCCGCGACGTCCATGGCGACGCTGATCGGGATCGCGAAGGAAAGTCCCATGAAACCGCCGCTGCGGGTAAAGATCTGGGAGTTGATGCCCACGACCTCGCCGTCCAGATTGAAGAGTGGCCCACCGGAGTTGCCCGGGTTGATCGCCACGTCGGTCTGGATAAAGGGAACATAGGCATCCGTGGGCAGCGTGCGGTTGATGGCGCTGACGATGCCCGCGGTCACGGAGTGATCGAATCCGAAGGGTGAACCGATGGCCGCGACCCATTCTCCCACCTTGAGATCATCGGAATTACCCAGATTCAACGTCGGCAAATCCTCGGCATCGACCTTGAGCAAAGCCACATCGGTCTTGGTATCCGCGCCGATCAGCTCCGCCTCGAGCTCACGACGGTCGTTGAGCAGTACCAGAATCTCGTCGGCTCCCTCCACCACATGGGCGTTGGTCATGATGTAACCGTCTTCGCTGATCACGAAGCCGGATCCCAGGGATTGACGCTCCTGCTCCGGCGCCGACTCGCCTCCTTGACCGGGAGGCATGCCGAACTCATCGCCGAACCGATCACCGAACTGATCGCCAAAAAAGTGACGGAACAGTTCGGGGATCTCGCTATTGCCCGGCCCGTGGAAGCGCATGGCGGGGGTCTTGACCATCCGCGACGTGGAGATATTGACCACCCCGGGGGCGGCCTGATCGACCAGTTCGGTGAAATCCGGCAGCTCACGAGCCTGGGCGGTTTGCACGGCCAATGCCATCAGCAACGCCGTCAACCAGGGGACAAGCCAGCGGGGGGACTGTCGTTTCATTTAAGACTCCTGATAACACATGACATAGAGGAAAAGCTGCACCAAACAAAGAGTGGCCCGAGGGAATAAAAGTTCCTAAGAGTCGATGACCCTGAGCGATAAGTGTCGGCTCAAGCGTCCGGCGCAGCACTTGAAGAGCCCAACACCCCCGGCCAAGCCGGCCAGAAAGGCAGCGGGCACCCCCCAGTGACTCGGAGGTAGTAGTATTTCCGCCAGCACACCGGCGGCCAGAGCGCTGATCAGGGGAAGCAGATAGACGATCACAGCGCTTTGCAGGAAATGCGTCGCCGGCACGGCCAGCTGTATTCGCTGCCCTGCCGCAAGCGGCGTTTCGCTCCGCACCGCAAACCGCCGGGAGCGATTATCCTGCCAGCGCGCCAGCAGGCCGCTGCCACACCCGCGTTTCGCGGCGCATCCTTGACAGGCAAGGCGCGACTCGATGCTGACCCAGGCACCGCCGGAAAAAGGAGCAACCACCCGGGCGGATTCCAGCATCAACGACGCACCGTCGAGCAAGACGCGCTCTTGGTGAGATACAGCCAAAGTTTCAGATGTCTTCTGACCTATCATGGGGCTTCATCACCGTTGGTAGCGTCCGGCGACCAGACAATCTCATCGATGATCTTGAGCAATACTTCCGGCGGCAGTTCTCCCAGGGCGATGATCTGCATGGGGTCATTGTCGACCTCGATATGACGAACCGCGGCATAGGAAATACCCAGTCGGTGCAGCCCCGGCGCCAGCATGAATTCCTCGCCTTGAATGGATTCGACGAACAGGCTGATATCCGAGAGGCCGTCGCTGAAGAGACGCTGCTCGACGATGGTCCGATGCATGGAGCGCTGCGGCGCCACAGGAAGCGGACGGTAGCCCGGCGGCAGCCAGTTCAATCGCCAGGGATCTTCGGGCGGCACGCGCTGCTCGTCCAGGATCACCTCGCCACCGTGAACTCGTGGCTCTTCCAGATCGGTGATCTGAAAGGTCTCGAGCATCTGGCCCCGCTCGTTGATCAGCATGCGCTTGAGGGGCAAGGCAGTCTGCTTGTCGAGCCATAGCCGATGACCATAGCGCATGTCGTCCAGGGGCTCGATATCCAGTCGCTGCGCGGGGCGTCCGGCAATGCGCTCCTCGCCGCTCAAGGACAGGCGATAGTGATCGTCCAGATGTCGCATGATGGCGCTGGGCAAGGCCACCGGATTGGCGTTCTCACCGCTCCAGCCTCCCAGTCCAATGCGCCCGCGACGCTCGAAGACAATCGGCGGCCCGTCGAGGAGCCGCGCCACGTTATGCTCCTCGCCATGTTCGATGTCATGAGAAAGCGCCAGCGTGCGTATGCCTTCGGGGCCGATGCGCACGGCTCGCGCTTCAAAGATGTAGCAATGATTGGCCCAGAGGCTTCTTTCGAACCATTCGTCCGGGCTATTTGGCATTGCTTGATTCTTGAGCTTGCCACAGTCGAAAGCGGTGGCTTTATTCCGCTCACCCGGATCATCCGGCTCCGCCCAAGCAGCCGTCGTGGTAACAACCAACCCCATCAGGCAAACCGTCAACCCCCAGGCGCGCAGTGAATAACAGCCTCGCAAACGACCGTCAGAAATCGTTACCCCTCTCATCATCAACGCAATCCCAGAAACTCGTCACCGGAAGCGCGCAGCAGCGGGGTCCAGGCATCACCGCTGCGATAGGCCGAACCTTGAGCGTGTCGATCCAGATAGGTCTGCAAGAGGCGCGCCTGCTCCTGATTATTGATTGCCTGAGACTGGTGTGTCCTTGGCGACATGAACGAAGGCGTCTCGGCGCTGATGTTCATCAGGCCGGAGGGGGATCGTGCAAAGGACGCGGATGGAGACTGGAAGAGCGGCAGATCGACCAGTGAAGGACGCTGACTGTCACCGGGTGTCATAGGCGAGGCGGCGGTCGGCGCTTCGCCGGAGGCCAAACCCGGTAGTACCGCATCACCGGCATTCGTACCGCTGGAACCATTGTAGAACTGCACGCCGGTGATCACCATCAGCGATACCGCCGCCGCGATGGCGGCGCTGCCCGCGAAAGCGAAGCCGCGACGCGGCGCTGACGTGCTTGTCTGTGAAACGTCGGAAGGCTCGACCACCGGCAGCGGCTCATCCTTGATGCGATTCATGATGCCCGCTGACAGATCCACGTTGATATCAACGTCCCGATCACGCAATAGCATGCTACGAATCAGGTGATAACGTCGCCAGCAGTCGGCGGTGTCAGGGGTGTCGTCAAGCACCTTCAACAAACGGCGTAGTTCGAGTTCATCCCCTTCGTTGTCCATCAGGGCGGACAACGTCTCCCGCGCATCTTGATTCATTACTCGCACCCTCATCGTGACGCGGCGCTCGCCCGTCATCAGTTTACAGTTCAACGATTACGCCTGAGTACGTTTGCCCGACGTGCTCGGCACCCTGTTTACCTGCCCCAATGTCGCTTCTCGGCTCATTTGAAAGACTTCATCCGGGACGATTGTTAACCTATGACGTTATAAAGCGCCAACAGTTCATCCCCGGCTCACTCAATCGTCAGAATCGTTATTCATTGATCAAATCCTGATTCCGCGACGTGGTCATCAAGGGCTGAATATGCCGATCGACGGCTTCTCGAGCGCGAAAGATACGCGAGCGCACCGTGCCCACCGGGCAATCCATGATCTGGGCGATGTCCTCATAGGAGAGACCGTCCAGCTCGCGCAGCGTGATGGCGGTGCGCAAATCTTCCGGCAATTGTTCGATGGCCTCGAAGACCGCCGCCTCGAGCTGATCTCGGGCGATCACCGCCTCCGGGGTTTCCAGGTCGGAAAGACGCCCGCTGTGATCGAGAATTTCCGCATCGACGATATCCAGATCGCTGCCTGGAGGCCGCCGCCCTCTGGAGACCAGATGATTCTTGGCGGTATTGATGGCGATACGATACATCCAGGTATAGAAAGCGCTCTCGGCGCGAAACTTGCCCAGGGCGCGATAGGCCTTCAGAAAAGCTTCCTGAGCCACATCCTGGACTTCCGAGTGATCGTGAACATAGCGGCCGATCAGGCCAAGAATCTTGTGCTGGTACTTTTTCACCAACAGATCGAAGGCACGGCTATCACCCTGCTGAGCGCGCTCCACGAGCTGCTGATCGGTTTCCCGAGTACTCATTCACTGCCTCCCCGACCGGGGAAACGGCAGGCGTGACACCCAAGAGAGCGCCGGGGATCGAACACGGTGCTTCGACAAGCAATTCATATCATCCACCTGGAGCCTTGGCGGCAAGCATTCATGGAGTTCCATTCCCGCGTTGATTTTTATCGCTCTTACAAGCGATAGTACGTCTCATGTTTTAAGCAAGAGTACGTCTCATGTTTTCTCTTCTCGCGTCAATATTCCTCTTGGCGCGCGAATTCTTTTCGCTAGACGTAAAACGCGACGTTTTTGCAGATGCGTCTATTAGACAGGTAGCGGTATGTCACAGCAACAGGTCAACAACTTGAACGTCCTTGCCCAGGACGTATTGATCACTCCAGAAGCCCTCAAGCAGGCGGTTCCTCTGACGGAAGCCGCGGAGCGTACGGTGATCGAGGGTCGCCAGACTGTCCAGCACATTCTCGACGGCAGCGATCCGCGCCTGCTGGTAGTCGTCGGCCCATGCTCCATTCACGACGTGGAAGCGGCGCTGGATTACGCGCGCCGTCTGCGCAAGCTCGCGGACGAGGTCAAGGACAGCCTGTATATCGTCATGCGAGTGTACTTCGAAAAACCGCGCACCACCGTGGGCTGGAAAGGCTTGATCAACGATCCTCACCTGAACGGTTCCTTCGAGATCGAGGAAGGCCTGCACAAAGCCCGCCGGCTACTGGTGGAACTCGCGGAAATGGGCCTGCCTCTGGCCACGGAAGCGCTGGACCCGATTTCTCCCCAGTACCTGCAGGACTGCATCAGCTGGTCGGCGATCGGCGCGCGCACCACGGAATCCCAGACGCATCGGGAAATGGCTTCCGGTCTGTCCTGCCCGGTGGGCTTCAAGAACGGCACTGACGGCAGCCTGGAAGTCGCCATCAATGCTCTGCAGTCCGTAGCCCATTCTCATAACTTTTTGGGCATCGACTCCGCAGGTCAGGTAGCGATCATCCGCACCCGCGGCAACGCTTATGGCCATGTGGTGCTGCGCGGCGGCAACGGCAAGCCCAACTACGACAGCGTCAGTGTCGCCCTGGCGGAAAAGGAACTCAAGAAAGGCGGCATCAAGCCCAATATCATGATCGACTGCTCTCACGCCAACTCCAACAAGGACCCGGCGCTGCAGCCCCTGGTATTGGAGAACGTTACCCATCAGATCCTCGACGGCAACCGCTCGATCATCGGCCTGATGGTGGAATCGAATCTCGGTTGGGGCAGCCAGAAGATTCCCGATGATCTCAGCCAGTTGACCTATGGCGTGTCGGTGACGGATGCCTGTATCGACTGGGAGACTACCGTTGAAACCTTCATGTCGATGAACGAGCGGCTGAAACCCGTATTGGCGGCGCGCAGCCAAGCCGAACAGACCCAGCCCGCTTAAGCTCGCCTCACCGTGCTGCCGTCGATTTCCCGCTGAAACGGCGGCAGCGCGTCCAGCAGCGCCGCGCCGTAGCGGCGGGTCAGTACCCGCCGGTCCAGCAGGGTGATGCGACCGCGATCGGACTCCTTGCGAATCAATCTCCCACAAGCCTGCACCAGCTTGATCGAGGCGTCCGGCACTGCGATACGCATGAACGGGTTGCCGCCGCGGCTTTCGATCCATTCCGCCAGGGTTGCTCCCACCGGATCGTCCGGTACGGAAAACGGCAGCCGCGTCACCACCACATGAGTCAGGTATTTTCCCGGCAGATCGATGCCCTCGGCGAAGCTCGCCAGACCGAACAGGATGCTGCCCTGACCCGCGTCGATGCGCTCTCGATGACGCTCCAGCAGTTCGCGCTTGGGCATGCGATCCTGGGCCAATACCCGCTCTTTCATTGCCTTTGGCAGCGTCTTCTCCACCGCCCGCAGCTGGGCGCGGGAGGAAAACAGCATCAGCACCGCCTCGGAATCTTCAAGCCCGGCGATGAAATTGACGATGGCCCGCTCATGAACCTCGCGGTCACCGGGGTCGACGGCTTCACGGGGGACGCTGAGCACTGCCCGGGAATAATCGAAAGGACTCGGCAAACGCTGATAGCGATAGCGATTGGCCAACCCCGCCCGCTCCTGCAGGCGCTCGAAGCGCCCCAGGGCGGTCAGGGTCGCGGAAGTCACCACCGCGCCGAAACAGCTACCCCACAGAGTTCGCGCCAGGGTCGAGGCGGCGGAGACGGGGCTTGCCGAAAAAGTCAGTTCCGGATCTCCCTGCATCTGCTCGAAGCTCAGCCAGCGCGCCCGGGGCGGCTCTTGGGGATCATCCTGCTCGCTCATGGCAAGCCACAGGCCATGGGCTTCCTGTGCACGACCCTGTAGCAGGGAAATCAAGGGGAGCCAGGGTTCCGCCTGTTCCCGAGGCAGGCCGGTGTGCTTGTCCGGGTCGAGGCTTTCCCGCAGGATATCCGCCATGCTTTCCAGACTGAGGGAAAGCTCCGCGAAGATCGTCACCAGACCGCTCGCCTGCTCCCGCAGCGCCAGCGGCGCCTCCCCCAGGGGGAAGCGGTGCTGACGATTACCCTCCTCGCCTTCTCTCACGTAGCGACCGGGGCGTTTCTGCGCCAGTTTTTCCTCGGCTTCCGCCAGTTGATGCCCCAAGGCGAAGACTTCTCCCAGGCGCGGCTCCAGGGCAGCGATGGCCTCGGGAAAGCCGCCCAGCAATCTTGCCAGGGTAGGCTGAACGCCCAGGTTCGCGTTCAGTTCCGTCAGGGATTTCTTCAAGGTACGCAGCCAGCGCAGCGCGCCGTTGACGGCGAAATGATGGGTGAAGTGCTCGATGGCTTTGTCCGGCAGATGGTGACCTTCATCGAAGATATAGATGCAATCCTGAGGGCTTGGCAGCACCACGCCGCCGCCCAGTGCCAGATCCGCCAGCACCAGGTCGTGATTGGCGACGATGATATCGGCGTTTTCCAGATCGCGCCGGGCGCGGAAGAAGGCGCAGGCGCCGAAATGACCGCAGCGCCGATTGGTGCACTGGCGGTGATCCGTGGTCAGCTGCCGCCATTGGTGATTCTCGATGGTGACCGGCCAGCTATCCCGATCACCTTCCCAGCGGCCGGCGCCGTAAGCCTCCGCCATTTCCTTGACCAGGGCGTGGAAATCGTCGCCCTCTCGGGACGCCAGGGCCTGCTCGAACAGCGAAAGCGTCGGGTTGACCTCCGCGCCATCCAGGGCCTGGTCGAGCTTGGCCACGCAGAGATAGCGCCCGCGCCCCTTGGCCAGGGCGTAATCGAAACTCAAGCCGCTGTGGGCCTTGAGGGCCGGCAGATCCTGATGCAGTACCTGCTCCTGCAGGGCGATGGTCGCCGTGGCCACTACCAGGCGCTTGCCACGGGCCTTGGCCACCGGCAGCGCCGCCAGCAGATAGGCCAGGGTCTTGCCGGTGCCGGTACCCGCCTCCAGCACGCAGACGTGTTCGTTGGAAAGACGCTTGCCGGAGTCGTCCGCCTCGATCTCCGCCAGGGTGTTGGCGATTTCCGCGATCATCAGCCGCTGTCCGTAGCGTGGCGTCAGCCCGAGCGCCTCGAGCACCTGACGATAGGCGCCCTGTATCTCGTCTTTCAGATCCTGCTCGAGCATGCGGTCTTCTCTATCAGCCCTTCCACCAACGCTGTCATGGCCAACCGGCCCATGACGCTTTATAGCAAGCCTTCCGGCGGATGCTCGCAGGGCAGTTTGTCGTTGATGTAGCGCTCGATTTCCGGCAGCGAGAAGGCGTCTTCCTCCCCGGCGAAGCTGATCGAGACACCCTTGGCGCCGGCGCGACCGGTGCGGCCGATACGATGAACGTAGTCTTCCGGATCTTCCGGCAGGGTATAGTTGATGACGTGACTGACGTCGTCGATATGAATGCCGCGACCCGCCACGTCCGTCGCCACCAGCACCTGGATCTCGCCTTCCCGGAAGCGCTCCAGGGTCTTGATACGCTGAGACTGCGGCACGTCGCCGGAAAGCATCGCGACGTTGATATCCGCCTGACGCAGCAGCCCGTCCAGCTTGCGTACCAGATCACGACGATTGCCGAAGACCATGACCCGATCGAAGGCTTCCTGCTTGAGCAGGTTGATCAGCAGACGCTGCTTGTCCTCGTCGCTGACCAGATAGACCCGCTGGTCGATATCCGCCTGGTTCTCGACGGTCACTTCGATCTCGACGTAAGCCGGGTTCTGGGTCCACTGGCTGGCGAGATTGAGAATGTCCTGGGTAAAGGTGGCGGAGAACAGAAAGGTCTGGCGTTCTTCCTTCTTGGGAGTGTAGCGAATGATACGCTTGACGTCGGGAATGAAGCCCATGGACAGCATGCGGTCCGCTTCGTCCAGCACCAGCACTTCCACCTGGGAAAGATCCACGTCCTTCTTCTGCTGGAAATCCAGCAGCCGCCCCGGGGTCGCCACCAGGATATCCAGGGTCTTGCGCAGACTGTCGAGCTGCTTCTGGTAATCCATGCCGCCCACCACGCTCGCCACATTAAGCGAAGTGAACCGGGCCAGGGCCTTGGCATCCTTTTCGATCTGCAGGGCGAGTTCCCGAGTGGGCGCGATGATCAAGGCCCGAGGCGCACCGGGCAGCTGGCCATCGGGTTTTTCCTCCTCGAGGAAATAGGCCAGGATCGCGATCAGGAAGGCAGCGGTCTTGCCGGTGCCGGTCTGCGCCTTGCCCACCACGTCGCCGCCCAGCAGCGTATTGGCCAGGGCTTCCGCCTGAATCGGCGTGCAGTATTCGAAGCCCAGGGCATGAATGGCGCGCATCAGCGGCAGCGGCAGGTCGAAATCGTGAAAGCGCCACTTCCCCGCCACCGCGGGCACCTGAAACTGGCGCGGATCCCAGTTCGACTGGGAGCGACGCGGCTTGCGCCGACGACGCTTGGGCTTGTGATTCTGAGTTGAGGCCTGGGCCTTTTCCGACTCGCTCATAGGCTTACCTGGGTTCCTCCTCGATCGAAGTAGTGTTGTATTGACTGTTTCAGCGTTCGGCAAAGTGGCCTAGTGTACCAGCCCTTGGCGCTGCGGTTCAGGAGAAACACCGGCGACTTTTGCGCCCTTCTGTCTCTATCGTCTTCATCGCTGGTAGAATGAGCGCCCATGTTTCAAGGAGCCATGCCCCGTGACGCGCAAGAAGAAGACCCGCTCTCTGGCGGACAAGGTGCAGATACGCACCGGCAAACGCAAGGACTACAAGAAGTGGCGCCATGACAATCCGGATCAGGTGGTGTCCTCCCGGCGCTTCACCCAGAAGAAGCTGAAACAGCGCAAGCTTCAGGCCGCACGCAAGCTGGCCCGCCAGCAGCGGGAAGCCACTGTCATCGATATACATCCATCCTCTTCAGAAGAAGGCAACAAGTCCTGATATGCGTCTGGTCTCCTTCAATATCAACGGCCTGCGAGCACGCCCCCACCAGTTGGAAGCCTTGGTCGACGCCCATCGCCCGGCGGTGATCGGCCTGCAGGAAACCAAGGTGCAGGACAGCGAGTTTCCTCGCGACATGATCGAGGCGCTGGGCTATCACGTCTTCTATCACGGCCAGAAAGGCCACTACGGCGTCGCCTTGATGACCCGGGACGAACCCGAAGCGGTCTTCCACGGTTTCCCGGACGACGGCGAGGACGCCCAGCGGCGCATGATCGGCGTCCGGCTGGCGCTTCCCGACGGCAAGCCGCTCACGGTCTGGAACGGCTACTTTCCCCAGGGGGAAAACGTCGATCATCCCACCAAGTTTCCTCACAAGAAGCGCTTCTATGCCCAGCTGGCGCGGCTGCTGGAAGAAGATCACCGTCCCCAGGAGCGGGTGGCGGTGATGGGGGATTTCAACATTTCTCCTCAGGATATCGATATCGGCATCGGCGAGCCCAACCGCAAGCGCTGGCTGCGGGAGGGCAAGACCAGCTTCCAGCCCATCGAGCGGGAATGGCTCGAGCGCATTCACGACTGGGGCATGAAGGACAGCTATCGTCTGTGCTATCCGGACAGGGACGACCGCTTCAGCTGGTTCGACTATCGCTCCAAGGGCTTCGATCGCGACCCGCGTCGCGGCCTGCGCATCGATCATATCCTGGTCAGCCCGGCGCTCGAGGACAACGTTACCGACGCAGGAATCGACTACGAGCTGCGTGCCATGCAAAAACCCTCGGATCACGCCCCGGTATGGACGGAGCTGTCTTTCGCCTAGCGTAGCTGGAATTCCAGCCGTTGAGTGACGATCCGCGGTCGCTCGGCGCGAGGAAACGCCCAATCCGCGATGGCGCGCCGCGCCGCTTGGTCGAAGACCCGCCGAGGCCTGGCGTCGACCACCTGAATGGAACCCGGCTCGACGCTGCCGTCGGGACGGATGGTGAAGCGCATCTCCACGAAGCCCTCGATACCGCGGCGCTGGGCGCGAGCCGGGTATTCCGGTGGCACCCGCTTGGTCGGCGTCGGGGTGGCGACCTCCATCGCTTCGCCCTGGGTATTCGCCGCGGGCGCTTGATCCCCTGGATTCGCGCTCGTATCCATGGACGGTGCCGGACTGCTTTCCCGCGCCCAAGGCCGCGGATCCGGCTTGGGTTCGGGTTGTGGCTCAGGCTGGGGCCGAGGGTCCGGCTCGATTTTCGTCTCGAGTGGCGGTGTTTCCCTAGGCGGTGTGTTCGGCACACTGACCGGACTGGGTGTCTCCGGCGCGGGCGGCGGTTTGGCAGCGACAAGTGTCGGTGGCTCCGGCATCGCTTTTGAGGCAGAAGCCGGAGTCGGCGATTCCTCCTGCTGCGCCGGCGCCTCCACCATGGCCAGGGTGACCTGCCGCGGGAGCTCCGGTGGCGCCTGAGGTGGTACCACCAATTGGGCGAGCAAGGCGAACAGCAGCAGGGTAAGCAGCAGACCGCCCAGAATGGCAACCCCTGCCCGCATCAGGATGCCTCCCGGTTGGCGGCCACGGCGATGTTAACCACGCCCGCCTGGCGGATGCGATCCATCACTTCAATCAACAGCCCGGTGCGGGAAGCCTTGTCCGCCTGGATCACCACGCCGCCATCGTCGCTGATCAGATTGGCCACTTCGCCACCCACTCGGTGAATATCCACCGGATCGCCATCCACCCAGACGGCGCCTTCCGGGGTAATGGCCACCAGTACCTGAGCGTCCGCCCGGGGCGTTGCCGCGCTGGACTGGGGCCGCTCGATCTCGACGCCGCTTTCCTTGATAAAGCTGGTGGTCACGATGAAGAAGATCAGCATGATGAAGACCACATCCAGCATCGGCGTCAGATTGACCTCGCCGGACTCCTCGTTTGACGCGCCAAGACGACGTCTACGCATGAGTTTCCTCCACGGCGCGAGCCATGCGATCCTGCAGTTTCTGATCCTCGCGTCGAATGATATGTTCGAGCCGGGTGGTGAAGAGCAGACCCACCACCGCCACTGCCATGCCCGCCAGGGTGGGCAGAGTCGCCCGGGCGACGCCGTCCGCCATGGCTCGGGCCTGGTTGACCTCGTTCAAGGACAGACTATCGAACACCGCGATCATGCCGGTAACCGTGCCCAGCAGCCCCAGCAATGGGCAGATGCCCACCAGCAGCTTGAGCCAAGGCAGCGGCCTTCGCAGCCGTCGAGACAGCGCCCTAGACCAGACATCCCTCAGGGTCAGGGCGCTCCAGCTGACATGGTCCCGACGGGCAGCCCAGTAATTTACCAAGGCGCGCCGCTCTCTCTGGTGCGTAACGCGAAAATACCACCAGCGCTCCAGGGCCAGGGAAAACAGAACCGCCGCCACCAGGGCAATCATCACCAGCACACTCCCGCCGGCGTCGAACAACCGTTCCAGGGATTCAAGCCCCTGTAGTGCTTCAAACCATTGCCGCGGCTCAAGCCACGACGGGTTCATGACGCGGCTCCGGCTGCGGGGCGTTTTCCTGCATCAGACGTTCCGCCAGCACGGCGCTGGCCTGACCTTCCAGCACGCCGACGAGATGGCGGCTGCGGCTGGTCAAGGCGGTATGGGCAAACAGCAGCGGCACCGCGGTGATCAGCCCGAGAACCGTGGTCACCAGGGCCTGGCTGATGCCGCCGGCCATCAGCTGCGGATCGCCGGTACCGAATACGGTGATCGATTGAAAGGTCACGATCATGCCGGTCACGGTGCCAAGCAATCCAAGCAAGGGGGCGATCGCCGCCAACAGTTTGACCAGAGCCTGACCGCGCTCCAGTCGCGGCATCTCCGCCAGCAGCGCCTCGTCCAGGCGTGCCTCCAAGGCTTCCGGCGCGTGTTCCCGGCTCAGGTTCCTGAAGCGCTTGAGCACTCGTCCCAAGGGGTTGTCGTCCTTGAGCGCTTGCATGTGCTTGCGCTGGCGGCGCAGGGCGAACGTCACCTTGAGCAGATAGAGATACTGCACCAGAGCGACCAGCAGGCCGAGCGCCCCCAGGGCCACCACCACATAGCCTACCGCACCGCCCTGATGGAAACGTTCCATCAGGGTAGGCTGCTGGGCCAGGGCATCGATCACCTTGCCCTTGGTCGGGTCGAGCACCACTTGATTCGTTTCGCCCTGCTGGAAGGCGGAGAGTATCTTTCGCGCCTTTGCCGGCGTCTTCTCGCTGACCATCAGGCGATCGTCTTCTCCTTGACGACGCAGCATCTCGCCATCGCTGAAGGCCAGGAAATCCCCCAGACGAATCACGTCCTGACGACTTCGCTCACCCGAATGGTCCGCCACGAACGCCTGCAGCCGAACCCCCTCGCCGGTAGCGGCGGTCAGCAGCATCAACCGATCCGCCAGGGTTTCGAGCTGGCCGGGCTTGAGCACCCGATCCTTTTCCGCCAGCCTCGGCGGCAGCTCCGGGCCGCCGAGAGTCAGCCAGCTGTCGTGCAGGCTGTCCCGCAGCTCGCTGCTCTGGTTGATCAGCACATCCCGCACCGCATCCAGATCGCTGCCCTGCTCGTCTCGACGATCCGCCAAGGTATTCTGCCGCTCCTGCTGGGTTTCCTTGCGCTTTTCCAGCGCCTGGCGTCGCTCCTGCACATCGGCGAACTCCGATTGCGCTTCTTCCAAGGCCTTTTCCAACGCCTCGGGATCCTCGACCAGTGCGGCCAGGCGCTGATTGTCCCGTGCCAGGTCGGCCTGACGATCTGCCTGTAGGGTCTCGATGGTGCTCTGGTCGTCCTGAGCCTGAGCGGGTAGCAACATCAACGTCGCGACGAGCGCACCGACGACGATCATCGCGCCGTGCCGCATCCGCCGGCTCATGAGCGGCTCTCCTCTGCCGGTGAAGACGTTGGTGCCTGATCTTTGATGCTTAGGGACGCCGGCAGGATCAGCAGCTCCGGCGCTCGCTGATCCCGAGCGATACGCAGGCCATTGCGCAGCGACTTCAATTCGCCTTCCGCGAGGAAAACCCACTCCCGGGAGGCGTTTTTCCATACTCCTCCCGCATGGCCGTTGGGGGTCAGGTAATACCAGCCCACCCGACCCACACGCAGGAACTCCACGTCCCGTGCCTGATCGCCGTCTTCCAGCTGGCCGCGCCAGGTATCCACCTCGCGGCCATAATCAAGCTCGGCACGCCAGGCATTGAGAATACGCTCGAGCTTGTCTGAAGGACTGACCTGGGGGTCACTCAGCAGTGTTTCAAGACTCGCTGCTCGCGCCAGGCGCTCCTTGCGCAGAAACGGCATATCCGACTCGATCCAACGCTCCAGGCGTTCGACTAGCGAGCGCATCAGCACCGGCAGCGCCTCCCGGGTCCGCGTCAGGCTGTTCAAGGCCTCTTCCTGCTGGTCGAGTTCTCGGGCCTGACGCTCCAGCAGCGGTATCAGCTCCGCGTTATAGGCCTCGAGCCGTTGAATATTGGTGCGAGTGTCGCGCAAGGCTTGCAGTTTGCGCCGGGTTTCGTCATCCGCCGCCTCGATCCTGGCTTGCAGTTCCGCCTGAGCCTTCGAGGCTTCCTGCGTTCGGGTCGTATCGGCGATGGCGAGGGTGGAAAGCCAGCAAAGCAGCAACACAAACCCCAGGCGAGTCAGGGTCGGGGGACAGGACACCGCTTTCTCCATCATGACAACAAGAATGGGATAAGAATCTATATCAAAAAGTAATAATTATCAATAATAGCCGTGTAACGGTATGAAAATGCCGGCGTTGCGCCGGCATGGTAAATCTGTGGGGCCCGCCAATTTCAGGCGATTTGCTAAAGTTTTTGTTCAAGCTCCGGGAGGACTTGAAAGAGGTCACCCACCAGGCCATAGTCCGCCACCTGAAAAATTGGCGCGTCCTCGTCCTTGTTGATAGCCACGATTACCTTGGAATCCTTCATCCCCGCCAAGTGCTGAATGGCTCCCGAGATACCCACGGCGATATACAGATCCGGGGCGACGATCTTGCCGGTCTGACCCACCTGATAGTCGTTGGGCACATAGCCCGCGTCCACCGCGGCACGTGATGCGCCGATGGCCGCGTTGAGCTTGTCGGCGATGCCTTCGAGCAACTGGAAGTTTTCCTTGCTGCCCATGCCGCGACCACCGGAAATCACCACCCTGGCGCCACCCAGCTCCGGGCGATCGCTCTTGGCGAGTTGCTCGTCGACGAAGCGTGATTTTTCGTTATCGACGACGGTATCGATGGCATCGATCTCCGCGCTTCCTTCCTGGCCTACCCCATCAAAGGCACTGGTACGGATGGTGAGCACCTTCAAAGAGTCGCCACTCTGTACCGTGGCAACCGCGTTGCCTGCGTAGATCGGACGCTTGAAAGTGTCCTCGCTTTCCACGGCGATCACATCGGAAAGCTGAGCGACGTCCTTGAGGGCGGCGATGCGCGGCATGACGTTCTTGCCGTTGGTGGACGCGCTACATAGTAGATGTGAGTAGTCATCCGCCAGGGAGACCACCAGCTCCGCCAGGGGCTCGGCAAGCTGATGGGCGTAGACCGCATTATTCGCGACCCGCACTCGAGTCACACCGTCGAGCTTGGCGGCGGCTTGGGCCACGGAGTCGAGGTTTTCCCCGGCCACCAGCACATGAATATCATCGCCGAGTTGCTTGGCCGCCGCCACCACACTGGCGGTATCCGGGGCGAGCTCGCCTCCGGCATGATCGGCTATCACGAGAATGCTCATCAAATCACCTTGGCTTCGTTCTTGAGTTTGTCCAGGAGCTCATCCACGGAGCTCACCTTGACGCCGCCTTGACGTTCCGCCGGCGGCTCGACCTTGAGCAAGCTTATCTTGGAAGCCACCTCGACCCCGAGATCCTCCGGCGTCTTGACGTCCAGAGGCTTCTTCTTGGCCTTCATGATATCCGGCAGCTTCGCGTAGCGCGGCTCGTTCAGGCGCAGGTCCGCGGTGACGATGGCGGGAAGCGTGAGTGACAGAGTCTGCAGGCCGCCGTCGATCTCCCGAGTCAGTTGCAGGGTCTCGCCCTCGATCTCGACCTTCGAGGCGAAGGTGCCTTGGGGCAATCCGGTCAGGGCAGCGAGCATCTGCCCGGTCTGGTTGTTGTCCGTATCGATGGCCTGCTTGCCGAGCATCACCAGATTTGGCTGCTCCTCGTCGACGACCTGCTTCAATAGCTTGGCCACCGCCAGCGACTCGACCCGCTCGTCGGTCTGGATATGAATGGCACGATCCGCTCCCAGAGCCAGCGCGGTGCGCAGCTGCTCCTGGGCCGCCTTGGGCCCGACAGTAACCGCGATCACCTCCGTGGCGACACCCTTCTCCTTGAGCCGCACCGCTTCTTCCACGGCGATCTCGCAGAAGGGATTCATGGCCATCTTGACGTTGGTCAGATCCACATCGCTGTTATCCGGCTTGACGCGAATCTTGACGTTGTAGTCGATGACCCGCTTGACCGCGACGAGTACTTTCATGATGCCCTCGCTGAATTAAGTTTCCACGGTAATTGTATCAGCCCATGCAGGGGTTTGCCTGCCAAGCCGTTAACCACCCAAGGTAATTGAATGAAGCGAACTACTCTCGTTCGAGGTCTAGCGGTTGTGAGAAGACAATGCAGATAATCGCCATCTGTAATAGTCGAGCAAGCCGTCTTCAATCCGAACACAGCGCGATAGCGTTGCGCTTGGAATCGCCCAGCCTCTATTTAATCTCAACTTCCACGAACGAAAAAAAACTATCACTATCGTTGATCACATTATGTTCCGTGCCTTCCACGCGGCTATAGCAAACACCCGCCTCCAGAATAACATCGCGATTTCCCTCGAGAGTTTCCAGCCGCATCTTGCCATCCGTTATCGGCACAATGACGTAATCATGACCATGGCGGTGCCAACCGGTTTCAGAGCCGGGCGGAAAGTCCCAACGAGTGACAAGGACTTGACTATTTTCAATCTGCAGATGGCTGGTCGCCTGTGCTCTTTCCATAGTAGTGACTCTTCATGCTGGGATAAACATTGCCTTGTGCTGCATCGCAGGATGGGCATTCTGTCTGTTAAACTTCGACTGCCGCGATGAGCTGTTTCGCAACTCACTGGCAGAATAACCAAACTGTTGGCGAAACATGCGGCAAAACTGAGCTTGGTTCGAGAAGCCCCAGCGATAGGCAATCTCGCCGATATGAATTCCCTCAGGAATAGACTCAAGCTCTCGATGCGCGGCTTCCAGACGCTGCAAACGCACCCACTCGCTTACCGTATACCCCGAACCTGAGAATAGCTTGTGCAAATAGCGCAAGGAAATGCCGCAAAAATGCGCGATTCGGGCAGGCGTCAAGTCAGGATCGCCCAGGTTGACCGATATATAGCGCTCGATACGTACAAGATGGGCGGTTTTCAAATGCGACTGATCGCTGTTCAACACTCGCTCATCCTGTTCCAGCACCATCGATAGCATGCCCAGGGCCTGTTCGAATAGCCGGTTTTGCTCCTCCACGCTGCATTCGTCCACATGCTGCGAGCAGATCATCAGGAACTCCACAAAGGCGCATCCGATGCCTTTCTGTGCGGAAAAACAGTGCTGCGAATAGCGTTCCGGGCGGCGAATGCGGGTTTTCATCGATCCACACGGAATCTTGAAGACCCACATGTCGTTTGGCGTCTTGTAGCCAAACCGGTAGGGCGCATCGCCTTGCTCAACGATGAAATGTCCCGGCGGGCAGCTTAAGCTTTTTCCATGTTGGGAAAAGAAGACGCTTGTCCGCAGTGGAATCGTCACCAGGAACGAGGAATGATTGTCCTCGGAGATCTGCGACCGAGACCTGGAGTACTCGGCCCTGTCGGAGCACAGTCGCGACAGGGAATAGCCGCTTCCCTCGGCTTTCCAGACCTTCAGCGATCCCTGAAATATATCTTCGTCGTGATCGCCGTAATGCAGGGTCAGCGGAAAATAGGTCTGTGAAACAAGCTGCGTCCAGCGTTTCTGCGCGCTTGACCTTGGCTGCGTATTGAACCTTGACGGTTCGCCGGCTTTTGCCTGCTCGTCATTTTTTGATCGTGCGTTGGTACTTGGCTTTATAGTCGTTGTTTTCATGTCATTTTTTCACTCCGGTGCGAGTGGTGACATAGCGAGACCCCGGCTGTCTTTGACTTGTCCGAGGCCTCGCTGTTCATGACATCAACCAGCGTATTACGCCCAGTGTTCCGAGGAGCGCTTGCGTAGGGAGTCACGATACTGTCGTGTCGACGTTGCCAACAGCTCTCCTGTGCCCCAGTCAAGCACTACGCCGTAGCGGCGAATCACGTCCAGCACGCCCAGCTCGCCATCACGGTACTGCCTGGCAACGTCTTCGGGGGCCATTTGCAACCACTCGTGCCGATGTGCTCGGATCCATTCCCGCGCCTTGGCCGTGCGCTCGTCATCGATCTCATAGTCGTCGATATCGGGATCATTCATCTTGATGACCACGCCATAGTCGCACTCCGCGCGCTCGACCGATACATAGCCATCGATCACATCCTCCAGCACGGCCTGTGCGTCGCGTTCCAGCGGATCGCCGAAGCCACCGCCGCCCGCCGAGGGGCGCGTAAAGGTATCACCGGAGCGTACCGTAACATTCGAGAAAGTGGCACCCAGGTACTTCTCGTCCGGCGTTCCCTTGTTGAGCCACACTCCGTGGGGCACGGAAGGCAGCCCGCCGCTCACCCCCCAGGTCACCGAACGGCTGCGGTCACAGCAGTAGCTCATCACCGTCTTGTCGACCTGGGTCAGTCTGCCGCCTTTCTCGACGCCGCAGCCGCCGCGGAAGCGGCCCGGACCAGCTGAATCCATACTGATCTCATGGTGCATCGTCAGCACGGGGTTCAAACGCTCTTGACCTTCTACCGGCTGAACGGCGAGGCCGGTGCCGAATACCGGCGAGGTGGCCGACGAACCGTCCTTGGTCTGACGCCCTCCCCAGCCACCGGCCATCCAGTCATACCACATGAAGTAGTTGCTGCTGTCGGAGCGACCATCGTTGCCGCCGATCAGCAGGTATTCCAGGTTGAACGCACAGGCCATGGCGCGCTCCGGCATGATGCCGCTCCACAGCTCGAAGATCCCGTTCATGATCTTCTCGTAGGGGCCCGAGCAGAAGCCCGTCACCGCATGGGGCCACCCCGCGTTCACCACGCTGCCCTCTGCGCCGATATTGGCCGTCACCGCGCGATAGAAGCCGGAGTTCAGCGGCACGTCGGGAAAGAAGGTCTTGGTGCCCGCGTAGATGGCGGAGTGCGTCGTGCCGTAGCCGGAGTTGAGGAAGGTGGAGACGGCGGGTGCCGACCCGGAAAGGTCATAGTGGATGCCGTTGCCATCCAGCGTCAGCTTGATACGAATCGGCACCATTCCCTCGCCCAGCGCGGGGTCCGCGTCGAGATAGTCGATCGTCTCCCACTCTCCCTGGGGCATGCCCGCCAGGCTCTTGAGCACGACCCTCTCGACATAGTCTTGGGTCTCCTGCATGGCGGCGACAACGGTGGCCTTGGAATACTTCTCGACCAGGCGCAGGACCTCACGCTCACACACCGCCGTGGCTTCCGCCTGGGCCTGCAGATCCCCCATCGCCTGACCGGGGGCTCGGGTGTTGGACACCAGCAGCTGGGCCACATCGTGCAGGAAAACGCCCCCGCGCCAGACACGCACCGGCGTGATGCGAAGCCCCTCGCTGAAATGCGTGCTGGCGTTGACATCGAAGGAACCGGGCACGCTGCCGCCGATATCCGCCCAGTGCCCCTTGTTCTGCGCAAAGCCGATGATCTCCCCTTCGCAAAAGATAGGACGGATGAAGCTGACGTCGTTAAGGTGCGTGCCGCCGCGATAGGGATCGTTGATCGCAAAGACATCCCCAGGATGAATGTCGTCGCCAAACTCCTCCTGTACGGCCTTGCACTGAAAATGGAGGGTCCCCACGTGCACCGCGATGTCGCCGCTGCCCTGCATGACCGTATTGCCCTGGGCATCGCACAGCGCGGATGAGAAATCGCGCGAATAGATGACAAACGAGTAGCAGGTACGCAGGATCTGCTCGCTCATCAGATCGACGCTGGTGGCGAAGGCGTTCTTCAGGACTTCGAAGGTGACCGGATCGAGAACGCTGGCCTTGTCTTTGCTTGTCATGGTCATGCTTCCTCTCCGGCTTGAACCAGTTGAATACGGATATTCTTCCATTCATCGATCGACGCTGCGGTATCCGGCGGCACCACGGTGGTGGCGTCCAGCTGATCGATGATGGCGGGGCCGGTGAACTCGAAACCCACCGGCAGGGCTTCCCGGTCGTAGATCGGCGTCTTGTACCACCTGTCGTCGAAGAACACCTCGCGATGCGAGTGCGGTTCCGCCTGCGCATTCGACACCCGCTCACTGCGCGCAAAGGTCGGCTTGGGCGTCTTGCCCACGGCGCGCAGGTGAAGCTGGTAGATCTCAACGGGCAGCGCGTTCTGGCGGAATGAGAAATGCCGCTCATGCTCCTGGTGGAAGCTTTCAATCGCTTCCTCAAGCGCCGTCTCGCCGCTGCCCATCGACACCTGCAGGGAACGCCACTGCCCCTGATAGCGCATCGAAATACCCCGCTGCAGCACCACATCCGCATCGGCGACGCCTTCATGATGCAGCCGATCCACCGCCTCCTCCTCAAGCGACCGGAACTGGCGGTTGAGGTCGTCCAGGTCAGCACTGCTGGCGACCACGGTGTACATCACCGAGAGGTCATGCTGAATATCCACCAGAAGGCAGCCCATCGCCGACGTCACCCCCGGGCTAGGCGGCACGATCACCACCGGAATGCCCAGCTCCCTGGCTACCCCGGCGCCATGCAGCGCGCCGGCACCGCCAAAGGCAATCAGGGCGAAGTCACGTGGATCCAGGCCGCGGCGGATCGATACCAGCCGCACCGCATCGGCCATGTTGGCATTCGCCACCTTGAGAATCGCCTGAGCCGCCTCGGCCGTGCTCAGGGACAGGGGCTGGCCGATACGCTCATCGATGATCTGTGTCGCCCTGGCCCGATTCAGTTCGAGCGCCCCGCCGGCCAGGCTGGTGCCCAGGCGATTCAGCGCCAGGCTGGCATCGGTATTGGTCGGCTCCGTGCCGCCTCGATCGTAGCAGGCCGGCCCCGGATCGGCCCCGGCGGACTGCGGCCCGTTGCGAAGGGCGCCGGCAATGTCGATATGCGCCAGCGAGCCGCCGCCGGCGCCGACGGTCAGCACCTCGATGCTCGGGAACACGATGGGATGTCCGTACTCCACGCCCCACTGCCGGGTCACACGCAGCTCACCGCCGTTGATCAGCGAAATGTCGGTGGAGGTGCCACCCATATCCAGTCCGACGGCATTCCGATACCCGCACTGCGCGGCGACATGCTTGGCGGCAATGGCGCCCGCCGCGATACCCGAGGCCGCCAGGCGAACAGGAAAATGTTTCGCCATGGCGGGCGTCATCGAGCCGCCGCCGGAGTGCAGCAGCAACAGATCGTTGACGTAGCCTCCTGCGGTCAACTCATCGTCGAGCTGCTTGACGTAGTCCGACACCAAGGGCCCCAGCACCGTATTCGCCACAGCGGTATTGAAACGGTCGTGTTCGAATATTTCGGGCAGGATTTCCGATGAGGTGGAGACGTTGGCCCCCGGGATCTCCTCCTCCAGAATCTCCCGCATGCGCAGCTCGTTGCACACGTTGGCATAGGAGTTGATAAAGCACACCGCTATCGTCGTGGCGCCACGGCGCTTGAGCTTGCGGGCCAGGGTGCGGGCCTCCTGTTCATCCAGTGGCGTCACTATCTGTCCAGCGTAGTCGACACGCTCGGTCACCTCGAAGCGGTCGCGCCGGCGAATGTAGGGGCCACTGACGTCCTGGTAGGCATCCCAGAGGTTATCTTTTGTTCCATCACGGATTTCGATCACATCGCGAAATCCCCTGGTGGTGACCAGGGCCGCCTTGGGGAACCGGCGAGTGATCAGCGCATTGGTGGCAACGGTCGTGCCGTGAAAAAACAATTCGACATCTGCTAGATCAATCTCTCCACGCTTGACGCCATCCAGCACGGCTTGCATGGGATTATTCGGTGTTGAAGGCACTTTGGTGACATGAAAATCCTGAGTAGATGAGTTGTAAATACACACATCTGTAAAGGTTCCGCCAGCATCAACGGCGACTCGAAGATCGGGCATAATCATTCCTCAATATTGTTTTTACTACGGTAATACCCATTCTTGGCTTGTTATTGTTCCGCTTTCACATAGAAAATCCCGCTCAAAATCATAAGAGAAATGCGTTCTCTCGATGAATTTCATCATTCTTTACTGTTTTTACCAGCCTGATAAAAATCGCTGGTACCTATACAAGGTAAACAGTGCGCGCGGAAGGTGCTTGTAATAGGGTGCACTATCGATTTGCATTACGCGCACCGGACACATCAGCTACCGAACTTATCAACTCATCATGGCATTGGCGCGGTTACTTCAGACTACTGGCAAGGAGCACGGTAAAACCAGCGTCCTCCACAGCCGCCGAAAGACAACTTTCGTTGGCAGCTGACGTGGTCTCCCACCCGGGCATGGCTGAGGAAGCACCGAGAACTCTAGGCTGAGGCGAAGGAAGGATCGAATCTGCAGGCTTTTTTGGCTATCGTTGAGCCTGATGATAAGCATAAAAGCAAACGACCGTTTCAACATGACGAGTACGAGTGGCTCTCGACACGGCAAACATCGCCTTGATGAGCCAACCGACCGAGGAGATTGCAGATGGAAGAAGTCGAACGCGAATCCATGGAGTTTGATGTCGTCATCGTGGGTGCCGGGCCGGCCGGACTGGCGGCGGCCTGTCGGCTGATGCAACAGGCCAACGAAAAAGAGCGTGAGCTATCCGTATGCGTGGTGGAAAAGGGTTCGGAAGTCGGCGCGCATATTCTCTCCGGCGCGGTATTTGAAGCGCGTGCCCTGACGGAGCTGTTTCCGGATTGGAAGGAGCGCGGCGCGCCCTTGAATACCCCGGCGACCCGGGACGAGGTCTATCTGCTCAAGGACGCCGAGAAGGCGCAGAAGCTGCCGGACGCCCTGGTACCCAAGACCATGCACAACGTCGGCAAGGGGTTCGATAACTACGTGATCAGCGCCGGCAATCTGACCCGTTGGCTGGGAGAGCAGGCAGAGGAACTGGGCGTGGAGATATTTCCCGGTTTCGCCGCTCAAGACGTATTGTATGACGACAATGGCGCGGTGGCGGGCATCGTGACCGGCGATATGGGGATAGATGCCAAGGGACAGCCCAAGGACGGCTACATGCCGGGTATGGAACTGCGGGCCAAGTACACCCTGTTTGCCGAAGGCAGCCGCGGGCATCTGGGCAAGCGCCTGATCACCAAGTTCAAGCTGAACGAGGGATGTGACCCCCAGCATTACGGCATCGGCATCAAGGAGCTCTGGGACATTCCCGAGGATCAGTACGAGCCTGGGCTGGTATTGCACGGTTCCGGCTGGCCCCTGGACAAGAACACCCACGGCGGCTGGTTTCTCTATCATGGCGAGGACCAACAGGTGATGGTCGGCCTGATCATGGATCTCTCCTATCAGAATCCCTATCTCTCTCCGTTCGATGAATTTCAGCGCATGAAACATCATCCGGTGATCAAGCGGCACCTGGAAGGCGGTAAGCGCGTGGCCTACGGGGCGCGGGCCCTTACCAAGGGCGGCTTCAACTGTCTGCCGAAGATGACCTTCCCGGGCGGGCTGTTGATCGGCTGCGACGCGGGCACCCTGAATTTTTCCAAGATCAAGGGCTTGCACACGGCGATGAAATCCGGGCTGCTGGCGGCGGAAAGTGTTTTCGATGCTCTGCAGAAAGGCGATGAGGGCGGTAGCGAACTCAGCGACTTTACCCAGCGCTGGGAAGCCAGCTGGGCCTATCAGGAACTCAAGGAAAGCGCCAGCTTCGGCCCGGCGATTCACAAGTACGGCACCTTCATGGGCGGCGCCTACAACTTCCTCGACCAGCTGATTGGCGGCAAGCTGCCGAAGCTTCACGACACCACCGCGGATTACGCCAAACTGGAAGAGGCATCAAAGCACGAGAAGATCGACTATCCCAAGCCGGACGGCAAACTCTCCTTCGACAAGACGTCCTCGGTGTATCTGTCCAATACCAATCACGAGGAAGACCAGCCCTGCCATCTGAAGCTTACGGATCCGGAAATCCCGATTCGCGACAACCTGCCGAAGTATGACGAGCCGGCAACCCGCTATTGCCCGGTAGGGGTCTATGAAGTGGTGGAAGGCGACGACGGCAAGCCGCAGTTCCAGATCAATTTCCAGAACTGCGTTCATTGCAAGACCTGCGATATCAAGGATCCGGCGCAGAATATTACCTGGGTACCGCCGGAAGGGGGTGGCGGGCCCAACTACCCTAATATGTGAGTTATCAGAATATGTAACGTCAATCGCCGGTAGCGATTCCCCGCTCGGGTCGTTGGCTCCACTCGCTCCAGGAGCCGACATAGAGTTTCGGCAGGGGCTTGCCGGCAACGGCGCAGGCCAGGATGGTATGGCAGGCAGCAACGCCGGAGCCGCAATACACGATGCTGTCCTGGCCTATCCCCGACCCTTGATGCAGATTCGACAACTCATCCGCCAAAACCTCCGGTGACTTGAAACGGCCGTCCTGGCGCAGATTCTCGCCGCCGGGACGATTCAAGGCGCCGGGGATATGCCCGGCCTTCGGGTCCATGGGCTCCCGATCGCCGCTAAATCGCTCTGGGCCCCTGACATCGAGCTTCAACGTGGAGGAACTTGCCACCTGATCCGCATCCACCCAGGCGCCGGGGTCGAATTCCGGCTGCCAGTCGCTGGACTTTACCGGGATAGCCTGGTCGTTCAGGGCAAAGCCTTCCTCCCGCCAAGCGTCGAGTCCGCCATCCAGCACGCTAACCCGGGGATGATTCGCCCAGCAGGCCAGCATCCACCAGGCCCTTGCTGCAGCAAGCTGACCGCCGCAATCGTCATACACGACCACCGGCGTTTGCTCATCCACGCCAAGGCGCTGCAGCGTGGTGGTGAAATGCTTCGGTGAAGGCAGCGGATGGCGACCTCTCTCACCCGGCGTCGACGCCATGTCTCGATCCAGGTCGAGATGCCGACTTCCCGGGATACGCCCCTCTTGCCATAGCCGCCGGCCGGCTTCCCGGTCGTTCAGGCGCGTGCGGCAGTCCAGAATCGTTACCGCCTGCCCTTCCTCGAGCCAGCGATGCAGTTCACCTGGTTCAATCAATACGTCGCTCATCGGTTTTCTCCTTGCAAGACTTTTACATGGCTTCCATGGGGGCGTATTTCGCGACTAGCCGCCGGCGCCCGGCGCGCTGGAAACGCACCTCGAGAACCGGGTTATCCGGGTCGCCTTCGATGCCCTGGATTTCACCTTCTCCGAATACCGCATGACGAATCCGCTGGCCGATATCAAAAGTGGTAAGCGACGACACGAAATAGCCTACCCGAGAATGCTCGACTCGATCCAGGGGTTTGATCTTCAACCCCGGCGGCGCCTGAATCGCAGTCAGATAGCGCTCGACCAGCTCCGGCTCCCGGGTCTCCAGCACGGTTTCCGATTCAGCGTCCTGGGCCGCCGCTGGCCGAGACGGCAATCGCAGCAGGTCGGCAACCCGCTGACAATCCTTCCAGGCGACTTCGTTCAGGAAGCGACTGGGTCGGTGCTCGCCGTTGTCGTGAATCACCACCAGCCGCTCCCTGGCCCGGGTGATGGCAACGTAGAACAGACGCCGCTCCTCCTCCAGGCGCATTCGATTCAAAGGATTGTCGCGGCTATAGTGCGGAAAATCCTCCTCGTTGACGCCCCACAGCATGACCAGCGGCCATTCCAGCCCCTTGGCACCGTGTACCGTCGTGATCAGGAGCCCCTCACGATGATTTTCCATGGGGCGCCGCAACAGATCGATGAAGCTCGAAAGATCGCCGGACTGCTCTTTGGCCTGCTCGATCAGCACGTCCAGCAGGCGCACGTCCTCCTCGCCCTTCTCGCGTCTGGCGGCGGCGCGCTTGAGCACCTTTTCCGCATCGAGCCGCTCGACCACGTGGCTCAGCAGCTTGGCCGCGGGCCAGTGGCCAAGCCGAGGAAGCTCGCACAGCAAGGCCCAGCGTTTCTTGAGGTTACGCCGCTGCCGAGGCGCCAGACTCTCCAACAGACTATCGCCGTTTTCCGGCCATTGCTGGAGACTTGCCAGACGCTGCGCCAGCAGGGCAAGGCGCTCCCGGGCCACGAAAGGCGTCGGCTGAGACAGCAGCAGCAGTAGATGGTCGGGATCCCGCAGCAGGCTTGGATCGCGCACCAGCATCAGATAGCCGGCGAGGGCCTGAACCAGCGGCAGGCGGAAAACGAAGCGGTCCTCCCGGGACAGACGATAGGGAATGCCCTCGCGCATCAGGATCAGCTGCAGCGCCACGGAAAGCCCCCAGCTACGCACCAGAACGCAGCTGTCCCCCAGGGCACGGCCCTGCTTGCGCCAGTCCGCCAGGGTCTCGAGCAGCGAGGCGCCGCCCTCCCCGAGCCGCAGCTCGGTGCTGGGATTGTCCGGCCGGGCCAGACATAGCTGATCCGGTCGCCCGCGATTGGCGGCGATCGCCTGATTGGCCGCCAGGGCCAGGGCGTGGCCGTGACGAAAGGTCATCGACAAGGGATAGTCTTGAGCTTCGCCGAACAGGGCAGTAAAGCCCTCCAGCATTGCCTGAGGATGCGCGCCTCGCCACTCGTAGATACATTGATTGGCGTCCCCCACCGCCATCACTGCCGCCTGAGAGCCCGCCAACACCTTGAGCAGCCGCTGCTGTGCCGTGTTGCTATCCTGGTATTCGTCGACGATCACATGATCGAGAAAGCCTTGCACGCGGCTACGCCACTCGGCGTTGGCTTCCAGCACCCGCAGCGGGCGATAGAGAAGATCCGCGTAGGTCATCAGCCCCTGATCATCCAGCAGCGTTTCCAGCGTCTTGAAAGCCTCGACAAAATATTCGGTATCCGCACCGAAGTCCGTATTGGCCAACAGGGTGCGCGGCGGCAGCATTTCCGCCTTCACCAGTTCGCAAAACTGACCGCAGGCCTCGAGGCGCTCCGGCTCCAGGGCAGTTTCCAGACGCGCGGAATCAGCGCTCAACACCTGCTGTATGGCTTGGCGCAGCAATCGCTCTCGCTGCCAGTCCGCGCTGAGAAGCTGTCGCGGCGTCAGCGCCCCCCAGCGGGTCAGGCTTTGGGTCAGGCGATGGCCCAGGGAGTGAAAGGTACGCACGTCCGGCAGCGCCATGCCGGGAGGAGCCAGGCGTGTCAGCTTGGCGGTGAAATCATCCTTCGCCGCCCGGTTGAACATCAGCACCAGCATGCGCCGGGGCGGGACACCCTCCGCCAGCAGATGCAGCACCCGGGCAACCAGCGTCGTGGTCTTGCCGGCCCCGGCCACCGCCGCCACCCGCGCATGCCCGCTGCCATGGGTCACTACCGCTCGCTGTTGGGCGGTCAGATGAGCGGTCGGCTTCACGAAGCGTCGCGATCGACTCGGCCCAACGGATGCCAGGCGCCGCCGCTGGTCAGGCCCAATTCCACTCCTTCCGGCGTCTCGCGCTGCTCCGCCTGCTCCACCAGACGGTAGAAGACGTTGCGATTGAGCCGCGCTCCCAGCCCGTGACGCACCACAACCTCCGGAAGCGTATCGCCCTCTGGCATCTCGCTGAGACTCATGAAATGACTCTCGTCCAGACGCAGCCGATCGCCGAGCGAGGTGACGAGCCACCAGGCGTCCTCTTTCGTATCGTGCGCTGCATCGACGATCACGAGCGGACGATCCTCGACCCGAAGACGCCACTTCTCCGCCGGGGTCACCAGGTAATAATCGCCGTCCGCTTCACGACGCAATAACGTCGCCAGCAGCCGCACCAGTTGAGGGCGGCGCATGACGCTGCCGTCGTGGTGCCAGTTGCCCTGGCGGTCGATGACCAGATCCATGTCGCCGGACAGCGGCGGATGCCACTGCTCAAGCGGTGGATTGGACGTGGCTCCCTCCATTGGCGCCAGCAGTGAATCGAGATCGGGACGCTTGGGAGATGACGTCATGAGCTCTCCTTCCGCTGAAATGAAATACCCCAGGAGTTCATACAAGATACCCCCAAGGCTGATACAAGACACGCTCAAGGCTGTCGGGGAACACGCTATACCAGGCCGGCGCCGGCCAGGGCTTGACGCAGACTTTCCGGCGCCTGGGGTACCGCCTGGCGAAACAGCCGGTAAAAATTCGCGGTAGTCTGCATCGCTACTTCATCGACGCTGATAGCGCGCTCCTTGGCAATGGCTTCCGCCACTTCCACCACCCACTGGGGCTCGTTGGGCTTGCCACGATGTGGCACCGGCGCAAGATAGGGACTGTCCGTCTCGATCAGCAGGCGATCCAACGGCAGCCTGGCCGCCAGTTCCCGCAGTTTCCCGGCGCTATGAAAAGTGATAATGCCGGAAAGCGAAATATAGAAGCCCAGCCGTACCGCTTCCCGAGCCATGTCGATGTCCTCGGTAAAACAGTGCAGCACACCGCCGACTCGAGGGTCGCTATGCTCGCGGATCAAGGCCAGGGTATCCTCCTTGGCCTCACGGGTATGCACGATCACCGGCAGCTCGAGCTCCCGGGCGGCAATCAACTGGTTGGCGAAACGCTCCCGCTGGCGCTCCCGAGGCACTCGGTCATAGTGATAGTCGAGACCGGTCTCGCCGATGGCGACCACCTCATGCGTCTCCGCCACCTCCTTGATAGCCTCGATATCCGGCTCTTCTTCCAGCACTTGCATCGGATGGATGCCGGCGGAAATCGTCACGTCCGGCTGTCGGCGCGCTAGTTCTGCCAGGGCGGGAACGTCATCCAGGGTAACGGCGATAGCGAGGAACTGGCGCACGCGCCGCGTGCGAGCCGCCTCGAGAGCGGCGTTCAAGTCCCCCGCGTGGGCGCTTAGATCGAGACGGTCGAGATGGCAGTGGGAGTCTACGAACATCGGAGTTCCTGATGATTTTTCGAGAGCTTTATTCGAATCGACTCGAAGAAGTGGTTATAGCGTATAGGTAACGGTGCCTCGATCCAGCTTACCCGCCAGCAGGGTTTCGATGCGATCGCAGATGTTTTGGCTCTCGTGATGAAAATGCACCCCAATACCGGGTATGCGACGTCCGGAAACACCAAGAGGCGATATCCAGGCAACCCGCCCTCCTACCTCTATTATCTCCTCCTGCTCTTCCGGCAAGGTCAAGGACAGCAGAACCTCTTCACCTAGCTGATAATGCTCTTTGGTGGGCACGAAGATGCCGCCGTGCTCCACGAACGGCATATAGACCGCCAGCAGCATGGAAGTATCGCGAATCTTCAAAGATAAAATCTTGTGTTTCGCCATCTCTCGTTCTCCTTAAGAACGCAACAGCGCCGACCAGCGAATCAGCCAGGCCTCCAGCACCAGCGGCGGATTAGGGTTGGCGCCCTGAGCCAGCAGTCGACGCTGCTCTCGGGCATAGTCCAGCAGACGAAACCAGTCTCTCACCCGGGCATTCTTTACCGCCTGACGATACAAGGGCAACAGATCCGGATTGCGCAGTCGTCGAGTATCGCCGGAGAGTCCCAGGCGAATCAGATCCTCGAGCCAGGCAATACCGTACCACAGGATGGAATCGACGGATTGCCCCGACAGCCGCGCCGCCTCCGCCACCGGCTCGCCACCCCGTACAAGGGCATCGAACAGTTCACGCATGTCCTGGCGCAAGCCCCGTGCCTGGGGGGATGCCAGTGCCTGAGCCAGAAGCGGCTCGCCGCCGGCCACCTGCAGCCAGAATTCGGCTTCTTCCTTGTCGCCAAGCTGCTTTTCCAACCAGCCCAGGCAAGCTTCCGGCTCCGGAAGCGGCAGGGTCCACTGCTGACAGCGGGAGCGAATCGTCGGCAGGACTTGCGAGGGAATATCCGCCATCAGCAGAAACAGGGTGCGTCCACCCGGCTCTTCCAGGCTCTTGAGCAAGGCATTGGCCGCAGCCTGGTTCATGGCTTCCGCGGGCTCGAGGGTAATGATTCGATAACCGCCCTGCTGAGCGGTCTGGTTAACGAAGTCGTTGACCTCGCGAATGACATCGATACGGATCTGCCGACTTTTTTCCAAGGGCCGTACACGCATCAGATCCGGATGATAACCGGAGGCCAGCATGGCACAGCCATGACAATGCCCGCAGGCGAATTCTCCCGGCATCTGACACAGCAGCCGCGCCACCAGAGCTTCCGCCAGCTGCACCGCGCCTACCCCCGCCGGGCCGGACAGCAGCAATGCATGGGGAAAGCGTCCCTGCTCCTGCAGCTCCATCAAGCGTTGCCAGATTCCTTGCTGCCAGGGCAGCGGAATCGCGACTTGCGATGAAGACTCTTTCATGGACGCTGATGGCTCTTTCGTGAGCGTTGAAGACTCTATCATAAACACGCCAACCGGGTTTCGAGGCCGCTTTCCAGAGCGCGTTGAACCTGCTCCAGCGGCGCGGATGCATCGATCACCAGAAAGCGCTCAGGTTCCGCTCGGGCTCGGGAAAGATAGGCCTCGCGCACACGGCGGAAAAACGCCTGACGCTCTTGTTCGAAGCGATCGCGCTGGCCACCTTTCGCTTTCAGACGCGACGTCACTCGCGCCTGAGCCGTTTCGACAGGCGCATCGAGCAGAATGGTGAGATCCGGGGTCAGTTCGCCCTGAACGAAGGTTTCCAGCAGGGCGATTCTCTTACTATCGAGACCTCGTCCTCCGCCCTGATAGGCAAAGGTGGCGTCGGTAAATCGATCGCAGACCACCCAGGCGCCGCGTGCCAACGTCGGACGGATGCGCTGCTCGAGATGCTGGGCCCGGGCGGCGAACATCAACAGCAGCTCCGCATCCGAAGCCAAGGGCTCATCGAAATCCGGGTCCAGCAAGAGTTCGCGGATCGCCTCGGCGCGCGGCGTGCCACCGGGTTCACGAGTGCGTTCCACTTCAACACCCCGGGCTTCCAGCCAGCCGCATAGCCAGGCCATGTTGGTGGTCTTGCCGACGCCTTCGCCGCCTTCCAGCGTGATGAAACGTCCGGGAGCAGTCATCGGGTTCCTCGCTGAACGTCAAGAATTAAGACGGATCTTTTCGGCTCGAGTCAGCGGTTCAGGATGTATTTCCTGACCGCCGCGTTATGTTCTTTCAGGCTGCGCGAAAACTGATGAGTCCCGTCGCCTCGGGCAACGAAATACAGGCTGTCCCCGGGCTTGGGGTTCACCGCCGCTTCAAGCGCCGCGCGACCCGGCAAGGCAATCGGCGTAGGGGGCAATCCCTCGATGACATAGGTGTTGTAAGGCGTAGGCCGGCGCAAATCTGCCCGGGTGATATTGCCGTCGTAATCATCGCCCAGCCCGTAGATCACCGTGGGATCCGTCTGCAGGCGCATGCCTTTTTCAAGCCGGCGCATGAAGACTCCGGCAATTTCTCGTCGCTCCTCGGGCGCGCCGGTTTCCCGCTCGATCAGCGATGCCAGGATCAGGGCTTCGTAAGGGGTTTCGATGGCCAGATTCTCGCCGCGCTCCCGCCAGATCTCGTCCAGCCTGACCTGCATACTTTCGAAGGCCTGTTTCAGAATATCCAGGTCGCTGACACCTTTACGGTACCGATAGGTGTCTGGAAAGAACCAGCCTTCCGGGGACATGCCCGGCTGCCCCAGCGCCGCCATGATTTGCGCTTCGCTCATTTCCCTGCCGGGCTTGGCGAGCTTCGGCGCCCTGGCAAGCCGTTCGCGCATCTGTCGGAAGGTCCAGCCTTCCGGCACGGTAAGCGTATAGGTCACGACCCGATTGCTGCCCAGCAGCGCGATGAGTTCACGACCGGACATTCCAGGTTCGAGCTGAAACTCGCCGGCGCGCAAGGCAGGTATCGATTGAGACTCGAGACGCAGCAGCACCTGATAAGGCCAGCGATGTTCGAGAATGCCCCGGGTAACCAGCTCATCGACGACCCGGTGATAGCCGGCTCCCTCGGGCACCTCGTAAATCTGCGCGGTTTCGAGCGCGATGGGCGCATCGAGTCGATGCTGCCAGTACTGATAGGCCGCGAAGACCGCTATCGCTACCAGTATCGCCAGCCCGACAAGAAACTTGACTAGCCGCATGGCGCTTCCTCAGGCATGTTTTTTTCTACTCTACTCAAGGGGTTGCGTCGCCAGGTTGGGGTGATTGAATCAGCGGATAACCCAATAACCGGTGAGCATGATTCTGCAGATGGCGATGTGTCTCGTTCAAGGCCCAGGTCAGCCCCCCAGTTCCATCGATATTGTTCAGAGCGATGACCGGCCAGATGCCCTGCACCGAGTTGCCAAGCCAGAGCGCCTCGGCCTCTTCAAGCACCGCTACACCGGCGTTTACCTCCTGAATGGGCAACCGGTCCAGCAGCGCTTGGCGCAAGGTACCCGCCACGCCGCAGCGATCGAGCCGGGGTGTCTCCAGTCGACCTTGACGCTGCCAGAACAGGTTCATGCTGGTTGCCTCCACCAGCCGCCCGTCGCTATCGCACAGCAAGCCTTCTGCAATGGCGTCGTCGTTCCATTCACTGCGGGCCAGAACATTTTCCAGACGATTGAGATGCTTGATTCCAGCAAGACGTGGCTGAATGCCAAGACGCAGCGAGCAGCGACGAATACGAACGCCCCGATGCCAGCGTTCTTCATCCGGCGAAAAAGGCGTCAGACGGTAGCGCAGCCGGCAATCGCTCGGCCAGGGCGGTCGGTAGCCACGACCACCGCTGCCTCGAGTCAGTATCAGTTTGAGTACTGCCAGCGGTTGCTGAAATAACGGTATATTTGCAAAAATCCCGTTCAGGTCCGCTGGCTTCGGCATGGTCAATTCCAGCCGACGACAGCCTTCCTCGAGCCGCGCTAGATGTTCTTCCCAGAGAACCGGCTTGCCATCTCGCACCAACACCGTCTCAAAGAGGCCGTCGCCATAACTCAGCCCGCGGTCGTCGAAGGGCAGCGCCCGATCACCGTCCCGCACATCAGACTCGCGAGAAGATCAGCGAGCCGTTGGTGCCACCAAAGCCGAAGGAGTTGGACAGCACTGTATCGATCCGCATCTGTCGGGCCTGATGCGGCACGTAATCCAGATCGCAGCCCGGCTGGGGATTGTCCAGGTTGATGGTAGGCGGCGCGACTTGATCGCGAATCGCCAGCACGCAGAATATCGCTTCCACTGCGCCGGCCGCCCCCAGCAGATGACCGATCATCGACTTGGTGGAACTCACTGCCACGGACCTGGACGCTTCGCCCAGCACGCGCTCGACAGCGCGGCTTTCCGCGAGATCGCCAGCGGCGGTGGAAGTACCGTGGGCATTGATGTAGTCGATACGCGCCGGATCGACTTGCGCGTCGCGAATGGCGTTGGTCATTGACTGCGCCGCGCCGCGCCCGTCTTCCGGCGGTGCCGTCATGTGATGGGCATCGTCGCTCATCCCGAAACCGATGAGCTCCGCATAGATCGTCGCGCCACGCGCTTTCGCGTGCTCATACTCCTCAAGCACCATGACACCGGCGCCATCGGAGAGCACGAAACCGTCCCGGTCGCGATCCCAGGGGCGGCTCGCCGCCGCGGGATCGTCATTTCGTGTCGACAGCGCCCGGGCCGCGGAAAAGCCGCCGAGCCCCAGCGGCGTCGTGGCCATTTCTGCCCCGCCGCACAGCATCACGTCCGCATCGCCATAGGCAATGGTACGAGCGCTGTAGCCGATATTGTGCGTGCCGGTAGTACAGGCGGTGGAAATCGCGATATTGGGGCCGCGAAACCCGTGCTGAATCGCCAGATTTCCTGAAATCATGTTGACGATGGAGCCGGGCACGAAGAAGGGCGAAATGCGCCGCGGGCCACCCTTGAGCATGACGTTATGGTTGTGTTCGATCATCGGCAGACCGCCGATGCCGGAGCCGATCGCCACCCCGATACGCTCGGCGTTCTCTTCCGTGCACTCGAGTCCCGCATCCGCGACCGCTTGAGCCCCCGCCGCGATGCCGTATTGAATGAACAGATCCATCTTGCGCGCGTCCTTGGGATTCAGGTAAGGCGCAATATCAAATTCTTTTACCGAACCGCCGAACCGGGTATTGAAACCCTCGGTATCGAAGTGCTCGATAGGAGCGATGCCGCTCTTGCCCGCCAGGATACTTTCCCAGCTTTCCTTGACGGTATTGCCTACCGGCGTTACTAGACCGAGCCCGGTCACCACGACCCTTCTATGAGGCATCAGCTTTCCTCCAGACTTCCTTGGTGGCACGTCTGCGCGTCACGCGAGATGCCGTCATTGGGAGAAGTATACCTGAACACACCAGCGCTGCACCTCGTCAATCCAGGCTTTCCAGCAAAATGGTAGCGGCCTCTGGTCAAGAACCCGCGTTACACAGTGTTTCAATAATACAGAAGCCGCTCTGTTTCCAGAGCGGCTTCATGGAGCGGCCACCTAGATGACCGGCGTGCCGATTAGCGCATTACGCTTCACCAATCGATCTTACTGATGAGAGTTGACGTAATCGATGGCTTCCTGAACGGTGGTGATCTTCTCGGCCTCTTCGTCGGGAATTTCGGTATCGAATTCCTCTTCGAGCGCCATCACCAACTCGACGGTATCCAGAGAATCGGCGCCGAGATCTTCAGTGAAGGAAGAGGTGTTCTGAATGTCCTCTTCCTTGACGTTCAGCCGCTCGGCCACAACCTTCTTCACGCGCTCTTCGATGGTGCTCATTACGTTATCACTCCAGTCGTTCAAGATAACCGTACTGCTATTGGAATAGAATAGATCTGTAAGCCCGGTAAGCTGCGAAGTAGTTTATATACCGCTTGAAGGCTTCGCAACCTAAGCTCGCAATCAAACCCGATTCGGATTAACGCATGTTCATGCCGCCGTTGACATTGAGCGTTTCGCCGGTGATGTAGCTCGCGGCGTCACTGGTCAGGAAGCCGACCGCCGCGGCAATATCCGCAGGCTCTCCGAGTCGGGACAGCGGAATCTGCTCAAGCAGCGCCGCGTGCTGGGCTTCCGGCAGACCCTTGGTCATGTCCGTGGCAATGAACCCCGGTGCCACCGCATTGACGGTGATGTTTCGGGCCGCCAGCTCTCGCGCCAAGGCGCGGGAAAATCCTTCCATGCCCGCCTTGGCTGCAGCGTAGTTGCTTTGACCGGCGTTGCCCATGGTGGCCACCACGGAGCTGATGCTGACAATGCGCCCGAAACGCGCCTTGGTCATGCCGCGAAGACAGGCCTTGGTGACGCGGTAGACGGACTTGAGATTGGTGTCGATCACCGCGTCCCATTCGTCTTCCTTCATGCGCATCAGCAGATTGTCTCGGGTAATGCCCGCATTGTTGACCAGAATGGTCGGCGCGCCGAATTCTTCGGTGATGCGCTTGATCACTGTCTCGATGCTTGCGGGATCGGTTACGTCCAGGCGACGACCGGCCCCTTGGATACCCTGTTTCTTGAGATCCGCCTCGATGGCCTCGGCGCCGCTTTCGCTGGTCGCGGTACCGATCACGATGCGCCCTTGATGACCCAGCTCTCGGGCGATGGCCTGGCCGATACCCCGAGTCGCGCCGGTCACCAGGGCGACTCGCGCTTCTTTCGTCGTTTCGTTCATTTGCCTTTGCTCGCAGTGACAGCGTTCTTGTGTTGTCCCCATGCGCTCATGGCATGGAGTCTGGCATGAGAATCATTGGCCGCCCAGCTTACTGAACCAGGACGCTTCTGGCCAAGGTCAGCGCACTTTCAAGACTTTCCGGATCGTTGACCGCCACCCCCTTGAGACTACGATCAATGCGCTTGCCCAAGCCGGTCAGCACCTTGCCGGGGCCGCACTCGACGAATACTTCGACACCTTGGCCGCGCATGGCCTGTACGCACTCGGTCCAGCGCACCGGCTGATACAGCTGTTCCACCAGACGCTGACGCAGCGTATCGACATCTTCATGCGCTTTCGCATCAACGTTCTGAAATACCGTGTAACGCGGCGATTTCAAGACAATATCGTTCATCGCCTCATCGAGACGCTCCGCCGCCGGGCGCATCAGCGCGCAGTGCGAAGGTACCGATACCGGGAGGCTCATGGCACGCTTGGCCCCCGCGTCCTGGCAAGCGATGATCCCACGCTCGACCCCGGATTTACTTCCGGCGATCACGACTTGCCCGGGTGCGTTGTAGTTGACCGCTGCCACCGTCTCGCCGGTTTCTGTCGCCACGTCCTGACAGACGCGCTCCACCACACCGTCTTCCAGGCCGAGAATCGCCGCCATGGCGCCCTGGCCGGCAGGCACCGCCTGCTGCATGGCTTCGCCCCGCAGCCTGACCAGCCTGATGCCTTCCGGAAAGGTCAGCGCGCCGGCACACACCATGGCGCTGTATTCCCCCAGACTGTGTCCCGCCATGGCACCGGGGCGTGGACCTTCGAGTTCTTGCCAGACTCGCCAAACAGCGACGCTGGCAGCCAGCAACGCCGGCTGGGTACAGGCGGTAGCGTTGAGCTCCTCTTCCGGTCCTTCTTGCACCAGATGCCAAAGATCGTAGCCCAGCACACTCGAGGCCTCCTCGAATGTGGTACGCACCACGCTATAGCGCTCCGCCAGTTCCCGCAGCATACCGATCTGCTGAGAGCCTTGCCCGGGAAACACGAGGGCTAGAGGTTGCGTCATGGCAATCACCTTTACGTCTTGTCGTCTTATGAATCGGATAAGCTATCACCTGAGTTCTTCAAGATAGAGTGATAACGGAACGCCGCTCATCAAGCTCTTGCGCCAGATATTGCGGAAGCGCCTGGTCGACCTCCCTGAAAGCCCGGGATATCGCATGAAAAAAACCGGTAGCATCAGCACTGCCATGACTCTTTACCACGATCCCCTTGAGCCCGAGCAGGCTGGCGCCATTGTAACGCACCGGATCGAGCTGATTCTTGAGCCGGCGCAAGGCCGGGCGCGCCAGCGCTCCAACTATTCGACTTCCCCAATGCGCCTCGAAAGTACTCTGTACCCGGTCGATCAGCATCATTGCCAGCCCTTCGCTGGCCTTGAGCACCGCGTTGCCCACGAAGCCGTCACAGACCACCACGTCCACCTCACCGGTAAAGATACCGTTGCCCTCGACGAAGCCACGATAATTGATACCCGACAGCCGGCTCAGCAGGACATTCGCCTCGCGCACGCTGGCGGTTCCCTTGCTTCCTTCCACACCCACGTTGAGCAGGGCGACCCTGGGGGATTTCAACGCATCCACGCGACGCGCCATGATCTCGCCCATCAAGGCAAAGTCCACCAGGCGCGCCGCGTCCGCCTCGACGTTTGCGCCAAGATCCAGTAGGTAGCAGCGTCCGCCACCACGAGTGGGAATGGCGGTACTGATGGCGGGACGGGAAATGCCGCTGACGGTGCCGATCAAAGAACGCGAAAGGGCCATCAGGGCACCGGTGTTGCCGGCGCTGACGCAGGCCTGGGCCCGACCGTCGGCTACCTGCCGCAGCGCCATGGCCATGCTGGAGTCCGAGGATCCGCGCAGCACGCTCGAGGGTTTGGCACCTTCGGCGACGACTGAGGAGGAGTGAATGAGGGAGAGACGCGCCAAGTTCGCACTAGAACGATTCGGCAACGCCTGAAGCGCCGTTTCGAGCTCCTGACGCTGGCCGAAGAGCTGAATTTCCAGCTGGGAAAAGGCGTTCAAGGCTCGGATGGAACCGAGAACCGTGGCGCGAGGACCGAGGTCCCCGCCCATGGCGTCGAGGGCGATCTTCACCGGCATGGATGCGGCAAGCGCCTCGCCTGTTGACAGGATACCGACATGCAACCCTCCATCCCCGCGGCTTTTTACAAAAGTGAAGCAGCGACCATTGACGGAATGTCGGCGTCTTAAACGTCGATGACCTTGCGTCCGCGGTAGAAACCGTCCGGCGCGACATGGTGGCGGCGGTGGGTGGTGCCGGTTTCCTGATCCTGGGAAAGTGTCGGGGCGCTCAGCGCGTCGTGGCTACGACGCATGCCGCGCTTGGAACGAGTCTTGCGGTTCTGTTGAACAGCCATGGGGTATTACTCCAAAAGTCAGTCGAAAGATTAAAACGTCAATAAATCACTTCTTGTCCTTCAGGGTGCGCAGCACCTCGAAAGGATTGGCAGCGGGTCGAGGGGAAACCTCTTTCTCCTCGCCGCTGGTCAGCTGATCCCGCGTCACGTCGCACTCGGCTTCGTCGTGGTAGATCACTTGTGGCAGGCTGAGAAGAATTTCATCCTCCAGCAGCGCAAAAAGATCCAGCTGTTCGCTTTCCACCAGCACCGGTTCGTGGGTGCCGGGCAGCGCCGCCGCCAGGGCGTCGCTGGTCACCATGCCAAGCAGAAAATCGCTTTCGATGCGAGTCTCGATCGGACCGAGACAGCGCCGACAAGCCAGGGTGACATCCGCCTCAAGCCAGCCCTCGATCTCGCGACGTCCCTGCGCATCGATGCCAAACTGCAGGCGCACGCGACAATCACCCTGCTGCGAACCGGCTTCCTGCGCCAGACGTTTGAGGGAAGCAAGCGGCACGGTGCCTTCGAGGCGCTCGGCATTGGCGGCGAGCCGATAGGGCTCGACCCGCTGAGGTAATCGTGTGGTGCACATAGGCGCGCAATAATAGGCACTCGATCCGCCGCTGTCAAAGCCTCGCGGCGGGATGCGGCAGGCGCTGTACAGCCCTCCCTCTCAAAGGCAAACTCCCGGGATTACCCTATCGATCGATAATCACTGATGGTGGCTATTCCATGACCTCACTCGTACTCGCTTCCAGTTCTCCCTGGCGTCGCCAGCTTCTCGAGCGCCTGCAGCTACCTTTCATCTGGCAGAGCCCGGACATCGATGAGGCGCCGCGCCCCCGTGAGTCTCCCCAGGCGCTGGTACGCCGGCTGGCCTTGAGCAAAGCCAGCCATCTGGCGGAGCAGTATCCGCAGCACCTGCTGATCGGCTCGGATCAGGTCGCCAGCTTCAATGAAGAAATACTTGGCAAACCTGGCACGCCGGAACGGGCCATGGCGACACTGGAACGCTTTTCCGGCCAGCGGGTTCGCTTCGTCACCGGCGTCGCCCTGCTGGACACCCACAGCGGTCGTCACTGGGTGCATCACGAGGACTATCACGTCGTCTTTCGCCAGCTGTCCCGACATGAAATCGAGAACTATGTATCCCGTGAACAGCCGCTGACCAGTTCCGGCAGCTTTCGCATGGAAGGGCTGGGGATCGCCCTGTTCGAAAGACTCGAGGGCGACGACCCCAATACCTTGGTGGGGCTACCGTTGATCCGGCTTTGCCAGATGCTGCGGGAAGCGGGCCTGGACCCGCTGGGCTGAGCCCGTCAATGAAGGCTTGACTGTCAGGGCATCTGATAGCGCAGTGGCGAACTCGCCTCTGGTATGCCGAACCATTGAAAGGCGACTCGCCCCAGCCCTCGGGAAATTCGCTCGAAGGGATCGAGCCGAGGGGTGTAGTCCTTGATGCGCGGTTCGTCCAGGTAGCGCCGAGCCACGCCGTCCAGGCTATCGAGGCCATCGATCAGTCCTAGCTCAAGCGCCTGCTCGCCGGTCCACACCAGGCCTGAAAATAGCTGGTCGTCGTCACCAAGACGCTCGCCGCGACCGGCCTTGACGTCCTGAATGAACTGACCGTGGGTGGTTTCCAGCACCTTCTGCCAGAACGCCCGCTGCTCATCGGAAATACCCGAAAAGGGGTCCAGAAAGGCCTTGTTATCCCCGGCGGTAAACACGCGTCGCTCCACGCCAAGACGATCGATGGCGTCTTCCAGGCCGAAGCTGGCGAAGATCACCCCGATCGATCCGACCAGACTCGCCGGCGCCGCGACGATTTCATCCGCGGCGGCGGCAATATAGTAGGCTCCGCTGGCGCCGATATCCTCGATGACCGCGATGATCGGCTTGTCGCCGGACTCGCGAAGACGCATGATCTCCGCATAGATGCGCTGGGACTGCACCGGGCTGCCGCCGGGGCTGTTGATATGCACCACCACCGCCGGGGTGGCGTCGCTTTTCCAGGCACGATCCAGCCCCTCGATAACGCGCTGGGCGCTGGCCGGGGCTTCGTTGTCGATCACCCCCTTGACCTCGACCACCCCTAGATGACGGCCACTCGGCGCTACCGGCTGACCCAGCGAATAGATACCGTAGAAACTCAGGGAAAGCCCGAGCAGGATCAGCAGGATCGTCACGAAACGAAAGAACAGCTTCCATCGCCGGGAGCGGCGCTGCTCCACCAGCACACCGTCGATCCAGCGATCCATCATGTCGAACTGAGCCAGACGCTGACGTTCCCGCAGCGTTTCTGCATCCCCTTCATCGCCGTCTTGTCCGCGCTGTTTCTGACGCGAGGCCTTGTCGTCCTCGGAATCCACCATCGGCCCTTGTGTCCAGCGCTTGTCGTCATCTTGCATTGATACTCTCATCCTTATTCATCATGACCTCGGCCGAGTCATGCAACCAATCGATCAGCTGAAAGAAATCCGCCGCGGTGTATACCGGGGCGCTCGCCGCCAGCCTGCTGGGCGCATGCACCCCATAGCTGACCGCGATACGATCCATTCCCAGCGCCCTGGCCATCTCCAGATCGTACTCCGTATCTCCCACCATGACCGCATCCTCGACACCCACGCCGGTCTCGCGAAGCAGCTCCTCCAGCATCAGCGGATGCGGCTTGGAGCGCGTTTCGTCCGCGGTACGGCTGGCATGGAACCAGCTGCCGCTGTCGAGGTAGGTGAAAGCCCGGTTCAATCCCCGTCGACTCTTGCCGGTGGCTACCGCCAGTCGAGTGGTCGGATTGCGCCGCAGCCGCGTGATGCCCGCCTCGACGCCGGGAAAGAACAGGCTGGGCACCCGCTCCGCCTCGATATAGCGTGCGGCGTAACGCTGGCGCAACTGTTCGGCCTGTGCTGGTGCAACGCCCGGGTACAAGCGCTCGATGGCCTCCGGCAAACCCAAGCCGATGATATCTCTGACCGATTCTTTTTCGAGAAACGGCAAACCCGTATCCCGAGCCGCGCCCTGCATGCAGGCGACGATGCGCGCCTCGGAATCCATCAGCGTGCCGTCCCAGTCGAAGATCACCAATCGATAACGCATATTATCTCGCTTTTTCCGTCAGATGACGTGCGCGCTTCAACACGTCATCGAGTTCACTACCCAAGGGCGCCTTCACGTGTACCGGTCGCCCACTCGCGGGTTCCGGAAACGTCAGCGCTGCCGCGTGCAGGAAAAGACGGGGCAATTTCAGTCGTTGCGCCAGCGCCTCCCCCTGCCGGGAACCGTACTTGTCGTCGCCGAGCAGCGGATGTCCCGCGTGGGCGGCGTGCACGCGAATCTGATGCGTACGACCGGTGACCGGCTCCGCCTCGATCAGCGTCGTTTCGTTGAAGGTTTCCCGTACGGCAAAACGGGTACGCGCCACTTTACCCTGGGGGTCGACCCGCACCCGCCGCTCGCCGTTGCCCGCCTCGAAGCGATCCAGCCTGACGCTGACGTAATCTCGCCGTGCCGGCCAGCGCCCGGCAACCAGGGCAAGATACTGCTTGTTCATCTGACGCCGCTTGAGCGCTTCGTTGAGCGTGAGAAGCGCGGGGCGAGACTTGGCCAGCAACAGGCAGCCCGAGGTATCACGATCCAGGCGATGCACCAGTTCGAGAAAGTCCAGATCTTCGCGCACCTGGCGCAACGCCTCGATCAGACCAATCTTGACCCCGCTGCCACCATGCACCGCAAGACCGGAAGGCTTGTTGATCACCAGCCACCCCGGCCCTTCCACCAGCACGCTACCCGCCAGCAGGTTGCGCAGGTTCTCGCTGACCTCACGAACCGCCTCTTCCGGCGCAAGACGCAAGGGTGGGATGCGTACCAGGTCGCCGTTCACAAGGCGATAATCCACCTTGACCCGCTTCTTGTTCACCCGCACTTCTCCCTTGCGCAGAATGCGGTAGATCAACGTCTTGGGCGCCCCCTTCAGCCGCGTGCGCAGAAAATTATCGATGCGCTGGCCCGCCTGGCCTTCCTGAACTTCCACCCACTGCACTTCGCGGCCTTCGGCCATGTCATACTCCCGACGGGTCATGTCTCGAACGAAAGACGCATTCTACCCTAGACCTGGAAACTCTCCCTAGTCGAGCCGCGATCGACTCGGCCTTGTCCGTATCAATTGCCGCACCGGCGGATTGCTGATATATTTTCGATTCGCTGAAATAGGGGTCTAGTACCCGAATTGAATAGAAGCCTCGACATTGTCTTTATCGAGCAGGCCTCGTCCAAGCGACCGATTTCGCGATCCGAAGTAACGCTAATCACTTTCGGAACGCAAAGGCAGTAAATAGCATGCGGTCAATAGCATGCAGCTATGGCATAGAGTAACGATTAGCAGTTGACGATTAAACGCCACGCCCGATGCCCGTCATTCCTTTGTCAAGGTAATGAAGACAGGTCACGGGGAACCACAATCACGTGCCGGAGGCCGGCGCTGGCGAATCGATGAATGCCAGGTGTCTGGCGGTAGACCACGGAACCGGCAAGGATAAACGACCTGCCGAGACACGTTCCGTCACCGCCGTGTACTCAACATGATCTTGTCGGGAAAGTCTCGCGCTCGTGAGGCTCTGCCGAGACTGGGCGCAGTCGTTTTCGCGAGTTGCGCTGAGCACAAGCACGCAGCACCCAGAGGTTCGCTATCGCCGATCGCTTCCAGGGCGCCTTCCGGCGCGCCTAATAAAGCGAGACAACATGAAACGAATGCTCATCAATGCGACCCAGCCGGAAGAGCTGCGCGTCGCTCTGGTTGATGGACAACGTCTGTACGATCTGGACATCGAATCCGGTGCCCGAGAGCAGAAAAAAGCCAATATCTATCGCGGCAAGATCACGCGAGTCGAGCCCTCACTGGAAGCCGCCTTCGTCGACTTCGGCGCCGACCGCCATGGCTTTCTCCCCCTGAAGGAAATTTCCAAGGAATATTTCACCAAGGATGTCTCCGGCCGTCCCAATATCAAGGAAGTCCTCAAGGAAGGCCAGGAAGTCATCGTTCAGGTCGACAAGGAAGAACGAGGCAATAAAGGGGCGGCGCTGACGACCTTCATCAGCCTGGCCGGGCGTTTTCTGGTACTGATGCCCAACAATCCTCGCGCCGGCGGTATTTCCCGGCGTATCGAGGGCGAAGAGCGCACTCAGCTCAAGGAAGCCATGAACCAGCTCGCCATGCCCGATCGCATGGGCGTCATCGTGCGTACCGCGGGTATCGGCCGCTCCAGCGAGGAGCTGCAGTGGGATCTGGACTATCTGGTCCAGGTATGGGAAGCCATTACCACGGAAGCCGGCAAGCGTCCCGCGCCCTTTCTGATCTATCGTGAATCCAACGTCATCATTCGCGCCATGCGCGACTATCTGCGCCAGGATATCGGCGAAGTTCTGATAGACAGCCCCGAAGTCCACCAGGAAGCCTTGGCTTTCATACGCCAGGTGATGCCCTCCTACCAGCAGAAGATCAAGCTTTACACGGACGAGGTCGCCCTGTTCTCGCGCTTTCAGATCGAATCCCAGATCGAGACCGCCTACCAGCGCGAGGTCAAGCTGCCTTCCGGCGGCGCCGTGGTCATCGATCATACCGAAGCCCTGGTCTCCATCGATATCAACTCCGCCCGAGCCACCCGTGGCAGCGATATCGAGGAAACCGCCCTGCAGACCAACTCGGAAGCGGCGGAAGAGATCGCACGCCAACTGCGCCTGCGGGATATCGGCGGTCTGGTGGTCATCGATTTCATCGACATGGGACCGGCGCGCAACCAGCGGGAAGTCGAGAACCGCATGCGCGATGCCCTCAAGATCGACCGCGCCCGGGTGCAGATCGGTCGCATTTCCCGTTTCGGCCTGATGGAGATGTCTCGCCAACGGCTGCGCCCCTCCCTGGGCGAAACCAGCGGTGTGGTCTGCCCCCGCTGCGACGGTCAGGGCACCATCCGCGATGTGCGTTCGCTTTCCCTGTCGATCCTGCGGCTCATGGAAGAAGAAGCCATGAAGGAGCACAGCTCCCAGATCCGCGCCATCTTGCCGGTACCGGTAGCTACCTACTTGCTCAATGAGAAACGCGCCGTACTGACGGATCTCGAGCGTCGCCAGAAGGTAGAGATCGTACTGATACCCAGCCCGGATATGGATACGCCTCACTACGACGTTCAACGCCTGCGCAACGATCAGCTGAGCGACGAGGACGGCAACGTCTCGAGCTTCGAGCTATCCACGGAAACCGACGTCGGGCAGGAACCGGATCCAAGTTTCGCCAAGCCCGTCGCACGTCCCGAAGCGGCGGTCAAGAGCGTGATACACGATGCGCCGGCCCCCGCCTCGCTGCAGCGCGAACCGACACCCGCAAAACCCGCTTCTCGCCCCGCGCCGGCCCAGGCAAGCCAACCGCAGGAAGAAAGCGGCATCATCTCGCGCCTGGTCAAGGGCATCGGCAAACTGCTGGGGGGACACGAAACCGCCGGCACCAGCCAGCCAGCCACCGGCACCCAGTCCGGTCGTGGCGCCAGCCAATCCGAGCGTCCCGGTCAAGGATCCCGCGGCGGTCGAGGCGACAATCGTCAATCTCAATCCGCCAGCCGTTCTGCTCGCGGTAGTGGTAACAACAGCAATCGCCGCCCGCGCAGCGATAGCCGGGATGACGCCACCGGCAACCGCCAGGCGGCCCGTAACGGCAAGTCGGACGCGGACCAGGACGATTCAACGACGAAATCTCGCGGCGAAACCCCGCGCCAGTCCAGTTCTCGCTCGAATGCCAAGGAAACTCGCGGTCGTCCACGCCAGGATAGCGACGAGCGTCGCGATCAGCAGCGACCTTCACGCGGCGAAACCGCGGCCAAGCCCGCAATGACAAAGGACGAGGCTTCCAAGGAAAATACCGCTAAATCCGCTGCCGGCCAGGACAGCGCCAAGGACGACGGCCAGCCCAAGCGTACCCGCAACAATCCTCGAGAACGCACCCGCCAGCACGCCATCAACCCCAAGGCCAAGGCGGAACAGGAAGAGCTGCAGAACGCAGCAGCCACGGTAACTGACACCGAGGCTGCTACAGCGGCTTCTATCGAAGCCGTTCAGGATCAGCCGGCCATAGATAAACCGGCCGCCAAGGCGCCGGAGGCCAAAGAAACTCTGGTGGCTAAAGAAACTCTGGTTACTAAAGAAACTTCGGTGGCTAAAGAGACTAACGGGGAAGCTTCCAAGGCCGACGAGAAGACGAGGGCTGCAGCGGCCAAACGGCAGGCTGACGTAAAGGAGGCTCAGCCGACGGGGAATACGGCGGTCACGGCAGCAACGCCAGAATCGGCGGCGACTAACGCCGAACAAGCCGATGTCTCCACAAAACCGGCTGCTGAAACCAAGACAGCGTCTGAAAACAAGTCGGTTCCAGCGGAGAAAGACACTGTCGAACAGGAAGCCGAAGCGCCAGCGAAACCCGTGGAGAATACCGCGGTAACCGACGCTACGCCGGAGCCGGCCGCCGCACAGGACAAGCAGCCATCCTCGCCGGCTGAGCTTCCCGCGGCAAAGGAAGTCGACGTCAAGACGGCAACCGACGCACCCACCGAGTCCGACGCTAGGCCCGCCAGGAGACAGCCGGCTCGGAAGAAGGCGCGGCCGGTGGCCGAGGACAAGGTAGCTAACAGGTCCGACGAGAGCCAGCCAGCTCAGACAGATGACACGGCTGCTGCCGGCGCCACCCCCGATGGCGGCGCGTCACGGAAAGCGGATGACTCCAATACCGCTCAAGCCGATAAAGCCCAGCCGGAGCCGTTGCATCCTGTTGTCCACAAGAGCGCCGAGTCGAATCAAGCAGGCAATGATCGATTACCGGAGGCGACCCCGCCAAATGCGGCCCAGCCAGAGGCAGCCCCACCGAGTGCGGCCCAACCGGAGGCGACCCCACCAAAACGGCGTCGGCGCGCGCACAACGACCCGCGTGAAATACGTCGCCGCGAAAAGCAGCAGGCCAAGGAAGATCAGAGCAACGCCTGATCGGGCTTGAAAGACAACCTGATTAGTGAGAAACGATGACGCTCGCGATCCATGGATCGCGAGCGTTTTTATTGGAAGAGAACTTTCAGAGAGAAAGATACCGGGTGCGTGGCTCCCATTCCAGGATGACGCCGAAACGCGCCTCGACTCGTGCAGCGACTCGACCGGCGAAATCCAGAAGTTCCTGTGCGCTGCCGCCGCCGTGATGCACCAGCACTAGCGCCTGTTTCTCGTGCACGCCAAAACATCCTTTTTGCCACCCTTTGAGACCGCATTGCTCGATCAGCCAGCCCGCGGCGAGTTTGACTCGCCCATCCGGCTGCGGAAAATGCGGCATTTCCGGATAGTCTTCCAGCAACCGCCGAGCCTGCCGCCAGTTGATCAGCGGGTTCTTGAAGAAACTGCCTGCATTGGATAACGCTTGAGGATCCGGCAGTTTTTCTCGGCGAACCGCGCATACCGCCTCGGCGACTTCCAGAGGGGTTGGATCGACCGATACCCGGCGAGCCAGATCGCCGTAAGTCAGCCTTGGTCGTGGCTTTCGCGTAACTTCCAGGGTCAAGCCGGTGATCGCCACCTTGTCCATCAAAGCATTCTTGAAGATGCTGTCGCGGTAACCGAAGGCGCAGTCCGAAGCGTTCAGAACATCCTGACGGCCGCTGTCGAGATGGATTATCCGAACCGCCTTGAGCACCTCCGCCAGTTCGACGCCGTAGGCGCCGATGTTCTGAATCGGCGCCGCGCCGCACTGACCAGGGATCAGCGCCAGGTTTTCAATCCCCCACAGGCCTTCATTCGCCAGACGCATCACCAGGACGTGCCAGTTCATGCCCGCGTCGACGTCCACGCGCACCCGCTGATCATCCAGCGGCGACAAGCAAAGCTCATCGAAGGTTGGCGTGATGACCAACCCCGGTAGCCAAGGACCCAGAATCAAATTGCTGCCGCCTCCCAGCAGGGTCAGCGGCCAATCCCGCTGACGCGCCAGGGCGGTGGCCTCTTTCAAGATCTGCGACGTCGACGCCCCGATAAAGCGCTCCGCGATACATGGCAGACCCAAGGTGTTGGCCCGGGTCAGATCCACTCTTTCTTGCCACTCCACTGCCACTAGACCGCTTCCAGACGCTTGCGCAGTGTTGCGATCAATCCATCCGCCGCCTGCTCGACGCTGTCCAGCACCGCCTCGAACCCTTTGTCATCGCCGGTGTAGGGATCCGGGATCGCTTCCCCTGGCCGACCCGCGAACTCGAGAAAGAGCCCGACCCGCGCGCGGCTGTTGGCAGGTTGCAGCGCCTCGAGATTCGCCAGGTTGCTGTCGTCCATGGCCAGGATGTAATCGAAATACTGGAAGTCTTCGGCGCTGATCTGACGGCCGCGCAACTGACGGATATCCACACCGCGACGGCTGGCCGCTTCGACGGCGCGCGGGTCCGGCGCCTGATCCAAATGCCAGTCGCTGGTCCCGCAGGAATCCACCTCGACCTTGTCCGCCAGACCCGCCGCTTCCAGCTTGTGACGCAAGACACCTTCCCCGGTGGGTGAGCGACAGATATTGCCTAGACAAACGAACAACACTCGCATCTCGACATTTCTCCTTTCGGGAAGATATAAACAGGTCCATACGACTATCGGGAAAACCACGCTCGCACCCGCTGCAGGTCTTCCTGAGTATCCACTCCCGCCGGGTGCGGTGTATCGGCCAGGGCGACCTGAATACGCTTGCCGTGGTGCAGCGCGCGCAGCTGCTCGAGCTGCTCGACCCGCTCCAGCGGCGCCGGCGCCCATCGGCAATATTCCTCGAGAAAGCCGACCCGATAGGCATAGAGACCAATATGACGCAGCCAGACATTGGCCTCGAGCGCGAGCGTCCGCGCATCGGCATTTTCCCAGAGATCGGCGCTCCAGGCCTGTCGGTCCCAAGGCAGCGGCGCGCGGGAAAAGTACAGCGCACGCTCATGACAATCGCGCACCACCTTGACCACATTGGGATTGAACAGGGTATCAAGATCCAGGATCGGCTCCGCCAGGGTGGCGATGGAAGCCTCATCATCATGGGCGAGTCGCGTCGCCACCTGATCGATCAAGGCCGGCGGCAGCAGCGGTTCGTCTCCCTGCACATTGACCAGGATTGTCTCGGGATCAAGCTCGAGACGCCGCGCCACTTCCGCCAGCCGATCCGTGCCGGAAGGATGCTCCGCTCGGGTCATCACCACCTCGCCACCGACCTGCTCGACCGCCTCGCGTATGCGCGGATCGTCCGTGGCCACCACCACTCGACCAGCGGCGCTGGCCAGGGCCTGACGCCAGACCCGCACCACCATGGGTTCGCCGGCGATATCCAGCAGTGGCTTGCCGGGCAGGCGGCTGGAGGCGAAACGCGCCGGAATGACCGCCAGGAAATCATTCATGGGCGAGCTCCAGGCTTGCCTCCAGGGTTCTCGACCTTATTTCTTGCATGCTCTGACTTGTTGAGTTTTTCCTCGACACTCATGACCCGAGCCTCTTCTTCGAGCATGACCGGAATCTCGTCGCGTATCGGAAACGCCAAGCCGTGATAATGGCAGCGCAGCTCCGCGTTTTGACGGTCATACTTCAACTTGCCTTGACACAGCGGGCAGACCAGCATAGCCAGCAGTTCCTTGTCCATTCCTCACCTCTCGCATTGTTGAGTCAACATGTCGAGCCTTCGGGACAGCCAGTCGATGAAGGCCTGATTCGGCTGCGCTTCTATCTCCAAGGCCCAATAGCGCTCATCCGCAAAGCCACGACACTTTACCGCATCCTTGGCGGTCATCACGATGGGCATCGCGGACTGATCCGGCGTCCCATCGAATTGCAGATCCTGGGGACGATAGCGATGGTGATCCGCGAATCCATGAACCACGGGCTCGAGTCCCAGCGCATCTAGGGTCGCGAAAAAGCGCGCGGGGTTGCCGATTCCCGCCACGGCATGCACCTCTCTCGCAAAGGGTAGCGGCGTAACGGGCCGGATGCTATCGTCTCTCAGGTAGCGCCAACGGATGGGCACCAGGGCCATGGTGAAATAATTCTCCGAGGGTGGAACGCGGGGTTTACCGTTGACGATTAGCGCATCCACCGTTGCCAGCCGCGACAGCGGCTCCCGCAGCGGTCCCTCGGGAAGACAGCGTCGGTTACCGAAGCCGCGCTCGCCGTCCACCACCACCAGCTCGATGTCCCGCCCCAGAGCGAGATGCTGCAGGCCATCGTCGCTCAAGAGGATATTGCAGTTTTCCTCGAGCAGACGCCTGGCGCCACGAGGACGATCCGGGTCCACCATCACAGGAGCGCCCGTCTGAGCCGCCAGCATCGCCGGCTCGTCGCCGCAGGCTTCGACCGCTGTCGTGTCGGTCACCAGCAGCGGATAAACCTCGCTCCTGCCGCCGTAGCCCCGAGAAAGGATACCCGGGCGCCACCCACGTTCCTTCAGAAACCGCGCCAGCCAGGCCACCAGGGGGGATTTACCGGTGCCTCCTACGGTGATATTGCCCACCACGATGACCGGCACAGGCGCCCGCCACACAGTCTTCTTGCCTTTGTGATAGTGCTGTCGCCGCCGATTGACAAAATAACGGTATAAAATCGACAGGGGCCTGAACAGCTTGAGCCAGCGCGCCTCTCGGTACCAGGCAGCGACGATTCTGTCTTCCAGGCTCACGCCGGTTCCTGGAACTGCAGTTGATGCAGGGCGGCATAAGCCCCTTCGTTAGCCATCAGTTCCTGATGGCTGCCGCGCTCGACGATGCGCCCCTGGTCCATGACCAGTATGCGATCCGCGCGCTCGATGGTCGAAAGCCGATGAGCGATCACGAAGGTGGTACGCCCACGACAGACTTCCTCCAGCGCCATCTGAATATAGCGTTCGGACTCCGTGTCCAGGGCGGAGGTGGCCTCGTCGAGTATCAGAATCGGCGCGTCCTTGAAGATTGCCCGGGCGATGGCCAGGCGCTGGCGCTGACCGCCGGACAGCATGACACCGTTATCCCCCACCAGAGTGTCGTAGCCTTGGGAAAGCTCCTTGATGAATTCATCCGCGTAAGCGGCCTTGGCGGCGGCGACGACGGCGTCGCGATCCGCGTCCGGATACCCGTAGGCGATATTCTCCGCGATAGAGGTATTGAACAGGGTGACCTGCTGGGAAACCAGGGCGATCTGCCGGCGCAAGGCGGACAACTGGTAGTCTTCGATGGGCTGGTCGTCGATGGTGATACGCCCTGCGGTGGGTCGGTAGAAACGCGGCAACAGGTTGACCAGGGTCGACTTGCCGCTACCGGAACGCCCGACGATGGCGATCATTTCCCCTGCCGCCACATGAAGATCGATACCGTGCAGGATCTCCGGTTGATCCTCCGCGTAACGAAAGCGAATACCCTCGAAGTCTACCTTGCCTTCGAAGCGCTCCGGCAACCGCGTGCCCGGGTCCGGCTCCTCGGGTTCATCGAGCAGACCGAACAGTTCGTCCGAGGCAGCCAGACCGCGCTGCACGATACTGTTCACGTCCGTCAGCTCGCGTATCGGCTTCGCCATCAAGGCAGCGGCGGTAATGAAGGCAACAAACTCTCCGGCGGTCATGTTCGCCATCAGCGCCGGCGACATGGCGAGCCACACCAGCGCCGCCAGGGCCAGAGCCACCAGCAACTGGATGACCGGCGTACTGATCCCCTTGGTCAGGGCCTCCTTGAGACTCTGCTGACGATTGTACTCGCTGGCGGCGATGAAACGGCGCTTTTCGTAGTCTTCCGCCCCGTGAGTACGCACCACCCGATACCCCGTCAGCGCTTCCGAAGCCACATGAGTCACGTCCCCCATGGAGCGCTGAATGCGTCGGGATATACGCCTGAAGCGCTTGCTGGTGTAGTTCACCACCAGGCCGATCAGCGGCGTTATCACCAGAAACAGCAGGGTCAACAGTGCGTTGGTCCATAGCAGATAACCGACCAGGCCGATCACGAACAGCCCCTCCCGCAGCAGGATGGTGATCGCCTTGGTGGCGGCGCCGGTCACCTGCTCCACCTGATAGGTAAGCCGGGAAACCATGTGCCCACTGGAGTGCATGTCGAAGAAGCGTCCGGGCAGATGCAGCATATGACCGAACACCTCGCAGCGTAGGTGGTGCACCACGTTTCTCGCCACATCCGTCATGAAGAAGGTGCCCAGAAAGGTGCCGAGGCCGCGAAAGGCGAACATGCCCACCACGAACAAGGGAAGAAACAAGCGAAAGGCGGCATCCGGGTCCTGTATGCCGTCGATCAATCGTTTCATCATTTCCGCCAGGGCAGTGCTGGAGGCAGCGTAGATGGCGTAACCCACCACCGCGATCAGAAATGCCTTCCAATGGGGTTTGACGTAGGCGAGCAGGCGTTTGTAGAGCGTCCAGCTGGAATGCTGAGTCACGGCGTCTCCATTGGAAGTTGTGAGAACGACGAGGCGGCGATGCCTGCCCCTGGCCTGGAGCGAAATTCTACCCGATGACAGTGCGCATCGACAGCGCCAACCCCAGGATGGCGCTGCGGCATCAGTTCGATCCCTTGAGCGCCGCCGAGCACCAGGCGTATGGCGCCATCCTGGGCGGTATTCCACTGGCAGCTCCCTTGCCGACGAAAACGTCGAACGACCTGCGGCGCCGGATGATCGAAGCGATTGTCCCGCCCGGCGCTATAGATCACATGATGCGGCGTGAGCCGTGTCGCGAACTGCTCCCCGGAACTGGTGCGGCTGCCATGATGGCCGGCTACCAGCACCTCCAGGGGCTGGCCATCCAGGGGTTGGCCATCAAGAAGCTGGCTGTCGCGGTTCAACAATCGCCGCTCGACCTCTCGCCCCGCGTCGCCGGTCACCAGCAGGCGCTGGCCTCCCGCCTCGACCAGCAGTATGCAGGAACGATCGTTTTCGGCGAACGCCTCGAGGCTTCCGGCGGGCGGCCAGAGAACCTGGAAGCGAACCTGATCCCACTGCCATCGCTGTCCTTGCCGGCAAGCGCGGTAAGGCACCTCGAGTTTCGAACCCTGGGGCGCTAGAAACTGCACGACTCGATGAGACTCCAGGGCGGCCAGCCCGCCGGCATGATCGAGATCCGTGTGGCTGACGACGACTCTGTCGAACTGTCTTCCCGGTGGCCAGAGTCCCGACAATGGCATATAACCCGAGGCAAAGCGCGGTCCGGTATCCAGCAGGAGTCGATGATGCGCGGTGCGCACTTCCACCGCCTGCCCCTGGCCGACATCGTAGACCCATACTTGGGCTACTCCTGGCGAAATCTCGGGAGCGCGTGGATTGAGCGCCAGCAACAGCAGGGCGAAGCTGCCGCCAATCCTTAACCGGCGGCTCAGTCCTGGCGCCGCCCAGAGAAACGCACTCAGCCCCAGCGCCAGGCCAAGCGGCAGGATCATCCAGGCGGGCGGCGTCCAAAGCGGCAATCCATCAGCCACCGCTTTCAACAAGAAATGCAGCCCCGCGGCGAGCTGACCAAATCCCCACCAGCATAGCGACGAGAGCGGCATGATGGGCCATGTCAGCCATCCCGCAAGACCCAGCGGTACCAGCAGGCTGCCGACCAGAGGAACCGCTACAAGATTGATCAACACCGAGCCCGGCGCCAGGCGGGAAAATGCCAGCAGGCTCGCCGCCGCCATCAGCGGCGCCAGCAACAACTGGGTGCGAAGAAGCGCCAAGCACCAGCCCTTGATGCCTCGGGGGCGCGTTCGCCCCCGCCAGATAAGGATCAGCCAGGCCACGGCAGCGAAGGAGAGCCAGGTTCCGGGGCGCCAGGCGGATAGTGGGTCGATCAGGATCACCAGCCCCAGCGCCAGCCAGAATCCCTGCCAGAGACCCGGCGAGTGTCTCCCGCTGGCCACCCATAGCCCTACCAGCGCCATGATCGACGCGCGCAGCGCCGGAGGTTCGAGTCCCGCCACCCAGGCATAGCCCAGCGCCGCGAGCCCCGCCAGTCCCCAGGGCCATACCGTCATGCGCCATCGCGTCGGCGTAAACAGCCGCGCGAGACCTCGGAATAGCCACAGCGCAAAGGTCGCTACCAGCCCCACGTGCAAACCGGATATCACCATCAGATGGGTGGTGCCGGTGGCGTTGAGCAGCGTCCAGTCCTCGTCGTTCAGACGCTCCTTGGCCCCCAGGGTCAAGGCGGCCAGCCAGCGTCGGGCGACCCCTTCGGACAGGCGTTCGTCCAGCGCCGCGAGCGCCGAGCGGCGCAGCGAAGGCAAGGCATCGTCAAGCCGTTCCGGTGGAGGCTGGGAACGCACGTAGCCGGTGGCGTCGATGCCTTCTCGCCATAGCCAGCGTCGATAGTCGAAAGTATTCGGATTGGTGAAACCGCCGGGCGGTCGCAGACGCGCGCTCAGCGCCCAGCGCTCTCCTACCCGCATGTCCGGAATATCGTAGAAGGTCAGGCGAATTCGACGCAGCCGCTCGCAGGAGGGCAGGCGCGAATCCTCCGGCTGGCAACGCTCCACCGCCAGCAGCAGCCGCGCGGCGCGGGGGCGAGGCTCCACTTCGAGAATTCTGCCTTGGATGCGAAGATCCTGCCGCGACAATCCCGAGGGCAGCTCCGCGCCCATGCCCAGCAATACCGGTAGCGCGGCCAGCGCCATGACGCCCAGCAGCAGTCGCTGATGGACACGACCGGCCAGCAGCATGCCAAGTGCCCATATCTCGAAGCCCCCCGGCCAGGCCAGACGGCCAAGCGCGACCCCCGCCAGGGCACTGATCGCCATCGGAAGGACGAATCCGATACGCATGTCGACTATTCTCTTGCGGAATGACGGTGTGACCCGGAATAGCTGCCACGGGCCTGCCGTGAGCGTTTCACCGAGCTGGGAAACCTATCGGCAGACTTGTCAACATGGTGAAGCGGGGGCCATCCGTGGATAATGGATCGCTCATCCATCTCTCGATCTGATTGATCAGCGAACCCAGCATGCCGCGTCGATTCCTGCAGCGCTATCTGCCTCACCCGGACGCTCTCAGGCGCAAAAGCTCATTGCGCTTCATGGGACGCCTGATCGGCGATACATCCCTGTGGATGCTGTCTCGGCGCAGCGTCGCCAACGCTTGCATGGTGGGGTTGTTCAGCGCGCTGCTGCCCATCCCTTTTCAGATGATGGTATCCGCTCTCGGCGCCTGGCTATTGCGCTGCAACCTGCCGCTTTGCATGGCACTGGTATGGATTACCAATCCATTGACCATGCCGTTGATCTTCTATATGAACTATCGGCTCGGCGCCTGGACGCTGGGCAATCCGGTACGCGAGGTGCCTGATCAGCTGTCCACGGAATGGCTGGTGAGTCAGATGCAGCATATTCTGCCTCCGCTGCTGCTGGGCTCGCTGATGGCCGCGGTCAGCATCGGGCTGATCGCCAATCTGCTGGTGCGCCTGATCTGGCGCTGGCAGGTCGCACGTAGCTGGAAGCGCCGCCAGCGGCGCCGGATACGTCCGAAAGCCATCGATCCAGAACAGACTAGGCAGGAGTCAGCCTGCCCGCATCCAGACGCAGCACACGATCCTGATGGGCCGCCAAGCCCATATCGTGAGTGACGATCACAAAGGCGCAGGCGGTGGTGCTGGCCAGTTCATCCATCAGGGCCAGGATACTGGCGGCGGTGTGCTGGTCCAGGTTGCCCGTAGGCTCATCCATCAGCATCACGCTGGGATCCGTCACCAGGGCTCGGGCGATGGCCACCCGCTGACGTTCTCCCCCGGACAGTTCCCCTGGCTTGTGCTCGCTTCTCGCCTGCATGCCGACCTTGGCGAGTATTCCCCGAGCGCGCTCCTTGGCCTCACGCCGGGATTGGCCGCGCACGATCAGCGGAAGAGCAGCATTCTCCACCGCGGTCAATTCCGCCAGCAGATGATGGAACTGATAGACGAAGCCGATATGACGATTGCGAAAGCGTCCCAGCGCCGCTTCGCCCAGGACCGACAGATCCTGATCGGCTACCCGCACGCGCCCGCGGCTGGGGCGATCGAGGCCGCCGAGCAGGTTGAGCAGCGTCGTCTTGCCGGAGCCGGAGCTGCCTACCACCGCAACTCGCTCGCCGGCGCGCACCTCGAGCTCGAGGTTTTCGAGCACGGTGATATCCTGGGGCCCTTCGCTGTAGATACGGGTCAGATTCTCGCAGCGCAGCATGGTCTTGCGGCCTGCTTCCTGAATCGCGGCGTTATCGGCCATGACGGGGTCTCCCTTATTCATATCGCAGTACGTCCGCCGGCTGGATGCGCGAGGCGCGCCAGGCCGGGTACAAGGTGGAGAGGAAGGTCAGACCGAAAGCCGCCGCCACGATCTTGCCCACGTCGGACCATTGGAGCTGGGACGGTAGATAATTGATGAAGTAGACGTTGGCATCCAGGAAATGAATCCCGAAGGTGGTCTCGACCCAGGCAATGACGTCAGACACGCTCAAGGCCAGCACCACCCCGGACAGCACGCCGATCAGAATACCGATGATGCCGATGGTCAGCCCCTGCACCACGAAAATGCCCATGATGGAGCCCGGCGTGGCGCCGATGGTGCGCAGGATGGCGATATCCGCCTGCTTGTCCGTGACCACCATCACCAGGGTCGAAACGATATTGAAGGCCGCCACCGCGACGATCACCGTCAACAATAGGCCGATCATGCGCTTTTCCATCTGAATCGCCTGAAACAAGTTGCCGTGGGTGTAGGTCCAGTCGAAACCGCGATAGCCCGGGCCTAGCTCATCGATGATCGAGCGAGTGACCTGGCTGGCGGCGAACAGATCATCCAACTCCAGGCGCAGCCCCTGCACCGAATCTCCCAGACGGGCCAACGTCTGCATGTCTTGTATATTGGCATAGGCAAGGCTTGCATCCAGATCCGCCCCGACGCTGAAGATACCGGTCACGTTGAAGCGCTTGAGCCTTGGAAAGACCCCCGCCGGGGTAATCGAGGCCTCCGGCACCAGCAGGGTTACCCGGTCGCCGACCCCGACACCCAGCTGGTTCGCCAGCAGCTTGCCCAGCACGATGTTCCATTCCCCGGGCTCCAGATCGGAAAGCCGCCCTTCCTGCATATGGTCGTCGATGATCGAGACCTTGCTCTCGTAGGCCGGGTCGATTCCGTTGACCATGGCTCCCTGATTGCGCCCGCCGATGGAGAACATGCCCTGCTGCTGCACATAGGGCGCGGCGCCGATCACCCGCTCGCGCTTGGTCAGCCGCTCCGCCAGGGGCTTCCAGTCGGTCATGCCGGAGGGCTGTTCGATGCGAGTATGCGGCACCATGCCCAGCACCCGGGAACGCAGCTCCTGGTCGAAGCCGTTCATTACCGACAGCACCAGAATCAACACCGCCACTCCCAGCATCAGTCCCAGCATGGAGGTCAAGGAAATAAAGGAAATGAAATGATTACGGCGTTTGGCGCGCACGTAGCGCAGCCCCAACATGAAAGGTAAACGATCAAGCATTACATGAAGTCCTTGGTCAGCGGTCGCTCATGGTACGGGTTTTTCCAGGGCGCTGCATCGCCGGATCATGCAAGAAGCCCTGGCGGGCCTGCATCAAAGGCAATAGCGAGTCTTGCAAAGCGGCAGAGACTGATCCTAAATTGCCTGCCTCGAGAAGCGCACCGCTACACGATACTAGCCACCAGCAAAAGAGCGACGACGATGGCCAATTGCCTGTATCCGGAATGGCATCCCCAGGATGCCGTACAACTGACCTGGCCCGGCCCACAAAGCGACTGGGCGCCGCTGCTCCCCTGTATCGAAGCGACCCTGGAAACCGTCGCCCTGGTCATTGCTCGCTATCAGCCGGTGGTGATCGCGCTGCCGGACAAGCCGACCAGACAGCGAATCGAGGCTCGTCTGGAAAATCTGGGTATCCCCGCCAATCGGCTGAGACTCCATGTCGCGGCGAGCGACGATGCCTGGGCCCGGGACCACGGCCCCATCGGCGTGGCGCGAGACGGCAAGCCTGTGCTGCTCGACTACCGCTTCACCGGCTGGGGGGGCAAGTTTCCCGCCGCCCGAGACGATGCCTTGAGCCAGGCCCTGGCGGATCAAGGCGCTTTCGCGGCGCCGCTGGAAACCCGCGACCTGATTCTCGAGGGTGGCGCCATCGACACCGATGGCCAGGGCACCCTGTTGACCACCAGCGCCTGCCTGCTCAACCCCAATCGCAACCGCGGCTTGAGCCGCAGCGATATCGAGGCGCGACTGGACAAAGAGCTCGGTATAGAGCGCTTCCTGTGGCTCGATCATGGCCATCTGGAAGGCGATGATACGGATAGCCATATCGACACCCTGGCACGCTTCTGCAATCCGCGAACCATCGCCTACCAGGGTTGCGACGATGAAACGGATTCCCATTACGCTCCGCTGGCCGCCATGCAGAAACAGCTCGAGACATTCCGCCAGACGAACGGGCAGCCTTACCGACTGATTCGCCTGCCCTGGCCCCAGGCCTGTTTCGATCCGCAGGACGGTCATCGCCTGCCTGCGACCTACGCCAACTTCCTGATCATCAACGGCGCGGTGCTGATGCCCAGCTATGCGGATCCGGCAGATCGCCTGGCGCTGAGCGCCCTGGCAAGGGCCTTTCCGGATCGCGAGATCATCCCCATCGACTGTCGCAGCGTGATTCGCCAGCACGGTAGCCTGCACTGTCTGACCATGCAGCTGCCCCGGGGCAGCCTTTCTCAACCTTCTTGACTCGGAGCTCTCTGATCATGCCCAGAACACTCAAGGTCGGTCTGGTACAACAAGCGGCCTGGCCGGACAAGGCGCGCAGCCTGGCGGAAACCGAGTGCGGTCTGCATGAGCTCGCCGCTCAAGGCGCGGAGCTGATCCTGCTGCAGGAGCTTCACGCCACGCATTACTTCTGTCAGTACGAGGATCCGGCGCTGTTCGACCTGGCGGAGCCGCTGGACGGCCCTACCAGTCAACGGCTGGCGGCCCTGGCGGCAAAATTGAATATCGTCCTGGTGGGTTCGTTGTTCGAACGCCGGGCGGCGGGACTCTATCACAACACCGCGGTGGTCTATGATCGCCAGCAGGGCGCGGTGGGCCACTATCGGAAGATGCATATCCCGGACGATCCAGGCTTCTACGAGAAATTCTATTTCACCCCCGGGGATGCGACACCGGATAGCGGCTTCGCGCCCATCGATACCTCCGTGGGGCGCCTGGGGGTGCTGGTGTGCTGGGACCAGTGGTACCCGGAGGCGGCGCGGTTGATGGCATTGGCGGGGGCGGAGCTATTGCTGTACCCCACCGCCATCGGCTGGTGTCTGGAAGACGACCCAGAAGAGCAGCAGCGTCAGAAAGAGGCCTGGACGCTGGTTCAACGTGCCCATGGCGTCGCCAACGGCCTGCCGGTAGTGGTTGCCAACCGCATCGGCCATGAGCCGGATCACTCCGAGGTCACCTCCGGCATCGATTTCTGGGGTGGCAGTTTTATCTGCGGTCCTCAGGGGGAAATGCTCGCCTTGGCGGGTCAGGAGACGGAAACTCTGGTGGTCGATCTGGATATGGATCGCGGCGAAGCCACCCGGCGTATCTGGCCCTATCTTCGCGATCGGCGGATCGATGCCTATGGAGATCTGATCCGCCGCTATCGAGACTGAGAAGCGAGATTAACGCTTATTTCCAAAAATCTATTTCCAGAACTTATTTCCAGAACTTATTTCCAGAAATCCCGGATCGAGGCGATTCCCTGAGCGCCGACGCCCCGGGCGTGATTGGTATCCTTGCGGGTCATGCCGCCCAAGGCATAGACCGGCATGCCGGCGGTTTCCACCAGCTGCTGAAAATCGTGCCAGCCAAGCGGCGCCGTGTCCGGATGGCTGAGAGTGGTGCGCAAGGGCGAGAGCGTCACGAAATCGCAGCCAATGCGCTTGGCCTGCTCGAGCTGCAAGCGGTCGTGGGTGGATGCGGATAGCCACTTGTCCTGGCTCAGAGGTCGTGTCTCGAGCTGCATCAACCGGTCGCTGGTCAAGTGAATGCCGTCCGCATCGACGCTTTCAAGCAGTCGAGGATCGCCGTTGAGAGAAAGCCTTGCCCCGTAGCGGCGACATAACTCCAGGGTCTGCTGCGCGCGATGCAGGTAAGCGTCCGGACTCAGCGTCTTGGCGCGTAGCTGTACCAGGCGAATGTCGTCTTCCCACAGCGCTCTCTCGAGCCGGGTCATGAATAGCGTATCGTCGTCTTCTTCGGCACTGATCAGGTATTCCGTTGGCAGCATGACCGCCTGCAGCACCGGCAGATTGGCCGCGGGAAAGGAATAGTGGAATAACTCCCCGAGCCTGACCCAGCGCACCGCCTGCCCTTCACGACCAAAGGGTTCGCCGGCAAAGTCGTAGACCTGCCAGACATCGAGCAGCAGCTGTTTGTCCGGGTATTCATGATGAACGCGAATCAGCGGCTGGGCACGCCGTATCTCGACTCCGAGCTCTTCCTGAAGCTCGCGTTTCAGCCCCTGATAACCGGTCTCGTAGGGAGCGAGCTTGCCACCGGGAAATTCCCAGAGCCCCGCCTGGTCGACATTGGCAGGGCGCCGCGCGATCAGCACCTTCCCCCCGTCAGGACTCAGAATTGCCGCCGCCGCCACGTGTACCCGTCTCTTGATCATGCCATTCCCTGAGTTGAAAGCTTGTCAGCACGTCGAAAGAATCGTTTCGCGCCTCAACTGCGATAATCCGCATTGATGGAGATATAGTCATGGGAGAGATCCGTGGTCCAGATCCGCGCTGACCGAGTGCCACGCCCAAGGGCGATACGAATCCTGATATCTTCCCGAGCCATGACCGCGCTGCCTGCCTCCTCCGTATAGCTCTCCGCCCGCCCACCGGCTTCCACGAGACGCACCTCTTCTAGATCGATGGTGATGCCATCCACATCGAGATCCTCGATCCGCACCCTGCCTACCGCCGCCAGAATACGCCCCCAGTTGGCATCGCTGGCGTAAAGGGCGGTCTTGACCAGCGGAGAGTGCGCGACGCTGAAGGCGACTTCTCGCGCCTCTTGCCGGGAGCGGGCCTGCTCGACTTCCAGGGTAACGAACTTGGTAGCGCCTTCGCCGTCACGAACGATCGCCTGAGCGAGCTCGACCAGGACCTCATTCAGCGCCTCGCCGAAAGCCGCCAGCGTCGACTCGGAATCCAGGCGCGCACCTTGGCCGGTAGCGATCAACATGCAGGCGTCGTTGGTGGAAGTATCGCCGTCAACGGTAATGCTGTTGAAGGAATTCTCGACGCCATCCTTCAGCAGCCGATCCAGCATCTGCGGTTCGATGGCAGCATCCGTGGCCACGAATCCCAGCATGGTGGCCATATTGGGACAGATCATGCCGGAGCCCTTGCTGATGCCGGCGATAGCGACCTTCTGGCCATCGATTTCGAGCGTTCGCGCCGCTCCCTTGGGCCGGGTATCCGTGGTCAGGATACCCTCGGCGGCGGCCTGCCAGCCTTGGCTATCCAGGGTCTCAAGCGCACCGGGCAAGCCAGCCAGCAGGCGTTCCATGGGCAGAGGCTCGCCGATCACCCCGGTGGAGAACGGCAGCACTTCATCCGTCGAGACATTGCCTAGTCCAGCCAGGGTTTCGCAACTTTGCAGCGCATCCCGCAGGCCTTGCTCTCCGGTGCCCGCATTGGCATTACCGGTATTGATCAACAGGTAGCGCGGTGCCTTGTCCTGTTCCCGGGTGGCCGCAAGATGGCGCCTGGCCACCTGCACCGGCGCCGCACAGAAGGCATTGCGAGTGAAGGTGCCGGCAACGCTCGCCCCGGACGCGATTTCCATCACCACCAGATCCCGACGCCCGGGTTTCTTGATTCCCGCCATGCCGGTGCCCATACGCAGCCCGGCAATCTCCGGCATCTGCGGAAAGAAGGCGTTTCCCACTGCCATGCGCTTGTCTCCTGGTGTTAAATTTAGCTCAACCTGCCACAGCACTGCTTGAACTTCTTCCCTGAGCCGCAGGGGCAGGGATCGTTGCGCCCCACCTTGGGTCCCTGGCGGCGATGAGGTCGATTCTCCTTGGCTTCCGCCGCTTTCGGCTCGGCTTCTTTCTGCTCCGTCAGGGCTTCGTGACGGCTATCCGCCGACGCCTGTTCTCGCGCCAGGGTTTCGCGGCGCTGCTGCTCGAGTTCTTCCACCTCCTCCTGGCGGCGTACCTTGACATGACTAAGAATGCGCGCGATATCCCGTTTGATATTGGTCAGCAACCCTTGAAACAGCTCGAAGGCCTCGCGCTTGTATTCCTGCTTGGGATTCTTCTGCGCGTAGCCGCGCAGATGGATGCCGCGGCGCAGGTGATCCATGGACTGAAGATGCTCCTTCCAGCGCGTATCCAGCACCTGAAGCATGACCTGCTTCTCGAAACGGCGCATCAGCGCCTCGCCCACCGCTTCCACTTTGGCGGCATAGACATCGCGATGCTGTGACAGCAGGCGTTCCCGCAGTTTTTCCTCGTCGAAACGCTCGTCTTCCTCCGCCCACTGGGTCAGCGGCACCTCGAGATTGAATTCCTGCTTGAGATGCACCTCCAGGCCTTCCAGGTCCCACTGCTCCGGCAAACTCTGAGGCGGCACGAAGTCGCTGACCGCCTGGTCGAGCATTTCATCGCGAATGCCGGCGACATTCTCGGAGACGTCCTCGGCGCCGAGAATCTCGTTCCGCTGCTCGTAGATGACCCGGCGCTGATCGTTGGCCACATCGTCGTATTCGAGCAGCTGCTTACGGATATCGAAGTTTCGCCCCTCGACCTTCTTCTGCGCCCGCTCCACCGCGTTGGACACCATCTTGTGCTCGATGGCTTCGCCGCGTTCGAGCCCCAGCGCCTGCATCAAGCGCTGTACCCGCTCGGAGCCGAACAGGCGCATCAGATTGTCTTCCAGTGACAGGAAGAAGCGCGTCGAGCCCGGATCCCCCTGTCGCCCGGAACGTCCGCGCAGCTGATTGTCGATGCGCCTTGATTCATGTCGTTCGGAGCCGATCACATGCAGACCGCCGGCAGCCAGCACCGCCTCATGACGCTCCTGCCAGGCGGCCTTGATCGCTTCGACCTGTTCGCTGTCGGGGTTGTCCAATTCCGCGATTTCCGCCTCCCAGCTACCGCCCAGCATGATGTCGGTACCGCGACCCGCCATGTTGGTGGCGATGGTGATAGCACCGGGGCGTCCGGCCTGAGCGATGATCTGCGCCTCGCTCTGATGCTGCTTGGCATTGAGCACGTTGAAGGCGATTCCCTCCTTGCGCATCAGCTCCGCCAGATATTCAGAGGTTTCGATGGAAGCGGTACCCACCAGCACCGGCCGTCCCGCCTCGGTCACCGCCTTGACATCCTCGATGATCGCCTCGAACTTCTCCTCGCTGCTCATGTAGACCAGGTCGTTCATGTCATTACGGATCAAGGGCTTGTTGGTGGGAATCACCATCACGTCCAGACCGTAGATCTGGCGAAATTCGAAGGCTTCCGTATCCGCGGTACCGGTCATCCCGGCCAGCTTGTCGTAGAGACGGAAATAATTCTGGAAGGTGGTGGAGGCCAAAGTCTGACTTTCCCGCTGCACCGTCACATTTTCCTTGGCTTCCACCGCCTGGTGCAGCCCTTCCGACCAGCGCCGCCCGGGCATGGAACGCCCGGTATGCTCATCGACGATGACTACCTGGCCCTCCTCGACGATGTAGTCCACATCCCGCTGGTAGAGATGCCGCGCTCGCAGCGCCGAATGCATGTGCTGCAGCAGGTTCAGATTTTGCGCGGCGTACAGGGAATCCTCCTCCCCCAGAAGCCCCTGCTGACGCATCAGTTCCTCGACCTTGGTATGCCCATCCTCGGTCAGTTCCACCTGCTTCTGCTTTTCGTCCAGGATGAAATCGCCGGTGGTCGGGTCTTCCGCGTCGCTGCATTGGCTCAAGCCCAGCGCCAGCTTATCGACGACCCTGTAAAGCTCGGTATTCTCCTCCACCGGTCCGGAAATGATCAGGGGCGTGCGCGCCTCGTCGATCAGGATGGAATCGACCTCGTCGACGATGGCGTAATGCAGCCCTCGCTGCACCTTCTCTTCCAGGGAGAAGGCCATGTTGTCGCGCAGGTAATCGAAGCCGTATTCGTTGTTGGTGCCGTAGGTGATATCGCAGGCGTAGGCCTCGCGTTTCTCTTCCTGGTTCTGTCCGGCGAAGATGACGCCGACGCTGAGGCCCAGGAATTCGTAGAGCGGGCGCATCCATTGGGCGTCTCGCCGAGCCAGATAATCGTTGACCGTGACCACGTGCACGCCCTTGCCAGGCAGCGCGTTGAGATATACGGCCAGAGTGGCCACCAGGGTCTTGCCCTCGCCGGTCTTCATCTCGGCGATACGCCCCTGGTTGAGCGCCATGCCGCCGATCAGCTGAACGTCGAAATGACGCATGCCCATCACCCGCTTGCTGGCCTCGCGTACCACCGCGAAGGCTTCCGGCAGCAGCGTGTCCAGGCTCGCCCCGGAAGAAAGCCGCTCGCGAAACTCTTCGGTCTTTGCCTGCAGCTCAATGTCGTCCAGCGCCTCGAAACTTGACTCGAAAGCGTTGATCTGAGAAACGCCTTTGCTCAGGCGTTTGACGACACGGTCGTTTCTGGTACCCACTACCTTGCGTAACAACGTGTTTAACATGAAGAATCCATTGGTTGACGAATGCTGAAGCCCTTTGTCGGAAAAGCACCTGACTTTTCCGCGGCGGGCTCTCGAAACTCTCGAAAGGAATTATCCTTCAGCGCTGCAAGGTGGACCGCGACGCGAAAGCACATCGTGACCGATACTCGGCTGTGCCGAATCCGGCGTGAACCATCCGATCGGGCTGGGTAAGCGCAACGGCAGACTGTCCGGCGGGAAGTTGTCGCGACGCAGGGAACAACGGCGGCGGAGCGCGCGGCGACGGCTCTGGGCAAGAATCGCGGCGGGCGCCAGCAGGCAGGCATGCACGATACGCACGGACAGGCGCGGCACGCTTGCCTGCACGAGACTTGCCGGCAGCAGACAACCTACCAGCAGACCCGCCAGCCACCAGCGTGAACACTGGCGGCCGCGAGACGCGAGATGGTCGCTCATGCTGTCAGTGAACTCCGCTGCATGCTAGATTGCTCATTCCTGGGGTATTCGGCTTGAAAGCGATCGGTATGAAAACGATAGATTCGAAAACAAGGCCATGAGTATAAAGGTTAAGCGTTTCCGCGCCCAGCCCGTTACCCGTCTGCTCGAAGGCAGGGGCGACCTGGGGGATCTGATACGTCAGACCCGCCTGATCGATTGCGCTCAGCAGACCCTGCGGGAAGCCTTGCCGGAAGACGTTCGTGAGCATGTGTTCGTCGGCGGATACCGCGACGGCAGGTTGACGCTGATCACGGATCGAGCGGTCTGGCTGACCTGGCTGCGCTATGAACAGGCCAGATTGCTGGCGGCTCTGCATCGCCTGCCCCAATTTCGCGCAGTGCTCGGTTTCAATTTCAAGGTGCGGCCGGTACGCCCCCTCAAGATAGCGCCTCGACAAACACGCCATTTTTCCCCACAGGCCGCCAGCGAGATCGCCAGCTGCGCCGAAGACACAAGCGATCCACGCTTGAAGCGCGCCTTGGAACGCCTGGCCGCCCACGGCAAGCATCAGACGTCGTAGACGCACGACACATCGGTACTGCTTTCTACAAGTCGGAATGACTTCTCATGAAAGCGGCCTGCAATAAAAAGCCGCTTTCTCGCAACGAGAAAGCGGCATCAATCGACAACGTGATCCGACGACACAACCAGCTAGAACGACGCCGGCAGTGGCCAGTCCCTCTTACGCCATGGCCGGGGCGGCGTAGGAAATCGGCGCGCGCTGGGCGTCCCTTTCGAAGGTGACGATTTCCCAAGCGTCCGGCTGAGCCAGCAGGGCGCGGCACAGCTGGTTGTTCAACGCATGACCGGACTTGATTCCGCGGAATTCGCCGATCAGGCTATGGCCAAGCTGGTATAGGTCGCCGATGGCATCCAGCACCTTGTGCTTGACGAACTCATCGTCATAACGCAGACCGCCTTCATTGACGATGCGATATTCATCGACCACGATCGCATTGTCCAGGCTGCCGCCCAAGGCCAGGTTATGGGAGCGCAACTGCTCCAGGTCCCGCATGAAACCGAAGGTACGCGCCCGAGACACTTCCTTGACGAAGGACGTGGTGGAAAAGTCCACTACCGTGCTCTGCTTGCGCAGCTCCGCCACCGGGTGATCGAAATCGATCGCAAAGGAAACCTTGAACCCGTTATATGGCAGGAACAGGGCTTCCTTGTCCCCCTCTTGAACCCGTATCTCGCGCTTGATACGGATGAAACGCTTGGGCGCCTGCTGCTCCTCGATGCCTGCGGACTGGATCAAGAAGACGAAAGGACCCGCGCTGCCGTCCATGATCGGCACTTCCGGCGCGCTGACTTCGACATAGGCGTTATCAATGCCCAAGCCGGCAAAGGCGGACATCAGATGCTCGACGGTGGCCACCTTGGCACCGTCGCGCTCGCCGTTATGGGTCAGCGCCGTGCACAGGGTGGTATCGGTGACGTTTTGCGCACGAGCGTGAATCTGCACTTCCGGCTCGAGATCGGTACGCACGAAGACGATACCGGTATCCGCCGCCGCGGGGCGCAGGGTCAGGTAGACCTTTTCGCCGGAATGCAGGCCCACGCCTGTGGCACGAATGGTGTTCTTGAGAGTACGTTGTCTGATCATGAGTTATGGCCGAACGTTGTCGTAGCGTTGTGGATTTAGTTATAGAACAGCGTTCACTATAGCAGCGAACGACTGTTCTAACCAAACAAAATCCTACGGCCATCATCATAAAGTCGATAGTCAATCTCAATAGGCGCAGCCGATTAGTCGTCGTGATCAGTCTGCCTGGCGACGCAGGAACGCCGGAATATCCAGATAGTCGTCAAGCTCCTGGGACTTGCGTCGTTCCGAGGACGACGACTGGGCAGCGGCTTCCTGTTCAGCCTTGGCCGCCTGCTGGCGTGCCACCGCCGGCTGCTGCGCCATCTTGCGATAATCCCTGGACTGAGGTCGCATGGCAGCGGATTCACGGCTGGCAACCTTCTGCTGACGCGCATCAAGCCCCGCCGCCACCACAGTAACCCGCAGTTCGTCGCTCATCTCCATGTCGATGGAAGTGCCCACGACGATGGTGGCGTCCTGAGAAGCGAACTCCTGCACCGTGGCGCCCACATCGTTGAACTCGCCGATGGAAAGATCCGGTCCGGCGGTGATGTTGACCAGAATGCCGCGAGCGCCGTGTAGGTCGATATCCTCGAGCAGCGGGCTGCGAATGGCTTTTTCCGCGGCTTCCCGCGCGCGACTTTCACCGGTAGCGCCACCGGTGCCCATCATCGCCATGCCCATTTCAGACATGACCGTGCGCACGTCCGCAAAGTCGACGTTGATGATGCCGGGACTGGTAATCAACTCGGCGATTCCCTGAACCGCGCCCAGCAAGACGTCGTTGGCGGCGCTGAAGGCGGTCAGGAGGCTGGCATTCTTGCCCAGTACCGCCAGGAGTTTTTCATTGGGGATGGTGATCAGGGAATCCACGTGCTCGGAGAGCTCCTTCATGCCCTCTTCCGCGGCGCGCATGCGCTTGGGGCCCTCGAAGGGGAACGGCCGGGTCACCACCGCCACCGTAAGGATACCCATTTCCTTGGCGACCTGAGCCACCACGGGTGCGCCGCCGGTGCCAGTGCCACCCCCCATGCCAGCGGTAATGAACACCATGTCGGCGCCCTGGATCAGCTCGGCGATACGCTCGCGATCCTCCATGGCCGCCTGACGACCGACCTCCGGATTGGCGCCGGCGCCCAGGCCCTTGGTGATTTCACCACCCAGTTGCAAAACCGTCTTGGCGGAGACCCGCTTGAGCGCTTGAGCATCCGTGTTGGCGCAGATGAAATCGACGCCTTCGATGTTGCTTTCCACCATGTGATTGACGGCATTACCACCGCCGCCGCCGACTCCGATGACCTTGATGATCGCGCTGCTGGAGGGTGCGCTGTCGACCAATTCGAACATTTGTCCGTCTCCTGGACCGCTTATCGGTCCTGTCAGAAATTTCCTTTGAACCACCGCTTGATCTTTTCTAACGAGGAAGCCTCGTTCTTGCTGCCTCGTCGAGAGACGTCTTCGCGCTTGGGTTGCGCCGCGCTTGCACGGCTCTGGCCTTGCCTGGCGTCGTGCATTCCGTAATGTAACAAACCCACTCCCGTGGAATAAATCGGATTGCGGACCACATCCGCCAGCCCTCTGACGTTCTGCGGGCAAGCAATGCGAACCGGCATGTGAAAAATCTCCTCCGCCAGTTCAACCACGCCCTCCATGCGTGACGTGCCGCCGGTCAATACCACGCCGGCGGCCACCAGATCCTCGTAGCCGCTGCGACGCAGCTCATCGCGAATCAGGGTAAAGAGTTCCTCATAACGCGGTTCGACCACCTCCGCCAAGGCCTGACGGGAAAGATCCCGTGCGGGCCGCTCGCCGACGCTTGGCACCTTGATCAACTCGTCGCTGGCGGCAAGCTGGGTCAGGGCGCAGGCGTACTTGACCTTGATCTCTTCCGCGTACTGGGTCGGCGTGCGCAGCGCCATGGCGATATCGTTGGTCACCTGATCCCCGGCGATGGGAATCACCGAGGTATGGCGAATGGCGCCCTCGGTGAACACGGCGATATCCGTGGTGCCCCCACCGATATCCACCATGCACACGCCCAGTTCCCGTTCGTCCTCCGTCAGCACCGCGTGACTCGAGGCCAACTGTTCCAGCATGATGGCGTCCACTTCCAGGCCGCAGCGGCGCACGCACTTCTCGATATTCTGTACTGCATTAAGGGCTGCGGTCACCAGATGCACCCGCGCCTCCAGGCGCACCCCGGACATGCCCAATGGCTCACGAATCCCCTCCTGGGTATCGATGGCATATTCCTGAGGCAGTACGTGCAGCACCCGTTGTCCTTCTGAAATCGCGCGCGCTCGAGCCGAATCGATCACCCGCTCGATATCGGAAATACTGACTTCGCGATCCTTGATGGCAACCACTCCATCGGAATTCATCGAACTGATATGACTACCGGCAATGCCCACATAGACCGAGTGAATGTCGCAGCCCGCCATCAGCTCCGCTTCTTCGACTGCACGCTGAATCGACTGCACGGTGGATTCGATATTGATCACCACGCCTTTCTTCATGCCTCGCGAAGGATGCGAGCCAATACCGGCGATTTCGATGCCACCATCGTCCGTCGCCTGGCCGACAATGGCCACCACCTTGGATGTTCCGATATCAAGCCCGACTACCATAGAGGAAGCATTGGATTGAACTGCCATGGGTCGGGATTACTCCTTGATTTTAATCCGGGTTAAACGTCGGTCAATCCGACGCGAAAATATGATTGGCAAGTATAGAAAACTTATGCCTAATCACCAGCCTTATCGTGAAATCCGATCCAGAATACGGACATTTATCGTGAAAAGGAACACCCGGTTCGCCCTGTTGGTCAGCCTTTCGAGCTAAAAAGAGCCCACAGTACCCCCGCGCATTCTAATCGTCGATTTCAGTTTCTCCATGCCAGGCAACGGCGACACCATTGGGATATCGCAGGTCGATGTAGCGAATATGCGACACCTGTTCAGAGAGTCGTCTCTGCCATGCAGCATAAAGACGATCCAGGCGTTCCTCGCGATCACTACGGCCCAGCATGACCCATACATCATCATCGAACTGTAATCGCCAGGCGCCGCGCGGCTCCAACCTGAGTTGAGTGAGTTGTATCGCCAAGGGCGCCAGACGCCGACGCAGCGTATCGTAATAGGCCAGCACTTCCGGCCCACTGCCCGGCGGCCCCGCGAGATCCGGCAGACCAACGGGTGGCGACAGCGGCGCGAAGGCAAAGGGCTCGCCCTTTTCGTTGAGCAGAAATTCGTCTCCCCATCGTGCCACCGGATGCTGCTCGAAAAGCTCGAACACCAGCGCGTTGGGCCATTTTCTGGATATTCTCACTTCCGACAGCCAGTCGATACGTCGAACACGCCGACGTAATTCGTTCAAATCCACCGAAAGCCAGCTTTCCCCCTTCACAAAAGGCGCAAGACGCGCTTTCAGATAGTCCGAGTTGACATGTTCAAACTCTCCGCTGATCGACACTCGTTCGATAGGCTGATCAAGCCACACCCATAGTGCACGGCCGCCGGCGCCCAGCATCAGGATCAACAATATCAGTCCGATCAGCGAGCCTCGCCGCATAGCCATCGCGCTCTATTCGCCTCTCGCGGTGTCGAGAATGGCCAGCACCAGGGCATCGAAGTCGAGTCCCGCATGCCGGGCAGCCTGAGGCACCAGGCTGTGGTCGGTCATGCCCGGCACCGTATTGACCTCCAGAAGCCAGAAATTGCCCTGCGCATCGCGCATCACGTCCACTCGTCCCCAGCCGCGCCCGTCGATGGCCGCGAAGGCTCGCCGACAAAGTTCACCGAGCCGCGCCTCTTCACGCTCATCAAGACCGCAGGGCAAGTGATACAAGGTGTCATTGGCATGGTATTTGGCGTGGTAATCGTAAAAGCCGCTGGGCACCTCGACACGAATCGCCGGCAGCACCCTGTCGCCAAGTAGCGACAGGGTGTATTCCTCACCTTGAATGAAGCGTTCCGCCATGACCGCCGCGTCGAAGCGGGACGCTTCCCGATACGCCGCAGCGAGCGTCTGTGCATCCTCGACGATGGTGATGCCCAAGGTAGAGCCTTCATGTACCGGCTTGACGATCAGCGGCAGCCCGAGTCGCTCGCAAACTCGGGACCAGTCGCTTTCCGCAGACAGCATGATGCTATCCGGCGTGGGAAGCTCCAGGGCACGCCACAGCGCCTTGGTACGTTCCTTGTCCATGCCCAGCGCCGAGGCCATGACCCCACTGCCGGTGTAGGGAATATCGAGAAGCTCCAGGGCGCCTTGCAGCGTGCCATCCTCGCCGCCGCGTCCGTGAAGAGCGATGAACACGCGATCCGGCGCCAGGGCTTCCAGGCCGATCAGTCCGCCTTCCGCCAGATCGTAACCGACCGCATTCACGCCGCTGCGCTGAAGAGACGTCAGCACCGCCGCGCCGCTGGTCAGAGACACCTCCCGCTCCGCGGAATGCCCCCCGTATACCACCACCACGCGGTCAGAATTCAGCGCGGCAGCGTTGGATTCGTCTTCTCTCATAGGGTTACCTCGTCAAGCTTCAGGCGATGTTCCGCCAGGCGCAGGGCGATGCCGCCCACGTCCCCGGCGCCCTGAGTTATCAGGATATCCTCCGGTCGCAGTACCCGAGACAGCAGGTCCGGCAGTTCCGTCTTGGTAGCGGCGAACAGCGGGTCGACCTTGCCGCGCTGGCGTATCGAACCGGCAAGCGCCTTGCCGTCCGCGCCGGCCAGGGGCGCCTCTCCCGCAGCATAGACGTCCAGCAGCACCAGCGTATCGACCTCGGAGAGCACCCGAACGAAATCCTCGTAGAGATCCCGGGTGCGGGAGTAGCGATGCGGCTGATAGACCATGACCAGACGCCGACTGGGCCAGCCGGCCCGCACCGCGCGAATCACCATCTCGACTTCCCGGGGATGATGACCGTAATCGTCCACCAGCATGACCTCGCCATCGCCCCCGGGAGCGAGAAAATGCCCGTGCACCTGGAAGCGCCGGCCGACCCCGGCGAAGCTGGCCAGCCCCCTGAGAATCGCCGCGTCCGATACCCCGGCATCGCTGGCGACGACGATGGCCGCCAGGGCGTTCAGGGCGTTGTGCTCCCCGGGCATGGCCAGGCGCACCGGCAGCGGTTCCCGCCCTTCCGGGCGCAGGGCGGTGAAGCGCACCTCTCCTGCTTCCTGGCGAAAATCGACGATGCGATAATCCGCTTCCGCGTGAAAGCCGTAGGTGACGAAATGGCGCTGCACGCGGTCCAGCAGGCTGTGCACGTGACCGTCATCGATACAGAGGATCGCCAGGCCGTAGAAGGGCAGGTTGTGCAGGAAATCGACGAAGGTCATCTTCAGGCGTTCGAAATCGCCGCCATAGGTCGCCATGTGATCCGCGTCGATATTGGTGACGATGGACACCATCGGCTGCAGATGCAGGAAGGACGCATCGGATTCGTCCGCCTCGGCGACCAGATAATCCCCCTCTCCCAATCGCGCGTTGGTACCGGCGCTGGTCAGCTTGCCGCCGATGACGAAGGTCGGATCCAGCCCGCCCTCCGCCAGCAGGGTAGCGGTGATGCTGGTGGTAGTGGTCTTGCCGTGGGTGCCCGCCACCGCGATACCGTGACGAAAGCGCATCAGTTCCGCGAGCATCTGGGCGCGGCGCACCACGGGTATGCGATGCGCCTGGGCCCAGCGAATCTCTGGATTGGTGTCGTCCACCGCCGTCGATACCACCACCACATCCGCCTGCTGGACATTCTCCTCGCCATGACCGATGGCGACACGAATCCCGCACGTTCGCAGATGGGTGGTGACCGGCGATTCTCTGAGATCACTGCCGCTGACTTGGTATCCCTGATTGGCCAGCACCTCGGCAATACCGCACATGCCGACGCCGCCGATACCCACGAAATGAATATTCCTGATACGGCGCATGCCAAGTCCACGATAAGGCGAATCCTGTTGCATGACGCCCAATTCCTTGTTATCGCTCAAAACCAACCTCCATGCAGCCATCGGCCAGCCGCTCTATCGCATCGAGCCGAGCGTTGGCCCGGGCCTTGCTTGCCATGGCCGCCAGTATGGCGGGATTCAGAAGCGTCGCAAGCCGATTGCTCAATGCTTCGGCGGTCAGACCGGCCTGAGGCATCAGTTGCGCCGCCTCCACGTCCAGCAGCACTCGGGCATTGGCGGTTTGATGGTCGTCCACCGCGTGAGGATAAGGCACCAGCAGCGCCGGCTTGGCGGCGGCGGCGAGTTCCGAGATTGTCAAGGCACCGGCACGGCATACTACCAGATCCGCCCAGTCATAGGCGACTGCCATGTCGTCGATAAAGGCGGTAACTTCCGCCTCGATGCCTTGCTCCGCGTAGGCCTGGCGAGTCACCGCATCCTTGTCCCGCCCCGCCTGATGAAACACTTCCGGGCGTTTCTCCACCGCCAGGCGCGCCAAGGCTTCGGGAAGATAACGATTCAAGGCCAGGGCGCCCAGGGAACCTCCCACCACCAGCAGGCGCAGGCGTCTTTCCCGCATGATTTCCGCGGATCGAGGCATCTCGCCCAAGGCAGCGATATCACGACGTACCGGATTGCCGATCACCTGGACGGAACGTCCGGAAATCGCACCGGGAAAGGCCGCATAGATGCGCCGCGCCAGCTTCGCTAAAGCGCGATTGGTGAGTCCCGCCAAGGCGTTCTGCTCGTGAATGACCAGCGGGCGACGCATCAACCAGGCGGCCAGCCCCCCCGGGCCGCTGGCAAAGCCACCAAGCCCCACCACCACTTGGGGGTCATAGTCAGCGATCACTCGGCGAGCCTGCCACACCGCACGGCTGAGCCGCCAGGGAACCGCCAGCCAGCCGGCGATGCCATTACCTCGCAGCCCCGAGACGACCACTCGATGCAACGGGATATCCGCCTCCGGCACCAGGCGATTCTCGATGCCGCGGGGGCTGCCCAGCCATTCCACTTTCACGCCCCGCCCTCGCAGTTCTTTTGCCAGGGAAAGCGCGGGAATGACATGGCCACCGGTCCCTCCGGCCATGATCAGAGCGCGACGCGCTGCCGGTGCATTCATGCTCGCTCTCCACTGACCTGGCCGGAGGGACGCCGCGCGGCGGTGGGCCGCGAGCGTCGCACCGCGCGCCGGGTATCCACATCGACCCGGACGAGCAGCGCCACCATTACCGCGCTGATCAACAGGCTGGAGCCGCCATAGCTGAGCAGGGGCAGCGTCAGCCCCTTGGTCGGCAGCATGCCGGTACTGACCGCAATATTGATGAAGGCCTGGGAACCGAGAACCAGGGCAATGCCGTAGCTCAAATAGGCGGCAAAAGGCAGTCGCGCCAGTTCCGCCCGGCGCCCGGCGGCCAGGGCGCGATAGACCAGCAGCGCGAACAGGCCGATGACCGCCATGGCGCCTACCAGCCCGAGCTCCTCGGCGATGACCGCGAACACGAAATCCGTGTGCGCTTCCGGCAGGTAGAAAAGCTTCTGGATGCTGTTGCCGAGTCCCAGGCCGAACCATTGCCCCCGCCCGTAGGCGATCAACGCCTGGGTCAGCTGATAGCCGCTGGCGAACTGATCCGCCCAGGGATCGGCGAAGCTCGTCAGGCGCGCCAGGCGGTAGGGTTCCGCCACTGCCGCCAGAGCGCCCAGTACCACCAGGATCACCGCCAGCAGGAAAAAGCGCCACAGCGGCGCGCCGGACATCAGCAGCATGCCCATCACGCAGCCGGTCATGACCACCACGGCACCGTAGTCCGGCTCGAGAATCAGCAGCATGGCGAAGATGCCCATCACCATCAGCGGACGCAGAAAAGCACCCCACTCCCGGCGCACTTGAGGCAGAAAACGCTCAAGATAGCTCGCCACATAAATGATCAGACATAGCTTGGCGATTTCCGAGGCCTGCAGATTGAGCGGAATGCCGGGAAGCGAAATCCATCGCTTGCTGCCGTTGACTTCGCGGCCCACGAACAGTACCGCGATCAACAGCACGATACCCAGCAGCAGCAGGAACTGGCCGTTGACTCGCCACCAACCCAGAGGAACCTTGTAGGCTACCAGGCCGACGGTAATGGCAAGCAGTACGAAGATGCCGTGACGCAGGCTGAAATAGTAGGGATTACCTGTCAACCCAGTGGCAACTTCCGTGGAGGCAGAGGTCACCATGACCCAGCCAATCAGCATCAGCGAAAGCGCGGCGAAAAGCAGCCAGCCGTCGAAGGGCTGATCCGCGGTGGAAAGCCTTGCGGTCATCCGCTTCAAACCGGCAACTAGCCTCATGAATTCGACTCCTCGATCTGACCGGATACCTGCGCCAGCACCCAGCGGCGAAAGGTTTCGCCGCGCGCTATATAGCTGGGGAATTGATCGAGGCTGGCGCAGGCCGGCGACAGTAGCACGCAGTCGCCGGGTTCCACGATACGCCTGGCCTGCTCCAAGGCCTCGTTCATGTCAGCGAATTCGCTTACCGACACCCGCTTGCGCACCGCGTCTGCTAGCCGCGGGCCATCGATTCCGAAGGTCAGTACCCGACGAGCATAGCGGGAAAGCGGCTCGCCCAAGGGCGAGAAATCCGCGCCCTTTCCCTGCCCTCCGGCCAGCAGGATCAGCTTGCCCGTCAGGGTCGGCCCCAGGCCGTTGATGGCGGCCAGGGTTGCACCAACGTTGGTACCCTTGGAATCGTTGATCCAGCTCACCCCATCCACCTCCGCAATGACCTCGCAGCGATGTGGCAACCCCTCGAACCGCTCCAGCACCTCGAGCATGGCCTTCATCGGAAGACCCAGTTGGTGGCCCATGGCCAGGGCCGCCAGGGCATTCGCCTGATGATGACGGCCTTTGAGCTTCATACGCGAGCAGGCCAGCAAAGCTTCGTCACCGTGCATCAGCCAGGCACCCTCGCCCGACACGGGCTCGCTGATGCCCCACTGACGGCCCAACGGCGGCTGGGTGGTGAATTCATCCGCTGACAAAGCCGGATCGTCCGGCCAGGTCAGGGGATCCTCCGCGTTGACCACCGCATGACCCGCACCACGGAAGATCGATGATTTGGCACGGCGATAGGCATCGAGACTTCCATGGCGATCCAGATGATCTTCACTCAGGTTGAGGAAGGCGACGCTGTCCGCCTCGAGTCGCGGGGTCATTTCCAGTTGAAAACTCGAAAGCTCCAGCACGAAAAGTGCCGACTGAGAATACTCATGCAGCAGATCCAGCGCTGGAGTGCCCAGGTTGCCTCCTACCGCGACTTCGATACCGGCATTTCGCGCCATGTCTCCCAGCAGAGTAGTCACCGTCGACTTGGCGTTGGAGCCGGTGATCGCGGCGACTCGCCCGGGATTGGTACGCTTGTTCAGCGCATGGCGAAAAAGAGCGATCTCACCCACCAGGCGTGGCTCGCCGGTGACGGGATTGAGCGACTCCGCAAGCCCCTCGAGCCCAGGCGTGCGGGGATCGACTCCCGGACTCAGCACCACTTCCCGGGCCTTGCACAGGTCCAGCTCGGTCAAGGGACCGTAGTGTACCGTCACTTGCGGATAGGCCTTCTGAAACGCCGCCAGCCCGGGAGGCACTGATCGGGTGTCCGCCATCATGAAAGGCCTGCCCAGGCGTGTCAGATACCGGGCGATCGCCGTTCCGGATACTCCCAGTCCCACTACCAGGGTGGTATCTTCAGGCACCTCGATCATGGCTGCTTTCCTTTCGCTCACGTCAACACCGATCCTAGCGAATCTTCAAAGTGGCAAGGCCCAGCAGCACCAACACCACGGTAATGATCCAGAAGCGCACGATGACCCGTGGTTCCGGCCAGCCCTTGAGCTCGAAATGATGATGCAGCGGCGCCATGCGAAAGATGCGGCGCCCGGTCATCTTGTAGGAACCCACCTGCAGGATCACCGACAGGGTTTCCATGACGAAGACCCCGCCCATGATGAACAGCACGATTTCCTGGCGCACGATCACCGCCACCACCCCCAGGGCCGCCCCCAGGGCCAGGGAGCCGACGTCCCCCATAAATACCTGGGCCGGATAGGTGTTGAACCACAGGAAACCCAGCCCGGCGCCGGCGATGGTGCCGCAGAATACCGCCAGCTCTCCGGCGCCGGAGATCATCGGAATATGCAGATAGTCGGCGAACACCGCGTTGCCGCTGACGTAAGCGAATACCGCAAGCCCCATGGCCACCAGTACCGTGGGCATGATCGCCAGACCGTCCAGTCCATCCGTCAGATTGACCGCGTTGGAACTGCCGACAATCACGAAGTAGCTGAGTATCACGAAGAAAAACCCCAGCGGCAGGATGATCTCCTTGAAGAACGGCACCAGCAGGCTGATTTCCACCGGGCTTGCGGCGGTGAAGTATAGTACCAGCGCCGCCCCCAGACCGATGACCGACTGCCAGAAATATTTCCAGCGGGCCGGCAGGCCGCGAGGATTCTTTTCCACCACCTTGCGATAGTCGTCGATCCATCCGATCGCGCCAAACCCCAGGGTCACCGCCAGGGTCAGCCAAACGTAATGGTTGGTGAGATCCGCCCAGAGTAGGGTACTGATCGCCATGGCGATCAGGATCATCGCCCCGCCCATGGTCGGGGTGCCGGCCTTGGAAAGGTGCGACTGCGGGCCGTCATCCCGCACCGCCTGGCCGATCTGGCGTTCCACCAGACGTCGAATCACCAGCGGCCCCAGCCACAGACACAGCAGCAAAGCTGTCAGCGCGCCTAGCACGATGCGTAGCGTCTGATAGCTGAAGGCATTGAAGGCGCTTTGAAATTGGGCCAGAAATTCAGCCAGAAAAAGCAGCATGTATCGTGTTCACCTTGATCCGTCGCAGCGCAGCGCCTCGATCAGCCGTTCCATTCCGGCACTGCGTGAGCCCTTGACCAGGACGCTGGCCCCGGCAGGCAAATGATCCCGGGCATGGCGCGCCAGCGCCTCCCAGTCGTCGAAATGATGCCCGTTGTCGCCGAAGGCCCCGCTCGCCGAACGCGCGGGTTCCCCCAGGGTGCCGAGAAAGTCGATGCCCAGGCAACGAGCATGATGGCCGATCTCCGCGTGCAGACTGGCCGCTTCGTCACCGAGCTCTCCCATCGCACCCAGCAGGCACCAGCGCGGCGCCGGCAGAGCGGCCAGCAGATCGAGGGCCGCCTTCACCGCGCCAGGGTTGGCATTATACGTATCATCGAGCAGACGTGTATGGCGAATGCCTTCCACCAGCGACAAGCGTCCCGACAAGGGTTCGACCTTCGCCAGTGCCTCCGCCAGTGCGTCAGCGGACAGGCCCATGGCCAAGGCCGCCGCGCTGGCCGCCAGGACATTGGCGACGTTGTGACGCCCCATCAGCGCCAGCTGCACCCGCCCCAGGCAACGTCCGTCATGGTGAAGCGTCACCGCGTAGCGCCCCAGCGCGTCGCAGACGAGATTCGAGCCGCGCAGCCGCGCCTTTTCATCGAAGCCGAAATCCAGCACCTCGTGACTGCCCGCCAGGCGTCGCCAGAAGGGAAAGAACCGATCGTCGCGATTCAATACCGCAACACCGCTGGCAGCCAGACCGCACAGGATTTCTCCCTTGGCCTGGGCAATGTTGCCAAGGCCGCCGAATTCTCCCACGTGGGCGCCGGTCACATTGGTGATTACCGCCACGTTCGGCTTGGCCAGGGCGCAGGTCCAGGCGATCTCGCCGAGATGATTGGCACCGAGCTCCACCACCGCCTGGCGATGACGAGAAGTCAGTTCCAGCAGGGTCAGAGGCGCGCCGATATCGTTGTTGAGGTTGCCCCGAGTCGCCAGCACCGGCCCCTGAGTGGCCAGCAGGGCCGCGAGGATTTCCTTGACCGTGGTCTTGCCGCTGTTGCCGGTAATTGCCGTCAAGGGCCTGCCCCAGGCCAGCCGGCGCGCCTGACCCAGCAGACCGAGGGCCAGACGAGTATCCGGTACCATCAACTGAGGCAGCGGATCATCTACCCGACGCGACACCACTGCCGCCAGGGCGCCCGTCTCTCGCGCCCTGGAAATGAATTCATGGCCATCGAAGCGCTCCCCAAGCAGGGCGACGAACACCTGTCCCGAGGCCAGCTTACGGCTATCCGTGGTGATCGATTCAACCCGAGAAGCCGTGTCAATCGGACATTCACAGCCCAGCGCCTTGGCCAGCTCCCCCAGTGTCCACGTCTCGGTCGCGCTCATCGCGTCGCCTCTCGATCATTCAGCACATCGCGAACAATCCGCACGTCGGAAAAGTCATGGCGCACGCCGTCGATCTCCTGATAGGTTTCATGCCCCTTGCCCGCCACCAGGATGACGTCTTCGGCTTTCGCCGCCTGGATGCAGCACCGGATCGCCTGCTCCCGCCCCGCCAGACACCAGATCCGCTCATCCTCTGGTTCGTCGAGCCCCGCCAGGATCTCATGACGGATCAAAGCGGCATCCTCGCCTCGCGGATTGTCGTCGGTAATGACCAGACGCCGGGCGCGAGTCGCCGCTACCCGGGCCATCTGCGAACGCTTGCCGGTATCCCGCTCGCCGCCGCAGCCGAACAAGCACCACAGCTCTCCCTGGCGACCCAGATGCGCCTGCAGCGCCTGCAGCGCGTTATCCAGCGCATCCGGGGTATGGGCGTAATCCACTACTACCTTGGGCCGGCCCGGCACGGTGACGAGCTGCATACGTCCGGGTACCGGGGCAAGGGACTCTGCCGCCTCGACAAGTGCGTCCAGCGACTCCCCCAGGCCATAGAGCGTGGCGATGGCCAACAGCACGTTGTCCAGATTGAAGCGCCCCATCAGGGCCAGTTCCAGGGCAAACTCACCCCGGGGCCCGGCCACCAGCACCCGCTGACCGGCGGGATGCGGTTGCCAGTCCAGCACTCGGAGAGTCGTGGCCTCGTCGCTGCCGGCGGCCAGCACGCGAACGTCCGGGGGCAAGCCCGCCAGCATCAGGCGCGCCAGGGAATCATCGGCGTTGACCACCGCAAGTTCGAGTTCAGGGCGCTTGAAAAGGCGCGCCTTGGCAGCAGCGTAAGCGCCCATGCCGGGATGATAATCAAGATGATCCCGGCTCAGGTTGGTGAATACCGCCACCTTGACCGGGCAGCCTTCGAGACGGTTCTGATCCAGAGCATGGGATGATACCTCCATGGCGACCCGGGTCACGCCTTGAGCCGCGAGCTCACCGAGCATGGCCTGCAGTTCCAGCGGCCCCGGCGTGGTCTGACGCCCCTCCCGCAGATGACCCGGGCGCCCGTGACCCAGAGTGCCGACGATGCCGCAGGGCCGCCCCAGGATTTCACTAAGCGCGGCGATATAGTGGGTGACGGAGCTCTTGCCGTTGGTGCCGGTCACGCCGATGATTTCCATTTCCCCGGGCACCGCGAACAGCCGGCGTCCCCACTCTCCCAGACGGCTCTTGAGATCCTCGAGACCGATCAGTCGCTTATCTCGAGGCGAGGCGCTTTCCTGCTCATCCAGATGGCCCTGTTCATCAAGGTGATCTTCATCCAGATGAAATAGCACCAGCGCTGCCTCGGCCTCCAGGGCTCGGGAAATATAGCGACGACCGTCCGAGGCGACCCCGGGCACGGCGATGAAAACATCGCCGGCACGCAGTTCGCGACTGTCGAGTACCAGGCGCAGCGAGTCTGGCAAAGAGGGCATTTCTCGGGTGCATCCCGGCCAGCAGGCCTCGAGGGCTTGGATCAGCGCCTGACTATCGACCTGCATATATTCGACTCCAGAACCGTTCATGAATCCGTCGCCTCCGTCGCTACAACCGGCTGGTCCGGGGGGACGTCCAGCAGTCGCAGCGCGCTGCCCGCCACTCGGGAAAATACCGGTGCCGCCACGGCCCCGCCATAGTATTCGTCTCCCTTGGGATGATCGATCATCACCACGGTGACGATACGCGGGTTCGAGACCGGCGCGATGCCTACGAAGACACTGCGATAGGCGTCTTCCTTGTAGCCCCCGGTGCCGGAGGTCTTGCGCACGGTGCCGGTCTTGCCGGCGATGCGATATCCCGGCACTAGGGCGCGGTGCGCTCCAGTACCAGGCTGCACTACCTGGTCGAGCATATTCAGCACATCATCGGCAACACCGGGCTCGATGGCGTCGATCGTCAGAGGAGGCTCGTTCAGCTTGAGCAGCGACGGCGGCACACGCTTGCCGCCGTTGGCAATCGCTGTATAGGCACTGGCTATCTGCAGGGCCGATACGGAAAGCCCGTAGCCGTAGGCCAAGGTGGCGCGCTTGCTGCGGGGCAGGCGTATCGGTGAGGGCAGGCTCCCGGCGGACTCCCCGGGGTAGCCGGTTTCCGGACTCTGTCCTAGACCCAGCCGCTGGTATTTTTCCAGCACGGCGGTCTCGGGAATATCCAGCGCCAGGCGGGTCATGCCTATATTGGAGGATTTCACCAGTACGTCCGTCAGGCTGAGATCCTTGTAATTGCGAAAATCCCGGATGGTGAAACCGTCGATACGCATCCATCCCGGGGCGGTGTCGAGTATGGTGCTCGGATGATAACGCCCGGTTTCCAGCGCCGCGGCCATGGCCAGGGGTTTCATCACCGAGCCCGGTTCGAAGGCGTCCACTACCGCCTGGTTGCGCAGACCGTGCGGATCGAGCCCGGCGCGGTTGTTGGGGTTGTAGGAAGGCTGGTTGGCCATGGCCAGCACCTCTCCGGTATGTGCATCGAGCATGACCAGAGTACCGCCGTCCGCGTTGTTTTCATTGACCGCCGCCTTGAGCTCGCGATAGGCCATGTACTGCAGCCGCTGATCGATGGCCAGAGTCAGATCGCCGCCCGGGTCCGCCTCTCGCAACAGGTGGAGATCCCGCACCAGGCGTCCGCGACGATCCTTGAGCACTCGGCGCTTGCCCGGCGTACCGGTAAGATACGAATTGTAAGCAAGCTCGAGGCCTTCCTGGCCCTGATCGTCCACATCCGTAACACCCAGAAGCTGGGCGCTGACCTCGCCGGAAGGATAGTAACGCCGGTATTCGTTCTGTCCATAGACACCGGGCAGGCCGAGATCGAGCACCCGCTTGGCTGCCTCCGGAGTCATCTGACGGCGCAGGTACATGAATTCCTTGTTTCGATAACGCTCGAGCCGCTTGTCGAGACTATCGACCTTGATTCCCAGGGCCTGGGCCAGCATCAAGCGTTGAATATTGTCCTCGGGTATCTGTTCCGGGTTGGCCCAGAGGCTGACCACCGGCGTCGAGATCGCCAGGGGCTCACCGTAGCGATCGGTGATCATGCCGCGGTGGGCGCTGATGGATTCGGTGCGCAAGGTACGAGCATCCCCCTGCCCCTGCAAAAAGGTGCGATCGATCACGTGCAGATCGACGATACGCACCGCTAGAGCGCCCAAGGCCAGCATTACCAACCCCAGCATCAGCCAGTAACGACCGGCGCCCAACGGCTCGCTGGGAGGGCGTCGACGCGGCGTGGTCGCCCGACGATTGCTTTCACTCATGGCTGAATCACTTCCACCTGTTCCACGTCCGGCAGTCGCATGTCCAGACGCTCGCTCGCAACCCGCTCGACCCGGGAAGGCGTCGACCAGGCGCTTTCCTCGAGCAGCAGCTGTCCCCATTCGGTCTGCAGCTGATCCTGTTCTCGCTCGAGCTGCTGCAGCCTAGCGTATTGCACCCGGGTCAGATGGCTGGCGCTGATCACCGCCACGGCGCTGGCCAGGGTCAGCAGGGTCAGCAGCGCCACCACCAGCAACCAGAAGGAAAGCAGCCCGTGTCTCCTGGCGGGCATCGATGTCTTTGCCTGGGCCATGCTGAGCTCTATTTCCGTTTGCGCGCCACGCGCAGTACCGCACTGCGCGCACGAGGATTGCGTTCGACTTCATCGCCGGCGGGGCGTCGCGCCTTGCCCAGGGATTCCAGGCGACGCTCCAGTTGATCATCACGAATCGGCATGCCCCGGGGCAGATGGCTATCGCCGCGCACATGCTCGCGAATGAAACGCTTGACCCGCCGGTCTTCCAGAGAGTGAAAGCTGATCACCACCAGATGCCCCCCCGGCGCCAGGGCTTCCAGTGCCGCCTCGAGGGCAGCGTCGAGCTGCTCCAGCTCGCCGTTGACATGAATGCGCAGCGCCTGAAAGACCCGGGTGGCTGGATGCTTGTGCTTTTCCCAGGCAGGATGCGCCGCCTTGACGACTTCTGCCAGATCCAGTGTACGAGTGAAGGGCCGCTCGGTGCGGCGGGCGACGATGGCGCGGGCCAGGCGCTTGGCGAAACGCTCCTCGCCGTAGGATTTGAATACTCGAACGATATCCTGCTCCCTCGCCCGTGCCAGCCAGTCCGCGGCGCTTTCGCCCTGATCCGGGTCCATGCGCATGTCCAGCGGCCCGTCGCGCAGGAAACTGAAGCCGCGCAACGGGTCGTCCAGTTGCGGTGAGGACACGCCGATATCCAGCAGAATGCCTGAAAGCTTGCCGAACAGCCCTTGTCGCGAGGCGATATCGTCAAGCTGTGCAAACTCGCCGCGCAGGAAGCTGAAGCGCGTATCCGCAAGACGCTGGGCTTCGGTTTCCGCCTGGGGATCGCGATCGATCGCGATCAGACGTCCGGCATCATTCAGGCGGGAGAGAATCGCTCGGGAATGTCCGCCACGACCGAAGGTTCCATCCAGATAGACGCCACCGGGATCGTGAACGAGCGCATCCACGGCGCCATCGAGCAACACGCTGGCATGGCGGTAGGAAGGCGGCGCCATGCTATTGGACGTCGTGTGGTTGGGAGCCACGTCATTATCGGAGGACGACATGCGGTTCTCGATGCTGGAAAAGCTGACTGAAAAAAGGAGGGAGCCGGCCGATAAGCCGGGTTCTGTCGTGGACAGTCATTCCTCTAGGGAGCGCGTCGCCACGCTCCTCAAGCAACCTACCCGAACCCAGCGCGGGCCACGCCAACGGGTTCCTATTTGGTCTTGCTCCGAGTGGGGTTTACCGTGCCACGCACTGTTACCAGGCGCGCGGTGCGCTCTTACCGCACCCTTTCACCCTTACCGGTCTTCCTGCGAAGACGTAGGCGGTCTGCTCTCTGCTGCACTGGCCGTCGGCTCACGCCGCCCAGGCGTTACCTGGCACTCTGCCCTGTGGAGCCCGGACTTTCCTCCCCCGGCGGCTTGTAGGCCACCGGCGGCGACTGTCTGGCCGACTCCCAGGCGGGCAAGCATAACAGCGCTCCCTGGCCCGCTCAACCAACCTTTCCCGCGCTCCGCAAGGTTTAGTCTAATAACACTGCATTAACCAGAATGATCCTTCTCTCCATCCTTAATCACCTGAGCCTTGGCATACCAATCCTTGCGAGCCCCTCCCAGCAGGCGCGCCGCCACCTGAGACGCCTGCTTGACGCCGATGCCCTCCTCGAGCAAGGTCCGCAGCAATGTTTCGGCTTCTACCCTGGTGCTTTCCTCCGCTTCGATATGCGCGCCTTCCACCATCAGCACGAATTCGCCCCTGGCCTGATTGGCATCCTCATTCATACGGGCAAGGAACTCCTGTGGCGTGCCATCGAGAAAGGTTTCGAAGGTCTTGGTCAATTCACGTCCCAGCACCAGACGCCGCTCGCCGTACACCGTCTCCATATCCATCAAGGTAGCCTGAATGCGGTGGGGAGACTCATAGAACACCAAGGTTTCCTCGCGCTTGGCGAGGGCTTCTAGCCGGGCACGGCGCGGCCCCTGCCTGGCGGGCAGGAACCCCTGAAAGGTAAAGTGATCCGTGGGCAGCCCGGCGGCACAAAGTCCAGCGATCAAGGCGCAGGCGCCGGGCACCGGAATCACTCGATGCCCGGCCCGACGCAGTTCCCGCACCAGCAGAAACCCCGGATCGCTGATCAAGGGCGTGCCGGCATCGCTGATCAGCGCGACGCTCTGTCCCGCTTCCAGATAGCGAGTGATTCGCGCAACCCGCGTACTCTCGTTATGTTCGTGAAGGGATAGCATTGGCCGCTCCAGCCCCAGATGGCGCAACAAGCCTGCGCTGTGGCGGGTGTCTTCCGCAGCGACACAGGCCACCTCCCCCAGCACCCGAGCCGCTCGCGGCGTTAAATCCTCGAGGTTACCAATCGGTGTGGCGACCACGTACAATGCGCCGTAATCGGGAGCTGTCATGGCATTTCCAGAAGCTAGTAATCCAAAAAGGGAATGAAGTCGATGAAAACACCGTTGCGGAGCCTGTGGGCAATGGCGCTGCTTACACTTGCGCTACTCATCCTGGGGTTAGGTGGCTGCGCCACCCAGTCGCCCCTGCTTGAGCGGGCAACCGGTCCATCGGCGGATGCGCTGCTGCGTCAGGCGGAGCAACAGGATCCATCCCAGGCGGCGGCTACCCGCTTTCGCGCCGCAGATATCCTAGCACGAGAGGGCAAAGACACCCAGGCGATGGAGGTTCTTGCCAACCTCGACGATGGCAAGCTACCGCCGCAGCAGCGCGTGCAGTGGGCGCTGCTGCTATCGCGTCTGGCGCTTGATAATCAGGACGATTCCCGTGTTCTTCAGGCAACGGCGTTGCTCGAAGACGGGCTCGACCTGTCTCTGGATCAAGCCAATACCCTACTTGAACGGCGCGGCCTGGCGCTGGGCAATGTCGGCGAGCCCCTGGCTTCCCTGGAAGCGCTTCTGGCGGTGCAGTCAAGCACCGACGACGACACGCTCAACGACGCGATCTGGCGCCAGCTTTCCCGGCTCGACACCGCCGGGCGTGGAGAGTTGGCCAAGGACGCGAACAGCCTGACTCGGGGCTGGCTGTCATTGCTGGAATTGCAGCGCCAAAGCAACGGCGATATCTCGCGTTTCTTTGATCAGCTGGAAACCTGGCGCAGTGAAAACCCGCGTCATCCCGCGGCGCGGCGGCTGCCGGAGGATCTCGTGACCCTGGGAGAGCTTCGCGGCACGCGAGTCGAACGCATGGCGATCCTGCTACCCAGCGATGGCCCACTGGCGGAGGTAGCCAAGCAGATTCGTCAAGGCATCGAGAGTCGTCATGCCATCGCCGAGCGTGAGGGCGACCAGCCCCCCGATTTGATCTATCTCGACACCTACCAGGCGGATCTGGAAAGTTTGTATGCCCAGGCGGTCATGAATGGCGCCCAGGTGGTGCTCGGTCCGCTGAGCAAGGAAAAGGTCAGCGAGCTCGAGAGCCGTCAACAGCTGCCGCTGCCCACCCTGGCGTTGAACTACGGTACTGCTTCCCGTAGCCAAGCGAGCAATCTTTTCCAATATGGCCTATCCGTGGAAGACGAGGCCGAGGTAATCGCTCGGGGTGCAGCCCGAGACGGCCACCGCCTCGCCGCCGCCCTGGTACCGGACAATGACTGGGGCCAGCGGGTCGGCGAGGCCTTCAAGCAGGCTTTTGAAGAACAGAACGGCGAAGTTGCCGTTTTGCTCCATTACAATCCCAAGGAGCCGGTCAATCATACCGTGGCTCGTCTGCTGCGGCGAAGCGGCGACGTGGACATGCTGTTCCTGCTGGCTCTGCCGAGCTATGCACGCCAGGTCCCCCCCAATCTGGACTATCATGACGCCCGCGAAATGCCGATCTATGCCACCTCCCAGAGTTACGAGGGCCGGCCCCAGCCGCGTATCGATCAGGACCTCAACGACATTCGTTTCGTCGACATTCCCTGGCTGATTCCGGATGCCGCCGCCGGCGGGGCGGATGCCCTGCCTTTTGGCGACAGCTACCAAGAGCTTTCCGAGGACAAGGATCCGGGACTGCTCAAGCTCAACGCCATGGGGGTGGATGCCTTCGAACTCGGGCGCCGCCTGCCTCAGCTCCAGGCGCTGCCCGGCAACGTGATGAGTGGCGCTACCGGTCGGCTGGGAATTGGTGACAACGGGCGTATCGAACGTGACCTGCCTTGGGCGCAATTCGCCGATGGCGTTCCACAGTTGCCCCGCTGATAGCATGATGAAGCCATTGTCTCCAGGTCCACAGGACGCTCGCCGGCGAGGCGCGACCGTCGAAACCCTGGCGGGGGAATGGCTGGAACAAAAGGGGTTGACGCTGATCGCCCGCAACCAGCAGGCCAAGGGAGGTGAGATCGATCTGGTGATGCGAGACGGTGAGACTCTGGTATTCGTGGAGATACGTCATCGTGCCGATACGCGACACGGTCATCCTCTGGAAACCGTCAACGTGACCAAACAGCGCCGTCTGGTCAAGGCTGCGCGTTTTTATCTCGCCCGCGAAAGGCTATCATGTCCCTGTCGATTCGACGTGGTGGCCGTTCTCGGCAGGTTACCGAATCTCGACTACTTCTGGGTCAAGGCCGCTTTCGATGCGTACTGACCGCTCCGGATCAGGAAGCCAAGATGGATTTTCAAGCACGTATTATCGAGCACTTCAATCACAGCATCGACACCAAGACCTATGCCAGTGAAGTGCTTCCTCCTTTCATCGAAGTGGCCAGCCAGATGATGGTGCAGTGCCTGGTCAACGAAGGAAAGATTCTGGCATGCGGCAACGGCGGCAGCGCCGGAGACAGTCAGCATTTTTCCTCGGAACTGCTGAACCGCTTCGAGCGGGAGCGCCCGAGCCTGCCCGCCATGGCGCTGACCACGGACACCTCCACGCTCACCTCCATTGCCAACGACTACAGCTACGACGAGGTCTTTTCCAAGCAGATTCGCGCTCTGGGTCAGCCTGGCGATATTCTGCTGGCGATCTCTACCAGCGGCAACTCCGCCAACGTGGTCCAGGCAATACAGGCTGCTCATGACCGGGACATGACCGTGGTCGCCCTGACCGGTCGGGACGGGGGCAACATGGTGTCGCTGCTGGGCCAGGACGACTGCGAGATTCGCGTTCCTGCCACCTCCACTGCACGCATTCAGGAAGTTCACCTGCTGGTGATTCACTGTCTCTGCGATTTAATCGACGAACAACTTTTTGGCGCTATCGAGTGATCCCTATGAAAAAGACGACTCTGACTCCTCTCCTGCTGGCTTTGGCTCTTGGGCTGGGTGGCTGTACCACCGTAGCCAAGGTGTCGAACACCGGCCCGATTCAGGAAAACTACGGTGAGCGCACCCTCGGCATGAAAGTCGAGGACGAGAGCATCGAAACCAAGATCGACGTCAATCTCGGCAAGTACGACGCCCGCCTGGACGATGCCCATATCAATGTCGACAGCTACAACGGCGTCGTACTGCTGACCGGTCAGGTACCCAGCGAGGAACTCAAGAGCAAGGCGGAAAACATCGCCCAAGAGGTTCGTAATGTGCGTATCGTGCACAACGAATTGACGGTAGCCGCGAATCTGCCCGCCTCGCAGAAAGTTTCTGATGGCTGGCTAGCGACCCGCATCAAGACGAGCCTGGCAACCAATGGCAACATCGATTCCAGCCGTATTCTAGTTGTAGTGGAAAATTCCACCGTGTATCTGATGGGCATGGTGACGCGCGCGGAGAGCGAGCGTATCGTCAAGGCGGTTTCGGAAATCAGCGGTGTAAGGCGCATCGTCAAGGCGTTTGAATACCTCGACTGAGACGTAGCCGCTTGACTCGTCCAATCCTGTAAAACAAGACGCCCCGGACAAGTCTGTCCGGGGCGTCTTGTAATCGTTGTATCACGCCTCTAGTTACGATGCATGATCCACTTGCGACAGTTTACTTGACAACTTTCAGGGACGGCTTTTTTTTCGCTCCGACTTTCGACGTCTCTGAAGCGGCGCTGTTGCCACCTTCCGTCTCTTCGGCATCCTTCGACACCCTGGTCAGCGTCGGCGCGCCTTGCTTTTCGCGCTGAGAATCGTCGGCGGTTTCCCCTTCCTGCACCGGCATGATCGGCTCGTGCCCGAATACCATGCCGACCCCGTTTTCCCTGGCGTAGATCGCGATCAAGGCATCGCTGGGGATGACGATCTGGGTCGACTGTCCACCAAAACTCGCGCTGAAGGTTACCGCGGACAGATTCAACTCTAGGTCTCGCACCGCCGTGGGGCCGATATTAAGCACGATCTGACCGTTTTGTACCAGATAGCGCGGTACCTGTACGCCTTTTTGTTCCGCGTCGACAACGATATAAGGGGTTTGGTGGTTGTCCAGCAGCCACTGGTAAAGCGCCTGGACGAGATAAGGACGGCTTGACTGCATCGGACTCTCTCCTGTCATGGGTTAGCGCCTGGGTTAACGAATCAATGGCTCAACCGCGCATTTCACGCTCGGTCTCGGAAAGCGAGGCCTTGAAGGCATCGCGCTCGAAAAGCCGCTCCATATAATCCATCAGCGGCTTGACCTGCTTTTCCGGCAGCTCGATATCCCAGGACGGCAGGCGCCACAGTATCGGCCCCATGCAGCAGTCCACCAAGGAGAAATCTTCACTCATGAAGAAAGCCATGTCCTCGAAGATCGGTGCAATACCCACCAAGCTTTCGCGCAGTTCCTTGCGTCCCTTTTCCGCTTCCTTTTTGCTCCCACTTTGAATGCGCTCGATCATCGGGCACCACTCACGCTCGATACGATGCATCCAGAGACGACTTTGTGCCCGCGCCACCGGATAGACCGGTAACAGTGGCGGATGAGGAAAACGCTCATCAAGATATTCCATCATGACCTTGGACTCATAGAGTACTAGATCACGATCCAGCAACGTCGGCACGCTGTTGTAAGGGTTGAGATCTTCGAGTTCCTGGGGATGGTTGCCTTCCGAGACATCGACAATGTCGACGGCGACGCCCTTCTCCGCCAGCACGATCCGTACTCGATGACTAAAGTGATCATCACTGCCAGAGTAGAAGATCATCGACGACCGCTTAGCCACTACACCCATGAAACAATCCTCGTATCTAGTCGAACCGCCATGATAACACGTCCGTCTTTGTCTCTGGTGTCGGAAAATCGGCTTCGTATCAGTCCATGGGGCACGGTTGCACTTGCCATAAACAAAAAGGGCGTGGGGTTCATTGAACCCCACGCCCTTCACCAGCCTTACCGATCAGTGGATGTCGCGCCAGTATTCCTTTTTGAGGAAGTAGGCGATCACACCAAAGATCAGAATGAAGATCAGCACTTTCGGCCCCAGCGCCTGAGCCTGCAGCTTGGAAGGCTCACCTACATAGGCCAGGAAGTTGGTGAGATCATACATCGCTTCATCGAACTCTTCCGGCTCGAGTTTGCCGGGCTCGACCACCTGCAGGACATCGCAGGATTGGTACTTGCCAGTCAGCGGATCTGGCTCGGATCCTTCCACCGGCTCATCGGTTTCCGCGCAGGTCAATTCCTGCACACCTTGTAGCTGCTCGAGCGCATGGGGCATGCCGACCAGCGGAAACACCGTGTTGTTGATCCCCAAAGGACGCTCCGGATCCCGATAAAAACTGCGCAGGTAGGTGTAGATCCAATCGGTACCGCGCAGCCGTGCTGTCAGGGAAAGGTCCGGCGGCGCCGCGCCGAACCAGCCTTCCGCGTCACTGGCGTTCATGGCATTTTGCATCTGGTCGTTGAACTTCTGTTCACTCGAGAAAATCAGGTTCTCGGTGACCAGGTCCTCGGGTATGTCCAGATCCTCCGCGGCACGAGCATAGCGTTGATGCTCCAGGGAATGACAGCCCATGCAGTAGTTGGTGTAGAGCTGCATGCCATGCTGCAGCGAAGCCTTGTCGCTGAGATTCGGCTCCATCTCATCGAGATGGACTTCACCGCCGGCGGCGAAACCGGTCAGCGGCACCAGTGCAATCAGCAGTGCGAACAGTTGTCTTTTCATTAACCTGTCACCCTTTCCGGAACGGGTTTGGTCTTCTCGAAGCGCGTGTAGAACGGCATCAGCAGGAAGTAGGCAAAATACACGACGGTGCATATCTGAGCGGTCAACGTGCGAAGGTCCGTAGGCGCCAATGTACCGAGAACTCCCAGAATGACAAAGCTGATGACGAACAACCCCAGCATGATCTTGGAAATCCAGCCCTTGTAGCGCATCGAGCGAACCGGGCTACGATCGAGCCAAGGCAGCACGAACAGAATCGCGATCGAGGCGCCCATCATGATGACCCCCCAGAACTTCGAGTCGAGCCCGAACAAAGAGAAGGTAATCGCCCGCAAGATGGCGTAGAACGGCGTGAAGTACCATACCGGCGCGATATGACTCGGCGTCACAAGCGGATCAGCAGGCTGGAAGTTGGGTTTTTCAAGAAAGTAGCCGCCGCCCTCAGGAAAGTAGAAGATCACCGCGGCGAACACGAAGAGGAATACCGCCACCCCGACTATATCCTTGACCGTATAGTACGGATGGAAGGGAATGCCATCCAGAGGCTTGCCCGTTTCATCCGTCTTGGCCTTGATATCGATGCCGTCCGGGTTGTTGGAGCCCACTTCGTGCAAGGCGATGATGTGCAATACTACCAGCGCCAGAATCACGATGGGCAACGCCACCACATGCAGAGCGAAGAAGCGATTCAAGGTGATGCCAGAAATCAGGAAGTCGCCGCGAATCCACTGAGTCAAGTCGTCGCCTATCACTGGAATGGCGGAAAACAGCGAGATGATTACCTGGGCACCCCAGTAGGACATCTGGCCCCAAGGCAGCAGATAGCCCATGAAGGCCTCGGCCATCAGCGCCAGATAGATGATCATGCCGAAAACCCAAATCAGCTCCCGAGGCGCCTTGTAGGAGCCGTACATCAAGCCGCGGAACATGTGCAGATAGACCACCACGAAGAAAGCAGTGGCGCCGGTAGAATGCATATAGCGAATCAGCCAGCCGTACTCCACGTCCCGCATGATGTACTCGACGGAGGCGAAGGCGCCTTCGGCGGTGGGATTGTAGCTCATGGTCAACCAGACGCCGGTCAGAATCTGATTGACCAGGACCAGCATGGCGAGAGAACCGAAGTAATACCAGAAATTGAAATTTCTGGGTGCGTAATATTTGGACAGGTGCTCCTGCCACATCTGAGTGGCGGGGAAACGATCGTCGACCCAGCGCATGAAACCGCTTTCGGCCTTGGCCTTGTTAGGATTAGCCATTAGCTCGCCTCCTGTTCTTCACCGATGACGATAACGTCGTCGGTGTCATAGCGATACGGCGGCACCACTAGGTTGGTCGGCGCCGGCACCCCGGTAAATACACGCCCCGCGAGATCGAAGCGCGATCCGTGGCAAGGACAGAAATAGCCACCAGGCCAAGTGTTTCCCAAGTCCGCCGCTCCGGGTTCTGGACGGAAGACGGGCACACAACCCAAATGCGTACAAATCGCGATTAATACCATGTATTCAGGCTTGATCGAACGTAATACCGGATCCACATAAGACGGCTGCTGATCGACTTCGGACTTAGGATCCCGCAGTCGTGATGGATCAAGCTCCTTGATCTGCTCGATCATCGCTTCACTGCGGTGCAATATCCAGATCGGCTTGCCTCGCCACTCCACGGTAACTTGTTGACCCGGCGCGAGTTTCGATACATCCGCCTGTACTGGCGCACCAGCCGCTCGGGCCTTGGCACTTGGCTGCCAGGAAGCCACGAAGGGAACCGCCACTCCAACCGCACCTGCCGCTCCCACCACGGTAGTCGCACCTATGAGGAAACGGCGTCTCCCCTTGTTCACGCCGTTATCTGCCATTTTATGGTTTCTCCCATCAATGAATCCGCACGCATGCTTTTCTTGTGCATCTCGCCAGCTACGCAAAACTGCGATTATCCTAAGAAAACGCGCTCATCAAAACAAGTTACTGAATGCATGGATCGCCAGGTATTATAATCGATGTTCTTGAATTGTAATAAAAAAGCGCCCGGATACTGAGGCATCCGGGCGCTTTTGTCGCAGTCTTCCGCGTTTAACGCTTGGAGAACTGAGGACGACGACGCGCCTTGCGCAGACCCACTTTCTTACGCTCGACTTCACGAGCGTCGCGGGTCACATAACCGGCTTCACGCAATGGACGGCGGAAATCCTCATTATAGCTCATCAGGGCGCGGGTGATACCGTGACGAATGGCGCCCGCCTGTGCGGAGCCTCCACCGCCCTTGACGGTAACGAAGACATCGAACTGACCTTGAGTATCCGTCAGCTCCAACGGCTGACGAACCACCATACGACCGGTGACACGGCCGAAGTAATCGTTGAGATCCTGGCTGTTGACAGTGATCTTGCCGCTGCCCGGCTTCATAAAGACGCGAGCGGTGGACGTCTTGCGGCGTCCGGTACCGTAATACTGTTGTGACATGGCGTTCTATCCCTTAGAGGTTCAATGCTTGCGGCTGCTGCGCGGCATGCGGATGCTCGCCGCCGGCGTAGACCTTGAGCTTGGTGTACATGGCGCGACCCAGTGGACCCTTGGGCAACATCCCTTTGACGGCGGATTCAATAATGCGCTCCGGCGCATGATCGAGCATCTTCTCGAAGGTCATGGAACGTAGACCGCCGGGATAGCCGGTATGGCGGTAATAGGTCTTTGCGGCGGCCTTGTTACCGGTCACCCGGACCTTTTCCGCATTGATCACTACGATATAGTCACCGGTATCCACGTGGGGGGTATATTCCGGCTTATGCTTGCCACGCAGGCGACGCGCGATTTCCGTCGCCAGGCGACCGAGCGTCTTGTCCGCCGCGTCAACGACGAACCAGTCGCGTTGAACGGACTGTGGCTTGGCACTGAACGTCTTCATGGATTGAATCACCAAATTGATGTGTTGGGCCTGGCACCCTGACAAGGGTACGCGACCATCCCTATTTTTCTTGGTTGTCCGACAAAGAGTCTTTCTTGCCGGACAACAGTGGAGCGAGCGCGCATTGTACACGACTCTTTTCGCAGAGTTAAGAGCATAGAGCTTTCCCCGATCGGCGTTGAATCAGGCCTTGTGCGCCAGGGCCAGATACTCCCTGGACTGCATTTCCTGAAGTCGCGACTGGGTGCGCGTGAACTCGAAACTCAGCTTGCTTCCGGTATACAGATCCGTCGCCGTGGTTTCCGCGGACATCAGCAGCTTGACTCCGCGATCATAGAATTCGTCGACTAGATTGATGAAGCGGCGCGCCTGATCATCCTGCCCGCGGCCCATCCGCGGCACCTGAGATATCAGCACGCTATGAAACTCCCGTGCCAGTTCGATGTAATCATTTTGACTACGTGGGCCCTCGCAGAGCTCGGCGAAATCAAACCAGACGATGCCTTCATGCAGACATTTGGCGCGAATCCTGCGGCCGTTGATCTCCAGATCCACCTCTTGCTCACCTTCGCTTCCCGCCAGTTCGACGAAGCTGTTGGCCAACGCCCTTTCTGCGGCAGCATTCGCTGGTGAGTGAAATACCTGGGTTCGTTCGAGGGTGCGCAGCCGATAATCGACCCCGGAATCCACGTTGACCACTTCGCAGTACTTTTCGAGAAGTGCGATGGCTGGCAGGAAACGCGAGCGCTGCAAACCATCCTTGTAAAGCTCCCGGGGCGGGATATTGGAGGTCGCCACCAGCACGACACCTCGGGAAAACAGCGCCTCGAGTAGATTAGCGAGAATCATTGCATCGGTAATGTCCTTGACGAAAAATTCATCGAAGCAGATCACTCGCGCTTCCGCGGCGAACTTGGCGCCGATCAATTCCAGCGGGTTCTTTTCTCCCTTGTAATGATTGAGCTCCGCGTGCACCCGCTGCATGAATCGATGAAAATGAGTGCGCATCTTGTCGGGAAAGGGCAATCCCTCGTAGAACGTATCCACCAGATAGGTCTTGCCCCGACCGACACCGCCCCAGAGATACAATCCCTGGATGTCAGTCGTCGCATCCAGGACCGATTTTTTTTGACCGCGGACTTTAGCGCTGCTGAACAGTCCGGACATCCTCGAACGCAGCGCCTTCTTGACAGTCTTGGCGGGAGGCTTTTCCATGGAAGTCGTTTCAAGCAACTGCTCGAAAAGACGCTGCAGATGCTTTACCGCCTTTTCCTGGGAGGCATCGTACTCGAATCCCTTGCGAGACAGATTTTCTCGGTAGCGAGCCATCGGCGACAACGCCCTGAATTGCCCCGCTGAATGAGAGGAAGCCGCCGACAAAGTCGTCTTGATGGAAGTTGGTTTGGCGCACATGAACTGACTCGAGACGATGCTGAAAAGGCCGCATTGTACGCCATGCCTATCCTTTGCGCACCGTGGGCGTACAAGTGCATTGACCCGAGTCTTGTCTTGCCTCGTATAATAACGACACATCGATTTGGCCTACGTTGGAGATGCGCAGGCCAGAAAGTCCAATGAAGCGGAGATAGTTCCACGTGGAAGCAAGCAATATCGAATGGATTGCCACTATTGTGGTCAGTGGCTTGATCGGCGTGGCCATCGGCGCGCTGGGCTATCATCTTTTCAATACCGATAGTACAAGCAACCAGAAAAAGCGCCAGCGGCTGGCGGAACTCGAGCTTGAGCTCAATCAGACCAGAGAAGCCTTTACCGCACATGTCCAACGCGCCCGAGAGCTTTCCGACAGCATCAAGAGTCAAAGCGAAATGCTCGAGCAACACCTTGCCCAAGATGCGGAAACGCTATCCGGGACACTGCGCCTTCAACACGGCTCGAATATGACTCATGCTGCAACGGAGAACGCGGCACCGGCGATGCCACGGGATTACGCGGATGGCAACCACGGTACCCTATCGGAAAACTTCGGCCTCGAACACGAAGACAACGAGGCGAATCAACCTTCTCCGGCACCGCGCTATTAAGCGCCGAAAAGCGCTTACACCGGATTGTCGATTTCCATGTAACGATGCTCGATACCGAAGCGCTCCTCCAGCCACGTCCCCATCGCCTGTACGCCGTAGCGTTCCGTGGCGTGATGGCCCGCCGCCAAGTAGGTGATACCCAGCTCTCGGGCCAGATGCGTTGTACGCTCGGAAATCTCACCGGAAATAAATGCATCCGCGCCGGCTTCCCAGGCTTGGACGATCATGTCCTGGGCGGCGCCGGTGCACCAGGCGAGGCTACGAATCTCTCGATCGTGACCTTCGATCAGCAGCGGCTTGCGACCAAGACGCTCCCAGACCAGCGCCGCCAGCGCCTGACTGTCGAGTGCCGACGACGGGCATCCCTGCCATAAAAGCCCCTGGCCAAGATCGCCATCCACACACCCCTCTACCACCAGATCCAGCTGCTGGGCTAGCTGAGCGTTGTTGCCCAGCTCTGCGTGCGCGTCCAGCGGCAGGTGATAGGCCAGCAGATTAATATCATGGAGCATCAAGGTCGCCAGCCGCTTGCGTTTGATACCGGTGATCTCCACGGGCTCGTTCTTCCAGAAATAGCCATGATGCACCAGTACCAGATCCGCCTGCCAGGCGACCGCTTCGTCAAGCAGCGTCTGGCAGGCGGTCACGCCGCTCATGATGCGATTAATACGCTCCTTTCCCGATACCTGCAGTCCGTTAACGGTAAAATCCTTGAACCGCGCCGGCTCTAGACGAGCATCACAGGCGGCTACTAGGGTATCTCGACCGATCATGGCTTCTCCTTGCACCGTTACGTTTGTATCGTCCGTCATATCAATCCGCATTGCCTGTCCGGCGACTCGGTAGCAGAAGTTACGGCGTTGGCAATGTTACACTGCCGCCATTTTAACACCGTGAATCGCTAGCGTTCATTAATAAGGATCCGGGTATGCGTCGTCTTCTTAAACGGCTTATATGGCCCATTCTTGCCGGTATAATACTGGCCGTAGGGCTGTTGATGTTCTTTCCACAGCTTGGAAGTCGTTCAATCTTCAAAGCGCCCTCGGACGGGAACCAGAACGTCGTACCTCCCTCGATCCTGGCACCGACTCGCGAAGCGCCAGGTGAAGAAATTTCGCGCCCCGCCCCAAAAATACGCACCGCGCCGCCCGTTTCGCGCCAAGGCGGACCGGTCAGCTATGCGGAGGGGGTCGAGCGGGCGGCCCCTGCGGTGGTCAACATCTATTCCTCACGGATCGTCGAAAGCGAGCAGCATCCGCTGATGTCAGACCCTTTCTTTCGTCAGTTCTTCGGCGACGACATGCCACAACGCCAGCGCATGCTGTCGAGCCTGGGGTCTGGGGTCATCGTCAGCGACAGCGGCTATGTGCTGACCAACCAGCATGTCATCAGCGGCGCGGATCAGATACAGGTAGCGCTGCGAGACGGACGCGAGACCTTGGCAACGGTCATTGGCACCGACGTGGAAAGCGACCTGGCGGTTCTGCACATCGAACTGGATGACATACCGGTCATCGCGCTGAGCGATTCGGAAAAGACGGAAGTCGGTGATGTAGTCCTGGCCATCGGCAACCCCTTCGGCGTCGGCCAGACCGTAACCATGGGCATCGTCAGCGCCACGGGACGCAACCATCTGGGGCTTAATGCCTACGAGGATTTCATCCAGACCGACGCAGCCATCAATCCAGGCAACTCCGGGGGTGCGCTGGTCAATCCGGAAGGCGCCATGGTCGGCATCAATACCGCCATCTTTTCTCGCTCCGGCGGCTCTCAGGGCATCGGCTTCGCAATTCCCGCCAATCTCGCCCGGGACATTCTCGATCAGCTGGTGACACAAGGGCGTGTCATTCGCGGCTGGCTGGGGGTCGAGGCTCGACAGATGACCCAGGAGCTGGCGACTTCCTTCGGTCTGAAGGCTTTGGGAGGCGTGGCGATCACCCGCGTGGTGCCGAACGGCCCCGCGGACAAGGCGGGGCTGAAAAGCGGCGATGTGCTGTTGAAGATCAACGATCGTTTCTTGGTGGACGCTCGGGCGGTCATGGCGGATATTGCGGAGATTCCCCCCGGCACCCAGCTGCCGCTCAGAATTCTACGCAACGGCGAACGTCAGGAAATCGTCTTGACGGTCGGCGAACGTCCCAAACCTCGCGCGGAAAATCGTACCCAGGATTAGGCGCGATCACCCTGCCCCTTGATTCGAAGCTCGGCGGAACGGGCATGGGCGGTCAAGGACTCACCTCGCGCCAGCCGCGAAGCAGTCTCGCCCAACTGCGCCGCTCCCTGAGCGGTGCACTGAATGATCGAGGAGCGCTTCTGGAAGTCGTAGACACCCAAAGGCGATGAAAAACGCGCCGTGCCGGAAGTCGGCAGCACGTGATTGGGTCCGGCGCAGTAGTCCCCCAGCGCCTCGGAGGTATAGCGTCCGAGGAAGATTGCGCCGGCGTGACGAACCTCCGCAAGCCAGCTCTGCGCATCAATCACGGAAAGTTCCAGATGTTCCGGCGCGATACGATTGATCAGGGTTATGGCTTCATGGCGGCCCCGGCACTCGATCAGCGCACCGCGCCTCTCGAGAGAAGCGCCAATGATTTCCGCGCGTTCCATGCTCGGCAGCAGGCGCTCGATGGATGCCGCGACCGCGTTCAGGTGCTCGCTATCCCAGCCCACCAGAATCGCCTGGGCATCCTCGTCGTGTTCCGCCTGGGAGAACAGATCCATTGCCAGCCAGTCCGGGTCCGTGGTGCCATCGCTGACGACCAGAATCTCCGAAGGGCCGGCGATCATGTCGATCCCCACCTGACCGAACACCGCTCGCTTGGCGGTGGCGACATAGATGTTGCCCGGACCGACGATCTTGTCGACCCGCGGCACCGTCTCGGTGCCATAGGCCAGCGCCGCTACCGCCTGGGCGCCACCGAGGGTGAAGACACGATCCACCTGTGCCAGATGCGCCGCCGCCAGCACCAGCTCGTTGACGACGCCATCCGGGGTCGGCACCACCATGATGATTTCCTTCACCCCTGCCACCCGAGCGGGAATGGCGTTCATCAGCACCGACGAAGGGTAGGCCGCCTTGCCGCCGGGCACATAGATACCGACCCTATCCAGCGGGGTGACCTGCTGGCCCAGCAGATTGCCCAGTTCATCCGTATAGTGCCAGGATTCTGGCTTCTGGCGCTGATGATAGTTCCGCACACGCTCGGCGGCGACGCTCAAGGCGTCCCGCTGGGCCGGCGGTAGACCACGATAGGCGGCCTCGAGACGTCCGGCGCCCAGGGTCAGCTCCGTCATGTCCTGGGCATCGAGTCGATCGAAGCGCCGAGTGTAGTCGAGCAGGGCCGCGTCCCCGTCAAGGCGCACCGCGCCGATGATTTCCTCGACCCGGGCCGCCACCTCCGCGCTGGACACGCCCTCCCAGGCCAGCAGATCATTCAGCCGGCTATCGAAGTCGCTTGCATCGGTGGACAGACGAGTGATATCGATCTTCAAATCAGTAGGACTCATAACGATGGGCTCATAGGTTCTCTGGCGGACAAGGCGGATCCATCACGATGGACGGCGACGGAATCAGGCAAGCGCCGAATGCGTCTGCCTACGGTTGTCGACCGCTTCGCGCAGGCGCTCGATCAAGGGCTTCAACTGCCGGTGCTTCATGGTCATGGCGGCCTGATTGACCACCAGACGAGTGCTGATGGAAGCAATGACCTCGCGAGGCTCCATGCCGTTGGCCCGCAGCGTATTGCCAGTATCGACAATATCGACGATCTCGTCCGCCAGATTCATCAACGGCGCCAGCTCCATGGCCCCATACAGCTTGATGACCTCGGCTTGAATACCCCGTTGTGCATAGTAACTTCGCGCCACGGAAACGAATTTGGTGGCGACCCGACGCCTCGGTCCGGCGGGGCGGGCATCGCGAATACCCGCGGTCATCAGCTTGCAGCGGGCGATTTCCAGATCCAGCGGTTCGTAAAGGCCTTCCGCGCCATGTTCCAGCAGCGTGTCCTTGCCTGCCACGCCGAGATCCGCCGCTCCCAGCTGCACGTAGGTCGGCACGTCGGAAGCGCGAATCACCACCAGCTTGACATTCGCCAGATTGGTGTCAAATAGCAGTTTACGGCTTTTTTTCAGATCCTCCGTCGGACAAATCCCCGCGTCCGCCAGCAGCGGTAAGGTTTCATCGAGGATACGACCCTTGGAAAGCGCCAGAATCAATTGTTTGGACATCGTGCCATACACTTATGAATAAATTGGATGCCTAATCAATAACTTGTTCAACATTCAACCGGGAACTCGACGAATTTTTGCTCCCAGCAACTGTAGCTTTTCCTCGATGCACTCGTAGCCCCGATCGATATGATAGATACGATCCACCAGGGTTTCGCCTTGAGCGATTGTCGCCGCCACGACCAAGGAAGCGGACGCCCGCAAATCCGTTGCCATGACCGGCGCGCCGGATAGCTGCTCCACCCCGGTGATGACCGCGGTGTTGCCCTCGAGAGCAATATTGGCACCCATTCGGTTGAGTTCCTGCACGTGCATGAAGCGATTCTCGAAGATGGTTTCCACCACCCGGGCCGTGCCTTGCGCTACCGCATTGAGGGCCACGAACTGTGCCTGCATGTCCGTGGGAAACGCGGGATAAGGCGCGGTACGAATATTGACCGCCCGTGGGCGCTTGCCTTGCATATCCGCCTCGATCCAGTCCGCGCCGGTGGTGATCGAAGCCCCGGCCTCTTCCAGCTTGGCCAGCACCGCTTCGAGGATATCCGCGCGGGTCTTGCGTACCCGCACCCGCCCCCCGGTCATTGCCGCCGCTACCAGAAAGGTGCCGGTTTCGATGCGATCTGGCATCACATCATATTCGCAGCCATGCAGCCGCTCCACGCCGACTACGGTGATGGTATCCGTGCCGTGGCCGCTGATGTTGGCGCCCATCTTGATCAGGCAGTCCGCCAGATCGACGATTTCCGGCTCCCGAGCGGCATTTTCCAGCACTGTGGTGCCGGCAGCCAGACTCGCGGCCATCAGCAGGTTCTCAGTGCCGGTCACCGTCACCGTATCGAAGAAGACATGCGCCCCTTTCAAGCGACCGCCGGGCACTCGGGCACGCACGTAGCCGTTCTCGACGCTGATCTCCGCCCCCATCGCCTCCAGGCCGCGCAGGTGCAGGTCCACCGGTCGCGAGCCGATGGCGCAGCCGCCAGGCAGCGATACATCCGCGGTACCGAAATGCGCCAGCAATGGTCCCAATACCAGAATGGAGGCGCGCATCTTCTTGACCAGTTCGTAAGGCGCATGGCAGTCCTTCACCTGGGCGCCATCGAGTTGAATGGTCATGCGCTCCCCCAGTACCGGCTCGACCCCCATGCGCCCCAATAGCTCCAGGGTTGTGGTGATATCCTGCAGGTGAGGCAGGTTGCCGATGGTCACCGGCCCTTCGGAAAGCAGCGTGGCGCACAGAATGGGTAACGCCGCGTTCTTGGCGCCGCTTGCCCAGACCTCGCCGTCAAGCGGCCCGTTACCGGTGATGATCAGCTTGTCCATGGTCTCTGTCAGCTTCCGGTGTTTTCTGGGGCGGTCTGCCACTGGGCGGGCGTATAGGTCTTGATACTGACCGCATGTATCTCGCCGCTGGCGATTTCATTGGTCAGGGCTTCGTAGATGAACTGCTGGCGACGCACCGGCGTCAGGGACGCGAATACCTCACCCACGGCAATCACCTGAAAATCACAGCCTTCGCCGCGCACGTGAAAATCACAGCTTTCGATTCGCTCGTCGAGCAACGTCTTGACGTCCTGAGATTGCATGAGAAGCCTCCTTGAGTTGCACTGGCGTAGCGGTCTGACTCGGTGCCAGACCCTCGCCATGGTATACAAAAGCAAAGGGCTTGGCGATGGCGAAGCCACTCCAAGCCCTCTGGCGACACTGCTTGATTGAGCCCGAATGCGCGCTATGGCGCCGGATCGCTCGCCTGTGTTTTATCTGACGCTTTTTCCTGGTCAGACGCTGCCTCACTGCCTGGCAACAGGGCATCGAGTCCCGCCAACTCTGTCAGCCGCTTGAGCGGCTTGGAAAGTGCAACCTCCTGCACCTTGACCCCGGAACGATGCGCGTCGCGAAGCCATTCGAGCACCACGCTCAGGGCCGCGCTGCTGACCTGGTCCACACCGCTCATATCGATACTGACGGTACTTTGCGCTGGCCGCTGCTCCAGCCATTGATGCCCGGCAGCGGCCAGCGGCGGCGCCACCGAGAAATCCACATCCCCGGACGCCAGCAGACGATCCTCCCGGGCCTCCAGACGAGCTCCCTCTCCCTCGAACAGTTGGGTCATGCGTTGCCGCCCTGCTCGAGCTCATCGACACCCACTTCCGGCGCCCAGTTGTCGATGACCGCATCATAATCGCGGTTCTGGTTACGCATCGCCTGATCGAACTGATTGCGGAAAGTCAGCCCCAGGTTGATGCCGTTGACAATGACGTTGACCACTTTCCATTCGCCGTCTCCCAGACGCAAGGAGTAGCTGACCGGATAGATCTTGCCATCGCTTGCCACCACTTCCATATCGACGCTGGCCTGATCCTCGTAACGCGAGCTCTGATTATCCAGCACGCGAATATCCTGATAATCGAAGGTCACCAACCCCTTGGCATAGGTGTCGATCAGGGTCTGCCGAAACACGTCCGCGAAACGCGAGCGCTGGGCGGGACTGGCGTTCTTGAAATACCGTCCCATGACGCTGGCACCGATGTAGCGAAAATCCGCGATATTTTCCAGGCTGTCGTCGACGACGGCTTCCAGCTCATCGGGATTGTTCTTGAAATAGTCCTTGCGACCTTCGATCTTGCTCATCAGCGTATCCACGCTTTGGCGAATCATCTGCTCCGGGCGCTGATCGGCCTGTTGCGCCAAGGCCATCCCCGCGCCAAGACTCAATAGAAGTGCCAGCAGCAAGCTCGAGAATCTAGAAGCTGTCATTGCGTATCGCATCGAATCGTCCTTTTGCTGTGATCGGGTCATTTCTCGACCATTTCGGAAACGAACTGTTGAATCAATTCTTCCAGCACCAAGGCTGACTGAGTGTCACGAATGGTGTCGTTATCCTTGAGCATGTTCGGCGCGCCGCCAACGGAAATACCGATATACTGCTCCCCCAGCAGACCGGCGGTCAGGATAGCGGCGGTGGAATCCTCCGGTAGATCCCCTTCCAGGGAGCTGTCCAGCGCCATGGTCACGGTAGCATCGAACCATTCCTCGTCGAGTTCGATACTGGTCACGCGACCGATGGTCACCCCGGCCAGTGTGACCCTCGCCCGAGGCTTGAGACCACCGATATTGGAAAAATTGGCCTTGAGAGTAAAATTCTCATCGACCTTTCCCAGGGACAAGCCGCTGACCTGCAGCCCCAGGAACAGAATCCCCAGGATGCCGGCGAGCATGAACAGCCCCACCCCGAACTCGATCATCTTGCTGCGCTTCATCCTAGTTCTCCAAACATCAGCGCGGTAAGTACAAAATCCAGCCCCAGTACCGCCAACGAAGAGTACACCACGGTACGGGTCGTCGCCCGCGAGATCCCTTCGGAAGTCGGCACCAGGTCATAACCTTGAAATACCGCGATCCAGGTCACCACCAAGGCAAACACCAGGCTCTTGAGCATGCCGTTGCCGATATCGTTGAACAACTCGACGCTGGACTGCATGCTGCTCCAATAGGAGCCTTCGAACACTCCAAGCCAATCCACGCCAACCAGATAGCCGCCCCAGATGCCGATGACGCTGAAGCCCACCGTCAGCAGGGGCAACGAAACGAAGCCGGCCCACAGGCGCGGCGCCACGATGCGGCGCAACGGGTCGACGCCAATCATCTCCATGCTGGTCAACTGCTCCGTGGCCTTCATCAAACCGATTTCCGCGGTCAGGGCGGACCCGGCCCGTCCGGCGAACAGAAGCGCCGCCACCACCGGCGACAGCTCCCGCAGCAGGGTCAGAGAGACCATTTGCCCCAGCGCCTCCTCGGCGCCGAAGTCCACCAGAATGGTATAGCCCTGTAGCGCCAGCACCATGCCGATGAACAGTCCCGAAACCAGCACGATGGCCAAGGACAGCACGCCGACGGAATGCATCTGATGCAGCCAAAGGTGCAGGCCCTGCCGGGAAGGAATGCCTACCATCGATCGCGATAGAAAAACGCCGGCGCGCCCCAGGGCTTCCAGCAATGTACAGCCGCGCCGCCCTAGGCGAAGAATGAATTCGATCATCGCCGACTCTCCGTCTGCAGGATATCGTCGAAAAACGCCGGAGCGGGATAATGAAACGGCACCGGGCCATCCGGCTCGCCGTGAATGAACTGGCGGATCCGGGCGTCGTCGTCCACGTCGAGGGTTTGCGGCGTGCCCTGTGCCATCACCTTGCCGTCCGCGATGACATACACATAGTCGGCGATGGAAAGGGTCTCCTTGATGTCATGGGAAACGATCACGCTGGTCAGACCCAAGGCTCGATTGGCGCGCTTGATCAACTGCACCAGCACACCCATGGAGATGGGATCCTGGCCGACGAAGGGCTCATCGTAGAAGATCAGTTCCGGATCCAACGCCAGCGCTCGCGCCAAGGCCACCCGCCGGGCCATGCCACCGGAAAGTTCTGCCGGCATCAAGGATCGCGCGCCTCGCAGCCCGACGGATTCCAGTTTCATCAGTACCACGTCGCGTACCATGTCGTCGGTCAGCTTCGTGTGCACCCGCAGAGGAAAAGCCACGTTCTCGTATACGCTGAGATCGGAAAACAGCGCGCCGCTTTGAAACAGCATGCCCATGCGGCGGCGCAAGGCAAACAGGGCGCGCCGAGAAATACGATGAACATCCTGATCGGCGAAAGTCACCCGCCCCGCGTCCGGCGTCAGCTGTCCGCCCATCAGTTTCAATATCGTGGTCTTGCCGCTACCGCTGGGGCCTAGGATCGCCGTGATCTTGCCTCGAGGAATGGTCATGTCCACTCCGCGAAAGATTTCCTTGTCGCCTCGGGAAAACCGCAACCCCTCGACCACTACCAAGGGAGAATCGTCCATTCAGTCGGTCCTGGGTGAAATTATCGAACATCGTATCCTAACCTCGACGACTTTAGCCAGTATCCGCGAGCGTTCGCGGATATTCTCTTGTCGCCCTGATTCCAATAAAGGCGACGCGTTCGACGAGCCGCAATGATCGCTACAGCCTTCTCATTCTTTTACTGTACTTTTTGATAGGCCTCCGCACTCTTTATTACCTTTGCCTGAGGGGAAGCGCTTGAGTCCAGTCTCTGGACAGGCAACAATTCCCTCATGACCGATTCCCTCAAGACCCTCGACAGCGACTCTTCCTACCGCGCCAGCGCGCGCCGAGCCCTGCGGCTGGAAAGCGAGGCCATCGCGGCGCTCGAATCCCGGCTTGATGATCATTTCGATCGCGCCTGCGAACTGATCCTGGCATGTCACGGCCGCGTGGTGGTGACCGGCATGGGCAAGTCCGGGCATATCGCCGGCAAGATCGCCGCGACCCTGGCCAGCACCGGTACGCCGGCCTTCTTCGTGCACCCGGGAGAAGCCAGCCACGGCGATCTGGGCATGATCACCCCCAAGGATATCGTGCTGGCGCTGTCGAATTCCGGTGAAACCAGCGAAGTGGTCGCCCTGATTCCGCTGCTCAAGCGCATCAAGGTGCCCCTGATCAGCATGACCGGGCGAACCACCTCTACTCTCGCCCGTCACGCGGATGCTCATCTGGATGCGGCGGTCGCCCGAGAGGCTTGTCCGCTGGATCTGGCGCCCACTTCCTCGACCACCGCCGCTCTGGCGCTGGGCGATGCCCTGGCAGTCACGCTGCTCGAATCCCGAGGATTTACCGCGGAGGATTTCGCCCTGACTCACCCGGGTGGTAGCCTGGGCCGGCGTCTGCTGCTCAAGGTAGCGGACCTGATGCATGAGGGCGCGCGTCTGCCCCAGGTGCCGCTGGGAAGCCCCCTGCGGGACGCCTTGCTGGAAATCACTCGTCAGGGGCTCGGCTTCACCTGCGTGGTAGATGCTCGAGGCACGCTGGCGGGGGTGTATACCGATGGCGATCTGCGCCGCACCCTGGATCAGTATCACGATCTGCACGAACTCAAGGTGGATGATGTCATGACTCGGCCAGGCAAGCGCATTGCGCCAAACCTGCTGGCGGTGGAAGCGGTTCGCCTGATGGAAGACAATCGCATCACCGCCCTGGCGGTAGTGGACGATGAAGGCCGTCCGATAGGCGCCTTGCATATGCATGACCTGCTGGCCAGCGGCGTCATATAAGCGCCAGCCACAATCCGCTACTTCACGGAGACGATATGCCCTCTGCTACCAGCGACGGCTTTTCCGTTCGCGCGCAAAAAATCGAACTGCTGGCTCTGGACGTCGATGGCGTCTTGACGGACGGTCGGCTGTATTTTCATGCGGACGGCTCGGAAATCAAGACCTTTCATACCCAGGACGGCCATCGCCTCAAGCTGCTGCAACAATCAGGAATCAAGATAGCCCTGATCACCGGACGCGAGTCGCCCATGGTGACCCGGCGCGCCGTGGCGCTGGGCATCGAGCACATCATTCAGGGCCGCGACGACAAGCTGGCCGCGCTGCAGGAACTGATGAACCAGTTGGGGCTCGATTTTTTCCAGGTCGCTTACTGCGGCGACGATCTGCCGGATCTTGCCGCCATCCACCTTGCGGGCCTTGGCATCAGCGTGCCCAACGCGCCGCCCTATATACAGGACGCGGCAGACTGGGTCACCCAAACTCCCGGCGGCTTTGGTGCCGTACGGGAGATTTGCGACAGGCTTCTAGAAGCCAGAGGCTGCTGGGAACGGGTGGTGGAAACCTTTCTGCAGGGCGCAAGTCTCAGCGACCACCCTCTTTCCGATCATTCCTCTGCCGATGAAGAAGGCTGATACCCATGCGCCAGCGCCTTGCAAGAATACCGCCCAAGTTCTGGCTGCTGCTGATTCTGCTGGCTCTCGGCGTCGTTCTGGCGCTGTTTTTCGATCGGGGCGGCGTACGAATCCCCGGACCCGTGCCGGAAGATCCCGCCGGGGAGCCGGACTACTTCCTGGAAGGGGCGAACCTGACCCGCTTCAACGAGCAGGGCGAAGCCTATCAGCGCCTGCAAAGTCCGCGACTGGTGCACACACCGGTGGATGATGTCACACGCGCCAAGACCCCTCGACTACGTATCTACGACGAGGATGAGCGAGTCTGGCTGGCACGCGGCGAAAGCGGACGCCTGGCGCCAAACGGCACCCAGGTGACCCTGAGCGGCCAGGCGGAGCTGGAAGCGCCGGAGGAAAACTGGCTGCTGGAAACCGAGGTGCTGCATTATTTGCCGGGTAGCGGTCATGCCTATAGCCAAGGTGAAGCCACCCTGCGTCAACCGCCCCAGCACATCCGCGGCGAGCGCTTCGACGCCTGGATCAACGAAGGCCGCGCTCGGCTTACCGGCAAGGTGCGCGGCTTCCACCCCGTCAAGGAATCCTCATCATGAACCACTGTTTTTCTCTGCGAACTGTTCTGCTGACCGGCGCCCTGCTGATCGGGCCGGCAAGCATCGCGCCGTTCGCCTTCGCGCTGGAAGGCGACGCCAGCGCCCCCATCGAGATCAGCGCCGACCGCCTGGAGCTCGATGACAAGGCGGGTACCGCCATTTATACCGGCGACGTGGACATGCAGCAGGGCAGCATGAAGCTGACCGGCGCACGGGTGGAGATCCAGCGCAACGCAGATGGTCAGGTTTCACGGGTGACCGCCACCGGTGACCGAGCCTATATCGAGCAGAAGCCCAGCCCCGAGGATCCCCTGGCCAAGGGCTGGGGGCAAACCATCGTCTATCATGCGGCGGAACGGCGTGTCGAACTGATCGATCAGGCGGAGCTGCACCGTGGGGAGGATGTGTTCAACGGCGCCTATGTGGAATACCAGCTCGACCGTCGCGTGGTGGAAGCGCGCGCCGAGGCCGAGGGCACCCAGCGCCAGCGAGTACGCATGACGTTGACGCCGGAGCAGTAAATCGTTGGAGCATTCAAGGGAAAGCATGAAGACACTGAGCGTTCGTCATCTGGCCAAGAGCTACAAGCGCCGCCGGGTGGTGCAGGATATCAGCCTGGACATCGAGCAAGGACATATCGTCGGGCTACTGGGGCCCAACGGCGCCGGCAAGACCACCGCCTTCTACATGATCGTCGGGCTGGTGCGAGCGGACGCTGGCCAGGTCTTTATCGATGACCACAATCTGTCCCAGGCGGCCATGCACCAGCGCGCCCGCGCGGGTATCGGTTATCTACCCCAAGAGGCGTCGATCTTCCGCAAGCTTTCCGTGGCGGACAACATCCTGGCGATTCTCGAAACCCGCAAGGACCTCGACCGCGCCGGTCGGCGGGCGCGGCTCGACTCGCTGCTGGAGGATTTTCACATCACTCATATCCGCGACAACCTAGGCATGAGCCTCTCTGGCGGGGAAAGGCGCCGAGTGGAAATCGCCCGGGCCCTGGCTACAGAGCCTACCTTCATACTGCTGGATGAGCCTTTTGCCGGGGTGGATCCCATTTCGGTCGGGGAAATCAAGACGATCATTCGTGAACTCAAGGCGCGCGGCATCGGCGTGCTGATTACCGATCACAACGTGCGCGATACCCTGGATATCTGTGATCGAGCCTATATCGTGGGCAATGGCCAGATCATCGCCGAAGGCGATCCTCAGAGCATCCTGTCCAACCAGAAGGTTCGAGACGTCTACCTCGGGGCAGATTTCAGGCTTTGAGAAAGACGGCTAAGCGACTTCCTCGACGCTTTTTCACCGCCACTTCTTGACAATCGATTTTTATTTTCCCGTGATGATTTTTCTGGCATGCAAATTGCTTGTTTTTCTCATACGTATATTGCTTGCTCAGGAATCAAGGGATAGGGTGAGGATGAATTCGCTTTCGCGCTGTTGAAACCATGGTCATGAAACCCTCGTTGCAGTTACGTGTCGGCACCCAGCTGACCATGACGCCCCAGCTGCAGCAGGCCATCTCCCTGCTACAGCTTTCCACCCTGGATCTGCGCCAGGAAATCCAGCAGGCGCTGGAATCCAACCCGATGCTGGAACTCGAAGAAGCCTACGGCGAACAAGTCGTCGAGCCACTTCAGGAAGAAGACTGGCCGGAAGAGATCCCCCAAGAACTGAGCACCGATAGCGAATGGTCGGATACCTTCCAGGATTTCCACTCATCCGGTGTCGCTGGCGAAGGGCCGGACATGGAGCGCAGCGCTCAAGGCACCAGCCTGCGGGATCATCTTTTCTGGCAGCTGGCGATGACCGATATCGACAGTCGTGAACGCCGAATCGCGGAAAGTCTGATCGATGCGGTGGACCCCAACGGTTATTTGCAAAGCCCGCTGCAGGAGATCACGGAAGGCCTCAAGGCTCAGGGCATGAGTGATCTCGAACCCGCGGAAATCGAGACAGTGCTGGCACGGCTGCAGCAGTTCGAACCGACCGGCGTCTTTGCCCGCCATCTCGGCGAATGCCTGCTGCTGCAGTTGAACAGCCTGACCCAGGCTCCGCCTTTTTTGGCTCAGGCCAAGCGGCTGGCACGTCAATTCCTCACGGCGCTGGCCGCCAACGATCGCAAGCTGCTGAAACGTCGCTTGGGTCTCGACGATGACGCGCTGCAACAGGCCATCGATCTCATCCTCGGCCTGGACCCACGCCCGGGCCATGTCTTCGATACCATAAACAGCGACTATGTCATTCCCGACCTGCTGGCCCGGCGCGTGCAGGGAGACTGGCGCATCGAGCTGAACCCCGACGCCCTGCCCCGCCTGCGTATCCAGCCGGATTACGCCGCACTGATACGCCGCGCGGATAAAAGCGATGACAACACCTTCATGAAGCATCATCTGCAGGAAGCGCGATGGTTGATCAAGAGCCTGTCGAGTCGCAACGCCACCCTGCTCAAGGTCGGCCAGGAAATCATGGTCCACCAGCTCGATTTTCTGGAACAGGGCGATCAGGCCATGAAGCCGTTAGTGCTGGCGGAGATCGCCGCCAAAGTGGAAATGCACGAATCCACGGTTTCCCGGGTCACCACCCAGAAATTCATTCATACGCCTCAAGGGGTATTCGAGCTCAAGCATTTCTTTTCCAGCCAGCTGGGCGGCAGCGATGGAGAAAGCCATTCCGGCACCGCCATACGGGCGCGCCTGTACAAGCTGATCGAACAGGAACCCGCTCGCAAACCGCTTTCCGACAGTAGACTGGTAGATTTGCTGAACGCCGACGGTGTTCAGGTCGCCCGGCGCACCGTGGCGAAATACCGCGAAGCGCTGGGAATACCGCCTTCCAACGAGCGCAAACGGTTGTCCCACTTGAAAAAATGAGTCAACCGCGTTTGCATGAGCGGTATTTTGGATGCTGTGATAAGGACGTCAGCGTAATATTGACGCCTGGACTATGCAGGATGCCAAAAAGGGTTACAATCTAGACGACTGCCGACGGAAAAGGAGCGTGACATGCAAGTCAATATCACCGGCCATCATGTGGAACTCACCGACGCCCTACGTAACTACGTTAATGAAAAGCTCGCCCGCCTGGAGCGTCATTACGACAATATCACTACGGTGCAGGTGACTCTCTCCATCGAGAAGGAGCGTCAGCAAGCCGCCTGCATTATGCACGTCGCCGGTGGGGAATTGCATGCGGAAGCGGAAAACGACGACATGTATGCTGCCATCGATGCCTTGACCGACAAGCTCGACCGTCAGCTGGTCAAGCACAAGGAAAAAGCCCAGGCCCGCGCCCAAGGGGCCGGTGCTCGCTGAAACGATGAATCTGGAAACCATTCTCCCCCCGGAGCGCACGCTGTTCGATGTCCCCGGGGGAAGCAAGAAAAGAGTGCTGGAATTCTTCAGCACCTTTATCGCCCAGAACACCCCCAGTCTCGATAGCCAGGAAGTCTTCAGCCGCCTGATTGGTCGCGAACGACTCGGTAGCACTGGCATCGGCAATGGCGTGGCGATTCCGCATTCGCGCAACCCACACTGCAAGACCCCCTTGGCGGGCTTTTTGAAACTGTCGGAACCCGTCGACTTCGACGCCATCGATGGTGAGCCGGTGGATCTGGTCTTCGTGCTGCTGGTACCTGAGGAAGCGGACGATACGCATCTGGCCCTGCTTGGCCAGGTGGCACGTGTCATGGGGGATCTGACCACACGTCAACAGCTGCGCAAGAGCGCCAGCCAACAACAGCTATACGAGATCCTGTTGCAAGCCATCCATCGTCAGCGTGACGAGGATACGAACTGACAGCGACTTCTAGCCACCGCTACCCGGGAGTTTTTCAAATGCAGCTCGTGATCATCAGTGGTCGTTCGGGCTCCGGCAAATCCATCGCGCTTCAGGCCCTGGAAGATCTCGGCTTCTATGCCATCGACAATATGCCGGCCATGCTGCTCGGCCCCCTGGTGGACGAGCTTCAGCACGGCGAGACGCCGCGCTCCTCGGTTGCCGTCAGTATCGATGCCCGTAATCTGCCCGGGGCGCTTGAGCGCTTTCCGGCGATGCTGGCAGCGGTACAAGAACGTGGTATCGACTGCCGAGTCATCTATTTGACCACGGACGCCCGTGTACTTCTCGAGCGTTATTCCTCCACGCGCCGACGTCATCCGCTGACTCGCGATCGCGACGTGACCTTGGCGGAGGCGATCGAGATGGAAGAAATCGCTCTGGAGGACATTCACGATCTGGCGGATCTGGTAATTGATACCACCGGCCTTTCCGTCCATGACCTGCGCGGGCGCATTGCCGAACAGGTTGCCGGCCACGTCAGTCAACAAATGACGCTGACCTTCGAATCCTTCGGTTTCAAGCATGGCGTACCGCTGGATTCGGATACGGTGTTCGACGCACGCTGCCTTCCCAATCCTTTCTGGGATCGCGCCCTGCGGCAGTTCAACGGTCGCGATCCGGAAATCATCGAATTTCTCGAGAATTTCGACGATGTCAGGGCGATGGCCGACGATATCACCGGCTGGCTGGAACGCTGGCTGCCGGTATATCAGGATAGCCGGCGCAGTTACATGACCGTAGCCATCGGCTGCACGGGTGGCCAGCACCGTTCCGTCTATCTGGCGGAGCGCCTGGCTCAACATTTCGCCAAGCACTATCCTGACGTGAAGCTGCGCCACCGGGAACTGGGCATTCAACTCACCGTCGAACAAGACGTCCGCGAGGCGTCCACGAACAGCGCGGAACCCTAGCCACCATGCCAAAGCGCCGACTCACACTAACCAACAAGCGGGGTCTGCACGCCCGCGCGGCGACAAAACTGGTTCAGTGCTGCCAGAATTATCAGGCAAACGTCAGGGTTCATCATCAGGGCCGGGAAGCGGACGCTGCCAATATCATGTCGCTTCTGATGCTGGCGGCGCCCTGTGGTAGCGTGCTCGACGTTCATGCGGACGGCGAGGAGGCCACCGCCACCCTGGACGCCTTGGAAGCCCTTTTCGATGCCCGCTTCGACGAAGACGCCTAGACCCGGCCTACCGTGGAACGACGATGCAACTGATACAAAGCGGCAAATATTCAATGGTCTACTTCGATCCCGAAAAAGACCATTTCATCAAGACCTTTCATCCCAAGCCTTTCGACAAGCTGCGCTACGCCCTGGGTATTCGCCCTCACCCAGGGCACAATTTCGCGCGGATCGCCGCCCGGCTGGCGGCGCTTGATATCGCATCGCCCACCATCGTCGAGGCCCGCAAGTATCGGCTGGTCACCGAGAACGTCCACGGCGCGCCCCTCAAGCAGCTGATTCTCGAATCCGAGGCGCTGCAGACCCGCTACCTGGATATCCTCGTCGCCTATTATCGCCACGACATCCACTGTCGGGGCCTGCATACGGACAATTTCCTGGTCCGCGACGGACAGGTGTTCGCCATCGATCTCGACGCCTACAAGGCGCCGCGTTTCTTCAAATACGCCAAGCGCGAGTTCCTGGACTGCCTGAAACGCTCGCTGAAAGGCTCCGAAGCCTTTTTGTTCCAGCGCTTGCTCGCACGTCTGGGGCTGGACAGCGACTATCGGCCCATCGAAACGCGTACTTAGCCGCCTGCTATGGTCATCTCGCCGACCAACCAACTCCCCGTATGAATGCTGCCGCGGGTATCCGTATCGTCACCGACGCCGATCAAGCCCTCGAACATGGCCTGCAGGCTGCCGGCGATGGTGAACTCCTCGATGGGATACTGAATCTCGCCGTTCTCGACCCAGAAACCCGCCGCGCCGCGGGAATAATCCCCGGTTACGCTATTGACGCCTTGGCCCATCAGTTCGGTGACCACCACCCCACGATCCATTTTCGCCAATAATTCCTCCCGGGACTGTAGCGGCGCTTTCAAGCGAAGGTTGCGCGCGCCGCCGGCGTTGCCGGTAGTCTCCATGCCCAGGCGCCGGGCGCTGTAAGCGGAAAGCATGTAGCTCGCCAGGCGGCCCTGGTCGATGAAGAGATTGTCCCGGGTCTGGACGCCGTCATTGTCGAAGGGACTGCTGGACATGGCGCCGCGCTCCAGCGGTCGTTCCTGCAGCGAAAACCATTGTGGAAACAGCGAATCATCGAGGCGCCCGCAAAGAAAAGATGCCTCGCGATACAGCGCGCCGCCGGCAATCGCTCCCATCAGATGGCCGATCAGACCGCTGGCCAGCTGCGGGTCGAACAGCACCGGCATGCGTCCGGTGGCGGGTCGCCGCGCGCCGAGACGTCGCAGGGTGCGCTCCGCCGCCTGACGACCGATGGCTTGCGGGCTCGCCAGCTGGCGCGGATCCCGCACGCTGGAGTAGTCGTAGTCCCGCTGCATGCCCTTCTCGTCCTCGGCGATCAACATACAGGAAAGCGAGTGGCGGCTACCGCGCTGGCTGCCCAGGAAGCCATGGCTGTTGGCATAGACCCGCACGCCTTCGCCGCTGGAAAGACTCGCACCTTCTGACTGACTGATACCGGAAACATCCCGCCCTGCAGACTCGCAGGCCAGCGCCAGTTCGATGGCGTCTTCGGTGGAAAGCGCCCAGGGGTGATGCACGTCCAGATCCGGAAACGTTGTCGCCATCAGGCGGGCATCCGCCAGACCCGCCGCCGGATCTTCCCCGGTATGAGTCGCGATAGCCATGGCCTTTTCCACCGCGGCGCGAATCGAGGCATCTCCCGCATCCGAAGAAGAGGCGCTGCCCTTGCGGGCGCCCACGTAAACCGTTACCGCGAACCCCTGATCCCGGGACAGCTCGACGCTTTCCACCTCGCCGAGTCGAACGCTGATGCCGATCCCCTGATCGACGCTGGCGCCTACTTCGCAGGAATCCGCTCCCAGTTGACGTGCCAACTCCACGGCGGTACTAGCACGGGATTCCAGCAGGTCCTGCTGAGCGGCGGCATCGAATGCCTGGGTCATATGACCTCCTTCAATGGTTGTCGAACAAGACGCTGGTATACTCGTCTTCAATTCACACACGTTCTGGAAATGCTGGCATGTCCTTCGATTCCCCCACCGACTCCGATCCGCAAGACGGCGCACCGCGACCGAGCAAGACCCAGCGCAAGCAGGAAATGCACGCCTTGCAGGCCCTGGGCGAAAAGATCATCGCCCTGAGCGAGTCCCGTCGCGCGAAACTGCCGCTGTCCGACGATCTGCTGTTCGCCATCGAGGAAACGTCGCGTATCCGCTCTCACGAGGGGCGCCGCCGGCACATGCAGTACGTCGGCAAGCTGATGCGTCGCGAGGATCTGTCGGCGATCCAGGCGGTATTCGATGAATTCGAGCAGGAGAGCCAGCGACGCGATCATGCGTTTCATCGTTTGGAGCGCTGGCGGGATCGCTTGATCGAAGAAGGCGATCCCGCCGTCGAGGCCTTCGTCGCCGTCTATCCGGATATCGATCGTCAAGCGCTGCGTCAGCTGATTCGCAATGCCCAGCGGGAACGTCAGCGGGACAAGCCACCCACCAATGCCCGGCGGCTGTTCAAGCTGCTGCGGGATACTGCCGAGCTATAACGCCGAGCTCCTGGCCGCCAAGTCGGCAGCTTTTCTTACGATTGTGTACCCCCTACGGTCAACTCATCCAGCTTGAGCGTCGGCTGACCCACCCCTACCGGCACGCCCTGGCCTTCCTTGCCGCAGACGCCGATGCCGGTATCCAGTTCCAGGTCATGGCCGATCATCGACACGCGCCCCATGGCCTCCGGGCCGTTGCCGATCAGGGTCGCGCCCTTGACCGGCGTGGTGATACGGCCATCTTCGATCAGATAGGCCTCGCTGGCGGAGAACACGAACTTGCCGGAGGTGATATCCACCTGGCCACCGCCGAAACTGACCGCATAGATACCCCGCTTGACGCTCCTGATGATGTCCTGAGGATCATCCTGGCCCGCCAGCATGTAGGTATTGGTCATGCGAGGCATGGGCATGTGGGCATAGGATTCCCGGCGTGAATTGCCGGTGGGCGCCATACCCATCAGCCTTGCATTGAGCTTGTCCTGCATGTAGCCGGTGAGGATGCCATCCTCGATCAGCGGCGTATACTGGCCCGGCGTGCCTTCGTCGTCGACGCTCATGGAGCCCCGGCGATCCGCCAGGGTGGCATCGTCGACTACGGTGACCCCGGGCGCGGCGACCCGCTGGCCCATGAGCCCGGCGAAGGCGGAACTGCCCTTGCGGTTGAAGTCGCCCTCCAGGCCGTGGCCAACCGCTTCGTGAAGCAGAATACCCGGCCAGCCCGGCCCCAGTACCACCGGCATCTGCCCGGCGGGGGCGTCCACCGCCTCGAGATTGACCAGGGCCTGGCGCACCGCTTCCTTGGCAAAGCGCGTGGCGGCGTTCTCGTCCCGCAGGCGACTCATGGGATAACGACCGCCGCCGCCGGCACTGCCGCGCTCCCGGCGTCCCTCCCGTTGAGCAATCACGTTGACATTGAGGCGCACCAGCGGGCGAATATCTGCCGCCAGGGTGCCATCACTGGCCCGCACCAGCATCACTTCATGCACTCCGGACAGAGAGGCGCTGACGTGGGTTATTGCCGGATCCGCGCCGCGAGCGACGCGATCCGCTTCCTTGAGCAGGGCAATCTTGTCTTCCGCGCTCAGTCCACCGAGCGGATCGACGCCGCGGTAACGGCTCTGGGCCTGGCCGATCACATGGGGCGTCAAGGCAATGCGTGAACCGCTCTTGGCGATTCCCGAGACGATGCGCCCGGTTTCACTCAGGGCCTCCGCGGTCATCTGATTGGAGTAGGCGAAGCCGGTCTTGTCGCCGGTCATGGCCCGCACGCCGACGCCGCCGTCGATATCGTAGCTGGCGTCCTTGACCTCGCCGTCTTCCAGCACCCAGCTTTCCTGCCAGCTGCGCTGGAAATACAGGTCCGCGTAATCCACCCCGGGGGTCAGGATAGCCGCCAGGGATCTGTCGATGGACTCCAGATCGAGGCCGCCCGGTTCGAGCAGCGTCGCGATGGCGCTTCCCATCACGTTCTGGGCAACGGGCTCACAAGACAGTTGGTTCATTGGGCACTTTCCACGGAAATTTGCGGCTCGGTCCAGGGACCGCGCACGCGATAATGAATTTGGGACACCGTATCCAGTGCCCCGCCAAACAGGCGCTCGGCGATGAACATGGCGCCGCCGATGATCGGCCCTCCCGCCACCAGCGCCGCCACGGGCAAGGCCTGGCTGACAGGCAATGTGATCGTCAAACGCTGATCGAGTTCACGTTTTGCCAGATCCACCGACCCATTCAGGGTGATCGACGCCGCCACCGCGTCGATCTTCACCGGCCCGGCGGTTTCGAGAATGCCACCATAGAGGGTGGCGTCGCCCTTCACGCTATCGAAGGCGGTACCGCGTCCGGTGACATCGGTGAAGTCCAGACGCAGACGGCGCAGCAGATTGTCGAAATTCAAAAGCCCCACTAGCTTGGCGGACGGCGACTGCACATTCAAGAAGCGCCCATTGCGCAAATCGACACCGATGCTGCCTCGGGAGCGCTCCAAGGCGAACTGCCAGGGCGCCCCGGGCCAGGCCAGCTGAGCATCGACCCGGGTATCGGCATTACGGATAGACACCTCCTGCCCCAGCACCGCCAGGGCGGAACCGAGATCACCGCCCTCCAGCTTCAGTCGGGAGCGAGTCAGGCTGGCGGCTTCGCCCGCTGTTTCCCAGGTCAGCTCTCCGCTGGCCTCGACCTGACCCAGCCTCAGGGATACGGGCGCCAGTTCGAGACGCGCCGAGGAGGCTTGCCAGGCGGCGCTCAGCGGGCCGAAACGCTGACCGCGATACTCCAGGGAGGTGACGTTGAGTTGCCCCGCGGGCAAGTTTTCCAGACCCGCCGGATAGGCCAGCGGCTGCGGCGCCGGCGCCACTTCATCGAGCAGGCTGTCCGGCGCGCTGGGCTCCGACACCAGCGCCCCCAGATTCAACCGGGAAAGGCTGATATCCAGGGGGCGCGCCTGACTGGGCCGATAGTCGAAGCGCCCCTCCATCAGACTGCCTCGCAGACCGGCTCGCCAACCTCCCCGCCCCTGAGGGAAGGCCCGTATATCCAGATCCCCCAGACAGCGTTGATCCAGTGACAGGCAGTCCGTGGAGAGACGCAGCGCGCTGACAGCGGCACTGGAAGCACCGCCGTCGCCCAGACCATCGGAGCCCAGCGCGGAAAGTGTCTCCTGCCAGGCACCGATACTCAACCGCGGCGTTTGCCAGTCCACTTCCCAACCGCCACCGGTTGGCCAGCGCGGCGCCTGAGGCCAATCCTCGAGCCATAGCTGACCTTGAGGCGCCATATCGTCGAGATCGCGATAGCGCAGACGCAGTCGGTTCGCCAGAGTCGCGTCAAGCTGCCGGTTTTCCGGCTCAAAGCTCACAGCGAGCGGTGCCTTGTCCTCGGCACGCTTGCCGAAGGGCGCGGGCAGGCGGATTGCAAGGCCTTCGAGATCGCTCTGCAGCGCGACCCGCGGCGGCAGATTGGCATAATCGACCTGCGCGGTGTATAGCAAAGAACCATTTACCAGCGGGAGAAAAGCCGACTGATCCGCCCAGCGCAGCAGTGCCTGAGCCTGTGCCTTGCCATCAAGAATCACTCGCTGGGCATCCACGTCGAAGTTCGCGCCAAGCGGACCGCCGAAGGCCTGGGCATCGAGTTTGCCGTCGAGCCCGCCCTGCTGATTCGCGTAGCGATAGGTTACCTGGCCCTCGAGTGCCTCAAGGTCCAGGGACGCCGGCTGATATGTCAGACGAGGCGCCTCAAGCCGAGTCGCTACACTTAGCACCAGAGCATCCGGGTCGGCGATCGGCATCTCGAGATCGAGCTGGCCGGTGATATCTCCCTGACCTTGCCAATCCTTCGGGTCGAGCTCGACGTCTGGAATACCCGCTAGAAAATCAATCAGCGCCACGGGCGTTCCGACAGAGGACGCGCTGACGCCAAGAATGTCGTTCTCCAGTTCGACACTGCCTTGGCGAATCTCGAGCCCGCGGCTTTCACCGCTTTCGACCCGGGCGGCCAGGTGCTGTCCTTCTAGATCCAGATGGCCTTTGAGCTCCTCCAGCGCCGGCCAGCCTTCCGCATAGACGAGAGAGCCGTCTTCGACATCCAGGGAAAGCGTGAGATCGAGCTGTTCCGGCGTGAGATCCTCGACCAGCGGCATGGCCAGGGAAAAACGCCCCCGAGGTACCCGGCCGGCGATCCCCTGTGATAGCCACTCCGTCAGTTCCGGACCGAGAGCCCCTGTCGGCAGCCACTCCGCCAGGGGCGTGGTGACCGCATCGACATTCGCGAAATCGAGATCGAGAGCAAAGGCATTTTGCTCATCGTCACCCAGCGCCAGCTGAAAACCGCCGGTCACCAGGGCGTCGCGCCACCGGGCCTGAAGATTCTTTCCGGTGATTTTCGCCCGCTTACCTTCGAGCTGCCAATCCACCTCTCCCTGAGCGGCGTCCAGGCGCAGGGGCTCGGGGAAGATTTCCGGAATTATTAGACGGGTATCGCGACCGCTGAAGCGAACCTCGCCCTGTCCATCCTGGGTCTCGATCCAGGCATCCACCGGCCCGCCGCCGGGAATCTGATTCCAGGGGTCGACCCGGGCATCCCCCAGCATGATCCGGCTTCGCCAGGCGTCATCCCGATAGCCAAGTCCCAGACCACTCACTCGGCCTCGAGGCGACAGCTTAGTCAACAATTCCTCGAGGGATGACGGCAGCGGGAGCGCCTCGCGCCAGCGATTCATGGCCGCCAGATCGAACTCGCTGGCGTTCATCCACCACTCGCTCCCTTGGCCATGCGCCTGCCAATACTGAGGCAAGGGAGGCGAGGAATCCGCTATTTTCTCCTCCGCCTCCAGGTTGAACCAGGCTTGCCAGGCCTCGCTTTTCTCGCGCTGCCACTGGCCGACCGCGTGAATACCCTGCACGGAAAGCGTCCGGTCCTCATGATTCGCCGTCAGTTCGGGAATTCGCAGGTCGAGCCGGGCATCGTCCAACCTTCCTTCATGCCAGCGTCCCCACAGCCTTGCCTTGCCGTCGATCCGGTCGACTCGCAGCGGTTGGTTGCGGGTGAGAATTTTCGTCAGGCTGCCCAGGGTGCCCAGATCCATGTTGGCCTGCAGAGCGGCACTGAAATCCTCGAGTCCATGACTGCCCGGCTGAATTTCGATGACCGTGGTCAGCGAAGCGGAGGGCTGGTTGGCGATGTAAAGTTCGCCTTCTATATGCGCTCGATTGGCATCACCACTGAACAACAACCGAGGCGCGGTGAGCTTGAGATCCTGATCTTGATCCTGGCCGTGCAGCACCAGACTCACTCGATCCGCCACCAGCCGCTGACGCAGCAGTGCCCCCACCCAGAAATCCAGCCGCTTCAAGGTAAGGCGACTATCCGGTGTCAGCGTGGGAGGAATTTGCGCCGGGCGCGGCCAATGCCAGCTATTATCCGCTTGCTGATAGAGATGAATGGTGATGCCCTGCGCTCGGGCATCGTCCACTACCGGTAGACCCGCTATGAGCGAGGCGCCGACATCCAGCCCGAGCCGTGCCTCCTGTATCTCGAGCAGAGGCTGACGGGCCGGGCCGCGGGATACCAGGCTGAATCCTTTTATGGCGATGGCCGGGTCCACGCCACTCACTCCTCCGCGCAGCGCGTCGATGCTTACCTGGGCGTTGAAGCGCTGGGACAGCAGCTCCTCGATATGCGGCTGCCAGTAACCCATATCCGCCAGCAGCAGGCGCAGCAGTAACAGGAGTACCGCCAGAAAGCCCAACCCCCAGGCAATCAGGGTCAACACCCAACGAATCAGCAGGCGAAAGGGACTCATGCAAGCGTTCACATCAGTACGATGTCGTACTGCTCCTGGGAGTAATGCGCTTCCACCTGAAAACGGATCGTCTTGCCGATGAAGCTTTCCAGGTCCGCTACCGCCGCGGACTCCTCGTCCAGCAGCCGATCCACCACCGCCTGGGACGCCAGCACCCGATAGGTTTCCGGACCATAGGCCCGCTCTTCCCGCAGGATTTCCCGGAAAATCTCGTAGCACACGGTTTCCGGCGTCTTGAGCGTGCCCCGACCACTACACACCGGACAGGGCTCGCAAAGAATCTGCTCGAGGCTTTCCCGGGTCCGCTTGCGGGTCAGCTGCACCAGACCAAGCTCGGTGACCCCGGTGCACTTGGTCTTGGCATGATCCCGCTCCAGGGACTTTTCCAGCACCCGCAGTACCTGACGCTGGTGCTCCTTGTCCTCCATGTCGATGAAATCGATGATGATGATGCCGCCCAGATTACGCAGCCTGAGCTGGCGCGCGATGGCGGTGGCTGCCTCGAGATTGGTCTTGAAGATGGTTTCCTCGAGATTGCGATGGCCCACGTAGCCGCCGGTATTGACGTCGATGGTAGCCATCGCCTCGGTGGGATCGATGACCAGATAGCCGCCGGACTTGAGCTGCACCTTGCGCCCCAGGGCCTTCTGGATTTCGTCCTCGACGCTATACAGATCAAAGATCGGCCGCTCCCCGGGGTAGTACTCGATGCTTGGTGCGGTGTTGGGCATGAACTCGTTGGCGAACTCCATCAGCGCCAGGTAGTTTTCCCGGGAATCGATACGCACCCTCTCGATGCCGTCGCGCATCACGTCTCGCAGGGTGCGAATGAACAGCGGCAGATCGTCGTAGATGACGCTGGGCACCGCGGCGGTAAGCTTGCGCTCGCTGACCTTGCGCCACAGGCGCAGCAGGAAGTACATGTCCGCCTGCAGCTCTTCCCGGGTAATGCCTTCCGCGGCGGTACGCAGGATGAAGCCACCGGCCACCTCCTGCTCCTGAGCGGCGCGGCACTCGCGCATCAGCTCTCGCAGCCGTTCCCGTTCCGTTTCGTCCTCGATGCGCTGAGAAACGCCGTCATGGGGAGAATCCGGCATGTACACCAGATAGCGGGAGGGAACGGAAAGATGGGTGGTCAGCCGTGCACCCTTGGAGCCGATGGGATCCTTGGTGACCTGCACGACCAGAGGCTGGCCTTCCTGCAGCAGCTGATTGATCGGCGCCTGTTCCTCCGAGGGCGTATTGGGCGCCAATACCTCGTGGACGTGGATGAAGGCGGCGCGCTCCAGGCCGATATCGATGAACGCCGCCTGCATGCCCGGCAACACCCGTACCACCTTGCCGCGATAGATATTGCCGACGATGCCGCGACGCCGGCTACGCTCGATGAAGGCTTCTTGCAGCACACCGTTCTCGACCACCGCCACCCGGGTTTCCATGGGCGTCAGATTGATCAATACTTCGCCGCTCATGTGGGTTTCCTTATCCTGAAATCGTCTAGCGGCCATTATGCCATACTACGCAAACCCACCATTCAGCGCTCCAGACCACAGCGCCACTCCTTGACGCTGTAACAATTGCGCGGTATCGAACAGCGGTAAACCCACCACCGCGGAATAGCTTCCCTCGATGCGCTCGATGAAGATCGCGGCAAATCCTTGAATGGCATAACCCCCCGCCTTGTCCGCCGGTTCGCCGGTCATCCAGTAAGCCTGGATTTCCTGCTCGGTGATTTCACGCATGCTGACCCGGGTCGTCACGCAGGTTTCCAACAAGCCAGCGAGACCGGTCACTGCCACCGCGGTCAGCACCTCGTGAGCACGACCGGACAAGTTGCGCAGCATGGCGGCAGCGTGCCTTTGATCTCGAGGCTTGCCAAGGATTTCGTCGTCTCGCACCACTACCGTATCCGAGCCAAGCACCGGAAGCCGGCTGGCGATCAGGTCTGCGCCGGCCTGTGCCTTTTCTCGGGCCAGGCGGCACACGTAATCTCGGGGCGCCTCGCCCCGGAGCGGTGTTTCGTCGATATCTACCGGCTGGACATCGACATCGACGCCGATGGACGCCAGCAGTTCGCGGCGCCGGGGGGAGGCGGAAGCAAGACACAGCTCGATCATGTTCAGTTCCTGGGCACCGGCACCCATTTCAAGCGTTGATTCAAACGCTGGAACAGCAGGTAGAACCAGGGCCAAAGTACCGCGCCGATCACTGCGGGCAGCAGAAAGGCCAGATGAACGGTAAAGGGGCCAAACAGCGACATCAGCCACTGTTCCAGCAGTTGAGCGACCAGCAGCAGAAGCAACACCATCAGCGCCTGCTGAGCCAGGGAATAGGCACGCATGCGTCGATGCGCCAAGGTACACAGGAATACCAGCAGCGTCAGCACAAGAGCGCTCTGCCCCAGGGGAGAGCCCTGAGCGAGATCCAGCAGCAGGCCAAAGACGAAGCCGTGGGCCACTCCCACCCTGCGCGGCGCAACGAAGCACCAGTAGATCAACATCAGTTCGAGCCAGTCCGGGCGCCAGATCAGCCAGCGATCCATCAGCGGCACGATCTGCAGCGTCAGGGCCAGCAGCAAGGTTCCCCAGATCAGATACCAGCCGCGAAGACTCATGGCTCGGGCTCCTCCGCGGGGGGAGCAGTCAACGGCGGCAGGACGGATAACAATGCCTTCGGCAGCTCACGAATGGCGAAGCTTTCGTCCCAGAGCGTGTCCCGGGGCGGCGGCGGAAACAGCAGCAGGAAATGACGGGCCCGCTCCAGGCGCGAGATCGGCGTCGCCTCTACCCGAGCGAAAGGTTTGCCGGGATCATGCTCGACCCGGCTGACCCGCGCTACCGGGTAGCCAGCGGGAAAACGCCCCGCAAGCCCGGAGCTGATCAACAGATCGCCTTCGCGAATATCCGCCGTATCCGACACATGTCGCACCATCAGCGTATCGAAGCGCCCGGTGCCCTGAACGATGAAACGCAGGCCGTTGCGGTTGATCTGCACCGGCAGCGCATGATTGGCATCCGCCAGCAGCAGCACCCGGCTGGAATAGGCGGAGACGCCAATGACCTGACCGACGATGCCGGAGGCATCCATCACCGGCTGACCGACGAAAACTCCGTCTCGACGTCCCCGATCGACTACCACCTGGTGAGTGAAGGGATCCGAATCCAGGGTCAACAGCTCTGCGGTGATATAGGAAATATCGCGGCGTTTCGCGGCGTGCAGCAGTTCGCGAAGGCGCAGGTTTTCCGCGGTCAGGCTCGCCATGCGCTGAGTGCGCTGAGACAGGGTGAGAATCTGCTGGCGCAGCTGCTGATTTTCCTCGACGAGCTGCTGCTGATTCGATAGTACCAGCGAGCTCCAGGCCAGGGCGTCGCCGGGAAGGCTAGCCAGCCATTGGATGGGGGTCACGACGCTGGCGAGCCTGGCACGCAGCACCTCGACCTGGGAAAAGCGCTGCTCCGAGACCATCAGTGCGACAGCGACTAGCGCGCAGGCCAGCACGCGATAGCGAGGTATCGTACCCTGGGTGAACAGCGGTTTGATAAGGCGTCTCCCGCAAACGTATGCCAAAGACTCGGTATAGACGGCGCTTCTTTGTCCCGAGCGGTCGCCATGCACCGGAGCATCTTTATTCGGTGCAAAGCAGTTCGAAGACGTGCTGATCGATCAGCTCCAGCGCCTTGCCGCCGCCCCGGGCGACGCAGGTCAGCGGATCCTCCGCCACGATCACCGGCAGGCCGGTTTCCTCGGCGATCAGGGTATCCAGGTCGCGCAGCATGGCGCCGCCGCCGGTCAATACCAGGCCGCGCTCGGCGATATCCGAGGCCAACTCCGGCGGCGCCTGCTCCAGGGCATTCTTGATGGCGGTGATGATCGCCATCAGGGATTCATGCAGGGCATCGAGAATCTCGTGGGAATTGAGGGTGAAACTGCGCGGCACCCCTTCCGCCAGATTGCGCCCGCGCACGTCGATTTCGCGCAGCTCGCCGCCGGGATAGGCGCAGCCGATTTCTTCCTTGATGCGCTCCGCTGTCGCCTCGCCAATCAGGCTGCCGTAGTGACGACGGACATAGGAAGTAATGGCTTCATCGAAGCGGTCACCGCCCACCCGGATGGACTCCGAATACACTACGCCATGCAGGGAAATGATCGCGATTTCGCTGGTGCCGCCGCCGATATCCACCACCATCGAGCCCTGGGCTTCTTCCACCGGCAATCCGGCGCCAAGCGCTGCGGCCATGGGTTCCTTGATCAGATGGACTTCCCGGGCACCGGCGCCTTCCGCGGAGTCCTGAATCGCGCGGCGCTCCACCTGAGTGGACATGCAGGGCACGCAGATCAGCACTCGCGGGCTGGGGCTCAGGAAGGTGCGCTGGTGTACCTTGCGGATGAAGTGCTGGAGCATCTGTTCCGTCACGGTGAAGTCCGCGATCACCCCATCCTTCATGGGCCGAATGGCGGTGATATTGCCCGGGGTCCGCCCCAGCATGCGCTTGGCCTCCGCACCCACCGCGGCGACGCTGCGGTTGTTGCCGGTCTGGCGTATCGCCACCACGGAAGGCTCGTTGAGCACGATACCGCGACCGCGCACGTAAATCAGTGTGTTGGCCGTTCCCAGGTCGATCGAAAGATCACTGGAGAACAGCCCCCTCAAGCGTTTGAACATGGAGGTGGTTACCTAATGCTGACAGGCTGACGGGACCCATTGCGGAGGCAAAAGGTATCATCGCGAGGGGGTGGCGGCAAGCGCGATCACCTGCCACAAAGGCCGGAATATGGTACATTTCCTGGCTATTTATGATTACCCCACCGCGTAAGGAAAACTCATACCATGGCGCTTGAACACGCAGACGTACAACGCGCGGCGCACCTGGCCAGGCTGGCCCTGGGCGACACGGAGGCCGCGGGTTACGTCGATGATCTTAAGCACATCCTCGAGATGGTCGATCAGTTGCAGCAGGTCGATACCCGGGATATCGCCCCCCTGGCCCATCCGCTGGAGACGACTCAGCCGCTACGCCCGGACGAAGTCACCGAATCCAACCATCGCGAGGTCTTTCAGCGCTGTGCGCCCCTGGTAGAAGACGGCCTCTATCTGGTGCCGCGAGTCGTCGAATGACTCTCCAACGCCGTCTAGCGAACGCCGATCCATGAATATCGCGCATCTGAATACCCCGTTTCGGAGCTTGACCGCCCATGCATGAAAAGACCCTGACCGAACTCGCCGACGGCCTCGCGGCAGGTGAGTTTTCCAGTCGCGAACTGATTGAATCCCTGCTGTCGCGCATCAAGCGTCTGGACGGCGAGCTCAATAGCTTCATCACCGTTACCGGCGATCAGGCGCTTGCCGCCGCGACCGAAGCTGATGCTCTGCGCGCCAGGGGCGAAGCAGGCCCTCTCGCCGGCTTGCCTATCGCGCTGAAAGACATCTTCTGCACCCGGGGGGTCAGGACCAGCTGCGGCTCCAGGATGCTCGACAACTTCATCGCGCCCTACGACGCCACGGTGGTGGAAAAGCTCAGCCAGGCGGGTCTGATCAGCCTAGGCAAGACCAACATGGACGAGTTCGCCATGGGCTCCTCCAACGAGTCAAGCTTTTATGGCCCGGTCAAGAATCCTTGGGACCTGAACGCGGTGCCCGGCGGCAGTTCCGGGGGCAGCGCCGCAGCGGTGGCGGCGGGATTGGCGCCGGCGGCGCTGGGCACGGATACCGGCGGCTCGATCCGCCAGCCCGCCGCCTTCTGCGGCATCACCGGGCTCAAGCCCACCTACGGCCGCGTGTCCCGCTACGGTATCATCGCCTACGCTTCTAGCCTGGATCAGGCCGGCCCCATGGCCTACACCGCCGAGGACTGCGCCCTGCTGATGAACGTCATCGCCGGTCACGACGCTCGAGACTCCACCAGCGTCCCCCGCCCGGTACCGGATTATCGCGCGGAACTGAATGCGCCCCTCGAAGGGCTGAAGATCGGCCTACCCAAGGAGTACTTCGGCGACGGGCTGGACAGCGGCGTGGAAAACGCCGTGCGGGAAGCGATCAAAGTCTATGAGTCATTGGGCGCTACGATCCACGAGGTCAGCCTGCCGCATACGCATCTCGCCATTCCTGCTTATTACGTGATCGCCCCGGCGGAAGCATCCTCGAACCTGTCACGCTTCGATGGCGTACGCTTCGGCCATCGCTGCGAGAATCCCAGCGATCTCATCGATCTCTACAAGCGCTCCCGGGCGGAAGGCTTCGGCGACGAGGTCAAGCGGCGCATCCTGATGGGCACCCACACCCTGTCCGAGGGCTTCTTCGACGCCTACTACAAGAAGGCCCAGCAGGTGCGCCGGCTGATTCGCCAGGATTTCCTCGATGCTTTCGAGAACGTCGACGTGCTGATGGGCCCGGCGGCCCCCACCGCCGCCTTTGACCTGGGGGCGCAGAAGGACCCGGTTTCCATGTACCTGCAGGATATCTACACCATCGCCATCAACCTGGCGGGCATTCCCGGCATCAGCGCACCGGTGGGTCTGGTGGATGGCCGTCCCACGGATGGCCGTCCCACGGATGGCCGCCCCACGGGCCTGCAGATCCTCGGCCCGCACTTCAGTGAAGCCCGACTGCTCAACGTCGCTCACCAATACCAGCAGGCCACGACCTGGCATCGCCAGCGCCCGGCCTTCGCCAAGGAGACCCGCTAATGCAATGGGAAACCGTGATCGGTCTCGAAGTCCACGTCCAGTTGGCGACCCGCTCGAAGATATTCTCCGGCGCCTCAACCGCCTTCGGCGCGGAGCCCAACACCCAGGCCTGCGCGGTGGATCTCGGCCTGCCCGGGGTACTGCCGGTGCTCAATGAAGGCGCGGTGGCCATGGCGGTCCAGTTCGGCCTGGGCATCAACGCGGAGATTCCCGAGGTCTCGGTGTTCGATCGCAAGAACTACTTCTATCCGGACCTGCCCAAGGGCTACCAGACCAGCCAGATGTATCATCCCATCGTCGGCCCCGGCGAGGTGGAAATCACCTTGGAGGACGGCGACACCAAGCGCATTCGCGTGCACCACGCCCACCTGGAGGAAGACGCCGGCAAATCCCTGCACGAGACGTTCACCGGCGAAATGGGTCAAGGCATGACCGGTATCGATCTCAATCGCGCCGGCACGCCGCTGCTGGAAATCGTCTCCGAGCCGGACATGCGCTCCGCCGGGGAAGCCGTCGCCTACCTCCGCGCGATTCACGCCATCGTCACCTACCTGGGCATCAGCGACGGCAACATGGCGGAAGGCTCCATGCGCTGCGACGTCAACGTCTCCGTGCGTCCCCAGGGGCAGGAAGCCTTCGGCACCCGGGCGGAGATCAAGAACGTCAACTCCTTCCGTTTCGTCGAGCGGGCCATCGCCTTCGAGGTGGAACGCCAGATCGAGCTGCTCGAGGACGGCGGCAAGGTAGTGCAGGAAACCCGACTGTATGACCCGGACGCGGACGAGACCCGCAGCATGCGCACCAAGGAGGAAGCCAACGATTACCGCTACTTCCCCTGCCCGGACCTGCTGCCGGTAAAGCTCGAGCGGGACTATGTGGAGCATCTGCGCGCCACTCTGCCGGAACTTCCTGCGGAGAAGCGCGCTCGCTTCCAGAACGAGCTCGGGCTTTCCGCCTACGACGCCGGCGTGCTTGCCGCCAGCCGTCCCATGGCGGACTATTTCGAGCGGGTCAAGGAGGTGTGCGGCGACGCCAAGCTGGCCGCCAACTGGGTGCAAGGGGAGCTTTCCGGCCAGCTCAACCGCGAGAATCTGAGTATCGATGACAGCCCGGTCAGCGCGGAGCAGCTAGGCGAGCTGATACGCCGGGTGATGGACGACACCATCAATGGCAAGGCCGCCAAGCAGGTCTTCCAGGCGCTGTGGAATGGCGAAGGCGACTCCGCCGATGAGATCATCGAAGCCAAGGGGCTCAAGCAGGTCACGGATACCGGCGCCATCGAGGGGATGATCGACCAGGTAATATCGGACAGCCCCAAGCAGGTGGCCCAGTATCGGGAGGCTGCGCCGGACAAGCGCGGCAAGATGATCGGCTACTTCGTTGGCCAGGTGATGAAAGCCTCCCGCGGCACCGCCAATCCCCAGCAGGTCAACCAGCTGTTGAAGGAAAAGCTTGACGGCTAGGCTCGGCAAGCCATCAGCGTCATCCTGACATCAGTCACAACGAGAACCTCGGCCATAAGCCGAGGTTCTTGCGTGGCATCCTTTACTACTACAGCCGATTCGAACGCCTACTCTTCCAGGGACGACTTCAGGCTGTGATAGGCGGGCTTGGGCTTTTTCTGCGTATCGAAGATCAGGCCGTTGCCGAAGCCCTCCTCGTTCCACCAGTCCTGCAGCGAGGAATAGCGGTCCGTGAAGCCCCAAATGGAAAAGGCGGTAAAGGCTCGTTTTTCCTTGGCCAGCTCGAAGATGTCGCGGTAGTACTTCGCCTGCTGCTTGAGCCGCTTTCGAGAATCGTCCTCTTGCAGATTGACGTCCATTTCCGAGATACGCACCTCGAGCCCCAGGTCGATGAAGCGCTGCACGTTTTCGCGAAAGGCATCGACGCCGATCGGCTGGTAGTCATCGGTCATGTCCTCGTGCATCTGGAAGCCGATGCCGTGCAGGGGTACTCCGTCCTCGAGCAGGGATTTCGCCAGTTCATACATGGCGTCGGACTTGGGACCGCGATGTTCCAGAGCGTAGTCGTTGATATACAGCTTCGCGTCCGGGTCCGCCCGATGGGCTTCCCGCAACGCAAACGCGATATAGTCCTCGCCCATGGCCTGATACCAGGGCGAGCCGGTACGCAGCTCGGAACCGAAAGGTTCGAAAGGCTCGTTGATCACGTCCCAAGAGGCTATTCGACCCTTGTAGCGACCCACCACCGTGGCGATATGTTCCGCAAGAATGTGCTCGAGTTCGTCATCGTCGTGATTCCCTTCGGTGACCCAGCGCGGCAGCGCCTCCTTCCAGGCCAGGGTATGGCCGTGCACCGCCATATGGTTGAGCTCGGCGAAGTCGACGATGGCGTCCGCATCCGCGAAGGCATAGCGGTCCGGCTGCGGATGGATGAACTGGAATTTCATGACATTTTCCGGCGTCACCATGTTGAACTGCTCGCCGAGTACCCGCGCGTAGTCCGAATCGCTCAGCAGCGGAATGGCCGCCACCGCGGTGCCGATCTTGAGATGCGGATAACGGCGCTCCGCCAGACGACGCAGGGAATCCGGCGGCGGCGAAAAACGGGGAATCGACGAATCGACTTTCTCGAGGCGGGAGTCCTCGTTCAGTGCTCTAGCGGTTAGCGCGGCGAGAAAGAACTTGCGCCCTACCGGTGCATCCACGCCAATGCGTATTTCTCCGCTATCGAACAGCCCCGGGTCCGCCACGTTGATCACCGTTTGTCCGTCGACGGTTACCGTCAGACGCCTGCCGATCCGCGCGAGAGTCAGTTCGATATCGCCCTTTCGACGGAGTTTTTGTCTGTCGATGACAAAGGCACGTCGCTTCGGGTCATCGATGCCGTCCTGCAGTTCCAGGATCAGCTTGCGCTTGTTGACCTTCAGGGTGACGGCCTGCCCTTCCTGCCGCCACTCGTCCTGATTGTAAGGCAGGGTGCCGTAGAAGGTAAGCCGCGCGCCCAGCGGGCGCTTGAGCCGTGCGGTGAGGGCGAAATCCCCGCTCACCTTCAGTACCGGCCCTCGCAGATTGATCGGCGGATTGGCCATCACCGGCGCATCCGGATCGTCCGCCGGCGGCACGATGCCACGCCCGAGCCCCGTTACCATCAGGCCTTGCGCGGTCATGCGGGCACCGTCCACATGAGACCAATCCCCGGCGAGCAGATTCACGCCATCGTCCACTCTTGCACTCACGCCGCAGGAGACTCCCAGCAAGAGCGTACCCAGACAGATGGCCTTGCCGAACAAGCCTTTTCTGTTCCGCCTTGGCTTCCACCGCCTCCTGAGCCAATCTGAAACGACCACAGGCATGCTTCATTACCTCGCTATATCACGGAAAGTGAAATACCGCCCCCTAGGCTCAGGGAATTCCAGAGCGCTTACGATTGTCGAGTTTGATGTGGCAGCATCATGCAAGCGTTCCATGCTTTTGAACCCGACGAAACGCTCGACTAGAATTTTCATGCTCCCCATTCATCATTCGGTAAGGATGATTACATGCAAAAAAACAAGAAAATCGAGGATTACGGTTTCATCGGCAATATGCAGACCACCGCGCTGATCGATCGCCATGGCTGCATGGAATGGCTGTGCATGCCGCGTTTCGACTCGGATGCCTGTTTCGCAGCCTTGCTGGGAGACGAAGAAAACGGCTATTGGCAAATAGCGCCCCGAGATAGCGTTCGCTCACAACGCCGTCATTATCGGGAAGATACCCTGATTCTGGAAACTCATTTCACCACGGATAGCGGCGAGGTGGCGGTGATCGACTTTATGCCGCTGATGGGCGAAGGCGACACCACGGTGGATGTGGTGCGTATCGTCAAGGGTCTGCGCGGTCAGGTTGCCATGCAAACCCATATCGCCTTTCGCTTCTTCTATGGCCAAATCATTCCCTGGGTTCGCCATTACGAAAACGAAGTGGTCGCCATCGCCGGTCCGGATGCCATCCATCTGCGCACCCCCATTGCTCTACATGGCAAGAACATGCAGACCACGGGCACTTTTACCGTGAATAAGGGAGAATCCGCCGCTTTCGTGCTGACCTGGTCGTCTTCCTTCAAGAACAAGCCGCTCTTTCGCGATCCCCAAGCACTGCTCGAAAAAACCGAGCGTTGGTGGCAAGACTGGAGTTGCCAGTGCCAAGTGGACACACCGTTTCGCGAGCCGGTGGTACGCTCGCTGATCACCCTCAAGGCTCTGACCAACTGGGAAACCGGCGGCATGGTGGGCGCCGCCACTACCTCCTTACCGGAAAAAATAGGCGGTGAAGCCAACTGGGATTACCGCTACACCTGGTTGCGGGATGCCACCTTCACCCTGCACGCCCTGTTGGCTTCGGGGTATCGGGCAGAGGCATATGCCTGGCGACAATGGCTGCTGCGGGCCGCCGCGGGTGGGCCGGAGAAACTGCAACCCCTCTACGGTATCGCCGGGGAGCGCTGGCTTCCGGAGTACGAACTCGATTGGTTGAGCGGCTTCAACGGCTGCCGCCCGGTGCGTATCGGCAATGGCGCCTTCAAGCAGCAGCAGCTGGATATCTATGGCGAGGTAATGGATGGCTTGCATTCCGGTCGTGTCCATAATCTGGAGCCGGACGAGGACATGTGGCGCATCCAATGCCTATTGATGGAGTTCATCGAGCAGCACTGGCAGGAAACCGGTGCCAGCCTCTGGGAGCTGCGCGGCGAGACCAGGCGCTACACCTACTCCGTAGCGATGTGCTGGGTCGCGGTGGATCGCGCCATCAAGGCGGTGGAGAACTTCGACCTGGAAGGGGACGTGGAACATTGGCGCGAACTTCGCCAGCGCATTCACGACGAGGTCTGCGAAAAAGGCTACCACCAGGAGCGTGGCACCTTCGTACAATATTATGGCGCCGAAGACCTCGACGCTTCTCTTCTGCTGCTGCCCTTGACCGGCTTTATTTCCGCCAAGGACCCTCGCATGACCCGCACCATCGAGGCCATTCAGCGGGAATTGACCTATGACGATTTCGTCTACCGCTTCAAGTCCCAAGACAAGCAAGAAACTCTGATCGAGGGCGAAGGCGCCTTCCTGGTGTGCTGCTTCTGGCTGGTGGACAACCTGATTCTGTTGGAGCGCCTGGAAGAGGCCGAAGCCCTGTTCAACAAGTTTCTCGCGATCCGCAACGACCTGGGCCTGCTTTCCGAGGAATATCATCCGGTAAAGCGCTGCCTGTTGGGCAACGTGCCCCAAGCGTTTTCCCATGTGGGCCTGATCAACAGCGCACATAGCCTGGCCAAGGCACGCCGAGGCATCAAGGAACCGGTTTCCCGCTGCGGCGGGCAGTAAATTGTTACAAAACACTACAGGCAATTTCCAAGCATCTTATCTAGCTTTTAAAAGTAGGCTAAAAAGCAAGCTATCGTTTTTGACTCAGTAGCACGGAGGCTATGAAAATGAGCGACAACGTCAGCGATTTTTTACTCAACCGCTTGGAAAAATGGAATATTTCACGAATTTACGGATATCCCGGTGATGGCAGCAACGGCCTTATGGGAGCCTTGAATCGCGCCGGTGATAGATTCGAATTCATCCAGACCCGCCATGAGGAAATGGCCGCTTTCATGGCCACCGCCCACGCCAAATTCACCGGTCAGGTTGGCGTCTGTACCGCTACCTCCGGCCCCGGCGCAATTCACCTGCTCAATGGGCTCTACGACGCCAAGAAGGATCACCAGCCGGTGGTGGCCATCGTCGGCCAGCAGGCCCGGGCGGCACTGGGCGGTGACTATCAGCAGGAAGTGGATCTGGTTTCCCTTTACAAGGACGTGGCCCACGAATACGTGCATATGGCTACGGTACCATCGCAGATTCGCCACCTGGTGGACCGCGCCATCCGCACTGCTCTTTCGGAGCGCACCGTCACCGCCCTGATCATACCCAACGACCTGCAGACCCAGCCGGCGGTGGAGGAGCCCGCCCACGCTCACGGCACCGTGCATTCCGGTATCGGCTATTCCGCGCCGGTCACAGTGCCCGCGGATGCGGATCTCAGGCGCGCCGCGGCGGTACTCAACGAAGGCAAGCGGGTGGCGATACTGGTGGGCGCCGGCGCCCTGAACGCCACGGACGAGGTGATCCAGGTGGCGGAAACCCTGGGCGCCGGAGTCGCCAAGGCGCTGCTGGGGCGCGCTGCCCTACCGGATGATCTGCCCTTCGTCACCGGCTCCATCGGCCTGCTCGGCACCAATCCAAGCTGGGAGCTGATGTCCAACTGCGACACCCTCCTCATGGTCGGCTCCTCCTTCCCCTACTCGGAATTTCTGCCGGAGGAAGGCCAGGCTCGTGGCGTGCAGATCGATATCAACGGTCGCATGCTGAGCATGCGCTACCCCATGGAGGCCAATCTGGTGGGGGACAGCGCCGCTACCTTGCGCGCGCTGATGCCGTATCTGGAGCATAAGACGGATCGCGGTTGGCGAGAGCATATCGAAAAGAGCATCAAGCAGTGGTGGGAAGTGCTCGAGGAGCGCGCCCTGGCGGAGGCGGACCCGGTCAACCCTCAGCGGGTGTTCTGGGAACTTTCGCCGCGCCTGCCGGACAACTGCATCATCACCAGCGACTCCGGCTCCGCCGCCAACTGGTATGCCCGAGACCTCAAGCTACGCCGGGGCATGATGGCCTCGCTCTCCGGCGGTTTGGCTACCATGGGCAACGGCGTGCCTTACGCCATCGCCGCCAAGTTCGCCTACCCGGACCGCACTGTGATCGCCCTGGTGGGAGACGGCGCCATGCAGATGAACGGCAACGCGGAACTCTTGACCATCGCCAAGTACTGGAAGCGCTGGACGACCCCTAACCTGGTGATCATGGTGCTCAACAACCAGGACCTCAATCAGGTGACCTGGGAGATGCGTGTCATGGAAGGCGACCCGAAGTACGAGGGTTCCCAGGATCTGCCGAATTTCCCCTATGCGGAATACGCCAGGCTGATCGGCCTGGAAGGCATTCACGTCAGCGAGCCGGAAGCCCTGGCCAGCGCCTGGGACCGTGCCTTGTCCGCGGATCGCCCGGTGGTGCTGGAAGTCATGGCGGATCCCAATATTCCGCCGATCCCGCCGCATATCAAGCCTGAACAGGCCAAGGCTTACATGTCGGCGCTGCTGCACGGCGACCCGGACGCCATCGGTATCGTCAAGGCGTCCTTCAAGCAGTTCGCCCGGGAGATCGTGCCCAAGGCGAGCAAGCATTGAGAGGCGGCCATGGCGACCTACATTCCCATCGAATCCGTAGATGTCTCCGCTTATGAGGTCCCCACGGATGCGCCGGAGTCCGACGGCACCCTGGCCTGGAATTCGACAACGCTGGTGCTTGTCGAGGTTAGCGCTGGAGGTAAGAGCGGTCTCGGCTACACCTATAGCCACAAGGCCTGCGCGACTCTGGTGCAGGACAAGCTCGCCTCCCTGATCGAAGGCGAGAACGCCCTGGATATCGAAGGGCGCTGGTGGGCGCTGCTAAGCAGCATTCGAAACCTGGGGCGTCCGGGCATCGCCTCCATGGCTATCGCCGCCATCGACGTGGCGCTATGGGACCTGAAGGCTCGACTGCTCGACCTGCCCCTGGTCTCGCTGCTGGGTGCGGTGCGCCCGACGGTGCCGGTTTACGGCAGCGGCGGTTTCACCTCCTACAGCATCGAACGGCTACAGCGCCAGCTCGGTGGCTGGGTCGAGGTCGGCATTCCTCGGGTAAAGATGAAGATCGGCCGTCATCCCGAGGAGGACCCGGAGCGCATGGCTGCCGCCCGAGAGGCCATCGGCCCCCAGGCGGAACTCTTCGTCGATGCCAACGGCGCCTTTGATCGCAAGCAGGCCTTGGCCATGGCGGCGCTGTTCCCGGAACTGGGCGTCAGCTGGTACGAGGAACCGGTGACCTCCGACGACCTGGAGGGCCTGCGCCTGCTGCGGGATCGGGTAGGAGACGGCATCGAAATCAGCGCCGGAGAATACGGTTTTACTCCCGGCTACTTCCGCCGCATGCTCGAGGCCGGGGCGGTGGACGTGCTGCAGGCGGACCTGACCCGCTGCGCGGGCATCAGCGGCTTTCTAAAGGTCGCCGCCCTGTGCGACGCCTTCCAGCTGCCGCTTTCCGCCCATACCGCTCCAGCGCTGCACCTGCACCCCGCCTGCTGCGTCGAGCCGCTCCGGCATCTGGAATACTTTCACGATCATGTGCGCATCGAGTCGCTGCTGTTCGACGGTGTCAGCGAGCCCCAGAGTGGCCTGCTCACCCCGGATCTCTCCCGGCCCGGCCTGGGATTGACCTTCAAGCAGCAGGACGCCCAGCGCTATCGTCTCTAAGGAGACCTTTCATGGATGATATACGCAGCAATGTCGTGACCAGCGACAGAGATACCCAAGATGATTACCGGCAGCTGGCCCGGGACCTGGCGGACGCCATCCAGGGCGAGGTGCGCTTCGACGCCGGCAGCCGCGCCCTCTACGCCAACGACGCCTCGAACTACCGCCAGCCCCCTATCGGCGTGACGGTTCCCCGAACCGCCGAGGACGTCATCGCCATTCATCGCATCTGCCACGCCCACGGCGTGCCGATCCTGTCCCGGGGCGCCGGCACCAGCCTCTCCGGGGAGACCGTCAATCACGCGGTGGTGATGGATCATTCCAAGTATCGCCATGCCATCGACATCGACGCGATCAACCAGCAGGTGACCGTGGAGCCCGGAGCGATCAACGACAAGGTCAACCAGGCCCTCGGTCCTTACGGCCTGGTATTTCCCCCCGACCCCTCCACCCACGAGTGGTGCACCATCGGCGGCAACATCGGCAACAATTCCTGCGGTATCCATTCCGTGCAGGCCCAGTGCTACGGCCACGGCCCGCGTACCTGCGACAACGTGGCGGCCCTGGACGTGCTGACCTATGACGGCACCCGCATGACATTGAAGGATGGCTACAGCGAGGAGGAGATCGAGGCGGTCATCGCCGCCGGCGGTCGCCAGGGGGAGATCTTCGCCAGTCTGAAAGCCCTGCGGGACAAGTACGCCGAACGCATTCGCGAATACTATCCGCAGATCGAGCACATGCCCCGGCGGGTATCCGGCTACAACCTGGACGATCTGCTGCCGGAGCGCGGCTTCAACCTCGCCAGCGCCCTGTGTGGCACCGAGGGCACCTGCGTGACGATACTGCACGCCACCCTCAAGCTGACCCGGGATGTGAAGCACCGCACCCTCATGGTGGTGGGCTTCGACAGCGTCGAGCACGGCGGCGACCACGTGCCCGACATCATGGCCGCCAGGCCCATCGCCCTGGAGGCCATCGACCACGAACTATTCGAGTACGAGGTCCAGCAGAACATGCACGCCCATAGCCTCGAGGAACTGCCGGAGGGCGATGCCTACCTGCTCCTGCAGTTCGGCGGCGAGAACGCCGAGGACTGCCGCGCCCAGGCCCAGGCGATGATCGACAAGCTCGAGCAGGCGAAACACCCGCCCCGGGGCCACAGGATCATCGAGGACGAGGACCTGGCCGGCGCCATCTGGGCGGTGCGCAAGGCGGCGCTGGGCGCCACCGCCTTTCCCCCCGGGGAAAATTCCCACTGGCCGGGCTGGGAGGATTCCGCAGTCCCTCCGGACAAGGTTGGTGACTATGTGCGCGACCTGAAGAAGCTCTACAAGAAGTACGATTACCATGGCCCCATGTACGGCCATTTCGGCCAGGGCTGCATTCATTCTCGCATCGATTTTGACTTGTATACGCCGGAAGGGGTCAGCCGCTACCGCGCCTTCGCCGAGGAAGCGGCGGATCTGGTGGTGTCCTACGGCGGCTCGCTTTCCGGGGAGCACGGCGACGGCCAGTCTCGGGGCGAGCTGCTGCAAAGGATGTACGGGCCGGAACTGATCGAGGCCTTTCGCGAGTTCAAGCGCATCTGGGATCCGGACTGGCAGATGAATCCGGGCAAGATCATCGATCCCTACCGGCTCGACGACAACCTGCGCCTACTCAACTACCATCCGCCGTCGGTCAACACCACCTTCGGCTTCGCCAAGGAAGGCGGCAGCTTCAGCCAAGTGGCCACTCGCTGCGTCGGCGTCGGCAAGTGCCGCAGCGACAGCGGCACCATGTGCCCCAGCTACATGGTCACTCGAGAAGAAAAATACTCCACCCGCGGCCGCGGCCGGCTCTTGTTCGAAATGATGCAGGGAGAGCTGATCACCGACGGCTGGCAGTCCGAGGAAATCCAGGAATCCCTGGATCTGTGCCTGGCCTGCAAGGGCTGCAAGGGGGATTGCCCGGTCAGCGTGGACATGGCCACCTACAAGGCAGAGTTCCTGTCCCACTATTATCGGGAGCATCGCCGTCCGTTCAATCATTACGCCTTCGGCTTTATCGATCGCTGGTCGCGGCTGGCATCGAAGCTTCCCGCCCTGACCAACTTTCTCACTCACGCGCCCCTGCTGGGCGGCCTGAGCAAGGCTGTTGCCGGCATGCCCCAGGAACGCCAGGTACCGGTCTACGCGCCGCAAACCTTCAAGGCCTGGTTCGCCGAACGGCCCATCGTTAACGAGCAGGCGCCGCCGGTGATGCTGTGGGCGGACACCTTCAGCAATCACTTCTATCCAGAAACCGCCCGGGCGGCCACGGAGGTGCTCGAAGCGGCGGGCTACCGAGTGCTGATCCCGCCGGAGGGCCTGTGCTGTGGCCGGCCTCTCTACGACTTCGGCCTGCTGGAGAACGCCAAGGACTATCTACGCCGGGTAATGGAGACGCTGCGCAACCCCATCGACGCGGGGATTCCCATCGTCGGCCTGGAGCCTTCCTGCATCTCGGTATTTCGCGACGAATTGCGCAACCTCTTTCCCGAGAACGAGCGAGCCAAGCGGCTCAGCGACAACAGCCTGCTGCTCAGCGAATTCCTGGTCGAACGGCTGAAGGATTACCAGCCACCGAAACTCGAGCGCCGCGCCCTGCTGCACGGTCACTGTCATCATAAGGCAGTGATGGGGCTGAACGCGGAACAGGAACTGCTCGCGCGCATGGGGCTGGAAGTGGAAGCGCCGGACGACGGCTGCTGCGGGCTCTCCGGCGCCTTCGGTTTCGAACGCGACCATTACGGCATTTCCATGGCCGTCGGGGAACGCGCCCTGCTGCCTCGGGTGCGCCAGGCCAGTGACGACACCCTGATCCTCAGCAACGGCTTCAGCTGTCGGGAGCAGATCCGGCACGCCACGGATCGACGCCCCCTGCATATCGCCGAGGTAATGCAGCTGGCGCTTCAGAACGTTCGGGAACCCGTGCCCCGAGAACGCCCGGAGCAACTGCTGGAACGGCCCCGAGCTCTGGCCCAGCGCCGGGCCAACCAGCGCGCCCTGCTGACCGCCGGCGTGGTCGCCGGCGCGGGCCTGCTGCTATGGGGCTGGCGCCGGCAGCGGCATCACGAGCGGCTACGCTGATCGCTCTCATCCATGAACTTGTACGGCCCGAAAATTTCATGAAGGTATCGCCACAAGGAGGTTTTATCTCATGCAACTGCCTGTTTCATCATCGCAGCAGGGCACTCCCCCGGAAGTCGTCGTCATCACCGGGGCCAGCGCCGGGCTGGGCCGCGCCACCGCTCGGGAATTCGCCCGTCACGGCGCCCATATCGGGCTGATCGCCCGCAACCGGGAGCGCCTGGAAACGGCCAAGGCAGAAGTGGAATCCTTGGGCGGCCGGGCCATCATCATCAGCGCCGATGTGGCGGACGCGGAGCAGATCGACCAAGCGGCAGAGCGGATCGAGGACGAACTCGGCCCCATCGATATCTGGGTCAACGGCGCCATGACCACGGTGTTCTCGCCGTTTCACAATATAAGCCCGGAGGAGTTTCGCCGGGTCACCGAAGTCACCTACCTGGGCAACGTGCACGGCACCATGGCAGCGCTCAAGCGCATGCGCCAGCGAGACCGCGGTACCATCGTGCAGGTCGGTTCCGCCCTGGCCTATCGTCCGGTACCGCTGCAGACCGCCTACTGCGGCGCCAAGCACGCCATCAAGGGCTACACGGAAGGTCTGCGCAGCGAACTGCTCAGCGAGGGAAGTCGGGTCCACGTGACCATCGTCGAGATGCCCGGGTTGAACACGCCCCAGTTCGACTGGTGCCGAAGCCATTTGCCCAAACGCGCCCGCCCCGTGGCGCCGGTCTATCAGCCGGAGGTGGGGGCGCGCGCCATCTACTGGGCGGCGCATCATCGACGCCGCCAGCTCTATGTAGGCATTTCCTCGGTGCTGAGCATCTGGGGCAACAAGCTGTTTCCGGGACTGATGGATCGCTACCTGGCGCGCACCGCGGTGAGCGGCCAGCAGACCCATGAGCACGCCGACCCGGATCGGCCGGACAACCTCTGGCACAGCGTCGACGGCGATCCCGGCGCCCGGGGCCGTTTCAGCAACGAGGCGGTCACCAACAGCTCTCAGCTCTGGATGGCCACCCATCGCGACCAGGTGGGTCTCGTCGCCGGGGTTGTCCTGCTGGTGGGCGCCAGCCTGCTGGGCGGCAATAAAAAGCGCCAGCCACGGCGACTGCCGCGCCGGCTGCGCTAAGGAGAACGTCATGACGAAGACCATCGGCCACACCTGTTGGGCCATCGCCGAGGGCCATATTCCGGGTCGGAGCAACGGCCCCGAACCGCAGATGACCAGTCACGAAACCGCCTGCATCCTCAATGCGGGGGATCGAACCGCTCGGGTGCGTATCACCCTCTACTTCGCCAACCGTGAGCCGGTGGGACCTTATGAAGTCGAGGTGCCCGCCCGGCGTACCCGGCACCTGCGCTTCAACGACCTCGAGAACCCGGCACCGGTACCCCGAGACACGGACTACGCCAGCGTCATCGAAGCCGACGTGCCCATCGTGGTGCAGCATAGCCGGCTCGATTCACGACAGAGCGAACTGGCGCTGCTGAGCACCATGGCTTTTCCGGTGAGCTGAGTTGGCGGTACCGATTCAGAAAACTCGCCTCAACGTGCCCCGGTCGCGCCGCCACTGGCCCAGCAAGGAAGCCTGGGTCTTGGCTTCCTGGAGTATTCGTCCCTGGTTCCTGGACTGCCTGATGAAGCTCGTCAGCAGCGTATCCAGTTCACTGGTATCGCTGTTTGCCTTCAATTATTCATAGAACCCCTGGGTCGCGTACTCATACTGCCAGGCCTTTTCCAGCACATTTACCGCCATGGTCGCGTCGATCACGAAAAAATGCCTGTGACTTCGAACCTTCGATCGAACCGCAGATTCCGGTAAAGACTCCCTGGTACATGGCCGGTATTTCTCCACTTGCGCCAGGGACGTGATTCTGGCTTCGCTTTCCATGGCCAACTCTTTTATGAGTCGACTGATATCAAGATCAAAGGGGAGAAATCCAATCGATATATCCTAATATAAACTCATCCTTTCCATTTCTTTTTTATTAGAATTCTGAAGAACTTCATGCTTGGTTAAGCTCATCTTTTTAAGCTTGGTTTCCGCAGTCATGACTTTTATCTCCAGAAAACCAATATTTATGATTCTTTAAATACTGGAATTTCTAATAAGTGGTCGCTGAGAATATAAGTCATACTCTTTTTCTTCTGTACGCCAGCCAACATAAAAATATCTATTTACTAATCGTACACAAAAGACACAATTACTCGGACAGCTCAAAATCGTTCATAGTATATTGATCCTGATTTACATCAATTTTCTGTTGAGGCATAGCGAAACCAACCAATACAAATCATTGATTAGATAATCAAGTAGGGTGGAAAGGGTCTTTCTTTTTAAACGATCCTTCGCAACATGCCTTGGTCTCTGCGCCACTGTCCGAGCAGAAACGCCTGATCTTTACACTCTTGCACGATATTGGCCTGCTGCCTGGCCTGCTTGATGAAACCTTCCAGCATGGCGTCCAAGGCAAGTATCGTATTCCTTGACCTGAGGCCTTGATAGAAACCTTGCGCCTCATATTCGCATTGCCAGGCTTGCTCAAGAATAGCCATCGCCATGTTGCTATCGATGACAAAGAAATGTCGAGAATGGCTTTCGCTCTTTCCGGATGAGCTACAGGGCTGCTCGAAGTCTGGATGCTGATCGGCCAAGTCTTGTCCTACCCGCGTCAGCGCTTGCAGTCTTCCCACACTCTCGTTCGCCAACTCTTTCATGAGTCGGCTGATCCCGACGTTGAACGGAAGAAAACGCAGGGTCAACTGCTGATAATATTCTATCCTTTCATGCTCCTTGTCTCTGGAGAGTTGAATGAGCTTCGCCTCCATTAATGGATGCGCATGTCTTCGATCGTCAACGTTCATCAACTTTCCTTGCCATTACAGCATTAACGGTTATAAGCAAAGTTCACTAAAGAATAGTCAACAAGATAGTATGTTCGCCATCTCGGTCAAGTTGGCGCATCAGCAATATAATAAAAAATAAAACAAAACTTTGATCCAGATTAAAGAGTAGAAACAACTCTTCCACTGTATATTTAGCGTTTAAATCCAATAAAATTATTAAAATCAATATAATGTGAGATCAAAACTAATTATTTTGTTCGATAAGAACAAGAAAAACACTTAATGATAATTAAAAATTTAATGCTAAGCATTAGTGATTATTGAATTAAATAGGATGTTTAAAAATTAATTAGCCGTCACCAACTATCATGATTTATATCTTTTTGCTTATTTGCTCTCGTGATTAACTCTTGTTAATGACCGCTAGACTACTAAAGGTCTAATTTATCCATGCGGTAGCCGTTAAGGCAGGAAGCCTTGAAACAGGATTTCGCTAAGCCACAGGGATTGACAAGGAATGTTTGCAGCGGCCGGCTACCGCACCTTTTTCTCCACGCCGGCAATGTCATTCCTGAGCAACGAACGCGGAAAAATCTGACCAGCCTTTTTTTGTTCGACTAATCGTCTAACCCTTACCACATACCGTGCAATAAGGATCGCGGGGCACCTGGTAACGCCGCCATTCGCCGCTCAAGCCATCGAAGGTGGCAAGCCCTTGATGAGGTTTGCCGGCACCGCTCAATAGCTTGATCGCTTCCATGGCCTGAAAGCTGCCGATCAGCCCGACCAGGGGCGCCACCACGCCGTTTTCCGCGCAGCTCAAGGCTTCGTCGTCATTGCCGTCGGCCGAGGGCGGATACAGGCAGGCATAGCAGGGGCACTGCGGATCCCGGGGATCGAACACCGCCAGTTGGCCGTTGAAGCGAATCGCCGCGCCGGACACCAGCGGCCTGCCGGCGTCACGGCAGGCCTGATTGATGGCGTAGCGGCTGGAGAAGCGGTCCGTGCAGTCCATGACCAGATCGGCTTTCGCCACCGCCCGGGCCATGCTTTCGCCCTGCAGATGATCCGTCAGAACGTCGACCCGAATGCCCGGGTTGATCGCCAACGCCGCTTCCCGGGCGGAATCCGCCTTGTTGCGACCTAGATCCTTCTCACGATGGGCGATCTGGCGCTGCAGATTGGAAAGCTCCACCTCGTCCGCGTCCGCCAGGACGAGATGTCCTACCCCGGCGGCGGCCAGGTACAGCGCCACCGGCGAGCCCAGGCCGCCGGCGCCGACAATCAGCACCCGGCTTGCCAGCAGCCGCTCCTGGCCCTCGATCTCGATCTGTTCGAGCATGATCTGGCGGCTGTAGCGCAGCAGCGCCTCGTCGTTCATTGGCATGGCATCGCTCACTTGTCGCAAGGCTCACTTGTATCGAAACTATCTTGTATCGAAGCTATCTTGTATCGGAACTATCTTGTCTTGGAACTATCGCTATCGAGCCTGGGGCCCGGCCAGCACCCTCGAGTCACTCGAGGCCGCCCCGCCAGATCCGCCAGGGTTTCCACCGCATCGTATCCCGCCGCTTCAATGGCTTGGCCCAGGCGCTCCCCCTGAGCGAAACCGTGCTCCAGCAGCAGCCAGCCGCCTTCCTTCAGGTAACGGCGCGCCTCACTTATCAGGTACTCCAGATCAAAGAAGCCGTCGTCCCCGGAGACCAGGGCGGAGCGGGGCTCGAAGCGCACATCGCCCTGGGTGAGATGCGGGTCGCTCTCGGCAATATAGGGCGGATTGGCGACTATCAGATCGAAACGTTGTCGGTGTCGAGGCTTCGCTTCCAGCGCGTCCAGCCAGTCGCTTTGCAGAAACACGACGTTCGCGATCTCCAGGCGCCTGGCGTTGTATTGCGCCAGCTCTACTGCTTCCTGCGAGATATCCACTCCCATCGCTTGCCAGCCTGGCCGCTCGCTGGCGAAAGCCAGGGCAATGGCGCCGGTACCGGTGCCCAGATCGAGCAGCGCCCCCTCGGTAGCACCAGCCAGGGCCAGGGCCGCCTCTACCAGGGTTTCCGTATCCGGACGGGGAATCAAGGTTGATGGCCCGGTGGCCAGGCCCAGTCCCCAGAATTCCCGCTCACCGGTCAGGTAGGCCACCGGCTGGCCCTGGGCCCGGGCCGCCACCAGGGCCTCGAACCGTGCCCGCTGCCAAGGCCCGGCTTCCCGATCCCCCCAGGTATACAGCCAGCTGCGTTCGACCTTCAGCACATGGCACAGCAGCACTTCCGCGTCCCGCCGGGGGCTTGAGGAACCGCCTGCCTGAAGTCTCGCGCCGGCCCGGGCCAGCAGGGTATCCAGTTGCATCAGTGCTCCTGCAGAGCAGCAAGCTGGTCCGCCTGGTATTCCTGCAGCAAGGGCTCGATGACCTCGTCCAGCTCGCCGGCGACGATCTCGCTCAGCTTGTAGAGGGTCAGGTTGATGCGGTGATCCGTCAGCCGCCCCTGGGGAAAGTTGTAGGTACGAATGCGTTCACTGCGATCGCCGCTGCCCACCAGGGAACGCCGGGTATCTGCCTGAGTCTGGCGCTGGCTGTCCACGGCGTTCTGCTTGAGCCTGGCCGCCAGCAGCGACATGGCCTTGGCGCGGTTCTTGTGCTGGCTGCGCTCTTCCTGGCATTCCACCACCACCCCGGTGGGCAGGTGGGTGATGCGGATCGCCGAATCCGTGGTGTTGACGTGCTGGCCGCCGGCGCCGCTGGAACGGAAGGTGTCCACCCGCAGGTCGTTGGTGTTGATGTCGATATCCCCCACGTCGTCGACCTCCGGCATCACCGCCACGGTGCAGGCGGAGGTATGGATACGCCCCTGGGATTCCGTGGCAGGCACTCGCTGCACCCGATGAGCGCCGGATTCGAACTTGAGCCGGGCATAGACTCCTTCACCCTTGATGCGCGAGATCAGCTCCTTGTAACCGCCGTGCTCCCCGTGGCTGGCGCTGACGATCTCCACCTTCCAGCCGTGCTTTTCCGCATAGCGGGAATACATGCGAAACAGATCCCCGGCGAACAGCGCCGCCTCGTCGCCGCCGGTACCGGCGCGAACTTCAAGGAAAACGTTGCGCTTGTCGTCCGGATCCTTGGGCACCAAAAGGCGCTTCAATTCTTCCTCGATCCGTTCCTGTCGTTCCCGCCCTTCTTCGAGTTCCAGCTCCGCCAGTTCGCGCATGTCCGCGTCGCTATCCCCGGCGAGCTGTTCCGCGGTGGCGATATCGTCCTCCACCCGGCGATAGGCGCTCCAGCTGGCGACCAGCGGCTCCAGCTCCGCGTATTCCATGGAATACTCGCGAAAGCGCGCCTGATCGGCGATGGTGTCCGGGTCCGCGAGCAGGGCCGACAGCTCTTCGAAGCGTTCGGCCAGGGATTCCAGTCGCTGGCGCAGTGAGGCTTTCATCGAGACTCCTGGTGACTGAGTAAGAGGGATAAATTGAATTCTTGAGCGTCGAGCATCACGGCGCTTATGCGAGTCACGAATCCCGGGAAGGCGCGGAAGGATCGAGCAGCAAGGCTTCCGCCGCTTTGATCAGATCCTGACGCTGGGCCCCGGAGGCCTCTCGCAGCTTGAGCGTCGGGCCATGCATCAGCTTGTTGGCCAGCTGTTTCGCCAGCCGCGAGACGACCTTTTCCGGATCCTCGCCTCGGGCCAGCTGAGCCAGGGCCTGCGCTTCGGACGCCGCCCGCAGTTCGTCTCCATAGCCGCGATAGCGGCGGATCAGATCACCGGCGCTGCGGATTCGTCGCTCGTGCTGCCAGTGCTCGACCCCCTGCTCGATCAGGGTTTCCGCTTGCTCTGCGGCCACCTGACGGTGGCGGCGGTTTTCCTCGATGACTTCCTGAAGGTCATCCACGGTATACAGGAAGACATCGCTCAACTCCCCCACCTGCGGCTCGATATCCCGGGGCACGGCGATATCCACCATGAACACCGGGCGATAGCGGCGCTTCTTGAGCGCACGCTCCACCATGCCCTTGCCGAGAATCGGCAGCGGCGCCGCGGTGGAGGAAATCACGATATCCGCCTTGGCCAGGGCGTCCGGAATCTCGTCTAGGCTGATGGCCTGGGCGTTGATGCTCCCGGCCACACGCTCCGCCCGCTCCCGGGTTCGATTGGCGACGATCAGGCTGCCGACCCCGGCGTCGAACAGATGCCGCGCTACCAGCTCGATGGTCTCTCCGGCGCCGATCAAGAGTGCGGTGGCGCGAGAGAAGTCATCGAAGATGTGGCTTGCCATACTGACCGCCGCGTAGGCCACGGAGACCGGATTCTCGCCGATGGCGGTTTCCGTGCGTACCTGCTTGGCCACTGCGAAGGTATGCTGGAACAGCCGCTCGAGCTCTCCGCCGAGCCCTTTGTGCGTTCGCGCGAACTGATAGGCATCCTTGAGCTGGCCGAGAATCTGCGGCTCTCCCAGCACCATGGAATCCAGCCCCACGGCCACCCGCATCAGATGACGCGCCGCCTCGCCTTCATGGTAGTGATAGGCACAGCGGGTCAGCTGTTCGATCCTCAAGTCATGGAAACGGCTCAGCCAGGCAAGCACCGGCTGCTCGCCGGCGTCATCGACCACGCAGTAGAGTTCGGTGCGGTTGCAGGTGGAAAGCACCGCCGCCTCGTGCACCACGCTGAGGGCGCGCAGCTCCGTCAGCGCCTTTTCCAGCTGTACCGGAGTAAAAGCCACCTGCTCGCGCACCTCCACGGTGGCGGTCTTGTGGTTGATGCCAAGGGCCAGAAGCGTCATGCAGTCAGGGTCATCGCTGGAAATGGTTGAAAAAGAGGCGTTCTTGGACGCCTTCAATCAATCGGGATAGGCGTGCACATCACTGATGCGTCGATCGGGTATTGTATCGCCGCTGGGCAAGTCTATCCACCACGAGCATTAGCGTGAGAACATTCAGGCCGGGCGGGCCAAGAAACCCAAGGGATCAAGAAAAATATGGGGCCCCTGGAATCACCTCGCCTATCCTATTCGCCTTGGTCTTCAAGACCGGCTTTGCCCCGGGGTGGCGAATCGTTATGCTGAGCCCTCGATCACCCAGATGAGACCACCATGCGCTTATTCCTGCTTTGCCTGGCGCTGATACCCACGACGACCTTGCTGCTGACCGCCTGTCAAGGCATGCCTTCCAATCGAGCGCCGGACAAGGATCCGCTTGAAGGCGCTCCGCCCATTACCCGAGGACTGGATGCCGAGGGCCTGAATACCCTGTTGATCGCCGAGCTGGCGGGGCAGCGTCGTGATTTCGCTCGGGCTGCCCAAGGCTATCTGAAGGCCGCTCGGCGCTACCGGAGCGAGCCACTGGTGGAGCGCGCCGCCCTGGCGGCACGGTTCAGCGAGCAGCCGGCGCTGCTGCAGGCGGTGTCCAACGAGTGGCGGCAACTGTCGCCGAATTCCACCGCGCCGCTGCGGCTTCTGGCCAGCCTGGCCATGCAGCGCGGCGACTGGCAGCAAAGCCTGGACCAGCGTCTGGCGCTGGTGAAGCAGGGAGAATACGGAGAGCTTGCGGATTTCGCCGAACAAGCGGTAGAAGCCGGCGCACCCCTGCCGCCTCTGATCGCCCGGCTTCGCCGCTATCTGGACCGGAACCTCGACCCTCAACATCCGCATTATCACGACGCGATACTGGCCACCGCGCTGCTGGAAGCCGCCAACGGCGAAACGGCTCGAGCGGAGGCACGGCTCAAGGAACTCGCCAGGACCCACCCCGAACTGCCGGAGCTATGGCTGATTCGTGCCACCCTGGATCTTGAACGCGACGACCCGGTTCAGGCCAGACGCGCCGCGAAGCGGGGGCTCGAGGCGGCGCCTCAGGACGGACGCTTCATGGTGATGCTGGTGCAAAGCGAGCTGCGCCTGAACAATCCAGAGGCGGCGGAAACCCAGGCCGATCGTCTGTTGGCCAGCCAGGAACGCAACGACGACCTGCGCATCGCCCTGGCCAGGCTGTATCTCGACGAGGGTTATCCGGCCCCGGCGGAGCGCCTGCTGCTGCCCCTGACGGAACGCCAGGACGCCAGGCCGATGGTATTCATGCTGCTCGGCGCCATCGATGAAGCGCAGAATGATGTGGATAACGCCCTGCTGTACTACCGCCAGGTACCCCCGGGAGACGAGTTTCTGGAAACCCGGGCACGGGCCGCGCGCATGTTGATCGAGGCGGAGCGTCAGCCGGATGCCTGGGAATTTCTGGAAAGCGAACGCCGGCGTTATCCGGAGCAGGCAAGCGAGCTGACCATGCTGGAAGTCGAGCTGCTCGACCAGCAGGGCGAGCAGCGCCAGGCCACGCAAATCCTCGACAGGGCCCTCGAGGCGCAGCCGGAGGATCCGGATCTGCTGTATGTCCAGGCCATGCGCGCCTACCGACAGGGCGACCTGGCGACGCTGGAGCGCAATCTGCGCCGGATCATCGAAAACGATCCGGATAGTGCCATGGCGCTCAACGCCTTGGGTTATACCCTGGCGGACGATACCCGGCGCTACGACGAAGCCCAGACGTTGATCGAGCGCGCCCACCGCCTGCAGCCAGACAGCCCGGCGATTCTCGATAGCCTGGGCTGGGTGCTTCACAAGCAAGGCCAGAACGACGAGGCTCTCCCGTATCTGCAGCGCGCCTACGCGCTGATGCCGGATCAGGAAGTCGCCGCCCATCTGGCGGAAGTGCTGTGGCGGCTGGGACGCGAGGAAGAAGCCAAGGCCCTGATCGAACAGGCGGTAGAACGTTTCGAGCCGCGTCCCAAGATCGACGATCTGCTGCAGCGAATTCCGGCACTGGCGCCCTGAGTCTCGACTTTCAACCATCAGTTTTCAAGAGATCGAACCCATGAAGCGAAGCTTGGCCTCTGTCTCAGCCCTGTTGTTCACTCTTGCTCTGCTGGCGGGCTGCGCTGGCCGCGCGCCGGCGCCGGAAAGCCAGATGCGCGGCCAGTGGAGCGATCAGCAGTCCCGCCTGGAAGCCATGAACAACTGGCAGCTGACCGGCAAGGTGGGACTGCGTACCCCGGAGGATTCCGTCAGCGCCAACCTCGACTGGTGGCAAAGCCCGACCTATTATCGCCTGCTGCTGAGCGGCCCTTTCGGCAGCGGTCGCAGCACCCTGGAAGGCAATGACCAGGGCGTCACTCTCATCACCAGCGAAGGCCGTTTTCAGGCGGACACTCCGGAAGCCCTGATGGAAGAGCAGCTCGGCTGGTCGCTGCCGGTATCCGCCCTGGACTACTGGGTACGCGGCCTGCCGACGCCAGATGCCAGCTATCAGCGCGAGACCGATGCCAAGGGCTATCCGCTCTATCTGCAGCAGCAGGGCTGGGAAATCGCCTATCGAGACTGGGTAGCCGCCGGCGATGTTTGGCTGCCGCGCCGCCTGGTCATGAGTCAGAAAGGGCTGCGCGCCACGCTAGTCGTCAATCAATGGCGGCTGGAGCCCGACGATGAATGAGGCGCTGACGCTGCCCTCCCCGGCCAAGCTCAACCGTATGCTGCATATCACCGGACGCATCGAGGCGGGCCCGCAGCGGGGCTATCACCGCCTGCAGACGCTGTTTCAATTTCTCGATATCGGCGACACCCTGAGCTTTCGCCCGCGGGACGATGGCGAACTTCGCTTGAGCCCGCAAATTTCCGGCGTCAATGAGCAGGACAACCTGATCCTGCGCGCCGCTCGAAAACTCCAGGAAGAAAGCGGCACTCGGCTGGGGGCAGATATCCTGCTCGACAAGCGCCTGCCGCTGGGGGGCGGTCTGGGGGGCGGCAGTTCCAACGCCGCCACTACTCTGCTGGCCCTGGATCATCTATGGGACCTTGGCTATTCCCGACAGCATCTGGCGGACCTCGGCCTCGCCCTGGGGGCGGATGTGCCGGTCTTTCTGCTGGGCCGGGCGGCCTGGGCGGAAGGCGTCGGCGAACAGCTCACCCCGGTGGAGCTGGATACCCCTTTTTTTCTGGTGGTGCATCCGGGTGTTTCCGTGTCCACCCCGGCGATATTCCAGGCGCCGCAATTGACACGCCACAGCCCCCCCATTACTATGGCGCGCGCACTGCAGAGGGGAGCGTCGTCCTGGCGCAACGACTGCGAAGCGACGGTATGCGCACTTTACCCCCAGGTAGCCGAAGCCCGTGAATGGCTCTCCGGCTTCGCACCGACCCTGCTGACAGGCACCGGTGCCTGTCTGTTCGCCCGCTTCGACAGCGCGGATCAGGCGGCTTGGGTCAAGCAGCAGATCGATCATGACTGGCAAGCCTTCGTGGCTCGTGGCGTGAACGTCTCCCCCCTTCATGCAGCACTGGGATGTCGCCACTGACGCCTTTCTCCGCTCTTGCGATACAAACGTCGGCATCCCTTTAAGCGATTTTCAATTCCAAAGGTGGCTGCGCGTGTCAAAATTGATGGTTTTCGCCGGGAACGCCAATCCCGAACTCGCCCGCAAGATTGCCGAAGCCCTGGACAATCGCCTGGGTCACGCCATGGTCGGCCAGTTCAGCGACGGGGAAATCACGGTCGAGATCAATGAGAACGTGCGCGGCAAGGATGTCTTCATCCTGCAGTCGACCTGCGCGCCCACCAATGACAATCTGATGGAACTGATCCTGATGGTCGACGCGCTGCGCCGAGCCTCCGTCGCTCGCATCACCGCGGTGGTGCCCTACTTCGGCTACGCTCGCCAGGATCGCCGGGTACGCTCCGCCCGAGTACCGATATCCGCCAAGGTGGTGGCGGACATGATGGTCAAGGCCGGGGTCGACCGGGTGATGACCATGGATCTCCACGCGGATCAGATTCAGGGGTTTTTCGACGTGCCGGTGGACAACGTCTACGGCTCGCCGATTCTCCTCGACGATATCGAGCGCCAGAACTACGACGACCTGGTGGTCGTCTCTCCGGACGTGGGCGGCGTGGTGCGCGCCCGGGCCATCGCCAAGCAGCTCAACGTCGACCTGGCGATCATCGACAAGCGTCGCCCCACTGCCAACCAGGCCCAGGTGATGAACATCATCGGGGATATCCAGGGCCGCACCTGCGTGGTGGTGGACGACATGGTGGATACCGCCGGCACCCTGTGCAAGGCGGCGGAAGCCCTGAAGGAACGCGGCGCCCAGCGGGTCGTGGCCTACGCCACTCATCCCATACTGTCCGGGCCGGCGGTGGACAACATCGCAGGCTCCGTGCTCGATGAGCTCGTCGTCACCGACACCATCTTGCTGTCCGAGCCGGCGCGGCGCTGCGGCAAGATCCGCCAGCTCAGCGTGGCCGGCCTGATCGCCGAGGCGATCCGCCGGGTCAGCAACGAAGAATCCGTCAGCGCCATGTTTCATTGAGCGCGCTTTATCGAGCGCTTCAGTTGACAACATGGTTGCGGGTACAAGCGTCGCGAGACGCTATCGGAAACGTCGAGGTTTGGTCGCGAGCCTCGATGATTTCCTTATCATAACCAACGAGGTTTACCTAAATGTCCGATTTCAAACTCAACGTCAAGGTCCGTGACGATCTGGGGAAAGGTGCGAGCCGCCGCCTGCGTCGCGAAGACAAGTATATTCCCGCTATCGTCTATGGCGGCGACCGAGCGCCACGCCCCATCGCCGTGGAAAAGGCTGCTTTCTACAAGGCCATCGAGGATGAACTCTTCTTCTCTTCCCTCATCGATCTGGTGGTGGACGGCAAGAAATATCAGGTCGTGGTGCGCGATCTGCAGCGCCATCCCTACAAGCCGCTGGTCACCCACGCGGACTTCATGCGCGTCAGCGCCAAGGAAATCTTCACCATGAACGTGCCGCTGCACGTGACCGGTCAGGACGAGTGCGTGGGTATCAAGGATCAGGACGGCGAGCTGCATCAGCTGATGACGGAAGTCGAGATCAGCTGTCTGCCGAAGGATCTGCCGGACTACCTGGAAGTGGATATCGCCAAGCTGGAAGTCGGCACCACGCTGCACCTGTCCGACGTCACCCTGCCGGAAGGCGTGACCTCCGTGGCCCTCAGCCATGGCGAGGAGTACGACTACGCCATTCTCAACATCGCCAAGTCTCGAGTTCGCGATGAAGAGGAAATCGAAGGCGAGGAAGCTGCTGCCGGCGAGGAAAGCGCCGAGAAGGATCAGGAAGGCGGTGAGGAAGAAGGCGAGAACAAGAGCGAGTAAACTCGCTTTTTGGATCGAACGACTCCCTCCGTCGTTGAATCAAGCGCCGCTGACCCGGCGCTTGATTTTTTTGCAAGGAAGTCCGCTTCTTTGGAGAAAGCCAATGAGTCAACTCAAGGCGATCATCGGCCTCGGCAATCCCGGTCCGGAATACGACGCCACTCGACACAACGCCGGCGCCTGGCTGGTGGAAGCCCTGGCAGACGAAGTCAATCAGCCCCTGCGACCGGAGCGCAAGTTTCTCGGCCACTACGCCAAGGTGCGGCTAGCGGATTCCGACATTCACCTGCTCAGTCCTCAGACCTTCATGAATCGCAGCGGCGGCGCGGTGGCGGCGCTCTGTCAGTTCTTCAAGCTGACGCCCCAGGAACTGTTGATCGCTCATGACGAACTGGATATCGCCCCGGGCATCGCCCGCTACAAGCAGGGCGGTGGCCACGGCGGTCACAACGGCCTGCGGGATACCATCAGCGCCTTGGGCGGCGTACGGGACTTCCACCGCCTGCGTATCGGCATCGGCCATCCCGGCGAGGCGCGTCAGGTGGTCAACTACGTGCTGAGCCGGCCCGGCAAGACGGAACGCGCGGCCATCGACGCCGCCATCGACGAGATCAAGGCCACCCTGCCGGACGCCATTCACGGCGACTGGGCCAAGGCGATGAATCGACTCCACAGTTTCAAGGGTTAGTGAAGGACTGCTCAGTGGCGTAGAATGCCCGCATCGTTTTTCACCGAATTTCAGGAATACTCCATGGGTTTCAACTGCGGTATCGTCGGCTTGCCCAACGTCGGCAAGTCCACTCTTTTCAATGCGTTGACCAGATCCAGCATCGACGCGGAGAACTTTCCCTTCTGCACCATCGAGCCCAACGTGGGCATCGTGCCCATGCCGGATCCCCGACTCGACAAGCTGGCGGAAATCGTCAAGCCCCAGAAGGTGCTGCCCACCACCATGGAATTCGTCGATATCGCCGGGCTAGTAGCCGGCGCTTCCAAGGGCGAGGGCCTGGGCAACAAGTTTCTCGCCAATATCCGCGAGACCGACGCCATCGCCCACGTGGTGCGCTGCTTCGACAACGATAACGTGATTCACGTCGCCAACCAGGTCGACCCCGGCGCGGATATCGAGATCATCAACATAGAGCTCGCTCTCGCGGATCTGGACACCGTCGAGCGCGCCATTCAGCGCCTGGTGCGAGTGGCTAAAGGTGGCGACAAGGAGGCCGTTGCCACCAAGGCGATTCTCGAGAAGATTCAGCCGCATCTGGCGGAGGGCCTGCCCCTGCGCAGCTTCGGCCTGGAAGACGAGGAAAAGCGCGCGCTCAAGGGTTTCGGCTTCCTGACTCTCAAGCCCACCATGTATATCGCCAACGTCAACGACGACGGTTTCGAGAACAACCCTTATCTGGACACGGTACGGGAGGTTGCCGCCCAGGAAGGCGCCACGGTGGTGCCGGTGTGCAATCAGATCGAGGCGGAAATCGCCGAGCTAGACGAGGAGGAACGGGCCATGTTCCTCGACGAGATGGGCATGGAAGAACCTGGCCTCGACCGGGTGATTCGTGCCGGCTACGCCTTGCTTGACCTGCAGACCTACTTCACCGCCGGGGTCAAGGAAGTGCGCGCCTGGACCGTGCCGGTCGGCGCCACCGCGCCGCAGGCCGCCGGAGTGATCCACACGGATTTCCAGAAGGGCTTCATCCGCGCGGAAGTGATCGGCTATGAAGATTTCGTCACCCTGGGGGGCGAGCAGGCGGCCAAGGACGCGGGCAAGTGGCGGCTGGAAGGCAAGGACTACATCGTCCAGGATGGGGACGTGATTCATTTCCGCTTCAACGTCTAAAAAGGCGTTACAAAATCCTTGACCGTTCATGGGTCTATCAGTAATATTCGCACCCGTCGGCTACGTAGCTCAGTTGGTTAGAGCACATCACTCATAATGATGGGGTCCCCTGTTCGAGTCAGGGCGTAGCCACCAGAACATGCGCACTATGAAAACCCCCGCTTCTCGAGAAGCGGGGGTTTTTGGTTGCCGCGATCGTTAATCCAGCCGCGCTCGGTTGAAGAATAGTGTCAAAACACGAATCAGCTGTTCCGCGTCCTGACTGCCGGCGGTTTCGCGGATCGAGTGCATGCCCCACTGAGGAATGCCTACATCAAGCGTCGGCACCCCGAGTTCCGCGGCGGTAATCGGTCCGATGGTGCTGCCGCAGGCCATGTCCGCCCGAGTGACGAAGCGTTGTACCGGCACGTCCGCTTCTCGGCACAGCTCGCTGAACATGGCGGCGGTAGCGCTGGTGGTGGCATAGCGCTGATTGGCGTTGACCTTGATCACCGGCCCGCCGTTGATGGCCGGGCCGTGCTGGGCATCGTGCTTGTCGGTGAAGTTGGGATGCAGGGCATGGGCGTTGTCGCAGGAAATCAGCCGCGAGGACTGGATCAGCCGAACAAAGCCCTCTTCACCACTCTCTCCGACCTGAGCATTGATACGTCGCAGTACATCGCTCAGGAAAGGCCCCTGAGCGCCGCCGGCGCTGGCGCTGCCCACTTCCTCGTGATCGTTGGCTACCAGCAACGCGCCCTGGCTGCGGTCGCTGGCCAGCAGGGCCTCAAGGCCGATAAAGCAGGAAAGCAGGTTATCCAACCGAGCGCTGGCGATCAACTCGCCCGCCACACCGACTCGGGCCGGCGGCTGGGTGTCGTAGAGCGCCAGCTCGAAACTCAAGGGCGTAGCATCCTTGATAGCGTGCTGTTCCTCTATCCAGCCCTTGAGCAAGCGTTCGAAGTCCCCTTCCTGGCCGTACTGCATGAACACCGGCGCCATCTGGGTCTGGGGATTGATGGCGCGGCCGTTGTTGACCTCCCGGTCCAGATGGATCGCCAGGCTGGGAATGATCGCCACCGGGCGCCGGGTATCGAGCAGCACGCTGGCAATCTCGCCGCTGGGCTTTCGCATGTGCACTCGGCCCGCCAGGGCCAGGTCGCGGTCGAACCAGGGCGCCAGCAAGGCGCCGCCGTAGACCTCGACGCCGAGCTGCAGCCAGCCGGCGCTTGTCTGTTCGGGATTCGGCTTGAGCCGGAGCCCGGGGCTATCCGTGTGGGCCCCCACCAGGCGCAGCGCCGTCAGCGGACTCTCCGGCAGCCGACAGGCAATCAGCGAGGAATCGTTGCGGGTCACATAGATTCGATCACCGGGACTCAGCTGCCAGGATCGCATTTCTTCCAGGCGGCGAAACCCTGCCGTTTCAAGCCGCTCGGCCATGTTGGCGGTGGCGTGCCAAGGGGTCGGCGAGCGCTCGAGGAAATCAAGCAGTGAGTCCGAGCTATCATTCAAGGGCATCATCATTCTCATCCGGGGCTATGTCTCGTGACCCATACTGTTACAATAAGGGTTCGGCCTTCGCAACGCGGCTGCCGAACGAGGGTCTTCAAGGAAAGAGTGTACATGAATCTGGGAGTGCTTCATCGATGAGCCTGACTGCAGCCCTGCGGCGATTCCCGCGGCAAGCGTTCTTGTGGCAAGCCTTCTTGCAGCGAGCGACGATTATCGCAATATTGCTGCTTGCCAGCAGCTCGGCCCTTGCCGAGCCCCAATCCATCAGCGAGCCAAAGCCCACCAGCGAACAGCGCCAGGCCGCTGCGGAAGTCGCCGATGCCCTGCGCTACGGCCACTACGCGGATGTGAAGCTTGACGACGCCTGGTCGCTGCGTACCTTTCAGCGCTATCTCGACTATCTCGATCCCCAGCGTGCCTATCTACTGTACCGGGACGTGGAAGAGTTTCGCCAGCCGCTGCAGACGAAGCTCGATGACGTGCTCTACGACGGCGATCTGGAAGACGTCTTCGCCCTCTATCAGCGTTATCAAGAGCGTCTGGAAGCTCGGCTCGAATGGATTCTGGCCAAGCTGGAGGGGGGGCTCGACTATGCCTACGATACAAACGAGCGCTTGATTATCGACCGCAAGGACGAGGATTGGGAGCATACCAATTCGGCTCTCGACACCCTCTGGGAAAAGCGCCTGGAGAACGCCGCCTTGAGCCTTTCCCTGAGCGGCCAGAGCGATCAGGAAGTGGAAGATGCCCTTCGTCAGCGTTATGAAGGCCAGCTTTCGCGAATCCGTCAGACCAACGCGGAAGACATCTTCGGCGTGTTCATGGCGGCGGTAACCAGCAGCATCGATCCGCACACGGACTATCTTTCTCCGCGTCAGGGGGAATCCTTCGATATTCAGATGCGGCTTTCTCTGGAAGGCATCGGCGCCCTGCTGCAGAGCGACGGCGAATACGTCAAGGTGGCAAGTCTGGTGCCCGGCGGCCCGGCGGAAAAAGCCGGGGTGCTGAAACCCGCGGATCGCATCATCGCGGTGGGTCAGGACAATAACGGTGAAATGGTCAACGTGGTGGGCATGCGGCTCGACGACGTGGTGGAGCTGATTCGCGGTCCCAAGGGTTCCACGGTGCGCCTGGACGTCATTCCCGCGGAATCCGTCGACACCACCCGCTCCCAGGTCGTCAAGATCACCCGGGACACGGTCAAGCTGGAAGATCAGGCCGCCAGCAGCGAGGTGCTCGAGTTCAAGCGGGATGGCAAGAGGCAGAAGGTCGGCGTCATCAAGGTTCCCGCCTTCTACGTGGATTTCGATGCTTGGCAGGCGGGTGACGAGAACTACCGCAGCTCCACCCGAGACGTGGCCAAGGAGATCGAAAAGCTCAAGAAACAGGACGTTGACGGCATCGTGCTGGATCTGCGCGGCGACGGCGGCGGCGCCCTGCAGGAAGCCAACTCCCTGGTAGGACTATTCATCGATCGCGGACCCACGGTACAGGTCAGGGACGCCGACGGGCGCATCAACCTCTACGGCGATACGGAAAGCGGCATGCTCTACGACGGCCCTCTGGCGGTGATGGTGGATCGCCTCTCCGCTTCCGCCTCGGAAATCTTCGCCGGCGCCATTCAGGATTACGGTCGCGGCCTGGTATTGGGCAGCGACACCTTCGGCAAGGGCACCGTTCAGGTGCTCAACGAACTGAGCCACGGCGAGATCAAGCTGACCCGGGCCAAGTTCTATCGAATTTCCGGAGAAAGTACCCAGCTGCGCGGGGTCGAGCCGGATATCGTCTACCCCAGCCTGCTGGATGCCGAGTTGATCGGCGAAAGCAGCCTGGACAACGCCCTGCCCTGGGATACGGTGCGGGACGTGCAGTATCGCCATTACGGCAAGCCTTGGCGCTATCTAGAAACGTTGCGCGCCAGGCATCGCGATCGCATTCTCGACGACCCCAACTTCGTCTATCTGCAGCGTCAGGCGGAACTGTCTCGGCAGCTGCGCGAGCAGCAGACCAGCGTCAGCCTCAATCGGGAGCAACGTCAGAAGGAGATGGATGCCATCGAAGCGGAACAGCTGTCTCTGGAAAATCAGCGGCGTCGGGCTCTGGGCCTCGAGCTGCTGGACAGCTGGGTCGATGCGCGCGGCAAAGAGGTGGAGGAAAACGGCGGTGTTCCGGCGGATCACACCACCGAGAAAGATGATCCCATCGACCGGGCCGAGGTGCTGGAAAGCGCCGAGATACTGCTGGACTATCGCGAGCTGAGTCAGCCCAGCTGACGAATGAGCCGTTTTTGACGCAGCTATCGCCCTTGCCAAGCGCAGGGGCGCTTTTTTTGCGATGCCATTCTCGAAAGCACCGTCCCTGAAGGTTCAGGCGGCCTTGACAAGCTTGGCGCGCAGTCGGCTGATCGCCTGACTATGCAGCTGGCTGACCCGGGATTCGGTAACGCCCAGCACCGCGCCGATTTCCTTCAGGTTGAGCTCTTCCTGGTAATAAAGCGCCATCAGCAGTTTCTCCCGCTCCGGCAACGCCTCGATGGCGGCGATCAGCCCTTCCCGCTGCTCTCCGCTGGCCAGCGCCGCGAAAGGCGAAGGAATGGGTTCCGCGCAGAGACGGGCTTCTCCGCCGGCTTCCATCAATTCCTCGAACGGCAGCAGATAGCCGTTGTTGGTATCGTTGAGCAGGCGGCGATAGTCGTCCAAGGACATATCCAGCTGTTCGGCGATTTCCGCCTCTTCCGGCGGTCGTCCCAGCTGCTGTTCCAGACGCTGCACGCAGGCATCCATCTCTCTAGCGCCGCGTCGCACGCTGCGCGGCAGCCAGTCTCGGCTACGCAGCTCGTCGATCATCGCCCCGCGCACCCGCTGGCTGGCGAAGGTAGCGAAGCTGGCGCCGCCCTTGGCATCGAAGCGTCCTTGCGCTTCGAGTAGCCCCACCATGCCGGCCTGGATCAGATCCTCCAGTTCGACGCTGGCCGGCAGCTTCACCCGCAACGCCAAGGCCTGGCGTCGCACCAGGGGAAGGTATTGTTCGAGAATATCGCGCTGGTCGATCTTGCCTTGTGCGGTATACATCCGGTTGCCTCAACGCCATTGAGCCATGGAACAGCCGACCAGAAATACAAAAGTCAGCATTTATGCTGACCATTATTACACTTAGTTACCTTTTGAAAGCATCGAAAAGACGACGACGACCGGGACTATTCCCCGGATCGTCCTAGGGAGGGAATCGAGGATCGCATCACGAAGCGCTGCCGATGAGCTGGGTCACCTTCAACAGCCGATCATCCGGCAGTTCCGCCTGGGACATCACCGCCAGCTGCGGCAGGTGTTTACGCAGGAAACGCGACATCAGCGGACGCAGCGCGTGCTGCACCACCAGTACCGGCGGCTCGCCGCTGGTTTCCTGACGATTCAACGCATTCTGCGCCTGGCCCATCAGGGTATCCGCCAGGCCCGGCTCCATGGCGCCGCCGCCGTTGAGGGCCTGCATCAACACCTGCTCGAGCCGGCTATCCAGCCCGATCACATGCATGTCCTGGCCGCCGGGGAACCATTGCTGAGCAATGGCCCGACCCAAGGCGATGCGCACTAGCGCGGTGAGATCGTTGGGGTCCTGGCTGGCGCCGTGTTCCGCCAGTACGTCGAGGATGGTGCGCATGTCGCGAATCGAGACCTGCTCTTCCAGCAGATTCTGCAGCAGACGCTGCAAGGTGGTGAGAGATACCGCCTTGGGCACGACCTCTTCCACCAGGGCCTTGTCGTTTTCGCCGAGCTTGTCCAGCAGCTGCTGGACTTCCTGGCGCCCCAGCATTTCACTGGAATAGCGGTGCAGCAGATGGTTGAGGTGGGTCGCCACCACGGTGCTCGCGTCAACCACCGTATAGCCGTAGACCTGAGCGTGTTCCCGCTGACTGGCGTCGATCCATAGCGCCGGCAGGCCGAAGGCCGGGTCTTGAGTCGCGATGCCTTCCACCTGACCGGTGGTCTGACCCGGATCGATGGCCAGCCACTTTCCTGGATAGGCCTCCGCCCGGCCGATTTCCACGCCCTTGAGGGACACCAGATAGGTATTGGGTCCCAGTTCCAGATTGTCGCGGATATGCACCACCGGTGGCAGGAAGCCGACTTCCTGGGCGAATTTCTTGCGCACGCTCTTGATGCGGCCCAAGAGCTCCCCCTGCTGACGCTGATCCACCAGGGGAATCAGACGATGGCCGACTTCCAGCCCCAGGGTGTCCACCAGCTGCACGTCGTCCCAGCTCGCCTCCGGCGCTTCCGGGGGCGGAGGCGGCGGCGCGCTGTTGGCTTCCTCGACAATGCGCTTTTCCTCGCTGTGCTTGAGCCACCAGGCCAGCCCGCCGAGGAAGCCGGTGAACAGCAGGAACACAAGATTGGGCATTCCCGGCACCAGGCCGAGCAATCCCATCACCCCGGCGGCCAGCCACAAGACCCGAGGATTGACGAACAACTGGCTGATCATCTGCTGCCCCACGTCTTGCTCCGTGGTCACCCGGGACACGGTCACACCGGCGGCGGTGGAAATCACCAAAGCGGGAATCTGCGCCACCAGGCCGTCGCCGATGGTCAGCAGCGTATAGGTACGGGCGGCGTCGGCAAAAGCGAGATCGTGCTGCAGCATGCCGATCAGCAGGCCGCCGATCACGTTGACTACCATGATCACCAAGCCCGCCATGGCATCGCCGCGCACGAACTTGCTGGCGCCATCCATGCTGCCGTAGAAATCCGCTTCTTGGGATACCTCGGCGCGCCGGGTACGGGCATCGTCCTCGCCGATAAGACCGGCGTTGAGGTCCGCGTCGATGGCCATCTGCTTGCCGGGCATGGCGTCGAGCATGAAGCGCGCCCCCACCTCGGCGATGCGCCCGGCGCCCTTGGTGATGACCATGAAGTTGATGATGACGAGAATCAGGAAGACCACCAGGCCCACGGCGAAATTGCCGCCGATCAGGAACTGGCCGAAGGCCTCGATGACCTTGCCCGCGGCGTCGCCGCCTTGGTGACCTTCCAGCAGCACCACCCGGGTGGAGGCCACGTTGAGGGACAGCCGCAGCAGGGTGGTAAACAGCAAGACCGCCGGAAAGGCGGCGAAATCCAGCGGCTTCTGGGTGAACATGCTGACCAGCAGCACCATGATGGACAGGGCGATATTGAAGGTGAACAGCATGTCCAGGGCAAAGGGCGGCAGCGGCAGGATCATCATCGAAAGGATCATGATGATCAGAAGCGGCCCCGCCAGCAGTTTCAGCTGCAGATCGCCGAACATCGAGGCACCGCCAGCGCGATTGCCCAGTAACTGCCCCAGTGCCTTCATTGTCTTGATACCTTTATCGTACTGATGCCTTGATTAACTTCACTCATTCTTCTCTGAGATCACTCATGGTCAGATGTGACAGGGGCGCCGGGGGCAGGTCCGGGAGGAGGTCTTTTGCCATGGATGGCAAAAGTAGCGCCCAAGGAGGGGTTCACAGCGCCTCCTCCTGGATCTGCCGACGGGTTAGCCCCACAACACTGCCAACCGCGGCTTTCAGGCATTTCTTTTCGCGCTATTCTCCCGACGCTGCATCAATATCCAGCTCCTGCGGTACCGGCAGATTCCGCGGCGTGACCGGTGCCTCGCTGCCTTCCGTTTGCGCGCGTTTCAGGCCGAAGGCCCAGGCCAGCACTTCCGCCACCGCGGTATACAGCGCCACGGGGATTTCCTGATCGAGATCCACATGGCCGTACAGCGCCCGGGCCAGGGGCGGTGCTTCCAGCAAGGGAATGCGGTGCTCCCTGCCCAGCTCGCGAATCCGCGCCGCCACCTGATCCGCGCCCTTGGCGACGACTCGAGGCGCGCCCATGCCGGTTTCGTCGTAGGCCAGCGCCACCGCGTAATGGGTGGGGTTGGTGACGATCACGTCCGCCGCCGGCACCTTGCTCATCATGCGTCCACGAGCCATAGCCTGCTGCTGGGAACGAATGCGCGCCTTCTGCTGAGGATCGCCCTCGGATTCCTTGTGTTCGCGCTTGACCTCCTCCTTGCTCATGCGCATCTTCTTGGCGTGACTCCATAGCTGGTAGGGCACGTCGATCAGAATCACCACCACCAGGGTCAGGATCATCAGCCCGCAGGCCTGGGCCGTCAGGCGCAGTGCATGGGCCAACGCCTGATGGGTCGGCATGTCCATCAAGGTCATGAACTCGCCCAGGTGCGTCATCAGGAAGAAGGTGGCCACACCTCCCACCAGCACCGACTTGGCGATCGCCTTGGCCAGTTCCGCCAGGGCCTGGCTGGAAAACATCCGCTTGAGCCCCTTGAGCGGATTGAGCTTGGAAAACTGGGGCTTCAAGGATTTCCCGGAAAACAGCCAGCCCCCCAACATCACCGGCGCCGCCAGGGCAAGTACCGTCAGCAGCAGAAACAGCGGTATCAGCGATAGCAGGGTTCTCTGCCCGAGGTCCAGCGCCTTCACCAGCATGACGTTGGGCTCGAAGGCGTGAGCGCGATCGAAGGTAAACGCCTGCTCCATCACGCCGCTCAGCTGATCGTTGAGCAGCTGCCCCATGAACCACAGCCCCATCACGCCACCCAGCAGCAGCAAGAAGGTGGTCAGCTCTCGCGAACGCGCTACCTGGCCGTCGTCCCGCGCTTTCTGCAGGCGTCGCGGCGTCGCCTCTTCGGTCTTTTCCTGATCGCTCGTCTCGTCGGCCATGCCGTTAGCCCTCATGGCACTGAAATTGCTGCAAGGGCAGCGTGGCTCTGGAAGACAGCGCTCTTGAAGAACCCTGTTCCTGCGGAGCATCATCCTTGCGGAACATTGTCGAAAAAACCTGCCCCGAGCGGTGCGTCGAGCAGCCGCTGAATCCGACGCCTAATCGGCTTTTAGCCGGACAAGAGCCGGACAAGAAATACGCGTTCTCGCAAAAGCGGCTAAAAACCCAGCTCGTCCAGCAGGTCGTCCACCTGGTCCTGGCTGCTCAGAGTATCTACTTCATTCGCCTTGACCGCGGGGCCATTGATCAAGGATGCCATTGGGGAAGAGTTTTCTACTGCCCTGCTCTTTATGCCGGTCTGCCACAGATTTTTGGTCTCGCTGCTGCTATCCAGCAGAACCTGCAGCAGCTGCTGCTCGATACCGCAGATCACCACCGTCATCTTCTTGATGACCTGCCCGGTGAGATCCTGAAAATCCTGCGCCATGATGATTTCAAGCAGTTCATCTCGAGTGACCTGCACCGAGCGGGTCACGTCATCGAGATGCGCCTGGGTATCCAAGGCCAGCTGCCGAGTGCGCTCGCAGGCGTCCTCGCTTTCCAGCCAGTTCTGCCATCGGGCATTCAGGCCTTGTGTCCGGATATCGAGCTCGTCTTGGATCGGTTGCACGCGATCGACGGCATTCAGCGCCCGTTCCGCCGCCCGCTCTGAGACGGTGACGACATAGTTCAGCCGATCGCGGGTGTCTGGAATGGCGTTGGCGACCTTTTCGACCTCCTTGTCCAGCCCCAGCTCGCGCAGGCTGTCATGCAACATACGGGTGATATGGCCGATACGGTCGACAAGCGCTTCATTGCTTATCTCGCTCTTTGACCCTTTATCTGTTCTAGCTGAATTCACGGTCAAACCTCCTGGAATCTCGATGCATCATTTGCCGATCTTGGCAAAGATCTTGCCAATCTTTTCTTCAAGGGTGGCGGCGGTAAAGGGTTTGACCACGTAACCATTGGCACCGGCCTGGGCCGCGGCGATGATATTCTCCTTCTTGGCCTCTGCGGTTACCATCAACACGGGAAGATGCTTCAATGCCTCATCCTTTCGAATGACCGTAAGCATTTCCAATCCATCCATATTGGGCATGTTCCAGTCAGACACCACGAAGTCGTAGCGGTCCTGATGGAGCATCCTCAACCCTTCCTTGCCATCTTCCGCCTCGTCGATATTGCTGAAGCCAAGCTCCTTGAGCAGACTGCGTACGATACGCCGCATGGTCGGAAAGTCGTCTACCACCAGAATGCGAATACTCTTGTCAAACATGACGTTAATCCCCTGTTGTACGCTTTGGATTCTTTCTCTTTGATGGCCGTCGACCTCGACATGAAGCCAAACCAGCCAGGACTCGAAATCAGTGTTCAGCCGCGCTAGCAGCGGATTCCATGAGCCGACGCGGTATCTCGCTCAGGGCCAGTACTTCCCGCGCGGCGCCTTGCGCCACCGCCTCTCGCGGCATGCCGTAAACCACGCAGGTAGCCTCGTTCTGCGCCAAGGTCATCGCGCCGGCCTGGCGCATCCTGCCAAGCCCCGCCGCCCCGTCCTTGCCCATGCCGGTCAATAGAATGCCGATGGCAAGTTTTCCCAGGTGCTGCGCCGCGGACTCGAAAAGCACATCCACGGAAGGCCGGTGTCGATTGACCGGCTCGCCGTCATCCAGCTTGAGAACGTATCGGGTACCCTCGCGGGCTACCTTCAAGTGGATGCCCCCGGGGGCCACGTAGGCGTGACCGGGCAATATGGGCTCCCCGTGGGTCGCCTCGCTGACCTTGATGCGACAGGAACGGTCCAGACGCTCCGCGAAGGAGCGAGTGAAGCCGCTCGGCATGTGCTGAGCGATCACGATACCCGGCGCGTTTTCCGGCAGCGGCTCGAGCACGTGGCGAATGGCCTCGGTGCCGCCAGTGGAGGCGCCGATCATCACGAATCGCTTGCTGGCTTGGGGATAAGAGCTAGATGTCAAGGCGGCGAGGGCATGCCGTGGCGCGGCGCCGAGCCGACAAGGCTTGGACTGCGCCGCGGCGCGAATCTTGTCGACAATCAACGAATCGTCATGCATCCGATTGTCGCGGATTCCCAGGCCGGATTTCGCGATGACGTCCACAGCGCCAAGCTCCAGCGCCTTGAGACTTGTCTTCGAGTTCTTGCGAGTCAGGCTCGACACCATCAGTACCGGCATTGGCCGCAGGCGCATCAAATGGGTTAGAAATACCAGGCCATCCATGCGCGGCATGTTGATATCCAGCGTCAATACATCCGGGTCGTGACGCTTGATCAGATCCCGGGCAATCAATGGATCAGAGGCGGTGGCGACGACGTGCATATCCGGCTGCGCGTTGATTATTTCAGTCAGCAGGTCGCGCATCAACGCGGAATCATCCACGCATAGCACCTTGATTTTCTTAGCTATCAAGTCGGATACCTCTCATCCGTCACGCAATCGTTCATTTGTTTATCGCCGTACTGTTCTTAGAAAAATAAAACTCGGATAATTTGGCGTTAATGTCGCATCATCTTTAGATAATTCACGTCCTCTAGCGGACAGACTGATAGATAGGTTATCGACCATGAAGGCCATCGCTTGAACGAATAATATCGACGGTCTTATTTCAAGCCATAAACCGTCTTTCCGAGAAGACGAAAGCGGCTATCCATTTGTGTGAAGTTCTCGGAATGTCCGGCGATCAGCAATCCATCCGGTTTCAGCATGGGGGCAAACCGCTGGAGGATTTCCGCCTGGGTCTTTCTATCGAAATAGATCATCACGTTGCGACAGAATATGACATCGAAAGGACCATCAAGGGGCCAGCGAGGCGCACACAGATTCAACGACTTGAACTCCACGAGACGCGAAACCGTGGGATGAACCCGAGCTAGCCCTCCTCGACTCCCCTTGCCTCGCTGAAAGAAACGCCTGACGCGCTCCGGGCCGAGCTTGAGAACCTGATCGACGCTATAGATACCCGAGCGAGCGATCTCCAGGGCATCCGTATCAATATCCGTACCGATCACCTGGACCTGATTCGCCGCCGCCGACCCTAGCGTCTCGATCGCCGTCATCGCGATGGAGTAAGGCTCTTCTCCGGTAGAGGCGGCGGCGCACCAGATCCGGATCGGCGCTCGACGCTCGGCAATATGCGCCGCGAGCAACGGGAAATGATGAGCCTCGCGGAAAAAAGCCGTGAGATTGGTGGTCAAGGCATTGGTGAAGGCGTCCCATTCCGACGACCCGGGATACCGTTCCAGCTGATCGATATATTCCTTGAAATCGGCCATTCCATGGTGCTGCAACCGCCTGGCAAGGCGGCTATAGACCATTTCCTTTTTATGCTCCGTCAGCACGATACCGGCCCGGGCGTAAATCAAGCGCCTGATTCGCTCGAAATCCGCCGGCATCAGGACGAGATCGCGCTTATTGAACATCGAGCCGTCGGTGAATGTCCGAGACCTGTCGGCTTCCTGTTTATCCATTATCAAGATAGGGATCTCGCCTTAGCCGGCTTGCCGGCTTTCTTCGGGCATCAGTGCCATTTCCCGGCTGGACAAGAGCTTGTCGATATCCACCAGGATCAGCATGCGATCCTCGAGACTTCCCAGGCCGTACAGATATTCCGTGGACAGGGCGCCGCCGAATTCCGGCGTCGGTTTGATCTGTTCCGGCGTCAGCGTCATCACATCGGAGACCCCATCCACCACGATGCCGATAATACGCTGCCCGATGTTTATCACGATGACCGCGGTCAGATCGCCGTATTCCACCTTCTCGAGATCGAACTTGATACGCAGATCCACGATCGGCACGATCACGCCGCGCAGGTTGGTCACCCCTTTGACAAAGGCCGGCGCATTGGCGATACGCGTCACGTTTTCGTAGCCACGAATCTCCTGCACCTTGAGAATATCCACCGCGTACTCTTCCTCTCCCAGGGAGAAGACGAGATATTGACGGCTCTGATTATCGGTATCGATACCGAATTCATTACGAATGATAGCCTGCTGTTCGCTCATGATGACTGAAGCTCCTCGAAGCGTTCCTTTTGGTTACAACTCAAATGATGTAGACCCGCGATATCCAGAATCAGCGACACGCTGCCGTCGCCGAGTATGGTGGCCGCGGAAATACCGGGTACCTTGCGATAATTGGTCTCAAGATTCTTAACCACCACCTGCTGCTGGCCCACCAGTCGATCCACCAGCAGTGCGTAACGTCGCCCTTTGCCCCGCACGATCACGAGAATTCCTTGGGTGGGTTCCTGGCAGGCATCATCGATATCCAGCAGTTGATTCAGTGCCACCACCGGCAGGTAGTCGTCGCGCACCTTGAGCAGGAGATCCCGGCCGTTCATGACATGCAGCATCGATGGCGTCGGCTGCAGCGATTCGATGACGGCGCTCAAGGGCAGTACAAATATTTCATTGCCGACCTTGACGGACATGCCGTCGAGAATCGCCAGGGTCAGCGGCAGTACGATGCGGGTGGTGGTACCTTCACCGGGCCGAGAAAATATTTCGACGTGCCCTCCCAGGCTCTGGATATTGCGCTTGACCACATCCATGCCTACGCCCCGACCGGAAACATCGCTGACCGTCTTGCTGGTGGAGAACCCCGGGGCGAAAATCAGCTGCCAGACGTCTTCATCGCTCATGTCATCGCTTATATTGCCGTTCATCGCCAACCCGTTTTCCCTGGCCTTGGCCAGCAGGATTTCCCGATCCATGCCCGCGCCGTCGTCGACGATTTCGATCAGGATCTGGCCGCCTTGATGCTGCGCGGAAAGCGTCAAGCGCCCGGTTCTCGGCTTGCCCGACGCCTCGCGTTTTTCGGGGGTTTCGATCCCGTGATCCAGGCTATTGCGTATCAGATGAGTCAAGGGATCAATGATGCGCTCGGTCAGGCTCTTGTCGAGCTCCGTGGCTTCGCCGTCGGTGATCAGCTCGACTTCTTTGCCTAACTGCTTCGCGAGATCGTGCACCAGGCGAGGAAAACGACTGAAGACATAATCCATCGGCACCATGCGTATCGACATGACCGCTTCCTGGAGATCCCGGGCGTTGCGTTGGAGAAGGCTCATGCCGTTGACCAGCGCCGCATTCCCCGAGGTTTGCAGTCGGCTTACGGTTTCATCGAGCATGGATTGGGTAATGATCAACTCCCCGACCAGGTTGATGATCTGGTCGACTTTCTCAACGGATACGCGGATAGAGGATTCCACCGCCGCCTTGGGCTTGGATTGACGCGAAACCGTGCCCGGCGACTTGGACGCTTTATCGACGGTCTTTTTTTCGATAGGCGCTTTCTCGACAAGTGTCTTCTCGACCGGCGCTTCCTCATCGGTTTCTTCGGGCGCTGCCTTATTGATACGCAGCTGATCCGGCTCGATGATAAAGCACATCACCGTCTCGATATCTTCCGCGGTGACCTCGGTAGCGAGCCTCACCTCGAAGCAATGCTCGTCTCCCTGGGTTGACTTGACCTCCCCTAGATGCGCCAGCTCCTCGAGCAGGAGCCCACGATTCTTCTCGTCTATCCCAGAAAAAAGCAGCTGCAGATCGCCTTCGACTCGCGGCGTGTTCCCGTCGATATCGGAGGATGACAGCTGCCCAGGGATCGCGACCGCGGGCGCGGCTTGCGTTTTCTTGACCGGCTGGCCGACTTCCTGGCTGGCGAGCCTTTCGAGCCGTTGGCAAATAGTCGCGTATTCTTCGGCGTCCGGTTCCGCGCCGCTTCGATAGGCGCTCAGTTGATTCTGCAGACCATCCTTGGCGAACAGGAAGAGGTCTATGATTTCCTGGTCGAGGGTCAGCGTCTCGTGGCGCGCGTGGTCCAGCAGGTTCTCCAGCAGATGGGTCGTATGCTGCAGGACATCGAAACCGAAGGTGCCCGCACCGCCCTTGATCGAGTGTGCCGCGCGAAAAATCGCGTTGAGCTGCTCCGGGTCAGGCGTCTCGATATCCAGATCCAGCAGCTGGCGTTCCATATCCGCCAGCAGTTCGTCCGCTTCTTCGAAAAAGGTGGCGTAAAAGTCACTGATATCCATGCATAACCTCAAACAGGCGGGTAACCCACCATTGAAAAAAATTATCTAGCCGCCAAGCGCCTGACGCAGACCCTGTTGAAAGCCTTGCAGCGGCGTGGTTTCGCTCGCGGCTCCGCTACCCGCGGGAGACGGCAGCCGACTGCTGACGGAATAAGGCTTCTGGAAGCGAATGTGCTGAGCGACCTGCTTGTCCAGCACCAGCAGTTCGATACGCCGGTTGACCGGATCGCCGGCCTGGCTTTCCGCCACCGGCACTCGATCGCCGAGGCCGGAAACCCGCAACAGTTTTTGCGCGTCCAGTCCCGCACGAATCAGTTCCCGTCGAGAGGCATTGGCACGGTCCGCGGAGAGCTCCCAGTTGCTGTACCCCTGATGGCCGTTGACGAAAGGCACGCTATCCGTGTGGCCGCTGATGCTGAGCTCGTTGGGCACTTCGTTGAACAGGGGCGCCAGGGTATGCAGCAGGCGTCGCATGTGAGGCGCTACTCGATCGCTGCCGGACTCGAACATCGGCCGCTGCTGGGTATCCACCACCTGAATGCGCAGCCCTTCCGGGGTCATTTCGATACGCAGCTGATCACGCAGCTTGCGCAGCACCGGGTCCGCCGCGATAGCCTGCTCGATGCGTTCCTTGAGATTGCGAAAACGCTGGCGCTCCAAGCTGGGCCGAGTTTCCATACGCAGGTCGATACGCATCAGCTCCCCTTCCTCATGGGCCGGGTCCGGGCCGCCGCCGGGAATGATATTGCTGCTGGCGGCCTGGCCGTTGCCACTGGTGATCGCCTCCGCCAGCGGCGTGCGAAAGTATTCCGCCACGCCCTCGCGCTGCTCTTGGCTTGAGCTTGAGAGGATCCACATCACCAGGAATAGCGCCATCAAAGCAGTCATGAAATCCGCCAGGGCTATCTTCCAGCTACCGCCGTGGTGGCCGTGCACCACCTTCTTGCGCCGGATGATAATGGGACGATGTTGCTTTTCCTCGCTCATGCGCCACCCGTGACCGCGGCCGGATTACCCGTAGGAGTGCCCGTTGGTTTGCCGCGAACGTGATCTTCCAGCTCGGTGAAGCTCGGCCGCTCCGCGGTGTGCAACGCCTTGCGCCCAAACTCCACGGAAAGCGGCGGCGCATAGCCGTTGAGATTGGCCAGCAGGGTGACGCGAATGCACTGCAGCATCTTGATCGCCTCTCCCGCCTGACGGTCGAGGCGGCTGGCGATAGGATTGATGAAACCGTAGCCGAGCAGGATGCCCAGAAAGGTACCCACCAGCGCATGGGCGATCATGATGCCCATCTGATCCGGGCCCGCATCCGCCGCGCTCAGCGCCTTGACCACCCCCATTACCGCCGCCACGATGCCGAAGGCGGGCATGGCGTCTCCTACCTTGGCAATGGCGTCCACTGGAATATGCAGCTCGTGCTCGAGGGTTTCGATCTCGTGGAGCATCAACTCGTCGAGCTCCATCGCTTCGATATTGCCGCTCACCATCAGACGCAGATAGTCGGTGATGAATCCCATGATCATGGGATCATCGATGATTCGTGAATACTCGCTGAAGATCGCGCTTTCCCGGGGGTTGTCGATATCCTTCTCGATCCCCAGCATGCCTTCCCGACGTGCCTTGGTCAGCAGCTTGTAAAGCAGCGCCATCAGATCCATGTAGATCGCCTTGTCGTACTTGTTGGTACGCTTGAGCTTGGAGAAGGCCTTGAAGGTTGCCTTGATGGCCTTGCCGTTGTTGGCGGCGATGAACGCCCCCAGGGCCGGGCCGCAGATCATCAGGATTTCCGTGGGCTGATAAAGAGGCCCCAAGTGGCCGCCGGCCAGGGCAAAGCCGCCGAATACCGACAGGATCACGATTACAAAGCCAATGGGTATCAACACGCGAACTCATCCTTTTAAGACGTAAAGGGTTACCTTGTCTTGCATGAGAACTATCGGCAGGCGGGCGGTCGACTTGAGGGTAGGCTGTTGATCCGGAATAAAAAAACGCTTGATAAAAAATAAAAAAACGCTGCCTCGGTGTCGGGTTCAACACCGGGGTAGCGCAAAAGGAGCATCAAGAAGTCAGGAGCATCAAGGTATTGCGAAAGCGAGCCTGGACGTGGTGAAGCCCTATTCAGGCGTAGCGAGACATCGGCGCCGGCTCGTTTTCCACCAGCTTCAGCGCAGCGCTCTTGCGGGTCTTGCCGGCCCTTGAGGGCGGCTGGCAGATGCCGCAGACATAATTCTGCCCCGGGGTATGAGCGTGAGCGACGAATTTTCCACTGCAGCAGGTGCAGGAAGTCAGCTCCAGCAGGTTGCTCTCGAAAAAGCGGACCAAGGTCCAAGCCCGGGTCAGCCCAAGCACCGGCTCGCCGCCATCCAGGGATATCTGCTCGAGATACAGACGGTATGCCTTGACGAAGGCTTCCAGCCGCTCACAGCCGTACTGCTTGCACAGCTGCAGGTAGCTATTGTAGAACAGCGACGCATGGATGTTCGGCAGCCAGGTGATGAACCAGTCCGTGGAGAACGGCAACATTCCCTTGGGCGGTGAAACGCCGCGCACCTCCTTATAGAGCCGCACCAAGCGACCGCGGCTCAGTTCGGTTTCGGTTTCCAGCACCTGCAGGCGTGCACCCAGTTCGATCAGTTCGATCGCCAGCTGAACCTGCTGCATTTCCTGAACGAGACTCTTGTCCGCCATGACCTAAACTCCCTGCGCGGCGTTAAGGCCGGAAAACGAGGCGGAAGCCATCAGTAGAGCGGTATGGGTGGGGGAAAGCCCCTGCTCGCGACGATGCTGGGTCAAGGCACGCAGCTGAGCGGCGCCTTCGAAGCCCGGCTGGCACAGCAGTTGGTTGGTGCGAGACAGCTGGCTTAACTGCTTGGAGCCCAGGGACTGCAGCAGGTCCGCCATTTCCGCATCGATCTTGAGGCGGAACATGGCGGTGGCCCGGTCCTCTCTCAATAAACGCTGAACCAGCAGAAGATAAGACAGATTGAGCTCCTGGATTTCGTTCAGGACCGTGTCGTTCATTGTGTGTCTCCCAGCTTGTGCTTGTTGTGGATCAGGCTCGTCATTATGCGAGCATTCCATTAGCGAACAGGTTAAACCAAATTTCTAATGCGTCGGTATGGAGGCATTATAGTCCTTGTTTCTCGGCTTTCAATACCTTGAGAAAAAAATTGAAATATAAAATTACAAATGAAGTTACAAAAGACTACTACGTAACTATTTTTTCACGATTAACTTTTTAAAAATCAAATGCTTATTCTACCAGCGCGCCAGAATAAAAAATCTAGTAACAGAAACGCTGTACGGACAAAAAGCGTGATTCATGCGGAATGGGGGTAAAAACCGCTATCGGAGGAGTTAGGAGGGAAAGAATCGGGAGACGGGGTTATTCCGCGGAGGCCTCTTCGTCCAGCTGCTTGACCCACACCAGCAGCTCGGCGATGACCTGATATAGCGCCGGCGGAATCCGCTCATCCAGGTCAAGCTGCATCAAAAGCGCTACCAGGGTCGGGGCGTCATGAACGTGGATGCCCTCCCGCTGGGCCTGAGCGATGATGCGCTCGGCGGTTTCCCCGTAGCCCTTGGCCAGCACCTGGGGCGCGCTTTCTCCCTCACGATAGGATAGCGCCACCGCCTGGCGGCGAGGATCCTCGGCGCTTTTATTCGTCATGTCATCGCTCATGTAGGGCACTGCTCGTGACGGGGTCACTCATGAGAGACTTTCTCCCTGAGACGTCTCGGGCTGTTGGAGGATATGTAATGCCACCTCTCCGATACCGCTGCCCTGCAGCCGCGAGCGCAGTGATTCCTGGCCGCCACGCAGTACGCGAACTACCTCGGGGTCTTCGGCGAAAAGCGTCAGATCAACGCCCTTCGCGTCCAGGCGCAGCTTCACCTTTAGCCGCCCGAGCCGTTGCAGGGTCAAGGCCAGCTCGGACTGCCAGGCGGAAGATTCTTCCTCCTTCGTCGGCGCCTCGCCCTCTCCTTCCTCGGCGTCGCCGTGCTGTGCCGGCGGCATAACGGTCAGCGCCATGAACAGCCCGCTCCAGGCTTCCCCTTCCCAGCGCAATACCGGCAGGGCAAGCATTTCCAGCTGATGGCGCAGAATGGTCTGAAGCTCGCTATCCGGCTCATCCATCGAAACAAGAAGCGCATTCGCCTGGCGTTCCGATACCGCCGCCTGGCGCTGCATCTGCGGCTCCCGCTCCAGCTGCCTGCGGGGCAGCTCGCCGCGAAACCAGCGCGCCAGGTGAGATTCATAGAACAGCCCGCTGTCGCGAATGCTCGCCTGCAGCTGCTGCGCCAGCTGCTGAGAGGTGGGAGAATCCGTGTCCATCAGCGGCTTCGAAAGCCCCAGTACCGAGGGCTGGCCGGGAAAGGCTTGTCCCGGCAGCCGAGCCAACACCTGGGCGATGGCCCGAGCGGAAGCGCTGAAATGCACCTGAGCGGATTCAGACGCCGCCCGCCCCGCCGTGATGCTCGGCGCCGGCGGCGCTTTCCTGTCAGCGCCACCCTGTTCCGTCGGCGTCGCCTGACGCCTGGGTTCCAGCCGGGAATCGCCTTTCAGCGCCTGAAGCGCGTCCTCGGGGCTGATCGGCGTGACCGGCGCATTGAGTTCCCGCGGCAGCGGCACGTCCGCCCGCTTCCCCAGCACCTGATGCAGAAGCGTATCGATCAGAGGCGTGATACCGCTCACCGCAAGTCACTCATGGTCGACCCCCTATCTGGCGGTTGGCCCGGCGTTTAGCGTCGCAATGAAGCGCTCGCTGGCATCCACGACCCGGCCACCGCTCTGGTAGGCCTTGCCGAGATCACGCTTGCGCTGGCTGCTGCCGATCAGCTCGCCCAGAGTGTCCCGCTTGGCTTCCAGCAGCTGGCGAAGCTCCATATCCTGTTCCAGAATACGCTCCACCAGTGCGCTCTTGCTATCCCGGCAGCTTTCATCCAGTTCGAGCTCCGGCTCGTACTGGGAGAGCCGGTCGATTTCGATGACGTAATGAGATTGCTCGTCCAGCAGTGTTTCCCAATCACCCTCTTGGGCGGCCTGCAGCATACGCCCGGAGCGCGCCAGCAATGCCTCGTAATACTCCACCACCTGTTGAGGCGTCTCGATCGGTGCTTGGGATAGTTTCATCATGGGTCAGGCCTCGCTGAGTCGTTGGCCGCGGGAAGATTACCGCCGATTTCCTTCCATGCGTCGCCGATTTCCCTCAGCAACCGCTCCGCTTCTTCCAGCGCCTGGGCGTCGTTGCGCAGGTTAGCGGTCACCAATCGACGTGCGATGTACTCGTAAAGATTCGCCAGGTTCGCCGCGACTTCGCCGCCTCGCTCATGGTCCAGCGCCGCCAGCAAGCCGTTGTTGACGATATCCAACGCCTTGGAAATCGCCTTGCCTTTCGCCGCGATGTTGCCACCCTGCATATGGATGGCGGCGGTACGAATCGCCGCCTGGGCGCCGTCGAACAGCAACACGATCAGCTGGTGGGGGCTCGCGGACAGCACGCCGCTCTCGACGCCGACCCGGGCGTAGGCGCTGGCCCCCTGGGCATAAGGGTTCATCCCGCGCATCGCATTCATCAAAGTGTCTCCTTGTCCCGTCTGGGGAGTTGCTTAGGTATCAATCAGGCCATTAACCAAGGGTTACTTGCGCCCCAGCTGGGCATTCATGTTGTCGAATTGTTGGGTCAGATAGTTGGTGGTGGAATTCATGCTGGCGATCATGCCGTCGAGCTGAGAAAACTGGCTGCGATAGCGGGAAATGGTCGCGTCGATGCTTTTTTCCGTGCGCGCATAGCGCTCGCTCAGCCCTTCGATACGGGTCTCGAGTCCGGAGGTCGCGTTGTCGAGCAGGCCGTCGTCCTCGAGTATCAGCCCGAGCGCCTTGTCGATATTCCCGGCGAAACCGCCTTTCACGCTGTCGGTCTCATCGTTGCCCTCGCCGGCAAAGAAGGTCTTGAGCGCCGCCGGCTGCTCGGCGACCACCTGGCCGAGCTTTTCCTTGTCGAGCTTCAGGCTGCCGTCCAGCTTCAGGCTGATGCCGATATCCGCCAGGCTGCCAAACTCCCCCGGGGCGCCGCTGCCCATGGCGTTGCGCAGCCGGGACTCCACGTTACGCAGCGTCGAATTGCCCAGCAGTTCCCCGGCGGTGCCGCTCTTGGCATCGAAGCGGGTCAGCTTGGCGATATTGCTCTGCAGCCCGTTGTAGGCATCCACGAACCCGGTGATCGCCTTTTCGATCCCCGCATCGTCGCGCTTGATATTCAGTGTCGCGGTGGCATCCGCACCGGCTTCTTCCAGATTGAGGGTCACACCCTGAATGGCGCCCTCGACCTGGTTGTTCTGGCTGGTAATAGTGATGCCGTTGACCTTCAAGGCAGCGTCCTTGGCCTCGGTTCCAGCACTGGCGTCCATCGTGAGCCCGATACCGCCAAAAGCCACGTTGCTGATCGCCGCGTCCGTGCCGGTTTCACGAGAGGACAGCGCCAGACGATAACTGCTGCCGTCGTTGACCAGGGACGCCTGCACGCCGCCGTTCTTGGCGTTGATGGCATCGCGAATATCCTCGAGGGAGCTCTCCCCCTCGGCGATATCCACGCTCAGGGTTTCGCCGTTACCGAAGCTGAAGGCAATCTGGCCGCTTCCCAGTTGGGCTTCCTTGTCCGCCACCCCCAGGGTCGCCCGGCTGGACGCTTGTGCCAGCTGCTCGACCTCGACCCGATAGCTTCCGGGCACCGCTTCCGGCCCGGCGGCGGCGGTCAGGGCGCTGCCGCTGACCTCGCTGGTCACGCCCTTGAACAAAGAACTCTCGGACAGCATCTTGGCGGCTTCCTGAAACTGGGAAAGCGCGCCCTCCAGCTTGCCGAAGGCGGAAATCTCCGCCTGATAGCTCTTCTGCTGGCGAACGATCGGCGCAAGCTGCTGACGCTCCGCGGATTCCAGCTGATCCAGCAGACCGTTGAGATCCAGCCCCGAACCGATACCCAGCGACGAAATCGATGCCATGATGTTTCCCCGTGCCCGTGGCTACGTATTTTGCCTCGCCCGTCTATCTCGCGAGACGAGAAATAACCGCGCAATTGATGGTTACTTCATAACATCGGCAGCGGCTCGGATGGCTTTAGGCCCTTCAAAACATATTCGTGGCCTAGCGAGCTAGGGCCAGACAAGGCAAATTCAATCGAAAAAGCGCATTGGACTCGCACACGAGTTTACGTTTGGTAAATGAGCATTTTGATCGGACTCGCGCTCGAGATTGAATTTAACGATGTATGGCCGACGCGCAGCAGGCCATGATCAGGTAAGTTCAAATAAAGGCGACGGCAATCGACGAGACTGCCCCGTACTGCGCGCCGCCTCCCGCTCGATCTCCCGCACGAAGTACCACAGCTTGCGATCCTGCTCCGCGCTGCTGGTATGAAAGCGCAGCCCCGCCTGCAGCGCCTGGCGGCCTTTGATCGGCGACCGGTGGCTCAGCCAGGCATTGACGCTGAACTGGGTGGCATCCGGAAAACACAGGCTCACCGCTACCATGGTTTCATCCTTGGGCAGTATTTCGTCCGCCTTCAAGGGCAGCTCCACCAGGCAGCCGCCGATGGAAAGATTGTGCAGCCGCGCCTGTACCTGACGAGTCTCCAACCCCTCGCCAACCCGCAGCAGCACGTCCACCCGCATGCTCAGGCACAGCTCCGCCCGGTAGACCAGGCGGCGGTTGTCGTCTTCCACTTCATCCCGACGCGGCTCCAGCGCCCAGTCGTCTTTCTTCGGCTTGTCGAGAGACAGGGATTTTTCCTGCACCCGGGCCGTCAGACGGCATTCATCCCCTCGGGTCAAGGCTTCCAGCGCCTTGTTCATTCCCTGACGGCCCGCCTGCAGCGTCTTGTCCTGCCCCGCCACCAACACCGGCAGCGAGGCGCCGTCCGAACACTCCAGGGAAAGAATCGTTCCAGCGGGCAGACTCTCGAGCCAGCTCATCAGCTCTTCACCAGTCACCGCTTGCTTATCGTCGCGTTTGAAAAACGCCATATTCACCTCGTCATCAACGTCAAGATCGTGGCCCGGCACGAGGCCGCTCCTTTGACTTTCCATCTCGTTTTCTTCTATCTGCAGGCTCTATCGGCAAAGGCGAAACCAGCTTTAACAACCGCTAAAGATTTCGGCGTCACCGCCGATGTCAGGAACGGCATTTTTTGCGATAGCCTTCTTCTTTCTTCGAAGACAACACCCATGTCGAAGCTCTCTTCTAATCTACTGATTCGGCTTGGACAAAATCAGCCAGGATGTCAGTAGCGTTCTCAGCCAGCGCCGGCGCTAGTGGACGAATGGGAAGAGCTCTGAAGCCATGACAAGCAATTTACCGCTGCCACGTAGATCGACCGCAATATAAGTAGAGCCACCCGATCGGGTGGCTCTATCATTGTATCAATCTGTAAACGCAGTAAAAATTTCACTCTTCCCTCAAATTTTTTGCATTTTCTTCCTAAAGCTTTTTCACCCCGCTCCGATAACAGGAATAACGGCACGGCGCCGTTGTAGCAAGCGACTTCTTCACGGCATCTAACGCCACCGCAACGACCAAAAAGGAAGCAGACAATGTCCGTCATCAATACCAATATCACCGCCATGATTGGCCAGCAGAACCTCGGCAAGGCGCAAAACTCCCTGCAGACCTCCATGGAACGCCTTTCCTCCGGCCTGCGTATCAACAGCGCCAAGGATGATGCCGCCGGCCAGGCCATCGCCAACCGCATGAGCAGTCAGATCACTGGTCTTTCTACTGCACAGCGTAACGCCAACGACGGTATTTCCGTTGCCCAGACTGCCGAAGGTGCTCTGAACCAGGTCAACGACAACTTGCAGCGTGTTCGTGAGCTGACGGTTCAGGCGCAGAATGGCACTAATTCCCAAGACGATTTGGACTCCATTCAGGCAGAAATTGGCCAGCGTCTTAATGAGATCAACCGTATTTCCGAAGAAACTGACTTCAATGGAACCAAGGTGCTTGCTAAAGATCAGGCTGTGAGCATCCAAGTAGGCGCTAATGATGGCGAAGCTATTAATATCAATTTAGAAAAAATTGACGCCGCATCTCTCAGCTTAAGTACTTTTAATGTTAGCGGCCCAAAGGGCACACCCACAGGTGTTGATCCCGCAGCAGCACAAAAAGAGTTTGGCGATACCACTCAAATCGCAACAGCAAGTTTGACTAGTGAGCCAGCAGTCGCAGATTTTGCGTCTAAGTTTGATCTTTCTGCAAATCCAGCGACAGCTGTTAATTCTATCGTTACTGACGATAACGGTAATTGGTTTATGGAGTCTACGGTTACAGCAGCGAATGCTGCTGATACGACTAAGCTTGAAGAAATGGGATATGAAAATACGGGCTCGGCGACCGCTGGGGTATTTAAGATTTACGCATCCGTTGATCCCCAGGCCGCTACTCCAAATGGTACAGATCTTGAGTTTGGGGTTAGTCTGGACAGTTATGACACGAATGAGCTCACTAACGGCTCTACAGCCAACCCGCTTGCAGCTCTAGATAGTGCACTGAGCAAGGTCGACACCCTGCGCTCTGACCTGGGTGCCGTACAAAACCGTTTTGAGTCTGCCATCACCAACCTGCAGACCAACGAGACTAACCTCTCCGCTGCTCGCTCGCGTATCGAAGATGCGGACTACGCAACGGAAGTGGGCAATATGACCAAGGCCCAAATTCTGCAGCAGGCCGGTACTTCCATCCTGGCCCAGGCAAATCAGCTGCCCCAGGGCGCCCTGTCACTGCTGGGTTAATAGTGGAATAGTAGTAACAATGAAGGTCGGCGAAAGCCGGCCTTTTTATATAAAAAAAATTTATTTTAATAAATCTCATGCAGGCATTTAAAATGGATAAAACAAAACAAACTTTAAACTTTCTTAATGAAGCATCAAACAAGATAGATAACGTCTCTATAATTGCAATGAATCCATGTGATTTTTTAAGATTTTTAGCTAGAATATATGGAATTATAAATGACTATAAAAAAGAAAAAAACTCAAGCCAAGACTCCCTTGTAATTATAAAAAAGTCATATCAATTGCTTGAATTAATTTTGGAATACCATACCAATAATAACTTACCTGTTGAGAAGGAAGCTATTGACATATTCCAAAATATTTTGGATTTACTATTATCAATCCTTTCAACAGATTTTAATGTGAATAGGAGTACATATTATGAAGCCAAAAAAATCAATCTTTTTATTCGAGCACTGAGAGCATCTGGAATAAATCCGGCTGCTTATTTAAACAAGCCATTTACTAATAGTTTTTATAACAAAGAATTAGAAAAAGACTTTAATGAAGAAGCATTAATTTATGCAAGACAAAACATAGAGAATTACTCTAAATTTATCTATCATTTGGCTGATGGTAGCGCTTTTACACCTGACCTTTTTGCATTAGAGCCTTCTGCTAGCCAGTTTGAGACCTATTCGAATTTAGTTTCTCTTGAGGCGTCATGCAAATTATTGATTCATAAAAACAGCACAATAATTCAATACTAAGTGCTAGATATCAGCCAATATCTATAGGGCAAAAAATAATTAATTATGCCTTTCTTTCCTTAAGTAAAAGAACCAAGAGCAGCGTCATTCAATATCCGTTTAATAGCCTCCGTCAGAAGCTCCTCACCGAGCCCCTGATTGAAGAAAATCCGAACAAGCGCTCTCGCGGCACTTGTTTTCTTATCGGGAGCCTCTCATGACCCAGAGTGAGTACCAGTACGTTATCGACGAACTGGACCGGCTGATCATCGACTCGCGTGCGCTGATGAAACGCTTCGAAGCCACCGGCATGGAGAAGAAAATGGCGCAGGACTATCAGCTACTGGAAGATAACCTGGTGCGCGCCCTTAAGGATCAGCGACGCTATACCCTGGCGATGCTGGAAGCGGACGGCGTCTTTCTACCCTCCTCGATGGCATAGATCGTTTGCAGCAACACGAATTCAAGCTGCTACATGCATTTCAACACGCAACCCCACCGCAGCCACCATACCCACCAGCGTATCGAGGCTGAAAAGCTGAATCTTGCCGCGCATAAGGTCGGAGACACGGGGCTGAGTGACGCCAAGCTGCCTGGCCGATTCCGCCTGGGTCCGCCCCTGTTTCTTGATATATCGCTCAAGCGCCATCATCAGTTCCGAGCGAAGCCGCATGTTTTCCGCTTCGGCGGTTGTGTCGGTAATAGCGTCCCAAACACTGGTAAAGGTATCGTCGCTCATCCTGGCATTTCACTAAAATAGGCTTGCTATGGATCAACAGCTACACCTCTCGGACATGAATCGCAGCCAAAGCGTCCGGATTTACCTCAATGATTTTCAGCAGTGCTCGCGCAGGACCCGTTGGACGAACCCGCTTCTGTTCCCAGTTCTGGAGCGTCTTCGGTTTCACGCCTATTAAATAGGCGAATCGAGTCTGTGATAAGCCGGTACGCTCGCGGATAGCTTTCACGTCTGGTTCAGGAAATTCTCGAGTCCGAACTCCCTGCACCAGTTCACCACGCATGTGATGACCCATATCTCGAACGCTTTCCAGCAGTTCGTCAAAAGACTGTTCATTCATCTCGCACCTCCGCTTCAATGACGGCAGCCAAACGGTGTAATTGATCTTTCGTCAAGTCTGCTGCCACATTCTTGGCATAGGCATATACGAGATAGCATTTCTCTTTCGATACCCAATAATAATAAATGACTCGAGCGCCACCTCGTTTTCCTCGCCCCGGTAAAGGAGCGCGTATTTTGCGCAATCCCTTGCCGCCAGGAATAAGATCGCCTGCTGCTGGATTCTCGAGCAACGTAATTTGAAGCTCGGTCAAATCTGCATCTGTAAATAGTGCATTAGCGCAGCGAATAAAAATGGGCAGTTCGATGAAGACCATTACCGTACTATACGCTTCCAGCGTATAGCGAAGCAAGTAGCCTCAGTGCTCTAACTCACGACGCTGTTCAACCATCTCGCTTTCCGGCAAACCTGAAAGCTCCGCAATCAAGGCGTCGTTCATCTCAGTTTGTGCGATCATGCGTAGTGCAGTTTCACGCTGGTTTTCTTGACGGCCCTTTTGAAGGCCTTGCTGAAGTCCCTTTTCGATACCATGCCGTTCGGCTGAATTCACGGACATTATTGGTCACCAACCAGCATGCAGCCACTGGCGATCGCGTGGCCAGCGCTGGCGGTGTCGATTTCACCGATCGGCGTGCCCGCCTGACTCAATTGCCGCTTGATATGCACCGTGGCATCTAACACTTTATGATCCCAAGGCAAGATGGCACCGAGACGCCGGACGAATTTATCGACGAGTTCCGCGTGTTGGGGCAGCAGTTTTTGGCGTTCGGAGGGAGATAGCGCGCAGGCGGATTTCGTAAAGATATGCGGAGCGGCTGGTGGTGGTATCGTGGCGGGAAACGTCGATTTTTTTGCTAAGATGGCTGGTGAGATACGCGGGCGGAGAGTAGGATGATTGCTGCGCTGGGTAAAGTAATACCAGGAAGACGCATCAGGTTTTTCCCACAATTAAATCATCAAAAAGGCCGGCGGATGCCGGCCATGCCAATAAGATTTAATATTTTTTACTAACTTATAACATTATGCGCTTTTTTCCTTACAGGTATTAGGAACGTAATCTTCATCCCAACCGTTGCCATCTTTTCCAGCAGTATATTCGCACTTCCACGTACCACTTTTATCGCGAATCCAGGTCAACTTTGCTTCTTTAATAGCTGTACTTACATTAGTTTCGTCACCTTCTCCGAGCTCAATCTCTATTTCCATATTTGAAGCCCCTGCATTCTTCAAGCTAATGGTTCCAAAAGAAGTAACAGTATTTGCAGCGCCGATTTCTGTTGCGTCAGAGATAGTAACACCTTGAAGTATTTTTTCTTCTGCCATTGTTTTTAGCGAGGTAATTTCTTGTAAAGCACTTGTCATTTGAGACCGCGCTACATAATTTTGATACTGCGGAATCGCAATTGCTGCCAATACCCCAATAATCGCCACCACGATCATTAGTTCGATCAGGGTAAAGCCGCCTTGCTTGCTGGCCTGCCCTTGAATGCCTTGCGTAAATGTCTGTTTCATTTCCATCGTTCCTCGTTTGCCGTGTGACGCCTGGGTGCTATAAGCCCTTTCGCGGTAGAACTTTACCATCAGTCTCTTTAAACTTACAATGCTTTACGTTTTGAAAAAATCAATATCCTGGCTTTGCGGATACTAGAAATCTGCCATTTTTCTCGGACTTGCCCTAAAATGACGGTTTTGAGCATGCCGCCGGCCGGGATCACTGCTCTTTATCGGTCCGCCAGGAGTTTTCTTGATGCCCTTCTCACCCGCCCCGCCTTCCGACGCCGCCCCGAGCATCACGCTACGGGGGCTGGGGCGGCGCCTGGTCGATCAGGGGTTGCTGACGGAAACGCTGGCGGCACAGGCAGTGGAAGGCGCCAAGGCGGCGGGCACCTCGCTGATGCACTATGTGATTGAGCAGGAATTGGCCAGCCCGGAGGAAACCGCCTGCGCTGCGGCCTGGGAATACGGCATGCCGCTGATCGACCTGGAAGCGCTGCGAATTTCCGCTCTGCCCGCGGCGGATCGCATGCCGGAACAGCTGCTGCGCCGCCACTGCATGCTGCCGGTGGCCTGCAACGAGTATCGGCTGACGGTGGCGGTGGCCTACCCGTCGGTACTCAGCCATCTGGACGAGCTGGGAGTGGCCACCGGGCTGACGGTGGAAGGAGTGCTGGCCCCGGCGAATCAGCTGCAGAGCATGCTCGATCGCTATCTGCAGCAGCACGAGCAGGCCCAGCTCAGCGATCAGCTTGGCAGCGGGGATTCCAGCCTCGAGGATATCGACTTCGAAGGCAGCGGCAACCAGGAGGCGGAAGAGGATCAGGCGGTCACCGCCGCCGAGAGCGACGCACCCATCGTGCGCTTCGTCAACAAGGTACTGCTGGACGCCATTCAGCGCGGCGCCTCGGATATCCATTTCGAGCCCTACGAGACCAGCTACCGCATCCGCCTGCGGATCGACGGCATTCTGCTGGAAACCGCCAGGCCGCCCTTCGGCCAGCGCAACCGTATCGCCGCCCGCCTGAAGGTCATCTCCCGGCTGGATATCTCCGAGCGCCGCCTGCCCCAGGACGGCGCGATCAAGCTGCGGGTGTCCAAGACCCGCTCCATCGATTTCCGCGTCAGCACCCTGCCTACGGTGTACGGCGAGAAGATCGTGCTGCGGATACTCGATCCGGCCTCCGCCCAGATGGGCATCGACGCCCTGGGCTTCACCCAATCCCAGCGTGCGCTCTACGAGCAGGCGCTTTCCGAGCCCCAGGGCATGGTGCTGGTCACCGGCCCCACCGGCAGCGGCAAGACGGTGACGCTGTATACCGGCCTCAATATGCTCAACACGGACGAGCGCAATATTTCCACCGCGGAAGACCCGGTGGAGATCAAGGTACCGGGCATCAATCAGGTCAACGTGCTGCCGCGCATCGGCCTGACCTTCGCCAGCGCCCTGCGCGCCTTTTTGCGCCAGGACCCGGACGTGGTGATGGTGGGCGAGATCCGCGATCTGGAAACCGCGGAAATCGCCGTCAAGGCGTCCCAGACCGGCCACCTGGTGCTTTCCACCCTGCACACCAACTCCGCCGCGGAAACCCTGACCCGCATGATCAACATGGGGGTTCAGGCCTTCAATATCGCCAGCTCCGTGTCGCTGATCATCGCCCAGCGCCTGGCCCGGCGGCTGTGCCCCTACTGCAAGACGCCCACGGAGATTCCGCACCAGGCGCTGATCGAGGCGGGCTTCAGCGAGGAGGAGATCGGCGATGCGACGATCTATCGCCCGGTGGGCTGTCGCCGCTGCACCCTGGGCTACAAGGGCCGGGTGGGCATCTACGAGGTGGTGCCGATCAGTGATGCCATGAGCCAGCTGATCATGCAGCAGGGGAATTCCCTGGAACTGGCGCAGCAGGCCCGCGATGAAGGTCACCCGGATCTGCGCAGCAGTGCCTTGGCCAAGGCCATGGAGGGGTTGACCAGTCTCGAGGAAGTGCATCGAGTCACTACCGACTGACCCCTTTCATCAGCAGAACAACCGCTCAAGTCATTGCTTATTGCGCCGATAGAAAACACCAGAGTCAATTTTTGACAGCGGATTTTCGATAATCGGATTTTCTATACGGCGGGGAAGCAGCGATGGCAACGCGGCAGACGAAGGCGTCGAAAGAAGCGAAGCTCTACCGCTGGCAGTGGACCGGCAAGGGTCCGGCGGGAAGAAAGGTCAGCGGCGAGGTAATCGCCGGGGCCCGTCAGGAAGTCGTCGATGAGCTTTCCGGCCAGAACGTGATGGTCAAGCGGGTACGCAAGAAAGGCGGCCTGAGCGGCGGCGGCCGGGTCAAGGCCCGGGACGTGATGCTTTTCGCCCGCCAGATGGCCACCATGATTCGTGCCGGGGTGCCGATACTGCAGGCCTTCTCCGTGGTGGCGGAAAGCCTCAAGAAGCCCGCCATGGTGGATCTGGTGCGGCGCATGAAGAACGACGTCAGCGCCGGCGCCAGTTTCTCCGAGGCCCTGGCAAGCCATCCCAGGTATTTCGACAAGCTGTTCGTCAGCATGGTGGCCGCCGGGGAACAGGCCGGCGCCCTGGACAACATGCTGGAGCGTATCGCCACCTACAAGGAAAAGACCGAGGCGCTGAAGGCGCGGGTCAAGAAGGCGCTCTATTACCCGGTGGCGGTGGTTCTCGTGGGCATCGGCGTGACCGCGGTGCTGTTGATCAAGGTGGTGCCCCAGTTCGAAAGCCTGTTTTCCGGCTTCGGCGCGGAGCTGCCCGCCATGACCCAGATGACGATTCGCATGTCGGAATTCGCCCAGCACTATTGGCTGTGGGGCCTTGCCGGCGTGGTCGCGGTGGGTATCGCTTTCTTCCAGGCCTTGAAGCGCTCCTCGGCCTTTCGCTATCGGGTGCATGCGCTGGCGCTGAAGCTGCCGGTGCTGGGCAACATTCTCGACAAGTCCGCGGTGTCCCAGTATTCCCGCACCCTGGCCATCACCTTCGCCGCCGGCGTGCCGCTGGTGGAGGCGCTGAACACCGCCGCCGGCGCCGTGGGCAACAACGTCTACGAGCGGGCCATTCATCAGATTCGCGAAGACGTGGCCAACGGCCAGCAGCTCAACTTCGCCATGCGCCTGACGGAGCGCTTTCCCTCCCTGGCGACCCAGATGGTCGGCATCGGCGAGGAATCCGGTTCCCTGGACGCCATGCTCAACCGGGTGGCGGACTACTTCGAGGAAGAGGTGGACAACCAGGTGGACGCCCTGACCTCGCTGCTGGAACCCTTTATCATCGTCATATTGGGCGTACTGGTGGGCGGCCTGGTGGTCTCCATGTACCTGCCGATCTTCGAGCTGGGCAGCGTGGTGTGATGATGAACGGCATGAATAGCGCGATAAGCGGCGAACTGTCCTTCTCCCTTCTTTTCCAGCAGACATGGCCGCTGGTGCTGATCCTCGGGCTGTGCCTGGGCAGTTTTCTCAACGTGGTGATCGCCCGGCTGCCGGTGATGCTGATGCAGGGCTGGCGCGCGGAAGCCCGGAAAGCGCTGGAACTCGAAACGGAAGACACTCCCACCTTCAACCTGATGACTCCGGCCTCCTGCTGCCCCCGCTGCGAGGCGCCGATCCGCTGGCACGACAACATTCCCCTGCTGGGCTATCTGAAACGTCGCGGCCGCTGCGCCCGCTGTCAATCTCGCATCAGCCCGCAGTATCCGCTGGTGGAACTGGCCGCCGGCGTGCTGAGCCTGGCGGTGGTGGCGACTCACGGCGCGAGCCTGCAGAGCCTGGCGCTGATCGGCGCTTGCCTGGCGCTGCTAGTCCTGGCGGTGATCGACTGGCGCACTCAGCTGTTGCCAGATGCGATCACCCTGCCGCTCTTGTGGACGGGATTTCTCTATCAGCTGCTGTTTCAGCCTTACCTGCTTGAATCCGCGGTGATCGGTGCCATGCTGGGATATCTGATCCTGTGGAGCTGCTACTGGCTGTTCCGGCTGGTGACCGGCAAGGAAGGCATGGGCTATGGGGATTTCAAGCTGCTGGCGGCCCTGGGCGCCTGGCTGGGCTGGTCCTATCTGCCGTTACTGCTGCTGATTTCCGCCGGCATCGGCGCGGTGGTGGGCATCATCGCTCAGCTGGCGCTGCCCCGGCTGCGGGGTCTGCCGATGCCCTTCGGGCCTTATCTGGCCCTGGCGGGCTGGGTGATGCTGATCGTCGGCGAACCGCTGATGGCGTTTTATCAAGGAGTCTTTCTGTGAGCTTGAGCATCGGCCTGACCGGCGGCATCGCCTCGGGGAAATCCAGCGTCGCCCGGGCCTTCGAGGTCCTGGGCATCGAATGGGTGGACGCGGACGACACCGCCCGGGAAGTCGTCGCTCCCGGCGAGCCGGCGCTGGCGGATATCGTCGCCCGGCACGGCAAGGAAATCCTCGACGAGCACGGCGAGCTGAACCGCCGCGCTCTGCGGGAACGGGTCTTCGCGGATGAAACCGAGCGCCGCTGGCTGGAAGGGGTGATCCACCCTCGGGTACGAAAGCGGCTGTTGGAACACATGGCCCGCATGGCTCAAGGCCCCGCGCCCTATCATCTGGTGGTGGTGCCGCTTCTGTTCGAGGCGGGCCTGAGCGAGATCGTCGATCGCCGCCTGGTGATCGACGTGCCGGAGTCCCTGCAGATCGAACGCACCGCAAGCCGAGACGGTGTCACCGAAGCTCAAGCCCAGGCCATCGTCGATGCCCAGCTACCCCGTGAAGAACGCCTCGCCCGGGCGGACGACGTGATCGACAACAGCGGCGATCTCGAGGCTCTAAAGCGCCAGGTGGCGGAACTGGACGAGAAATATCGGCGGCTTGCCAAGGAGTGAAAGCGTAAGAACCTTACGGCTTACTTACCAACACCATCGACGACAAAGCTGTATCGGCCTATAGTAGTCACAGGTATTACCCTTCTATCACGGAAATCGATATGGCATCGCCAACTTCCATCAAACTCGATGACAACTTGAAAGAGCGGATTCAGCATCTCGCAGAAGAACGCCGACGCTCGGCGCACTGGGTCATGCGTGAAGCCATCAGTCAGTATGTCGAACGTGAAGAAAAACGCGAAGCGTTCAAACGAGACACGCTTAAGGCTTGGGAAGAATACCAGCGCACCGGCCTGCATCTGACGCTGGAAGAAGCGGACGCTTGGCTTGCGAGACTTGAAGCTGGCGAGGACGCAGAGATACCCACTTGCCACACCTGAAATGGTCAACCCGCTCATTAAACGATATGCAGCGTCTTCATCGTTTCCTTGCGTACAAGGATCAGGATGCTGCCAGTCGCGCGATAAAATCGATCCGTTACGGAGTAAGAGTTCTAGCTCATCAGCCTCAGGCGGGGCGACCCATTGATGACATGGAACCAGAGTATCGAGAATGGCTAATCGACTTTGGCAATAGCGGCTATATCGTTCGATACCGTATCGACAACGACACCATTATATTGCTGGCTATCCGACATCAAAAAGAAGCTGATTTTTGATATTGAATTTTGAAAGTCTAAATTCCAATGAAACACTGTTCAGTACGCTGAAAACTTCCCTCAGCATCAATGAAGTGGAGCTGTAATGAGTCAAAAAACCTCTCCCCGCCCGCTTGAAGTCGCCTGCCCGCAGTGTCACAAGAAGGTGGCCTGGGTGGAGGAAAACCTCTATCGCCCGTTCTGTTCCAAGCGCTGCAAGCTGCTGGACCTGGGCGCCTGGGCGGATGAATCTCACCGTATCGCCGGTGAGACGGCGATGGATGAAACCTCCATCGACGAGATGATATTGCAAGCCGAGCGGGATTTCTCCGGCTCGAATTCCTGAGACGATCCCTCGTGACCCCTAACGGAACGCCCGCCCCGCCGCCGCTCTATCATCTGCAGGCGGAATTGGAAAATGCCTTCGACGAGATCGTCGCGCGTATCGAAGCGCTGATCGAGATTTATCGCCGGGAAGGCGGCGCCGCCTGGGCGTTGGAGGAAGCGACGCCGGACGCGGACTGGCTGCGCCGCATTCTGCTGGATTTCTGGTACGAGGAAGGCCAGGACGGGCGGGTGACCCGCAGCTATATCGGCCTGGTCGCCGCCAGCCAGGCGCTGCTTGATGAAGTGGGCCGGGTCAATCGCGCCAAGGCGCAGTTTTCCGGGGTGCTGGAGCGTATTCGTCAGGAAGACGCCACGCTGATTCCCGGCCTCAAGGCACTACTTCCCGCTCGGCACCCGGCGCTCAACGCGCAACTGCGTGACCAGGGGCTGGCGCGGCTGCATCTCAAGCAGTGCTGGCGCGCCCTGCCGACGGCGGACGCACCGCTCTCCCGGGTGCGAATGGCCTGGTATGCCAGCGGCCGCTCGATCAAGAAACTCAGCGTGCGAGAGGCGGAAAGGAAGTTGATGGCCTTTGATACGGAAGCCCCGCATATTCGTATCCAGCTACGCCACTTGGCGGGTATTCCGGATGGCGAGCCGCTGGCCCAGGTACAAAAACAGGCGCCGCTGATGCGCGCCAATGTGTTCTTCGCGGAACCCTTGGCGGATGGCCGTAGCCGCCGCGCCATGAACGTCGCCCTGCCGCTGTTCATTCCGAGCCCCGATGGTCGCCTGCCGGACTACAACCGCCCTCCACCTTTCCCCCAGCCGGAACGCACTCGCGCCAAGCGCAGCGACGAACGCCTCGAGGACGAACCTTTTCTGCCGAGCATTCGGGTTTATCGGTATCGGTGATTCTTCACATACTGATGCTAACGCCGCGTGGCGTCATAGCCCAGATCCATGCCGCGATTGGCGTCGCTGGCGCGGCGTTCGGCCATTGTGGAGCGCTTGCGGTTTTCTTCCTCGCAGACCTGGTCGTTGCCGCCACAGACTTCGCAGCCTTCCTTGAGCCCCAGCTTGTTGAGGCCGCCGCAGGAGCCGGCGATGGGTTTGTTGCTGAAGATCACACCAACCGCCATGCCCGCCATCAATATCAACATCAGACCCAGGGCCAGTAACCAGACAGTCATGAGTTTCTCCTTGGTACAAACAAGTGCTTGTACCCACTAGGACAATAAAACGGGGTCGAGGTTTTCAATCAGAGGATCGAAGTAAAAAACAGGGCCGACTAAGAGCCGGCCCCGAGACTGCTGCGTTTTTATCCGCCGAAGTCGTCCAGCATGATGTTTTCCGGCTCGACCCCCAGATCGAGCAGCATCTTGATCACGGAGGCGTTCATCATCGGCGGACCGCACATGTAGTACTCGCAGTCCTCCGGCGCCGGGTGATCCTTGAGGTACATGTCGTAGAGCACATTGTGGATGAAGCCGGTGGGCCCTTCCCAGTTGTCTTCCGGCAGCGGGTCCGACAGCGCCAGGTGCCACTCGAAGTTGTCGTGCTCCTTGGCCAGCTGGTCGTACTCTTCGTTGTAGAAGGTTTCCCGCCAAGAGCGCGCGCCGTACCAGAAGCTCATCTTGCGCTTGGAGTCGAGGCGCTTGAGCTGGTCGAAGATATGGCTGCGCATGGGCGCCATGCCCGCGCCGCCACCAACGAATATCATTTCCGCCTCGGTATCCTTGGCAAAGAATTCGCCGAAAGGCCCCATCACGGTGATCTTGTCGCCGGGCTTGAGGCTGAACACGTAGGTGGACATCAGCCCCGGGGGATGGCTGGTGCCCGGGGGCGGTGTGGCGATACGGATATTGAACTTGAGGATACCCTTCTCTTCCGGATAGTTGGCCATGGAGTAGGCGCGGATTACCTCTTCTTCATTCTTGTGAGACACGTCGAAGAGCTTGAATTTTTCCCAATCGCCGCGGTATTCCTCCTCGATATCGAAGTCGGAGAACTTGATATCGTAAGGCGGCGCCACCAGCTGCACGTAGCCGCCGGCGCGGAACGCAACTTCTTCGCCTTCCGGCAATTTCAGGTTGAGTTCCTTGATGAAGGTGGCGACGTTGGGGTTCTTGATGACCTCACATTCCCACTGCTTGACGCCGAAGACTTCCTCCGGTACTTCGATCTTCATGTCCTGCTTGACCGGTACCTGGCAGGATAGCCGCCAGCCTTCCTTCTTTTCACGCAGGGTGAAGTGGGATTCCTCCGTGGGCAGAATCGCGCCGCCGCCCTCTTCGACCCGGCACTTGCACTGGGCACAGGAGCCGCCGCCGCCGCAGGCGGAGGACAGGAAAATACCGTTGGCCGCCAGGGTATTGAGCAGCTTGCCGCCGCCCTGGGTCGTGATGGTGTTCTCGGGATCGTCGTTGATCTCGATGGTTACGTCGCCGGAGCTGACCAGCCGGCTGCGAGCAGCCAGGATGATCGCCACCAGGCCGATGACGATGACCGTGAACATGACCACGCCGATCAAGATGATGGATAAATCAACCATGTCGGGTTCCTATTAGTGTTCGTCGACGCTTAGAGCTGAATACCGGAGAAGGACATGAATCCCAGCGACATCAGGCCTACGGTAATGAAAGTGATACCCAGGCCCTGAAGACCGGCGGGAACATCGCTGTACTTGAGCTTCTCGCGAATGCCCGCCAGGGCGGTGATCGCCAGGGCCCAGCCCACGCCGGCACCGGTGCCGTATATCACGGACTCACCGAAGGTGTAATGGCGTTCGACCATGAACAGCGTGCCGCCGAGAATCGCGCAGTTGACGGTGATCAACGGCAGAAACACTCCCAGCGCGTTGTAAAGCGCGGGAACGAACTTGTCGAGGAACATCTCGAGAATCTGCACGATGGCGGCGATGACGCCGATATAGCTCAGCAGACCCAGGAAGGTCAGATCGATGTTCTCCGCCCCGGGCAGCCCGGTCCAGGACAAGGCGCCTTCCTGCAGCAGATAGGTCAGGATCAGGTTGTTGACCGGTACGGTGATCGCCAGTACCGCCACCACGGCGATACCCAGACCGAAAGCCGCGGAGACCTTCTTGGAAACCGCCATGAAGGTACACATGCCCAGGAAGAAGGCCAGCGCCATGTTCTCGACGAAGACCGCGGTGATAAACAGGCTCAGGTAATGTTCCAGCATTTACACGGCCTCCTTGGGCTGGGTGTGTTCCTTCATTTCGAACTCGGCTTCCTCGATCTGCTCGGTGTTGAGGCTACGCATCACCCAGATGATCAGACCGATGACGAAGAATGCGGACGGCGGCAGCAGCATCAAGCCGTTGGTCACGTACCAGCCGCCTTCGGACACCGTCGGCAGGATGCTGAAGCCGAAGAGGGTGCCGGAGCCCAGCAGCTCGCGGAAGAAACCCACGGTCATCAGAATGAAACCATAGCCCAGGCCATTGCCGATACCATCCAGGAAGCTCAGCACCGGCGGGTTCTGCATGGCGAAACCTTCCGCCCGGCCCATGACGATGCAGTTGGTGATGATCAGGCCGACGAACACCGAGAGCTGCTTGGACATCTCATAGGCATAGGCCTTGAGCACCTGGTCCACCACGATGACCAATGACGCGATGATGGTCATCTGCACGATGATGCGAATCGACGACGGAATGTGATTGCGGATAGCCGAGACGAAAAAGCTCGACAGCGCCGTCACGGCGATTACCGCCACCGACATGACCAGTGAGACACTCATGCTGCTGGTCACCGCCAGCGCCGAACAGATACCGAGGATCTGCAAGGCGATGGGGTTGTTCTTGAAGATAGGCGTGATCAACACGCCCTTGGGAGTTACGGCTGACATGCTCAGGCTCCTTGCGTCGTGTTGTCGTAGAACTTCGCCAGGTACTTACCGAAACCTTCATCGCTTAACCAGTATTGCACCAGGGCAGAAACGCCACGGCTGGTCAGGCTGGCACCGGACAGGGCATCGACTTCCGTGGGACCGCTGGCCCCGCTCTTGACCAGGGTGATTTCCGGCCAGCCTTGGCCGACGTCTTCCGGTTTGTAAACCTTCTTGCCTTCCCACTGGCTTTTCCACTTAGGGTTGTCCACCTCACCCCCCAGGCCCGGGGTTTCCGCATGGGAGTAAAAGGTGATGCCTTCGATGGTGTTGCCATCGCCTTGCAGAGCGATATAGCCGCGCATCAGCCCCCACAGACCCTGGCCACGAATCGGCATGATGATCTTTTCCGGATTATCCGGGTCACCGACCAGATAGACCACGGAGTATTTTTCCTGGCGGGACAGCCCGGCGATGTCCTGCTCGCCGGAAAGCGTGCGGGACGCCGCCGGATCGGAAGCCGCTTCGAAAGGCGTATAGGTTTCCGGATCGACCTCATCGGTGTATTCACCGGTCTCGAGATTCACCGCCCGGGCGGTGACCTGCTCGAACTGCTCGGTGATTGACACGCCCTCTTCGTACAGGCCGGCGACCTGCAGGATATTCGACTTGCGATCCGCTTCCTGATTGAACTCCTGCTTGGAGCGCAGCGCCACCGCCGCGGTGGAAACGATCACCGAGCAGACGATGCATAGCGCGAAGGCAACGATCAGCGTCTTCTTGGTGGAATTGTTGCTCGCCATCAGGCACTCTCCTCAACCAGTACGTTGGTTCGCTTGAGCCGCCGCTTGACGTTGGCCTGAACGAAGAAATGATCGATCAGGGGAGCGAACAGGTTGGCGAACAGAATCGCTAGCATGATGCCTTCGGGGAAAGCGGGATTGACCACGCGGATCAGCACGGTCATCACACCGATCAAGACACCGAACAGCAGACGTCCGGGGTTGGTCATGGAAGCGGACACCGGGTCGGTGGCCATGAACACCATGCCGAAAGCGAAACCGCCCAGCACCAGATGCCAGTACCAGGGCATGGCGAACATGGGGTTGGTGTCGGAACCGGCCAGATTCAGCAGGGCGCTGGTGGCCACCATGCCCAGAAACACCCCCAGCACGATGCGCCAGGAAGCGATGCCAGTCCACAGCAGTACTGCCGCCGCCAGCAGAATCAGCAAGGTCGAGGTTTCACCGACGGAGCCGGGAATGAAGCCAAGGAAGGAATCCCACCAGCTGAACTGACTGGATACCGCGGACATGCCATCCTGGGCCGCCACGGAAAGCGCCGTCGCCCCGGTGTAGCCATCCGCGGCAACCCAGATGGCATCCCCGGAAATCTGCGCCGGATAGGCGAAATACAGGAAGGCCCGAGCGGTGAGCGCCGGGTTGAGGAAGTTCTTGCCGGTGCCGCCGAAGATTTCCTTGCCGATCACGATACCAAAGGTGATGCCCAGGGCCACCTGCCACAGGGGAATCGTCGCCGGAAGAATCAGCGCGTACAGCACGGAGCTGACGAAGAAGCCTTCATTGACCTCGTGACCGCGACGCACCGCGAACAGCACTTCCCAGAAGCCACCGACAATGAAGGTCACCGCATAGATCGGAACGAAGTAGGTGGCGCCGAGCACGAAGTTCGACCACAGGCTGCTGGCGTCGTGGCCGCCGGCCAGGGTCAGCAGCACATCCTCGCGCCAGCCGCCCATGCTGGCATAGCCGCTGGCGATGGCGTCATTGGCCTGCCAGCCGGCGTTCCACATGCCGAAAAACATGGCCGGGAAGGTACACAGCCAGACGGTGATCATGATCCGCTTGAGGTCGATGCCATCGCGCACAAACGCCGTTGAGCGAGTCACGTCCGGCGGCGAGTAGAAAATGGTGTCGACGGCTTCGTAAAGCGGATAGAACTTTTCGTACTTGCCGCCCTTGCTGAAATGCGGCTCGACATTGTCGAGTGTTTGTCGAATTCCCATCATCAGGCCTCTTTCTCGATCATGGTGAGGTTATCACGCAGGATGGGACCGTATTCATACTTGCCCGGGCACACATAGGTGCACAGCGCCAGGTCCTCTTCCGCCAGTTCCAGGCAGCCCAGCTGCATGGCGGTTTCTATGTCGCCAACGATCAGCGAGCGCAATAGTTGAGTGGGCATGATATCCAGCGGCATGACCCGCTCGTAGTTGCCAACCGGCACCATGGCGCGCGCGGAGCCGTTGGTGGACGTATTCGGCGCGTAATCCCGCAGCCCGAACAGTCCGGAGACATAGATTCCCATTATCGAGTGACGATTCAGCCCCGGCGACATCCAGCCCATGAAGGTACGCTTGTTGCCTTCCTCGATGAGCGTGATCTGATTGTGGAAACGCCCCAGATAGCGCAAGGCGCCCTCTGCGGTAAAGCCGCCGAACACCGAGCCGGAAATCACTCGAGTATCATCGGGTTCGACGATTTCTCCGGCCAATAGTTCTTCCGTGCTTGCCCCCAGGCGGGTTCTCACCAGCCGCGGCTTCTCTGCCCGGGGGCCGCCCAGGGCAACGACACGAAACGGGTCGATCTTGCCTTCCACGAAGAGCTTGCCAAAAGCGATCACATCCTGATAGCCGATATGCCAGACCTGGCGTTTCAGCCCCACCGGGGAAAGAAAATGAATATGCGTGCCGGGCAGGCCCGCGGGATGAACCCCGCCGAAGGTCTCGACCTGAACACCCGCGACGTCACCACCGGGAATTTGCGCGTCCGGCGCCTGACAGAGATAGACCTTGCCTTGCGTCAGGCGGGTCAATACCTCGAGGCCCTGAGTGAACGCCTCGGGCTGCTCCTTGATCACCACGGCAGGATCCGCGCTGAGAGGATGCGTATCCATGGCAGTAACGAAAATATCCTGGGGAACGGCGTTCAGGGCGGGGGTACGGGAATAGGGGCGGGTACGCAGCGCGGTCCAGAGGCCGGAAGCGACCAGCTGATCGACGACCTGCTGACGCTCGAGATTCGCCAGGCCGGCGGTGCCGTGGGCGGTGAACTCCTCAGCCTGCTCCTGGTCTTCATCGATCTTGATCACCACGGACAGCAGACGGCGCTTTTCGCCGCGATGAATGGCGATCACTTCCCCGGCCGCCGGCGCGGTAAAGCGCACTCCATCGATTTTCTTGTCGGTGAACAGGAGCTGGCCCAGCTTGACCCTGTCCCCTTCCTTGACCTCCATGGTCGGTTTCATCTCAACGTAGTCAGTGCCCAGTACCGCCACGTGGCGCACCGGCCGCGCATCCTCGATACGCTGTTCCGGGGCGCCAGTGATGGGCAGATCCAGGCCTCGCTTGACTTCGATCATAGTCTCGCCCAGTTATCGTCTCTGATTATGCAGGAAAGCATTTCGATAGACGCGCCGGATCCGGGTTGCATTAAATACCCAGGCCAACGGTCACGGCGTCCGAATTCTTTTCTTATCAGAAAGTTGCCAGTTCACATCCGAAGTCGCTCGGATAATCCTAAAAATCCGATCCAGTATAAAGATTCGTCTGGGCAAAAACCAGAAGTCATAAAGTCGAACGCGACCCATCACATCGGGTCGCGTTCGGGGAGACAGGAGCTCGACGGCGAGCTTAGGGAAAGGACAGGAAGCGAACGTTGGACATGTGCTGCAGAATACGCACCACCTGGCAGCTGTAGCCAAACTCGTTGTCGTACCATACGTAGAGCACGACGTTCTTGCCGTCGGCGATGGTCGCCTTGGCGTCGACGATTCCCGCATGGCGATTGCCGACGAAGTCCGAGGAAACCACTTCCGCGGAATCCACGTAGTCGATCTGCTTCTGCATCGGGGAATGCAGGGCCATGCGGCGCAGGTAGTCGTTGAGCTCCTCGGCATTGCATTCGCGATGCAGATTGAGATTGAGGATCGCCATGGAAACGTTCGGCGTCGGCACGCGAATGGCGTTGCCGGTCAGCTTGCCGGAAAGCTCAGGCAGCGCCTTGGCCACCGCCTTGGCGGCGCCGGTTTCCGTCAATACCATGTTGAGCGGTGCGCTGCGACCGCGACGATCGCCCTTGTGGTAATTGTCGATCAGGTTCTGATCGTTGGTATAGGCATGCACGGTTTCCACGTGACCATGCTCGATGCCGTACTGGTCATTGAGCGCCTTGAGCACCGGCACGATGGCATTGGTGGTACAGGAAGCCGCGGAAACGATGCGGTCGTCGTCGGCGATATCGCCGTGATTGATGCCGAAGACGATGTTCTTGACGTTGCCCTTACCCGGTGCGGTCAGCAGCACCTTGGCCACGCCGTTGCAATTCAGGTGCTGGGACAGGCCGTCTTCATCGCGCCATACGCCGGTGTTATCCACCACCAGGGCGTTGTCGATGCCGTAATCCGTGTAGTCGATCTCGCTGGGGGAGTTGGCGTAGATCACCTTGATCACGTTGCCGTTGGCGATCAGCGTGCTGTTTTCCGTATCCGCGGCGATGGAGCCGGCGAAGGGCCCGTGCACGGAGTCCCGACGCAGCAGACTCGCGCGCTTTTCCAGGTCCGCGGCCAGATCGCCGCGTCCGCGCACCACGATGGCCCGCAGCCGCAGCAGGTTGCCGCCGCCGGCTTTCTCGATCAGGATGCGCGCCAGCAGACGGCCGATACGACCGAAGCCGTACAGCACCACGTCCTTGGGCTCGCCGTTGCCGCGACTGGAATCGTGCTTGCCGACGATATCCGAAAGCTCTTTTTCGAGAAAGGCCTTGGGATCACCATTGCCATCATTCTTGAACGCTACCGCCAGCTTGCCGATATCCACATGCGCCGGCCCCAGGCCGAGCTCGCTCATGGCCTTGATCAGCGGGAAGGTGTCCCGCACGGACAGCTCGGTGCCCTCGACCTTCTTGACGAAGCGGTGATGCTTGAGAATGCCGATCACCGACTGATTGATCAGCGAGCGACCGAACATGGAGGTCACCACGTTGTATTGGCGATAAAGCTTGCCCAGCAGCGGAATCATTTCCTCCGCCAAGGCTTCGTTGCCCTGCCAATCCTCGAATACGGTATCCGGCGTTTGTTGACTCACGTGAAAGACCCCTTTTCGTCGATAATCGTGTATTCAAATTATTTCAATAGGCTCGTTTGACGCTTATTGTCCGTCGTCCCTCTTTCAGTCGCAATCGATGAATGGTCGCAGGCCCTGTAAGGTAATTACACAATCGCGGATTTGACTACAAGATCGCCGAAGACTGGTATCATTCGCCCCACGTTGACCAATGAATCCAGGGATCATGCCGCACTTTTCTCCTCTCGACCCGCCGCTCCCCCAAGGCACTCGCGATACGCTCTACTGGCAAGCCCCCCAGGGCAGCGCTACCGCCCTGGCACTCTCGCGTCTGGCGGATGAAACGGCGCTGCTGCTGGTCACCGCGGACACCGCCAGCGCCCAACGCCTTGAGAACGAACTGCGTTTTTTCTCCTGGGTACCGGTGATGCCGTTTCCGGACTGGGAAACCCTGCCCTACGACAGTTTCTCGCCGCATCAGGACATCGTATCCGCGCGGCTGCGCACCCTGCGGGAGCTCCAGCAAGCGGAGAACGGCATCGTGCTGGTGCCCATCAATACCCTGATGCAGCGGCTGCCACCCACGGACTATATCGCCGGGCGGGTGCTGACCCTCGAGGTCGGCATGACCGTCGACCGGGAGCAGTTCCGCCAAACCCTTTCCCGGGCGGGCTACCGGGCGGTGGAAACCGTCTACGAACCGGGCGAATACGCCCTGCGGGGCGCGCTGATCGACCTTTACCCCATGGGCTGCGAGGCGCCGCTGCGCCTGGATCTGTTCGACGACGAGCTGGACAGCCTGCGCTATTTCGACCCGGACACCCAGCGCAGCACCGACAAGGTGGAAAGCGTCGAGCTGCTGCCGGCTCACGAATATCCGCTGACCCGCTCCGCCATCGCCTGCTTTCGTGAAGGTTTCGAGACTCTGTTCGACGTGGATCCGCGCCAGAGTCCGCTATACAACGATGCGCTGAAAGGCATCCCATCTCCAGGGCTGGAGCAGTATCTGCCGCTGTTTTTCGAGAAAACCGCCACGCTGTTCGACCACCTGATGGATGACGCTCGGGTTGCGCTGATGCCCGGCGTGTATCACGCCGCGCAGCAGCACTGGGCTTCAATTCAGTCCCGCTTCGAGAATCTCGGCGTGGACCCGACCCGCCCATTGCTGCCACCCCATCGGGCCTTCGTGCCGGTGGACGAAGTCTTCGCCGCCATCAAGCGCCGCCCCCGAGTCGAGCTGGTGACGGATGATGAACACCCCCACGCGCGGCTTTCCGCCACTCGCGCGCTGCCGGCGATTGCCATCGATGCCCGGGCCCATACCCCTCTCGCGGCGCTGAATGCCTTTATTACCGAGCATGGCGACACTCGAATCCTGTTCCTGGCGGAATCCCGAGGCCGACGGGAAGCCCTGGAAGAAACCTTGGCGCCGCTCGGCCTCGAGCCCCGGGAAGTGGCGAGCTGGCAGAAATTCCTGGAAAGCGATGCGCGTATGGCGATCGGCCAGGGACAGCTGGATAGCGGCCTATGGATTGACTCACCGAATCTCGCGATCATTTCGGAAACCGAACTGTTCGGCGAAGTGGTACGCCAGAGCCGGCGCCGAGAAAAGGCCACGGATGACAGCGAACTGGCAGTGCGCCATCTTTCCGAACTCAGGCCCGGCAATCCGGTGGTGCATCAGACTCATGGCGTGGGCCGCTATCTGGGACTGGAGACTCTGGAAGCCGGCGGCCAGGCGGCGGAATTCCTGGCGCTGGAATATGCCGGCGGCGCCAAGCTTTACGTGCCGGTGGATAGCCTGCAGCTGATTTCCCGCTATGCCGGGGCCAGCGATGAAACCGCCCCGCTCCATCGGCTCGGCTCGGATCAGTGGGAAAAGGCCAAGCGCAAGGCGGCTGAGAAGGTGCGAGACAGCGCCGCGGAACTGCTGGATATCTATGCCCGACGTGAAGCCCGGGAAGGCTTCGCCTGCGATTTCCCCGCGGAGGACTACGCCCGTTTCGCCGCCAGTTTTCCCTTCGAGGAAACCCCGGATCAGCGCCAGGCCATCCAGGCGGTGATCGACGACATGACCGCGCCGCGTCCCATGGACCGCGTGGTGTGCGGCGACGTGGGCTTCGGCAAGACGGAGGTCGCCATGCGCGCCGCTTTCCTGGCGGTGAATTCCAGCCGCCAGGTGGTGGTGCTGGTGCCCACCACCCTGCTCGCCCAGCAGCACTACGACAACTTCCGCGACCGCTTCGCGGATACGGCGATACGCATCGAGCTGGTATCCCGCTTCACCGGCGGCAAGGGTCAGGCTCAGGCGCTGGAACGCATTCGCGACGGCCAGGCGGATATCGTCATCGGTACCCATAAGCTGCTGTCCCGCTCCATGGAGTTTCCCAACATGGGTCTCTTGATCATCGACGAGGAGCACCGCTTCGGCGTGGCCCAGAAGGAGCGTCTGAAGCAGCTGCGGGCGGAGGTGGATATCCTGACCCTGACCGCGACGCCGATTCCCCGCACCCTGAACATGGCCATGAGCGGCATGCGGGATCTTTCGATCATCGCCACCCCACCGGCTCGGCGACTCTCCGTCAAGACCTTCGTGCAAAGCCGCAACGAAGCGGTGATCAAGGAGGCGCTGTTGCGGGAAATCCTGCGCGGCGGACAGGTCTATTACCTGCACAACGAGGTCAGGACCATCGAGGCCGCCGCGGAAAAACTGCGGGAAATGCTGCCGGAAGCCCAGGTGGGAGTGGCGCACGGCCAGCTGCCGGAGCGCTCCCTGGAGCGCATCATGTCGGACTTTTATCATAAGCGCTTCAACGTGCTGGTATGCTCCACCATCATCGAAACCGGTATCGACGTACCCACCGCCAACACCATCGTCATCGAACGGGCGGACAAGTTCGGTCTGGCCCAGTTGCATCAGCTGCGCGGTCGGGTGGGTCGCAGCCATCATCAGGCCTACGCCTACCTGCTGACGCCGCCGCCCAAGGCGATCACCCGAGACGCGGTGAAGCGCCTGGAAGCCATCAGCCAGGCGGAAGATCTCGGCGCCGGCTTCACCCTGGCCAGTCACGACATGGAGATTCGCGGCGCCGGCGAGCTGCTGGGAGACGAGCAGAGCGGTCAGATCGAGACCATCGGCTACAATCTATACATGCAGATGCTCGATCGGGCGGTGAAGGCCATTCGTACCGGCAAGACGCCGAATATCGAGGCGCCTCTGGACGAAGGCGTGGAAATCAAGCTCAATCTCCCCGCGCTGATTCCGGATGACTACCTGCAGGATGTACAGCAGCGCCTGATCATGTATAAACGCATCGCCAATACACAGAACGACGCGGAACTTCGAGAGCTGCAGGTGGAAATGATCGATCGCTTCGGCCTGCTGCCGGCGCCGGTCAAGACGCTGTTTCGGCAGACGAGCCTGCGCCAGCGCGCCGAGCGACTGGGCATTACTCGCCTGGAAGCCGGCGAGCAGCGTGGCCGAGCGGTGTTCGGCGCCGAGACCCGAGTCGATCCCATGACCCTGGTCGGTCTGATCCAGCAGGATCCGCGCCACTTTCGCCTGGAAGGGGCGCACACGCTGCGTTTCGAGGCGGACATGGCCGCCCCGGAAGCTCGCTTCGAACAACTCGAAGCGCTGCTTGAGACATTCAATCGAAAGGCCGAAGCCGCTTGACGCCTTCAAAGAAAGGATAAGGATTACGCATGGTACGCAACTCATGGCATGTTTGGAGATATTTGTCCGGGCGACACCTCCTGCTGGCGCTAGCGACGCTGACACTTATATCGCCCGCTCTGTCGCTGGCAGTGCAGGGTGCTCCCGAGAACGCCTCCATCATCGAATGGGCGGATCAGACGAAGACCAAGGAAAGAGAAACGACAAAGGAAAGCGATAAGACGGACAAGTCTAAGCGACCCGCGGAGCCGGAGCGATGGACCCGGGAAACCTGGGAGCAGGGAAAATGGCCCCAGGGCTTTTATCCGCTACCGGAGGAAGGCGAACTGGTCGGTGAAGTGTATACGGTGACCGCCAAGAAAGCAGACACGCTGCTGGATATCGGCCACAAGCACGGTATCGGCTATGAAGAAATGCGTCGCGCCAACCCGGATGTCAACGTCTGGTATCCCCAGGAAGGCAGCGAGATCACCATCCCCGCTCGCTTCATTCTCCCCAAGGGGCCCAAGGAAGGCGTCACGGTAAACGTCGCGGAAATGCGCCTGTATTACTATCCGCCGACCAAGAAAGGCGACATTCCCCGGGTGGAAACCTATCCGGTCAGCGTCGGCCGCATGGACTGGAAAACGCCGCTTGGCACTACGCGAATCACGGAAAAAACCAAGAATCCCAAATGGTATCCGCCCGCGTCGATCCGCAAGGAGCACGCGGAAGCCGGCGATCCCTTGCCAAGCGTGGTCCCCGCGGGACCGGACAATCCGATGGGCAGCCGCAAGATGCGCCTGGACATTCCCGGCTATCTGATCCACGGCACCAACCGCCCGGATGGCGTCGGCATGCGCGTTACCCACGGCTGCATCCGCATGCTGCCGGAGGACGTGGAATCCCTGTTCGACAAGCTCGAGGTTGGCACCAAGGTCCATCTGATCAACGAGCAATTCAAGCTGGGCTGGTCCGACGGCACGCTTTTCGTACAGGCCTATCCCTACCTGGACAAGGAGGAAGGCACCACCCTGGACCGGGTCACGGAGGCGGTAGACAAGGTCAATACCTCGGTCAAGGGGCTGGATTACGAAGTTGATTACAAGCGCTTGAAGGAAGTGGTGGAGGTACCGCGTGGTCAACCCGTTGCCCTGAATTACACTCCCATGCCGCAATACTGGCATAACGAAGTGATACTGGTGGCGGCCCGGCAGTCTCAGCAAGGCGGCTAGCCGCCAGCTTGCCTTATGGGCAAAAGCACCAAAACGAGAAGCGCCCTGCAAGAAATTTCGCAGGGCGCTCTTCATGTCATGGTATCTGGTAGGACCAAGCGGATTTGAACCGCTGACCTCCACGATGTCAACGTGGCGCTCTAACCAACTGAGCTATGGTCCTGGAACGCGCGTCCCGGGAAAACTCCGACGGATGCGATTCAAGCGAGATGATGGTAGGACCAAGCGGATTTGAACCGCTGACCTCCACGATGTCAACGTGGCGCTCTAACCAACTGAGCTATGGTCCTACAGATGCCGGCGGCGGGTAAGCCGCCCCAACGACGGATGAGCATTTTACGCATCCTTCCCTGGATTGCAAGCCTCCAGCGATCTATCGACAAGCGCGTCGAGCCATGATTATTTAACAATCAATTCTTATATGCTTAATCCAGTTTGATATGCTGAACCAACACAAGGAAACGCCCATGCTGAGTCTCGCCTTGGCTGTCGTCACCGCCATACTACTCGCCGCTACGACGCTGGGGCGTATTCCGATTCATCGCTGGTGGGCCAGGGCCTGCGAATTTCCTCGCCTGCAAATCGCCGGGATGGCGCTGCTGCTGCTGCTGGCCTCGTTTTTCGCCGAACCGGGCTGGCGGCTGACGCTGATATTGATCAACGCCTTTATTTTAGTAACGCAATTGGTACGTATCCTGCCCTATACCCCTTTCATGCCCGTTCAGGTCAAGAAGACGGACCCTGATGGTGACGACAGCCGCTGCGTTACCCTGCTGGTGTCCAACGTGCTGACCCCCAACCGGGAGTCCCACAAGCTGATTGAACAGATCGACGCGCATCAGCCGGATATCGTGCTGACCCTGGAAAGCGACGACTGGTGGCAGCAGCAACTGGACCCGGTGCTCGACGAAAAGTGGCCGTATAGCGTCAAGATCCCCTTGGACAACCTTTACGGCATGCACCTGTATTCTCGCCTACCCCTGGAAAACACCGAGGTCAAGTGGCTGATTCAAGACGATATCCCTTCCATTCACAGTTGGCTGCGCCTGCCCAGCGGCGACCGGGTACGGCTCTACGCCCTGCATCCGCGCCCTCCCGCCCCCAGCGAAAGCGAGACCTCCCTATGGCGGGACGGCGAACTGCTGCTGGTGGGTCAGCAGATCCACGAGCATCAGGACCCTACCCTGGCGGCGGGAGATCTCAACGACGTGGCCTGGTCCCGTTCCACCCGCATGTTCTGCCGGGTCAGCCACATGATGGACCCGCGCCGCGGTCGCGGCATGTTCAGCACCTTCCATGCCCAATATCCATTCCTGCGCTGGCCGCTGGACCATATCTTCGTCAGCGAACACTTTACCCTGACCCGAATGCAGCGCCTCAAGGAGATCGGCTCGGATCACTTCCCGATTCTCGCTACCCTGTGCTTTCAACCCAGTCGCTCCGATGAGCAGGAGGCGCCGGAAGCGAAGGACGATGACCGCGAAGACGCGGATGACACTATCAAGGAAGCAAAAGAAAAGGGACAGCAATAGCCGAACTACACGAGCCAACGCAAAACGCCTCGTCGAGATTTGATCGGCTAGCCGTTGTCAATCATGGCATCACACGCCAGTTCTTGTGCAAGTTGAAAGGACGCTTATATACTTTGTGCAGCTTGAATCCTAGCTTTACTATAATTATTTAGACAAATAGTTATCATTACATCGATCTTGTAAATACACATTTGTATAAGGATACTGATTTGAACTGTCATACATGGCATACGCTTTATCGATACAGTACTGACAAGACTTCCTTGGCACCGTAATGGCAAGTATATGTGCGGATTCGTCATTGCTTGAATCAATAACGCTGAGACCAGAGCAATCATCACAAATTATGAATTTTTGCACCTGGTGCTCCGTAATTCCAGCAGTGTCAAAGTAAATTTTCCGTTCTCTTGTCACTTCTTTTTTATTTTTAAACTTTTCTTCCGCCAGCTCTTTCTTATGTCTCCAAAGACTATAGACAGCCTCAGACAGTTTTTCGATATGATTTGTTATGGCTGTATCTTGTTTTAACTTGTCAGCATCGTAGTCAGGCTCAAATACATGTGAATAATCAAGACCGGCCATCGCCAAAATAATACCCAAATTGATATAAGGCAGTGCTCCTTCTATCGAGTAGCCACCTTCCAGCACCGCCATATCTGGATTCAAACGCTCATTTAGTATTGCATAACCTTGAGCTGTAAAATTCATATTTGTGAGCGGATCGCTGTAGTGATTATCTTGTCCAGCCGAATTGATAATGATATCCGGTTTGAAATCATTCAAAATCGGAATAACTACATTATCTAATATATATAAAAACCCTTCTTCACCGGTTCCAGGCGGAAGTGGAATATTGATATTATAACCATATGCTGATGGTCCACCAAATTCTTCTATACTTCCCGTTCCCGGATATAAACTTCTTCCATCCTGATGGAGTGAGATAAAGAGTGTATCCTTGTCATTCCAATAAATATCTTGAGTTCCATCACCGTGATGTGCATCTGTATCAACTATAGCGACTTTTAGATCACCATAGTCTTGCCTGATGCGTTCTAACGCTACTGCTCCGACATTGACAGTACAAAAACCTCGACCTCCATATACAACCCGGTGTGTATGATGCCCTGGGGGTCTGACCAAGGCAAAAGACTTGTTTACTTCTTTTTCCATTACTGCCTTATATGCTCTTATCGCTCCTCCAGCAGCAACAAGATGTGACTGCGATAGCTGACTCGCTACATTGGGCACCACAATGTGAACTCTTGATACATCTTTTTCGCTTGCAATAACTGGATTGTAAAATTCGATCCCTTCAGTATCTTGAATTCCTTCTTCAAAGATTTGGTCTTGTGTATATAACAGCCTCTCTTCACGTTCAGGGTGTGTTTTTGAAATTGCCCAGTCAAAGGCTGGAAAAAAGACTAAGCCCAACCTATTCTTGGCTTTAAACATTTCACCTTCTCCTTTTAAACGGTAATCTCATATTCCAAGCACGCATATAGTCTCCATATAGCCATATATCCGGCCTGTTGTTGCAGCCTGGGACTTTGGACCTCGTTGAAAAATTCGTGCATCGCATGTTTATAACGCTAGATCATTGAGACCGCCAATCATGGATCAATCCTGGTGTTGTCTGAGCCCTGACTCTGATATTCTTGAAAACTCCTGAAAATCCTTTGACCATGTTAAAACTATTTGACTCGACGATTTCGGCTTCAATATCAGCTTTATTCGCTCCGAGCTTGATAGCGCTGTCTCTAACGATTTCCAAGGCTCTATTCTCAGCCATTTCTAAATTATAATTTCGATTAATCGTTTCGTATATTCCTGCTTCTGGTGCGGACAATATTCCACGTTCAGTGTCAGCAAGCATATTAATTTCTATTGTTGGCTTGGCAAGTGCTGCCCCAACTGCGTTTGCGGTTTTGTATTCTTCTGGATACTTGACTTTCACTGCAAATTTTTTCTCTAAAAGAGGTGCTAATATTTTAGCTGGACCGCCAATGACATTAACGAACTGCGGTTCTATTCTTTTGTTTTCAAGTAATTCTTTAACTGTATAAACCGGGTGGGCATTAATTTTTATCAATAAGTTATCGACTTTCTCTTTAATCAGACCGGTCATTATATCCAATATTTTATTTGCGGCTTCTTTTATAGATAAATCTAACCTCTTGGCTAACTCTCCTACTGCCAAAACCGCTTTTTCTTTATTTCCCCCATCGAGTTTACCTAGAGCAACCATTGCATCAGTTGGCGTTAGATATTCACCGCCAAAGGCAATTGGAGGTCCCATCCTTTGCGGGCCTATCTTAAGCTTATTATCCTCCATCCTTACATAGCTATCGCCACCGAGGCCAATGGAAACTGAATAAATCGCTCTAATCAAAGTTTTATGATTATCAATATTTATTCCTAGTGGTTCGAACAGTTGAACTCCATCTGCCAGGAAAAAGATGTCCGTCGTTGTCCCACCAATATCTAAAAGCACCCCATCGTCAATTTCTGAAAACAAGGCACTAAGTCCCATAAAACTAGCTGCCGGTCCTGATAGGATAGTCTCGATAGGATTATTTTTCGCCGTATCTAAATCCATTGTTCCACCATCCGCCTTCAGTACATAGATCGGAACGTCGACCCCTTCTAGCTTAAGCGATTTTTCAAAATTTTCAGCAAATTCCCTGAACGTGTTATTTACGGCTGCACTTAGGTAAGTTGTATTAACTCTTCTGGGAAAGTTTAATCTTCCTGATGAACTATGCCCCATTGCAACGGTGTCAAAGTCGTCTATCAACATTTCTGAAATTTGTTTTTCGTGGCTCGGGTTCCTAGTAGAAAATTTGCTAACTATCCCGATAGATTCCATATTATTTTTAATAAAATTATCTCTAATAGTCTTTATTTCATCCTCGACTATTTCTTTAACTACAACCCCTCGATGGTCAGTATAACCAGAAATAAATTCTAATTGATCACCTACACGACTAAAATCATAATTCATGCCAGGGCCGCTTTGAACTATCATTCCAACCTTGCTTACCCTTTTCTCAACAATCGCATTTGTTGATACGGTCGTACTCAAGTTAATTCTAGAGACTTTACTTTTATCGATATCTTCTAATAAAATTTTCAGCGTAGTCCAGATAGTCTCAAATAAATTATTTCTGTCTGTGATTTTTTTTGATGTTTTAACTATATTGCCATTACTAATGACTGCACCGTCTATATGAGTTCCACCTACATCTATTCCAATAATCATCTATAACCCTCCCAAGCCTTTCAGTAGGAGCATATATTAATAGACACATAAAAAGCGCCTCATCGATACTGGATCGGTGAGGCGCAGTCAAAATCCGGAACCGACCGGTTATTTCGGTATGCCACCGTCCGCCAGCTGCGCCGGATCGAGCAATCGCTCAAGCTCCTCACGGCTCAGGTCGGTTTCTTCTTCCGCGACATCGACGATCGGTCGACCCGCCTGATAGGCCTTCTTGGCCAGCGCCGCTGCATCGCTGTAACCGATTACAGAGTTGAGGGCGGTGACCAGAATCGGATTGCGGGAGAGCGGCTCGCTGACGTTGTCCTCGCGCACCTTGAAGGTAGTGATGGTCGGGTCCGCCAGCAGCTTGCTGGCCTGGGTCAGCAGGGTCAGCGAGGTATGCAGGTTATGGGCGATCAGCGGCAGCATGACGTTGAGCTGGAAGTTGCCGCTCTGACCGGCCACGGCAATAGCGCTATCCAGACCGATCACCTGAGCAGCGACCTGGGCGGTAGCCTCGGGAATCACCGGGTTGACCTTGCCCGGCATGATGGAACTGCCCGGCTGCAGCGCCTCGAGCTCGATTTCACCCAGTCCTGCCAAGGGCCCGGAATTCATCCAGCGCAGGTCGTTGCTGATCTTCATGATCGCGCAGGCGTAGGTGCGCAGGTGACCGGAAAGCTCTACCGCCGCGTCCTGGGAAGCGAGACTGGCGAAGAAGCTGTCGTTGGGGGATAGATCGAGTTCCGTCTGCTCGCTCAGGGTCTTGGCCATGCGTTCGGCGAATTCCGGATGCGCGTTGATGCCGGTGCCCACCGCGGTACCGCCCTGGGCCAGCCGCGACAATCGCTTCTGGCCGTCCTCCAGGCGCTCGATGGCCTGGTTGACCTGGCTGGACCAGCCGCCGAGCTCCTGGCTGAGCCGGATCGGCATGGCGTCCATCAGATGGGTGCGGCCGGTCTTGACCACGCCGTCCACTTCTTTGGCCTTGGCGTCGATGGCCTGCTTGAGGGTCTGCATCGCCGGCAGCAGACGATTCTTGACCGCCAGGGCCGCGGAAAGGTGAATCGCGGTGGGAATCACGTCGTTGCTGGACTGACCCATGTTGACGTGATCGTTGGGATGCACCTCGCAGTCACCCTTGGACGCCAGATGCGCGATCACCTCGTTGACGTTCATGTTGGAGGAGGTGCCGGAGCCGGTCTGGAAGACGTCGATGGGAAACTGATCGTCGTACTTGCCGGCGATGATCGCTTTGGCGGCACTGACGATCGTTTCCGCCCGCTCGCCGTCCAGCAGTTCCAGATCCCGGTTGACCTGGGCCGCCGCCAGCTTGATGCGAGCGATGGCATGGATGAAGGCGCTCGGCAACCCCTGGCCGCTGATGGGGAAGTTGTTCACCGCTCGCTGGGTCTGGGCACCGTAGAGGGCGCTTGACGGCACCTCCAGCTCTCCCATGCTGTCGCGTTCGATACGTGTCTCGCTCATTCCTTTACTCTCCTTTCGAAGTCACCGATGAAAGAACGCATCTTTCGACCGCCTTCCCTGAACCGGCGCTATCGATTTCCATGAAAACCGTTTCAAGATAATTCTTTATTGACTGTTTCATGCTAGCAGAGGAAATCAAAAGCTCACCAGCCCAGCACCCGCTTGACGAAGGGGATGGTCAGCTTGCGCTGGGCGGAAAGAGAGGCATGATCGAGGGACTCGAGCATTGCAAAGAGCTCATCCAGTCGCCTGGGGCCGCGATGCAGGATGTAGCGGGCGACTTCCTCCGACAAGCTCATGCCCCGGTCCCGCGCCCGCAGCTTGAGCGCCTCCAGACGCCCCGGGTCGTCCAGGGACTGCACATGAAAGGTGACGCCCCAGCCGAGCCGGGACGCCAGGTCCGGCAGCTTTACAGCGAGCTGGCGGGGCGCCGCCCGGGCGGAAACGATCAGCCGCTTGTCCGCGTCCCGCAGCCGGTTGAAGCAGTGAAACAACGCCTCCTCCCAGCGGCTGCGGCCCAGCACGCACTCCAGATCGTCGATGGCCACCAGATCGAGACGTTCGATGTTCTCGAGCATCAGCGGCGGAAAGTGTCCCAGCTCTTCCAGGGGAAGATAGAGGGCGCGCAGATCTCGAGCGCTGGCCTGGTGGCAGGCGGCCTGCAGCAGGTGACTGCGTCCGACGCTTTCGCCTCCCCACAGGAAAACGAAAGGCTCGCCCCGGGAGTCGAACTGGTTTCGCAACGCCTCGACCAGGGAAGCATTGGCGCCGGGATGAAAGTTGGCGAAGGTCGCGGTATCGCGCAGGCCGACCCGAAGTGGCAGCTGATGACCCGACGGCGGCCGAACGGCGCCGGAACGAGGCGTCGACGCTTTCAAGACGGCTCCTTGGCGGACATGTTCTTGCGGTTTTTTGAGCCGTAAAGATCGCTTCCCTTGTAGCGCTCCAGCAGATAGCGCAGCAACACCATTACCACCGCGGCTACCGGCAGGGCCAGCAGCACGCCGGTGAAGCCGAACAGCTGGCCGCCGGCCAGCACGGCGAAGATCACCGCCACCGGGTGCAGGCCGATCTTGTCTCCCAGCAGTTTCGGCTGAAGCACCACGCTTTCCATCATCTGGCCGAAGGCGAAGACACCGCCCACCCCTAGGAGAATCAGCAGGCTCTCGAACTGAAAGAAAGCGACCAGGGCGGCCACGCTGATGCCGACGATCACCCCGAGATAGGGCACGATGCTGGCAAGCCCGGCCAGCAGGCCGATCAGCACCCCAAAGCGCACCCCCAGAAGCGTCAGGCCCACCGCGTAGATGATGCCCAGACACAGCATCACCAGCAGCTGTCCGCGCAGGAAGGACGACAGCACCTCGTCGCATTGTTTTGCCAGGCGAACAATTTCCGGCTCCCAGTTGCGCGGCAGGCAGGCGCGCAGGTTGGCGGTCATGCGATCCCAGTCGAGCAGCAGATAGAAGGTGACTACCGGAATCAACGCCAGATTGCCGATCAGCGCCACCAGCGCCAGGCCGGAGCGGGAGACCTGAGCGAGCAGAGTCGCTGCGACGCTGCCGGTTTCCTTCCAGTTGTCGACGAGTATCTGGCGCATGTTGTCGATATCCGTGCCCAGGTCGAAACCGGTCAGGGACTGCACCCAAGGCACCGCGGTGTTCTGAATCCACAGATAGACAAGCGGCAGCGCCTCGAGCAGCTGCCCTAGCTGGCGCCCGAGAATCGGCACGATGAACAGCAGGGCAAGCCCGAAGATCAGCGTCAACACCAGAAAGACCACGCTGACCGCCAGGCGTCGGGACAGCCCCCAGGCTTCCAGACGGTCCGCCAGGGGATCGCCGAGATAAGCCAGTACCATGCTGACGAAAAACGGCATCAAAATCGGCTCGATCAGTATCATCAGCCATATCAAGGCCACCGTCGCGGCGAGTATCCACCACTTTCTAGGCATCGAGGATTTCCTGTTGGTTCGTTCTCGCTTGTGGATTCGAAGCTGCCGGTTCGGTGCTCATGATACGCTTTTCTTCGCCTGCCTATCAGCCTGTCACCGCTGACAACGGGGTTCTCATGAACGATGCGACACCCTGGGGGTGATGCTACAATTCCCGCCTTCTTCAGGCAGGCATCGCGACAGGACTTTTTCATGACCCCCGATCATCCTTCTTCTTCCAACGGCGCCGGTTCGAACCCGAGGCCCTCGCTCAGCTACAGGGATGCCGGAGTGGATATCGATGCCGGCAACGCCTTGGTGGAGCGTATCAAGGGCGTCGCCAAGCGCACCACGCGCCCGGAAGTGCTGGGCGGCCTGGGAGGATTCGGCGCCCTGTGCGAACTGCCCGGCGGCTACCGGGAGCCGGTACTGGTCTCCGGCACCGACGGGGTGGGCACCAAGCTGCGCCTGGCGATGGATTTCGGCCGACACGATACCATCGGTATCGATCTGGTGGCGATGTGCGTCAACGACCTGGTCGTAGCCGGCGCTGAGCCGCTGTTCTTCCTCGACTATTACGCCACCGGCAAGCTCGATGTGGAAATCGCCGCGGACGTGGTCACGGGCATCGGCGAAGGCTGCGCCCAGGCGGGCTGCGCCCTGGTGGGCGGCGAAACCGCGGAGATGCCCGGCATGTACGCGGGCAACGACTACGACCTGGCGGGGTTCTGCGTCGGCGTGGTGGAGAAATCCGAGATCATCGACGGCAGCCGGGTGAGCGAAGGCGACGTGCTGCTGGGGCTTGCCTCTTCCGGTCCGCATTCCAACGGCTACTCGCTGATTCGCAAGATTCTCGAGATCAGCGGCCAGCCGCTGGATACCCAGGTAGATGGCGTGGCGCTGCGAGACGCCCTGCTGGCGCCGACGCGCATCTACGTCAAGGCGCTGCTGTCCTTGATTCGTGAAAGCGACGTTGCAGTACACGGCCTGTGCCATATCACCGGCGGCGGCCTGAGCGAGAACCTGCCTCGAGTGCTGCCGGAGCACTTGGCGGCGCACCTCGACACCCAGGCCTGGCCGCGACCCGAGGTCTTCGACTGGCTCCAGCGGCAGGGCAACGTGGCCGCGGAGGAAATGTATCGCGTGCTCAACTGCGGTATCGGCATGGTGGCGGTGGTGCCCGGAGAACAGGCGGAGCAGGCTATTCGCCACCTGCGGGAACAAGGCGAAAGCGTTTATCGCCTAGGTAGCATCGTCGAGCGTGACGGAGACGGCCCTCAAGTGCTGCTCGAGAATCTGTGAAGGAGGCTCGGCCATGAACACGGACAATCGTCAAGGATTCGACCCGGAAAGCGTCGGGCGTCGTCGGGTGGTGGTGTTGATTTCCGGCAACGGCAGCAACCTGCAGGCGCTCATCGACGCTCAGTCCTACGATGAACTGGGCGGCGAGATCGTCGCGGTGATTTCCAATCAGGTGGATGCCCATGGTCTCAAGCGCGCCAAGGACGCGGGTATCGACGCGGTCGCCCTGCCCCACCGCGAATACGAAAGCCGTGACGCCTTCGATGGCGCCTTGATCAAGGTGATCGAACGCCACGAGCCGGACCTGGTGGTACTGGCGGGCTTCATGCGCATCCTGAGCCCACGCTTCGTTGCCCGCTTCGCCGGCAGGCTCTTGAATATTCATCCTTCCCTGCTACCTGCCTACACCGGCTTGAACACTCACGCCCGGGTGCTGGCGGATGGCGCACTGGAACACGGCGCCAGCGTCCATTTCGTCACCGACGAGCTGGATGGCGGCCCGGTGGCCATCCAGGCGGCGCTCAAGGTCGAGCCCGGCGATGATGAAGAAACGCTCAAGCGGAAGATTCACGCCCGAGAACACCTGATCTACCCGATCGCGGTGCGCTGGTTTCTCGAAGGAAGACTGAAACTCGATGAGGAAGGTCACGCCACACTGGACGGCACGAAGCTGCCGCCCCAGGGGTTAAGGCTTTCTCACGAGGACGCGCTCGAGGAGTTGGACGAAGACGAATGAAAATGGCCCCGCTGATCAGCGGGGCCATTTTTTACTGGAAACGCAGTTGACAGCCTATTTGACCTCGACGCCGTGAGCCTGCTTGTCCGCGTGATAGGAAGAACGCACTAGCGGGCCGGAGGCCACGTGAGTGAAGCCCATCGCCTTGCCCTGCTCCGCGAACCAGTCGAAGGACTTCGGGTGTACCCAGCGATCCACAGGCAGATGGTTGCGAGAGGGCTGCATGTATTGCCCCAGCGTCAGCATGTCGACATTGTGAGCGCGCAGGTCGTGCATCACCTCGATCACCTGCTCGTCGGTTTCGCCGACCCCCAGCATCAGGCCGGACTTGGTCAGCACTTCCGAGCGGCGAGCCTTGTAGCCTTTCAGCAGGTCCAGGGACCACTGGTAGTCCGCCCCGGGGCGCACCCGGCGATACAGTGAGGGCACGGTTTCCAGATTGTGATTGAACACATCCGGCGGCGTCTGCTCGAGAATATCCAGCGCCACTTCCATGCGTCCGCGGAAATCCGGCACCAGCACCTCGATTTCGATATGGGGGCTGTCGTTGCGAATCTCGCGAATGCAGTTGGCAATGTGCTGCGCGCCGCCGTCGCGTAGATCGTCCCGGTCCACGGAGGTCACCACCACGTACTTGAGGCGCATCTCGGCGATGGCTTCCGCCAGCTCTCGCGGCTCCTTTTCGTTGAGGGCATTGGGGCGGCCGTGAGCCACGTCGCAGAAGGGACAGCGGCGAGTACAGATATCCCCCATGACCATGAAGGTCGCGGTGCCGCCGTTGAAGCACTCCCCCAGGTTGGGACAGGAGGCTTCCTCGCAAACCGTGTGCAGGCCATGCTTGCGAACGGTGTTCTTGATGCGCGTGACTTCCGTTGAAATCGGCATACGCACCCGCAGCCACTCGGGTTTCTTGGGCAGCGTCTCGGTAGGAATTATCTTGACCGGAATACGCGCCACCTTCTCGGCGCCACGCAGCTTGACACCGCGTTCCGCCCGCGCCTGCTTGGCACGCGCGGCCTTGGCGGCGGCGGCTTTTATGGCAGCGGCCTGGATGGCGGCTTTATCGGAGGATACGGCAGTCGTCTCGGTCATGGTTCGGTTATCCCGCGGTTCGTGAAAGCGCGGCGGACGCCGTCAGGCTTGGCGGCATGTCGCGCTCTTCAACAAGAGTGATAGGAGCGTGAAATGAATGATTGAGCGTGTCGGTGAAACAGCGTATCAGCCGCGTGGCTTCCTGTGTCATATTCGGCGAATTTGATATCAGATCCGCCAGTTGGGTCATTTCGAGACCGGCGTAGCCACAAGGATTGATTCGCGAAAACGGCGAAAGATCCATATCGACATTGAACGCGACGCCGTGAAAGCTGCAACCGCGGCGAATCCGCAGCCCCAGGGAAGCGATCTTGGCATCACCCACATAGACGCCCGGCGCATCCCGACGCGCTCGAGCTTCCACATCCTGTTCCGAAAGCGCGGCAATCACCGCGTTCTCCAGAGCGCTGACCAGTTCGCGCACGCCCAGATGCAGACGCTTGACGTTCAGCAGCGGATACAGCACCAGCTGGCCGGGCCCGTGATAGGTCACTTGCCCGCCGCGATCCGTCTGCACCACGGGGATATCGCCAGGCAACAGCAGATGTTCCGGGCGCCCGGCCTGGCCCTGAGTGAATACCGGCCAATGCTCCACCAGCCATAGCTGATCTCGTGAATTCGCATCGCGCTGATCCGTGAATTCACGCATGGCCCGCCAGACCGTCTCGTAGGGCTGACAGCCCAGACGATAGACATCGAATTCCATGTCCTGATCTTTTGGATCCGAAGTCGACTTGACTGGCTCTTCATGAAAGCGAGCGGTCATATCACCATATGCACCTGGCCGGTGGCTTTCAATTCGTCGAACAACGCCTTGAGCTGGGCTTCCCCGCTGGCATTGATGGTCAGGCGCACGGACTGGAACCTGCCGTTGCGACTGTCCACCACCTGAGCGTCGGCGGGGTCGAATGTCGGATCGTGACGAAGGACAATGGCCGTCACCAGATCGACGAAATCATCCCCCGCATCGCCCACCACCTTGAGAGAATAGGCGCAGGGGAAGGTCACCTTGGGCGAGCTTCCCTTGGCGGTTTCCAGACGCAGATCTCGCAATGAATCCTTGGAAGGCTGATGCGTCATAAATATGCTCTAACAGGTTCTCGGCAAATATTCGACTTATTATACCCGACCATTCTACTCAACAATTCATTTGTCGCCAAACTCTAGCCAATCTCAGCCAAGCGCCTTGTAATAACGTCAAATCACCGGTAGGCCGGCCTCGAAAGAAGGTCTTTTGTCATGGATGACAAAAGTAGCGCCCAAGGATGGGTTCACAGCGCCTTCGCTCGAGGTCGGCCTACCGATAGTCATTATTAATCAAACAGGCCAGCAAAAAACTTGCGTACTGTGTCGAGCAGGCGCTTGAAGAAACCGCCCTCCTCGACGCCTTCCAGCGCAAGCAAGGGACGGGTTTCAATCACCTTGTCGTCGAGTTTGATTTCCAGGGTGCCTAGCTCCTGTCCGGCCTCGATGGGCGCGTCCAAGGACGCCGGCAAATCAAGGCTCGTTGTCACCGCCTCGCTCTTGCCCCGGGGAACCACCAGCTTGACCGCCTGATCGACGCCCACCCTTACGGTATCTTCACTGCCGCCCCAGACCCGGGGCGTCGCCAGCACCGCGTCCTGCTCGTAGACGTCCAGGGGCTCGAAGAAGCGGAAACCGTAGCTCAGGAGTTTCTGGGTTTCCTGAGCGCGGGCTTCCGTGGATTTGGTGCCCATGACCACGGAGATCAACCGCATGTCATCACGCTTGGCGGAGGCCACCAGACAATAACCCGCTGCTTCCGTATGGCCGGTTTTCAGGCCGTCGACGCTGTTGTCCCGCCACAGCAACAGGTTGCGGTTGGGCTGGCGAATGTCGTTGTAGGTGAAGTATTTCTCGGAATAGAGCGCGTAGTGCGCCGGATAGTCATTGATGATGTGTCGAGAAAGCCGCGCCAGATCGCGAGCCGAGGCATAGTGATCCTCGTCGGGCAGGCCGGTGGCATTCATGAAGTGCGTGTTGTCCATTCCGATACGGCGCGCCTGCTGATTCATCAGATCCGCGAAGGCGGACTCGCCGCCGGCGATATGCTCCGCCAGGGCGACGCTGGCATCGTTGCCAGACTGGATGATCACGCCCTTGAGCAGATCATCGACGCTGACCTGGGTGCCTTCCTGAATGAACATCTTGGAGCCGCCGGTACGCCAGGCGTTGACACTGATGCTGACCTGATCCTCCGCGCTCAGCTTGCCATTTTCGATTTCATGCTCCACCAGATAGGCAGTCATCAGCTTGGTCAGGCTGGCCGGCGGCAGCGCCTCGTCCGCGTTGTGCTCGATCAGCACCTCGCCGCTTGCCGCGTCCATCAATATCCAGGAGGACGCCGCCAGGCTCGGCGGTGACGGCACCATGCTGGGCAACTTGTCCACCTGCTGGGCCTGTACCGGCAACGTCAGCGTCAGCAGGCTCAGCAAGGCAGCCGGTACGAGGCGGCGCGCGGCCGTGAAAGACGAAAACACACTCATTACGCTACTTCTCTTGGTTGGGTTGGCTAGGTTGGAATTATCGGCAAACTACGGCAGCAGGCCCTCACCCGCGAAGCACTAGCGTGCCGTATCGATGACCAGGGTTTTGGGAAATCCCGCCTGACGCAGGGTCGCGCGCAGCGGTTCGAGTTCACCGGGGCCGTTGACCGGCCCCACCTGCACTCGATGCAGACGCTCGTCGCTTTCCACCCGTACCGGCGTGGAGAGCTCGTTCTGCAGCCGCGCCTTCAGCGAACGGGCGCTATCCATGGAACCAAGCGCCGCCACCTGAAGATAGACCGGGGCGCCGGCGGTGGAAGACGCCGACTGGGCGGGGCGAGTTTCCGCCGGTGGCGGCGTGGCGGCGACGACCCCGGGCCCGGCGTCCTGCCGACGAGCAGCCTGCCAGGCGACCGGGTCGATGGCGTCCACCTGCACCCGGCCTGTGCCGCGACCGAGGATATCCAGCTTCGCCGCCGCCGCGTAGGACAGATCGATTTCGCGATCCTCGTGAAACGGTCCGCGATCGTTGATACGCACGATCACCGAACGCTGGTTGTCCAGATTGGTGACCCGGGCATAGGTGGGTAGCGGCAGCGTCTTGTGGGCGGCGGTCATCTCGTACATGTCGTAGATATCGCCGCTGGCGGTGGCGTAACCCTGAAACTTCTCGCCATACCAGGAAGCGGTGCCCTGACGGCTGTAGCCGCTGGCATCATCGAGCACGCGGTAGGTCTTTCCCCAGACGCTGTAGACCGGCTTGTTGCCGCCGGCGGCTCTAGGCTCTACCCGGGGCACCGCGTTCGGCACCTTGGCCACGTCCGGGGGAAGCTCCGGGTAAGCGTCGCTTTGCATGGCGTAGCGTCCGCCGGCGTCGACGGGCTTGTCCGCCGTGTCCGGGCGCGTACCGCCGCCCCCGGAACAGCCCGCCAGCAGCGTCGCGGCCCCGAGCAAAATCAAGATGGCTTTCATGAGTTGGCTCCTTGCATTTTGCCCGGTTGGGGCTGGCTCAGCGTCTCCGCCTTCTCGCGCAACTGGGCGATGGCATCCGCCAGTTCGCACACCGCCATGGCATAGAGATGGCTATGGTTATAGCGGGTAATCACGTAGAAGTTGTTCAACCCGAGCCGATAGCGATATTGATCGTCGGCGTAATCCAGCGCCAGGGGAATGACCTGGCGATCCGCAGCCAGCGGTTCCGGCCCGGCCGGAACGATGCCTTTTTCACCTAGACTCGCCAGGGTCGCGTAGGGGGGCTTGGTCTGGTTGAAGGCGACGTCCCGAGGCAACTCCTCTGGCCCCTGGGCGTCCAGCACCACCCCCTCTTCCTCTCGCCAGCCGTGCACGGCGAAATAGTTGGCGATGCTGCCGATGGCATCCACCGGGTTATGCCACAGGTCACGATGGCCGTCGCCGTCGAAATCCACCGCGTAGGCCTGATAGCTGGTGGGAATGAACTGCGGATAGCCCATGGCCCCGGCGTAGGATCCCTTAAGCGTGGCGGGATCTACCTCCTCATCGTGAGAGATGGTCAGAAAGGCCGCCAGTTCGCGGCGAAAGAAGCCGCCGCGCTGCGGATGGTGAAACGCCAGGGTCGCCAAGGAGTCGAGCACTCGATGCTTGCCGGTCACTCGGCCATAGTCGGTTTCCACCCCCAGGATGGCGGCGATGAATTCCGCGGGCACGCCATATTCCTCTCGGGCGCGGTCGAAGGCGTTCTTGTGAGTGGCGATGAACGCAGCGCCACGCAGAATGCGTGCCGGCTTCATGAAGATATTGCGATATTCGTCCCAGCGCAGATTACGCTCCGCGGCACCAGCCATGGCGTCGAGCACTTCCTGACGGTAATGCGCCTCTTTCATGACGGCTTCAAGCCAGTTTCGGGACAGGCCCTGGGTGCTCAGGCTATCGACCAGCGCTTTCACCGGCGGCTGCTTTTCAGGGTCGAAGTTCTTTTCTGCATCCGCATCAGCCCCCAGTGCGACACTTAGCGGCGCGAGGCATAACAGCATCAAGGATAGCCGTGCAATGTCCAGCATCCGCGCCTTGCCTTTCAACATGGAACCTTCCCTCATCAATACGTTGCTCCTGGCTTGAATCGCTAGCGCGACGATCGTCGCCGATGGTGGGCGTAAATGGCCATGAGAATACCGAAACCCGCCAGCAAGGTCACGCTGGAGGTGCCGCCGTAGCTGACCAAGGGCAAGGGGACTCCCACCACCGGCAGAATGCCGCTGACCATGCCGACATTGACGAAAACATAGATGAAGAACGTCAAGATGATACTGCCCGCCAGCAGACGTCCGAAACTGTCCTGGGCCTGATTGGCGAGCCACAGCCCGCGCATCACGATCAACAGATACAGGCATAGCACCAGCAGCATGCCGAACAGACCGAATTCCTCCCCCAGCACCGCGACGATGAAATCCGTGTGACGCTCCGGCAGGAATTCCAGCTGGGACTGGGTGCCCTGCAGCCATCCCTTGCCCCAGATACCGCCGCTGCCAAGCGCCGTGGTGGACTGAATGATATTCCAGCCGGCGCCCAGCGGGTCGCTCTCCGGATGCAGAAACGTCAACACCCGCTGGCGCTGGTAGTTGTGCATGGTGAACCAAAGAAGCGGCAGCGCGCCGCCGATCAGCACGCCGAGAAACAGGATGAAACGCCAGGTCAGGCCCGCCAGCAGTACCACGAACATGCCGGCGCAAGCCACCAGCAGCGCGGTGCCCAGATCCGGCTGCCGGGCGATCAGGATCACCGGCGCCGCCATGATCAGCGCGCATACCCCCAGATCCGCGAAGCTCGGCGGCAGATGGCGCCGGGCCAGATAGGTCGCCACCATCATCGGCATGGCAAGCTTCATCAGCTCGGAGGGCTGAAAGCGCATGAGGCCAGGAATGACCAGCCAGCGCTGAGCGCCCATGCCGATGTCGCCCATGATTTCCACGGCGACCAGCATGGCCAGAGTCAACCCATAGACCAGCGGCGTCCAGCGCATCAGCGTGCGAGGCGTAAGCTGGGCAATGATGCCCATGGCCGCCAGCGCCACGCCCAGCCGGCTGGTCTGGGCGATCACCGTCGCCATGCGCTGGCCGCTGGCGCTGTACAGCACGACCAGTCCGCCCGCCAGCAGCAGCAGAAGCATCAGCATCAGCCAAGGATCGAGGGACAGGCGATCCCACAGGCTGCGACGCCCCGCCATGCTGCCCGGCGGCGCCCCCAGCAGGCGTCGTGATGCGTGGTGAGCCGCGAAAGGAGGCCTGTTTGCCAACGTCGTCAGTCCCATCAGCCTTCGACCCCCCCGGGAGTTTTCTGCGTCGTTACGGATGTATTGTCGTTCCCTGCCCGCTGAAGCCGCGGCAGGTGCTTGAAGTCCAGCAGCCATTTGTCCGTCATGGCCCGGGCCAGATGCGCCGCGTGACTGCTGCCGCCACCGGCGTTCTCGACGATCACCGCCACGGCGATCTGCGGATCTTCCACCGGCGCGAAGGCCATGAACAACGCATGATCACGCAACCGTTCCGCCAGTTCCTCGGCGTTGTATTTCTCGTCCTTGCCCAGGGAAAACACCTGGGCGGTACCGGACTTGCCCGCCATGCGATACTTGAGCCCTTGTCCGCTGCGCCGGGCGGTGCCTTCGCGGCCGGACAACACGGCTTCCATGCCGTCGATGACATCTTGCCACCAGCCAGCGTCGGCCAGTTCGATATCTGGCTCGATCTTCGTCCTGTCCATCCTCACTTCTTTATCCCCGACTCTGGCCGCCAGATGCGGCGGTACCCGATGCCCGCGATTGGCCAGCAGCGCCGTGGCGCTGGCCAGCTGCAGCGGCGTGATCTGCCAATAGCCCTGGCCGATACCCGCGGACAGGGTCTCGCCGGGATACCAGGGCATGTCGAAGCGCCCGCGCTTCCACTCCCGGGAAGGCAGCAGCCCCGGGCTTTCTCCGTAGATATCCTCGGCGACCCGCTCTCCGAATCCGAAGCGGCGCAGCTGGCGGGAAATACCGTCGATACCCAGTTCGTGAGCCAGTGAATAAAAATAGGTGTTGTTGGAGACTTCCAGCGCCCGCTCCAGATCGACCCGTCCGTGCCCCCAGCGCAGCCAGTTGCGATAGCGCCGAGAATCGTTGGGCAACTGATAGTAACCGGGATCACGAATCGTCGTGCGCGGCGTGATCCTACCCTCGCTCAAGCCGGCGATGGCCATGAAGGGCTTGATCGTCGACCCTGGCGGGTAGTGGCCGCGGGTGGCGCGATTGAACAGCGGCAGATCGATGTCGTCCTGCAGTTCGCGATAGTTCGCCACGCTGATGCCGGTGACGAACTGATTGCTGTCGAAGCCCGGCGTCGACACCATGGCCAGGATATCGCCGGTGGCGGGTTCGATGGCGACGATCGATCCTCGGCGTCCGCCCAGCAGATCCACCGCCAGTTGCTGCATGCGCTTGTCCAGGGTCAGGGTCAGATCCTGACCGGGCACGGGATCGCTACGCTCGAGTTCCCTCAATACTCTGCCCCGGGCGTTGGTTTCGATCTTGCGTAGCCCCGCCTTGCCGTGCAGCGCGTCTTCGTAAAAGCGCTCGACCCCGGTCTTGCCGATAAAATGGGTGCCGGCATAGTTTCCCGAGTCAAGCCGCTCGAGTTCATCGGTATTGATGCGCCCCACGAAACCCAGGGCGTGGGACATGATCTCGGGGTCCGGATAGTAGCGCAGCAGCTGCCCCTCGACCTCGACGCCGGGAAGCCGATAGCGATTGACCGCGAGCCGCGCGATCTGCCGGGCATCCAGGTCGCTCATCAAGAGCGCCGGCTGGTAGGGTCGCTGGCGCTGGCGCGAGCGTTGACGAAAGGCTTCGATCTCCTTCTCCGGAAGCTCCAGCAGTTCCGCCAGCAGTTCGAGAGTGGCATCGAGATCGTCGGCCCGCTCCCGTACCAGGGTCAGGTTGTAGGTGGGCCGATTCTCCGCCAGCAGCTCCCCGCGACGATCGAAAATCAGCCCCCGGGTGGGCGGCAGCGGCTCGACTCTTACCCGATTCTTTTCAGAGCGGGTGATATAGACATCGTGCTGCATGACCTGCAGATAGACCAACCGACTCGCCAGCACCCCGATCAATACAAGCACCGCCAGCGCCGCCACCCAAGAGCGTACGCGAATCAGCTGCATTTCCTGATGAGCATTCTTCAGGGTGTGGCGAGGTCTAGGCATGGTTGGGGCTAGGTATACCGAAAACTATTCGAGGGCAGCAAAACGCGAGGCGCGACATGGAGGCACAATACCAGATCAGGACCATCCTTAGACTTAGAAAAACCAGAAAAAATAGCGCATTTAGATAAGACGCCTGATTCAAACTTACGAACGGTCAGATTTCATCCATGTCTGGCCGGCGTAAAACGCAAAATGAACATGCGCTCAGCGATGATAAGGATGGCCGACCAGCAGGGTCCAGGCACGATACAGCTGCTCAGCCAGGATCAGTCGAACCAGGGGATGTGGCAAGGTCAACGGAGACAGCGACCAGCACTGATCCACGCCGGCGGTCAGCACCGGGTCCAGCCCGTCCGGCCCCCCCACCAGCAGGGCAACATCGCGCCCTTCCAGACGCCAGAGATCCGCTTCTTTCGCCAGCCGCTCGGTGCTCCAGGGCTGGCCCTTGACCTCCAGAGCAACCCGATGCTCGTTGTCCCGCAGTCGCTCGCGCATGCGCGCGCCCTCTTGCGCCACCGCCCGGGTCACGTCCGTATGCTTGCCGCGGCTACCCAGGGCGATCTCGTGGATTTCCAGGGAAAAGTCTCGAGGCAGGCGTTTGCGGTATTCCTCGACGCCCTGTTCGACCCAGGCGGGCATGCGTGTGCCTACCGCCAGAAGGCGTATCTTCACCCCTGGCTGCCGCTGCGCTGCATTTCGTCCAGATCACTGGGCAGATCCGACCAAAGCCGCTCCAGATCATAAAGCTGGCGGGTTTCCGGCATCATGACGTGAACCACCACGTTGCCCAGGTCCACCAGCACCCAGTCCGCGCCGTTCTTGCCCTCGACCCCCAGGGGCATGACGCCTTCCTGCTTGGCTCGCTCTACCACGTTGTTGGCCAGAGCGGACACATGGCGGCTGGAAGTTCCGCTGGCGACCATCATCAGGTCGGTGACGCTGATCAGACGGGAGACGTCGAGGGTGGCGATATCCTTGGCCTTGAGCTCTTCCAGGGCGTCGATTACTAGGGTCTTGAGCGCATCGTTATGCATGGCACCTCTTTGTATTGTCTTGAAAAAGATTCATATTTGACTCGATTCGGGCATTCTACTGAGTTTGACGCTATCGCGGCAGTATCGATCCTCTGGAAAAGAAAATCTTTGGGCTATTTCAAAACAGTTCATTTTCAAAACAGCTCATCTTCAAAATAGTTCATCGGCGCTGGACCGCACAGTGACGAAGTCCTGAATAGAGCCCTTGCATCTGGATATGTTCAATCACCGAAAGGGGCAGGAGATAGCGCACGCTGCGTTCTTCCAGCAGGCATTGGCGAATATGGGTGGCGGAAATCGCCAGGCGGCTGGGGAGCGCCAGCCTCAGCCAGCCGCCCCGAGGGGATTGCATGAGCTCGTCGCCGCTTCGTGCCTCGCGACCCTCGACCAGTGCTCTGACCGCTTGCGGCAGCTCATCCTCATGATCCGGGCGGTCCACCACCACCAGATGCGCCAGCTCGAAAAGCCGCTGCGGCTGATACCAGCGGTGCAGGGAAAGAAAGGCATCATGGCCCAGCATCATGATCAGCCGCGCCCGCGGCCCGTACTCCTCTCGCAGACTCGCCAGGGTATCCACGGAATAGGATGGCCCCTCCCGACGTAGCTCCCGATCGTCGGCGACGAGCCCCGGCGCACCCTCGACACCCAGGCGCAGCATGCTCAGACGCTGATCGCTGGAAACCCCCGGCGCTTCGCGGTGCGGCGGCACATGGGCGGGAATCATGTGCAGGCGATCGAGCCCCAGCGCCTCGCTCAGCTCGACGGCACTGCGCAAGTGGCCGTGATGCACTGGATCGAAGGTGCCGCCGAACATGCCGATACGCGGCGGGCGGTTTTCCCTCTCGGATTCAGCCACGGATCTGCCCGTCTCCCAACACCACGTACTTGCGGGTAGTCAACCCTTCCAGACCGACCGGCCCCCGGGCGTGCAGCTTGTCCGTGGAGATGCCGATCTCGGCCCCCAGCCCGTACTCGAAGCCGTCGGCGAAGCGCGTGGAGGCGTTGACCATCACCGAGCTCGAATCCACCTCCGCCAGGAAGCGTCGGGCCAGGGTGTAATTTTCGGTGACGATGGCATCCGTGTGGTGGGAACCGAAGCGCTCGATATGCGCGATCGCTTCATTCATGCCGTCCACCACTTTTATGGCCAGCACCGGCGCCAGATATTCCGCGCCCCAGTCCGACTCGCCCGCGCTGACGATATCGCCCAGGATATGACAGGTCTGTTCGCAGCCGCGCAGCTCCACCTCGTGTTCCGCATAGGCTTCCGCCAGGGCCGGGAGCAGTACTTCGGCGATCGGCGCATCCAGCAGCAGGGTTTCCATGGTATTGCAGGTACCGTAGCGCTGGGTCTTGGCGTTGACGGCGATGGCCAGCGCCTTGTCGAGGTCCGCCGTGGCGTCCACGTAGACATGGCAGACACCGTCAAGGTGCTTGATGACCGGCACCCGTGCCTCCCGGGAGATCCGCTCGATCAGCGACTTCCCTCCCCGAGGAATGATCACGTCGACGAATTCTTCCATGCGAATCAGGTGACCCACCGCCTCTCGATCCGTGGTTGCCACCACCTGGACCGTCGCCGGGGGTAGACCGGCCTCGCTCAGCCCCCCCTGAATACAGGCGGCGATCGCCGCGTTGCTGTCGCGGGCTTCGGAGCCGCCGCGCAAGATGCAAGCGTTGCCGGATTTCAGGCACAGGCTGGCGGCTTCCACGGTGACATTGGGCCGGGACTCGTAGATGATACCGATCACCCCCAGAGGCACTCGCATCTGTCCGACCTGAATGCCGCTGGGGCGGGAGCGAAGGCCGTCGATCTCGCCCACCGGATCCGGCAGCCCGGCGACCTGGGAGAGGCCTTCGATCATGGCGTCGATCCGCGAGTCGTCGAGGGCCAGGCGATCTAGCAGCGCCGCTTCGAGCCCGACTTCTTCGCCACGCTGGAGATCCGCCCGGTTGGCGTCCAGCAGGTCTTGACGCGAAGCTTCCAGATGACGGGCGATGGCTTGCAAGGCGGCATTCTTGGTGGCAGTGTCCTGGCGCCGTAGCAAGGTGGCTGCGTGACGCGCCTCCTGACCCATTAGTTGCATATATCTGCCAACGTCAGCATGGTTAAACTCATTACGAGTGCTATGCTCATGGGCTTGCGAATCACCATGGGCACGAGATTCGGCATGGGTTTGAAACTTGGATGGGGGCATACTGGAAGCACTCTCCTGGACGTTTGACGACCCGCTATTTTAGCTGCGGCTGTCAAGAAGACCCCGGCCAGCCTCATGGTTCGCGGCATACTGGTGTTTCGGGCAACGGCTGGGAAAATTTCGACTAGAGATCAATCATAAGGCGCATGGACAGCAAGTACAAAGCCGGGCTGAATCGGCTCACGATACTGATCGCCGCCGCGCTGCTCGCATGGCTCGCTGGCCGTGCTCCCAGCGCGCTCGCGACGGTCTTGCTGGGGCTGGCGGTGATCTGGCTACTGGCGACCGCCACCCAGATCGGCGCGAGTCACCGCTGGCCGACCCGCGCGCCCTGGCAGCTGGTGATGGGTCTGCTACTGGCCGCCCTGCTATGGTTCGAGCCGGCAACCTATGCCGCCTGGCTATGGGGCTTTCCAGTACTCTTGATGCTGCCGCAGCCGCGCTGGTCCGCGGCGACTTTCGTGCTGCTGGCGATGCTTGCCTGGTATCAGGTGCAGCAGACGTTGATCGACGACGGCAACGGCATTCAGGGCCTGTTCGTCGGGCTTTTGCTGTTCGTTCTAATGGTGCTTGGCCAGGGCCGGGCGATGAAGCTGATTCCGCTTTGGCAGCGCATCAAGCAACGGCGGCGGCTCCTGCCGCGAACTCGCCTGTGGTCGGAACTTCAACTGGCGGAAGACCTGCCTCGGGAAATCGCTCGCTGCCAGCGTGAAGGATCCCATGCGGATCTGCTGCTGCTGCAGGTTCCTCGGCACCAGTACTGGGCGGTGGTGGAGCAGTGCAATCTCAGCATTCATGAATTCGAGCACTGCTATCGGCTGGATCGCGAAACCCTGGCGGTCATCCTGATCAACCGCGATACAGAGCAGGCTCTCCAGCGGCGGCATACGCTGATGGAAAGCTTCTCCGCTGCATCTCGAGCGCGCATTGTCAAGCTGGCTTCCTCGTTGTCTCTCGACGCCGAGCATCAGGCGCTCAAGCAGCAATCCGTCCCCCTGCGGGTCGACGAGGAACCCCGACAAGAGGCCGAGCCGTGATCGAACGCAACGCGCCCTGGCCGAACCGGCTCATCGCCCTGGTCTATGTCTTCGGCATCCTGGTCATGGGCGGATATGCGCTATGGCACTATTTGATGGGGGACTACGGGCGCATCCTGCTGCCGGCGGTACTGACACTGCTGATGGCCGGTGCGGTGGTGCTGCGCCTGAGCAATCATCACGCCCGCTACCTGTCGAGCTACCTCGCGCTGTTCAGCTGCTATCTGCTTTGTGCCGTGGAACTGGCTCGCCTGCCCGGCGACCCGGGCTTGTGGAGCGGCCTTCCGCCGGTGCTGGCAATCCTGATGCTGCCGCTGGTGCCCGCGCTACTGTTGAACGTGCTGCTGGCCCCGGTATGGCTGGTGCTGCTGGGTCTGGAGCTCCCCGATCTCGATTCCCTGCTGACCTACGCGGCGCTGGTGATCACCGGCGCCCTGGCACCTTGGGAAAAGTATCGTCAGCGGGCGCTGGATATCCTGACCTCGCCCATGGACCAGGAGTGCAGCGCCTTAAGCACTACCGCCATCGTCGAGCAATTGCACGGTGAGCATCAGCGCGCTCAGTTGATGGGGCGGCCCCTCAGCGTGCTGGTCATCCATCTTCCCCAGCTGAAGATGGCCCAGGAGCAGTTCGGCGTTCAACTGCGTGGATCGTTGCTCGAGTGCTTCTGCCAGGTGGTCAGACAGGTAGGGCGAACCCAGGATCGTCTGGGGCGAACCCAGGCGTCCCTGTTCTGGCTGATTCTTCCCGGCACCCCGGCCAAGGGCGCCGAACACTTGCAGTACCGCCTGCTGGACGCGCTCAACGGAATGATCCTGGTGGATACCGTGGCCATCACCGCCAATGCAGGCATCTGTACCCTGCGCGCCGGCGAGACGTCGACGAGTTTCGAGACACGACTCAGGATCAAGGAGCAACATCTACTGGAGGCACGCACTTGAATCTTGTGGAATGGTTCTACGCCCAGGCGTTTTCTCCGGGAATGCTGCTTGCGCTGATTGCCGTCGTTTCTCTCGTGGAGAGTCTCGCTCTGGTCGGTCTGGCGGTGCCCGGCGTGGTGCTGATCACCGCCCTGGCTTCCCTGGCGGGCCATCAGGATATCGCCGCTGCCTTGATACTCTTGGCGGCCTTTGGGGGGGCGGTGGTCGGCGATGGATTGAGCTTTGCCCTGGGGAGCACCCAGCGCCAGCGCATCCCCGACATGTGGCCGTTTCGGCGTCATCCTCATTGGCTGGAGAGCGGCATCGGCTTCTTCGAACGCTATGGCAGCCTGTCCATCGTCTTCGCGCGTTTTGTCGGGCCGGTCAGACCGATCGTCCCCCTGGTGGCGGGCATGCTGTACATGCCCACCTGGAAATTCCTCTGGGCCAATGTCGGCTCCGCCCTGCTCTGGGCGCCCACCTATGTGCTGCCCGGCTATCTGCTGGGCCGCAACTGGCAGCGCCTGGTTGATATCCCCCCCGGCGCCGAGCGCTGGCTAAGCGTACTCGCGATTTGCGTGGTGGTGCTGGCGCTGGGCTTTTCCCTGCTGCGCCATCAGTTGACCCGGCGGGGTCGCCTGTATCGGCTGACCGCCAACCTCGCCCGCCGCTACCCTGCCACTCGCCGACTCTGGATAGCCATGCAAGCCCCCCGCCCCAGCGGGGAATTCCCCCTGGCCTCCCTGAGCCTGCTGATGCTTTCGCTGCTTGCGCTATGCCTGTGGACGCTGCTGGTGCTCGAATCCAACGGTCCTCTCGCCATGGACCTTCAGGTCAAGGCGCTCTTCGACCAGTGGCAGTCTCCCTTGCTGGTCACCCTGGGAGGCTACCTGGCGGAAGCCGGCGACACCCTGGGGGTGGTAGCGCTGATCCTGCCCTGGCTTCTGTGGCTGCTCTGGGCCCGGCATCTTTCCGCCTTTCTACACCTGTGCGCCGGGCTGGGGGGCATCGCCGTCGCCAACACCCTGTTCAAGCAACTGGTGGGCCGGGCGCGACCGGATACCCCGGACTATCTGACCGGCTCTTTTTCCTACCCAAGCGCTCACAGCTCCACCGCCATCGTGCTGTATGGCCTGGCGGCGGCGTTCATCGCTCAGGAGCTGCCCTATCGCCAGCGCATCTGGGCATACTGGATCGCCATCGCGATCTGCGTACCCATGGCCCTGTCGCGGCTGATGATCGGGGTGCACTGGACAAGTGACCTGATCGGCGGAGCCCTGCTGGGCCTGGTGGTCTGTGGCCTGGTGCGGGTCAGCTATCACCGCTTCGCCCATCGCTCCTTGGCGGACGCGCCCTGGATGGCCTTGGGAGTTGCCTCCCTCGGGCTGCTGACGCTGCGTCTTGCGCTGCTGCCACCGGTATGAGCGCGCCGGGTCAGCCGGTCGCCAGCCACAGGCCCACGCCGACCATCAGAATGCCGGCGATACGATTGAGCAAACGCACGTTGCCGCCCTTGGCAAGCAGATGGCTGGCGGTGCGCCCGCCACCGGCATAAAGCAGCAGACAGGTCAGCTCGATACTCAGGATCATCGCGATCAGCACTGCCAGCTGGGGCGCCAGGGCAAGTGTCGGGTCGAGAAACGGCGGCAGCAGCGCGATGAAGAATGCCCAGCCCTTGGGATTGGCCACCGCGGTAACGAAGCCCTGCAACAGCAGCTGTCGGCGGGACGCCTGGGGTACCTCTCCACCTTCCAGCGGAATCGCCATGCGCCCCCGGGAGCGCCACATCATCACGCCGAGATAGACCAGATAAGCCCCGCCCAGCCATTTGAAGGCAACGAACAGGGCAGGATGGCGCAGCATGAGCGTTGCCACCCCGGCGCCGGCGGCCGTCGCCACCAGTCCGACACCGAGCAGTTCCCCTGCCATCATCCACAGCGCGCGCCGCACTCCCAGGGTCATGCCCAGGATCATCGACAGGGTCATGCACATGCCCGGGGTCAGCGATACCAGGAAAAAGGTGGGAATAAAGACCGATAATAACGACGGATTGATCATGATCAGGTAATGGCGCTTGAACGAACGGAAAAACGGCGCGGCTCGCTGAAATCTACTCTCCCCAGGGTGGCACCAGCCGATGCTCGATGCCCAGCTGGTTGAGGATACGCGCCACGATGAAATCGACCAGCGCTTCGACGCTGACAGGCCGATGGTAGAAGCCCGGGGCCGCGGGCAGAACCACCGCGCCCAGCTGAGTCAGCTTGAGCATGTGTTCGAGATGAATCGCCGACAGGGGCGTTTCCCGGGGCACCAGCACGAGTTTGCGACGCTCCTTCAGGGCGACGTCCGCGGCCCGCTCGATCAGGTTGTTGCTGGCGCCGCAGGCCACCGCGGACAGGGTGCCGGTGGAACAGGGACAGATGACCATGGCGCTCGACGCCCCCGAGCCCGAAGCCACCGGGGCCATCCAGTCTTCCCGAGCGAAGCAGCGAATCTGGCCGGGTCGAGCCCGGGCAAGCGTTTCCAGCGCCTCGGCGAGACGTTCCGGCTGGGCCGGGAGCTTGTGATCGGTTTCCGTGGCGATGACCATCTGCGCCGCTTTCGAGATCATCACCCAGACCTCGTGATTCGCAGCGATCAGGGCATCGATCAGCCGCAGGCCGTACTGAGCGCCGGAGGCGCCGGTGATGGCCACGGTGATCGGCGCCAGGAAAGTCGTGGATTCAGCCATGCGCCGCTTCCAGCGCGCGCAGCAGCCGTTCATGAATACCTTGGAACCCGCCGTTGGACATCACCAGGATACGATCCCCGGAACTCGCCTCTGTCACTATCTCATTCACCAGCGCGTCGATGTCCGAGGCCACTCGAGCGGGTACCGGACAGGCGTCGATCACCTTGTCCAGAGGCCAGTCGAGCGCTTTCGGCTGATACCAGAAGCTCAGATCCGCGTCGGCAACGCACTGCGCCAGCCGTTCGCGCATCACTCCCAGACGCATGGTGTTGGAGCGCGGCTCGATCACCGCCAGCAGTCTCCCGCCAGACCGTGACGCTCGCATTCCGCTCAAGGTGGCGGCAATGGCGGTGGGATGGTGAGCGAAGTCATCGATGACCTGGATGCCCGCCACCTCGCCGCGCACCTCCTGGCGGCGGCGTGGGCTTTGAAAGTCAGCGAGAGCCGCGCATCCCCGGGTCAGGGAAACGCCTAGGACGTGGGCGGCGGCCAGGGCACCCAGGGCGTTGCGCACATTGTACTCGCCGCTCAGGGACCAGCTCACCTCACCGCGCTCCTGTTGATCCAACGCATCGTGCATGACCTCGAAGCAGCTGCCGTCATTCTCTATCAGCCGGAAACGCCAGGGACTCGAGACATCGTTACCGTAGCGTGCCACCGGCGTCCAGACACCCTGCTCCAGCACTCGGTCCAGGGCCGGCTCACGATCTGCCACCAGCAGTTGCCCGTTGCCCGGCACGCAGCGCACCAGATGATGAAACTGCCGCTCGATGGCCGCCAGATCGGGAAAGATATCCGCGTGATCGAACTCCAGGTTGTTGAGCAGGGCAATTTGTGGCCGGTAATGCACGAACTTGGAGCGCTTGTCGAAAAACGCCGTGTCATATTCGTCCGCCTCCACCACGAAAGGCGCTTTCGCCCCCTTCGGTCTCAGATTGCCCAGCCGGGCGGAAATACCGAAGTTGCGCGGTACCCCGCCGATCAGAAAACCCGGCGCAAGCCCGGCGCTTTCCAGCAGCCAGGCGAGCAGACTGGCGGTGGTGGTCTTGCCGTGAGTGCCGGCCACGGCGATCACCTCTCGCCCGGGCAGCACCTGTTCCGCCAGCCATTGAGGACCGGAAACATAGGGCAAGCGCGCATCGAGCACCGCTTCCACCTCAGGATTGCCCCGGGAAAGCGCGTTGCCGATGACCACCAGATCCGGCCGCGGCTGCAGATTGTCCGCCCGGTAGCCATCAGACAGGGCGATACCCGCCTCGGAAAGCTGGGTGCTCATGGGCGGATAGACCCCCGCGTCCGAGCCGCTGACCCGGTGACCCAACTCCCGAGCCAACAGCGCCAGGCTACCCATGAACGTGCCGCAGATTCCCAGAATATGAACGTGCATCGCCTGCATGATCCTCGTCGGTCTCCATCGTGATGGCAGGCAGCCTAGCATGCGCCCCCGAAAGCGTCATCCGACGGGCAACCGCCAGCGCCGCCTCGCCAACTGCCTAGCCCCTCGAATGGTACTTTCCACGGATGCAGCCCATTCATCGTTCGGCTAAGATAGCGCCGAATTTCCGAGATTGTCCTTGATTTATCCCTTTAGTCATCATCCAGGAGCGAAGCAGTCCCCATGGCCCAGCACAATGCTTTCTACGCCCAGTCCGGTGGCGTGACCGCTGTCATCAATGCCAGCGCCTGTGGCGTGATCGAAGCGTGTCGCGAACATGGCGACCGAATCGGCAAGGTATACGCCGGCCACAACGGCATCATCGGCGCCTTGACGGAGGATCTGATCGATGTCTCCCAGGAATCCGACGAGGCGATCGCTGCCCTGCGCTATACTCCGGGCGGCGCTTTCGGCTCCTGTCGTTACAAGCTCAAGGACATCGAGACCCACCGCGCCCAGTACGAGCGTCTGATCGAGGTCTTCAAGGCTCACGACATACGCTATTTCTTCTATAACGGCGGCGGCGACAGTGCCGACACCTGCCTCAAGGTGTCGCAGCTTTCCGAGAAGCTGGGTTACCCGCTGACCGCCATCCACGTGCCCAAGACCGTGGACAATGACCTGCCGATCACCGACAACTCCCCGGGATTCGGCAGCGTGGCCAAGTACATCGCCACCTCGACCCTGGAAGCCTCCCTGGACGTGGCGTCCATGTGCGCCACCTCCACCAAGGTGTTCGTGCTCGAGGTGATGGGTCGTCACGCGGGCTGGATCGCCGCCGCCGGCGCCCTGGCCGGGGAAGGTGAAGGCGAACCGCCGCACCTGGTCATTTTTCCGGAAGTCGCCTTCGATCGCGAGGCAGTCATGGCCCGGGTCGATGAAGCGGTCAAGCGCTACGGCTATTGTGTCATCGTGGTATCCGAGGGCGCGCGCTACGAGGACGGCACTTTCCTGGCGGACGCGGGTAACACCGACGCCTTCGGTCATCGCCAGCTGGGCGGCGTCGCGCCGACCCTGGCGGGCATGATCAAGCAGGATCTGGGCTACAAGTATCACTGGGCGGTGGCAGACTATCTGCAGCGGGCGGCGCGGCACCTGGCGTCGAAGACCGACGTGGAACAGGCCTACGCGGTAGGTCGTGAAGCCGTCAAACTGGCTCTGGCGGGTCAGAATGCCATGATGCCGGCCATCAAGCGTGTCAGCGAATCCCCTTACGAGTGGCGCATCGAAGCGGCGCCCCTGGCGGAGGTGGCCAATCAGGAAAAATTCATGCCCAAGGAATATATCCGCGAGGATGGCTTCGGCATCACTAGCGCTTGCCGGCAGTATCTTTCGCCGCTGATTCAGGGCGAGGATTTTCCGCCTTTCGAGAACGGCCTGCCTAAAGTTGCCAAGCTGCGTCTGGCCAAGGTAGAAAAGCGCCTGACGGAATTCACGCTCTAGCTAGCCGGATCATCAAGGACCTCCAGCGCATCGCAAACCCTCGAAGTTTCTTCGAGGGTCTTTTACATCGCCCATTCCAACAGCCATCTATCTCAACAACCCTCTATTTCAATAACCAGGAAAGCACCAGCAGCAATAGCAGAATTCCCGCCACGCCTTGCCAGAAGTTGGCGAGCTCCCGTGAACGCGCCTTTTTTACGTAAACAGGCTCATTCCGAGGCTCGCGCAGCGCGTAGAGAAACTCCGACAGGCGCCGGTAGCGCAGCTCCCGCTGCGGGTCCAGCGCCCGGCGCAAGGCGTCGTCCTGGGCCTGGGTAATTTCGGGATTGGATAGACGCGCGCTGCGGTAGATCAGCTTTTCCAGATCGGTATGGCGCCTGATTTCCTTGAGCGCCGGCGCGTAGGGCAAGGCGCCGGTCAGCAACCAGTAAATCGTCGACGCCAGGGAGTACTGATCGCTTCTGCGTCCTACCGGATCGTCGAGGGCGTATTCCGGGGCGCTGTGTTCCGTCAGCCCCAGCTGGCGAGCCAGCGCCTGAACATTCTTGTGCTCTCCTCCTTCTCGCAGACGACAGGCGTTGAAGTCCGTCAGCACTACCTTGCCGTGGCTGTCGATCAAGACGTTATCTGGATGAATGCGCTGGTGAAGCAGATCCCGCCGGTGCAACGCCCGAACCGCCTTGCCCAGCTGGCCGGCGATATCCAGGCGCTGGGCGAGACTCGCCTGAGGATGCCGGCGCGCCCAAGCCGTCAGCCGCTGGCCTTCGACGTACTCCATCAAGTAATAGAGATAACGCCGAGGACGCGAGGATTCCACCGCCTTGGCGACGAAGGGGGACTTGACGCGCTCCACCACCCACTGCTGCAGCAGGAAATGCTCCAGATAGGCATTGCGACTGGAAAGCTCCGGGCTTGGCGCCTTCATTACACGCACTTTCTGGCTGGTCAGATCGCGCACTCGATAGACTCGCGATCGGGAAGTGCGCGACAGCACCTCCAGCACCTCGAAGCCATCGAGTCTTTGCCCCGTGACAAGTTCCGGCGGCACCGGCAGGGTGCCATAGGGCGCGCCAGGTACCTCCGTTCGCGCTTCCGGCAGACGATCGATACGCACCAGTTGGAAGGTGAACGGGTCGCCGCCGTAGCCTCTTGCGTAGGAGCGCGCTCGAGCTTCGGTGATCAGGCGCTCGCAGGCCGCGTTCAGGTCGCTGACATCTTGGCGAATCAAGCGTACGAAATCCGAAGGAAGCAGAATGCCGCGCACATCCTGAGTGGTACAGAGGAAGATGTCTCCCTGCTTGAGGGGCAAAGCGACATAGTCGATGTCCAGGATGGCATCCATGCCCAGGGAGCGCGAGGGATAACGGTAGCCGCCCAGATCCGTCAGGTGATCCCGGGACAGCTGCTCGAACTCCGCGCCGCGCAGTCGATAAATCTGAGTATCGCCTACATGAAAGAGGTGCATCTCGCGTTCGAAGAAGATCAGCGCGGAAAGTGAACAGACGTAGCCTCCTTCGCTGACGTGACGACTTTGTCCATGGCACCAGGCATTCAAAGCGCGCAGCACTCGGGTCGCGGAATCCTTGACCCGCCAATGATCCGGCGTGGCGAAATAGTCCTCGATAAAGGCCTGGACCCCCAGGCTGCTGGCCAGCCCAGCAATGGCGTTGCGCGCCTGGGCGCTAGCGATCACCGCCGCCGCTCCCTTGGCCTTGAGCAGCGGACACGGCGGCACCTGTACCGCCATGGCACTGCGATGGCGCTGCTTTTCCGGCGCGGCATGGGCCTGGCCCACACTAAGCGCGAGTTCTCGATCCACCCTTGGCTCCCCATCCTTGACTATCGATACGTTCGAGATGCCCGACGGAATTCGAACGCTCTCATGATACAGGCTGAGCAAGACTCAGGCTTGCCGACCAAAGGGGTAAGGTTGGTAATCTTGCGGCCCTATTCGTATAATTCGGCGGATTTAATAGCCAAGCGCTTTGACCATTTCTTATCGCCCATCAAGGATGCGACCATGAGCTACGCCAATATCCCCGCCGGCAAGGATCTGCCAAACGATCTTTACGTCATTATCGAAATCCCCGCCCATCACTCTCCCATCAAGTATGAAGTCGATAAGGACATGGATGCGCTGGTGGTAGATCGTTTCATGGCCACGCCGATGTTCTATCCGGCCAACTACGGCTTCATTCCCGACACCCTTGCGGATGATGGCGACCCCATCGACGCTCTGGTAGTGACGCCGGTGCCGGTACAGCCAGGCAGTGTCATTCGTGCCCGCCCCATCGGGGTGCTCAACATGAGCGACGAAGCCGGAGAAGATGCCAAGCTGGTGTGCGTGCCTCACTCCAAGCTTTCCGCCCTTTACGACGATATCGAGGAAGTGACCGACCTGCCGGAACTGCTGCGTCAGCAGATCGCGCATTTCTTCGAGAATTACAAGGATCTCGAGAAAGGCAAGTGGGTCAAGGTAGAATCCTGGGAAAATGCGGACGCGGCGCGCAAGGCCATTGAAAAAGCCGCCGCAGCATATACCAAGGTTTGAGAATGACAAGAGTTGAATAATCGGGTCTGAACGACACTAGTGTTGCAGCGACAGGGCGCCTCGAGGCGCCCTGTGTATTTCAACGAGAAACAAAATCTTTATGGCTCAGCAGTGTCTTGCTGACCGGCGGCCTGCTCGGGGCTTACTCTGGTCTTGTCGTCGTTCTTGTCTGTATCGTCCGGTGTCTCTGGAGTGGTTTCCCGATCCGTGGACGAGGAAGACTCGGCCTCGGAACCCTTCGCTGCCGATGGCTCGGAGGATGGCTTTGAGGCGTCTTTATTTGTCTGCATCGCCGCCGGTGATGGTGTTTCCGACTGAGCCGGTGGCTGTTTCTTTTCGTTACTCTCGGCGATTTCCTTGGACTGGACGTCCGTGATCCGCTGCGCCAAGGCCTGGGCCAGGTCGCGGGCCTTCAAGGTATAGTTGGCCATCATCAGCGAATGATTGGCAAAAATACCGAAGCCGCTGCCGTTGAGAATCAGCGGGCTCCATAGCCGGCGCTGGGTAAAGTTGAGTTCCGCGATCAGGCGCTTCACGTCGGTCTGGATCCGTGCCTGCTGCATCAGTTGCGGATAGTCCGCCATCAGCGCCCTCAGCTGCACCAGCATTGCCCAGGTGGCGCCTCGGGTTTCGAAAAAGACGTTGTCGATCCGGTACCAGGGAGTGTGTTCCGGCAACTCCTGGGGATCGATGTTCAGATCGCGAAGCGCCTCACGCTCGACGACGCTGGCGGATAGTCGATGGCTGAGCCAATCCAGGCGCTCTGCCGCCTGATTCAGCCAGCTTGCCGGCAGTTCGTCGCTCGGCGCGAGACGATCGCCGCCTTTATTAGTCATCGACTCGAAATAATAGTCCAGCGCTTCCTGTGCCTTGGCGAGATGGCGCTCCGTGGAAGGGTAGAACCATTCCTCGTCTCCGGCGCTCAGACGCTCCACCGCTTCTTCGAGGCTGGCGGCTTCGCCATCGGCATTCTGGGCCAGCAGTTCGGTCATAAGGCGAGTCTGACGCAGCACGCCCAGTTCCCAGCTGGGCATGTTGTCGAGCCATAGCCCTGGCGGCATCACGTCATTGCGCAGATAACCGCCGGGCTTTTCCAGCAACGTATCGATGGAGGCGATCAATGTCGCCACGCTGACCGCTCCTCGAGCCTTCGGCACGCTGATTGGCGGCGTCGGATTCTCCACTCCCTCGAAACCCTGCTGCATCGCCGCGGCGCGTTTGACATCGAAGGTGTCCGGCGTGCGGCTCCACCAGATACCTAGCGCCAGGGTCACCAATAGATAAATCACTGCCAGGGTGACGATCGGCTTCCATATCCAGCCGTAATCCGGGCGTTCGAGCACTTGCGTGTTGCGCTTGGAGTGGCGAGAGGCCTTGTAGGATGAGGGCATATGACGACTTCCTTGACTCGGGACGAAGGAAAGGTCGCGCCGGATGAAACCCCGACGCCGCTTGGTTATCATAGCGTCATCCTAGCATGTGGATTGACTGATAAACCTTCAACGATCGGTAACTTTATTCGCCTAGCGGCGTCTGATTTATTTCGTTCCACCTGCTGGTTGTCGAACGCTCGTTTGCGAGCGCCGATGCTCCACAAGCATTTCACTTCGCGTTTTCAGGATGCCGTCAGCAATGTTGCGTCTACCCCGTTTTCTCCTGGCCATGCTTTTCCTGTGGCTGGCTTCCATCACCACGCTTCAGGCGCAATGGTTCTCCAGCGACGCTCAAAATAACTTCCTGCCGGTCAATGAAGCCTTTCAGGCGACGGCCTGGCTGGATGACGACAACCTAATGATCGGCATGCAAAATGCCGAGGATTATTATCTGTATCGCCATCGGTTTCGCGTAGAAAGCCAGACCCAGGAAGTGAGCCTTGGGGAGCCGAATCTCCCGGAAGGCGAATTCAAGTCCGATGAATTCCTCGGCGATGTCCACGTCTTCTATGACCGGGTGGTTTTCTCGGTTCCCGTCCAAGGTCAAGCCGTCGACGAGCTGCCCATCGAGTTGACCTTTCAGGGCTGCGCGGACGCGGGACTCTGCTATCCGCCGGAAACCCTGTCGCTGACTGCGCTACCGGGTTCTTTACCGGAAGGGTTCGACGATCTGGGCGACGCCAATACCGTGCTTGCCATTACCACTGCCGACGATACAGGCGCCGTGGAATCGGATGTTTCCTCCAATACCGACTTCTCGATGGCCCCGGCAAGCCTGCAAAGCGAAGACGGGCGCTTTCAATCGCTGTTGAACGATGCTTCACCGCTGCTGGTGCTGGGTCTGTTTCTGCTGGCAGGGCTGGGGTTGACCTTCACTCCCTGCGTTCTGCCAATGATTCCTATCCTGTCATCGATCATCGTCGGGCAGAATCCGAGCCGTCCCCGGGCGTTCGTGCTTTCTTCAAGCTACGTCGCCGGCATGGCAGTGACCTATGCGCTGGTAGGCGTTCTCATGGGGCTGTTCGGCGCCGGGCTCAATCTTCAGGCGCGGCTGCAGTCCGCTCCGGTGCTGATCCTGTTCAGCCTGCTTTTCGTACTGTTCGCCCTGGCCATGTTCGGCGTTTTCAACCTGCGCCTGTCATCCGGACTGTCCAGTCGCATCGACACCTGGCAGAGCAAGGCGCAGCGCAGCGGCCCCGTAGGCCTGGCTCTGGCCGGAGCGCTTTCGGTACTGGTGGTATCGCCTTGCGTGTCCGCGCCCCTGGCCGGCGCCCTGGTATTCATCTCATCCACCGGCGATGCGCTGATGGGCGGCTTGGCCCTGCTGGCGCTGGCCTTGGGCATGGGTATTCCGCTGCTGCTGGTAGGCACCTTCGGCACCACCCTGATGCCGCGTACCGGACAATGGATGGAGGGTGTCAAGATCGCCTTCGGCGTGCTGCTGCTGGGAGTGGCCATCTGGCTGATCGAGCGCTTGCTGCCGGCGCAGCTCGCTCTGATACTCTGGGCCGGCCTGGCGGTCGGCGCCGGCCTGTCCCTTGGCGCCCTGCAATTCAATACCGCCCAGGGCTGGCCTCGGGTGCGCCAGGGGGGCGGCATCCTGCTTCTCGTGTGGGGGATCGTGCTGGTGATCGGTGCCGCCCGAGGTGCTCACGACCCGCTGCGTCCGCTCGCGGCCACCACGTCGCAAGCCCCGAACGCTAGTGCCGCCACCGACTCGGCCAGCCTGGCCTTCACTACGGTCACCCGGGCAGAGCAGTTGAACGTGGAGCTGGAACAGGCCGCCTCTCAGGGCCAGCCGGTTTTCGTCGACGTCAGCGCCGACTGGTGCATTTCCTGCAAGGTAATGGAAAATCAGGTCTTTCCCGCTCCCCAGGTGGCGCAGGCTCTCGCCGAATTCCGGCGTATCCGCCTTGACGTCACCGAAACCAACGCGGATAGCCGGGCTCTGCTTGAGCGTTTCGGTCTGTTCGGCCCGCCTAGCCTGCTGTTTTTCGACGGCGGTGAGGAAATTCGCGCCGCGCGGATTCAAGGCGAAATCAGGCACGATCCTCTCGCCCGCCATCTGCGCGAGCTGCTCGACTGGCTGGAAAGCGGGAAACCTCCGCGCACAACTTGAAACAGAACAGTGTTTTCCCGTCGAGATCGCAGAAATCTGGACAGGATCGGCGTTTTTCGGCAAACTCCGCTCTCAACGCGATAAGGGCGATTAGAGACGCCATCCTGCGGGATTGTGTCGTGAACTGAACGAACATCGACTAGATTGACATCACCCGCATACCATCTGACACGCCCCTTTTCTCTCATTCATCATTCAACCGATCGGGACAAACGCATGGATATTCGCAAGGTCAAGAAGCTGATCGAGCTACTGGAAGAGTCCAACATCAGCGAAATCGAAATCCAGGAAGGGGAAGAGTCGGTTCGCATCAGCCGTCATCCGAATGGCGCCTCCTACCCCCAGGCTCCCGCTCATTACTCCTACCCGCAGCATCCGGCAACGCCTTTTGCCTCTCAGGAAACCTCCGCGCCAGCATCCTCCTCTTCCTCCGCCCCGGATACGACACCGGAACTGCCTAGCGGACATGCGGTGACCTCTCCGATGGTAGGCACCTTCTACCGTGCGCCGACCCCCGGCGCCAAAGCCTTCGTGGAAGTGGGCCAGCGGGTCAGAAAGGGCGAAGCGATATGTATCGTCGAAGCCATGAAGATGATGAATCAGATCGAGGCGGACCAGGACGGCGTGGTGGAAGCCATTCTGGTCGAGGACGGTGAACCGGTGGAATACGACCAGCCGATGCTCATCCTTTCCTGAAAGGCGAATTTCCCCTAAAAGGCGCAACGATAATGTTGGACAAGGTACTTATCGCCAACCGCGGCGAGATCGCCCTGCGAATCCTGCGGGCATGCAAGGAACTGGGCATCAAGACCGTAGCGGTGCATTCCAAGGCGGATCGCGAACTGATGCACGTGCGGCTGGCGGATGAAGCCGTGTGTATCGGTCCGGCTTCTTCGGCGCAGTCCTACCTGAATATCCCGGCGTTGATCAGTGCCGCGGAAGTCACCGACGCCAGTGCCATTCATCCGGGCTACGGCTTCCTGTCGGAAAATGCCAACTTCGCCGAGCAGGTGGAGCGCTCAGGCTTCGTCTTCATCGGCCCGCGGGCGGACACCATTCGCCTGATGGGGGACAAGGTCAGCGCCATCGAATCCATGAAAGAGGCCGGCGTGCCTACGGTGCCGGGCTCCGACGGCCCGCTGCCGGAGGACGATGATCAACAGGTAATGGCCACCGCCCGACGCATCGGCTATCCGGTGATCATCAAGGCCGCCTCCGGCGGTGGGGGTCGCGGCATGCGGGTAGTTCACGACGAAAGCCAACTGCTGTCTGCCCTCGGCATCACTCGCGCCGAAGCCGCCGCCGCCTTTGGCGATGGCACCGTGTACATGGAGAAATTTCTCCAGGAACCGCGCCACGTCGAGGTCCAGGTGCTGGCGGACGGACAGGGCAACGCCATCCATCTTTTCGACCGGGACTGCTCTCTGCAGCGTCGCCATCAGAAGGTGATAGAAGAAGCCCCGGCGCCGCAGCTCGATCCGGAAGCCCGAGCCCAGGTACTCAAGGCTTGTACAGATGCCTGTCTCAAGATCAACTATCGAGGCGCCGGTACCTTCGAGTTTCTGTACGAGAAAGGCCAGTTCTTCTTCATCGAGATGAACACTCGGGTTCAGGTCGAGCACCCGGTCACGGAAATGGTCACCGGGGTGGATATCGTCAAGGAACAGCTGCGCATGGCCTCGGGCCTGCCCTTGTCGATTCGTCAGGAGGACGTGACCCTCAATGGTCATGCCTTCGAATGTCGCATCAACGCAGAGGATCCGCGTACCTTCATGCCCTCCCCGGGCAGGATCACGCTGTATCATCCGCCGGGGGGCCTCGGGGTTCGAATGGATTCTCACCTGTATACCGGCTATACGGTTCCCCCGCATTACGACTCCCTGATCGGCAAGCTGATCACCTGGGGCGAGGACCGGGACATCGCCCTGATGCGCATGCGCAACGCCCTGGAAGAGCTGCTGGTGGAAGGCATCAAGACCAATATCGATCTGCACAAGGCGCTGGTACGAGACAGCGATTTCCAGCAGGGCGGCGTCAATATCCACTATCTCGAGCATAAACTCGGTATTTGAGAGCGCTTCATGCCCTGGCTACAGCTCAAGGTACATCTGGCGCCTTCTCAGGCAGAGCTTCTCGAGGAGCTGCTGCTGGAGGAAGGCGCCTGCGCCATCACGCTTCAGGACGGCGAGGATGAACCGGTCTTCGAGCCGGCCCTCGGCACCACGCCGCTATGGAACGATACGGTGCTGACCGGCCTCTACGACGACCAGGAAGGCATCGAGGCCATGCTGGAGCGGGTTCGCCAGGGCTGGGCGATGCACTGCCCGGCAGAGCCCTGCCCGACCATCGAGTTCGAGCTATTGGCGGACCGGGACTGGGAGCGGGAATGGATGGACGGCTTCACGCCGATACGCATGGGCGAGCGGCTGTGGATCGTGCCCAGCTGGCATGACGCCCCGGAGCCTGACGCGGTCAATCTGCTGCTCGATCCGGGGCTTGCCTTCGGCACCGGCACCCATCCCACCACCGCCCTGTGCCTCGAGCGCCTCGACGCCCTTGCCTTGGAAGGCAAGCTGGACGGACAAGTCATTCTCGACGTCGGCTGCGGCTCCGGCATCCTGGCCATCGCCGCCCTCAAACTGGGGGCAGCCCGGGCAATCGGTACGGATATCGACCCCCAGGCGCTGCAGGCCAGTCGGGAAAATGCCCGGCGCAACCAGATCGAGGCATCTCGTTTCACGCTTTATTATCCGGAGCAGCTAGCGCCGGGCACCGATCGATCCAGCGCCTACCCCATTGTTGTCGCCAATATCCTGGCGGGGCCGCTGATCGAGATGGCGCCGACCATCGCCAGCCATGTCGCCCCGGGCGGCTTATTGTCGCTCTCGGGAATCCTCTCCCATCAGGCGGAAGAGGTTCGCCAGGCCTACCAGAACGCGGGGTTTGTCCTCGACGAGCCGGTGGATCGGGAAGGCTGGGTGCGGCTCGACGGTCGGAAAGTCGGAGTTTCCTGAAGCCCGCGGGACAAGTATCATGGCTCCGCTCAAGCCACCAACTCCCGTTATCGCCATGCTCGCGAACCCCTCGCAAGCGCTGCCTGCCATCGGCAAGCATCGCTTGACCAATCGTTTGATCCTGGCGCCCATGGCCGGCGTTACCGACCGCCCGTTTCGTCAGCTTTGCCGCCGATTGGGCGCGGGCCTGGTGGTGTCGGAAATGGTCACCAGCGATCCGAGCCTGTGGCATACCCGCAAATCCCGGCTGCGGCTGGACCATTGCGGCGAACCCGGGCCGAGAGCGGTACAGATCGCCGGCGGCGACGCGGCCATGCTGGCCCAGGCGGCGCGATTCAACGAGGCCCGCGGGGCGGAAATCATCGATATCAACATGGGCTGCCCGGCCAAGAAGGTATGCAACAAGGCCGCGGGCTCCGCCCTGCTGCGAGACGAGCGGCTGGTCGCGGAAATCCTCGACGCGGTGGTTGGCGCAGTCAAGGTGCCGGTCACCCTGAAGATCCGCACCGGCTGGTGCGCCGAAAGCAACAACGGTCTGCGTATCGCGCGTATTGCCGAGGAAGCCGGCATTCAGGCCCTGGCGGTACACGGGCGCACCCGGGAACAGCGCTACACCGGAGAGGCGGAATACGACACCATTGCCGCGATCAAGTCCGCGTTGAAGATTCCGGTGTTTGCCAACGGAGATATCGATTCTCCCGTAAAAGCCGCTGCGGTAATGGACTACACTGGCGTGGATGCGCTGATGATCGGTCGTGGCGCCCAGGGCAATCCATGGATATTTCGAGAAATAGACCATTATCTGGTTCACGGCGAGTATCTGGCCCCTCCTGCACGAACGGAGCAGTGGCGGGTCATGCGGGGCCACCTTGTGGCCTTGCACGAGTTTTATGGCGAGCATCAAGGCATGCGTATTGCGCGCAAGCATCTGGGCTGGTATCTCGACCGATCGTGTCTTGGCAGGCTCGACAAGCACGCACCGAAGCGTGCCTTGCGGGCGTGCTTCAACGCGCTCGAGAGCGCTCGTGACCAGCTCCATTATATCGACGAACTGTTTTGCCGCCGCGCCCCAGGCGATTGCGCCCCGTGTGAGCCGGCAACGGATGGGATCAGTGCAGCATGACGACCAGGCAAGCAATTACCTCATCCCCTATCGCAGCCGAAACCCTGGGAACCGACCCCCTGGACAGGGATGTCTCTTCCTCGCCTTCCTTGACGAGCCGCGAGCTGCTGGATCAACAGCGCCCCTTGCGCGAGGCGGTGGATACCGCCATGCGACGCTATTTCACGCACCTGGACGGATCGACCACCACGGATCTTTACGCCATGGTGATGGCGGAGGTCGAGGCGCCGCTGCTGGCGGCGGTGATGGAGCATACTCAGGGCAACCAGACTCGCGCCGCGGAAATGCTCGGTCTGAACCGGGGGACCCTGCGCAAGAAGCTCAAATTCTATGAGTTGATATAACGCGCTGGCAAAGAACCATCGAGGCTTTTCAGTGCTTTACCTACCCGCCAAGAGTTGACCATGAATACACACTCTCCTACTTCCCTGCCGGTACGCCGTGCCTTGATCAGCGTTTCCGACAAGACCGGCGTCGTCGATTTCGCTCGTGAACTGGCCCGGCGTGGCGTCGAGCTGCTTTCCACCGGCGGCACCTTTCGGCTCATTCAAGAGCAGGGTATCGAGGTTCGCGAAGTCTCGGAGCATACCGGTTTTCCTGAAATCATGGATGGCCGAGTGAAAACGCTGCATCCCAAGATCCACGGCGGCATCCTGGGGCGGCGCGGCCAGGACGACGCGGTGATGGCGGAGCACGATATCAGCCCCATCGACCTGGTGGTGGTCAATCTCTATCCCTTCGCCGCCACCGTGGCCAGGCCGGACTGCACCCTGGAGGACGCCATCGAGAACATCGATATCGGCGGGCCCGCCATGGTGCGCGCCTGCGCCAAGAATCATGCGCATACCGGGATTCTGGTCGACACCGTCGACTATGCCCGAGTGCTGGAGGACATGACGGCAAACCAGGGCGCCATCAGCGTCGAGCTGCGTTTCGATCTGGCAGTCAAGGCCTTCGAGCACACCGCAGGCTATGACGCAGCCATCGCCAACTACCTGGGTAGCCGGGTGAGCGGCGGCGAAGAGCACTTTCCCCGCACCTACAACCTGCAGTTCCACAAGCGCCAGACCATGCGCTACGGGGAAAACCCCCACCAGCAGGCCGCCTTCTATGTGGAGGCGGAGTGTCATGAAGCCAGCGTGGCAAGCGCGCGAATCGTTCAGGGCAAGCCGCTTTCCTATAACAACGTCGCGGACACGGACGCTGCCTTCGAATGCGTCAAGGCCTTCGTCGATCCTGCCTGCGTGATCGTCAAGCATGCCAATCCCTGCGGCGTCGCCCTGGGAAAAACCATGTTGGAAGCCTACGAAAAGGCCTTTGCCACGGATCCTACCAGCGCCTTCGGCGGTATCATCGCCTTCAACCGACCACTGGATGAGGTAACCGCCCGAGCAATCATCCAGCGCCAGTTCGTCGAGGTGATTATCGCCCCGGGAATCGACGAATCGGCGCTTGCCTTCGTCGCCGAAAAACCCAATGTCCGCCTGTTGGATGTCGCCGATCACTGGCCCGGGGAGCGTCTGGCCAGCCACGACATCAAGCGCGTCACCGGCGGCCTGCTGGTGCAGGATCGAGATCTGGGCATGGTAGGACGAGACGATCTCAAGGTGGTTACCGAACGCGCCCCCAGCGAACAGGAATTCAAGGACCTGGCGTTTGCCTGGAAGGTCGCCAAGTTCGTCAAGTCCAATGCCATCGTCTATGCCAAACAGGGTCGGACCATCGGCGTGGGCGCCGGGCAGATGAGCCGGGTCTATTCCGCCAGGATCGCCAGCATCAAGGCGCAGGACGAAGGATTGAGCGTGCCCGGCTCGGTGATGGCATCGGACGCCTTCTTCCCCTTCCGGGACGGTATCGACGCGGCGGCGAAAGCCGGCATCAGCGCGGTGATTCAGCCCGGCGGCTCCCTGCGCGACCAGGAAGTCATCGATGCCGCCAATGAAGCGGGCATTGCCATGGTGTTCACCGGCATGCGCCATTTCCGTCACTGAATCTTTTCATGACCGAACCAAAAGAGGCAGCCGATTGGCTGCCTCTTTTACGTTAGTCACACAGGTTAGTCGCGTCTTGGATTCATCCCAGATCGATACATAGATATTTGGTTTCGATGTACTCCTCAAGCCCCTGGTGGCCGCCTTCACGACCCAACCCGGACGCCTTGACGCCGCCGAAGGGCATCGCCGCATTGGAGATCATCCCGGTGTTGATGCCGACCATGCCATATTCCAGCGCCTCGGCGATGCGCCACACTCGACCTAGATCCTTGGCATAGAAATAGGCGGCCAGCCCGTATTGAGTATCGTTGGCCAGGCTGACCGCGTCCTCCTCGTCTTCGAAGGAGAAAACCGCCGCCAGCGGGCCAAAGGTTTCCTCGCCGGCCACTTTCATCGATGTGGTCGCGCCGCTGATCAAGGTGGGGGTGAAGAAATTGCCGCCCAGCGGATGCGGATTGCCCCCCAGCAGCAGCTGAGCGCCCTTGTCCACCGCGTCCTCGACATGCTCCGAGACTTTCTTGAGCCCCTTCTGATCGATCAGCGGCCCGATGTTGACCCCTTCCTTGGTGCCATCGCCGACCTCGAGGTTGCGGTTCATGGCCGCCGCCAGTTTCTCGCAGAAGGCATTGACCACGCTGGACTGCACCAGAAAGCGGTTGGTGCATACGCAGGTCTGGCCGGCGTTGCGAAATTTCGCCGCAATGGCGCCTTCCACCGCCGCGTCCAGATCCGCATCGTCGAAAACGATAAAAGGCGCGTTTCCGCCAAGTTCCAGAGAAATCTTCTGGATATGCTGCGACGCCTGGGACATCAGCTGACGCCCCACTTCCGTGGAGCCGGTGAAGGTGATCTTGCGCACGATGGGAGATTCGGTCAGGGCGGCAGCGATTTCGCTGGCGCTGCCCGGTACGACGTTGAACACCCCGCGCGGCACGCCGGCGCGCTCCGCCAGCAGGGCCATGGCGGTGGCGGAAAGCGGCGTCTGACTCGCCGGCTTGACGACGATAGGACAGCCCGCTGCCAGGGCCGCTCCCACCTTGCGAGTAATCATCGCCGCGGGGAAGTTCCAGGGAGTGATCGCCCCCACCACGCCCACCGGCTGCTTGAGGATGATCGCTCGCTGCTGCGGATTGGAAGCAGGCACCGTCTCGCCATAGATACGCCGGCCCTGCTCGGCGAACCAGCGCAGGAAACTGGCGGCGTAAGCGATTTCTCCGGCGGCTTCCTTGAGCGGCTTGCCTTGTTCCAGGGTCATGATACGGGCAAGTTCGTCCTGATGCTCGTGCATGAGGTCATGCCATTTCATCAGGATATCCGCGCGCTCGATAGCGGTCAGCGCACGCCAGGCGGGAAACGCCGCGTTCGCCGCGATGATCGCCCGCTCGGTTTCGCTTCGCCCCATCTTGGGCACCTGAGCGATGGTCTCACCGTTGGCGGGGTTGACGACATCGATCTGCTCGCCGTTATCCGCCGCGACCCAGCTACCGTCGATATAAGCGAAGGGACGAAACAGCGCGCTTTCTTGTAGAGATTCCATGTCACTCTCCTTCCTTTGATACATTCTTTGATGCATTGATCGTCGAATTTTCAACAAACGCCGTGCTTTATATGAAGTCGACCGTCGCCTGACATAGCGTCAGGGCATGGTAGCTTTTATCTCTAGCAGTCTAGGAGCCAGCACCCGGCTCTACCAGCGCCACCAGCACCGCCATGACCAACCCCAGCCCGATGGCCATCCAACAAAGGGCGCGGCCCTTGTACAATACTGGCGAACGACGGATCTGGCGAAGTCCCAGCAGGGCGAACACCGCTGCAATGATGGACACGAATGCCGCCATGGCATCGAAGAACAAGGCAAGAAACGCGGTGGCCAAGGCGGCCAGGGCCCAGCCGGAATAACGCGGGCGACTCTCGTTTGAAGGATTGGTGCTGCCTGTCGTCCTCTCTTCCATGTCGTGGCTCGACTCCTGCTTCAAGACCTGTTTACCGCTGGCGTTTCACCTCGCTTGACTCTATCAACCGAACCTGCCACCGGCCTTCGCATCAACCAGGCCAGGACCGGTCAGTTGGAACGCACTAAGGTCAGAAACTCCTGGCGCGTGGACTGGTTGTCACGAAAAGCGCCCAGCATGACCGAACTCGTCATGCTGGAATTCTGCTTTTCGACACCGCGCATCATCATGCACAGATGGCGCGCCTCGATCACTACCGCCACCCCCCGCGCCTGGGTTACTCGCAGAACCGCCTCGGCGATCTCGCGAGTCAGCTTTTCCTGGATCTGCATGCGACGCGCGTACATGTCGACGATCCGAGCGAATTTGGAAAGTCCCAGCACTCGCCCGCGAGGCATGTAGGCAATATGACATTTGCCAATAAAAGGCAGCAAATGATGCTCGCACATCGAGTAAAGTTCGATATCCTTGACCAGCACCATCTCATCCGTATTCGATTCGAAGATGGCCCCATTGATCAAGGTTTCCAGGGACTGCTCGTAGCCATGGGTCAGAAACTGCATGGCCTTGGCGGCACGCTTGGGAGTATCGCGAAGCCCTTCTCGGTCCGGATCCTCACCCAGGGCGCTAATGATCTGCCGGTAATGCTCGGCGAGTTGTTCGGTCATGTTTGGGCTCGTTATGGCATTGATGCTCAGACGCATCAACCGTCTTGTCGGCATTGCCGATAAATGGCGAAGCGTCAATTCTAGCCCATGCCCCTCTCGGAAGCAGCCCGATCCTTCAAGCGACATCTCGTCGCGCGGACCCCGGCCGGGCTGTAGCGCCAAGTCGGCTGTGCTAAAGTAGTGGCTTCGCGCCCTGCCCGTATACCGCTGGCTGGACAGAATTGAAAACATCCTCGTCGAGAATCCGTATCATGATAAAACGCTGCCTTTACTTGCTGGCGGCCGGCCTGGCGATGCCAATCCTGGCTCAGGGTAACACCCTCAACCTGCCGGCGGATGCCACCATCGACGTACACGTCATCGAAACACTGACCCTCGATACCACCACGCCGGAACAGGCGGACGTGCTGCTGCAGCCCATCGCCAGCCAGGGAGCCACGCATCAGCTGCCGGATTACTGCCTGATCACCGCCACCGCCAGCCTGATCGATCAGCAGGTTCGCATCACTGCCAATACCCTGACCTGCATCGAACCCACGGGAGACGCTCCGGAAATCTTCAGCGCCGAAATTTCCGCTACGGGTCGAGAGTCGAATGGAGATTTCGGCATTGACGCCTGTACCTCGATGAGTAACGGTGCCTGTCAGAGTGCAACGCTGACCCCCGAGCATCACTTCACGCTCGAACTGGGGCAGGCGTTGGCTATCGAACCCCAGGACAATCCCTCGGCACGTATCAATGAACAGCGTCGACGTGCGGATGATGATAACGACGACACCTCATCCGACACCTCGCCTTCCAACTGATCTCGCCGGACTAATCTTGTCAGTTATGCGCCGTTATTGTCATGACGGCGCGAACTTCGAAGCTAGAGAATCCAGCGAGTCTTTCGATCCAGTACCAGACACTGCTGATCCAACTGCCGAATATGCTGATCCCAGTAGCCCTCGTCAGCGACCCAGGGAAATGCCTGAGGAAATGCAGGGTCCTCCCAACGCTCGATCAGCCAGGCGGTGTGGCGCATCAATCGCAGGCTGCGCAGCGGCTCTATCCATTCAAGCTCCTGGCGCGGAAATGCCGTGTACTGTTCATAGCCTTCGAGAATCTCGGAAAGCTGGGCGCGAATTTCCTGATCATTCTGGGCGCTGAGCAGCATCCAGATATCCTGCACCGCCGGTGCCATCATGCAGTCGTCAAAATCCACTAGCGCGAACTGCTCGTCCCGACCCAACAGATTTCCAGGATGGCAATCGCCGTGGGTGCGTATCGATGCCTCTACTGGCCAGCCTCGAGACTCGAGCAGTTTTTGCAAAGTCGCGCTGATCCGCTCGTAGGCAGGGCGCTGACGACGGGTCAGCCAGGAACCGGACAATATCGCTTCGCGGCTTGCAGCCGTCACACGGTTCAAGTCAAGCACCGGCCGGTGGATAAAAGTCTTGCGCCGACCGACCGCATGAACCTGCCCGATCGCCTCTCCCAGCGCATACAGGTGCGCCGGGTTATCAAGCTCCGGCGCCTGACCCGGCAGACAGGGATACATGGTCAGGCGAAATTCCGCCCGGTGATGCAGGCTCCTGCCCTTCTCGTCTCGCCAGGGCGCCGCTACCATCGCGCCGTCCGAACTCAGTTCGGTCAGAAAATCGTGCTCTTCCTGAATCTGCTCGTCACGCCAACGCCCCGGACGATAGAACTTGACGACCCAACGGCGCCGCTCGTCGTCGCAAAGCATGAAGACCCGATTTTCATAACTGTTCAGCGCAAAGGGCTCGCTGGATAGACAGAAACCCAACGACTCCACCGCGTCGGCGATACGCATAGGCGACAACTGCTCGAAAGGATGGCGTTGATCGTCCACGAAGACTCTCCCCGATAGCGGCATATAAGAGCCATGCTATCAGAGATCACTCCCTGGGCGTTCGCGCGATGGCCCAGGCTTCTACCTCTCCGGCGCCCGCGCTCAGGCAAGCCTCCGCCAAGGCGTTCAGAGTAGCGCCGGTGGTCATGACGTCGTCGACCAGCGCGACGCGCGAAGGCAGAGGCGCTTCGAGCACGAAGGCGCCACGCAGATTGCGCCGACGCTTTCGCCGATCCAGCCCCCGCTGGGACGGCGTGGCGCGCAGCCGCCGGGCTTCGATACAGGGAATATCGAGACGCCCGGCAAGACGGCGCGCCAACCAATCCGCCTGGTTGAATCCGCGCGCTCGCGCTCGCTTCGAATGCAGTGGCACGCTGACCAGAGCCTGAGGGCGTCGCGACGGCGGCAACTCCTCTAGCGCATGTTCCATCAGTTCAAGCAGCAGCGTGCCCGCTCGCGGTGAAGCAGAAAACTTGAACTGCCAGACAAGGATCGCGATCTGCTCACGATACAGCAGCGGCACCCTGGCCCTTGTAAACAGCGGCGGCTCTTTCAGGCAGGCTCCGCAAATCTGCCTGGCCAAGCCAGCCGGCAAGGGTTCCGCGCAGCGCTCGCAGGCCGGCAGGTTCCAAGGCAGCTCCAGCAGGCAGGCCTCGCACCAAGGCTTTGCTTCTTGAGTATTCGCCAGACAAAACGCGCAATGACCCGGCATGGCACGGCGTATCCAGCCGTCGTCCCGGGTCAAGAGCCGAGAAAAGGAAGCAGCGGCGGTCAGAAAGATTTTCATCTTATTCGTGACGCCAATTCCCACTCCTTTCTTTAACAAATTCATCGTTATTCATTACCAAGGTTGAACATTGCTTGACTTGAACGAAGCAACCCCTAGAATATGCCCGGTCTTTTCAACACCCGCGGATGTGGTGGAATTGGTAGACACGCTAGATTTAGGTTCTAGTGCCGTAAGGCGTGGGAGTTCGAGTCTCCCCATCCGCACCATCTAATTTTCTAATAGTGCTGGCTAAATCTCATACGATTTCCTTGCTTGAGCTCTTTCTATCCTTCCTCAATCCGATTGATCCGAACTCGACTGCATTCGCATGCGTAGCAGCGGGCCGAGTATATACGGCAGGATCAATCCTAGGGCGGCGAACACCCACAGACCGATCGCCAGGCCGCTACCCCACAGCACCATCCAGTCGCCGTCGGAAATATCCAGCGCATGGCGCAGGTTTTTTTCCATTTCCGGGCCGAGCAGCAGGCCGAGAATCACCGGTACCAGCGGGATTTCCAGCTTGCGCAGCACATAGCCGGCGACGCCGAAGGCCACCATGAAATACAGATCGAAGGTGGTGTTGCTGATCGAGTAGATGCCGACGAAGGCCACCATGGTAACGATAGGCAGCAGGTACATCGGCGGCACCGAGAGCAGCTTGACGAAGATCCCCACCAGCGGAATATTCAATAGCAGCAGCAGGAAGTTGCCGATCAGCAGCGCGGCGATCACGCCCCATACGATATCCGCATTCTGTGTGAACATCAGCGGCCCGGGGGTGATATTCAGCGAGATCAAGAGTGCGAGAAGCACCGCCGTGGTGCCGCTGCCCGGCACGCCCAAGGTCAGCATGGGCACCAGGGCACCGCTCGAGGCCCCGTTGTTGCCGGCTTCCGGCGCCGCTACCCCGCGGGGGTCGCCTTCGCCGAAGTTGCCCTTGCGCCCGAGAATGCGCTTTTCCAGGGTATAGCTGATGAAGCTTCCCAGGGAGGCCCCGGCACCCGGCAACACACCTGCGACGAATCCCAGCACACCGCCGCGCAGACTGGTAGGAAGAATGTCCCGAATATCCTTCCAGGATAGGGTCATCTTGTTGACCGCGATGCTCTCTTTCCCTCCGCCGGCCTGGGCTTCAATAAAGAACAACAGCTCGGATATGGCGAACAGACCGACGATGGCGATGATGAAATCCACGCCCTCGTAAAGCTCCAATACGCCGAAAGTGTAGCGCTGGACCCCGGTACTATCGATACCCACGGTGGCAATCATCAGGCCGATACAGGCTGCCACGACGGTCTTGATCGGATTCTTGCCGGTGATCCCCCCGAGGGTGGCGAAGGCCAGCATGAACAGGGCAAAGTATTCCGCAGGGCCGAAGGTCAAGGCGAAATCCGCCAGTACCGGCGCCAGCAGAATCAGACCGAGAGTCGCGACCAGACTGCCGATGAACGAGGCAATGGCGGAAATCGCCAAGGCCTCCGAAGCCTTGCCCTTCTGGGCCATGGGATAGCCGTCCAGACAGGTCATCATGGCCGGTTCGTCGCCGGGAATGTTCAGCAGGATCGAGGAAATCCGCCCCCCGTACATGGCGCCGGCATAGACCGCAGTAAGCATGATCATGGCGGTATCCGGCGCCAGCCCCAGACTGAACGCCAGGGGAATCAGAATCGCCACTCCATTGGCCGGCCCCAGCCCCGGCAGCGCACCGATCAGAGTGCCAAGGAAGGCGCCCAGCAGCGCGAACATGAGATTATGCGGCGCGAGGGCCACGCCGAAGCCATCGATCAGAAAGCCCAGGGTTTCCATCAGTCCACCTCCAGGAAATCGAGCAGGCCCAGGGGCAGCGACAGGTCGAGGGCGAAGTTGAACAGCACAAACACCACGACACCGGCAATCGCTCCGGTCACATAAGCCTTGATGGGTGTTGCTCCCATTCGCCAGCAGAGCGTGCCGACCGCAAGAGCAGTGCTGATGATGAATCCCAGTGGCTGCAGCAGCAGTGCGTACAGCACCAGCACCACCACGGCGATGATCAGTTCCAGCCCGGTGCGACTCCAGGGCCAAGGATCATCCGGATCGGGACGCAGGATCAGATAGAGACTCGAGAGCGCCAGCACCGCTGCCAGCAACAGGGGAAAGGTCTCGGGACCCACCGCTTCCGCGCCGCCGAAGGGCTCGGGGAACTGGGTCGCGCTCCAGCCATAGACCACCGCCAGAACGATCAGCAATACCCCGAAGACACGATCGTTGAAGGCCATTACTGGATCAGCCCGATATCCCTGGAAAGCGCCTCGATGTCATCGATCTGCTGCTTGACGAAATCCTCGAACTCGCCGGCGCTCATGTGGAACGGCATCAGGCCATTCTGGGTCATGACGTTTTGCCACTCGTCACTCTCGTAGATCGTATCCATGGCATCGACCCAGTACTGCTTGGCCTCGTCGGAGATATCCGCCGGCATGTAAAAGCCGCGCCAGTTGGGACCGACCGCGTCGATACCCTGCTCCTTGGCGGTGGGGATATCACTGAGCTTTCCCGGCAGACGTTCCTCGGCGAGCACCGCCAGCACTCGCAGATCACCGGACTCCATGAAGCCTTGTGCCTCGGTGATATCGCCGGTAAAGGCGTCCACGTGGCCACCGACTACCTGGGTCATGGCCTCGCCGCCGTTATTGTAGGAGAGATAGGGAATACGCGGCAGGTTCTCGACCCCCGCCGCCTGGGCAGCGATCAGTACCTTGAGATGATCCCAACCGCCCTTGGCACTGCCGCCGGCAAACTTGACGCTGCGTGGATCCTCCTTGATCGCATCCATCAAGGCGGACAGATCCTGATAGTCGGAGTCCTTGGAGACCGCGATAATGCCGTAATCCGCCCCCAGCGCGCCGATCCAGTTGACCATGTCCGCATCCATGCCCGGGAACTGGCCCTGGGCCAATCGCGTGGTAGTGGCGGTGGAGGCGGCTACCAGCAATTGATCGTCGCCGGCGCGCTTGCTGACGGTATGAGCATAGGCGACGCCGCCACCGGCACCGGCCATGTTGATGGTCTGCACGCTCCTCGGCACCAGGTCGAGATCCTCCAGCACCTTGCCGACGCTTCGACAGGTGAAATCCCAGCCGCCGCCGGGATCCGCCGGCGCCAGGCATTCCACCTTGCCCTCGGGCTCGAAGGCCATGGCGGCAGTGGCGCTCAGAGCGATACCGGCAATAGCGATCAGCTTGACCGGAGTGGATCTTGCTAGGGATGAGATTGGCATGACGGCATTTCCTTGTTATTCGTGTATTGGTGAGTCATGCCTGTCAGCAAAGTTGAATTTTCCTCAGGGCGCAACTGCCTCCTGCGATGTTGACGAATCGACTTATCACGTTTGTCATCTCGTGAGTTTACATAAAGTAAATGAGCATTTTGATGGAGGCGCCTAGCCTGGACTCGCGCACGAGATTGAATTTAACGACGCATGACAGACGCGCAGCAGTTTGTAGAAAGATTAGGCGCTATGGGCATTGGCCAAAGGCGTGGGATGCTTGCCCTCCTGCCAACCTCGACTAACGGCCCGCGTTTCATCGAACCAAGCAAGTCGCTCATGCAGGCTTACTACGCTGCCAACGATGATCAGCGTCGGCGGTCGGATGGCGTCCAACTCCGCAGCCGCCGGCAGCACTGCCAGGGTGCCGGCATGCACTCGCTGGCGAGCCGTAGTGCCCTGTTCGATCAATGCCAAGGGCGTATCCCCGGTCAGGCCGTAGGCCTGCAATTCCCGGCGCAGAATTTTCAGGCTGCTCAGGCCCATGTAGAACACCAAAGTTTGCCCCGGTCGCGCCAAGGTCGCCCAATCCAGATCGCAACTACCGTTCTTGAGATGACCGGTGACGAAGCGCACGGATTGCGCATGATCGCGATGGGTCAGCGGAATGCCCGCATAGGCGGCGCAGCCGGAGGCGGCGGTCACCCCGGGAATCACCTCGAAATCCACCCCCGCATCCGCCAGGGTTTCCAACTCCTCCCCGCCGCGACCGAAGATAAACGGATCACCGCCCTTGAGCCGCACCACGCGCTTGCCGGCTCGAGCCCAGTCTACCAGCGCCTGATTGATGCCTTCCTGGGGAACGCTGTGCTTCGAGCGGGCCTTGCCCACGTACAGCTTCCAGGCCTGCGGATGGGCCAGCGCGAGAATCTCCTCGCTGACCAGCCGGTCGTGCAGAATGACTTCCGCCGCCTGCAAACGCCGGAGCGCCTTGACGGTCAGGAGTTCCGGGTCGCCGGGACCGGCACCCACCAACGCCACCTGGCCACGGGGAAAATCACGCAGCCGCACCAGCTTGTCACTGTCACCTGGCGATGGATGAAAAGGCGCTTGGCCAAGGGAAAGATCGACGGTCATGGATTGAAGCCTATATTCTTTAAAAGTCTATAAAACGTTTTCTTTATGACAAAGATAATAAAACCTGAGATTTTTCCTGGCCAGGAACCTCTGCTTGGAAGCTTATAACCGAATTAAGAATTTTATCGATCTACGCTAGGTCGTTCCGAACAAGCTTTTTGCCATGGCCAGAAAAGGCTCCGTGCAATTCCGGCATTCCCGCCATCTGAGGTGGACCCCATCAGCTGGACAGCTTGAAGGTGTTACTAAGCTCTGACCTCTTTGTTTACCCGGCTCAAGCTGTCAGGGTCACGGATGGCTGGTAATACACCTCGTCGGGTGTTTGATAATCATGGCTCTGATGGAACCGCTCCTGATTGTAGTGCCGGAAGTACCGGTTAAGCGCCTGTCTCAAGTGTCGCCCATCCTCGAAGGCGGTGAGGTAGATGCACTCATGTTTGACACTGCGCCAGAGGCGTTCCACGAAGATATTGTCATGGTAGCAGCCCTTGCCGTCCATGCTGATCCGGATGCCATGATGCTTGAGAACATCGGTGAAGGCTTCACTGGTGAACTGGACACCCTGATCCGTGTTGAAGATTTCCGGCGTTCCATGACGTTGCAGGGCCTCCTCCAGAGCATCAACGCAGAAGTCAGCGTCCAGGGTGTTCGAGACGCGCCAGGACAGCACCTTGCGAGTGTGCCAGTCCATGATGGCCACCAGGTACATGAAGCCCCGGGCCAGCGGCGCATACGTGATATCGGCGGCCCACACCTGGTTGGGCCGGTCGATCCGGCGCCCTTTGAGCAGGTAGGGATAAACCTTGTGCCCCTCGCCGGGAATGCTGGTTCTCGGACGCGGGTATACCGCCTGCAGGCCCATGGTGCGCATCAGTCGCTGGACTCGCTTGCGGTTTACCTGATAGCCCTGGCGCTGCAGGAACGCCCGCATTTTGCGAGACCCGTAATACGGCGTTTCCAGATGTTGCTGATCAAGTAGATACATGAGATTCAAATCCTTCTGACGCTGTTGCCGAGGACGGTAGTACACCGATGAGCGGCTCAATTTGAGCAATTCACATTGGCGCGTCATGCTGATATCAGGGTGGTCGCGCTCGATCATCGCCAACCGGCGTCGACGACTTACTGATCGAGCTTGCGCGATAAAAAATCGCGTTCCACCGTCAACCGGCCGATCTCGCGATAGAGTTCATCGGTGTTGGGCTCGTTGGACGGCTTGCCAGCCTTCTTCTTGCCTTCGAAGAGGTCAGGGGCATTTTCCAGCAGCTCGCGTTTCCAGGTGCTGACCATGGTCGGATGGATCTGGAAACGGGCGGCGATCTCGGAAGTGGTCTGGTCACCCTTGAGAGCGGCCAGGGCAACCTTGGACTTGAATGAAGCGCTGTACTGTTGGCGTTTCTTGCTCATGATTCTCCTCCTGAGGGAGATGATGAATCAGAGCTTAGGCACCTGTCCAAATTTCGGGGTCCAGTTCAATCCATAGCGGTCAGATAGCAAAATTAGCGCCCAAGGACGGGTTTACAGCGCCTTCGCTCGGGATGGCCTAGCGAGAGACCGATCCAGCGAAGCTATTGAAAAGATACAAATAATGGGTATCTGGATTAGCTGGTTGCTTCACAAGCTTTAATGCCAGGTAAACGGTCAGCGTCACAACGGACTGGCTGGTTGAAAGATTTTTTTGAAGATTACCCATCTGTTAATAGATTAATCACCAGAAAGGGGCTCTTCGACGTTTCATGTGGATTTGGCCTGATCAAGCAGGCGACCCACCAGACTGCCGATCAGGTAGATTATCGCGATGAAATTGGTCTCGTTCCGGTAGCCCCGTGCGCGTGATCGGGCCGCTTGGAACAAGCCGCTCATGCCTTCCAAACATGCACATGTCGATCCCCTGGTCTCTGGCTCAATCGCAGGTCCTGTGTATCACGCCATGCCTTGACGAAGTAGAATGTTCTTTCTACTTCGTCAAGGTGATCAATGGACAAGGATCGGATTGCGGCACGACTGGAGGAGCTTTTCAGCCAACAGGGCTTCGCCACACCCAGCGTGCACGACATCAAGAAGGCGTCCGGGGTCAGCATGAGGACGCTGTATCGCCATTTTCCCTCCAAGGAAACTATGGTCATCGGTGCCTTGGATCATCACCATGCCCGTTATCTCGACTTCCTGGCGTTGGATACCCCACCTCGGGGTACGGACGCTATCACCGAGCTGTTCCAGCGTCTGGCCCAGTGGATGGAAAGCAACGCGCCAAATGGCTGCCTGTCGATGAGCGCCTTCGCCGCCTTTCCGAACAACACACAGGTCACTGCATCGGTGAAACAGCACAAGCACGACATGCACCGATTACTGGCGACTCTAAGCGGTCGCGAGGATCTGGCGGGAGAACTCTTCCTTCTTCACGAAGGGGCCTCGACGGCCTGGCCCACACTGGGTGAGGAAATCATTCGGACAGCACAAACTGCTGCCCTGAAACTGATGAGGAGAAACGACGATGACGCGGCCTGACACGATGCACGGCATCCAGCTCACCGGGCATGGTGGCCCGGAAATGCTTGAACACCGACACGATATTCCCGTGCCTACCCCCGGGCCCGGTGAGGTGTTGATTCGGGTGGCCGCCGCCGGCGTCAACAATACGGATATCAATACCCGTCTCGCCTGGTATTCGAAAGGCAACGGGGAGAGCGAGGATGCCAGCTGGTCGGGCCAGGCGCTCCAGTTTCCGCGCATTCAGGGCGCCGATGTCTGTGGCGAGATTGCCGCGGTCGGCGAGGGGGTGAGTGCCGAAAGGATTGGCGAGCGAGTACTGATCGAGCCCTGCATCAGGGAAAACGGCGGCAAGCTTCTGGATCAGCCCTGGTACTTTGGCTCGGAGTGCGACGGCGGTTTCGCGGAGTACACGACAGTGGCCACACGGCATGCCTATCGCATCGACAGTGACATGAGCGATGTCGAACTCGCCTCCTTCCCCTGCTCCTACTCCACTGCCGAGAACATGCTGACGCGCGCCAGGGTCGTTCAAAGGGAGCGGGTCTTGGTCACTGGCGCCTCCGGCGGGGTTGGCTCGGCCACTGTCCAGCTGGCCAAGGCACGGGGTGCGCATGTCATCGCCATCACAAGCGCCGAGAAGGCCGAGATGCTTCGCGACTTGGGCGCCGACGAAGTAATACTGCGCGACGAAGCATTGCGGGATGCCATCGAGGCCGATAGCGTCGATGTCGTGGTGGATCTCGTCGCCGGCGAGCAGTGGCCGCAGTACCTGGAGGTGCTGCGCCGCGGAGGGCGCTATGCCGTGTCCGGCGCGATTGCCGGCCCCATCGTCGAGCTGGATGTCAGGACCCTCTACCTCAAGGATCTGAGCCTGTTGGGCTGCACGGTGCTGGAGCCCGAAGTCTTCGGCAACCTGATGTGGCACATCGAACAGGGCAGAATCGTCCCCTTGGTCGCTGCCTCCCTACCCCTCGAGCAGATTGGCAAGGCACAGGCCCTTTTCCAGGAAAAGCGCCATGTCGGCAAGATCGTGCTCGAAGTCGGTGTATCAGGGTAACCACTTGGACGCTGAATCGCGGCTTATCAAGTGAGAGAGTATCTGGCCCACAGGCCTCGCACCGGGCAGGAGTAGAGGCTGCCTTGCTCGGCCTCGACATGGTTATCCAGGCTGTGGGGCAGCACGGAGGCATCCAGGTACGAGGCCTTGAGGAACCAGGGTGCTTGCAGGCCCAAGCCAAGGTTAAGAATCTAGGTTTCGTCCATGCCATACCTCCTGTCATCGAAGGAGTCGTATCATGACTCAGCTCAGGAAGCGAATTCCACGCCCAACGACGAAGAGCCTCAGAAAGGCGGCGCCTAGCCCCACTAATCGGCACTGAGCGAGAGCCAAGCCACGCACCAGTCCCATACCGCATCTCTCGAGTCGAGAGGCAAGAGGGGCCGCTTGCGGACCAGGAAGTAGCTGGGCTCTTTGATCATTGTCGCATCCGTGACCTGCACTAGGCGCCCGGCCTCAAGATCCCCTGCCACAAACGCCCGACATGCCAAGGCGACGCCCTGGCCGGCCAAGGCTGCATCCAGCGCTAGTGTCGTCTGGTTGAATACCGCGCCGGGCAGCGTGCCGCCGGTACGCAGAAACCACGGCCAATGATCGTGCGCGTCATGCAAGAGCGGCAGTCCCCCAAGCCGTTCGGTAGAAAGGGGTAGCGGTAACTCCTTGACCAGATGGGGGCTAGCGACCGCGACCAGCTCCTGGTGGAATAGCAGCTTGGCCTCCAGCCCGGACGGGAACGGCGGACGGGCCAGCCGCACGACGATGTCCACCTGGTCGCGCTCAAAATCGGAGAGCGCCTCGGTGGCGACCGTGCGCAATTCCACGCCGGGCAGCGCGGCGTTCAGCTCGGCCAGACGAGGAATCAACAGCTTCGCGGCGAAGGTCGGCGTGACACTGATCGTGACAGTGTCCGGTCGCTCCAGAAGTCGTCCGGTGGCGTCCCCGAGCGTATCGAAGGCGCGGGTCACGTCCGTCAGGTAGGCCGCGCCCTGTGGCGTCAGGGCGAGGCCGCGCGGCAAGCGCTGGAACAGGGCCTGACCCAGATGCTCCTCTAGCGCGCGCACCTGCTGCGCGACGGCACCTTGGGTGACGCCCAGCTCATCGGCGGCGGCCCGGAAATTCAGTCGGCGGCCCGAGACCTCGAAGGCACGCAGAGCATTGAGAGGGGGGAGCTTGCGGCGGGATGGCGTCATGATACATACCCCGTAGTTTTTCTACAGTCTGGCACGTTTATTTATCGCGCGAAACGTCGGCCATCACTTGGCACAATGCCTCCAGAACTGACCAAAGGAGGCTATCATGGCTGAAGAAAAAGTGGCACTCATCATGGGCGGCGGATCCGGCATGGGAGCCGCTGCCGCACGCAAACTGGCTCAGGAAGGCTATCGAATCGCCATCCTCTCCTCGTCGGGCAAGGGCGAGGCCCTGGCCAAGGAACTGGGTGGCGTCGGTGTCACCGGCTCGAACCAGTCACTCAAGGACGTGAAGCAGGTCGTGGATCTGACGATGGCGACATGGGGGCGGATCGACGCGCTGGTCAACTCCGCCGGCCATGGGCCGCGCGCACCGATCCTCGACATCTCTGACGAGGACTGGCACCAGGGCATGGAGGTCTATTTCCTGAGCGCCGTGCGACCGACCCGTCTGGTCGCGCCGATCATGGAAGCACAGGGCGGTGGCGCCATCGTCAATATCTCGACTACCTGGGCGTTTGAGCCGTCCAGCGTGTTCCCGACCTCGGTGGTATTCCGAGCGGGATTGGCGAGCTTTACCAAGCTCTTCGCGGATGCCTATGCGGCGAAGAATGTTCGCATGAACAATGTCCTACCCGGCTGGATCGACAGCCTTCCCGAGATCGATGAGCGGCGCGACAGCGTGCCGATGGGTCGCTATGGGACCGTCGAGGAAGTCGCAGACACCGTGGCCTTTCTGCTATCCGACGGCGCAGGCTACATCACCGGTCAGAATATCCGCGTCGATGGCGGCGTGACCCGCGCCATCTGATGACTCCTATCCTTCCGCTTCAATGAGCCGCCTTTCCCCGGGGAAGGCGCTCGTTGCGCTTTTCCTGAAGGAGAAACGCCATGTTGCGTGCCTATACTGCGCTCGCCGCGCTCGGCATTATCTGGGGCTCGAACTTCATCTTCATGAAGTGGGCCACTGATCTGATCTCGCCCACACAGACGGTATTCCTGCGTGTGCTGTTCGGTTTTCTTCCCCTGGCTCTGGTGGCATGGCGGGCCAAGGTCCTGACTCGCGATCAACTCCGTCATCTGCCGCACTTCGCGGTCATGTCGATGCTTGCGACGACGTTCTACTATTACGGATTCGTGGCCGGCACCGCCCGGCTTCCTTCGAGCATTGCTGGGCTCCTGAGCGGTTCGATTCCCATCTTCACCTTCATCAGCGCCTTCCTGTTCCTGCGTCAGGATCGCCCGACCGGTCAGATGGCGGCTGGCGTTGCCTTGGGCTTCATCGGTATCGCACTGAGCGCCCGCCCCTGGGCGGGCACCGATGGCGTGGCGTTGGTCGGGGTCTTCTGGATGCTGGCCGGGACACTGAGCCTCGGGGTGTCATTCGTCTATGCCCAACGGTTCTTGTCGCCGCTGAAGCTGCCCCCGCTGGCATTGGCGACCTGGCAGACGGGCCTCGCGCTTCTGACCCTGCTGATATTGACCGACTTTGACGGCATGGCTGCGATAGGGGCGGAGCCTCGCGCACTGTTGGGAGCGGTTCTTGGTTTGGGTATGCTAGGCACCGGCGGGGCCTTCTTCTGCTATTACTTCATCATCGAAAAACTCGGTTCCGTGCAGGCATCCGGCGCGACCTACATTGCCCCGGTGGTGGCGGTGATCATTGGCGCTGTGGTCGGCGAGGAAATCACCGGTGCCTTTATCCTTGCGTTGGCATTGATCCTGGGGGGGCGTGGTGCTGATCCAGACGGGGAAGCGCAGCACCACACCACCCCGATTCGGCGCCAGATTGAAGAACAGGTTGAGTTCCAGGTGACCGTTGCTGTTTCTGACCGTCTTGGCATCTCAATGAGGCATCCGGCTCGACGAAATTCCACTCCGCAAGTGAAGCACTGGATTTGACGCCTCATCTCATAGATGGAATCAGAACGAACCCAGGCTGAGCGAGCCGGATGCTACCGGCCTTGGTAACGCTTGGTTACCACAAAGAGAACACCGCATGACCAGCATGTCCGATAACCTCCTCCACTTGCCGGAATATCACGTCTTGGACACCAAGGTGGAAGAACATGATCTCCGCTTTCAGGTTGAAGCTCCTGGCAGCCTACAAGCGTAAGAGGAGGTTTTACCACATCTGGAACTGCACCAGCCGGCGTGATGCCGAGATAGCTCTGGCTCGCTGGATTGACGACATTCCCAAGGGCAGAAAGAGGTCTGGAAGGATCTCGTCAGTGCCGTCAGCGGCTGGCGTGAGGAGATGCTGACCTACTTTGAGACTGATATCCCCATCACCAACGCCTTCACGGAGTCGATCAACCGGCTGGCCAAGAACAAGAACCGCGATGGCCGTGGCTACTCATTCGAGGTGATGCGGGCCCAGATGCTCTACACCACCAAGCATAAGAAGAAGTCGCCGCAGACCAAGGAATCCCCGTTCCTGGGCAGGGCCACCATGACCTACAGCATGGATCTATCTGAGCCCGAGAAGAACTTCGGCGTCGATCTATCAACCTTCTGGGCGGATTAAGGGGGCGGAAGGGCTTGAGGATCCCTTCAACCATTTAATCCGGATACCCCAAATAATCAGGAACCGAATTGACGCTTGAGTCGCGGGTTGGCCAGTTCGCCAAATACGCTGATGGCGATCAGCACCCCCAGCCACCAGGTCCACTGGCTGCCCATGTCCAGATCCATCAGTCCCAGGCTGTCGATGAAGATCAGCACGATACCCAGAGGACTGACGTAGCGCACCATGTAGAGCCACAGCACGTAGCCGACGGTGGGGAGCGCCAGCTCGGACTTGAGGATTTCGTTGCGCAGCACGAATCCCGCCATCAGCGTCATGCCCAGTCCTCCGAGGGGCATCAGGAAACGGGAAGTGAGGAAATCCAGCCAGTCGAAGACATTCTTGCTCGCCAGGGTCCAGTCCGCGCCGATATTGAAGGACAGCATCGCCAGGGTGCTGATCAACCAAAGCAGGATGCCCGAACCCCAGGCCGCCTTGGCACGAGAGATGCCCTTGCTTTCGTTGAGCCAGGCGACGGTTGCCTCGATCATCGAGATCGACGAGGTCAATGCCGCCATGGAGAGCATCACGAAAAAGATGGTTTCAAAGACGGTGCCAAAGGGCATTGACTGAAAGGCCAGGGGCAGCGACATGAACAGGAGCCCAGGCCCCGCGGAAGGATCCAGGCCATTGGCGAAGATCACCGGAAAGATCGCAAGACCGGCCATCAACGCCACGACGGTATCGGAAAAAGCTACCGTCAAGGTGGTGCGTGCGATGGAGCTGTTGTCCGACAGGTAGGAGCCATAGGTAAGAATCGCCCCGGAGGCCAGGGACAGGGTAAAGAAGGCATGGCCCAGCGCCGCCAACAAGCCTTCGCTGGTCAGCTTGCCGATTTCAAAGGAGAACAGGAATGCCACACCCTCGCTGAAGCCTCCGGAGAACATGGCATAGCCGATCATGATCCCCAGCATGATCACCATGCCCGGCATCATCCAGCTGACGTTCTTCTCGATGCCTTTTTGCACGCCCAGGCCGACGATCAGCATGGTGATCACGGTAACCAGGGTGCTCCAGGCCCCCAGGGCCCAGGGATTGGCGTTGTTGGCCTCGAAGATGGCCGCCATGTCCTCGACGCTTGCCCCGGACAATCCTCCGGAGAGCGTTTTCCATAGATAGGAAAACGACCAGCCGGCGACCACCACGTAGAAGGACAGGATCATGAAGCCGCAGATCATGGCCATCCAGCCCAGCAGCGACCAGCCGGCGGAACGACCGGATTCCCGGGCCAGGCGGCGTATGGCATCGATGGGACTGCCACGGCCGCGCCGCCCGAAGGCGATCTCGATCATCATCACCGGCACGCCTACCGCAAAGATGCACAGCAGATAGACCAGCACGAAGGCGCCGCCGCCATATTCGCCGGTCATGTAGGGAAACTTCCAGATATTGCCAAGCCCCACCGCGGAGCCGGTGGCGGCCAGTATGAATCCCCAGCGGCCTAGCCACAGGTTGTTAGGTCGTTTTCTGGTATTCATCCTTCACCCTGAACGCGCCGCGCCCGACTCGTAGCCGACGCCTGCCGCCGATCACGTCATTGAAACGTTACTGAAAAAGAGCGGGGATTGTAGCCTGTTCCACGTTCGACTCGCCACAGAGGAACAATGGTTTACACCAGGACGCTCCTGACGGAACACCCCGATAAAGTCAGCTACATTTAGGTTGTACGCAAAACTTGTAGCGATGGGCTAGAATCAACTCAAAAGCTAAATAGCAGGCAAATAAACAGCCCGATCGATATCGCGCTCGCCTCACTTCATGAACCGTTCCTGAAGGATCAGAGAAAGCTCATGACTAGCCATCAACCTACTGAATTCGTTGTCTTGCCGGAGACTCGCGCCCGGCGTATCGTCGAACAGCTGCTCGACGGCTCCGGCATTGCCTTGAACGGATCGAATCCCTGGGATCTACGGGTGCATCATCCGGACTTCTTTTCCCGCGTGCTTCATCAAGGCACCCTGGGACTTGGCGAAAGCTACATGGACGGCTGGTGGGACTGCGATCGCATCGACGAAATGGCCTACAAGATGCTGCGCCACGGGTTGGGCGAACGCTCCCGCACGCCCAAGGAACGCCTTGCCTATCGACTGCAAAGCGGTTTTCTCAACCTGCAGAGCAAGGCCCGGGCCTATATCGTGGGTGAGGCTCACTACGACCTCGGCAACGATCTCTTCGCGCGCATGCTCGATCCTACCTGGTGCTATTCCTGCGGCTACTGGAAAGACGCGACAACGCTGCATGAGGCGCAGCTGGCCAAGCTCGAACTCGCCGCCCGCAAGCTCGAACTCGAGCCGGGCATGCGGGTGCTGGATATCGGCTGCGGCTGGGGCAGCTTCACGGAGCACGCGGCACGCCATCACGGGGTCGAAGTGACCGGCATCACTATCTCCAAGGAACAGGCGGAACTCGGGCGCAAGCGCTGTAAGGGCCTTCCCGTGGAAATTCTCTTGCAGGATTACCGGGATCTTAACGGGCATTTTGATCGTATCGTGTCCATCGGCATGTTCGAGCACGTGGGGCATCGCAACTACCGCACCTATTTCGATACCGTGGATCGGCTGCTGGATTCGCAGGGGCTGTTTGTCCTGCACACCATCGGCTCCAATACCTCCGACATCAGCGCCGACCCCTTCATCAACAAGTACATCTTCCCCAACGGGGTGCTGCCCTCCACCACCCATATCAACAAGGCCAGCGAAGGCCATCTGCTGATGGAGGACTGGCAGAACTTCGGGGCAGACTATGATCTGACTCTGATGGCCTGGCTCAGAAATTTCGATGCTCACTGGCCGGAAATCGCCGACAATTACAGCGAACGCACCCGACGCATGTTCCGCTACTATCTGGCGGTATGCGCCGGCGCCTTCCGCGCACGCAACCTCCAACTCTGGCAGGTGGTGTTTTCCAAGGGACGCCCGGGGCGCTATGACGCCCCGCGCTGATTCGCCTGCTTTCATTCACTACGAATTGGGCCAAGCAGTTGCGCAAGTGGAGGTTTCGCCGCCAGGATGGCATGATGAAAATGACTAGCCAAGCATTTCACTTGCCGAAACGAAGAGGTAACAAGCTCCATGTTCGAGCGAATTGAACGAGTCCCTGGCGACGCCATCCTCGGGCTGATCGAGGCCTTCAACAAGGACAACAACCCGGAGAAAGTCGATCTGGGGGTCGGGGTCTACCGGGACGCCGCAGGCAATACGCCGATCATGCGGGCGGTGAAAGAAGCCGAAGCGATTCTGTTGAAAAACGAGACCACCAAGACCTATATCGGCTCCCACGGCGACCCGCGCTACGCCAAGGTCATCCTGCCCCTGGTGCTGGGCGCCGACTCTCCGGTGCTGGAACAGCAGCGTGCCAGCGCCACCCAAGCCCCCGGCGGCACCGGCGCCCTGCGTCTGGCGGCGGACTTCATCTACACCCAGCTGCCGGGCAGTTCCATCTGGGTCAGCGATCCGACCTGGCCGAATCACTTGGGCATCTTCATGGGCGCAGGACTCGCGCTATACAAATACCCTTATGTGGACGCGGAGAACCGGCTTGACTTCGCCAGCATGCTCGAAACCCTGAAGCAGATTCCCCAGGGCGACGTGGTGGTGCTGCATGCGTGCTGTCACAACCCATCCGGCTTCGATCTATCCCAGGAGCAATGGCAGCAGGTGCTCGAAGTGGTCAAGGAGCGCGATCTGCTGCCGCTGATCGATTTCGCCTATCAGGGCTTCGGTGAAGGTCTCGACGAGGACGCCTACGGGGTTCGCCTGATGGCGGAAAAACTCGACAACGTTTTGATCACCAGTTCCTGTTCCAAGAACTTCGGGATCTATCGGGAGCGCACCGGAGCGCTGATCGTGGTCGCCAAGGATCAGGAGCAGATGGAAAACGTGCGCTCTCAGATCGCCATCGTCGCTCGAGAGAACTATTCCAATCCGCCCGCCCACGGCGGTTCCATCGTCATGGAGATCCTCGAGTCGGAAGAGCTCGCCAAGGACTGGCGGAAAGAACTGACGGAAATGCGTGATCGTATCAACGGACTGCGCCGGGAGTTTGTGGAAGCTCTCAAACCCCATGGGCTGGATGAGAAGTTCGCCTGTGTGGCGGAGCAGCGCGGCATGTTCTCCTATACCGGCCTGAGCGCTGAACAGGTGGATCGCCTCCGGGATGAGTTCAGCATTTATATGGTGCGTTCCGGACGGGCGAACGTGGCAGGCATGTCCAGCGACAAGCTGCCTTACATCGTCAAGGCCATTGCCGCGGTCTGCAAGTAAGCTCTTCTGTGTTAGCCGCCACGGCTCGGATCAGCTCGGACCGTGGCTTTTTTATTGGCCTGCGCGGCGACCTTCTTGTCGGTGACACTGCGATAAAGCTGCCAGGCCGCCAAGCCGGCCAGGGCGTTTCCTGTGCCGGCGCCAATCGCCAGACCTTCTAGTCCGCCCAGATAAGCACCTGACCACAGGCACGGCAGATAGAAAATAAACAGTCGCGCCCCGGACATCAGCATGGCCCGCAGCGGCCAACCCAGAGCGTTACCGGCGGAAACCACCAGCATGCAAAGCCCCAGCAAGGCGTAGCTGGGCAGCAGGAAGCGGATCAGCAGCGCCAGATCGTCACGGATTTCCGGGTTGCCGGACAATCCGCCAGCCACCCAGGGCGCGAGGAGCGCCATCAGCACTCCCAGCACCAGTTGCCAGACCACCACCACCTTGGCCGCAAGCCGCATCAGGCGGCCTATCTGCGCCCAATCTCCGCTCCCATAGCAGCGTCCCAGCCAAGGCGGTAGCGACATGGTCATCGCCAGCACCACCACCAGAGAAAGGGTTTCCAGCCGCGTCACAAGCCCCCAGGCCGCCACCTCCGCCTGACCCAGACCAGCTACCACGCTGATGGCCAGCATGGCCGCCAGCGGCGGCATCAATTGGCTGATCATCGCCGGGCCAGCGATACCCAATACCGCTTTCGCCGACTGCCTGGCTTCCTGTTTCAATCCCTGCCAGGTCAGCCAGTGCTTGCCTCTGAGGGTGAAGACAACGATCGTCAGGCCACAGGCGAAAGCAATCACGCTCGCCCAGGCGGCGCCGGGCAGGCCTAGCCCTTGCCATTCGCCCCAGCCGAAAATCAGCAGGGGATCAAGCAGCAGATTGATCAGGCTGGTCACCACCATCAGCTTGCCCGGCAGCCGCGTATTGCCATGGGCACGAAACAGGCTGTAGCCGAAATACAACAGCGCGCCCAGCCAGGCGGCAACCAGCTGCGGCGCCCAGTAGTCCCGGATCAAAGCGAGAGTATCGGCGTCCGCGCCCAGCAGGCGAAAGATGGGCGCCTGCAGCCACCACAGCAGTATGACCAGCGAGCCAATCGTCACGCTGCCGATCAGCAGTACCAGGCTGCCCAGGCGACCCGCCCGCTCCTGCTCCCTCGCTCCCAGGGCTCGAGAGATCAAGGCGGCAATGGCGATGCCCAGCCCGACCTGCACGCCGATGATCAGAAACGACAGCGGAAAAGTGAAGGACTGCGCCGCCAGTGGCTCGGTGCCCAGGCGCGCGACAAAGGCACTATCCACCAGTTGAAAGCTTAATAGCGCCAGCGCGCCGATGGCCATGGGCCAAGTCTGACGCCAGAGCTGGCGGCCCATGCTTAGTGAGGAATCATGCGATGCAGTAGATAACGCCGACACGCGCACTCCCGTTGCTGGATTGAAAAGGATTCAGTGCGCAAAAAAGTGCGCTGCAAGGAAAACGCCCTGACGGGCAGGGCGCTGGGGGATGGCACTCGTGGATTTACGACTTATTGGCGAATCCCTTCGAAGGTGACATACAGCTCCAACTCATGCATCACTTCCGGGAAGTCGCTCATATCGATGCCGTAATCTTCCAGCACCAGCGTGCTAGAGCCTTCGAATCCCTCGCGATAACCGCCCCAAGGGTCTTCTCCGCCACCGACGTGGGTAACATCCATGGTGATTTCCCGGGTTTCCCCGTGCAGGGTCAAGTCGCCGGTCAACTCGCCCTCACCTTCTCCGGTCGAGGTGAAGCCGGTAGAGGTGAAAGTGGCGGTAGGATATTGACCGGCGTCGAGGAAATCGTCGCCAAGGATATGCTTGTCCCGCTCCGCGTGATTGGTATTCAGACTATCGATATCGACCTTGATATCGACACTGGACGCCTCGAGGTTCTCCGGGTCATAGCTGAAGTTGCCGTCAAAATCCTCGAAAGCTCCCAGAATATAGGAAAACCCCAGGTGGCTGATCTTGAACTGGACGAAGGCATGCTGCCCTTCGATATCGATCACATAATCCGCTGCCTGAGCCTGCAAGGAGATGGGCAGAGCAAGACCCGCCAGGGCCATCATGGGTATACGTTTGAGCATCGTCATTCTCTTGGTGGGTCAATAAAAAATTCAGGGCTTGCGCGCCTTACCGGGGATCAGCATTCGTGTCAGCGTATCATGGCGATCAACGAAATGATGCTTCAAGGCCGCCAGCGTATGCAGACCCGCCAGCACCATCAACGCCAGGGCGCCGTACCAATGAACGAGTCCCGCCAAGGTTTCCTGATTCTTCAACCCATGAATGAGGGCAGGCACTTCGAACCAGCCGAACACACTAATGCCTCGTCCTCCCGCGGTGGGAATCAGATAGCCACTGATCAGCACGACCAGCATCAAGAGATACAAGGTCAGATGGGCCGTATGAGCCGCGACACTTTCCCAGCGGGGACCGCTCAATACCGGCGTCGACTGAGGCACCCGCCACAGAACGCGAACCAGGATAAGACCGAACAGCAGCATGCCCAGGGAACGATGCCACCAAGGTGCCAGGTTGTACCAGCTATCGTAGTAGGTCAGGTCCGTCATCCACCAGCCCAGCACAAACAGCCCGACGATAGCTACGGCGCTCAGCCAGTGAATCAAAATACTGATCCAGCCCCAGCCGCTGCGCGTATCTCGCCAACTAGACATCGCTCACCTCGACCACGCCACTGTAATAAAATGGTACTGCAATAAATCAACATCACATTTTTAAACATCGCTCACCCAAGCATAACCCTTTTGGCCAGGCTCGACAGCTCAGGCCAGCGCATTCAAGCCAGTCGCAAGGTCGTTCTTGATGTCCTCGAGGTCTTCCAGGCCTACGGAGAGGCGAATCAGGTCTTCGCTGATCCCCGCGACGGCCTTCTGCTCATCGGTCATCTTGCCGTGAGTCGTGGTCGCCGGATGGGTGATGGTGGTCTTGACGTCCCCCAGGTTACCGGTGATGGAAAGCATGCGGGTCGCGTCGATCACCGACCAGGCACCTTCGCGGCCCCCGACGATCTCCACCCCCAGCACCGCGCCGAAGCCGTCCTGCTGGCGACGGGCCAGCTCATGCTGCGGATGACTTTCCAGGCCGCTGTAATGTACCTTCCGCACCGCCGGCTGGTCTTCGAGCCATAATGCCAGGGCCAACGCCTGTTCGCAGTGCGCCTTCATGCGCAGCCTCAGGGTTTCCAGCCCCTTGGTGAAGATCCAGGCATTGAAGGGACTCATGCAGGGCCCGCAGGTGCGTACCGCGCCGAACACCTCTTCAAGTTCCTTGTTTCGCCCCACGACTGCCCCACCGATGGCGCGACCCTGGCCGTCGAGATACTTGGTGGCGGAATGAATCACCAGATCCGCCCCCAGCGCCAGAGGCCGCTGCAACGCCGGGGTGAGGAAACAGTTGTCGATGGCAAGCCAGGCATCGTGACGATGGGCGATATCCGCCAGCGCCGGGATATCGACGATCTCGGACAGCGGATTGGAGGGCGTCTCCGCGAACAGCAGTCGAGTCTGCGGGGTGATCGCCGCTTCCCAGGCCTCTAAGTTGGCCAGTTCCACATAGCGGATGGTGATGCCGAAGCGTGCCAGGTACTTGTCGAACAGACTGATGGTGGAGCCGAACAGGGAGCGGGAAGCGAGAATCTCGTCTCCCGTCTTCAAGAGTGCCAAGGCCATGGCCAGAATGGCGGCCATGCCGGAACTGGTGGCGACACAGCGCTCGCCCCCTTCCAACGCCGCCAGACGCTGCTCGAAGGTACGCACGCTGGGATTGGTGAAGCGGGAATAGATATTGCCCGGCTCCTCGCCAGAAAACTTGCGTTCCGCCTCCGCGGCGCTGCCATAGACGAAGCTCGAGGTAGGGAAAATCGGCTCACCGTGCTCCTGCTCCCCGGTACGCTCGTGGCCGGTGCGAATTGCCCGGGTATCGATTCCCCACTGGTCCTGGCCCGTCGAATTATCGCTCATTGCATTATTCCTTCAGTCCTGGTCGTCGTCGTCCTGATTATGCACGCCGACCAAGGCATGGTCGCCGACATGCTGCGTTCTGGACGCTTCGTTACGGGAAGCTTCGAGCTGCGTCAGATAGGCGCCGTCGATGTCGCCGGTGACATAGTGGCCGTCGAAAACGGAGCAGTCGAAGGCCTCGATGGCGGGATTGATCTTCCGGCAGGCCTCCTTCATGTCCTCGATATCCTGATAGAAGATACGGTCCGCGCCGATCAGTTCGCCGACTTCCGCCTCACTGCGCCCGTGGGCGATCAGCTCGTTGGCCGTGGGCATGTCGATACCGTAGACGTTGGGATAGCGCACCGGCGGCGCCGCGGAGGCGAAATAGACCTTGTTGGCCCCGGCGTCCCGAGCCATCTGGATGATCTGCTTGCAGGTAGTGCCGCGCACGATGGAATCGTCCACCAGCAGCACGTTCTTGCCGGCGAATTCGCTGCCGATGGCGTTGAGCTTCTGGCGCACGGATTTCCTGCGCTGGGTCTGCCCCGGCATGATGAAGGTGCGACCGATATAACGATTCTTGATGAAGCCCTCCCGATAGGTGACCCCCAGATGCTGGGCAAGCTCCAGTGCCGAGGTACGCGAGGTATCCGGAATCGGAATCACCACGTCGATATCGTGATCCGGCCACTGGGCCTGCAGCCGATCCCCCAGCTTGCGTCCCATTTCCAGGCGGGTGCCATAGACGTAAGCGCCGTCGAGAATCGAATCCGGCCGCGCCAGGTAGACGTACTCGAAGATGCAGGGCGTCAAGCGCGGACGATCCACGCAGCTTCGGGTGTGAATGTTGCCCTGCATGTCGACGAAGATGGCTTCCCCCGGCGCCAGGTCGCGGCACAGCTCGAAGCCGCCCACGTCCAGGGCCACGGATTCCGAGGCGATCATCACGTCCTGGTGCGCGGCTCCTTCGCGAGTGCCAAACACTACCGGGCGAATGCCGTGAGGATCGCGAAAGGCCAGCATGCCGAAGCCGTTGATCATCGCCACCGCCGCGTAACCGCCGCGACACCGACGGTGAACCCGGCGCACCGCGTCGAAGATATCGTCCGGCTCGAGGTCGTGGCCCTGCTTGCCCAGCTCGTGGGCGAACACATTGAGCAGCACCTCGGAATCCGAGCTGGTATTGATATGGCGCAGGTCCGAGGAGAACAGCTCTTGCTTGAGCTGATCGGAGTTGGTCAGGTTGCCGTTGTGCGCCAGACTGATGCCGTAGGGTGAATTGACATAGAACGGCTGGGATTCCGCTTCACTGGAAGAGCCGGCGGTGGGGTAGCGAATATGACCGATCCCCAGGTTGCCCTTGAGCCGTGCCATGTGCCGGGTGTGAAAGACATCTCGTACCAGGCCATTACTCTTGCGCAGCAGAAAGTGTCCCTCGTGCCAGGTCATCATGCCGGCGGCGTCCTGCCCCCGGTGCTGAAGCACGGTCAAGGCGTCGTAAAGCGCCTGATTGACCGCCTGATTGGCCATGAGGCCGACGATACCGCACATGGGGGCTTACCTCTCTTGCATACTAATTCTTAGAAAATGCTGCCGGAAGGTGTCAAAAGCCAAGCTGTTGGACAGAGTCCTCGCTCGGGGCAAGTTTCTTCAATGGCGCCAAGCGGCCCGGACTATCCTTGTCCCACTCCTGCCAGCGATCCAATGCCCAGTCCTGAAGTTGCAGCAGTTGCGGACGCAGTTGAGCCTGCTGCCAGGCCTGCAGCTGTTCAAGCGGGGTCAGACCGATCAGGAAGGTTGCCAGCACCAGGATCGCCCCTCCCTTGAGTCCGCCGAAAGCCGCGCCCGCCAAGCGATTGAACAGCCCCATGCCGACCCATTCCACCGCCGCGTGCAGCATGCGAATCGCCAGACCGCATAGCATGATGACCGCAAAGATGACCAGCACGAAGGCCAGGATCAGGCGAACGTCCGGATTCTCGATCAAGCCGTCCAGGGCATTCGCCACCGGCATGGCGAAAGCTCGCGCCGCCAGGATGGCCAGCACCCAGGCGGCCAGCCCGAGCCCTTCTCGCACCAGGCCGCGCATGAAGCCGGCCACCACGGTGAAGGTCAAAATGCCCAGAAAAGCGATATCCAGCCAAGTCAGAGTCATCGATCCGTGCGCACCAGCAGCCCTTGGATATTGGCCTTGGACTTGAGTTCGCTGCGCGCTTTTTCACCGGCCTCGGAACTCGGATAAGGACCCACGTAGACCGTGGTCAGGTTATTGTCCCGCTGGCGGCGATAGGCGTCGAATCCCTGTTCCTTGAGTTTGGCCTCCAGTCGCTCGGCGTTGTCCGCCTGGCCGAAACTGCCCGCCTGCACGGACCAGCTTCCCTGAGCATTCGCGGCGGAGGGCTCGGGCTTGGCCTGAGACGTCGGCTGAGGTTCCGGGGACGTCTGTTTCTGTTCAGCAAGCTCGGCGATAGGATCGCTTTGCGGAGCAGACGTTTCGGGCGTTCTCGTCGAGGGTACTTTATCTTTATTCGCTGCGGGCTCTTGGTCGCTGCTCGCTGAAGACTCTTTGTCGCTGCTCGCTGAGGGCTCTTTATTCTCGCTCACCGACGTCGTCTCGCGAACCGCCAGCTCCTTTTCCTTGCGAGCGGAATTTTTGTCCGACTGTTCTGCATGAGGCATGGGATCGGCAATGCTCCCTACGCTGACCGGCGGGGGACTGGGAGTCTCGACCTTGTGGCGTTCGACCTCGATGGGCTTTTCCACGCTCATCTGCGGCTTGGGCTGTTCGTCTTCCCGGGGAGCGGGTTCATCAAGCAGCATCGGCAAGAAGATGACCGCCAGGGCGAGCACAATGACGACACCGCTGACCCGCTCACGCATTCCGTATTTCATTTTCCTCTCCGCGACATATTGGCTCCTCGGATTCCGCGGCTTGCCAGCCTGCCAGCACCTCGGCCACGGTGTAAAAGGAGCCGCATACCAGCACTTCGTCGGTGCCGCTCAAATGCTGCGCCAGCCAGTCGGCGCCGACCCGCGGCGACTCCGCCAGCCGTAGTATACGTTGGTCTCGGGCCTCGAGTAATACCGCCAAACTCTCTGCCGGACGACCGCGCTCCCCCTCCAGAGAAACCGGCAGCCAGGCATCGATGACCGGCGTAAGCGCCGCGATGACCCCTGCTGCGTCCTTGTCCTCCAGCATGCCCAGCAGGCAGATTCGCCGACCTCGACAAGGGCGCGCTGCCAGCCGAGTGGCGAGATACTGCGCCGCGTGGGGGTTATGGCCCACGTCAAGACACCAGTTGTCTCGCCACTGCATACGTCCGGCAAGCCTTGCTTGACTCAGCCCTTGCCGGCAGGCATCCGGAGTGAGCTCAAGGCCGATCAAGGCCAACGCCTGTAAGGCGCTGGCCGCATTATTCAGAGGCAATCCCGGATCCGGCAAGTTATCCAGGGACAACGCCTCGCCCTGCGCACTCGTGCCCTGCCAATTCCAGGAGGAAGACGCCGCGATTAGATGATCCTTGGCGGCAGACGACGAGGATACTTTGAACTCTCGACCCAGGGTGTAGTGCGGCGCACCGAGTCGAGTGGCGGTTTGCGCCACGCTCGCCGGCAGTGCCGGGCTGCCTAGCACTACCGGATGCCCGGCGCGCATGATGCCTGCCTTTTCCCAACCGATCACTTCCAGATCGCTTCCCAGGAAATCCGCATGATCCTGGGCGACGGTGGTCACGACGGCCAGATCCGCATCGATGACATTGACCGCATCCAGACGACCGCCCAGCCCGACTTCGAGAATCGCCAGATCCGGCGGACGAGCGGCGATGGCATGAAGTGCCGCCAGAGTGCCCATCTCGAAATAAGTCAAACAGATAGCGGTCGGCGTCAGGCGCGCCGTCTCGACCGCGGCGAAACCCTTGATCAGAGTGGCGTCCGTCGCCTCGACGCCATCGAAACACAGGCGCTCGTTGTAGCGCAGCAGATGCGGTGACGTATAGGTGGCGGTGGTCAGGCCGTGGCTTCTTGCCAGGGAATCCAGCATGGCCACGGTGGAGCCCTTGCCGTTGGTACCGGCAACGCTGATGACGTGCTTGGCCAAGAGACGCGCCTCCAGGCCAAGGCGCTTGCCAACCTCGGCGACGCGCTCAAGACCCAGTTCGATACCCAAAGGATGCTGACGGGTCAGGTGCCCGAGCCATTCATCAAGAGTTTGCGGCATCGCTGAACTTGGAGCGCTCACGAGAGTTCAGCGCCCACGACGCGGTTGATCTTCCTCGAGAGGATGCTCCGTCGCGGTATCGATGAACTCCTCATGTCTCGGCGGCTCTTGCTGGAGTTCTGCGTCAAGCGGCTCAGTCTCCCACATCGGCTCACCGTCTTCCGCGCTCTCACCTGAAGTGATAACTTCCGGTGCCCCCACCGGCGGCAGATGAGTAAGCTTACGCAGCACCGCCCCCAGGCGCTGACGCATGGCATGGCGATGCACGATCATATCCACGGTGCCATGCTCGAGCAGGAATTCGCTGCGCTGGAACCCTTCCGGCAGCTTCTCGCGCACGGTCTGTTCGATGACTCGCGGCCCGGCGAAGCCGATCAGCGCCCGCGGCTCCGCGACGTTGAGATCGCCGAGCATCGCCAAAGAAGCGGAAACGCCGCCATATACCGGGTCCGTCAGCACGGAGATATAGGGCACCCCCGCCTGCTTGAGTCGTTCCAGGGCAGCGGAGGTCTTGGCCATCTGCATCAACGAGAAAAGCGCTTCCTGCATGCGCGCTCCGCCGGAGGCGGAAAAGCAGATCAGCGGAATGCGCTCCTGCAGGGCCAGCGCCGCCGCACGCACGAATTTCTCTCCTACCACCGCCCCCATGGAACCGCCCATGAAAGTGAACTCGAAAGCCACCGCCACGATCGGCATGCCTTCCAGTCGACCGCGCATGGCGATCAGGGCGTCATTTTCGTTGGTGGCTTTCTGAGCGGCCAGCAGGCGATCGCGATACTTCTTGGAATCGCGAAACCTGAGGCGATCCTGGGGTTCCAGATCCGCGGCGATCTCATCTCGATCCCCTTCGTCGAGAAACCAGGCGAGCCGCTTGCGTGCGGTGAGGCGCAGGTGATGATCGCACTTGGGGCAAACGCTTTGATGCTTTTCGAGCTCGGGTAGATAGAGCACGCCCTCGCACTTGGGACATTTGCGCCACAGGCCGTCCGGCACGCTGCTGCGGCGATCCTTGCGCTGGATGCGTCCCATGGAGGGTACAATCTTGTCAAGCCAGCTCATATCGAAAGAATTCCATGCTGCGCGCCCGGAAGCTCCTCCGGGCTATCGTTGAAACAAGGCAAGCGGCGGTCTTGCTCAGGCATCCATCGCCTGGCGCATCTCGCCAAGCACCGCCTTGAGCCTGGGCGGAATGGAGGCAGGATCGTCGCCCCCCGCGGCGATGTGATTGACCAGGGCGCTGCCGACAATGACTCCATCCGCCACCTGGGCCACCGCCGCTGCGGTTTCACCGTCGCGAATTCCGAAACCCACGCACAGGGGCAACGCCGTCATCTCACGCAGGGGCGCCAGATGACGTTCGATAGAGGCGACGTCCAGCGTCGCCGCACCGGTCACGCCCTTGAGAGAGACATAATAGATATAGCCCTGCGCCTGGGCGACTATTGTAGCGGCTCGGCTCTCGGAAGTGGTAGGGGCCACCAGGAAGATCGTGGCAAGCCCCCGTTCCTTGAAGATCGGTCCGAGCTGGTCCGCCTCCTCCGGCGGCATGTCCACCATCAGCACGCCATCGACGCCAGCCTCCCGGGCCAGATCGGCGAAGCGCTCATAGCCCAGCCGCTCGATGGGATTGAGATAGCCCATCAATACCACCGGCGTTTCCTGATCGCTCTGGCGAAATTCGCTCACCATCTCGAACAGGTGGCTCAATCGAGTGCCCTGCTTCAGCGCCCGCTCACAGGCCTTCTGGATGACCGGCCCGTCCGCCATGGGATCGGAGAACGGCATGCCCAGCTCGATGATATCCGCTCCCGCTTTTACCAGAGCCTGCATGAATCCCACGGTATGACGAGGCGTCGGATCACCGGCGGTGATGTAAGGAATCAGTGCCTTGCGGCCCTGCCGTTTGAGCGCGGCAAAGCGTTGGTCGATACGATTCATCAAGAGATCCCCTGGATAGTGATGCCGTCGATCTTGGCAACGGTCAGGATATCCTTGTCGCCGCGTCCGGACAGGTTGATGATGATATGCTGATCCGGCCGCATTTGAGGCGCCAGCACCTTAGCGTAGGCGAGAGCATGAGCGGATTCCAGCGCCGGCATGATACCTTCCATGTGAGTCAGCTCCCGGAAGGCCTCGAGCACTTCCGGGTCGTTGGCGGTCACGTAGTTCACCCGTCCTACATCTTTCCATAGCGCGTGTTCCGGCCCCACCCCAGGGTAGTCCAGCCCGGCGGAGATCGAGTGTGTCTCGGTGATCTGCCCGCCTTCATCGCTCATCAGATAGGTACGGTTGCCGTGAAGCACGCCACGGGGCGCGTTGGCGGATAACGGCGCCGCGTGGCGACCGGTCTCCACGCCGTCGCCACCGGCCTCGACGCCGTACATGGCCACTTCATCGTCTTCTACAAAGGGATAGAACAGCCCCATGGCGTTGGAGCCGCCGCCCACGCAGGCCACCAGGGCGTCCGGCAAGCGGCCGATCTGGGCAAGACTCTGCTCGCGTGCCTCGCGTCCTACCACCGCATTGAAATCCCGCACCAGCATGGGATAGGGATGCGGCCCGGCCACGGTGCCGATGATATAGAAGGTGTTGTCGACGTTGGTGACCCAGTCTCGCAGCGCTTCATTCATGGCGTCCTTCAAGGTACGCGAGCCGGACTCCACCGGCACCACGGTAGCTCCCAGCAACTGCATGCGATAGACGTTGAGCTTCTGGCGTTCGATATCCGCGGCGCCCATGTAGACGTGACATTCAAGCCCCAGCCGCGCCGCCACGGTAGCGGTGGCCACCCCGTGCTGGCCCGCGCCGGTTTCCGCGATCACTCGGGGTTTGCCGCTCTTCTTGGCCAGCAGCGCCTGGCCGATGGTGTTGTTGACCTTGTGAGCGCCGGTATGATTGAGATCCTCGCGCTTGAGCCAGATCTGCGCTCCGCCCAGTTTCTTGGACCAGCGTTCCGCGTGGTACAGCGGCGACGGGCGGCCCACGTAATGGGCCAGATCACGATCGAACTCCGCCTGAAAATCCGGATCATCACGCAGGCTTGCGTAGGTCTTTTCCAGATCCTCCAGGGCGAAGCTCAGCGTTTCCGAGACGAACCGGCCGCCGTAGGGGCCAAAATGGCCGCGGGCATCCGGCATACGGGTCAAGTCGCTGAACTTGGTCACGAAATTACCTCTTGGGGTCGCGGGTTCTTGATACTTCAGCAAGTGTCCGCCAGGGTTACCTGGCGGACGAAATCGTCGATCTTGTCGATATCCTTGATGCCGGGTTCCTTCTCGATGCCGCCGGAAACATCCACGGCAAAAGGCCTTACCTGGCGTATCGCTCGTGCCACATTGATGGCACTCAATCCACCAGCGAGAATAACAGGTTTTGCAAGCGTTGCGGGGATTCGCCCCCAGTCGAAGGCCTCGCCGGTGCCGCCGGGAACCCCGGGCTTGTAGGCATCCAGCAGCAGTGCCCGAGCCGTCGAGTAGGCATCCGCGGCGGCGTGCAGATCGAGCCCGTCGCGCATGCGCAAGGCCTTGATGTAGGGACGCTCAAAAGACGCGCAGAAGGACGCCGACTCGTCGCCATGAAACTGCAGCAGATCCAGGTGTCGACTGACGAGACGAATCAAGTCCGGCTCCTGATCGACGAACAGGCCGACCCGGGTCACGAGAGCCGGCACTCGAGCGCAGAGCGTCGCCAGACTCGACGCCTCGACGGCTCGCTTGCTCCCCGGCCACAGCACGAATCCCAGGGCATCGGCGCCAGCCTCAACCGCCGCGTCCACATCCTGTTCTCGCGTCATGCCGCACAGTTTGACTCGGGTACGTTTAAAAGAGGCCATTACGCTAAAGGCTCCCGGCTCAGGGCCAACTTCCCTGTCAACGCCTCGCCTTGTGATTGATCGCACCTGGGCAGGTCGCACCCAGGCTGGCCGCGACGATACGCAAAGCGCGGATTGTCCGGCAGCTCGCGTTCACCGGTCCACTCCCCAAGAAACGCCAGCAGGTTGGGCCCCAAGGGCTCCCGAGGCAGATCAAAGCGCGAATCGTAGACGCAGTCGACGAAATGCAGGCCGCATCCCGGCGCCGTGGCGCTGGCGAGCTTACGATCCTTGAGCGCCAGCAGCTCGGCGAGATAACCGACGCCTTGTTCACCTCGACCCACTGCCACCAGGGCACCGACGATATTGCGAATCATGTGATGAAGGAAGGCGTTGGCCTGCACGTCCACGACGACCAGCGGGCCGTGACGATGCACCTCGATGAAATGCAGGTGGCGCCAGGGGGTCTTGGACTGGCAGCCGGCAGCGCGAAAGCTCGAGAAATCCTGCTCACCGATCAGCGCCTGAGCAGCCGCGTGCATGGCCTTGTCATCCAGGGGCTCGCGACACCAGGTCGCGTTGGCCCGCTCCAGCACCGGGCGACCGGGCTGATTGAGGATCACGTAGCGATAGCGTCGGGCCAGGGCCTTGAACCGCGCATGAAAATCGTCGGGGACTTCCCTGATCCAGCGCACTGCGATATCTCGTGGAAGGTTGGTATTGGCGCCGAACACCCAAGCCTTTTCCGAACGCTTGACCGGCGGGTCCAGATGGACGATCTGGCGGGTGGCATGCACGCCGCTATCCGTGCGCCCACTGCAATGTACCTTGACGGTATCACCGGACACCTGGGAAAGCGCGGTTTCCAAGGCCGCCTGTACCGAAGGTGCGTGCTTCAGACGCTGCCAGCCGCAGTAGCCACTCCCATCATATTCCACCCCCATCGCTAAACGGCCGACAAGAGGAGTTCTTTCATTCAGGCGCACAAAAAATGACATCGCGTCTCGGCAGTCCGGCTAATCGATCAAAGGGTTGAGCATTATCCCGCCGCTGGGCCTAGAACGCCACCTTGCGATCCCATGCTGTCTTCACCTTATTTTCTGGCGGCGTCGATACAGCACCAGAGCGACCACGATCAGTACCAACACCACTGCGTTTACCACCCAGCCCCAGGTCTGCCAGCTTGACGACGAGGCGCGCTGCGCCTCCTGCTCTGCCTCTTGGGCTCGAACATTGGCAGCGCTCAACCGCGCTTCCAGCGCGATCAGTTCCTGCTGCTGCTGCGCCAGCTGATTGCGCATCGCCTGATTACGATTGCGCAGGGCCTCCAATTCATCGCGATCCGCCTGTCGCTCCATTTCCATGGCAAGCGCCGCCAGCCGCCTGTCCACCAACTGTGGCGTTTCGATTTCCTTTTGTCCTTCCTGGCTGCTCGTCTTGGCGTCGCTGAAAGTTTCGAGTGCGTTCGCACCGGATACATCGACGATTGGCGTTGTTTCTTGAGGTTTCTCGACGTCCTCCGGGGCGATACGCGCGGGAGGCTCTTCGGTAACAGTTTCGGAAGCGGTCGCCGGCACCTCGGCTTGGGTCTCATCCGCCTGGGAGGGCTGACTGCGCGCCTGGTATTGACGTTTTGCTTCCGCCACGCTGCGCTTCTCGATCATTTCCCGAGACGGCACCACCAGGCGCTGACCGGTACGCATCCGGTTGAGATCGCCCCCGGGAAATACCCTGGGATTGGCCTCCACCAGCGCCAGCACCATCTGCTGGATGGCGATATCCTCACTCGGACGCAAGCGCGCCGCCAGAGACCACAGGGTATCCCCCTCGCCGATGACGATGCTTCTGGTCGCGGCGCCGTTCGTCGAAGCCGAGGTATCGGATTGGGCGTCATTCTCCGAAAGCTGAGCGAGTAGCACAGAAGGCGCTTCATTAAAAGCAAAGGCGCCAGTGCTTGCCATGCTAGCCACTAGCAGTATGGCGATGGAGAGTTTCGCTTTCATTTGCGGTCCTTGATCGTGACGGTTCGGTTTCACTTTACCCTCGCGGTGTCGATAAAATCTGTTGCTGAATGATCAACAAAAGTTAATAACCCGTGAACTAAAAAAGCGCCTCTTGGATAGAGGCGCTTCGCTAAATCAAGCGTCGGAAATATTCGCGGGAGATGCTTACCGCTCCCGCAGAATGGCCAGCATGCGCTTCAAGGGTTCCGCGGCGCCCCACAGCAGCTGGTCGCCCACGGAGAAGGCGGACAGATACTCGCCACCCATGGCCAGCTTGCGCAGCCGTCCCACCGGTACGTTCATGGTGCCGGTCACCGCCGCCGGCGTCAGTCCGGCGATAGTGGCGTCCTTGTCGTTGGGAATCACCTTGACCCAGTCGTTGTGCCTGGCCAGACGATCCTCGATTTCATCCAGCGGCACGTCCTGCTTGAGCTTGATGGTGAAGGCCTGGCTATGGGAGCGCATGGCGCCGATACGCACGCACAGACCGTCGATGGGAATCGGGTTGTTTGCGAGACCGAGAATCTTGTTGGCCTCGACACCGCCCTTCCATTCTTCCCGGCTCTGGCCGTTTTCCATGGGGCTATCGATCCAGGGCAACAGGCTACCCGCCAGCGGCGCGCCGAAATTGTCCGTGGGAAAGTCGCCACCGCGCATGGTGGCGGTCACCCGACGGTCGAGATCCAGAATGGCGCTGGAAGGATCCGCGAGTTCGTTCTTGACGCCGTCCCGCAGTGCACCCATCTGCTCGATCAGCTCCCGCATGTGCTTGGCGCCGGAGCCGGAAGCGGCCTGATAGGTCATGGAGGTCATCCACTCGATCATGTCCGCCTCGAACAGGCCGCCGAGACCCATCAGCATCAGGCTGACGGTGCAGTTGCCGCCGACGAAGGTCTTGGCGCCATTGGCGAGCTGCGCATCGATCACGTGGCGGTTGACCGGGTCCAGCACGATGGTGGCCTCGTCCGCCATGCGCAGGGTGCTGGCGGCGTCGATCCAGTAGCCTTGCCAGCCCGCCTGACGCAGCTTCTCGTAGACTTCCTTAGTGTAGTCGCCGCCCTGACAGGTTACCACCACATCCAACGCCTTGAGCGCCTCGATATCGAAGGCGTCCTTCAAGGGCGGCACCTCCACGCCAATCTCGGGGCCGGGCTGGCCGACCTGGGAGGTGGTGAAGAAGATCGGCTCGATACCCTGAAACTCGTTATCTTCCTGCATGCGCTGCATCAGCACGGAGCCCACCATGCCCCGCCAACCGACGAATCCGACGTTCAACATAACAATATCCTCTTATTGGTAGCGCCATGCTCCTTTTGTGAATATACGCCTGCAAGCAGGCATGGCGACGAAAAATTTCGTCTCTCAGCCCTTGCGAAAGGCTTCGAGCACCGCATCGCCCATCTCGCTGGTGGACACCTTGCGGGTATCTGCATAGGCGATATCCGCGGTACGCAGATCGCTGTCCAGCACCTGGCTGACCGCCCGTTCGATGCGCCCGGCCAGTTCCGGCTCGTCCAGGGAATAGCGCAGCATCATGGCCACGGAAAGAATCGTCGCCAGGGGGTTGGCGATATTCTGACCGGCGATATCCGGCGCGCTACCGTGGCAAGGCTCGAACATGCCCTGGCCCTTTTCGTTCAGGGAGGCGGAAGGCAGCATGCCGATGGAGCCGGTCAGCATGGCCGCCGCGTCGGACAGAATGTCGCCGAACATGTTGCCGGTGACGATCACGTCGAACTGCTTCGGCGCGCGCACCAGTTGCATGGCGGCGTTATCCACGTACATGTGGGAAAGCTCGACGTCCGGATATTCCGGCGCCAGGCGTTCCATTACCTCCCGCCACAGCATGGTGACTTCCAGCACGTTGGCCTTGTCCACGCTGCACAGCTTGCGGTTGCGCTTGCGAGCCATCTCGAAGGCCACTCGGCCGATACGCTCGATTTCCGCTTCCGAATACACATAGGTATTGAAGCCGACCCGCTGACCGTCCCGCTCCTCGATGCCGCGCGGCTGGCCGAAATAGATGCCACCGGTGAGTTCGCGAACAATCATGATATCGAGCCCGGATACCACCTCCGCCTTGAGGCTCGACGCCTCCGCCAGCTGCGGATACAGAAACGCCGGCCGCAGGTTGCCGAACAGGCCCAACTCCTTGCGCAACCCAAGCAGGCCTCTTTCCGGACGCTTGGCGATGTCCTCGAGCTTGTCCCACTGGGGGCCGCCCACCGCGCCCAGGAGAATGGCATCCGCCGCTTGCGCCTTGAGCAGGGTTTCCCGAGGCAGCGGATCGCCCTCCGCGTCATAGGCGGCGCCACCCACCAAGGCCTCTTCAATTTCAATATCCAGGCCTTGTTTCTGGCAGGCCTTGAGGATCTTGATGGCCTCGGCGGTGATATCCGGCCCGATGCCGTCGCCGGGCAGCACGAGAATCTTGCAAGTCATAACATTTCCTTGAATAAGCGTTCAGGCGGTCTCGCGAAAAAGCCAGGGCCGCGCCTGCCGATGCTTGGCCTCGAACTCGCGAATGGCGTCTTCGTCCTGCAGGGTGATGCCGATATCATCGAGTCCGTTGAGCAGGCAATGCTTGCGGAAGGCGTCCACCTCGAACGCGATGGCCTCGTCGGAAGGCGTGATGACTTTCTGGTTTTCCAGATCCACCTCCAGCCGATAGCCCTCAGTGGCCTCGACCTCCTGGAACAGTTGCTCCACGGCCTCCTCGGGAAGCGTGATCAGCAGGATGCCGTTCTTGAAAGCGTTATTGTAGAAGATATCCGCGAAGCTCGGCGCGATCACCACCCGAAAGCCGAAATCCTCCAGTGCCCAAGGGGCATGCTCCCGAGAACTGCCGCAGCCGAAGTTGCGCCGGGTCAGCAGAATGCTCGTCCCTTGATAGCGCGGCTGATTGAGCACGAAGTCCGGATTGAGCGGACGGCTTGACGCATCCTGCCCCGGATAGCCTTCGTCCCGATAGCGCAGATCGTCGAAGAGATTGACGCCGAAGCCGGTGCGATGAATGGACTTCAGGAACTGCTTGGGAATGATCAGATCCGTGTCCACGTTGGCTCGATCCAGCGGCGCGACCAGCCCTTGATGACGTTCGAATTTTTGCATGATTCAAGCCTCCTGCAGCTGGTCGGCGTCGTTGAACCGGCGCACATCGACGAAATGGCCGGCGATGGCGGCGGCGGCAGCCATCGCCGGGCTGACCAGGTGTGTACGCCCACCGTAGCCCTGGCGACCCTCGAAGTTACGGTTCGAGGTGGAAGCGCAGTGTTCCCCGGCGCCGAGCTTGTCCGCGTTCATCGCCAGGCACATGGAACAGCCCGGTTCCCGCCACTCGAAACCCGCCTCGGTGAAAATCTTATCAAGGCCTTCCGCCTCCGCCTGGCGCTTCACCAGGCCGGAGCCCGGCACCACCATGGCGAGTTGGATGGAATCCGCCACCTTCTTGCCCTTGGCGACCCTGGCGGCTTCCCGCAGATCCTCGATACGCGAGTTGGTGCAGGAGCCGATGAACACCTTATCCAGACGAATATCCGTGATCGCCTGATTGGCTTTCAGCCCCATGTACTCGAGCGCGCGGGTGATGCCACGTTTGGCGGTATCATCCTGTTCCGCGGCGGGGTCCGGCACCTTTCCGGAAACGCCGGTGACCATCTCCGGGCTGGTGCCCCAGGTCACCTGGGGCTCAATCTTGGCGGCGTCCAGTTCCACCATTTTGTCGAAGACCGCGTCGTCATCGGAGACGAGATTTTGCCAGTCCGCCACCGCCGCGTCCCACTGCTCGGCGCTGGGAGCGTAGGGGCGATCCCGCAGGTAGTCGATGGTGGTATCGTCGACGCCTATCAGCCCGACCCGGGCGCCGGCCTCGATGGCCATGTTGCACACGGTCATTCGCCCTTCCATGGAGAGATCGCGAATCGCGCTACCGGCGAACTCGATGGCGTAGCCGGTGCCGCCGGCAGTGCCGATCCTGCCGATGATCGCCAGCACGATATCCTTAGCGGTAACGCCGGCACCCAGTTTACCCTCGACCCGCACCTGCATGTTCTTCATCTTCTGGGCCAGCAGGCACTGGGTGGCCAGCACGTGCTCGACCTCGGAAGTGCCGATACCGTGAGCCAACGCTCCGAAGGCGCCATGGGTGGCGGTGTGGGAATCGCCGCAGACCACGGTCATGCCCGGCAGGGTCGCCCCCTGCTCCGGCCCGACCACGTGGACGATGCCCTGGCGAGCGTCGTTGATGCGAAATTCCTCGATGCCGAAGGCTTCACAGTTGTCGTCCAGGGTCTGCACCTGAATCAGCGATACCGGGTCCTTGATACCCGCATTGCCTTCGGCGCGCTCGACGATCGTGGTCGGCACGTTATGATCCGGCGTGGCCAGGTTGGCATCCAGGCGCCAGGGCTTGCGATTCGCCAGGCGTAGCCCCTCGAATGCCTGGGGCGAAGTCACTTCGTGCAATAGCTGACGATCGATATAGATCAAGGCGGTACCGTCGTCCCGCTCCTTCACCAGGTGCTGCTGCCACAGCTTGTCGTACAGGGTCTGGCCTGCCATGTCATTCTCCCGGGCTCTCTGGCCCTTTGCTCAATCCGGTCGTTCGATGACTCAACGGTGCCGCAAAATATTTTCTGTTTTGAATAGTCTTACGCGACTCGTGCATAAAAGCAATTCATGTTATTTATTCAATGAATTCCATTATGGAATAGATGTTTTCATGGATACACAGAGTCTGCAGGCATTTCTCGCCGTCGCGGATAGCGGCTCCTTCTCCTTGGCGGGGGAGCATCTGCATTTGACCCAGCCAGCGGTCAGCAAGCGCATCGCCAACCTGGAAGAACAGGTGGGCGCCCGCCTTTTCGACCGCATCGGCCGGCGCATTTCCTTGACGGAAGCCGGACGACTGCTGCTGCCTCGGGCGCGGCAGATACTGGTGATGGTGGACGATAGCCGCCGCGCGCTTTTCAACCTGAGCGGCGATGTCACCGGCAGCCTGACCATGGCCACCAGCCACCATATCGGGCTGCATCGCCTGCCGCCGATCCTCAAGGCCTATACCCAGGCGCATCCGGAGGTGCGCATGGACATGCGCTTTCTGGACTCCGAGCAGGCCTACCAAGACGTGCTGGACGGAGAGCTGGAAATCGCCGTGGTCACCTTGGCGCCCCGGCCCGACCCGCAACTGGTAGTGGAACCGGTATGGATCGACCGGCTGCGTTTCGTTTGTAGCAACGATCATCCCTTAGCGGAGCATCATTCCCTCGAGCTTTCCGCCCTATCGAATTTCGATGCGGTGTTGCCCGGCCATCTGACTTTCACTCGAGATATCGTAGTGGATACCTTCGCCCGAGATGGCCTTCGGGTGAATGTTGCCCTCTCCACCAATTATCTGGAAACCCTTAAGATGATGGTGGCCATCGGCCTGGGCTGGAGCGTACTGCCGGAAACCTTAATCGACGAAGAAATTCACGTGCTGCCTATCGACCACCTGCCCATCGAGCGGCCCCTGGGCTATCTGTTTCACAAGAACCGTACCCTTTCCAACGCGGCCCGCTCGATGCTGGCGCTGCTGGACGAGACGCGCAAGCAAGTCGATTGAGCGCAACTTGTTAAAGCCAGGCGTCATCACTAGCATGCCTGATCCCCCTTCCTGTTCAGGCTAGCGCCATGTTCGATTCACAGCGATTCGCCGCCGTTAGCGCCAGGCGTCATCTTGTCGCCGGTGCGGCGATTCTGAGTGGATTGCTGCTGCAAATTGCCGGCTTTACCTGGCTTTCGATACCGGAATGGTTGGTAGGCGGCTGTCTGTGGCTGGCGGTGATGCTGGAATGGCAGGACCTGCCGCGCCGCGCCCGGCAACAGGCGGGAATTCTCGTCGGGCTCGGCCTAGGCTTTCTACTTATCGGCCGATGGTATTATCAGGCGCCGTTGCCCTGGTCGGCGATTCCCGCGAGCAATGCTCAGGTAGTAGCGATGTTGGTAGGGGTCAGCTTTATCGGTCTGATAAAGAGCGGCGCGACGCCGCCGCAACAGGGCGGCCGCGATGCCACCGGCGTCAAAGGTGTGATCAGTACCTGGTCGAGCACGCACCTGCTGGGCTCGATCCTCAACCTATCCGCGGTTTTCATGGTCGGGGATCATATCAAGGCCCGAGGCGGGCTCGCCCTGCCGCAGCTGATCGCTCTCAATCGCGGGCTTTCCAGCGCGGCGCTGTGGTCGCCGTTCTTCGCTTCCATGGCGGTGGCCATGGGGTTGGTACCGGAGATGCAGTACGGCTGGATTCTGGCCTTCGGGCTGCCGCTTGCTGCCTTCGCCGGCGGCTTCACCGCCTGGGAAACCAATCGGCGCTTCGATCTAGCGAGCGTCCAGGGATTCGCCCTGTCGTCGTCGAGCCTGCTGATGCCGGTGGCCATGGCGGCGCTGGTGATGCTGTTTCATTACCTGCTCATCCCATCGCTTGCGATCATCAGCATCATCACCTTTTTGCTGCCCGGCGTCGCCCTGCTCTCCAACCTGACGGACGGCGTCACGCGCACCGCCAGTCGCCTGGGGCAGCATGTCACCGGTCGCCTGCCCAACATGCGCGGAGAGATTTCGCTGTTTCTCTCCGCGGGCCTGTTCACTCTGGGGCTCTCTACCCTGATCGATGCGCTGGCGGGCGATCAGTGGCAGCTATTCGAGCAGTTCGGCGCTTTCGAAGCCGGACTCAGCTACCTGACCATCGTCGTCAGCACCGTGCTGGGCCTGCACCCGATCATCGGCATCTCGACCCTGGCGGCAATGCTCGACATGACCACGACGAACCCGACCCTGTTCGCCTACGTGGCGCTGACCTGCTGGGGTGTCGGCTCCGCCCTGGGGCCGCTGACCGGTATCAATCTCTCGCTGCAAGGCCGTTACGGCGTCAACGGCTTCGAAATGACCAAGCGCAACCTCTGGTATGCCGCCGGCATGTCCTTGGTGATCCTGCCAAGCTTCGCGCTGATGGCGGCCTGGCTGTAGGAAAGGGTTAGAGCCATTTACTGCGGCGCCCGTTCGAAATAGCGATGACCGCATTCATGGCAGGGCTCGATGCGCTTGACGTGATCCAGTACCACCTTGGCACCACAGTGCACGCAGGCCATGCGCCCCGGCGCCGCTACCTCGCCTTCGGTATAGTCCGCGCGAGCGGCTGCCAGGTCGTCCTCGAACTGCTCCCGCTCGATCACACTGCGATCGGCGATGGAGAATAGCGCGCTGGTGATCTTGCGTGACAGCGCCTCCAGATCGATGCCCAGCCAGCTGGCCACGCCTTCGCCGCCGGCGGCCAGGTAGCGCCGCATTTCCTTGAGATCCCGTTCCACCCAGGCGCGCAGTAATGCCAGTTCGTCCTTGGTGAACTCCTCCACGTCCGACTCGAAGGCTACCGCGTCGTCGAGCTCTTCCTGCAGTCGCTCCCAGGAAAGCTCACGAGTGCTGTCGTCCATGCGCGACAAGACCCGCTCGTAGCCTTCTCGCAGCCGATCGCCTTGCGACGGCGTCTGACTGGATGCCTCGGAATGAGATTCGGGTTCGCGATGTTCGCTCATGAAAGTCTCCTTGGATCGTTCGAACGGCCATTCTCGGGTATCCCCTACCTGTGAAAAGCCGACTGGGGTATGCTTTATGCCCATTTAGACGCCATATCGCCGCGTCTTCAAGCATTTCTCGATGCATTACCATCCACCCCCAGCCCAAGGTAACGACAAAGACCGATGGACGCACAGTACAATCCCCAGGACATCGAACGCGAGGCCCAGCACTACTGGGAAAAGAACCAATGCTTCAAGGCGGTGGAAGACGCCAGCCGCGAAAAGTTCTACTGCCTGTCGATGTTTCCCTACCCCAGCGGCAAGCTGCATATGGGACATGTGCGCAACTATACTATCGGTGACGTGATCTCCCGCTTCCAGCGCATGCAGGGCAGGAACGTGCTGCAGCCCATGGGCTGGGACGCCTTCGGCATGCCCGCGGAAAACGCCGCCATCCAGAACCGGGTACCCCCGGCCAAGTGGACCTACCAGAACATCGATTACATGCGCGCCCAGCTCAAGGCGCTGGGTTTCGCCTACGACTGGGACCGGGAGTTCGCCACCTGCGACTTGGACTACTATCGCTGGGAACAGTGGTTCTTCACCAAGCTCATCGAGAAGGGTTTGGTGTACAAGAAGATGTCCACGGTCAACTGGGATCCGGTGGATCAGACGGTGCTGGCCAACGAGCAGGTCATCGACGGCCGCGGCTGGCGCTCTGGCGCTCTCGTGGAGCGCAAGGAAATTCCCCTGTGGTTCCTCAAGATCACCGATTACGCCGAGGAACTGCTGACGGATCTCGACAAGGTGGACTGGCCGGAGCAGGTCAAGACCATGCAGCGCAACTGGATCGGCAAGTCCAAGGGGGTCGAGTTGACCTTCGAGGTCGCCGGGTTCGATTCGCTCAAGGTCTATACCACTCGCCCGGACACCCTCTTCGGCGTGACCTACATGGCGGTGGCCGCCGGGCATTCGCTGGCCAGGGCGGCGGCGCAGGATAATCCCGAGCTGGCGGCGTTTATCGAGGAGTGCGCCAGAGGGGGCACCTCGGAAGCGGACATGGCAACCATGGAAAAGCGCGGCATGGAAACCGGCTTTCAGGCGATTCATCCGCTGACCGGCCGCCATCTGCCTATTTATGTGGCTAATTTCGTGCTGATGGAATACGGCACCGGGGCGGTGATGGCGGTGCCCGCCCACGATCAGCGGGACTGGGAGTTCGCGACTAAATACGACCTGCCCATCGAGGCGGTAATATCCGGCGCCGACGGTCAGGCGCCGGATATTACCCAAGGCGCCCACGACGAATACGGCAGGCTGATCAATTCCGGCGAGTTCAGCGGTCTGGATTTCCAAAACGCCTTCGACGCCATCGCCGAGCGGCTCGCTTCCCAGGGCCAAGGGGAGGTCAAGACCAACTTCCGCCTGCGGGACTGGGGCGTGGCCCGCCAGCGCTACTGGGGGGCGCCGATTCCCGTCAAGTACGGCCCGGAGGGCCAGACCGTGCCGCTGACCGACGAGGAGCTGCCGGTGGCGCTGCCCATGGAAGTCACCGTGGACGCCTCCGGTTCGCCGCTGAAGAAGATGCCGGAATTCTCGGATCTCGGCGACGGCTGGACACGTGAGACGGATACCTTTGACACCTTCATGGAGTCCAGCTGGTATTACGCCCGTTTCTGCTGCGCGGACAACAAGGACGCCATGCTCGACGCGCGCGCCGACTACTGGCTGCCGGTGGATCTGTATGTCGGCGGCATCGAGCACGCTATCCTGCACCTGCTCTATGCGCGCTTCTTCCACAAGCTGATGCGGGACTTCGGCCTGGTGAAAAGCGACGAGCCTTTTCAGCGTCTGTTGACCCAGGGCATGGTGATCGCCGAGACCTTTTATCGCACCACCGCGAACGGCGGCAAGCAGTGGTTCAATCCGGTGGACGTGGAAGTCAGCCGTGACGACAAGGGCCGCCCGCTGAGCGCCACGCTGATCAAAGACGGTCAGCCCGTGGCGATGGGCGGCATCGAGAAGATGTCCAAGTCGAAGAATAACGGCGTCGACCCTCAGTCGATGATCGATCGCTTTGGCGCGGATACGGTGCGCCTGTTCATGATGTTCGCCGCGCCGCCGGAGCAGTCCCTGGAGTGGTCGGATTCCGGTGTCGAGGGCGCCCATCGTTTCCTGAAGCGCCTGTGGCGTCAGGTGCAGGAGCATCTGGAAGCAGGCACGCCGGGGCAACTTGATACCGCAAGCCTCGACGAGCCGCAGAAAACCCTGCGCCGCAAGACCCACGAGACCATCCAGAAGGCCAGCGACGATATCGGTCGACGCACCACCTTCAACACCGCCATCGCTGCGGTGATGGAGCTTTCCAACGCCTTGTCAAAATTCGACGACAGGAGTCCACAAGGGCTGGCGGTGACTCGAGAAGCGGTGGAGGCCAGCGTGTTGCTGCTCGCTCCCATCACGCCGCATCTTTGTCACGCGCTATGGCAGCGGCTTGGCCATGCGGAGCCGGTAATCGATGCCCCTTGGCCCAGGCTTGACGAAAGCGCCCTGACGCGAGACACCCTCGAGCTGGTGGTGCAGGTCAACGGCAAGCTGCGGGCACGACTGGAAGTTAGCGCGGATGCGAGCAAGCAGGCTATCGAGTCCCGGGCGCTGGAAGTGGAAAACGTTCAGCGTCATCTGGAAGGCAAGACGGTACGCAAGGTGATCGTGGTACCGGGCAAACTGGTCAATATCGTGGTCGGCTGACCTCGACTCTGCAGGGAACTTGATATGCAACGGCGTACTTTTCTGACGCGCATGGCGCTCTATTCAATCCTCGGTGTCGCCACCTTGAACCTGAGCGGCTGCGGCTTTCATCTGCGCGGCCTGGGAGACACCTCCCTGGGGGTCGAGCGCCTGACTCTGGAGGCACCGAATGCCCCCCTGACCGAGGAAGTACAAAACGCCCTGGAGCAGGTCGGCACAAAGCTGGACAAGAACGCGCCGCTGCGCCTTACCTTGGGTCGCGAGGAAACCCAGGAGCGCGAACTAGGCATTCGCGACGCCGGCAAACAGGATATCGAGCTGACCCTGCGAGCACCGTTTTCCGTACAGCGCAAGAAAGACGGTGCCTACCTGATTCATCCTCAGCAAATCGAAGTGTTCAACGTCGTGGACACCCAGGACAGCAACCTGTTGGCCCGGGACGATCGACTCACCGAAGCACGCCAGGAACTGCGTCAGCGGGCCGCGGAACAGCTTCTGGATCGGCTTCGCCCGCTGTCCGTCGACAGCGTCAGATAGCGTCTGATATGAAAGTCTTTCCCGACAAGCTGCCGGATGCCTTGAACAAGCGCCTGCCGCCGGTGGTCATCGTTGCCGGCGACGAGCCGCTGATTCACCTGGAGGCCTGTGACGCGGTTCGCAAGGCCGCTCGAGAACAGGGCATTGAGGAACGAGAGGTATACCACGTGGAGGGCAACTTCCAGTGGGGACGCCTCACGGAAGCCGCTGCCAGCCTGTCCCTGTTCGCCAGCCGCAAGCTGATCGAGCTGCGCCTGGGGTCGCAAGCACCGGGCCAGGAAGGCGGCAAGACGCTGGAGGGCTACGCTCAGAGAATCAAGGACAGCGATGACCTTCTGCTGATCAGCGCCAACAAGCTTGATCGCAAACAGCAGCAAAGCAAATGGTTCAAGGCCTTGGACAAGGTCGGGCTATTCGTACCGGTATGGCCGGTGGACCATCAGCGCCTGGGCTTCTGGATGCAGGATCGCGCCGGCCGCCATGGGCTTTCCATGGACATGGACGCCGCCCGACTGCTGGGGGAGCGTACCGAGGGCAACCTGCTGGCGGCAGATCAGGAACTGCAGAAATTCGCCCTGCTGTTGCCCAAGGGTGCGCGGCTGACCGTCGACACCATTGCCGGCGGCGTGGAAAGCAGCGCCCGCTATGATGTTTTCACCCTGGCGGATGCCTGCCTGAAAGGTGAATCAGAGCGGGTTTCACGTATCATCAAGGGGCTTGAGGACGAAGGCGTGGAAGCGCCGATTCTCCTCTGGGCGCTGACTCGAGAACTGCGCAGCCTGCTCTCCCTGCACCAGCACCTCGATCAAGGCCAGAGTTTCGAGCACGCCTGCAAATCTCAAAAACCGCCAATCTTCGACAAGCGCCAGCCCACTTACCGGCAAGCCCTGCAGCGGCTGCCGGTCAAGCGGCTTCACAAGCTCCTGCTGTTCGCCCAGCGTCTGGATCTTGCGATCAAGGGCGCAAGCCCGGTGCCGCTATGGAACGGGTTGCACGACCTGGCTTTGACCCTGGCCGGCGGGCGTGGTCTGCTGGCGGAATCGCCCCTGTCTTACAGAATCAGCTAGACTCCAAAACCCCGCTTCCTTGATGCATCCAGCGCCATCTATCGAGCCGGGTAGCGCATCGAAGGATCGCCCCTCCTGCATCATGCACGCCCTTACTTGAGCGGCTCCTTTCCCTGGCCTTGCCGATCGCTGAAGCAGTACGCCAGTGTCGCCAGTGCAAGCGCGCCGCCCAGTAGGATGAACAACAGACGATACTGCTCGCCTGGCGGCATGTGCATTGCATAGGTCAGCTCCATCATCCAGCCACTGACGCTCTGAATCAGGGCGACGCCGATGAAGCTCAAGGCCGTCAGAAACGCCATTCCCCGGCCGTGATAGGCCGGCGCGAGAAAACTCCGGGAATGAGCCATCAACAACGGGTAGTTGAAACCGAAAAGCCCTACTGCTACGAAGGCCCACATCGCAAAATAGGGGCCCCTGGTCGGATAGATCATCAATAGCAACAAGGGAATCAGGGTCAGCAGCGAGGTGACGATCACCAGCCGTTTGGTACTTTGCAGCCAGCGGTCCAGCGCTCCCAGCATAAAGGTGCCGACGCCCAGGGCGATCGACATCGCCAGAATGATATGGCCCCGTTCGCTGGTATCCAACTGAAACACGTCGGCCAGATAAGGGCCGCTCCAGAGCCCGCGTATGGCCATCAACACCGCATAGCTGGCGAGAAACATCGGAATGATCGGCCATATTCCGCGCACGGTCGTGATACGCGCCATCCCTCGCAACATCACCGGCAACGAATAACTCGCGCCCTCGGGTCGATCCGGTTTCAGCCCCAGCAAGCAACAGCTCGCCGAGAGTGCGGACAGCACCATGACTAGCAGCAAGGCGGAGCGCCAGCCCAGCCACTCGGTCGCCATGGCCAACGGCGTGGTGCCGAGCAGGTCGCCAATGCTGCCGATCGCGATCACCAGGGCGGTGAAATAGGCAAAGCGTTCCGGGGAATAGTGGCGACCGATGAACAGCATCGTTCCGGTAAATATCGGTGCACAGCCGACCCCGATCAGCACCTGCCCTGCAAAGGCGAGTAACGGGGATTCGGCCATCGAAAACAGCGCTGTACCCAGCACCGCCAGCCACATGAACAGGCCGATGCTCAGGCGTGCGCCCAGCCGGTCCAGGGCCAGGCCACAGGGAATCTGGGCGACGGCAAAGCTGATGAAGAAGGTCGACGACAATAGCCCGAGTCCCCCTTCGCTCATGGCCAGATCCGTCGAGATTTCCGGTGCGATCACCGAAATCATGCCACGAAAGAAAAGGCTGATCGCATAGGCAAAGCAGAGTATCAACAAGTTACGCATGAAGCGCATCCCCAGCCAGAAACCGCATCCTTGAAGGAAGAAAAAATGATTGTTTGCTTAACAAGCTTAACCTCAAGTCCGCTGGGTTGCAGTTCTTGATCGACCATCGATCAGACGCCTTTCCATTGATTCGTCTCATTCGCCTTTTTTCTTCTGGTATCCTGTGCGCGCCAATTTATCTATCTTTCAAGGAATCTCATGAATGCCGTCGTACTGGCCATCCTGGTAATGGTCGTCCTGAGTCTTTCGCGCATTTCCGTGGTCTTTGCGTTGATTGTCGCCGCCCTGGTGGGAGGCTTGTACAGCGGCATGCCGCTAGCCGAGATTCTCGAAGCCTTCGATGCGGGGCTCGGCAACGGCGCCACCGTGGCCTTGGCCTACGCGGTACTCGGCGCCTTTGCGGTCGCGCTTTCTCGCTCCGGTATCACCGAGAAGCTTTCCGCCAAGGCGATCGCCGGCCTCAAACTTGATGCGGGCATCCCCAACCGCTGCCTGATCATCTTCACCCTGCTCGGCATTCTGCTGGCCTTCGGCATCAGCTCCCAGAACCTGATTCCGGTGCACATCGCTTTTATTCCGGTACTGGTGCCGCCGCTCTTGAAACTGATGAATCATTTGCGTCTCGATCGGCGCGCGGTGGCCTGCGTGCTGACCTTCAGCGTCACCGCCACTTATATGCTGCTGCCCGTTGGCTTCGGCGCGATCTTTCTCAACGACCTGCTGCTCGGCAATATCAACGACGCGGGGCTGAACGTGACCGCCAATATGGTACCCAAGGCGATGCTGATTCCCATTGCCGGCATGACTCTCGGGCTGGTTTTCGCTGTCTTGATCAGTTACCGCCGACCACGGGACTACGAGGATCGTTTTCTTGCCCACGGCGATGAAACCCCTGCCCAGGCGGCACGTCAGCTGAAGCCCTGGCAAATCGTGATACTGACCCTCGCCTTGGTGGGCACCGTCGTCGTGCAGCTATTTTCCAATTCCATGGTGCTGGGTGGGCTTTTCGGTTTCGGCGTTCTGTCCCTGAGCGGCGTCTTTCATTGGCAAGAGCAAGACACCATCTTCACCGAGGGCATGCGCCTGATGGCTCAGGTGGGTTTCATCATGATCAGCGCCGCGGGATTCGCCGGCGTCATGCAGACCACCGGCGAGGTGGAAGCCCTGGTGACCAGTTCCGCCCAGGTGATCGGCGACAGCCGCGGCCTGGCGGCCTTGATCATGCTGTTGGTGGGGCTCTTCATTACCATGGGTATCGGCTCGTCCTTCTCCACCATCCCGATCATCGCATCGCTGTATGTGCCCCTGGCAATCAGCTTCGGTTTCTCGCCCATGGCGATCATCGCCCTGGTAGGCACCGCCGCCGCCCTGGGCGACGCGGGGTCGCCGGCGTCGGATTCGACTCTTGGGCCTACCGCTGGACTCAACGCGGACGGTCAGCACGATCATATCTGGGACAGCGTGGTACCTACCTTCCTGCACTACAATATTCCACTGATCGTTTTCGGTTGGATTGCCGCCATGTCGCTTTGACAAGACAGGCCAAAGCGTCTTGCTTGTTTTTGACAAAGCCATGAAAATCATAGGGCTTTCGCTCTATACTCAGACTGTCTCACTCATGTGAAGACGGCGTTGAGTTAGCGATGGTCGAAGTCAGCAATAACAGTCATAGATTGGTGTCTTGGCGAATCCCACAGCCCCATGCCACCAGAGTCCAGGAGTTTCTAGCATGAAAAAAATCGCCCGCTTTCTAAGTCCCATCCTGATCGCTTTTCTGGTCCTGGGCAGCCTACCGGTGGCAGCGGCGCAAGCCACGGCAGCGAGCGAGCTGATCTCTACCCAGCAGGCGCTCCAGGCCGACCAGGCCAATGCGGATCGTGAGCGCATTCTTGACGTTCTGGCTCGGGATGACGTGCAGCGTCAGCTTGAACTGCAAGGCGTCGATCCGCAGGAAGTCAAGGATCGCGTCGCTGCGCTTTCCGATGCGGAAGCGCGCCAGATGGCGGACCAGCTCGATCAGTTGCCTGCCGGGGCGAGCAGTGTCGTCGGCGCGCTCCTGGTGATCTTCCTGGTTCTGCTGGTGACGGATATTCTCGGTCTCACCAACGTTTACCCGTTCACTCGTTGATCCTTATGCTTGACGCCGCATCACGTACAAACGCCCGCTTAGCGGGCGTTTTACTATGGCCGGCACTTGTATCGTTGCTAACGATCCTGCTGGCGCTGACCGGCTGCGCCACCGAGCCGAGACTGTCGAATTCGGTGACGACCGGCCTGCCGCAGCACGTACTGCTCGACGGTACACCTTTCCACGGTCAACGAGACTATCAGTGTGGGCCTGCGTCCCTGGCCATGGTACTCGAGACAAGCGGCGTCGACGCCTCGGTGGATGCATTGATTCCCCAGGTGTTTCTGCCTGACCGGGAAGGCAGCGTGCAGCCGGAAATGCAGGCGGCGGTACGCCGCTACCAGCGTATCAGCTATGTCATCGACAATGATTTCGACGCCCTGCTCGAGGAACTGGCCGCCGGGCATCCGGTGGTGGTGATGCAGAATCTTGCGCTTCCCGTCTGGCCGCTTTGGCACTACGCCGTGGCCATCGGCTATGACCTGCCCGCTCGAGAAATCATTCTGCACACCGGCATGACTCCCGGGCGCGCCACCTCGTTTCGCACCTTCGATTCCACCTGGGCGCGCAGCGATCGCTGGGGCATGGTCGCTCTTGCTCCCGGTGAACTGCCGGCGAGCATAGAACCTTCGGACGCCATGGAAGCCATTGCGGATTTTGAAAAGCTCAATGGCGCAGCCGCAGCGTTACCCGCCTGGGAAGCGCTGACCCGACGCTTCCCGAATTACGCCATGGGCTGGTTCGCGCTCGGCAACGCGCGCCATGCGCATGGAGATTTCGCGGGGACGATCGAAGCGTTTCAGGAAGCCGTTTGGCGAGATCCGGGTTTTGCGGCAGCCTGGCTCAATCTGGGATTGATGCAGAAAAGCCTTGAGCACAAGGAGCGCGCGCGCCAGGCCTTGCAACGGGCGGCCAGTCTCTCCGGAAAATGGCAAGACGCCGCTCGTCGACACCTGGATCGCTTATGACCTCCTTGCCCATCACGGTATTCGGCGGTACCGGTTTTCTCGGCAGCGCCATCGTTCGCGAGCTCGTTGAAGCCGGCCACATCGTGCGCATCGCCGCGCGCCGCCCTGCGCTTCCGGCCTGGGCGTGCCCGGAGGATGGTATCGAACTGATACGCGCGGATATTCGAAACGAAGCGAGCACAGCCGCCGCTCTAGTGGGATCTGGCGGCGTCATTAACGCGGTCAGTCTTTACGTGCCGTCGCGCCGGGTTGGCTTCGACGCGATTCACACGCAAGGAGCGAAGCGTCTGGCCAGTCTGGCACGGGAGGCCGATATTCAAAGGCTGGTGCATGTCTCCGGCATCGGCGTGGATGAAGCCTCGTCATCCGCTTATGTAAGAGCACGGGCACGGGGCGAGCGCGCGGTCATCAAGGCCTTTCCCAAGGCAACCATTCTGCGGCCCAGCGTGCTGTTTGGCCCACAGGATGCCTTTCTGACGAACCTGGCTCGGCTGGTTCAGTTGCCGATCATTCCCCTGTTCGGTCGCGGGGATGTCCAACTGCAGCCGGTGCATGTGGTCGACGTGGCGCGGGCGGTGGAGCGCCTGATGGGGCCGAGGCCGCCGGCCTGGCGGCTCTACGAGCTGGGTGGGCCGGACCGTTTGACGTATCGGGCCATCCTTGAACTGGTGATGGCCTATCTAAGAAAGGAGCGGCAACTCGTACCGATTCCTTTTCTTGTCTGGCGGGGACTGGCGGCGCTGCTGTCGCCGCTGCCCAACCCGCCCCTGACGCGGGATCAAGTCATCCTGATGCGGCAGGACAACATCGCCGACCCGAACGTGGGCGGCTTTACGCAACTGAATATCCTTCCCCGCTCGCTACGCGAAAGCCTACCTGCCTGTCTGCCGAGAGAGCTTTAGCTTCAACGTCTGTTGCGCTAGGCTCAAGAAATTCACTCTACGGACTTATGATCATGAACCACAAGATTCATCTCAAGCGTATCTACACGCCGATCGATGACAAGGACGGCGCTCGGGTGCTGGTGGATCGGCTCTGGCCAGTGGGACTGCGCCGCGAGAGCCTGCAACTGACGGACTGGTATCGGGATGCCTCACCGTCACTTTCGCTGCGAAGGGTCTGGCGTCGGGGAAATATTACTCAAGAAGATTTCATGCGGCGCTATCGCTGGGAAATCGTCTACTCGCCCACCTGTTTGGTGCCGCTGATGCAAATGGCGCGTCAGGGGCCCTTGACCTTGCTTGGCGCCGCGCGAGATCCCGAAAACTCCTATTTGAAAATACTTCGCGAAGCCATCGAGGAAGCACTACTGGAAGAAGACAGACAAGCGGATGGAGGTGCCAGTTCGCCGCCCTGTTACGCGGAGGAGTTTCGAGAGTATTAAAATACTCGGAGCAACCATAGGCATCTCTTGAAAAGCAACTAGCAGTCAAAACGCGAAAAAGCGCCATGAGCTTGATTGATCGACTGGCGGAAGCCCATATTCAGCATGCTCTCGAAGAAGGCGAGCTGGACAACCTTCCGGGTAACGGCAAGCCTTTGCATCTGGACGACGACAGCATGATTCCACCGGAACTGCGAGCCGGCTACCGACTCTTGAAAAACGCCGGCTACCTGCCGCCGGAACTGGAACTGCGGCGAGAAATCCGCGAGGTGGAAAGCTTGATCGCCCAGTTGCATACCGGCAAGGAACGGGAAGAAGCCTGTGCCCGGCTTAGTCTGCTGCGAACTCGACTGCAGTCCAAGGGACAAACGCTGAGTCCCTTGCTGGAACGCGGTGAATATCGCGACAAGCTGATTCAGCAGTGGGATAGAAAGCGCTGAGTCCATACCACCGCCAACTGCTACAAGCTGGTATCTGCTTATATGACCAAGCGACTGTTGATCGTGGCCCATGCGCCTTCCCCCAACACCCTGAAGCTACGTGATGCCGCTCGGCGTGGCGCCTGCCACCCAGCTATCGAAGATATCGAGGTGAGGGTCAAGGCACCGCTGGAAGCGGGACCGGAGGATATCCGCAGTTGCGACGCCATCCTGCTAGGCACCACGGAAAACCTCGGCTACATGAGCGGCGCCCTGAAGGACTTCTTCGATCGCAGCTACTACCCGATATTGGAAGAAAAGCAGGGCCTGCCCTGCGCGCTCTACGTTCGTGCCGGTCATGACGGCACCGGCACCCGTCGCGCGGTGGAAAGCATCGTCACCGGGCTGCGCTGGCATTGGGTGCAGGCGCCGCTGATACTGCGCAGCGAGTGGCGGGAGGACTTTGTCGGCCAGGTCGAGGAGTTGGGGATGTACCTGGCGGCGGGGCTGGATAGCGGGATTTTCTGATCTCCTGTACCCACAACGGAAAACGGCGCCCCACGAGGCGCCGTTTTGATCTCGTCCTTCTTTACTTCAACCGCTCGAAGAGCGTCGCCACCCCCTGCCCCATGCCGATGCACATGGTGGCCAGGCCATGACTGGCATCCTGCTGGCGCATCACGTTGAGCAGCGTGACGCAGATTCGTGCCCCGGAACAGCCCAGCGGATGGCCCAGGGCGATGGCGCCGCCGTTCAGGTTGACCTTGTCGTCCATGGCATCGAGCAGGCCGAGATCCTTGAGTACCGGCAGGCTCTGGGCAGCAAAGGCTTCGTTGAGCTCCACCGCCTGGATATCCTCGACGGTCATCCCTGCCCGCTTGAGCGCCTGCTTGGTCGCCGGCACCGGGCCATAGCCCATGATAGAAGGATCGCAGCCCGCCACCCCGGTGGAAATAACTCGGGCGATAGGCTCGAGTCCCAGCGCCTGGGCACGTTCATGGCTCATCACCGCCATGCCCGCGGCGCCCACGGAAAGCGCCGAAGAGGTGCCGGCGGTCACGGTTCCATTGCGCGGGTCGAAGGCCGGCTTGAGCTCCGCCATCTTTTCCAGGCTGACATCCGCTCGCACCACTTCGTCATGCTTGATCAGCTTGCGGAACCCCTGGTCGTCGTGACCTTCCACGCCGATGATCTCGTTGTCGAAGTGGCCGTTCTCGTTGGCAGCAAAGGCGCGTTGATGGGAACGCACGCCGAACTTGTCCTGATCTTCCCGGGAAATGCCGTTCATCTTGCCGAGCAGTTCCGCGGTCAGGCCCATCATCATCGCCGCCTTGGCCACATGCTTGCTGGCGGCGGGATTGATATCGATACCGTGAGTCATCGGCACATGTTCCATGTGCTCGACACCACCGATGATATAGAAATCCCCCATGCCCGCCCGGATATTGGCCGCGGCGATATGCAGAGCGCTCATGGACGAGCCGCACAGCCGGTTGACGGTCTGTGCGGGAACCGTCTTGGGAATACCGGTCAACACCGCCGCGTTGCGAGCGATGTTCATCGCCTGCTCCAGGGTCTGGTTGACACAGCCCCAGATCACGTCGTCAACCTCCGCGGGCTTCATCGCCGGATTGCGTTCGAACAAGGTCTGCATTACTGCAGCCGACAGGGTTTCCGCGCGCACGTGGCGAAAAGCACCATGCCTGGCCTTGGCCATGGCGGTGCGCACGCCGTCTACCACCACGATATCTCTTGCATTCAAACTCATCGATTCCGTCTCCTGTTCGTGGTGGCTCAGCGTTGTCCAGCGGTGGAATAAAAGCGCTCACCAGCCTTGGCCATTTCACGCAGTCTGTCCGTCGGTGCATAAAGCGGCCCAAGAGTTTCGCTCAGCCGATCTGCCTGCTCGACAAATTCCGCCACGCCCATGGCATCGATATAGCGTAGCGCGCCGCCCCGGAACGGGGGAAAGCCGATGCCGTAGATCAACGCCATGTCCGCTTCCGCCGGTGAGCCGACGATATCGTCTTCCAGGCAGCGCACCGCCTCGAGGCATAGCGGCGTCATCAGCCGCGCGACGATTGCCTCGTCGGTGAACTCCCGGTGTTCCTTCACCAGCGGCTTGAGCAGCTCGTAAGCCTGATCGTCGCTGACTTTTTTTGGCTTGCCCTTCTTGTCTTCCTCGTAGACATAGAAGCCCTTGCGGTTCTTCTGCCCCAGGCGTTCGTTCTCCTGCATGACTTGAATGGCGTTCTTGCCTTCCCGGGCCATACGCTCTGGAAAGCCTTCCGCCATTACCTCGTTGGCGTGCACCGCGATATCGATGCCCACCACGTCAAGCAGATAGGCAGGCCCCATGGGCCAGCCGAACTTCTCCATGACCTTGTCGACCCGCTGGAAATCCGCGCCCTGTTCGATCAACAGATTGAAACCGCCGAAATAGGGAAATAAAACCCGATTGACCAGAAAACCCGGGCAGTCGTTGACCACGATCGGCGTCTTGCCCATCTTGCGGGCATAGGCTACCGCCGTGCCAATGGCGACATCCGAGGTCTTGGCACCGCGAATAACCTCCACCAGGGGCATGCGGTGCACCGGGTTGAAGAAGTGCATGCCGCAGAAATTCTGCGGACGCTTGAGGTTTCCCGCCAGACGATCGATGGCGATGGTTGAAGTATTGGAAGTAAGAATGGTTTCTTCGCCGGTAGCCTTTTCGACTTCCGCGAGAACCCCGCCCTTGACCTTGGGATTCTCCACCACCGCTTCCACCACCAGATCGACCTGTTCGAAATCGCCGTAGGCAAGCGTCGAACGAATGGACGTGAGCTTCTCCGCCATGTCCGCCTTGCCGAGCCTGCCGCGCTCCACCTGCTTGATGAACAGCTTGCGCGCTTCCTTGAGCCCCAGCTCGATGGCCTCCAGCTTGATATCCTTCATCAGGATCGGCGTGCCCTTGGACGCGCTTTGATAGGCGATACCGCCGCCCATGGTACCGGCGCCCAGCACCGCCGCCAGCTCGACCGGGTTGGCCTGCTTCTCGTATTGGCCGGCCTTTTTCTTGACCGCCTGGTCGTTGAGGAAAAGCCCCACCAGGTTGTAGCAGACATCGGTCATGGCGAGCTTGGCGAAGGCCTTGGCCTCGATGGCCTGGGCGCGTTCCCGGCCCTCGCCGGCGCCTTTCTGAATGACGCGGATGGCCTCGACCGGAGCCGTATAGTGCGGCCCCGCCTTGCCGGCTACATAACCCTTGGCGGTCTCGAAGGCCATCATCTGCTCGATGGAATCGAGCTTCAAAGGCGACTGTTTTTCCTCACGCCGGGCCTGATAATCCAGTTCACCCCGATTGGCCTGTTCAAGAATGTCCCGGGCCGCCGCTTCGAGTTTCTCCTTAGGCACCACCGCGTCCACCGCGCCCATCTCAAGAGCGGTTTTCGCCTTGTTCTCTGTCCCTCCGGCGATCCATTCGATGGCGTTGTCCGCGCCGATCAGACGCGGCAGCCGTACGCAGCCGCCCCAGCCCGGCACAATGCCCAGCTTGGTTTCCGGCAGGCCAATCTTGGCGCTCTCCGCCATGACGCGAAAATCCGCGGTCAGGGTGATCTCGAAACCGCCGCCCAGGGCCAGGCCGTTGATGGCCGCCACGCTGGGAAACGGCAGATCCTCGATAGCATTGAAGATGCCATGCACCCGCTGATTCATGTCGACCAGATATTTCTCGCCTTTCTCGAAGATCTGGTGAAATTCGGTAATATCCGCGCCGACGATAAAGACATCCTTGCCACTGGCGATGACCAGGCCTTGCAAGCCGCTTTCCTTGCGGATCGCCTGCAGCGCTTGATCGAGTTCCTCCACTACGGCGCTGGAAAGCTTGTTGATGGATTCATCCTTCAAATCGAACGTCAGGGTGGCGATCTCGTCGCCGCCCCGGGCCACCGTAATGGCGCTACCTTGATAGATCATCCACGAGTCTCCACAAGAGCAGGTGCTGAACGCTGAAAAGCCTAGCAGCATTGAATTTCATACGATCGTTTGATATCGCTGCAGCTTGCGCTAACGTCCATAACACGTCAAGCCTGCGTTCTTTACATGAGCCACTATAGGACACTATAGGGCAACATCGGCGCCTTTCCGGCATCGTCGCCTTTAGATGACTCCCGCGATGTCACCAGAATTGTTAGGATGCGCCCACTCCCGCGCCCCTCGAGCGCTCATTCCGCAAGGCCTTTCTTCATAACCTCATGCCAGCGCCCTCCAAACGATTATTACCCGATACGTCTCCGGCCTCTTCGCGGTTGCAGCGCCTACAAGGGGCCGCACGGAAGATCGTGGTTCGGCTACGCCCCTATGCCTGGATATGGCCGCCGATCGCCTTTGGCGCCGGGGTCGCAAGTTTTTTCCTGGTCGAGCGCCAGCAGTGGCTCGGCGCGGTCCTGGCGCTTGGCATGCTGCTGGCCTGGGTATTACTACTATCGGAAAACTTGATCAGCCGTCTGCTTAGAAAGCGGGGCCTCAATGTCTCCCCTCAGGGGGCGACCGCTTTCATCGCCCAGATGATCCATCAGGAAACCCTATTCTTTTGCTTACCGTTTCTGCTGGCAACCACGGTATGGAGCAGCGGTCAGGCCATCTTTACGCTGCTGATTACCGCCATGGCGCTGCTATCGATTCTTGATCCTTTCTACTATCGCCTCGCCCAGCGCCATCGCTGGCTCTATTTCGCATTCCACGCCCAGTGCGTTTTCGTGGTGGTCTTGGTCACCCTGCCCATCATGCTCAAGCTCACCACGGATCAAAGCCTTATCGTTGCGCTGCTGGTGATGACCGTATTCGCCATTCCCAGCCTCTTTCGGCTCCTCAAGCCCGGCTCGCTGCTGCGCTGGACGGGCATGCTCGGCTTGCTTGTCGCCTTGGCCGGCGCAGCCTGGGTAGGACGCGCCTGGGTGCCGCCGGCGAGCCTGTGGCTTACCGGCAGCGCCTTGTCGCCGGCGTTCGACATTCAGGCGCGCAGCCCCTTTGGCAGCATGGCACTTACCGACAAGCAGGTCAGCCAGAACGGGTTATTCGCCTATACGGCGATTCGTGCGCCGCGCGGGCTGCACGAAACGATCTATCACGAGTGGTATCAAGAGGGCGAACTGGTGGATCGTATTCCACTGATGATTCGAGGAGGACGAGAAGAAGGCTATCGCGCCTGGACCCACAAACGGAATTTTCCCGAGTCTCCGGCGGGCAACTGGCGTATCGAGGTGGTAACGCCGCTAGGGCAACGTCTCGGAGTCATGCGTTTCCACGTGAGCGATGCTGCCAGCGGAGCGGCTCGGGCCGACGGACGGATCCGCTCCCCCGGCGGAATCCCCGGTCTCGACCTGCGTCGGCTGATTGCTGGCCAACGTGCTGTTCCAGAGCAGAAAAGCGTACCCCTGAGCGAAACCGCTAAAGGCATCGAACCAGAGATAGAGGTAACCGAGGATCACGCCGGCAAGCAGCAAAGCCGCAACCCCACAAGCGGGAAGTAGGCTGATGGAATCGATGCAGGAAGGACGGGGCAACCCTTGCGTTAGCCTTGCGTTTATTGAAACTCAAGTAGACATCTTGCAATTCTAAGTTTCGTTGCTGACAATGCTAGATGAAATAATTAGCAAGCAAACGTGGGACTTATGTACCAAAATATTGGCTTTCGACTCAATCGGGTTCCGCGGATATGGCGGGCCATCCTCGACCAGCGCCTGGCCCCACTGGGCTTGACTCAGACGCGCTGGATTACTCTATATCATCTTGCCCATCTTGGCGATGGACAACCTCAGTGCGACCTAGCGCGAGCGATCGGCGTCGAGGCACCGTCCTTGGTTCGTACCCTGGATCAACTCGCGGAGCAGAAGCTCATCGAGCGTCGCCCCTGCGAACAGGATCGACGTACCAAACGCATCTTTCTTACCGCTAAGGCGGCGCCGCTGCTCAAGCAGATAGATCAAGTTGTCGACACGGCGCGCAGAGAAATTCTCGCCGGGCTCGACGAGGACGAGCTGGCGAAATTCGAAGAGCTGCTTTCTCGCATCGAGAAGAACGTTCAAAAGATCCAGAATAAAGAAGACGATTGACAGATGGACACCAACTTGTAAGCGCGACTATTGAAGATCGCGCAGCTCACGGATGCTCCTCAATCTTGGGGTTGGTTGATCCGGCCGCCCCGCAAGATGTTTTTTGAGATAGGCGAAATCCGCCAGGTAGTCGTTGAATACGTCACGCCCCAGAGACTCGCTCCACCATAGCGTAATGGCGTCACGATCGGATTCGATGACCAAAGCGTCCTCCGGCAGGCGCTCCAGCAAAAGTCTCAGGCGCTGATCAACCCCCTCCGGCAAATGGCGCAGCGGCTCTACCCGCCAGCGCCAGCCGGAACGATAGGGCTCGAGCACGTTGCCGGCCTCCTGGTCCCGCACCAGCACGAAGCGAGGGCCGGGATAGTCGTTGGGATACTCCCAGCCATAGCGCGGCATCAAGCGAGGTCCGTCATGCAAGGGCGGTGCCGCTAGCTGCACTTTTATTCCTGCCGCCATGGCCGCCTTGCGCAAGGCAGCCACTCGCCGCTCGCGAGGCGAGGGCCTAAGACATAAAGCCGGTGAAATCATCACCAGCAGCACTCCCAGGATAATCAACCAGGTCATGAACACACTCTTTTTGTGAAAATCGGATAGCAGCTAAAACCTTGATGTGGATCGTTGTCTTCGGGCACTACACCACCTAGAGTGAAGAATAAAAGCGTCGCTGATATGTGTTATCCAATCTCAAGGGGGTGTGTCATGAGCAACGAATATCGTCATGTCCTGGTCGCCGTGGATCTGACCAAGGACTCGCATAAAGTGCTGGAACGCGCGCGACCCATTGCCGAGCGCAACCAGGCCAAACTATCGATCATGCATACGCTCGAGCCCTTGGGTTTTGCCTATGGTGGCGATATTCCCATGGATCTGACCAGTATTCAGGATCAGTTGGACGATCATGCCAAGCAGCGCCTGGCGGAAATCGCCGATCCCTGCAATGTGGCTCGGGAAGATCAGCACGTAGTGGTAGGCATGCCGGACACGGAGATTCACCGCTTCGCTCAGGAGCACGACGTGGATCTGATCGTGGTCGGTTCCCACGGTCGCGCCGGCTTCGCCCTGCTGCTGGGCTCCACTTCCACCGGCGTGCTGCACGGCGCGAAGTGCGACGTACTGGCCGTTCGCGTGGGCGAGGATACCGACGAGTAGTCTCTCCTGCTGAATCTTCAACCCTCTCCTGCCGCCATGGCTTCGAGTTCCATCCAGCGTTCCATGGCGGCATCCAGTTCCGCCTGCTTTGCTTCGAGGGCCGCCAAGGTAGCGGTCACCTTGGCGCTTTCCTGCTGATAGAAGCCCGCATCGCCAACGGTCGCTTCGAAAGCGGCCACCTCGTTTTCCAGCTGTTCGATACGTGTCGGTAGCTCATCGAGTTCACGCTGGAACTTGTAGGAAAGCTTGACCGGACGCCTTTCTCGTTCCGGTTCGATGGGCTTGCGGGCATTCACGCCTTGAAACGACGGGCTGTTTTCGCCGAAATTCGCCGAATCCTCTTGTCTGGAAGCGGATCTATCGAAAGCCAAGGGCGCCGGTGGCAGCTTGCCTCCCTGGCGCACCCAATCGCTGTAGCCACCCACGTATTCGCGCACGCGACCATTGCCTTCGAAAGCCAACACGCCCGTGACCACATTGTCCATGAACTGGCGATCGTGGGACACCAGCAGCAGCGTGCCGTCGAAGTCCAGCAGCAGTTCCTCCAGAAGCTCCAGGGTTTCCACGTCCAGATCGTTGGTCGGCTCGTCGAGCACCAGCAGGTTGGCAGGCTGAGTGAACAGCTTGGCCAGCAGCAGGCGATTGGACTCCCCGCCGGAAAGCGCTTTTACCGGCTGCCTCGCCCGCTCCGGGGTAAACAGAAAATCCTGCAGATAGCTGATCACGTGGCGATCCTTTCCGCCCACGCTGACCCGGTCGCTGCCTTGGGCGACGTTGTCGTAAACAGTCTTCTCTGGCTCTAGACCCGCCCTGAGCTGATCGAAATACGCCATCTTGAGATTGGTGCCCATGCGCACTCGGCCTTCAGTAGGCGCGAGCTCCCCCAGCAGAATCTTCAAGAGCGTGGTCTTGCCGGCGCCGTTGCGCCCGATCAGCCCCACTCGGTCGCCGCGCTGAATCTCCAGGCTAAGATCGCGAATCACCCAGTCGTCGCCGAAACGCTGGCTGACGTTTTGAAGCTCCACGACCCGCTTGCCGCTGCGCTCGCCGCTGTCCACGGAGAGATTGGCCTTACCCTGACGCTCCCGACGCTGGCCGCGATCGGCTCGCATCTTCTCGAGCGCTCGCACCCGACCTTCGTTGCGGGTACGCCGCGCCTTGATGCCTTGGCGAATCCAGGCTTCCTCCTGGGCGAGCCTCTTGTCGAACTCGGCGTTTTCCCGGGCTTCCACTTCCAGCTCGTGGCTTTTCTGTGTCTGGTATCTGGCGTAGTCGCCGGGGTAGCGCCCCAGCTTGCCCCGATCCAGTTCGAGAATGCCGGTAGCCAGTCGCGACAGGAACGCCCGGTCGTGGGTGATGAACAGCACCGCGCCGCTGAAGGCCAGCAGTTGCTCTTCCAGCCAGGCGATGGTATCCAGATCGAGATGGTTGGTGGGCTCATCCAGCAGCAGCAGATCCGGCTCCGCCACCAGGGCCCGCGCCAGCGCCACGCGACGCCGCCAGCCTCCGGAAAGCGCGGTCATGGGGTCATCCGCGGGCAGACCGAGACGGGTGAGCACCGTATCAATGCGCTGATGAAACGACCAGCCGTCAATGGCTTCGAGCTGGGTCTGCAGTCGCGCCAGCCGATCCATGTCCGGCTCGGGGTCTTGAATCAGATGATGATATTCCGTCAGCAGGCTGCCGGCTTCCGGTAGCCCCTGAGCAACCACATCGAAGATGGTCTGACCGCTGGCCGCGGGCAGATCCTGCTCGAGCACGCCGATCTTGAGCCCCGGCGCGCGCCACAGAGTACCGTCATCCGCCTGAATTTCACCGGCGATCAGCTTGAGCAGCGTCGACTTGCCAGTACCGTTACGTCCCACCAGAGCCAGCCGCTCACCGTTTTCCAAGGTGAATTCCGCGCTATCGAGAAGCACATGGGTACCATAAGCCAGATGCACCTGTTCCAAACGTACCAACGACACTGGAATTCCTCTTTCGATTTACAGCAGATGAATGTCGTGCAGTGTAACGCGACGCCACCGGGAAAGTCGCCGGCAAGTGACTCGCGCATGGCCGGCACATTCCTGGAAAGGTACAATGCCGCCTCTTAGACGCTGAGCTTGAAAGCAAGGAGCGACAGCTTGTCCGACAACACGCTTCCAGAAGCGCTACAGTTTCGTGCGCCGGCACCGCTGGTGGATATTGGCGCCAATCTGACCCATGCCAGTTTCTTTGAAGATCTCGACGCGGTGCTTCATCGCGCACGTGATGCCAACGTCAGCCAGCTGATCGTGACCGGCACCGACCTGGAGCATGCCCGCCAGGCGGTGACGCTTAGCCAGCAGTACGTGGGACTGCATGCTACCGCCGGCGTCCATCCGCATGATGCCAGCCGCTGGAACGCTGAGCTGGAACGCGCTTTCCATACGCTCTATCGAGAGGCCAACATCGTCGCCGTCGGCGAGTGCGGGCTGGATTTCAATCGCAATTTTTCCTCCCGCAGCGATCAGGAGCGCGCCTTCGAGGCGCAGTTGGGGCTGGCGGCACAAACCGGTCTGCCGCTATTCATTCACGAACGTGACGCGGGAAGCCGCATGCGGGAAATGCTGACAAGCTGGCGGGACGAAATTTCCCAGGCGGTAATTCACTGTTTCACCGGCAGCCGGGAAACCCTTTACAACTATCTGGATCTCGATCTGCATATCGGCCTGACCGGCTGGATCTGCGACGAGCGCCGTGGCCATCATCTACGCGAGCTGGTCAAAGCGATTCCCGCGGATCGACTGATGGTGGAAACCGACTGCCCCTATCTGCTGCCGCGCAACCTCCCGGCCAAGATGAAGGGAAGACGCCACGAGCCCGCCCTGCTGCCCTGGATAGTGCGCGAAATCGCTCACTGGCGCGGTGAAAGCGAACAACGCCTTGCCCAGTCCACCACCGCTACCGCGCAGGCGTTCTTTCGTCTGACAGACACTCCCGAGGAATGATGACATGGCGGATTTTCCCGGCTTTATCGCCGTCGAGACCGGTGACGACGACAACCTCCCCCTGGCGATTGCCTGGACGCTTGCGGACGGGCGCGTCAAGCATACGCTGATTCAACCGGATGACGGCTGGCTGGATGATGAGCTGAACGCTCTTGGTGGCTACAGCCTGGAAGAATTGGAAAGCCTGGGTGTGAGCCCGCTGGATGTGATACGCGAACTGGAGAACGACCATTTCAGCGCGACGCTATTTACCGCCGGTATCAGCGACGATGAAGCAACACTCAGCCGTCTGTTCGATACCTTCGGCATGGACCCTTTCGTTGAACTGGCGCCGGCGGAATCCCTGTATCCGCAGCTATCGCCCGGGGTCTGGTCCCGGCTGCGCGGCGAGCTGTTCGGCGAGCTGGGTTTCGAACCGCTGCGCCCTGAACAGGAAGTACAGGTAATGCTGATGCTTCATCAGCGGCTAAGCGAAGCGGAATAAACAATCAACCGCGTTGGCCCCCCGGCTCTGCGAGATAGGGTGCTATCCCCTGCATGACATCAGCGGTCGCGCGTTGAAATTCTTCCGCTCTTTCGACCGGCGCTCGGGTCACCAGACTCCCCCCGATGAACAATAGACTTGCCACGACAATCCCCCAGATGCCGGCGGGCAACCCCAGCAGAGAGTTGCCGGTTGCATAAAGCGCAAGCACAAAGAGCGTGGTGCCGATCACGCTGGTCAGGGCGCCGGCACCGGTGCCGCCTTTCCAGTAAAAAGCGCCGATCATCGCTGGTACCACGGCAACGAGACCGGATGAAGCCGCCACGGAAAGCACCGCAATGAGATCCAGCTGTAACTGCGCAAAGCCCAGCGCCAGCAGGGCGATAAGCGGAATCACGATCTTGCCTGCCAGCAGTTGCTGCCTTTCGCTGACACCGGACCTGAGATTGGCATACAGATCTCGAGAAAGCATGGAAGACAGGGTCAGCATGATCGAATCGATGGTCGAGATCGCCGCGGCCATGATGGCAATCAGCACCGTCACGCCTAGCAGGGGCGGCACATAGTCTGAGCCAAGCAACCTTGGCGTGGCCAGATCGGGATTCTCGAGCCCGGGGAAAGCGACGAGTGCCGAGAAACCCCAGAGCACCGAGACGAGGGTATAGATGAAGCCAAAAACCAGAAATCCAAGCAGCATTCGACGCATCGCCGCCAGGGACGCGGGCATGAACAGGCGCTGACTGACCTGGGGATTGGAAAGGCTGAAGAAGAACCAGGGAATGGTCAATCCCAGAAAGGTAGTGAAACTGAACAGGCCTTTGCCGGGCACGACCAGAGACTGTGGCTGCTCTTCGGCCAGGGTGGCGAACAGCGCCTGGAAGCCACCAAGTCCTTGAACCACCAGAAACACCACCAGGGTCGAGGCCAGCACCATGACGACGGCCTGCAGGGAATCGGTCCACATCACCGAGCGAATCCCCGCCACATAGGTAAACAGCATGGCGATGGCGATGGCTAGCCAGATGCCGGTGGTAAAGGAGATGGTGCCTTGGGTGGTGCCTTGCAGCAGATAGCCGATTCCGGCAAGTTGTACCGCCGCGTAGGGAATCAGGAAAAGACAGTTCGAGACAGCCACGACTATCGCGACGTTTCGATTGGCGTAGCGATAGCCGAGCATTTCGCTGGGAGTCACGAAGCCAAAGCGCTTGCCAACCGCCCAGAATCTGGGTCCGAAGACCGCTACCAGGGAAACCCCGGCGAAATAGATGATTTCAAAACCCAGGGCGCCGACGCCTCCGGCGTAGGTAAGCCCGGCCAAGCCGACCATCATGAAGGCGCTGTAGGTGGTGGCGCTATAGCTGAGCGCGGATACCAGGCCGCTCATCTGGCGATCGCCCAGAAAATAGCTCGCCATGACTTCCGATACCTTGCCTTGGCGAGACAGCATGGCGATCAAGGTGGCGATACCCAGATAGATCGCCACCGACCACCAGATAAGAGATTCGGTCATCCGCTATCCTGGTTATTTTCTCTTGAAATCCCGAGTGATGACGATATTGAGCAGAATCACCGCCAAGCCGACGAGGGTCCAGAAGAGAAAACTCCCGTACCAGGCCTGGACCTTTGCCAACAGAGTATAGGGAACCAGGTAGCTCGACAGCACCAGAGCCCATACCCCCCATATCCATCTGCTTCTCGGCATCGCCTTCTCCTGTTGATACCTGAAATACTCGAGCGCCACTGCAAGCGTATCGAGAAAGGTTTCCCGTTATCTCGAGTGGGCATGTTGAGAGGGATAAGTCGGTTCGGCGTCCTTGCGAAGACGACGCCTTCCTTGAAGAATGGCCTGATCCCGAGACAGGCCATGACCATAGAAACTTCGCAGAACAACGCGAAACGCCTCGGCCCGGTAAGGCAAGCCTTCTCGTTCAAATTGCACCGCCCGCGCCTCGACTCGCTCGCGAAAGCCGTCTCGGTCCACTTCCAGCTCGCCAAGATTATCGATACTGACGTTGAATCCCAGACCGCAGGCGCGGGAGAACAGCAACTCCAAGGCCTGAGGCGCCATTTCGGCGGTCTCGAAGGCGCGCTGCTGGCTCGCGTCACGCCCATCCGGGAGATACCAGTAGCCGTAATCCTCAAATTGACGCCGCTGCTCGCCGGCGATACACCAGTGGCTGATTTCATGCAGCGCACTAGCGAAATAGCCTTGGGCAAAGATCACTCGGTGATAGGCCGTCTCGTCATCCGCGGGCAGGTACAGAGGCTCCTCACCGCCGGCGATCAACCGGGTAAGATAGCGCTCATGAAATAGCCCATCGAACAAGGCGATGATGTCGTCGAGTCGGTAAGTCACAATGTTTCTCTTGGGCGATAAAATCAACGTCGCCACTATACTTGGATCGTGATTGCGGCGAAAACCATTCTTCTCGTTCTTCCACCGTCACGATCCTCACGCCATCCAAGGAGTCGCTCGTTGTTGCAGCTCATGCCCTCGCCCCTGGCAAAAAGCGTTCGCTTGGCCAGAAGCGCCAGGGAAACCCGGCTTTTGCTGCGTCTGGCCTTGCCGATCTGTGGCGCTCAGCTTGCACAGGCGGGTATGGGAGCAACTGACATCATGATGACCGGACGCCTCAGTGCCAGCGATCTGGCGGCGGTTTCCGTGGGATCGAGCCTGTGGATGCCCCTGATGCTTTTCATGACCGGGACGCTGATGGGGCTGACGCCTATCGTTGCCCAGCTCCTGGGAGGCGCGAACACCCAGCGCATCCGTCCCAGCGTTCATCAGGCGCTATGGGTGGCGTTGGTACTGGGTATTGCCGCCGGTCTGCTGCTGTGGTTCAGCGTGATGCCGATCTTCATGCTGATGGACGTGCCTTCTTCCGTGGCGACACTTTCTGCCGCCTATCTTTCCGCAGTGGCTTTCGGCATGCCCGGTGTCGCACTATTTCAAGCGCTACGCGCCTTTTCCGATGGCATGAACCATACCCGGCCTTCCCTGTGGTTCAGCCTGCTGGGGCTTGCGGTAAATATTCCCAGCAATTTCGTGCTGATCTATGGCGGCGCGGGGTTGATCGATCTTTTCGGCCCCGGGCTGCCGACATCATTGCAGGAGTTGCCGGCGCTGGGTGCCTTGGGCTGCGGCATTGCCACCGCCCTGTCGATGTGGACGATGGGTATCGCCATGGCTATTTATATCCATCGCAGCCGCGCCTATGGGGAGGTGACACTATGGCATTCTTTGACGCCTCCACGCCGGAACATGATCGGCGAATTGCTGTATGTCGGTCTGCCCATCGGTATATCGATCTTCGTCGAAGTCACCTTGTTCACGCTGATCGCGCTGTTCATCGCCGGTCTTGGCGAGGTTGTGGTTGCCGCCCATCAGGTCGCCTTGAACGTGACGTCGATTCTGTTCATGCTGCCATTGTCTCTGGGAATGGCGCTGACGGTTCGAGTCGGCAATTCTTTGGGGCACGATCGACCGGAACAGGCTCGTTTCGTCGCCTGGAATGGTCTGGCCATATGCCTGCTGGTGGCGATTCTCAACGACCTGTTATTGTGGTTGGGAGCGGAACAGGTGATCAGCTTGTATACCCACAACGAGCAGGTGCAGTCGCTTGCTCTCTCCTTGGTCGGCCTGGCCATGATCTACCAGATATCCGATTCGATGCAGGTCAACATGGCCGGAGCGTTACGCGGCTACAAGGACACCCGCATCATCATGGTCATCACGCTGGTCTCCTACTGGTTGATCGGGCTAGGCGGCGGCCACTGGCTGGGAACCCGGGGCGTCCCCGGGTTCATGGACAGCCTGGGCGTCTACGGATACTGGATTGGCCTGGTGGCAGGCTTGACCGCCGCGGCGCTATTGCTTGGCCTACGACTTCACAAGATCAGCAAGGCGCAATGCAATGGAGAAAACGCCTCACCGTCTGAATGAACGCTTCAAGCATAGGCATCTGATACTACTTGTTCTGCTGGCAACGCTCTTGAGCAGCTGCGGAAACGATGAGGCGGACGCCATGTTCGCGAATTATCAACAGCGCCTGGCAACGTCTCTGGATATGCCGCCTCCCGAGCGTACCGCACCAGAGAACATAGCCGCTTTCCCGAATCAGGAAAAACGCCTGTTCGAGCTTCCCGAGATGCGCGAAGGGCTACGCAATGTCTATACCCTGCGGGAGTGCGGAATCACCAACCTGATCGCCAGACACAACAACTCACTTGGCAAGGTCGCTCCGCCCAGCCAGCAGTGGCTATACGAACTGGCGCTATGGCGTCGGCTCGAAAGCTGCTGGCAATCCGATATTCCCGAGCAACTCTCCGAGGAAGACCGTAAGCGCCTGGAGCGTCTGCTTGTCATGAAGACCCGACAACTCCCCAAGGCAAGCTGGAATGCCCTGTTCGGCTCCAGCGAGTGGGTGAGCAATTTTTCTCGAGCCAGTTCTCCATTACCGCCGGGAAAAGCTATCGAACTGGATCGCCCGCTGGCGGCAATTGCCTATTTGCGCAAGGCAACCCGCAAGCAGTTCGATCTGGACTGGCAGGCGGAATCCTCCGTGCTGGAAAATCATCTGCAGGCGCTTGGCCGCGAACCCTTGAGCGCGGCGCTGCTCAGGAGCCTGCTGCTAGCCTCGCAGCGTCTTGATGAAATCAACAATTTACTCGAACGCGCTTGGCGCGCAGGCAAGACCTGCTCCGATGCGTCTGCCTGGCCGTCGTTAAGCAAACACCAGGCGATGACGTACCTGAAAACGCTCGATCAGGCGGGGAGCCGCTGGTTAGCGGCTATCGAGAAACTGCTTGAGGCGCATTCAGTGACGCGCTCCGCCGTATCGCGATATCGCCAGGAGTGGCTCTCCCTGGACAATCCCACAGCGCCCTGGCAGCAATTTCAGGCGCAGCGAAAGCGCTTCGAGACGAACTGGCGCCGCACAGGAGAACGCTGTGCGAGGCCCGAGAGTTGACACCGGGGCTTAACTTTCCCTGCGAGTCTGTGCTAATAGTGAGTCCAGGGTGCTTCATTGCCGCCAAACCGCGCTCAAGGAGGGTTCTCATGGGTATGTCATTGTCCCCTCGTCCCGCCCAGGTAATTGACCTGGAAAGCATGCGCCAACGGCATCTTGCCAAACGGCGGTTGATACGGCTGTCACCGGAACTTGACGGTCTGGAAATGGTTTATCGGCTTGCTGCGGAGCCTGACACCTTGTATGCGATGCCTCTGTTGGCCTGGGGGTTGAGAGAAGATGGAGAAGTCGTGGGCCTCGTCCCCTGGATGGAGGCTCTGACCCCCTGCCATCAGTTGGACGATGCGGAACACGGTCATTTCGTTGGCTACCGTGACCCCGAGACCGAAGATATCTTTTACACCGCGCCGGAACACAAGGTGCTTGAGCTTGAATACGCAGCAGAATATTTCGACTATGAGGAAACCCGCGATCCCACCCTGATCCAACAGCTACCGGACACTCATGGTACCCATGCACTGTGCATGGACATGGACGACACGCCTTGGCAACTAAAACAGGTGTTCGGCTGGCGTCTGTATAGCAACGGAGAGATCGATGTCCTGCTGGTCGACGAAACCCGGGTAGAGGCAACGCCCATACTAGCTGGTGATACTTGTCTATATCCTGGGCTCAGCCGCCATCGGGCCATTTATTTTTTTCAGCGTGCTATCGCCAATCGCATCAAGCAGGAAGATCCGGCTACGCTGGAAGCATTAGCGCTGATGGTGTCTCGCTGACAGGTCATGACCAAGCCTGGCGCGAAAAGCGGAATCTCAGCCTAGTCGGATAAAATAGAAATAATGGCTTTCCGTCTGGGTCTGCCGCAACAATTCATGACCCAGAAAGCTGCAGAACTTGGGAACGTCACGGGTCGTTGCGGGATCCGTGGCGATAACCTTCAGTACCGCCCCTTGCTCCATTTCACGCACTTTATTATGCATTAACATGATGGGTTCAGGGCAATATAGACCGGTCGTATCGAGCACCGCATCAAAATCCGACGAATCATTGGCAGTTGTGACCATCGTGTATCTCGGTAGTGTATCGCTTGAATGCTTGAAAAGAGGTGGATGAAAAATACCATGATCAAGGTGGTAATCGAACGAGACATCATGCCAGGACTCGAAGCCGAATACGATCAAATCGCTCGAGCTGCCATGCGGGTCTGCTATCATGCGCCGGGCTTTATCGCGGGAGAAATCCTTCGTGAGCGTTCTCATACGGAGCGACGCATGTTGATTACTCAATGGCGGGATCTCGCAGCCTGGAAGGCCTGGGAACATAGTATCGAACGCGAGCAAGCCATACAGCAAATGCTGCCCATGCTGACCCGAGATGAAAGAGTGCGCGTCTTCGACCCTTTTTAAACCATTCACAGCGCCGTCAAACGTCGAGCAAGCGCACGTGCACCGTGACCTCCTCACGGTCATGATAAAGCTGGCGACACTGGATTTCCGCTCGAATCCGAGCCTCTTCCAGACTTTCCGTCAAGCGAGTCAGGCATCGAGCCACTTCTTCATAACGCTGTTTCATGGGCAGCTTGAGATTGAATATCGCTTCGCGACACCAGCGCTTGAGCAACCAGCGCTCCACCATATTCACCACGCGCATGGGTTTATCGACGATATCGCATACCAGCCAATCCAGGCGTTGGGGCGGCTGCCAGCTAAACCCGTCGGCTCGCCAATGCTCTACTTGGCCTGAGGCCATCAGCGCCCTGTCCATTGGGCCGTTATCTACGGCGTGCACAAACATGCCCTGGCGCACCAACTGCCAGGTCCATCCTCCTGGTGCCGCTCCGAGATCCGCCGCCTGCATGCCTTGACTCAAGCGGCTAACCCACTGCTCTCGAGGTATAAAAACATGCCAGGCCTCTTCGAGCTTGAGCGTCGAGCGGCTCGGTGCGTTTCTGGGAGAGCGTAGCCGCAAGATCCCAGCGGGATGCTCGCTGCGATTACCGGGAAAACTCATTCCCAGTTGCACACTGTCACCTGATGTCCAGAAAAGATGCAAACGACGCCTGCCTGCCTTACGCCTCAACGCACCGCACTTTTTCAAATTTGCCATCAAGGGCCGTGACAAGGCTTTTGTCAATCCACTCAACGCCTTGCCTTCGTTGGTATCAGGTGTCTCTTGCCAGACGTCCTCAAAACTCCAGCCGCTGCTCACGACTTGTTCGATGACCGATTCAAGACGATTGTCTCGTGGCAGTTCAGTCAAAAGAGGCAACGCAGCCAGGCTCTGACGAGCGAAGATCAACGAATCCAGTGAAAGCTCTCGGTGCAGCGCATTGATCGATTCCGAGTTTCGCACAGCGAATATCACGTAGCCGGCGCTAGGTTCGGTTATCACATCACCTTGATAACTCGTTTGCGCCAACCGGCTTGCTATCTCGACGCCGAGATCCCGTTCGAATCCGGGGCGGCAGTAAAGCAGCAACTGGCTGGGTTTCATCGAGCTTCCTCATGCAAGACGTAAAGCTGGAAGAGCCGCTTCAAGCGACTAACGTCGAAGTCATTCAGCGGTCAGCAAGATTGTTCTGCTGAGCATACTTGAACGTAACCGCAGCGAAACGACTCGCTGAAATGGACTAGTCGAGTTTATTTATCGTTTGTCTCTTGCAAGCAACTGTTTAACAAAAGCTTGCTTTCAAATGAAAAACTGAATATGTAGGAAAGCATTTCCACTAGGCAAAAAATCAGACTTAAGCATAGCCCATGCAATTGCTGCATAACGGTACAATGCTTTATATTGACTCACCCGAGAAGAATCTTGCTGGTGATACATACTCTAACAATGATGCCATCACCAACATCCATTATGCCTAAAGGGATACTCGATGAATTATATTCACGATACGCTTTCCAGCCTGAAAAAGAGCAGTCCAGCGCAGACTGAATTCTATCAGGCAGCCGAGGAAGTACTCGATTGCTTGAAGCCAATGCTAGAGCATAATCCTCACTACCACGATCATGGCATCATCGAACGTATTGTCGAGCCTGAACGGCAGATCATGTTTCGCGTGTGCTGGCACGACGATAACGGTAAGGTTCACGTCAACAAGGGCTACCGAGTTCAGTTCAATTCTGCTCTAGGACCCTACAAAGGAGGGTTGCGTTTTCACTCCAGCGTCAACGCCAGCATCATCAAATTCCTAGGGTTTGAGCAGATTTTCAAGAATGCCCTGACCGGCTTACCGATCGGGGGCGGTAAAGGGGGATCGAATTTTGACCCTAAAGGCAAATCGGATACGGAAATCATGCGCTTTTGCCAGGCGTTCATGAGCGAACTGTATCGCCATATCGGACCTAATACGGATGTCCCAGCGGGCGATATCGGCGTTGGCACTCGTGAAATCGGCTATCTGTTCGGTCAGTACAAGCGCCTGACCGGTCGCCATGAAGGCATATTGACCGGAAAGGGACTTGACTGGGGCGGCTCTCTGGGTCGCAAGGAAGCCACCGGCTATGGAGCGGTCTACTTTGCGGAAAATATGCTAAAGGCTCGCGGTGAAGAGATTGCCGGCAAGACCTGCCTGGTATCCGGCGCCGGCAATGTGGCCATCTACACGATCGAAAAACTTCTACAGCTTGGCGCCCTACCGATCAGCTGTTCGGATTCTCAAGGCACGATCTACCATTATCAGGGAATTGATCTCGATACCTTGAAACTGCTCAAGGAAACCAAGCGCACGAGTCTCAAGGAATACGTCGAACACCATACTGACGCGACCTACGTTGATGCCAGTGATTATCCTAAGGATGGACACGCAGTATGGCGCTTAAAAGGTGACTTGGCTTTCCCTTCCGCCACCCAGAACGAAGTCACTGAAGCGGATGCAATTGCTATGCTGAATAACGGTGTCTACTGCATCAGCGAAGGCTCCAATATGGCGTCGACCAGCGACGCTATCGACCGCATCCTGGAAGCCAGGATAGCTTACGGCCCCGGCAAGGCGGCCAATGCAGGCGGAGTCGCCACTAGTCAGTTGGAAATGGCGCAAAATAGCAGTATGCAGAAGTGGACGCTGGAAAAAGTTGACAAGAAATTGCGCAGCATCATGTGTGATATTCACAAGCGCTGTGCTGACACCGCTACAGAATATGACCAGCCCCACAACCTGGTTCTAGGCGCCAATATTGCCGGCTTCTGCAAGGTCGCCGATGCCATGATCGAACAAGGTACTTGTTAAACTGTTGCCGGTGTGAGTAAAGATATACTTTCTAATGCCCGTCTCTTGTCAGATGGGTGTTCTATTGTTGTTACGCTTCGCTAAACGCAAGCACCCCCAGCCATTGCTGGCTGGGGGTGGGGAGAGGGGCCTGACGATGACCTACTCTCGCATGGGGAGACCCCACACTACCATCGGCGCTGGGCGGTTTCACGGCTGAGTTCGGCATGGATTCAGGTGGGACCCGCTCGCTGTGGTCGTCAGGCAAAACGGCGATGACCGGCGTCATCACACAATGCCATCATGCTGACGCTACGCTCGCGTATCCGGCGGGTCGGTCACCCAGACCCCTTGGGGTTATATGGTCAAGCCTCACGGACCATTAGTACGCGTTAGCTCAACACCTTGCGGTGCGTCCACAGCGCGCCTATCGACCTCGTCGTCTTCGAGGGTCCTTCAGGAGACTTGCGTCTCGGGGAGATCTCATCTTGAAGGGGGCTTCCCGCTTAGATGCTTTCAGCGGTTATCCCGTCCGCACATAGCTACCGGGCAGTGCCATTGGCATGACAACCCGAACACCAGCGGTGCGTCCACTCCGGTCCTCTCGTACTAGGAGCAGCGCTTCTCAAATCTCCAACGCCCACGGCAGATAGGGACCGAACTGTCTCACGACGTTCTAAACCCAGCTCGCGTACCACTTTAAATGGCGAACAGCCATACCCTTGGGACCGACTTCAGCCCCAGGATGTGATGAGCCGACATCGAGGTGCCAAACACCGCCGTCGATGTGAACTCTTGGGCGGTATCAGCCTGTTATCCCCGGAGTACCTTTTATCCGTTGAGCGATGGCCCTTCCATACAGAACCACCGGATCACTAGAACCGTCTTTCGACCCTGCTCGACCTGTCCGTCTCGCAGTCAAGCACCCTTATGCTCTTGCACTCAGTGCACGATTTCCAACCGTGCTGAGGGTACCTTCGTGCTCCTCCGTTACCCTTTAGGAGGAGACCGCCCCAGTCAAACTACCCACCACACACTGTCCTCGACCCGGATGACGGGCCTGAGTTAGAACGCCAATGATGCCAGGCTGGTATTTCAAGGGCGGCTCCCCGGCAACTGGCGTCACCGGTTCCAAGCCTCCCAGCTATCCTACACAAGCAACATCGGCGTCCCGTGTGAAGCTATAGTAAAGGTTCACGGGGTCTTTCCGTCTAGCCGCGGGTACACCGCATCTTCACGGCGATTTCAATTTCACTGAGTCTCGGGTGGAGACAGCGTGGCCATCATTACGCCATTCGTGCAGGTCGGAACTTACCCGACAAGGAATTTCGCTACCTTAGGACCGTTATAGTTACGGCCGCCGTTTACCGGGGCTTCGATCAAACGCTTCGCGTGAGCTAACGTCATCACTTAACCTTCCGGCACCGGGCAGGCGTCACACCCTATACGTCCGCTTGCGCGTTGGCAGAGTGCTGTGTTTTTAATAAACAGTTGCAGCCACCTGGTATCTTCGACCGCTCTGGGCTAAACCCGCAAGGGGCGTCACCTGACAGCGGCGTGCCTTCTCCCGAAGTTACGGCACCATTTTGCCTAGTTCCTTCACCCGAGTTCTCTCAAGCGCCTGAGGATTCTCACCCTGACCACCTGTGTCGGTTTGGGGTACGGTCTCATGACATCTGAAGCTTAGAGGCTTTTCCTGGAAGCGTGGCATCAATGACTTCCGGACCGAGGTCCGTTCGTTTCGTGTCTCGGCCTTGAGACGACGGATTTGCCTGTCGTCTCGGCCTACGCACTTTCACCAGGACCACCAACGCCTGGCTCACCTAGCCTTCTTCGTCCCCCCATCGCAATGTCCTGAGGTACGGGAATATTGACCCGTTTCCCATCGGCTACGCGTTTCCGCCTCGCCTTAGGGGCCGACTCACTCTGCTCCGATTAGCGTCGAACAGAAACCCTTGGTCTTCCGGCGGGGATGGTTTTCACATCCCTTATCGTTACTCATGTCAGCATTCGCACTCGTGATACCTCCAGCCAGCCTCTCGACTGACCTTCACCGGCGTACACGACGCTCCTCTACCGCGAATCCCTATTCGAAAACAAGGACTCACCCGTAGCTTCGGTAGCTGGTTTAGCCCCGTTACATCTTCCGCGCAGGCCGACTCGACTAGTGAGCTATTACGCTTTCTTTCAAGGATGGCTGCTTCTAAGCCAACCTCCTAGCTGTCTTCGCCTTCCCACCTCGTTTCCCACTTAACCAGCATTTGGGGACCTTAGCTGACGGTCTGGGTTGTTGCCCTTTTCACAACGGACGTTAGCACCCGCTGTGTGTCTCCCACGCGTCACTCACCGGTATTCGGAGTTTGCCTCGGGTTGGTAAGTCGGGATGACCCCCTAGCCGAAACAGTGCTCTACCCCCGGTGGTGCTACGTGAGGCGCTACCTAAATAGCTTTCGAGGAGAACCAGCTATCTCCGGGCTTGATTAGCCTTTCACTCCGATCCACAAGTCATCCCAGCATTTTTCAACATACTTGGGTTCGGGCCTCCAGTTGATGTTACTCAACCTTCACCCTGCTCATGGATAGATCGCCCGGTTTCGGGTCTATTCCCAGCAACTCGTCGCCCTGTTAAGACTCGGTTTCCCTACGCCTCCCCTACCCGGTTAAGCTCGCTACTGAGAATAAGTCGCTGACCCATTATACAAAAGGTACGCAGTCACACGAAAAACGTGCTCCCACTGCTTGTACGCATACGGTTTCAGGATCTATTTCACTCCCCTCACTGGGGTTCTTTTCGCCTTTCCCTCACGGTACTGGTTCACTATCGGTCAGCCAGGAGTATTTAGCCTTGGAGGATGGTCCCCCCGTCTTCAGTCAAGGTTTCACGTGCCCCGACCTACTCGTTTTCACGTGATCGGATTTTCGACTACGGGGCTATCACCCGCTACGGCGGCGCTTCCCAACGCCTTCGTCTAATCCGTCACACGCTTAAGGGCTAGTCCCCGGTCGCTCGCCGCTACTGGGGGAATCTCGGTTGATTTCTGTTCCTCGGGGTACTGAGATGTTTCAGTTCCCCCGGTTCGCCTCCTTTCCCTATGGATTCAGAAAAGGATACTTCGCTTACACGAAGTGGGTTGCCCCATTCAGACATGCCCGGGTCACAGGTTGGTTGCCACCTCACCGAGCCTTTTCGCAGGCTTCCACGTCTTTCATCGCCTCTGGCTGCCTAGGCATCCACCGTATGCGCTTCATCGCTTGACCATATAACCCGAAGGGGTCTCACCCATCGGTGGGTCGCGATGACACAACGTCGCCGGATACGCTTGAGCGTATCTTGCATTCTTTCCAAAGAAAGAACTTGTCAGCATGATGTGCATTGTTAAAGAGCAGACTGTCAATCGACAGTCACTAGACAACGCACGCATCACGCGGACATGGGCTAGTGACTGTGGACTCACAATCACAACGGATCAGGTAATTCAGTGTGGGCACTTGCCGGGCAAGGCGGTCATCGGTTAAGGAGGTGATCCAGCCGCAGGTTCCCCTACGGCTACCTTGTTACGACTTCACCCCAGTCATGAACCACACCGTGGTGATCGCCCTCCTAAGTTAGGCTAACCACTTCTGGTGCAGTCCACTCCCATGGTGTGACGGGCGGTGTGTACAAGGCCCGGGAACGTATTCACCGTGACATTCTGATTCACGATTACTAGCGATTCCGACTTCACGGAGTCGAGTTGCAGACTCCGATCCGGACTGAGGCCGGCTTTCTGGGATTGGCTTCACGTCGCCGCTTCGCAACCCTTTGTACCGGCCATTGTAGCACGTGTGTAGCCCTACCCGTAAGGGCCATGATGACTTGACGTCGTCCCCACCTTCCTCCGGTTTGTCACCGGCAGTCTCCCTAGAGTTCCCGACCGAATCGCTGGCAAATAGGGATAGGGGTTGCGCTCGTTACGGGACTTAACCCAACATTTCACAACACGAGCTGACGACAGCCATGCAGCACCTGTCTCTGCGCTCCCGAAGGCACCCCGAGATCTCTCTCGGGTTCGCAGGATGTCAAGGGTAGGTAAGGTTCTTCGCGTTGCATCGAATTAAACCACATGCTCCACCGCTTGTGCGGGCCCCCGTCAATTCATTTGAGTTTTAACCTTGCGGCCGTACTCCCCAGGCGGTCGACTTATCGCGTTAACTGCGCCACCAAGTCCTCAAGGGACCCAACGGCTAGTCGACATCGTTTACGGCGTGGACTACCAGGGTATCTAATCCTGTTTGCTACCCACGCTTTCGCACCTCAGTGTCAGTGTCAGTCCAGAAGGCCGCCTTCGCCACTGGTATTCCTCCCGATCTCTACGCATTTCACCGCTACACCGGGAATTCCACCTTCCTCTCCTGCACTCTAGCCTGCCCGTTCCGGATGCCATTCCCAGGTTGAGCCCGGGGCTTTCACACCCGGCGTGACACGCCACCTACGCGCGCTTTACGCCCAGTAATTCCGATTAACGCTTGCACCCTCCGTATTACCGCGGCTGCTGGCACGGAGTTAGCCGGTGCTTCTTCTGCGGGTGATGTCGCTCGTGGCGGCTATTAACCACCACGCCTTCTTCCCCGCTGAAAGTGCTTTACAACCCGAGGGCCTTCTTCACACACGCGGCATGGCTGGATCAGGGTTCCCCCCATTGTCCAATATTCCCCACTGCTGCCTCCCGTAGGAGTTCGGGCCGTGTCTCAGTCCCGATGTGGCTGATCATCCTCTCAGACCAGCTACGGATCGTCGCCTTGGTGAGCCGTTACCTCACCAACCAGCTAATCCGACATAGGCTCATCCAATAGTGCGAGGCCAAATGGTCCCCCGCTTTCCCCCGTAGGGCGTATGCGGTATTAGCCTGGGTTTCCCCAGGTTATCCCCCGCTACTGGGTAGATTCCTATGCATTACTCACCCGTCCGCCGCTCGCCACCAGAAAGCAAGCTTTCCGTGCTGCCGCTCGACTTGCATGTGTTAGGCCTGCCGCCAGCGTTCAATCTGAGCCATGATCAAACTCTTCAGTTAAAAGCTTGATAGTCCTTGCCTTCCCCAACGGGAAGAAGCGGACCAATCTCGGTTCAAGAACCAAACGTCTCTTTGACGAGTCGCTTGTCTTGCATAAGAGATAACACCCCTCACGCCAACAAGCGCCCACATGAATTACCTGATCGATTGTTAAAGAGCAGCTGCTGCAACCAGGGTGGCCTCAGCAGCGGATGCGTACTTTACGACCCCAAACGATAAAGCGCAAGAGGTAAAATGAAAAAATTCGAAACCGCGAACCGGTGTCTCTTAGGACGTCGATATCGCGGTTCATGACTAGATGACGAACAGATCGACGAAGCGCTGCACCGGCGTTTCTTCCAGCTTAGCCTGATCCGTGCAAAGCGCAAAGATTTGCTCGCAGCGGCCCAGTGGAAAGCGCGTCGCCAGGTTCGCTTTGAATTTCTCCTCCAGTAGCGGAATCCCTTCTGCCCGACGGCGACGATGGCCTACCGGGTACTCCACCTCCACCCGGTCCGTCTCGGAGCCGTCCTTGAAGAAGACCTGAATGGCATTGGCGATGGAGCGCTTGTCCGCCTCCAGGTATTCTCGGGTATAGCGCTCGTCTTCGACGACTTCCATCTTGGCCCGGAGCTCGTCGATGATCGGATGAGCCTCGTGAAAATCGTCCTCGTAGTGTTCCGCCACCAGATTACCGAAGGCCAGGGGCACCGCGGTCATGTATTGCAGGCAGTGATCCCGATCCGCCGGATTGGCCAGCTTGCCTTCCTTGGAAATGATACGAATCGCGGACTCGTGGGTGGTAATGACGATCCTGTCGATCTCGTCGAGGCGATCCTTGACCTGAGGATGCAGCATCACCGCCGCCTCGCACGCGGTCTGGGAATGAAACTCTGCCGGAAAAGAAATCTTGAACAGCACATTTTCCATCACGTAAGTGTCGTAATCCTGGCTAAAACTGAACTTGCGCTCTCCTTCGGGTTTGATCTGCTGATCCTTGTTGGTCTTGGAGAAAAGCACGTCGTAGAAGCCCCACTGCGGCGCGGAAAGCGCCCCGGGAATGCCCATCTCGCCGTGCAGGGCGATATCCGCCAGGCGTACCCCTCGGGAAGTGGCATCCCCGGCGGCCCAGCTCTTGCGAGAGCCGGCATTGGGCGCATGGCGATAGGTGCGCAGGCTCTGACCATCCACCCAGGCATGAGACAACGCCGACAATAGCTGCTCGCGATTGGCGCCCATCAGTTTGGCGGTGACCGCTGTGGTCGCCACCTTGACCAGCACCACGTGATCGAGCCCGACGCGATTGAAGGAGTTTTCCAGGGCGATCACTCCCTGAATCTCGTGGGCCATGATCATGGCCTCCAGCACGGCGCGCATGGTCAGCGGCGCCTCCCCCTCGGCGACACGCTTCTGGGAGAGATGATCCGCCACTGCCAGGATGCCGCCCAGATTGTCCGAGGGATGCCCCCACTCCGCGGCCAGCCAGGTATCATTGTAATCAAGCCAACGAACGATGGCGCCGATGTCCCAGGCCGCCTTGACCGGATCCAGCCGGAAGGAGGTGCCCGGTACCCGGGCGCCGTGGGGCACCACCGTTCCTTCGACCAGCGGCCCCAGATGCTTGGTGCACTCGGGGAAACGCAGCGCCAGAAGGCCACAGCCCAAGGTATCCATCAGACAATTACGTGCGGTATCCAGAGCTTCGTCACTGTCGATCTTGTAATCGAGCACATAATCGGCAATTTTCTGAAGTTCTTCGTCATAGTCCGGACGAATATTGCTTTCGACGGTCGCGCTCATCGGGCATCTCCTTTTCATTCAACGATATCGAACGAGTGTTCTTTTCGGCCGGCAATGTCAGGCCTCGATCACCTCTCCGGGAACGCGCACCCAGCCTTCCATCAGTACGCGGGCGCTGCGGCTCATGACCGCCTTGGTGGCGGTCCATTGACCGCCTTCCTGACGCGCCTCGCCACCGACCCGCAGGGTGCCGGAGGGATGGCCGAAGCGCACCGAGGTTCGCTCGCCGCCGCCGGCGGCCTGATTGACCAGAGTGCCCGGTACCGCCGCCGCCGCACTGATCGCCACCGCCGCCGTCCCCATCATGGCATGGTGCAGCTTGCCCATGGACAGCGCCCGGACCAGCAGATCCAGATCCGCGGCCTTGATCTGCTTGCCGCTGGAGGACAGGTAATCCGCCGGCTCGGCGACGAAGGCCACCTTGGGAGTATGCTGACGACCCGCCGCTTCGTCCGGATGATCGATCAAACCCATGCGCATCGCGCCATGGGCGCGCAGGGTCTCGAAGCGAGCCAGTGCCTCGGGATCGCCATTGATGGCTTCCTGCAGCTCCGTCCCAGTGTAGCCGAGGTCCTTCGCCCGAACGAAAATGGTCGGAATACCCGCGTTGATCAAGGTAGCCTCGATCAGACCGCCTTCGACCACCGCTTCCGGCACTTCCAGCTTGTCCACCACATTGCCGGTAGGAAACATGGCGCCTTCGCCGGCCGCCGGGTCCTGAAACTCGATTTCCACTTCCGCAGCGGGGAAGGTCACGCCGTCCAGCTCGAAGTCGCCGGTTTCCTGCACCTGGCCATCGGTAACCGGCACCCGGGCGATGATGGTTTTCTCGATGTTGGCCTGCCAGATGCGCACCGTGGCCACGCCATTGTCCGGAATGCGACCAGGGTCCACCAGACCGGAACTGATAGCAAAGGCCCCCACCGCCGCGGTCAGATTGCCGCAGTTGCCGCTCCAGTCGACGAAGGGCTTGTCGATGGAAACCTGGCCGAAGAGATAGTCCACGTCGTGATCCGGCCGGGTCGGCTCGGCGAGAATCACCGTCTTGCTGGTACTCGAGGACGCCCCGCCCATGCCGTCGATCTGCTTGCCGTAGGGGTCCGGGCTGCCGATCACCCGCAGCAGCAGCGCATCACGCACCGGCCCCGGCGTTCGGGCAGCGTCCGGCAGATCGTCGAGACGAAAGAACACCCCCTTGCTGGTCCCGCCGCGCATATAGGTAGCGGGAATGCGAATCTGCGCTTGATGCGTCATTTCAGGCCACCTCCTCGGCTTCGAGGAAATCCTGGGCGAAGCGCTGCAGCACGCCCCCCGCGGAATAGATCGACATCTCCTCCTGGGTATCCAGGCGACAGATCACCGGCACCTCGACGCTCCCGCCATTGCGGCGGTGAATTACCAGGGTCATGGTGGCGCCAGGCCGGTAATCGCCAGTGACGTCAAAGGTCTCGGTACCGTCCAGTTCCAGGGTCTTGCGGGTGGTGCCTGCTTCGAATTCCAGGGGCAGCACGCCCATGCCAATCAGATTGGTGCGGTGAATGCGCTCGAAGCCCTCCGCGACGATCGCCTCCACCCCGGCCAGGCGCACGCCCTTGGCCGCCCAGTCCCGGGAAGAGCCCTGACCGTAGTCCGCCCCGGCGATGATGATCAACGGCTGCTTGCGCGCCATGTAGGTCTCGATGGCCTCCCACATGCGGGTCACCTCGCCTTCCGGCTCGATACGCGCCAGGGATCCCTGGATCACTTCGCCATTTTCATCCCGCACCATCTCGTTGAACAACTTGGGATTGGCGAAGGTAGCCCGCTGGGCGGTCAGGTGATCCCCCCGGTGGGTAGCGTAGGAATTGAAGTCCTCCTCCGGCAGACCCATCTTGGCGAGATACTCTCCGGCGGCGCTGTCCGGCAGGATGGCGTTGGAGGGCGACAGATGGTCCGTGGTGATGTTGTCCGGCAGAATCGCCAGCGGCCGCATTCCCTTGAGGCTGTTTTCCGATACAAACGCCTCTTCCCAGTAAGGCGGACGGCGGATATAGGTGCTCATCTCCCGCCAGTCGTAGAGCGGGCTCTTGGCCGCCTCGCCCCGGTCCAGATCGAACATGGGAATATAGACCTGCTGGAACTGCTCCGGCCTGACGTACTTCTTGACGATGGCATCGATCTCCTCGTCGGAAGGCCAGATATCCTTGAGGATGACAGGGTTTCCACGTGGATCCATGCCCAGCACGTCCTGTTCGATATCGAAGCGCACCGTGCCGGCGATGGCATAGGCCACTACCAGGGGCGGCGAGGCCAGGAAGGCCTGCTTGGCGTAGGGATGAATGCGCCCGTCGAAGTTGCGGTTGCCGGACAGCACCGCGGTGCTGTAGAGATCCCGGTCGATGATTTCCTGCTGGATTTTCGGGTCCAGAGCGCCGCTCATGCCGTTGCAGGTGGTACAGGCGTAGGCAACGATGCCGAAGCCGAGTTTCTCCAGCTCCGACAGTAGGTCGGCTTCCTCCAGGTAAAGTCGCGCGACTTTCGACCCTGGGGCGAAAGAGGACTTCACCCAGGGCTTGCGGATCAGCCCCAGTTCATTGGCTTTTCTCGCCAGCAGAGCAGCCGCCACCACGTTGCGCGGATTGGAGGTATTGGTGCAACTGGTGATCGCCGCGATGATCACCGCCCCATCCGGCAGCTCGCCTTCTTTCTCTTCCCACTGGCCGGCGATGCCGCGAGCCGCCAGCTCGGAAGTCGGCAGCTTGGCATGGGGGTTGGACGGCCCCGCCAGGGTACGGCCTACGCTTGACAGGTCGAAGCGCAGCACCCGCTCGTATTCGGCATTTTCCAGGCTATCCGCCCAGAGGCCGGCGGTCCTGGCGTAGTTTTCCACCAAGGCGACCTGCTCAGGCTCACGACCGGTGAGCTTGAGATAATCGATGGTCTGATCGTCGATATAGAACATTGCCGCGGTGGCGCCGTACTCCGGGGTCATGTTGGAAATGGTGACCCGGTCGCCGATGGTCAGGCTGGCGGCGCCCTCGCCGAAGAACTCCAGGTAGGCCCCCACCACCCGCTCCCGGCGCAGAAATTCCGTCAGGGCAAGGACGATATCCGTGGCGGTAATGCCCGGCTGACGCTTGCCCACCAACTCCACGCCGACGATATCCGGCAGACGCATCATGGAGGCCCGGCCCAGCATCACACTTTCCGCTTCAAGGCCGCCGACCCCCACGGCGATGACCCCCAGAGCGTCGATATGCGGGGTATGGCTATCGGTACCCACGCAGGTATCTGGAAACGCCACGCCATCGCGGGCCTGAATCACCGGGGACATCTTCTCCAGGTTGATCTGGTGCATGATGCCGTTGCCCGCGGGAATCACGTCCACGTTCTCGAAGGCGGTCTTGGTCCAGTCGATGAAGTGAAAGCGATCCTCGTTGCGACGATCCTCGATGGCACGGTTCTTCTCGAAGGCGTCCTCCTCGAAGCCCGCGTGCTCCACCGCCAAGGAATGATCGACGATCAGTTGGGTGGGCACTACCGGATTGACCTTGGCCGGATCGCCGCCCTGCTCGGCGATGGCATCCCGCAGCCCCGCCAGGTCCACCAGGGCGGTCTGCCCCAGGATGTCGTGACACACGACCCGGGCCGGATACCAGGGGAAATCCAGATCCCGGCGGCGTTCGACAAGCTGTTCGAGGGCGTCCTCGAGAGAGGCGGGATCGCAGCGGCGCACCAGGTTCTCCGCCAGCACTCGGGAGGTATAGGGCAGGCCGTCATAGGCACCGGGCCTGATCGCTTCGATCGCGGCTCGGGTATCGAAGTAGTCCAGGTCAGTACCGGAGAGGCGTTTGCGGTAATCAGTATTCATGTCAGATAGTCATCGAGTCAGGTCGTTAAACTGTGGGAGCGACCGTGGCACATGGGCCACGGTCATCGGGAAAGCGAGGTTCAATCACGCTGCTCGATGGGCAGCCACTCGCGTGCTTCCGGGCCCACATAGTCCGCGCTGGGGCGGATGATGCGGTTGTTCTCCCGCTGCTCGAACACATGGGCGCACCAGCCGGTGACCCGGGAGCAAACAAAGATCGGCGTGAACAGCTTGGTGGGAATGCCCATGAAGTGATAGGCGCTGGCGTGGAAGAAATCCGCGTTGCAGAAGAGCTTCTTCTCCCGCCACATCACTTCCTCGACCCGCTCGGATACCGCGTAGAGACGATCGTCCCCCACGTCGTCGGAAAGCTTCTTCGACCACTTCTTGATGATGGCGTTGCGCGGGTCCGACTCCCGATAGACCGCGTGGCCGAAGCCCATGATCTTTTCCTTGCGCTCGAGCTTGCCGAGGGTTTCCTTCTCCGCCTCGTCCGGGCTCTGCCAGTCCTCGATCATCGCCATGGCCGCCTCGTTGGCGCCGCCGTGCAAGGGGCCGCGCAGGGAACCGACGGCGCCGGTGACGCAGGAGTGCATGTCGGAAAGCGTCGAGGCACACACCCGAGCGGTAAAGGTCGAGGCGTTGAACTCGTGCTCCGCGTAGAGAATCAAGGAGACGTTCATCACCCGCGCGTGCAGTTCCGAGGCGGGCTTGCCGTGCAGCAGATGCAGAAAGTGTCCGCCCACGGACTCGTCGTCGGTCACCGTATCGATGCGCTCGCCATCGTGGGAGTAGCGATACCAGTAGTTGATGATCGAGGGAAAAGCCGCCAGCAGTCGGTCGGAGACATCCTGCTGCTCATCGAAGCTCTGCTCGGTTTCCAGATTGCCCAGCATCGAGGCGCCGGTGCGCATCACGTCCATGGGGTGAGCGTCCGCAGGAATCTGCTCGAGCACGGTTTTCAGGGCGTCCGGCAGATCCCGTAGGCCCTTGAGCTTGGCGATGTAGTCGTCCAGCTCCTGCTGGTTCGGCAGCTTGCCCTTGAGCAGCAGGTAAGCCACTTCCTCGAAGCGGGCGTTATCCGCCAGATCCTGAACATCGTAACCGCGATAGGCAAGCCCCGAACCGCTCTCGCCTACAGTACAGAGTGCCGTTGTGCCGGCGCTCTGGCCACGCAGGCCGGCACCGCCGGTAGGTTTGTCCGTCATCATTTTTCTCCTGTATTTACTTGGCATCTACTGGCCGGTCAGTGTCAGCCCTGACTCGAGGGATCGTCGCTTTCGAAAAGCGCATCCAGCTTGCGCTCGAATTCATGATAGTTGAGGAAGTCATAGAGCTCGTCCCGGGTCTGCATCAGTTCCACCACGTCCCGCTGATGGCCCTGGTCGTGGATACTCTGATAGACCTTGAGGGCAGCGGCGTTCATGGCGCGGAAGGCGGACAGCGGATACAGCACCATGCGACATCCCACCTCGGCGAGTTCCTGCTGGCTGAACAGCGGCGTGGCGCCGAACTCGGTGATGTTGGCCAGAATCGGCGCGTTCACTTGCTCGCAGAAGGCCTGATAGTCATCCAGGCTGTGTACCGCCTCGGCGAAGATGCCATCGGCGCCGGCCTCGATGCAGGCGTTGGCCCGGTCGATGGCCGCGTCCAGCCCTTCCTTCTGGAAAGCATCGGTGCGGGCGATCAGGTAGAAGTCCGGATCGAGCCGGGCGTCCGCCGCCGCCTTGATGCGGTCGACCATTTCCTGCCGGGAGACGATGGCCTTGTTGGGACGATGGCCGCAGCGCTTCTGGGCCACCTGATCCTCGATATGAACCGCCGCCACTCCGGCCCGCTGCATTTCCTTGACGGTACGGGCGATGTTGAAGGCCCCACCCCAGCCGGTATCGATATCCACCAGCAGCGGCAGGTCCGTCGCGCCGCAGATACGATGGGCGTCCTGAACCACGTCGTTCATGGTGGTCATGCCTAGATCCGGCAGGCCGAAGGAGGCGTTGGCCACGCCGCCGCCGGATAGATAGATCGCCGAATGGCCGACTCGCTCCGCCATCATGGCGGTGTAAGCGTTGATGGTGCCGAGTATGGGTAGCGGGTGATTGGTCTCGAGGGCAGCGCGAAAACGCGCGCCGGGGGTCTGCTGTGTCATGATGCGCTCCTGTAAAGAAGTAACGGGTGGCGGTCGCAATGACGCCGGTAAACAACGGTTTCACGCCGACGCTGAACTTTCCTTCAATGTCGCCGCGTAACGGTCCGCGACATTGGCCCGAGACGCGCTGACGTGACGGCGCATCAAAAGCTCCGCGAGTTCCGCATCGCCGGCTTCAATGGCATCGACGATACGATGGTGCTCGACGAAGGCGCGCTGCGGCCGCGCTCCCCCGGCGCTGAACTGGGTGCGATAGAGTCTCACCAGATAGTAGAGATCGTCGCAAAGCATGGTCACCAGCATGCGATTGTGGCTGCCCTGCACGATTCTGTAATGAAAATCCAGATCGCCTTCTCGCTGATAGTAAGCTTCGCCGCGCTGCAGGTCCGCCTGACGCTCGTGTCCCGCCAGTACCTCACGCAGCGCCGCGATTTCCTTTGGGGTCATGTACTCGGCGGCGAGCCTTGCGGCCATGCTTTCCAATGCCTCGCGCACATCGAACAGCTCAAGCAGCTCCACCATGGTCAACTTCACGACTCGTGCGCCCACATGAGGCACTCGCTCGATCAGGCGATGCGCTTCCAGCCGACGCATGGCTTCCCGAAGCGGGCCGCGGGAAATGCCATAAGTCTTGGATAGCCCTGGCTCGGTAATCTTGCTGCCCGGCGCCAGCTCGCCCCGCACGATGGCATCCTGGAGCTGTTGAAACACCCGCTCCGCCAAGGTGCGCACTTCGGTTGCGGTGGTTTCAGTAGTCGTAAAGTTCATAGTGATTGTCGACAATTAAGCATTAATAATACTGTAGCCCTCCCCTGGAAATGGGTCAATAGATGTAAATACACGCCAATCTAGGTCTTTCGTCGTAAGCATCGTTCATCCCTAGCAAAGCCCTTGTCGACAATCTCGAAGACTCTTATTGCCTGCGAACGGGACAAATCTTAAAGCTCTCCGTAAGATATTGTCCTCGCACAGCCAGGCGCTTCCTTATGCCAGTTCCCGCCATTCCAGACACGACAAGGTCCGCCTTGGAAATCACCGATTTCCCCTATTGCTCCGACCCCCTCGATTATTTCAATACGTTACGCGCCCATCCCGGCGCCGTTCTGCTCGACAGCGGCCAGCCCGCCGCGCCCTCCGGTCGCTACGACATCATGAGCGCGGACCCATTGGCGATGCTGGAAGTGTCGCCCGGTGGCGAAATGCACTGCGATATCGATATCCCTCTGCACGGTTCTCTCTTCGAGGTGCAACGGCGTGTGCTGGAGTGGCTGCCCGAAGCCGCATTCTCCAGCGACCTGCCCTTCCTGGGCGGCTTGATCGGCTATTGGAGCTACGACCTGGCGCGTCGGATGGAACCAGTTGAGGGACGTGCCCGGGATGCCACCGGCCTGCCCTGGAGTCGGGTCGGCCTGTACGACTGGGCCTTGATTCAGGATCACTATCAAGAAAGAACCTTTCTGGTAGCCACGGCTCGACGACGTCGCCAGGTCAGGGCCTGGTTCGGTCACCAAACTGACAAGAGTACAAACTTCGCTTTGGCCGCGCCGTTCACCGCCGAGATGAGTCGCCAGGATTACGGGGAGCGTTTTCAGGCGGTCAAGCGCTATATCCAGCAAGGAGACTGTTATCAGATCAACCTGACCCAGCGTTTCAGCGCGCCTTGCGAAGGGGATCCCTGGCAGGCGTATCTGCGACTTCGTCATGCGACACCGACCCCCTACGCCGGCTACTGCGCCTGGGAGGATAAAGCCGTGCTGTCGCTATCTCCCGAGCGCTTTCTCACCTGTCGAAATCGTCAGGTGGAGGCTCGGCCCATCAAGGGCACTCGCCCTCGAGGCGATACGCCACAACAGGATCAAGCACTGTCCGAAGCACTACTAGAAAGCCTCAAGGATCGCGCGGAGAACGTGATGATCGTCGATCTGCTGCGTAACGATCTGGGTCGTGTCTGCCGGCCGGGCAGCGTCGAAGTGACCAAGCTGTGCGGCCTGGAAAGCTATGCCAACGTTCATCATCTGACCAGCATCATTCAAGGCGAGCTTGGCCCTACTTATCATTCCCTGGATCTGCTGGCCGCCGCCTTTCCCGGAGGCTCGATCACCGGCGCCCCCAAAGTGCGCGCCATGCAGATCATCGACGAACTCGAGCCCAGCCGGCGCAGCCTCTATTGCGGCAGCCTGGGTTATGTGGATATCCGGGGAGAAATGGATCTTTCCATCGCGATCCGCACTGCGGTGATCAGCTGCGGGAGGATTCATTTATGGGGCGGGGGCGGCCTGGTGGCGGATTCAGAAGAAAACGCGGAGTATCGCGAAAGCCTGGACAAGATTCGCCATCTGATAAAGGCACTGGAAACGCTCGAACCCTCACGCCAGGCTGACACCGATAGCGTCGGATGAGGACAACATAAGGTCCAAACCAAACGCTATTGGGTGATAAAGCCGGTGGCTTGCTAAGGTAGCAGTCTTTTCAGCTAGGGACAGTCAGCGAGGAGTCAGCCGGTGAACCTGGATTTGGAACGCATCAATCATGAATGGGGGCGGGAACCGCAGGCGCTGATACAATGGGCGCTTGAACAGGAAACAAACGCCATCTGCACCACCAACTTTCGCCCTTTCGAAGCGGTCATCCTGCATATGGCAACCCGGGCGCGCCCGGATATCCCCGTGGTATGGATGGACAGCGGCTACAATACCGAGGCGACCTACCGCTTCGCGGACGAAGTCACTCGACGTCTTGCCCTCAACCTGGTGGTGTATCATCCGCGCCGCTCCCGGGCGCACCGGGAAGCGCTGGAAGGCATCGCACCGGGATTGGAGGATCCCCGCCATGCGGCCTTCACGGAAGAGGTCAAACTCGAACCCTTTCGGCGTGCTCTGCGAGAAATGGCGCCAAGAGTATGGCTGACCGCGCTACGCGGCGAAGACACCCCGGAGCGGTCACGGATGCAGCCGGTATCCCTGGGCGATAACGGCCTGCTCAAGGTCGCGCCGCTGCTTCACTGGACCGCCAAGGACATGTACGACTATGTGCAGCGCTTCGATCTGCCCAACAACTTCGACTACTTCGATCCCACCAAGGTGGAGGCCAAGCGGGAATGCGGCTTGCATCTGGCTCGTTGACCGAGCGCATCAGCGGACTGGCAGCTCGATATCCTCGAACAACCCCTGCTCGTGACGCGGCCCGGCGCTCAGGGCGGCGTCGACCACATCCCGATCGAGATGCCCGGCGAAGCGCTGCAGGAAATCGTACATGTAGCTGCGCATGAAGGTACCGCGGCGAATGCCGATCTTGGTGGTCGAACTCTCGAACAGATGGCTGGCATCCAGCGCCACCAGATCGCTGTCCTCCTGCGGATCGATCGCCATGTGCGCAACGATACCCACCCCCAGCCCAAGGCGCACGTAGGTCTTGATGACGTCCGCATCCGCGGCGGTCAGCACCACGTGGGGGGTGAGATTCTTGGCGTGAAAGGCATCGTCCAGTTGAGAGCGCCCAGTAAAACCAAAGACATAGGTAATCAGGGGATATTCCGCGACTTTTTCCAGGGTCAGATTCTGTACCCGCGTCAGCGGATGCTGCTTGGGCACCAGCAGGCAGCGATTCCAGCGGTAGCAGGGCAGTAATACCAGATCGCTGAAAAGCTCCAGGGCTTCGGTACAGATAGCGAAATCCGCCTGGCCCTCACTGACCATTTCGGCGATCTGCTTGGGAGTGCCCTGCTGCATGTGCAGGGCTACGTCCGGATACTTCTGGCGAAATGCATGGATCACCGGAGGCAAGGCATAGCGCGCCTGGGTATGAGTGGTGGCAAGCGACAGGCTACCACGGCGCTCGTCGCTGTGCTCCTGGGCAATCTGCTTGATATTCTCCGTGGTACGCAGCACCTGCCCCGCCAGGTCGACGATGGCTTGCCCCGCCGGGGTCACTCGAGTCAGATGCTTGCCGCTGCGCGCAAATATCTCGATCCCCAGTTCGTCCTCGAGCAGGCGGATCTGTTTGGAGATTCCCGGCTGCGAGGTATAAAGACTCTGAGCAGTCGCGGATACGTTGAGATTGTGCCGGGTAACTTCCCATATATAGCGCAACTGCTGTAACTTCATTCTCGATGGCTCCCGTCCTGACTATTCAAAGCGGCTTCGGTGATACATACTTGCCGGCAAAACCGCTTTATGGAATAAAAAAATAATTACTCATTACTATATAGCATATCTATCGCAGGAGAATCATTCATCATCATGTCGGTCATCGGGAAATTCGAGGTAGCGCTAGACGTGGGACAAACCAGGCTCGGGAAGGAAATCATTACATCAAACCATGAGGTAGATCGAACCTGCCATTTGCCAGGTCCCCTTGGCTGACGCTAAGATTTGCCGACTAAGCATGCCCATATCGTATAGTACAAGCGCAACGTAACCGGAGAGTCTCATGTCCCAGAATGTCGATGTCACTACCAACAATTTCGAGCAGGAAGTGCTCAAGGCAGACAAACCGGTCCTGTTGAAGTTTTGGGCGCCCTGGTGCGGCCCTTGCAAGATGATGGCACCGGTAGTCGATGAAGTGGCTGATGAGCGCAGCGAAAATCTGAAAGTCGTCAGCATCAACGTGGACGATGCGCCGGAGATTGCCGCAGAGCAAGGCGTGCGTGGCGTTCCCACGGTCATGCTGTTCAAGTCAGGCGCTAAGGTGGCTTCCCTCGTCGGCGCGCAGTCAAAATCCCAGCTGGCTCAGTTCATCGAACAAAATATCTGATTCGACCTTTCTTTTCAGACCTTATCGTCCCGGTCCGTCTCCGGGACGACGTCCACCGGGATAGAAGCGTTTCCAGTGTTCCGCTAGTCTCATTCGCTCATAAAACTTTTTCATCAGCGTCTTACGACGATTCTTTTCTTGCGCCGGTTCCACCGGTCCTAGCATACGGGCGATCCACTGGGTACTCGGATGGCTATCCAGGGCAATTTTCAAGGTCATGGTCAGCAGCACCGAGAGCAGCAGGCCGACGACGCCGAATATCCAGCCCCACACCACCAGGGACAGAAACGCCACAAAGGTGGAAAGTCCTAATGCACGTCCCATCAGCTGAGGTTCGACGATATTGCCCAGAACGACATTGATCAGCAGATAGGCCCCAGCCAGGATCAACGCCTCGACGAAGCCGCCGTCCGGGGATATCAGCAGGAAAAGTACTGCGGGAATCGCTGCTAGCACCGAACCGATATTGGGAATGAAATTGAGCGCAAAGGCCAGGGTTGCCCACACCAGCGGAAAGCCGACACCCAGCAAGAGACAACTGATCCAGACCAGCACGCCGGTGATCAGGCTGATCGCGGCCTTGACCGCCAGGTAACGCCGCAGGGTCAGACTGAATTCCTGAAAACGTCGCAGGCTGGGCGCTGGGTCGTCCAGCGCCTTCCATACCGTGCGCCGGAAGTTCAGCGTCTCGAACAGCATGAATATCGCCAGAAGGGAGACAACCATGCTCTGCACGATAAAGGTGCCCACACCACTCAGCACATCCTGAAATAGCTCCGCCCCTCGAGAGGGATCCCACCACTGGGTCAATTGATCCGGTTCGATGGCGACGCCAAGCCCTGCGATAAAAATCAGCAGATCGAGATAGAGGTCGTTGAGTCGCTCACTGATTTGCGGCAGCTGTTGGTTGAAAGTGCTGAAACTATTGACCAGCAACAGGCCTACCAAGGTAAAAAATAGAATGATCAGGCCTAGAGTGATCAGAATGGACAGACGCCCGCCTATTCCCAGCTTCTGTAGCAAGTGCACCGGCGACGTGCATACCACCGTGATGAACAGGGCGAGCAGCACCGGCACCAGCAGGCTGGCTCCCGCCTTCATGCCCGCGACGATGATGACCAGCGCCGCAAGCGAAAAAATCAGTTTGAAGGGGATACTGCGTTCCTCTTCATTCAAATCGTCATGCTCGTTCATGGTGTCGCCGTCCTGGCATCTAAGCGAATCGTGATCGAAGACTTTATTATCTTTGAGAAACTCGATTTACGCCGCCGTTTTTCCAGCGGCAAACCAGCTACTCATCAATTTCCCGAGAATTACAAATTGACATACTTAGAAACCCGTGTGCAATTATGAACCTACTACCACTCGAGAGCTCGAATTTAAGCATCGTTGTCACAACTATCATTCAACATCACATTCATAAATTGCTTTACAAGATCGAGGATTGCCCATGTTGTCTCGCCACTTTTCCGCTTGTCTGATCGCTGGCACTCTGATGACAAGCACTTTGCTCGGCACCAGCGCTCTCGCGCAAACGCCCGGTGATCAAGAATCTCGCGCCCATGTGCAGGCTCAGGCCACACTGAACGTCGCCCCGGACAAGGCAACCCTGAGCGCTCGCCTCTGGGAGCGCACGCCCAGCGTCGTCGCCGGCGAGGACACCCAGGCTGACCCGGAAGCGCTCAAGACAGCGAGAGAGCGACTCGAAAAGCGTACCGGCGAACTGATTCGCGCCCTGGAAGAAGAGGGCTTGAACAAGAACAAAATTCGAGCGGGATCCCTGCGCATCCGCCCGGATTACGTTTACCAGGGACCGGCCAGGAACGGCGAGCGAGAAACCTTGGTACGAACGCAGTTGGAACGCCCTATCACCCTGACGCTGAATGATCTCGAGCGGGTGCCGCGCCTGCTTGATGCGCTTACCCAGGCCGGAGTCAATCAACTGGACGGCGTGGAGTACGATCTTCGCGATCGCGAGGCGGCTAGCGACAAGGCACTGACCGAGGCGCTGAAAAAGGCTCGTCATAAGGCGCAGCTGATGGCGGATACCCTGGGTTTCGAACTTGGCGAGGTTGCCAGCGTGCGGGAAACTCGCTCGCCGACCTTTCCTCCCTACCGCATGGCCATGCAGGCTGACTCCCGGGAAAACAAAGGCGCCGAACCGGAATACCGGCCCGGCTTGATCGATATCGAAGCGGAAGTAGAAGTCAGCTGGTTTATCGAGCCATCGAGCGGCGAATGATCAGGTGTTGATAATTTCCAGCCCGCCCAGATAGGAGCGCAGCACCTCAGGCAACGTGATCGAGCCATCCGCGTTCTGATGGTTTTCGAGTATCGCCACCAGGCAGCGTCCCGCCGCCAGGCCGGACCCGTTCAAGGTATGCAACAGCTGCGGCTTCTTCTGATCCGGCCTGCGGAAGCGCGCCTGCATGCGCCGGGCCTGGAAATCCTCACAGTTGGAGACGGAAGAAATCTCTCGATAGGTCTCCTGGCTCGGCAGCCAGACCTCCAGATCGTAGGTCTTGGCAGCGCTGGCGCCCATGTCGCCGGTGCACAGGGTCACCACCCGGTAAGGTAGTTCCAGCGCCTGCAGGATCGCCTCCGCGTGACCGCGCATCTCCTCCAGGCACGCATAGCTTTTTTCCGGCTCCACCAGCTGCACCATCTCGACCTTGTCGAACTGATGCTGGCGAATCATGCCCCGGGTATCCCGGCCGTGAGAGCCGGCCTCGCTGCGAAAGCAAGGCGTATGCGCGGTGAGCTTGATGGGCAGCGCCTTCTGCTCGACGATCTCGCCCCGGACAAAGTTGGTCAGGGGCACCTCCGCGGTGGGAATCAGGTAATACTCCTGCTCTCCTTCCAGACGAAACAGATCCTCGCCGAATTTTGGCAGCTGCCCGGTGCCCATCAGCGACTCCGCGTTGACCATATAGGGGACGTAGCATTCCTCGTAGCCATGCTCCAGGGTCTGCTTGTCGAGCATGAACTGGATCAGCGCGCGATGCAGCCGAGCGATGGGACCTCGCATCACCGCGAAACGTGAGCCGGTCAGCTTGGCGGCCAGATCGAAATTCAGATAGCCTCGCTTTTCGCCCAGCGCCACATGATCCTTGACGGCAAAATCGAAGGTCGCCGGCGTGCCCCAACGATGCAGCTCGACGTTATCGCTTTCATCCTTCCCCTGTGGAACGCTTTCGTGGGGCAGGTTGGGCAGGCTCATCACAAGGTCGTTCCACAGTGCCAATACCTGATCCAATCTGCGCTTGGCGTCCTCCAGCCGCCCCCCCAGATCGCTGACTTCAGCGAGCAGCGGCGCGATATCCTGGCCCGCCTCCTTGGCCTGGCCGATCGCCCTGGAGCGATTATTGCGCTCGTTTTGCAGCCGCTCCGTCTCGGTTTGCAGTTCTCGCCGCTGAGACTCCAACGCGTCGAGATGTGCCGGGTCGAGTTGATAGCCTCGTGTGGCCAATCGTTCGGCGACCAGCGCCGGGTCGCTGCGCAGTAGTTTGGGATCGAGCATGAAGTCCTGTCCGTGAGATGAAAGAGAAATGCCGTACGCAAACCCCGCATTGTAGGAAAAAGCCGGCGCTTTCACCATCGCGCCGAGGCGGTGAACGAGATGCGTCGTCTTGAGGTCTCGGGTAAAGTGAACGCCTGTCTTCCCGGAGCCGATCGCGGCCACTGATTGCCCGCCCTCAATCTGATGATTGCAAAACTCGCATGATTGCAAAACTTGATAGTATCAAAGGCCTCGACGCCGATTACCTGCGCTTTCTCGATGCCCTGAAGGCGACCGGCTTTCAAGGCGAAATCGCCCCGGACTACGCCAACCGAAGCGTGCTGGCCACGGACAACTCCATCTATCAGCGTCTGCCCCAGGCGGCGCTGTTCCCGCAAGACGCCGAGGATCTGGAGCGCATCGCGCGGCTGGCGGGCCAAGAGGAATTCCGGCATATCGTGCTGGCGCCCCGGGGCGGCGGCACCGGCACCAACGGCCAGTCACTGACGGATGGCCTGGTGGTGGACGTTTCTCGCCACATGAACCGCATCCTCGAGATCGACGTGGAACATCGTTGGGTGCGGGTTCAGGCCGGGGTGGTCAAGGACCAGCTCAATGCAGCCTTGAAACCGCATGGTTTGTTCTTCGCTCCGGAACTTTCCACCTCCAATCGAGCCACTATCGGTGGCATGATCTCCACGGATGCCAGCGGTCAGGGAAGCTGCGAATACGGCAAGACGCGAGATCACGTTTTGGCACTGGACTGCGTCCTGCTAGGCGGCGAGCGTCTGATCAGCAGCCCGCTGGAAAAAGAAAGCCTGGCGGCCCAGTGTCAACGTGAAGACAGGACAGGCGAGGTCCACCGGGTCGCCCGGGATATCATCGACACCCAGAGCGAACTGATCGAGGCGATCTTTCCGCCTCTCAACCGCTGCCTGACCGGCTATGATCTGGCGCATTTGAGAGACGACCAAGGCCGCCTGAATCTCAATAGCGTACTGTGCGGCGCAGAAGGCTCGCTGGCGCTGCTCAACGAAGCGACCCTCAACGTCCTGCCTATCCCGAAGCATTCCGTGCTGGTCAACGTGCGCTACGCAAGTTTCATGGATGCTCTGCGCGATGCCCAGGCGCTCATGACGAGCGATGCTCATCCCACCTCCATCGAAACCGTGGACGACAAGGTGCTGAACCTTGCCATGGAGGATTTTGTCTGGGACGGCGTGGCGGCGTTTTTTCCCGCAAGCGATAAAAACGCGCCGGCCATACGCGGCATCAACCTGGTGGAATTCAACGACGACGATCCGCAGGCGCTGGAACAGCGGGTCGAGGCGTTCATTCAACATTTGCAGGGGGATGTCAGCGTCGAGCGTCTGGGCTACACCCTGGCCGAAGGGCGTGAACAGATCGGCCGGGTCTATGCCATGCGCAAGCGCGCCGTGGGGCTTCTCGGCAATGTCCAGGGCGAGAAACGTCCGATTCCCTTCGTCGAGGACACCGCGGTACCGCCGGAAAATCTGGCGAATTACATCGCGGAGTTTCGCGAACTGCTGGATGCCCGGGGCCTGGCCTATGGCATGTTCGGCCACGTGGACGCGGGCGTGCTGCACGTGCGCCCGGCCATGGACATGAAGGATCCGAGTCAGGCAGCCATGGTCCGCGAGATATCCGATCAGGTCGCCGAGCTGACCCAGCGCTATCACGGCCTGCTGTGGGGAGAGCACGGCAAGGGAATCCGCTCGGAGTACACCCCGAAATTCTTCGGCGAGCTCTATCCTAGCCTGCAGCGCTTGAAGGCGGCTTTCGATCCTCACAATCAGTTGAATCCCGGCAAGATCGCAACACCCTTTACCCGGCCCGAAGCCGCCGGAAAAGCGTCTAATCAACCGGATTCGACTGACGATACGGCTCACGAACCGATCAAGCTGGTCGATCCGGACCTGCTGCGTATCGACGGGGTGACCACTCGGGGCGAGCTGGATCGCCAGATCGACGAACGGATATGGCTGGCCCACGCCGACGCGGTGTACTGCAACGGTAACGGTGCCTGCTACAACTTTGATGTGGACGATCCCATGTGCCCTTCTTGGAAAGCCACTCGGGAACGGGTGCACTCCCCCAAGGGCCGGGCCAGCCTGATGCGGGAATGGCTGCGCCTGCAAGGCCGGGCGGGAATCGATGTGGTGGAGGAATCCCGCAAGAAGAAAGCCGAGGGGAGCTGGGGTTTCCTGCGCGATCTTCCGCTGCGGCTGTGGAACAGTTTCCGCCGGTGGCGCGGCGACGAGGATTTTTCTCATGACGTGTATGAAGCCATGGCGGGCTGCCTGGCCTGCAAGTCCTGCGCGGGCCAGTGTCCGGTCAAGGTCAACGTGCCGGCGTTTCGCTCACAGTTTCTCGAGGTCTATCACGGGCGTTATCAGCGACCGCTGCGGGACTATCTGATCGGCGGCCTGGAATTCCTGGTGCCTTACCTGGCGTCCGTCGCGCCGCTTTATAACGCCGCTCTGGACTGGCCTCTGGTACAGCGCCTGCTGGCTGGCCCCGTTAGCATGGTGGACAGCCCAAAACTCTCTCGGGCGAGCCTCAAGAAACAGCTCAAGGCCTGGGGGGTGGCGGAGGCCACGCCTACCAGCCTGGGCCTGCTTACGGAAAGCCAGAAAGTCCGCAGTGTGATTCTGGTGCAGGACGCCTTCACCAGTTATTTCGAATCCCGGCTGGTCATGGATGTGGTCGAACTGCTGTCGCGGCTGAATATCCGTGTCTTCGTGGCGCCTTTCGCGCCTAACGGTAAACCCTTGCAGGTCCAAGGATTTCTCGGCGCCTTTGCGCGTACCGCGGAGAAGCAGGCGCGTCGACTCAAGATGCTGGCGGCATTCGATGTTCCTCTAGTGGGGATCGATCCGGCCATGACCCTGACCTATCGTCAGGAATACGTCAAAGCCCTGGGCGACGCAGCGGTACCCCAGGTACTGCTGCTGCAGGAATGGTTGCTTTCCCTGGGAAAATCTCTGGTTCCCGCAACGCTTGAATTGCGCGATCCCGGGTTTCGCCTGCTCAGCCATTGCACCGAAAAAACTACCGCACCGGGCTCTCCCGCTACCTGGCAGCAGGTATTCGCCGCCTTCGGGCTCGAGCTCGAACTGGTCAACAGCGGCTGCTGCGGCATGTCCGGTACCTACGGCCATGAAGCGCGCAATCTCGCCACCTCGAAAACCATTTATGCTCAATCCTGGCAGCCGATCGTCGAAAACGCGGATAATCCGGGCCGACTGCTGGCCACGGGCTACTCCTGTCGTAGCCAGGTCAATAGGCTGTCCGAGCAAACCTTGCCGCATCCGCTACAAGCATTGCTGGCAACCCTGCGACTCGCCGCGTAATCTCGGTCGAGTTTCAGCGACTTGTTTCAAAACCGTCAACTCAACGACGAGCCTCTCACAAGGAGCGTGTGACCATGGAAAATCCAGCGGTAGGCTTGACCATGATCGGCCTGGTATCGCTGCTTTGCCAGTGGATTGCCTGGCGGCTGCGCCTGCCGGCCATCCTGCCGTTGTTGATCGCCGGCATCCTGCTGGGTCCGGTATTTCACCTGCTCGACCCGGACGCCCTACTGGGGGATCTGCTGTTCCCGATGGTTTCCCTGGCGGTGGCGGTGATCCTGTTCGAGGGCAGCCTGACGCTGAAATTCAGCAACCTTCGCGGCCACAGCGGTACCATGCGCAACCTGGTGATCTGGGGGGTATTGATCACCGCGGTAATCGGCGCCGTGGCGGCACATTATATCCTTGGTCTGCCCTGGGGCATGGCCAGCGTGCTGGGCGCCTTGCTGGTGGTGACCGGTCCCACGGTGGTCACTCCGCTGCTGCAGACGCTACGCGCCCGCAAGCACCTGACGGAGATTCTGCGCTGGGAAGGCATCCTGATCGATCCCATCGGCGCCATCGCGGCGGTGCTGGTGTACGAGTTCGTCGTGGTGGGGCTCGACGACGGCGCAGCGCTGAGCACCTTCTTACTGTTCATGAAAACCGCCCTGGTCGGTTTCGGTCTGGGCGCTCTGGGGGGCTATGCCTGGGGTCGAGTACTACGCCAACACTGGCTGCCTCAACGCCTGCACAGCTTCGGCACCTTGATGGTGATGCTGACGCTTTTCACTACCTCCAACACCCTCTTCCACGAGTCCGGCCTGCTCACGGTCACGATCATGGGGGTATGGCTCGCCAACCTGCGCGGCGTACCCACGGATCCTATCAAGGAGTTCAAGGAAACCCTTTCCCTGGTCCTGATTTCCGGGCTCTTCATCCTGCTGGCGGCACGTTTGACGGCGCACCAGCTGAGTTTGCTTTCCTGGCCGGCCTGGATCTTTCTGCTGGTACTGGTGGCGGTGGCACGACCGCTCAGCGTCTGGGTCTGCACCTTGGGTGGCGAACTCAACTGGCGAGAAAAGGCCCTGCTGGCGTGGATTTCCCCACGGGGTATCGTGGCCGCCGCGGTAGCTTCGTTTTTTGCCTTGAAGCTGGAAAAAGCCGGGGTGGCCGGCGCGGAGATGCTGGTACCCGTCACCTTTCTGGTGATCATCAGTACCGTGGTCGTTCAGAGTCTGCTATCCCGGCCGCTGGCGAAATGGCTGAGAGTGACCGAGCCGCCGCCTTCGGGTTTCCTGATCATCGGCGCCAACCCGGTAGCTCGTACCATCGGTCTGGCCTTGCGGGATGCGGGATTCATGGTGCGCCTGGCGGATAGCCATCGAGAAGAAATCAAGCAAGCGCAGATGGCGGGGCTGGACGTCTACTACGGCAACCCGCTTTCCGAGCATGCGGATACCCACCTGGAGATGGCCGGTATCGGGCATCTGCTGCCCTTGTCGCCACAGCGGGAACTGAACAACCTGGCCGCCCTGCATTTCGAGCACCTGCTGGGGCACGGCAAGGTCTTTCGCCTGGCGACTCAGCGAGGCCACGACAAGCGCCATCACCAGGATCTCGCCCTGGGCCACCTGCCGCTGCTGTTCGGCAAGGATGTCTCCTACTCTCAGCTTGCCAGCCTGATTTCCCAGGGCGCCACGGTACACCGGACGTCTCTCAGCGAAACCTATACCTTCGAGGACTACCAACAGGCTCACGAGGGGCAGCTTCTACCGCTTTTCTGTATCAGCGAAGCCGGGCGCATTCGCGTGGCTTCGAGTGAAAAAGAACTCGAACCCCAGCCCGGCGAATCGGTCATCAGCCTGATTTTCATCGATTCACCGCAGCAGGACGAGGCGCTTGCACAAGCCATGGCCGAAACCGAAAAAGAGGAAACCTCAGAAAAAGAGCTGCCGTAGCGCCTCGCCCGGGTCCGGCGCACGCATGAAAGCCTCCCCCACCAGAAAGCCATGCACGCCATGCTCGCGCATTCGAGCGACATCCTCCGGGGTATGAATACCGGACTCAGTGATCACGGTCACGTCCTCGGGGATCCTGTCGAGCAGTTCGAAGGTGGTATCGAGACGGGTAGCGAAGGTATGCAGATCACGATTGTTGATTCCCACCAGCGGAGGATTCAACGTCAGCGTGCGCTCGAGCTCCCAGGCATCGTGCACTTCGACCAGCACGTCCATGCCCAGGTTGACCGCTTGAAGATAGAGGTCCTCCATACGAGCTGGATCCAGGGCGGCGGCGATCAACAGAATGCAATCCGCGCCGATGGCTCGCGCCTCGGTGACCTGATAGCCCTGGGTAATGAAGTCCTTGCGGATGACCGGCAGCTCGCAGGCCTCTCGAGCTTCCGTCAGAAAATCCTCATGGCCCTGAAAGAAATCCGCATCCGTCAGCACCGATAGACAGCAGGCGCCGCCGGCTTCAAAGGACTGCGCGATGGCGGCGGGCTGAAAATCCTCGCGAATGACGCCTCGAGACGGCGACGCCTTCTTGATCTCCGCGATGACAGCGGGGGTTTCCGCGTCGATACGCGCCTGTAGCGCCTGAACAAAACCGCGAGGCGCGCTTTGCAGCTTGGCAAGCTCCCGCAGGTTGGCTTCACTGACTGCGCGGCTGCGGTTTTCCACCTCCTGTTCCTTGCGTGCCAGTATTCTGGTCAGGATGGTCGGCACTGCCTGGTGAGTATCCATGGTTGATGACTCCGCATAGTCTGATTCGCTGAAAACCGTTAATGACCGATCAAGGCTCGATACTGGCAAAGACCCGGGTGAAATTGGCCAATTCCTGCATTTTTTCCAGGGGTAGACGCGATGCCTGGGCATCCTGAGCCATCAATACGCCCTGCTTCAGGCTGTCCGCTACATCGCAGGCATATAGTGCCGCGCCGGCGTTGAGGGCGACGATATCCGCCGCCGGCCCTTCGCCCACCAAGGCTTCTCGCACCAGCCGCAGGCTGTCTTCCGCGGTCAGTACCCGCAGCGGGTCAAGAGACTGACGTTCGATATCGAAATCTTCCGGCGCAATCGTGTATTCGTGAATCTCGCCGTCCTTGAGTTCGGCGACTCGGGTAGGTGCCGCCAGGGAGATTTCATCGAGCCCGTCCTCCGCGTTGACCACCAGCACGTGCCGGCTCCCCAGGCGGCGCGTCACTTCCGCCATCAGCGGCACCAGATAGGCGTCGTAGACCCCCATTACCTGATTGGGCGCGGAGGCGGGGTTGGTCAGCGGGCCGAGAATATTGAACAGGGTACGCACCCCCATTTCTCGCCGCGGCCCGATGGCATGGCGCATGGCCTGATGGTGCATGGGGGCGAACATGAACCCTACTCCGACCTGATCGATGCAGCGCGCTACCTGATCCGCCTTGAGATCGATCTTGATGCCCGCCACGTCGAACAGATCCGCGCTGCCGGAGGAAGACGATACGCTGCGATTGCCGTGCTTGGCTACGTGAGCACCGCCGGCGGCGGCCACGAAACTCGCCGCGGTGGACACATTGAACAGATTGGCGCCATCGCCGCCGGTACCCACGATATCCACTACCGGATCGGCCTTGATGCGTACCGGCACCATCAGTTCACGCATTACCTGGGCGGCGGCGCTGATCTCCGCGGCGCTTTCGCCCTTCATGGACAGACCAATAAGAAAACCGCCGATCTGCGCGTCCGTGGCCTCGCCGGTCATGATGGTCCGCATCACGCTATGAGTGTCCTCGTAACTCAGATGATTGCCGTTCATCACCGCCTGGATGGCATCGCGCATCTGCATAAAGGATTCCTTGTCGTTGTAACGAAGACTCAGGCGGCGGGGCGCGCCTGCCCGCGGGCGAGAAAATTGGCCAGGAGCTCATGGCCCTGACGACTCAGGATCGATTCCGGATGAAACTGCACGCCCTCGATATCCAGATGGCGATGACGCAGCCCCATGATCGCTCCTGGGGTAACGTCGTCGTCATCCGCCCAGGCGGTCACCTCCAGGCATTCCGGCAGGCTTTCTTTCTCCACCACCAGAGAGTGATAGCGCGTCACTTCGAGAGGATCGTCCAGGCCGCTGAATACGCCTATTCCTTGATGACGTATCCGGGAGGTCTTGCCGTGCATGACCTGGGAGGCGCGTACCACCTTGCCACCGTAGACCTGACCAATGGCCTGATGTCCCAGGCATACCCCCAGGATAGGCAGGCGCCCCGCAAAACGGCGAATGACCTCCAGGGAGATACCCGCTTCATTGGGGGTGCAAGGGCCGGGAGAAATCACGATATGACTGGGCGCCATGGCTTCGATCTCATCCAGGCCGATGGCGTCGTTGCGATAGGTTTGCACTCGTGCGCCCAGTTCCGCGAGATACTGCACTACGTTATAGGTAAAGCTGTCGTAGTTATCGATCATCAGCACGGACATGAATTCAATACCCTGAAATTTGATGGATGGTTGACTCGTGACGCTTGCATTACCCGGGAATTGCCCGGTTGATCAAAGTATCACTGTCTGGCGCATCTGGCTTTCGAATACAAAAATGCCGCCAAGCGGCGGCATTTTTCCAGAGACAACAAGCCGCTCGTTTGTCAAGAGCGCCACTCTTTGTTTGCTTCAAGCCCAGGAGTTGGTGCGTTCATGCGGCAATAGTGCGGCGGTCGAAAGAGGGTGTCAAGAACCGCTGACTGGTCTTGATTCAGGGTTTCGTCATGCTGAAGGCAGCCGCCCCATGGTCTGGGTCGAAAGCTCCTCCGCCACGCTTGGCATGTGCAGATAGGTCGTATCGAACTCACCGAAGGTCCTGAGTCGTTCCCAATCGAGAATCGTCACGCTCTTGTGGTTGATCTCGATCATCTCCTGCATGCGCAACTGGCGAATGCTGCGGTTGACATGCACCTTGGTCAGTCCGGTGGTATTGCCCAGTTCCTCCTGGGTCAAGGGCATGGGAAAACTGTAGTCCTTCGTGAGTCCCGCCGCGCGAGAGCGCATCAGCATTTCACAATACAGGTGCGCCAGGCGTACCACTGCCGGACGACTGCCCTGATTAACCAGCCATTCTCGAAGCGTCGATTCATCCACCAAGGTGGACCAGAACAGAGCCCGAGTGAGGTTAGGGCAATGCCTGTAGATGTGAAAAATTCTTTCCTGAGGAATGAGAGCTACCTTGGTGGGTGTCAAGGCGCGTATCGAATGGTCCATCTGATCCAGGATCGTCGCATGAACGTCGCTCATGTCCCCGGGCAGCAGAAAACCCACGATATGCTCGCTACCGTTCTCCAGGGTCTTGTAACGACACGCCCAACCTTCCACCTGAAGGTGAACGAACTGCGACTTGACGGTTTCTCGCTCAATATTCGCCTGCTTGTTGAGATCGATTACCTTGACGATCGATTTCTGCAGTACATTGACGTCTTCATTCGTAAGCGTCGTACAGTGATTCAATTTTGACACTAACGCATCGATCATTCTGGCCGTTCCTTACCTAGAGCTCGAACCAGGTGAGACTTCCTTGCGACACCACGCGCCCTCAACGCCCAGCTAGCAACTTCAGCACCCTTCATAGGAGTAAGAATCTTAAGCGATAAATTACCTCTCCCTAGTAACAATTGTTAATACGCGCTGGTTATCCGTTTTCTTTAGCTTGGGTTAAGCAAGGGTGGTCGTTCACTTTTAGTTGGAAAACTAACTCGAACCTACAGGAAAGGCTTAATTAAAAGGCATGGAAATCTGCGTCGTTCGCTGATGGAACTCCACCGGTCCAGGCACCTCTGCGTCCGTTGCCTACCGACCGGCCAGAACGCCGACTAGCTGATCTTGCGGGATAGTTGAGGCGCAAGCTGCGCTTCGATGCGAGGCATGTGTAAATACGTTGCATCGAATTCGCCGAACTCTTGAAGACGCTCCCAGTCGAGAATCGTCAGCGTTCTATGGTTGAGTTCGATCATCTCCTGCATGCGCAGCTGGCGAATGCTGCGGTTGACATGCACCTTGGTCAGCCCGGTGGTATTGCCCAGCTCTTCCTGGGTCAGGGGCATGGGAAAACTGTGATTCTCCGTAAGACCCGCCGCGCGCGAGCGAACCAGCATTTCGCAAAAAAGATGCGCCAGACGTATCACCGCGGGACGGCTGCCTTGGTTGACCAGCCACTCCCGCAGGGTCGCCTCGTCCACCAGAGTGGACCAGAAAAGCGCCCGAGCGATATTGGGATAATGCAGGTAGAGATAGTTGATTCTCTCCTGGGGAATCAGAGCGAGCTTGACCGGTGTCAGGGTACGGATCGAATGATCCATGCGCTCCAGAATAGTGGCGTGCAGGGTACTGAGATCACCCGGCAGCAAAAACCCGACGATATGCTCCTTGCCGTTTTCCAGGGTCTTGTAGCGACACGCCCAGCCTTCGAGCAGTAGATGAATAAAATCCGGTTTTTCGTCTTCGCGCTTGATATTGGCCTGTTTTCCCAGATCCACCACCTTGGTGATCGACTTCTGCAGCACATTCTTTTCGTCGCCGGTAAGCGATACGCTATTACTCAATTTGAGAGTCAAGGCATCAATCATTTTGAATTGTCCTTACCGAACTACCCTCTGGGAAATACACCGTATCAGCGGAGAATGACAATACAGGCCAGATATCTTGTTAGTCTGGCGCAAACGAGCGCCGCTCGATAGCCATCCCCATGAATTAGTCAAGATTATCCAAACCGCGCTCCGCCATGGCCACGGCGCGAAACAGCGCCCGTCCTTTATTCAGAGTTTCCTGCCATTCGAGTTCCGGCTGAGAATCCGCCACCACCCCGGCCCCGGCCTGGATATGCACCTCGCCATCCTTGATCACGGCGGTGCGAATGGCGATAGCGGTATCCAGGTTGCCGTGCCAGGAGAGATAGCCCACCGCGCCGGAATACACGCCACGCTTGACCGGCTCCAGTTCGTCGATGATCTCCATGGCGCGAATCTTGGGGGCGCCGGAAAGCGTACCCGCTGGAAAAGTGGCGCGCAGCACGTCCATGGCGGAAAGCCCGGGTTTCAGGCGTCCGGTGACGTTGGAGACGATATGCATCACGTGGGAATAGCGCTCCACCGCCATGCGATCCGTGACCTTCACCGTGCCGGTTTCGCTGATGCGCCCGATATCGTTGCGCCCCAGGTCGATCAGCATCAGATGCTCGGCGATCTCCTTGGGATCCTCGAGCAGCTCCCGCTCCAGGGCCTGATCTTCTTCCTCCGTATGCCCGCGCTTGCGCGTTCCCGCGAGAGGTCGCACCGTCACCTCGCCCTCCTCCAAGCGAGCAAGAATCTCCGGCGAGGAGCCCACCACCTGGTGATCCTCCAGATCGAGGAAGAACATGTAGGGAGATGGATTGAGGCTTCGCAAGGCGCGATAGAGATCCAGGGGCGGCGCCTGATAGGGAATCGACATGCGCTGGGAGGGCACGCATTGCATGATGTCCCCGGCCAGCACGTATTCCTTGATGGTTTCCACCGCCGCCTTGAAACCCGCCTCGGCGAAGCCGGATTCGAAGTGGGTTTCCTCGATGGCGCCACGACCGGTTCCCGGGCTCGCCGCATGGCCTTGATGATCGCGCAGGCGAACTTCCAAGGCATTCAGGCGCTCCTGGGCGCGATTCAAGGCATACGGAATTTGCGGGTCCGCATGGGTCCATAGGGTCAAGCGGCCCGAAAGATTGTCGAATACCACCAGATCGTCGCAGACCATCAGCAGGATATCCGGCACGCCCAGGGGGTCCGCCTTCTCCACCGCTTTCAGCCGCGGCTCGATATAGCGAATGGTGTCGTAGCCGAAATACCCCACCAGACCACCGTCGAAACGCGGCTGATCGATGAGCTTCGGCACCTTGAAGCGGCTCTGAAAATTTTCGATCCAGGCCAGCGGGTCTTCGACCCGGGCAATCCCCTGAGGCTGCCCATCGACGATGTGGCGGACCTCGAAGCCGCGCACCTCGATGCGTTCCCGGCTCGGCAGTCCGATGATCGAATAGCGCCCCCACTTTTCGCCGCCCTGCACGGATTCCAGCAGGAAGGTCCAGGGTTGACTCGCCAGCTTGAGGTAGGTGGACAGCGGCGTATCCAGGTCCGCGAGAACCTCCCGGGTCACCGGGATACGGTTGTAGCCGGCCTTGGCCAACTCATCGAAACGTTCGAGGGTCATCATGCCCGGAAATCCTTAAATCAGCCGTCGTGGCGTCTTATCATGAGCTGCAGCGCAGCCTGAAGAGCGTGTTCCAAGAGCCTGTTCAAAAAATCTGGCGAAGAGACTCCACGACCAGATCCGGCTGGCTATGGGCGATCGGCTCGCCATGATTGTAACCGTAACTCACCGCCAGCGTGCGAAATCCCGCCGCTTGACCGGCTTCGATATCGTGGCGGGAGTCACCGACCATCAGGCACGTTTCGGCGTCGACGCCAAAATGCTTCGCCGCGTGCAAAAGCGGCAGCGGATCCGGCTTCTTGCGGGACAAGGAGTCACCTCCCAGCCACAAGCCGAAGAAGCTCGCCAGACCGAAATGCTCGAGCAGCGGCGCGATAAAGGCTTCCGGCTTGTTGGTCACCAGGGCCAGGTGAAGCCCGCGCGCCTTCAATGCCTCGAGCCCTTCCTTGACACCGGGATAGAGCCGGGTGGCGACCGCCGGCGCCTGGCCATAATGATACAGAAAACGCTGATGGACAGAATCGAGCAGTTCGCTTCCCGGTTTCTCTTCCAGGGCATCCGTCAAGGCGCGCTCCAGCAGCTTGCGGGAGCCGTTGCCGACCCAGTCGCGCACTTGGGCTTCCGGCGGCGCCGCCAACCCGTGATCCTTCAGCGCCCGGCCCACCGCCGTCGCCAGATCCGGCACCGAATCGATCAGGGTGCCGTCGAGGTCGAAAACGACCGCCTGAATCGCATCGAGAATGCTATTTCCATCAAAAACGTTACGTCGACTTGATGACGTTGTCATGATTGCCCTCAGGGTTTTGTCTATCGGAAAGCGTCAGACCTTGCCCGGCACTTTCCAACCAGGCCCGCTTGGCCGATGCGGACTGTCTCTTGAGCCAGGCTTCGAGCTTCAGCGCCTCGCTGCGACTGCCGACCGCCTGCTGATGAACCAGGCGCAGCGGCCCCTTGCCTCGCAGCGCCTTGGCACCGCGTCTGCCGCTGCGATGTTCGATGAGACGCCGTTCGACGTTCGTGGTAATGCCGGTGTAAAGCGCGCCCGCCGCCGTCTCTATCAGATAGAGAGACCAGTCCAGCGTCGTTTCAGCGCTGGACACGGGCGAGTTCGTCCCGAAACGCCTGAATCACGGCGTCGTAGTGATGCGGGTCGCTTTCGCTGCGTGCATTGAAGATAGCCGAGCCGGCGACGAAGGTATCCGCCCCGGCCTGGGCGATCTCGCGAATGTTGTCCACCTTGACGCCACCGTCGATTTCCAGATGGATATCGCATCCGCTGGCGTCGATCCGGCGGCGTGCCTCCCGCAGCTTGTCCAGCGTGCCGGGAATGAACGACTGACCGCCGAAGCCCGGATTGACGCTCATCAGCAGGATCATGTCGAGCTTGTCCATCACATGGTCGAGGTGATTGAGCGGCGTGGCCGGATTGAACACCAGCCCCGCCCGGCAGCCACCGTCCCGGACAAGTTGCAGGGAGCGGTCGATATGCTCGCTGGCTTCCGGATGGAAAGTGACATAAGTGGCTCCAGCCTCGATGAACGCCTCGATCATGCGATCCACCGGCTTGACCATCAGGTGCACGTCGATGGGCGCGCTCACCCCATGATCCCGCAGCGCCCGACACACCATCGGCCCGATAGTCAGGTTGGGCACGTAATGGTTGTCCATCACGTCGAAATGCACGATGTCCGCGCCGGATGCGAGCACGTCATAGACTTCCTGACCCAGGCGGGCGAAGTCGGCGGACAGGATCGAAGGAGCGAGCTTGAAATCGGGCATAAGCGGACCAGTGTTCGGCGGGAAATGAGTTCGCCATTCTAGAACATGGCGCCGTAAAAAACAGGCTGGCAAGGCGAAGGACACGATGACGTAGCGTTCGCCAAGGAGAGCGGCAAGCGCTGTTACAAGTGGCTATCATGAACTGGCAGGCGTCAATAAACATAAATCGACAGAGGCATGGACGATGATATTTCCAAGTAGACGATTACTCGCTCTTGTCGCGATATGCGGACTGAACATCTCGCTGACGAACGCCCAGGAGGCCATTCTCGAAGGCGAGCGCTTTCATCCGGAACTCGGTACCAGCGGCATGGTGGCCACCAGCCATTTCCTGGCGTCCCAGGTGGCGCATGACACCTTGGCCCAAGGCGGCAACGCGGTGGATGCGGCGGTGACCGCAGGCTTCGCTCTCGCCGTGACCCAGCCCCGCTCCGGCAATATCGGCGGCGGCGGTTTTATGCTCATTTCGGACGAGAACACCGGTGAGGTGGTGGCTATCGACTATCGCGAGGAAGCCCCGTCCGCGGCTTTCGAGACCATGTTCCAGGACGAGAATGGTGAGGCAGTGGCGGAGCTTTCCCGCTATACCCACAACGCCTCCGGCGTGCCCGGCACCGTGGCGGGACTGGCCATGGCGTTGGAGCAATACGGCACCCTGAGCCTCTCGGAAGCCTTGGCGCCGGCGATCGAGCTGGCGAAGGAGGGCTTCGTGCTGCCGCCGCGTTTCGTCGAGGGCATTCGCGATATCCGCAATCGCCTGGAACCCTGGGAGGCCTCCCGCAAGAAGTTCTTCAAGGAAGATGGCAGCCTCTATCAGGCCGGCGAGACCTTCAGGCAGCCAGATCTGGCGGCAACATTGCAGCGTATCGCCGACCAGGGGCCGCGGGAGTTCTACGAGGGCGAGACTGCTGACTTGATCGTCGCGGAAATGGAAAAACACGGCGGCATGATGACCGCGGAGGATCTCGCCAGCTACCAGCCTATCATTCGTGAACCCAGCCACGGCAGTTATCGCGGCCATGAGATCTACGCCATGAGCCCACCCTCTTCCGGTGGCGCCCATATCGTGCAGATGCTCAATATTCTCGAGGGTTACGATATCAACGAGATGGGCTTCAATTCCGCCGCCACCATCCATGTCATGGCGGAAGCCATGAAACGTGCCTACGCGGATCGCTCCGAGTACCTGGGGGATACGGATTTCATTAGCGTGCCTCTGGAAGGCATCACTTCCGAGGGCTATGCAGACGAACTGCGCGGTCAGATCGACATGGACAAGGCCACACCCAGCGAAACCATCGCCCCGGGCAACCCATTGCCCTACGAGTCCAACGAGACCACCCACTTCTCCATCGCCGACAGTAACGGCCTGGCGGTTTCCAATACCTATACCATCAATTTCAGCTACGGCTCCGGCATCGTGGTGGAAGGGGCGGGCTTTCTGCTCAACAACGAGATGGACGATTTCTCCGCCAAGCCCGGAGTGCCCAACGCCTACGGTCTGATCGGCGGCGAGGCCAACAAGATCGAGCCCGGCAAGCGCATGCTCTCCTCCATGACCCCGACCATTGTCAAGAAGGACGGCAAGAACTACCTGGTGACCGGCAGCCCCGGGGGCTCGCGGATTATCACCACCACTTTGCAGGTGCTTATGAACGTGATCGACCACAAGATGAATATTCAGACCGCAGTCAGCGTGCCTCGCATTCATCATCAGTGGCTGCCGGACGAGATTCGGGTCGAGCAGGGTATCAGCCCGGATACCGTCGAGCTGCTTGAGGAAAAGGGCCACAAGGTGAGTCAGCAGGAAGCCATGGGCGCCGCCCAGTCGCTGCTGATCGACGAGGGCATGTATTTCGGCGGCGCGGACCCGCGGCGATCCACTTCTTCCGCAATGGGACTTTGAAACTCACCATCTCTCATTCCCACTTTTACCCCGGCGCCAGCCGGGGTTCTGATTTGTGGTTCAGGTTGTGCCGGTTGGGCACATGTTGTTTCCCTATCAAGCATATTCACAAAAAGAATAAAAAATCCTATTTTCATTCCATAATGACTGCTTTAGTCTTTGAACATCGCTTTTTCCCGACTGGAGTCGTCATGTCTTTTCTTACCCTACGCGCTGGCGTCGTTGCCACCGCCCTGACCGCGAGCCTGGGGCTTGCCGCGCCGGCCCTGGCGGCGGATCGCGAGCTGCTGAACTCCTCCTACGATATCGCCCGGGAGCTGTTTGCCACCATCAACCCGGAATTCATCGACTGGTGGCAGGAGCAGCAGGACGAAAGCGTCGACGTCAAACAGTCCCACGGCGGTTCCTCCAAGCAGGCCCGAGCCATCCTTCAGGGGCTCAAGGCGGACGTGGTGACCTTCAATCAGGTCACCGACGTCGACGTGCTGGCGGAGGCGGGCCTGGTGGCGGAAGACTGGCAGCAGCAGTTCCCCAACAACGCCTCACCCTATTACTCCACCACCGCCTTCCTGGTGCGGGAGGGCAACCCCAATGGCATCGAAAGTTGGGACGATCTGATCGAGGACGATGTGGAGATCGTTTTCCCCAACCCCAAGACCTCCGGCAACGGCCGTTACACCTACCTGGCCGCCTGGGGCTACGCGGATCGGGAGCTTGACGGCGATGAAGAGAAGATTCGCGAGTTCATGAAGCAGTTTCTGAATAACGTCAAGGTCTTCGATACCGGCGGCCGGGGCGCCACCACCACCTTCGTCGAGCGTAATATCGGCGACGTGCTGATCAGCTTCGAGTCCGAGGTCAACAACATTCGCAAGGAATACGGCGAGGACGACTACGACGTGGTGGTGCCGCCGGTGAGCATCCTGGCGGAATTCCCGGTAGCGGTGGTCGAGCAATACGCGGAGCGCAACGACAACCTGGACCTGGCCAAGGGCTACCTGGACTACCTGTATACGGAAGAAGCCCAGCGCCTGCTGGCGGGCTTCAACTACCGGGTCAACGACGAGACCGTGCAGCAGGAGTTCGCGGATCAGTTTCCCAAAACCGAGCTGCTGCGGGTCGAGGACGTCTTCGGGGGCTGGAACGAGGTGATGGATCAGCACTTCGCCGGCGGCGGCATCCTGGATCAGTTGCAGCGTCGATAAGATGAGTAGTACGACTCTGTTTGCCAGGGCGGCGTCCAAGAGAGTGCTGCCCGGGTTCGGCCTTTCCCTGGGCGTCGTGCTGCTGTACGTGTCGCTGATCCTGCTGCTGCCCATGACCAGCTTGATCGGCGAGCTTTCCCAGCTGAGCCTGGCGGAGTACTGGGCGATCATCAGCGAGGAGCGGGTGGTGGCGAGCTATACCATCACCATCCTGGCGGCGGCGATCGCCGCCATCGTCAACGCCGTATTCGGCCTGCTGATGGCCTGGGTGCTGGTGCGCTACGACTTTCCGGGCAAGCGCCTGCTGGACGCGCTGATGGATCTGCCTTTCGCCCTGCCCACGGCGGTGGCGGGCATCACCCTGGCAACCATGTATTCCAGCAGCGGCTTTATGGGCCGACTATTGGCGCCATTAGGAATTGAAGTGGCGTACACTTGGGTGGGTATTGCCCTTGCCATGGCCTTCACCAGCATTCCCTTCGTGGTGCGCACGGTACAGCCGGTGCTCGAGGATCTGCCGGTGGAGATCGACGAAGCGGCGCTGACCCTGGGCGCCAGTGACGGGCTGGCGTTTCGCCGGGTGATCCTGCCGCTTCTGTGGCCGGCGCTGGTCACCGGCACCGGTCTTGCCTTCGTTCGCTCCCTGGGAGAGTTCGGCGCGGTGATCTTCATCGCCGGCAACATGCCTTATGAGACGGAAATCACCTCTCTGATGATCTTCGTCAAGCTGCAGGAATACGACTACGCCGGCGCCTCCGCTATTGCTTCCGTGGTACTGGCGGTATCGCTGTTGCTGCTGCTGGCACTGAATCTCTGGCAGGGCCATTTCGTCAAACGCCTGCATGGAGGCAAGAGCTGATGCAACGTATCGGCGACAAACCGACGACACGCCGCTGGCTGATCGGTACGGGGGTGGCGCTGTCCTTGCTTTTCCTGCTGCTGCCGTTGGTGGCGATCTTCGCTCAGGCCTTCGCCGAAGGCATCGGCCTTTTCTGGGAAAACCTCAGCGACGAATACACCCTGGCGGCCATTGGTCTGACCCTGTTCATTGCGGTGCTGACCATCCCGATCAACCTGGTTTTTGGCGTGTTCCTGGCCTGGCTGGTGACTCGCTTCGAGTTTCCCGGGCGGCGCCTGCTGCAGACCCTGATCGATATTCCCTTCGCCGTCTCGCCGGTGGTAGCGGGACTGGTCTACCTGCTGTTGTACGGGCGCACCGGCTGGATCGGCGGCTGGCTGGACGGCCATGACATTCAACTGATGTTCGCCTGGCCGGGAATCGTCCTGGTCACTCTGTTCGTGACCTGCCCCTTCGTTGCCCGGGAGCTGATTCCCTTGATGCAGGCCCAGGGCGCTCGTGAAGAGGAAGCTGCGGTGACCCTCGGCGCTTCCGGCTTCACGATCTTTCGCCGGGTCACTTTGCCCAATATCAAATGGGCACTCTTGTATGGCGTGATTCTCACCAATGCCCGGGCGGTAGGGGAATTCGGCGCGGTTTCGGTAGTCTCTGGGTCGATTCGCGGCGAAACCAATACCCTGCCGCTGCACGTCGAGCTGCTGTACCAGGACTACAACACCGTCGGCGCTTTCACCGCCGCCGCCCTGTTGGCCCTGATTGCCCTGTTCACCTTGGCCGCCAAGGCCGGCCTGGAATGGCGCGCCGCGCGCCGGGAGGAATTCCGATGAGCATTCGCCTGACCAACATTTCCAAGACCTTCGGCAAGACCACCGCGCTTTATCCACTGGACTTGGATATCGCCGAAGGCGAACTGGTGGGACTGCTCGGCCCCTCCGGCTCCGGCAAGACCACGCTATTGCGCATCATCGCCGGCCTGGAACAGGCGGATCGCGGCGCTCAGGCGGGGCGTATCCACGCCGGACGTATCCATTTCGGCGCACGGGACGTAACCAACGTCCATGTGCGGGACCGGCGCATCGGCTTCGTGTTTCAGCACTATGCGCTGTTTCGCCATATGAGCGTGTTCGACAACGTGGCCTTCGGCCTGACCGCCCTGCCCCGGCGGGATCGTCCTTCCAGCGGCGAGATTCGCACTCGGGTCCATCGTCTGCTTGAGATGGTGCAGCTGGAAACTTTTGCCAACCGCTACCCGGCGCAGCTTTCCGGCGGTCAGCAGCAGCGGGTTTCCCTGGCTCGCGCCCTGGCACTGAAGCCGGACGTACTGCTGCTCGACGAACCCTTCGGCGCGCTGGATGCCAAGGTGCGTCAGGAGCTGCGCCGCTGGCTGCGTCATCTTCACGACGAACTGGGCTTTACCAGCGTCTTCGTGACCCACGATCAAGAAGAAGCGCTGGAGCTTTCCGATCGAGTGGTGGTGATGAGCAACGGCCGAATCGAGCAGATCGACGAGCCGGATACCCTCTATCGCGCTCCGGCCAACCGTTTCGTGTTCGAGTTCCTGGGGGACGTCAATCGGCTGGAGGGCGAAGTGCGCAACGGTATCCTGACCTGCGGCGACGCCCGGCTCGCGGTGGATCTGCCGAACGGCCACCAGGAACTGCTGATGCGCCCCCACGAGTTGAGGTTGACCATCAACCCCAGCGAAACTACCCATCTACCGGCCATAGTCACCGCTATCGCCCCGGTAGGAGCGGAAATCCGCGTCGAACTGGAAGCGGATTGGCTCCCGTCACCCTGGCTGGCCACCCTGCGCCACGCGGATTTCGAGCGCCTGGATATTCGCCGCGGCCAGCGGCTATATATCGAACTACGCCGCTGGCATCGTTTCGACAAGGATCCGGCCAGTCATGCCGGTTTCGCCTTGGCTTCCTGAAGGGAGCCATCTTTGTTGTCTTCAGGTAAGGGCTTATACTGCTTTTTGTTATTTCCCGAGCCTGGAGTCATGATGAATCCCTTGCGCCGTTTGAAAACTGCACTGCTGTTGGCAGCCATGGTGTTTATTGCCGGCTGCGCCAGCCCTCACTATCTGCAGCCCAATCCTAAGCTGAGCGCGGAATTGCCCCCCAGCGGCAGTGGCCAACAGGTCACCCTCAACGTGCTGGACGAGCGGGAAAGCGAAGTGCTGGGCACCCGCACCGGCTCTGCCATGTCCACCGCCACCATTACCGTGAATGCCCATGAAGTGGTGCCCAAGCTGAAGACCCAGGCGGAGCGAGCGCTGCGGGAAATGGGCTTCACGCCGACGGATCAGGCCGCCCCGAATCGGCCCAGCCTTACTCTGTCTCTGGCAAAGCTTGGCTACGAGCGCGGTGAAACCAAGCCACTGATCGACGAAGCCAGACTGGAAGCCATTCTCCAGGCGGTGGTCATCAACGGCAACACCAAATATACCGGCCGCTATACTTCCCGGCATACCCAAGGCTATGCGATTCGCCCCAGTCTTGAAGCCAACACCCGCATGGTCAACGATATGCTCAGCGATGCCCTGAACCGCACCTTCAGCGATCCGAAAATCGGCAGCATACTCGCCAGGTAAGACCTTCTCGAAAGACCGGCCCCCAAACCTTCTCAGGCAACGGGGCCGCGTCGCGTCAAAGCCCAGACGCTTTCCTGCCAGCCTCTGTCATCCGTTTTACCGTCCTCGAGGTGGGTCAGCTCGAAATTGGGCGTAAAGAGTTTTTCCACTTCCTCATGTCCGACGCTGTAGGGTGGCCCTTTGGCATTCGGCCGCATCAGACTGATCAGAAGACCCTTCGATCCTGGCGGAATCAGCTGGGCCAGATGGAAGGCATAGCGTTGCCGAGTTGGCTGGGGCAGGGCAATCAACGCCGCCCGATCATAGAAAGCGCCGATTTCCGCCGCATGGGCGATATGGAAGTGAAAGAAATCGCCGCACCACAGTTCCACGTTGCCTTGGCGCCAGATAGGAAAATCACCTTGCCGATAGCGCAGAGCGTCGCCCTGGCCTTCCGCGACGAACTGCTCGATAGCCGCCTCGGCGAGTTCGATACCCAGCACCGGATGGCCCTGCCCGGCCAGCCAGCGCATATCGAGACTCTTGCCGCACAATGGCACCAGTATCTTGCTACCCTGATTCTGCAGATCCGGCCAATAGCGCTCCAGCGCAGGATGCACCGCATCCCGATGAAACGCGATGCGCCCGTCTCGCCAGCGCTCAAGCCATTCGTTAGTCATTTCCATCACCTTTCCCGAGAAACCCCTGCCAGCTTGAGTTCGGCCTCATCCACACTTTCTGTGGATAAGTCTTGGGAAAAATCCCCTCGAACATTTCACGAGCGCCATCACCGGCGGCGATCTCTTGGATTGATCAATTATTGAGCAGCCCTGTTCGAACCTTCAAGTCAGTCGTTTCCTCTGGGCGGCAGCCCCGGGGCTCGAGGAAATTCCGATATATTGCCCACCGCCTTGACCGCCTTGGGCGTACCTTCCCGCTCGACTTCATCGATGCGAACGATAGCGTTGAGCGGCAGATAGCTACGGCTTACGCCTTCGAAGGTACGCCGCAGCTTGTCCGTGGAAGGGTCGACCACTACCCGGGAAACATCGTTGAAGACGAAGGACTCGATCTCGATGAAACCCCAAAGGTCGCTTTGAAAAATCTCTTGTGCGTAGAGCTCCCAGATTTCGCCCTGATGCTGAAAGATCACGCGATAGATCGGCTTGGACGCCATTACCGCCTCTTGTATCAGAAAACTTGGACGGCAGCCGGATCGCTGCCCCGTTGAAGCCTGCAAGATTAGCATAGCCGTACTTGCCGCGACCTAGCCGTTGCCCGAACGCTTGCGTATAATTATCGCCATCTTATGGCCGGCGCGACAAAACGCATTGCCCCACTGGCCAATCACTCCGTTACTCTTAGCGGTTATCCCCATATTCAGGCCTCCGCGACCGCGACTCCAAGCCTTATGACCAAGAAGCTTTTCATCAAGACCCACGGCTGCCAGATGAACGAGTATGACTCCGCTCGCATGGCGGATCTGCTCGGCGAATCTCATCGGCTGGAACTCACGGACGACGAGAACGAAGCCGACGTCGTGCTGCTCAATACCTGTTCCATCCGCGAGAAGGCGCAGGAGAAGGTCTTTCACCAGCTGGGGCGCTGGAAAAAGCTCAAGGAGCGCAACCCGAACCTGGTGATCGGCGTGGGCGGCTGCGTGGCCAGCCAGGAAGGCGAGGCGCTGCGCAAGCGGGCGCCCCAGGTTGACCTGGTGTTCGGCCCCCAGACCCTTCACCGGGTGCCGGCCATGCTCGATGCAAGTCAAGCGCAGCAGATTTCCGTGGTGGACGTCACCTTTCCGGAAATCGAGAAGTTCGACCATCTGCCCAAGCCCAGCTCCGACGGCGCCACCGCCTTTGTCTCGATCATGGAAGGCTGCTCCAAGTACTGCACCTTCTGCGTGGTGCCCTATACCCGTGGCGAGGAAGTTTCTCGCAGCTTCGAGGCGGTGATGGAGGAAGTCATTCATCTGGCGGACCAGGGAGTGCGGGAAATCAACCTGCTGGGCCAGAACGTCAACGCCTACCGAGGTGAAAATGCCCTGGGGGACGAGATCGATCTGGCGGAGCTGATCGGTTGCGTGGCGGCGGTGGACGGCATCGACCGCGTGCGTTTCACCACCTCGCACCCGGTGGAATTTTCCGACAGTCTGATCGATGCCTACGGGGAGATTCCCGAACTGGTCAGTCATCTGCACCTGCCGGTGCAATCCGGCTCCGATCGTATCCTGAGCGCCATGAAACGCGGTCATACGGTAGAGGAATACGTCGACAAGCTGGAGCGCATCCGCGCGCTGCGCCCGGATATCAGCTTTTCCTCGGATTTCATCATCGGCTTTCCCGGTGAAACCGACGCGGACTTCGAGGCCACCCTGGATCTGATTCAACGCATCGGCTTCGATGTGTCCTTCAGTTTCGTCTATTCTGCCCGCCCAGGCACGCCGGCGTCGGATCTCCCTGACGAAACCCCGGAAGCGGTCAAGAAACAGCGCCTGGCGATCCTCCAGCAGCGCATCACCCAGCAGGCCATGAGTATCAGCCGGCGTATGGTAGGCAACAGGGAACGCATCCTGGTCACCGGCTTTTCGCCGAAAGACCCGGGAGAGCTTTCCGGACGTACCGAGAACAATCGCGTGGTCAACTTTCGCGCCGATCAGCCGCTGGAACTGATCGGCCATTTCGTCGACGTCAACATCACCGAGGCGCTTCCCAACTCCCTGCGCGGGACGTTGGTATCCGCCATCCCCCATTGAAACCCCGATGATCATCCTTCGAAATATTGCCCCGACGCCGCTCGGGGCCTAAGCTCTATTCAACGTCCATCTTTTCATAGCGAGGCCCCGTTCTCTTGAGCCAACAAAGCACTCAGGCCCACCGCATCACTACCTTGACCCTAGAACCCAACGACCCCCAGCGCTTGGCCAACCTTTGTGGCCAGCGCGACGAACACCTCAAGCTGATCGAAGCACGGCTTGGGGTGACGCTTCGCAATCGCGGCAATACCTTTCAACTCGCCGGGCCCGGTGCCCGCGTCAAGGCGGCGGCCAACGTGCTCGAGCATCTCTACCGGGAAGCGGAATCCAGCGAACTGACGCCGGATACGCTGCATCTGTTTCTGCAGGAATCCGGACTGGAGGCGCTGGAGGAGGAGGAAGGCGTCGAGCGAGAAGACGAAATACTGCTGCGTACGTCCAAGATGTTGATCAAGCCCCGCGGGCTCAATCAGCAGCGCTACGTAAGCAGCATCCGTGATCACGACATCAACTTCGGCATCGGTCCAGCAGGCACCGGCAAGACCTATCTGGCGGTTGCCGCCGCGGTGGAGGCGCTCAATCAACAGCAGGTACGGCGCATCTTGCTGGTACGTCCTGCGGTGGAAGCCGGCGAGAAGCTGGGGTTCCTGCCCGGCGACCTGGCCCAGAAGATCGACCCCTACCTGCGCCCGCTCTATGACGCTCTGTACGAGATGGTCGGATTTGAACAGGTGGGCAAGCTGATCGAGCGTCAGATCATCGAAATCGCCCCGCTCGCCTATATGCGCGGACGCACCCTGAACAACTCCTTCATCATCCTGGATGAAAGCCAGAACACCACGCGGGAGCAGATGAAGATGTTCCTGACCCGAATCGGCTTCGGTTCCACCGCGGTGATCACCGGGGACGTCACTCAGGTCGACCTGCCCCGGGGTCAAAGCTCCGGACTGATCCAGGTACTCGACGTGCTCAAGGATACCGCGGGTATCGGCGTTACCCACTTCGCCGCCAAGGACGTGGTGCGCCATCCCTTGGTGCAACGCATCATCGAAGCCTATGATCTGTTCGAGGCCAGTGAAGAAGCCGGCGAGCGCGCTCGCCGCGAAGCTCGGGAACAGGCCCGTCGCGACGCTGCCCTCGCCAATAGCCAAGTCGGCGAACGCAGCCCTTCATGAAAGAGACGGAGATCATGGCCGGAGCAGGGGCGGACATCACAGTCGATCGCCAGATAGCCTGTGCGAAAAGCGCATCACTTCCCGGCGTGACGCTGCTTGAATGCTGGGTAGCGAAGGTGCTGGAGTATCATCCCCGGGAAACACGCCGGGAATTGACGATTCGCTTCGTCGAGCCGGAGGAAAGCCAGGCGCTCAATCGCGACTATCGCGGCAAGGATTGCCCTACCAACGTGCTGTCCTTCCCTTTCGAGATGCCGCCGGGACTCGCGCTACCCTTGCTGGGGGATCTGGTGATCTGCGATGCGGTAGTGGGTGAGGAAGCCCGAGCGCAGGGCAAGGCGCTCGAGGATCATTACACGCACATGGTCGTGCATGGCACCCTGCACCTGCTGGGCTATGATCATATCGACGACGGGGACGCGGAGGTCATGGAATCTCTGGAAACGAGGATTCTCGCCGCTCTCGGTGTTGCCGATCCCTATCATCACGTTACGCCAGATTTCGAGGACAAGAGACCCCACGCATGAGCGAAGATCGATCGAGCGGCCAGAACGGCAAGTCCTGGTTCGACAAGTTGTTCGGCGCTTTTTCCGGCGATTCCGACGAGCCCAGTTCTCGCGACGAGCTGCTGACGTTTCTACGTGAAGCGGGGACTCGATTGAAGCTCGACCAGGAAGCCCTGGTAATCATCGAGGGCGCCCTGCAGATCAGCGATCAGCAGGTGCGGGAAGTCCTGATTCCCCGTTCGCAGATTGCCGCCATCGGGGTCGAACAACCGCCGGAGGAATATCTGCCGGTGATACTGGAAACCGGCCATTCCCGCTATCCGGTGATCGGAGAAAACCTCGATGACGTGCTGGGAATTCTGCTGGTCAAGGATCTGCTGCCGGTGCTGTATCAGCGTCAGCTGAGTCCGGAAAGCTTCGATCTTGCCACCATCCTGCGCCCGGCCATGTTCGTTCCAGAGTCGAAGCGTCTCAACAGTCTGCTCAAGGAGATTCGCGACACCCACAACCACATGGCCATCGTGGTGGACGAATACGGCGGCACCGCAGGCATCGTGACCATCGAGGATATTCTCGAGCAGATCGTCGGCGATATCGAGGATGAGCACGATACGGACGAGGAAGACGATATCCGCGAGGTGGAAGACGGACGTTTCGCGATTCGCGCCTTGACGCAGATCGACGATTTCAACGACCACTTCGATACCAATTTCTCCGACGACGAGTTCGATACCGTCGGCGGTCTGGTCATGCAGCGTTTCGGGCACCTGCCCCGGCGAGGCGAATACGCGGATCTCGGCGGCTGGCGCTTCACGGTCCTCAATGCGGACAATCGGCGCATTCGTCTTCTGCAGGCGGAACCTGTGCCTAGCGGCTATGCGGAGGATGACAACTAGCCGCCGGCAATCCCAAATCAGTCTGACGTTTCGAGGAAATTCCGTGGAACAGCATTCAGCAAGGTCCATTCGGCCTCGCTTGCAATATCTTGTTGCTCTCATCGCCGGCGGCCTGACCACCTTGACCGCCTCCCCTTTCAACTGGTGGTGGCTGGCGCCGATCGTCATCGGCCTAATGTACTGGGGCACACATCGCCTGTCGACGGGACAGGCCGTCATCAAGGGCTGGTGGTATGGGCTTGGCCTGTTCGGTACCGGTACCTCTTGGGTGTATGTGTCCATTCACGACTATGGCTACACCGGCGCACCCCTGGCAATATTTTTGACGGCGCTGTTCGCCATGGCCATGGCGCTGTTTCCCGCTATAACCCTGGGTCTCTATCGCGGCCTGGTGGTACGTGCCTGGCCACCAGGAGCTCTCTTTTTCCGTGGTTCCTTGATCACCGCCCTGGCTTTCGCCGGCGCCTGGGTGCTCGGAGAAGCGCTGCGTACCTATCTGTTTACCGGCTTTCCCTGGCTGCTGATCGGTACCTCCATGGTGGACGCGCCTTTGTCTCCCTGGGCGCCGGTGCTTGGGGTCTATGGGCTTTCGTTGATCACGGCACTGACCGGCACCCTGGGGGTGGAACTACTACGACGGCGATGGCTGGCGGGGCTTCCCATCGCCATCTTGTGGCTCGCTCCTCTGACTCTGCCTCAGCACTGGACCGAGCCTAGCGGTGATCCGGTACGGGTAGCCTTGCTGCAGGGCAATCTGCCCCAATTGATCAAATGGACCGAGCAGGGTCAGCGTCAGGCGGTGAATACCTACAGTGCGCTGACCCAGGCACAGAACGCCGATATCGATCTCGTTCTCTGGCCGGAAGCCGCCCTGCCGATGTTCGAGGATCAGGCTCGGCCCTTTCTGGAACGAATACAGGCGAATCTTTCCCCGGATACCGCCCTGTTGACCGGTATTCTGCAGCGGGATGACGCGGGGAATGCCTACAACGGCGTGATCGGCGTCGGCAATACTCGGGGGCATTACCGCAAGGAGCATCTGGTGCCCTTCGGCGAGTATCTTCCCCTGGAAGGGTTGCTCGGCGGCCTGATTGCCTTCTTCGACCTACCGACCCCTACCATGACCCCGGAGCGCTCGAAACAGCCGCCGATGCAGGCTGCGGGCCTCGAGATCGGTACCGCCATCTGTTACGAAATTGTCTATCCGGATCTGGTGGCAAATCGGGCAAGAGACGCCAACGTGCTGCTGACCGTGTCCAACGACACCTGGTTCGGTGACTCCTTCGGCCCGCTCCAGCATGTGCAGATGGCGCGACTGCGCGCCCTGGAAAACGGCCGTTACCTGCTGCGCGCCACCAGCAACGGAGTGACGGTGATCATTGATCCTAAAGGAGAGATCACCGCCCAGGCGGAGCGCTTCACCACCACCAGCATCGAAGGCGACGTTCAGGCGATGCAGGGCCTGACGCCTTTCACCCATACCGGCAGTTGGCCGGTCTGGCTGATGTCTCTGCTACTGCTCGCGCCGGCGCTGGTGGGTGTCGGATCGCGCAAGCAGCGCCAGTCCGTCAACTCCTGACACCCCATCGATCCCACGGAACGCAAGAGGCCCGCTGAAGCGGGCCTCTTGCACAGCGTCTTGCGCTACCTTGTCGACTATTTCGCTTTCTGCTCTTTCAGTACGTCCTGAATGCTCTGACGCACGTAGCGCCCGGGCGCGGGTTCGATGATCTCGAGCTCACCCTCGCCGGGCTGGCGAGCGGCCACCAGCTTTTGCGTGTCCACATAGCCGTTCTGGGTAATCCAGTTCTGCCAGTGTGGCCACCAGGAGCCTTCGTGAGGCGTGGCGCCCTCGAACCATTGCTCCGGGGTCGGCGGCAGAGTGTCGTTGGTCCAGTAACCATACTTGTTCTTGTGGGGCGGATTGACGATGCCGGCGATATGCCCGGAGCCCCCCAGCACGAAGGTGACCGGTCCCTTGGGCAGCTGAGTTCCCCAGTAGGTGCTGTTCCATTTGGAAATATGATCTTCCTTGGTGGAAATGAAGTAGCTGGGGGTGGAAATCTTGCGCAGGTCGATCTTGACCCCGTCGATTTCGATTCCATTCGGCTCGACGAGGCGGTTGTCCTTGTACATGTTACGAATGTACCAACCCAGGGTGCCACCGGGCAGGTTGGTGCCGTCCGTGTTCCAGTACAGCAGGTCGAAGGACGAAGGTGCCTGGCCCTTGAGGTAATTATTGACATAGAACGACCAATAGAGGTCGTTTTCCTTCAGCAGATTGAAGACGAAGCTCAGTACCCGACCGTCCAGATAGCCATCCCGTTCCAGCTGCCGCTCGATCCCCGCCACTACACGATCGTTGACAAATACCCCAAGCTCGCCGGGATCGCGGAAATCCTGCAGGCACGCCATGTAGGTGACGGAACGCACCTTGCGCCCGCGTCGAGTGCTGGTCAGATAGGCCAATGTCGAGGCGGTCAGGGTGCCCCCCACGCAATAGCTCAGCAGGTTGACGGATTTCTCGCCGCAGGCTTTTTCGATGGCTTCCATGGCGGCGATGGGGCCCATCTGCACATAATCCGCCCAGGTCAGGGTGCGCTGATTCGGCCCCACGTTACGCCAGGAAATCAGGAAGACCGTGTGGCCCTGCTCCACCAGCCACTCCACCATGGAGTTGCCCGGACGCAGATCCAGAATGTAATACTTGTTGATCCAGGGCGGCACCACCAGCAGCGGCGTCTTGAAGACCTGCTCCGTGGCCGGCGCATACTGGATCAGTTGGATCAGTTCGTTTTCATAGATTACCGAGCCGGGCGTGATCGCGACGTTCTTGCCCACCTCGAAGGCCTGGCGATCGGTCATGGTGACATTGATACCGATGGCCGAGTTCTGCAGATCCTTGCGCAGCTGCGCCATTCCCTCGACCAGATTCTGCCCCTTGCTTTCCAGGGTCTGGCGCATCACTTCCGGATTGGTGGTCAGAAAATTCGAAGGCGACAGCGCGCTGACATATTGGCGAGCGTAGAAGCTCAGGCTTCGCCGCTGTTTTTCCGGCAGACCGTGCAGGCTGTCCACCATCGCCTCCATCAATCGTGAGTAACGCAAATACTGCTCGCTAATGGCACGATAGAAGGGTTCGCTGCGCCAGGCGTCGTCCTTGAAACGCCGATCCTGAGGCGTCGCCTGCTGATCATCCCTGTCCAGCTGCCATCCTTGCTGCCACTGCTGCTGCCAGAACTCGAGCTGATCCTGCAGCAGTTTGGCCTGGGTCTCGAATACTGCCTGAGGATTGCTGAAAAAGGTCTGCATGCCGGCTTGCAGGGTCGCCGTCATATCCTCCTGGATCGCCTTGGCTACCTCGTCTGGCACCCCGTGTTCCTGCACGACCTGCATCAGCGCCTGGGATTCCTCACCGATCGCTTTCAGCCGCTCGTTCCATTCCTGCTGATCTTCCAGAGACAGATTGTTCAGACTTTGCTGCATCGCGTTTCCCCCCTCTTGCGTATTCCGACTGGCCTTTACCAACGGATTTAGCTTGCCTTCTGCGTCTCGATCGCCGCCTCACTCAGCACCTCGGCTATCGTCTGACGAACATAACGGCCCGGCGCCGGCTCGATGATGTCTAGCTTGCCCTCGCCGGGCTGACGCGCCGTCACTTGATCGCTTACATTCACATAACCGTTATCCGTGAGCCAGGCCTGCCAGTGTGGCCACCAGGATCCGTCGTGATATGTCGCCCCTTCCAGCCATTCCTCGTGGCTTGGCGGAAGCGCCTCGTTGGTCCAGTAGCCGTACTTGTTCTTGTGGGGTGGGTTGACCACCCCGGCGATATGCCCCGAGCCCCCCAGCACGAAAGTGACCGGTCCCTTGGGCAGTTGGGTGCCGCCGTAGGTGCTGTTCCACTTGGCGATGTGGTCTTCCTTGGTGGAAAGGAAATAGCTGGGCGTGGAAATCTTGCGCAGGTCGATCTTGACCCCGTCCAGTTCGATGCCGCCAGGCTCGACCAATAGATTTTCCCGATACATGTGACGCAGATACCAGCCGTGGGTCGCTCCGACCAGGTTGGTGCTATCCGTGTTCCAGTACAGGAGATCGAAGGGCGCCGGCTTCTCGCCCTTTAGATAGTTGTTGATGTAGAACGACCAGTAGAGATCGTTTTCCCGCAGCAGATTGAAGGCGAAGGCCATCACCCGGCCATCCAGATAACCATCTTTCTCCATCTGGCGTTCCAGGCTGGAAATGAAAGGCTCCCGGGCGAATACGCCGATTTCACCGGGATCGCTGAAATCCTGCAGCGTCGTCATGTAGGTAACGGAGCGCACTCGATTCGCCCGGCGGGTGCTGGTCAGGTAGGCAACGGTAGTCGCCGCCAGGGTGCCGCCCACGCAGTAGCTCAGCAGATTGACGGATTTTTCTCCGATGGCCTGCTCGATGGCGTCCATTGCGGCAATGGAGCCAAGCTGCATGTAATCCGCCCAGGTGATATCGCCCTGTTGAGGCCCGGGATTGCACCAGGAAATCAGAAAGACCGTATGTCCCTGATCCACCAGCCACTTGACCAGGGAATTGTCCTGACGAAGATCCAGGATGTAGTACTTGTTGATCCAGGGCGGAATGATCAAAAGCGGCGTCTTGAAAGTCTTGTCGGTACTCGGCGTGTACTGAATCAGCTGCATCAGTTCGTTTTCATACATTACCGCACCCGGCGTCACCGCGATGTTCCTGCCGACCTCGAAGGCGCTGCGATCCGTCATCGCCATGTTGATGCCTTCGACGGAGTTATCCAGATCCTCCCGCAGCCGAGCCAGCCCCTCGATCAGGTTCTGACCCTTGTTCTCCAGGGTGAGGCGCATCACCTCCGGGTTGGTGTTGAAGAAGTTGGAAGGCGACAAGGCGTTGACGTACTGGCGTGCGTAGAAGCCCAGATTCTGTTGCTGTTCTTCCGAGAGGCCATCCATGTGGGCCACCACGTCGTTGATCAGACGTGAGAACAGCAGATACTGATCGCGTACATGCCGGTAGACAGGCTCATTCTGCCAGGCCTGATCGCGAAAGCGCCGATCGCCTTTCGCCGGGGCGATGACCGGCTCGCTTTCCTCGCCACCGGTACCATTGAAATTGACATTCTGCCGCCAGAGGGCGAACTGGTCCTGCAACAGACGAAGCTGTGCCTGATGGAGCGCCTGAGGATCCGTCCATAGCGCTTGAGCGCCGGCTCGCAGAGTTTCATTGACATTGTCGTTGACGGTCCGGGCGATTTCGCTGGATTCCCGGCGCCCGGACAGCTGATGCATCAACTCCTGATACTCCTTGCCAATGGCTTGAAGCCGTTCGTTCCATTCTTCTATGTCGGACAGGGAAGGTGGGGTCACACCTGATCGCATTGGCCGTTCCTCTAGGCACTTGTTTTTGGCATCGTCTAGAAACTCATCGCAGCCTGACTATACAGGTCCAGGATGAGGCTAGTATGGATTAAAGAAAGCCGGCCGCCTGGGCCGGCCTGAGCTCGATCAGGAATTCTTGCGACTACTCTGACTGGACGTCTTGGAGGAGCGCCCGCTTGCTTGATCGGCCTGTTGCTGAACGGACTGGCCCATGGCTTTGGCCTGTTCCTGAGCCTTCTGGTTCAGTTCGGCAAAGACCTTTTCCATCTCGCTCTTGAACTGCATGCTCAGCTCCGTCATCGACTGAGCGTCTTCGAGCATCTGCTTGGAAAGCTCGTTGAGCATTTCTGTCTGACGAGTCCCGAAGTCACGCATGTCGTCAGCGTCCTTTACTTCGCTGGCTTCGCGCATGCGTTCGGTACCCATCTGGGTATAGCGCTTCATGGATTCGAGCTGGAACTCGGTCATCTTTTCCATGCTGTCGAGCATCAGGCCGTTGAGCTTGCGCATCGGCTCAAAGAAGCCACGGGTCTGCTCGGTGAAATTGGTGATCATTTTGTCTTGCATGACGAACCCCCTTCAGTCGTTGGACCTACTAGAGCAATGCGTTATTGCTGCACTGCAAAAAAAGCGTAGTTCTCCTTGGCCAATGTTGCAACCAAATCAGCACCGTACGCCTTATTTCGTTTGACGCTTACTTCACCTGGCGCTTGCTGCGCGACGTCGCGCTGGCGGGTGTTTTCTTGCGGGTTCCCGTCGGCTTGGAAGCCGATTCCTCTTGACCCTGCGACCCTTCATCCGCGCTGGAAGTCGTCTGGGCCTGACGCATCATGTCCAGCATCATCTGCTGATAGTTGCTGAGATTGGCCAGCCCCTGGCTCATGGAATCGTTGAAACTTTCCTGAAGACCGCCTTTGAGAAAAGACGGCTGCTGCATGAAGGGAAGCTGCAGGAAGGGTTGCATCAGGCTCATGGGGTCATAACCCTCAACACCCGCCTCCATCTGTTTCTGGATGCGGTTCATCAAGTCTCGCTGAAAGGCTTCCACGTCCGGAAGCCCCATGGCTTGACGAAACTCGTTAGGCGTCAGATCGAATTCGACGTTTATCTTCATGGTGCTACTCGACTGGTGAAAGATTCTTTCAGTCTAGCAGTCTTTACGCAGGGGTGAAGTCCGTCAGGTCAACTGTGGCGTCGACACCACTACCCCTTGGTTCTGGGCGCGGTGACGCAGCAGATGATCCATCAGGGTCAGGGCCATCATGGCTTCGGCGATCGGCGTGGCGCGAATACCCACGCAGGGGTCATGACGCCCCTTGGTAACGATCTCCACCGGATTGCCTTCGATATCGATGGAGCGTCCCGGCAAGGTAATACTCGAAGTCGGCTTGAGCGCCAGATGAGCGATCAGCGGCTGTCCGGAGGAAATGCCACCGAGCACGCCACCGGCATGATTGGAAAGAAAACCCTCCGGAGTCATCTCGTCCCGATGCTCGCTACCGCGCTGGGATACCGCGGAAAAACCCGCGCCGATTTCCACGCCCTTGACCGCGTTGATACTCATCAGGCCGTGGGCCAGTTCCGCATCGAGACGATCGAACACCGGCTCACCCAAGCCGACCGGCACACCGTCGGCAACGACCGTGATCTTCGCGCCCACGGAATCCTGATCCCGACGCAGCTGGTCCATGTAAGCTTCCAGCTCCGCCACTCGCGAGGGGTCGGCACAGAAGAAGACGTTGTCTTCCACGGCATCCCAGGACTTGAACGCCAGCTCGATAGGGCCGAGCTGGCTCATGTAGCCGCGCACCTGGATACCCTGACTTGCCAGATAACGCTTGGCGATACCGCCGGCGGCCACCCGCATGGCGGTTTCCCGGGCGCTGGAGCGACCGCCGCCGCGATAATCCCGCAGACCGTACTTGTGATGATAGGTATAGTCCGCGTGGGCGGGACGAAAGCGATCCTTGATCTGCGAGTAATCCTTGGAGCGCTGATCCGTGTTCTCGATCAGCAGGCCAATCGAAGTGCCGGTGGTGACACCCTCGAACACGCCGGAGAGAATACGCACCCGGTCCGGCTCCCGGCGCTGGGTGGTATGGCGAGACGTGCCGGGACGGCGCCGGTCCAGGTCTCGCTGCAGATCCGTCTCATCGAGCGCGATTCCCGGCGGGCAGCCGTCGACGACGGCGCCCAGGGCCGGGCCGTGACTTTCCCCGAAAGTGGTGACGGTAAAGAGTTTGCCGAAAGTGTTGCCGGACATGGGCAGGCTTCCTTGAAGATTCAGGCCAGAGTCGATTTCAAGCAAAAGATGCTGCGTGAGCGTCGAGTTCCTCTGCGGTCAACGCGAAAACACCCTGACCGCCGCGCTCGAACTCGAGCCAGAGAAACGGCACTGCCGGGTAGGCGGCTTCCAGCTGCCGGTCGGAATTGCCGACCTCGACGATCAGCACGCCGCCGTCGTTCAGATACCGGCGCGCCTCCCGCAGGATACGCCGCACAATATCCAGGCCATCCTTGCCGGCCCCCAGGGCCATGGCGGGTTCATGACGATACTCCGCGGGCATGGCGGCCAGATCCCGAGCATCCACGTAGGGCGGGTTCGAGACGATCAGATCAAAGCGTCGACCGTCCAGGCCATCGAACACATCGCTCGTCAGCGCGCGCACCCGCCTGCCCAGATCATGCCGGGTGATATTGATCTTGGCGACCGCAACGGCCTCTTCGCTCAGGTCGGTGAGGAGCACCTCAGCAGTGGGCAGCGTCAGCGCCGTGGCGATGCCGATACAGCCGGAGCCGCAACAGAGATCGAGCACTCTGGCCGGCGGCTCCTCCGGGAACCGGGCGGTAAATCCATGCTCGATCAACTCCGCGATGGGCGAGCGTGGAATCAGCACCCGCTCATCGACGGTAAAGGGATAGCCCGCGAAAAAGGCCTCGCCGAGCAGGTAAGGCAGCGGTTCTCGTGTCTCGATACGACGCCGAACCAGGGCGGCGATACGCGCCCGCTCCATGAGCAACAGCCGCGCGTCCAGCACCGTCGGGTCCACGTCCCAAGGCAGATGAAGGGCGCCCAGGACCAGCGCTACCGCCTCGTCCCAGGCGGAATCCGTGCCATGTCCGTAATGCAAACCGCTGACGTGAAACTCGCTGGCCGCCCAGCGCAGGAAATCCCGCAGGCTGACCAAGGTTTCGCCGATCTGCGCGTCGCTCAGGGTCAGGGTGGAATCGGTGGAAGAATATGAAGCTGTCACAGGGGTTCCTGTCGAGATCGCGATAGCGTCTTGTGGAAAAAAGACGATTGTACCCGCCCGGCACGGCGGTTCACAGTCGCTCTCAAGGCGCTATACTGGGCGTTTACCGTTTATCCGCCCAGAGAGACGTTCATGCGCCGCCGCCCTTCCACCGACGAGGATATCTCACTGTTCCGCCAGGCACTGGAAGAGGTGGGCGTGCAGCGGCTGAACACGAACCGTGCCGATCCCGGCAAGCCCAGGAATCATTCGCGGGAGGCGCTGGCGGAACGTCGCGCCGCCGCCATCGACACCTCCAGCACCATGAGCGCGAGCCGCACCTCGGACGGTCGCGTCGAAGCGGTAACCCCCTCGGCGTTTCTCGATTTCAGCGTGGCGGATCTGCCCTACCGCACTCATGCCCAGCTCAAGCGCGGCAGAATCCCCTGGGAAGCGGGGCTCGATCTGCATGGTTATACCCTGAATGAAGCAAGGCTCGAGCTGGAGCAGTTCCTCATCGATGCCAAGGCGCGACGATCCCGCTGCGTGCTGGTGGTACACGGCAAGGCGCGTAACAATGCCATGGACAGCTACCCAGTGATCAAGAGCCATGTCAATGCCTGGCTTCGCGAGTGGCCCAGCGTGCTGGCCTTCTGTTCCGCCCGGGAACTGGACGGCGGCACCGGCGCGGTCTATGTGTTGCTGCGAAGGCGGGGGGACTTGCTCTAACCCGGCTCGTCGCTGGCAGGTGAAGACTTCCCCGTCTCGGATCGGGGTGTCTGTCGAGTTACCTCCACATGCCGAGACATCTTCGCGCTCTTGCTGCAACCCCCTTCGTAAGCATCCAGCGCCTGCTCGGCCAGATGCCGTCCCAAGGAGATCAGCGCTTCGGCACGATGAAACTCGTAGGCGCCGCAGACGGTCTTGGGTATCTCGATCAGCACATCCGGCGGGTAGCCGGCGATCTTGTACTTGGCCAGGGCAGCTTGGGTGATATCGAAGGAGGCAAGCATCATGTCGAGCCTGCCCCAGGCGCGTTTCTGTTTGGCCTGCTCGTTGCCATGCTCCTCCTCGTCATCGCCATTGCTGAAGAAACGCTGCTGTGCCCAGGCGCGGGCTTCTTCCAGCCAGTGCGCGAAGATGATTCCCTGATCTTCCCGCTCCTGCTCGCGGGCATTCTCCTCGGCGATATCCTGTTCCGGCAGCAGGTCATCCAGACTGACCGGTTGAGGGCTGTGCGCGGTGGCGTTGACCGCCAGCACCAGATCCACGTGCGCGGATACGGTAGGAATGATCGGCAATGGATTCATCAAACCGCCGTCCACCAGAATCTGCTCACCAATGGTGACCGGGGTGATGATGCCCGGCACCGCAATGGAGGCGCGAATCGCCTGCAGCAAGGAGCCACTTTGAAACCATACCTCACGCTGTCGCACCAGATCCGTGGCGACGGTGGTCAGGGGAACCGCCAGTTCTTCCAGGCACTTGTTGCCGATCAGACCCTCGAGCTTGCTCATCACCTTGCTGGCGCGCATCGCCCCCATGGGGCTCCAGGTCACATCGATCAGCTTGAGCACGTCGACATAATCGAGCTGGCAGACCCAGTCGCGATAGGCGCTCAGCTCGCCCGCCGCGTAAATACCGCCAACCAGGGCACCCATGGAACAGCCGGATATAGCTGCGATTTCATAGCCGCGACGCTCGAGTTCCTCGATCACGCCGATATGTGCGTAACCGCGCGCCCCACCGCTTCCCAGCACCAGTGCGACCCGCTTGCCCGTTGTCGCCTCCTGCGAATTTTTTGATTCCATTTCCCCATCCATGCCTTGTTTGACTATCCTTGTTTCCGCCACCAGGTAGCGATGACATCCGCCACCTGATCGACAACGCCGACCTCCAGATGAAGATGGTGGCCGCCTTCCAGCACCCGGCGAGTCAGACCGGGAATCGCTTCTCGCGCTGCCTTCGCAGCGTCGCGATGAGTCAATACACCGTGACTGGCCTCGACCAGCAGAGTCGGTGCCTGAATGGCGCTCAAAAGCGCCAGTACTTGCTCGGGGCAGAAGCGCACCGGCGAAGGTCGCAGCAATCGGCTGTCCGTGCGCGGCCGTACTCCACCGTCTTCCAGCATCTCGGCGTTGCGCTCCACCAGCGGTCTGGCGGTATCCGCATCGATTGGCGTCACGCCGCCCTTGACCCGGGCCGCGATGGCGCTATCCATATCCGTGTAGCTTGGCACACCTTTCGAACGGCGGCGCTGACCGATCAAGCCTTGCCGCAGCTGCCGGGCGGTATCCTTGGCCTCGGTCGCAAGAGCGCCCAAGCCATCGATCAACACCAACCTAGAGACCCGCTCCGGCATCGCTGCCGCCATCAGTGTCGCCACTCCGGCTCCCAGGGAGTGGCCCATCAGCGCACAACGCTCAAGCTTCAAGGCCTCCAGCGTATCCAGCACGTCGTGGCAATAGTCCCATACCGCGTAGTCGATATTCGGCGGAAACCAGTTGGAAAGCCCATGACCGGCGAAATCGATCGCCACGATGCGGACTTGCAACTGACTGGCAAGCCGCGGCGCCAGGCGCGTGAAACTGGCGGCGTTATCCAGCCAGCCATGCAGCGCCAGCCAGGTCGGTGCTTCGGTCTCGCCCCAGCTCAGGGCAGCCAGGCGCTCGTTGCAGCGCATGAAAAGAGGTGCGGTCATGAGGTCTCCAGCAATTGCTCCAGAGTAGCGAGCAGTATACGACGTGTTTCCTCGGGATGTTCCATGGGATACATGTGCCCGCCAGGTACGGTATCGACTCTCAGGCCGCGCCGTTCGAGCCGTTTGCGCCGATAGGGAGTGATCAGGTCGGATTCGCTTCCTGCCAGCAGCGCCGTGGGCACCTCGAGCTTGCGCGGCAGGCGCCAGAGATGATCCGGCAGGTGACGAAAGATTTCCGTCTCGATACGTGGCTCGAAGATCAGGTGAACACGCCCGTCCTTGTCGACTCGGGTAGCGCCTTTCACGTAATCCTCCAGCGCCTGAGGCGTGAAACGGCGAAACAGCCCCTTGACGCGCAGATCGCTATGCATGGCGTCATGACTCGGCCAGCTCGCGCGACGGCCACGACTCTTGCCCGCCGGGGTGATTCGATCCACCAGATTGAAGCGCTTGGCCAATTTCAGCGCCATGGCATCCATCCCCACCATCAGCGGCGGGTCCAGCATCACAAGACAACGAAAGCGCTTCGGCGCTTTCAGCGCCGCCATCGCCATGACGACGCCCCCCATGGAATGACCTACCCCGATCACCGGCCCGGGGAATTCCGCCAGATAGGCGAGCAATTCTTCCCGCAACAGCTGCCAGTTGGGGGTGACCGGATAGCTGGGATGGTGACCGAGCCGATCCAGGGTATGCACCGCGAAACGGTTTTCCAGGGGCTGCAGAAAGCTTTGATAGCTGGAACCAGTAAAGCCGTTGGCGTGAGCGAAGACGAGACTCGGCAGCCCTGTTGCGCTGGAGGGTGGTGAATGAAACAACGTGGATCTCCTGACGGCCATTCAGTGATAAAGCAAAACCTTTGTTATCTTGAGTATCGATATCGCTTTATCGCAGCGAATTTTCTATTGTGGCTCTTCGACATTTCACGAAGATTGAGCCCGACTCGGAAGTAAAACGTCTGTTTGTTTTAAAAGGAAGCCATTACGTGACTCGATCTCGCAACTCTAACTCGCGAAACAATCGTCTTCGCAATACGCTGTTTTTCGCTACCGTTATCGCCGCGATGATCGTCGGCTGGTGGCTGGTGCGCTGATCGTGAACTTGGTCGCGGTTTTTCTCGACACGCTCGATGTCACCTTGCCGGTATTTGCCATGGTATTTCTCGGCATCGGATTGAAACGTGTCGGCTGGATCGATCAGGCGTTCGTCTCCACCGCCTCGCTGCTGGTCTTCAATGCTACCCTGCCGACGCTGATCTTCATCAGTCTGATCAAGGCGGATCTCGACAGTACCTTCGATCCCGGTCTGATGCTGTTCTTCCTGGCAGCCACTCTGCTCGGCTTCGCCCTTAGCTGGGTCTGGGCGATCTATCGGGTACCGCAATCGGAGCGCGGCATCTACGTACAAGGGGCCTTTCGCGGCAATTGCGGCGTGGTAGGGCTGGCCCTGGCCGCCAGTCTCTACGGGGATTACGGTCTGAGCGCGGGAAGCGTGCTGCTGGGGCTGGTGATACTCAGCTACAACACCTTGTCCGTGGTGGTGCTGGCGGCCTATCAACCCGGCAAGTCCACGGACTGGCAGAGCCTGGGGCTCAATATCCTGCGCAATCCTCTGATTCTCGCGGTACTGATCAGCCTGCCCTTCGCCGGTTTTTCCGTCAGGCTTCCCGACTGGCTGATGACCAGCGGAGAATATTTCGCCTCCATGACCCTGCCCCTGGCGCTGATCTGCATCGGCGCGACCCTCTCGGTCAAGGCGCTGAAAAGCGAAGGGTCCATCGCCCTGGGCGCAAGTCTGATGAAGATGGTGACCTTGCCTGCCTTGGCGACCTTGGGCGCCTGGCTCGTCGGTTTCGAAGGCCGGGAACTCGGTCTGCTGTTCGTCTTCTTCGCCAGCCCCACCGCCGCGGCAAGCTTCGTGATGGTCAAGGCGTTTGGCGGCAACGCCGGGCTCGCTGCCAACATCATTGCCCTCACCACCCTGATGGCCAGCATCACCATCACCCTGGGTGTCTTCGTGCTGCGGGTGCTGGGCCTGATCTAGAAGGAGACAGAACTAGCGACTGGCGCTGACCACGATATCGAACTGCTCAATCCCGCCGCCTTCGTTGAAGGCTTCCTTGGGCAGCGGGTCGGCATGCGCACGTTTGAAGTCATCGCTGCCGATCCAGTTGCGAAACGCCGCCTGATCTTCCCACTCGACTTCAACGACGTAAGGCGCCTGATTGCCCAAGGGGCGCAATACCCGCATGGCAATAAAGCCGGGCTGCTTGTCGACTTCACTGGCCCTGACCTTGAAACGCTGCTCGAATTCCTCGTGATAATCCGGTTTGACGAAGACGCGGTTATTGACCACAAAGCTCATGGCGGGATTCCTTATGCCAGATTGTCCGGAGTATGAAAACCCTGCAGATAAGCGCAGCCTGCCGCCCAGACCTCGGCTTCCAGAGAAGCGATAGCGGCGGTGGGGAAACCCGCGCGCGCCTGTCCATCCCCTTCGACAAGGCGTCCAGTCAATTCCGCCACCAGGGGCATATGGCTGATCACTAGCCTATCTTGCGCCGGCTGTGACATCAGCCAGTCGATCACCGGTTCGATGGCATCCTCCGGGGTGACGATTTCCAGGGTTTCCACTTTGATACCCAAGGGCTTTGCCATGAGGCTCGCGGTCTGCTGAGCCCGGCGGTAGGGGCTTGCCAGAATGCGCAGCCGATTCGGCTCCCGAGCGGTGCCGCCCCCGAAGCAGGTTTCTGCAAACCAGGCTGCCATGCGCGATACTTCCATCCGCCCACGTTCAGACAACGGACGCTCTGCATCGACTCTTGCGGAACCGGCCTCGCCATGACGCATCAGCCAGAGTCGAGATCGCGTTTCTTCAGCCATGAATGTCACCTTCCTGATGGGCCTGACTGACCGCCTGACGAGACAGCACGAACTCCACGTCGCTGCTCTGCTCGTTGAGCATCAGCATCTTGGCCATGCCACGCGGTGAGGCACCTTCGAACAGTACCTGATAAAGCCCCTCCGCCAAGGGCATGTAGATACCTTCGCGATTCGCCTTGTCCCGCACCAGCCGCACCGTGTTGATCCCTTCCGCCACCTGGCCGAGAGCGTCGACCGCTTCCTGCAGGGTCCGCCCCTCGCCTAGCGCATAACCCACGCGATAATTGCGCGAAAGCTTCGAGGAGCAGGTCACGATCAGGTCGCCGACCCCGGCGAGGCCTAGAAACGTCATGGGATTGGCGCCGAGCTCCACCGCGAAGCGGCTCATTTCCGCCAGTGCTCGGGTCATCAGCATGCTGCGGGTGTTTTCCCCCATGCCGAGCGCCGCCGCCATGCCCGCGGCGATGGCGTAGATATTCTTGAGCGCGCCGCCTAGTTCAACCCCGTAGCGGTCATTGCTGGCGTAAACGCGAAAATAATCGCAGCCCAGCGCTTTCTGGACTCTGGAGCGGGTCAAGGGATCATCACTGGCGATCACCGTGGCGGTCAGCTGCTTGTCCGCCACTTCCGAGGCCAGGTTCGGACCGGACAAGACCCCGATATGAGTAGAGCCGGTTTCCTCCTCGAGGATCTGACTCATCAGCTTGAAGCCGTCTTCCTGAATGCCCTTGGTGGTGGTCAACAGAATCTGACGATCGTTGATCCAGGGAAGCGCCTGGCGAACCACATCACGAAAGGCTTTCGAGGGGATCGCCACCAGTACCAGCGCCGCATCCTCCAGCACCCAGGCCATGTCGACACTGGCGCTGACCGCCGGATTGATCGCGTAATCCGGCAGGTAGCGGCCGTTGCGATGTTCCCGATTGATCTGCTCCGCCAGTTGCGGATCGCGCAGCCACTGGCGAACCCGGGCGCCGTTGTCCGCGGCGATACTGGCAAGCGCGGTACCGAAACTGCCGCCGCCCAGCACCGCCACCTTCAGACGCGGCTCCTGTGACGACTGATCCTGTAGAGAGCTGTCCGACATGATCGCCCCGAATCGTTAAATGATGCTCTGAGTATAACGAAAAACGCCCCAGACAAGGGGCGTTCAATACTTGGCCTGATTGGCTACGATCAGTCGAGCAGCGGCAGCAGCGAATCGACACTGCTTCGAGCATCACCGTAGAACATCCGGGTGTTCTCTCTGAAGAACAGCGGGTTCTCGATGCCGGAATAGCCGGTACCCTGACCGCGCTTGCACACGAACACGTTCTTGGCTTCCCAGACCTTGAGCACCGGCATGCCGGCGATAGGGCTGTTGGGATCCTCTTGGGCCGCCGGGTTGACGATATCGTTGGAGCCGATGACGATCACTACGTCGGTCTTGGCGAAGTCGTCGTTGATCTCGTCCATTTCCAGCACGATGTCGTAGGGCACCCTGGCTTCCGCCAGCAGCACGTTCATATGACCTGGCAGGCGACCCGCCACCGGATGAATGCCGAAGCGCACTTCCTTGCCCGCGTCTCGTAGCTTGCGTACCAATTCACTGACCGCGTTCTGCGCCTGAGCCACCGCCATGCCGTAACCCGGCACGATGATCACGCTGTCCGCATCGTTGAGGGCACTGGCCACGCCGCCCGCATCGATCGACACCTGTTCGCCTTCGATCTCCGCCGCCGGCCCCTGGCTGCCGCCGAAGCCGCCCAGAATCACGTTGATGAACTTGCGGTTCATCGCCTTGCACATGATGTAGGAGAGAATCGCACCGGAGGAGCCCACCAGGGCGCCGGTAACGATCAGCAGATCGCTGGAGAGGGTGAAACCGATGGCCGCTGCCGCCCAGCCGGAATAGCTGTTGAGCATGGAGACCACCACCGGCATATCCGCGCCGCCGATACCCATGATGAGATGCCAGCCGATGAAGAAGGCCAGCAGCGCCAGCAGCAGAATCGTCCAGAAGCCCGCACCGTTGAGATACAGGATGGCCAGGAACAGGCACAGGGCCGCGGCGCCGGCGTTGAGCATATGACCGCCGGGGAACTGCTTGGGCTTGCCGTCGATCTTGCCGGCAAGTTTACCAAAGGCGATCACCGAGCCGGTGAAAGTCACCGCGCCGATGAACACCCCGAGTACCACTTCGACCTGCAGGAACGTCAGCTCCGCCGGGGTCTTGGTGGCCACCATGGCGGCGAAGGCGGAGAATTCTTCCCTCGCGCCACCCAGCAGCTGGCTGGCCAGTACTCGCCGCCGTTCCAGATCCGCGTTGAAACCGACGAACACCGCCGCCAGACCCACGAAGGAGTGCAGCGCCGCCACCAGTTGAGGCATCTGGGTCATCTCGACCCGCTTGGCCACATAGGCGCCGATCACCGCGCCGATGATCATCAGCGGGATCATCAGCCAGTAGCCGCCGACCCCCGGACCAAGGGCGGTGAAGAACACCGCGATGCCCATGCCGACGATGCCGTACCACACCGCTCGCTTGGCTTTCTCCTGGTTGCTCAACCCCCCCAGGGAAAGAATGAACAAGACACTTCCCGCGATTGCCGCAGCAGTGACGAATTGTTGTCCTAACATTCTCTATTCTCCACCGCTTCAGGATTTCTGGAACATGGCGAGCATACGGCGCGTCACCAGGAAGCCGCCGACGATATTGATCGAGGCGATCAGCACCGAAATGGCCGCCATGAACACCACTATCCCGCTGCCGGAGCCGATCTGCAGGATAGCCCCCAGGATGATGATGCTGGAAATGGCATTGGTAACCGCCATCAGCGGGGTATGCAGGGAATGGCTGACGTTCCAGATCACCTGATAACCGACGAAGCAAGACAGCACGAAGACGATGAAGTGCTGCATGAACGACGGCGGCGCCACCAGTCCCAAAAGCAGCATCAAGGCGCCACCCACCGCCAGCATGGTCACCTGGCTTCTGGTCTGCTTCTTGAAGTCGGCAAGCTCGATGGCCTGCTTCTCTTCACGAGTCAGCTCCTTTTCCTTGGGCTTGGGCTTGGCGGCGGCGATCGCCTTCACCTTGGGCGGCGGCGGCGGATAAGTGATCTCGCCCTGGTGGGTCACGGTGGAACCGCGAATCACGTCATCCTCCATGTTGTGATCGATCTTGCCGTCTTTTTCCGGCGTCAGATCCGTCAACATGTGGCGAATATTGGTGGAATACAGCAGAGACGACTGGGTCGCCATGCGAGACGGAAAGTCCGTGTAGCCGACGACGATCACGCCGTTATCGGTGACGATACGCTTGTCCGGCTCCGTCAGGTCGCAGTTGCCGCCCTTTTCCGCCGCCAGATCGACGACCACCGAGCCGGGCTTCATGGCCTTGACCATGTCTTCCAGCCACAGCTTCGGCGCGGGTCGACCGGGAATCAGCGCGGTGGTAATGACGATATCCACCTCCGGCGCCTGTTCGCGAAACAGCTCGAGCTGCTTTTCGCGAAATTCGGGGCTCGAGGGCGCCGCATAACCGCCGGTGCCGGAGCCATCCTGGCTATCCTCGAAATCGAGAAACAGGAATTCCGCGCCCATGGATTCAATCTGCTCAGCCACTTCTGGACGAACGTCGAAAGCGCGCACGATAGCGCCCAGGCTGGTGGCGGTACCGATGGCAGAGAGACCGGCCACCCCGGCGCCGATGATCAGCACCTTGGCCGGAGGCACCTTGCCCGCGGCGGTCACCTGACCGGTAAAGAAGCGTCCGAACTGGTTACCCGCTTCGATCACCGCGCGGTAGCCGGCGATATTGGCGGTGGAAGACAAGGCATCCATCTTCTGGGCTCGAGAGATTCGCGGCACCATGTCCATGGCGATCACGGTGGCGCCCTTGGCCCGGCACTTCTCCAGCAGCTCCTCGTTCTGAGCGGGCCAGAAGAAAGAAATCAGCGTCTGTCCCTGGCGCAGCCATTCGGTCTGCTGCTTGGTCGGCTCACGCACCTTGATGACGACGTCCGCTTCTTTCCACAACGCCTCCGGGGTGTCGACAACGCTGACACCTGCCTCTCGATAGGCGTCATCAATGAAACCCGCCGCCTCGCCGGCGCCGGTTTCCACCAGACATTCATGGCCGAGCTTGATGATGTGTTTCGCGCTCTCCGGCGTCAGCGCGACGCGCGCCTCCCCTCTGGCACGCTCTCTGGGTGCACCAATTTTCACATCCAGTCTCCCATTTCTCAGGTTGTCGTTTTATGCCCGGGCCGGGCAGGATTGCACAAAAAGCGCATTTCACGAACCCCTTCTTCGTGCCATCCGAACGCCTTGATCGGCAAGCCTAACCAAGTAAGGTTCCACATAACCTAGTCCAAAGCGCCTAGCACGGCTATTTCCGTCTTGCTATTTTCATCTTATTATCATCGCCAATGTTATTTGCCATCGGCAACCATGCTGCACTGCAGCTTGAAACTAGCTTGCCTGGCTTGTCCATTCCTGGCAAGCACCCTGCCCCATCCTGAAATGAAAAAGCCCTCGCCGATAACGACGAAGGCTTGAAAGGACAAGGCCAAATCTACTCAGGCGGTCAGCAGTGAATTGAGGCGCTTGACGTAGGCTGCCGGGTCGTCGAGATGGCCGCCCTCGGCGATGATCGCCTGATCCAGTAGGATACGTGCCAGGTCCGCGAAGCTGTCTTCGCCGGCGTTTTCCAGTCGATCGACCAGGCCGTGCTCCGGGTTGAGCTCGAGAATCGGCTTGACCTCCGGCAATTTCTGACCGGCGGCTTCCATGATACGGCGCATCTGAAAGCCCATCTCGTGCTCCGGCAGCACCACGCAGGCCGGAGAGTCCGTGAGACGATGGGTCACCTTGACCTCCTGCACTTCGTCACCCAGCGCCTCCTTGACCCGCTTGATCAAGCCTTCCTTGGCCTTGGCGGTTTCCTCTTGGGCCTTCTTCTCTTCCTCGCCCTCGATCTCGCCGAGATCCAGCTCCCCCTTGGCCACGTCGACAAAAGACTTGCCGTCGAACTCGGTGAGGTGGCTCATCAACCACTCGTCAATGCGCTCGGACAGCAGCAGCACCTCGATGCCCTTCTTGCGGAAGATCTCCAGGTGCGGGCTGTGCTTCGCCGCGTTGAAGCTGTCGGCGACGATATAGTAGATCTTCTGCTGGCCTTCCTTCATGCGCTCGACATAGGCCGCCAGGGACTGATCCTGGGTGGCGCTGTCGGTGTGGGTGGTGGCGAAGCGCAGCAGACCGGCGATCTTGTCCCGGTTGGCGTAATCCTCCGCCGGGCCTTCCTTGAGCACGCTCCCGAAGGTGTTCCAGAAGGTCTGGTATTTCTCGTCATCCTTGGAAAGCTTCTTGAGCATATCCAGGCTGCGCTTGGTCAGGGCGGACTTCATCTTCTCTACTTGGGGGTCCTGCTGCAGCAGTTCCCGAGAGACGTTCAGGGACAGATCGCGGGTATCCACCACGCCCTTGATGAAGCGCAGATACAGCGGCAGGAACTGCTCCGCGTCGTCCATGATGAAGACGCGCTGCACGTAGAGCTTGAGCCCCCGGGCGCCGTCACGCTCGTAGAGATCGAAGGGCGCGCGGCCGGGTACGTAGAGCAGGCTGGTGTACTCGAGCTTGCCCTCGACCTTGTTGTGGCTCCAGGTCAGGGGATCGCTGAAATCGTGGGCGACGTGCTTGTAGAAGGCCTTGTACTCGTCGTCGCTGATTTCGGACTTGGAGCGTACCCATAACGCCGTGGCTTCGTTGACGGTTTCCCAGACGATCTTTTCGCTGCCCTCGATCTCTTTGCCGTTCTCATCCCGCTCTACTTCGGTGCGCGGCATGCGCACAGGCACTTCGATATGATCGGAATACTTGCGCACCAGACTCTTGAGCCGGAAATCGTCGGCGAATTCCTTGGCGTCGTCCTTCAGGTGCAGGATGATTTCGGTGCCTCGGGCGTCGCGTTCGATATTGGCGACGCTGAACTCCCCCTCGCCCCTGGAGCGCCATTCCACCCCGGCGTCATGAGGCAGGTCCGCGCGGCGGGTACGCACGGTCACTTCGTCGGCGACGATGAAACCGGAATAGAACCCTACCCCGAACTGGCCGATCAGCTTGGCGTCCTTCTGCTGCTCGCCGGAGAGCTGCTTGAGAAATTCCGCGGTGCCGCTTCTGGCAATGGTGCCGAGGTTGCTGATCACGTCATCCCGGCTCATGCCTATGCCGTTGTCGCGAATCATCACCGTATTGGCGTCGGCGTCGTGTTCGATCTCGATGCGCAGCTCGCTGTCGCCCTCGTAAAGCGCATCGTTGTCCAGCGCCTGATAGCGAAGCTTGTCGCAGGCGTCCGCGCCGTTGGAAATCAGCTCCCGCAGAAAAATCTCCCGGTTGGAGTACAGGGAGTGAATCATCAGGTGCAAGAGCTGCTTGACTTCCGTCTGAAAGCCCAGGGTTTCTTCTTGAGTGGTAGTGGTCATCGAGCGATCCCCTTATCGATCACGGTATTGCATCAAAAGTGACATTGAGCGCTGATATGGGGACCGGGTAAGGCTTTTCAAGGGTTCAGCCGCAGGGGCTATGGCTCGGGAGTGACCTCCGGCATATCGTCGATACCCCGCCAGGCACGATAATCCGCCAAGCTGCGATCGACCCGGGTCAACAGCCAGCCGACGATGACCACGTCATCTAATACTCCTATCAAAACAATGAAGTCGGGTATGAGATCCAGCGGAGAAACGAGATACACTAGGGCAGCGATCATCCAGCCGAACGCCGCCCAGGGAATGGGGCGATAACGACCGCTCAGCACGTCCTTGAGCATCGGCATGAAGGTCTTGAGCGCTCGAAATATGCGGCTGATGGCCCAACCGCGCTTGCGCAGTCGGCTGAACGGGGACCAGAAACTTGGCTTGGGCATGGCTGTCTCCTTGTCCATCCTTGGTAAGCGTTTACGATAGGCGGTTATTTGACGCTTCGTCCTGAAGCACTTGTTTTTATCATTGACATCTTGCACGGCATGTTCCGCGATGTTCCAGGAGTTTTTTTCATGCAGCGCCGCCGCTACTTCCACCACCTTCCGCCCCTGCGCTCGATGCTCATGGCACTCGCTTTCGCGCTTGCGCTGCCGCAAGACGCCGCCTTGGCGGCTCCCGATGACCAGGCGATGAAAGACGCCCTGAACGCGGCGCGGAAACAGCAGTGGGAACGCATCGATCAGAGCGCCATTCAAGGACACGTTCTTGAAGGCTACGTGGAATATCACCGCCTGAAGTCTCGTCTACCTCAGGCGGCGGCGGCGGAAATCAAGACATTCATCGAGCGTCATGCGGATTCTCCTCTGGCACAGTGGATGCGCGGCCAGGCAATCAGCGCCTATGGCGAGGCTCGCCAATACGCCAGCCTGCTGGCGGTGAGCGACGGCAAGCCCAGCGGCGCCGAGCGCCAGTGCTATTACTACACTGCCTTGCTCGATCGGGATTATCAGACCGCCGCCCAGGGTGGGCGAAGGCTCTGGCAATACGGCCATTCACGACCCGAGGCCTGCGACCCGCTGTTCAACCGGCTCAAGCAGCACGGCGCCATCGGCCCCCTGGAGGTCTGGGAGCGTCTGATGCTGGCCTGGCAGTCCGGAGAAAGCGGCCTGATGAGCTACCTTAGCCGACAGCTCGGCGCCGGCTGGCAAGACGGCCTGGATAGCCTGGCGCAGGTGCGCCAGGATTACAGCGCCATCATTCGAGTGCCGGCGCGGATCGGCCCGCAGGGGCGCGGCACCAGCGCCCTAGTGGCTGCAGCCATGCACGGCTATACCCGGGCAGATACGCAAGAAGCGCTGGATGCTTGGCAGCGTATTTCCCCTCGGCTCGAGATTGCCGCCGAGGATAGGCGCGAGATCGAGCATGACCTGATCCTCTATTCCCTGGTGCGCAACGTAGGGGAGAATCGCGTCTGGGCGGATCAAGCGTTAAGCCGCAACGGTGATGCGGACCTGCTCGAACTCAGGGTGCGTGCGGCGCTGGGCGAGCGGGACTGGCAGGGCGTCATCGACTGGGTGCACCGCATGGAAGACGACCAGCGCCGGGAAGCGCGCTGGCAGTACTGGCTGGGCCGCGCCCTGGGCCAGTTGGGAGATGCGATCACGGCGGAAAAGGCGTATCGGGCCGCCGCGGGAGAGCGGGATTTCTACGGCTTCGCCGCGGCGGACCGGCTTGGCCAGCCGTATGCGCTGAACCTGCGTCAGGACAGCTACAACGAAGCCTACCGTCAGCGAATCGCTCGCTGGCCGGTGGTCGAGCGTACCGAAGCCTTGATGCGCATCGGCGAGGTCGGGCTCGCCAACAGCGAATGGTATGCCGCGAGCGCACGGCTCGCGGATCAGGACGTGAAAGCCCTGGCGGACTATGCGGAAAGTCGCGGCTGGTACGCCAAGCTGGTGCAGACCACCATCGCCGGCAAGCTGTGGGACGCCTTGGCCTGGCGCTTCCCCGCTGCCTATCGCGAGCAGTTCCTCCACTGGGGCAACGCCAACAGTGTCGATCCCTATTTATTGATGGCAATTTCCCGCCGGGAGAGTGCCTACAATCCGACGGTGATTTCTCCGGCGGGGGCTCGCGGTCTGATGCAACTGATGCCCGGCACCGCCACCCTGGTCAGCCGCAAGATCGGTGTGGCGGACCCGGGGCCCTATGGCGTCCTGCAGCCGGAGGTCAATATTCGGCTAGGCAGTCGTTACTTCAAGGATATGCTTGAGCGCTATCGGGGCAATCGCCTGGCGGCTACCGCCGCCTACAACGCCGGGCCAGGGCGTGTCGATCGCTGGCTGAAGGAAGCCCCTCGGGAGTTCGACCTGTTCGTGGAAAGCATTCCGTTTCGCGAAACCCGCCAATACGTACAGGCGGTACTGGCGTACCGAGTGATCTTCGAGAGTCTTGCCCAGGGCGGCGATACTCGAAACGTAGCGCTATTGACCCCGACAGAACAGCGGGTGGACTACGATGCTTCACTGCTGGCAAGGCAATAAGCCGGCACGCTCAGCCCGGGCGTTGCGCCAGCGCCAGCTTGAGTCCGAAGCCCACCAGCATCAAGCCGGTCAGCCCGTTGAGTCCGCGGGCGACCCGGCGCTGAGCCAACCACTTGCCCGCCCGGCCTATCATCAGCACGATGGCGATTTGCCAGATATTGGCAATTAGAAAATGCAGGCTTGCCAACCACAGGGACTTCAGCAGCGGCGGATCGCTGGGGCCGATGAACTGAGGCAGAAACGCCATGTAGAAGACGATGGTCTTGGGGTTGAGCACGTTGGACAAGAATCCTTCCCGCAAGGGTAGCCACAACGAACGCCTCGAAGCCTTGCCGTCGCTGGTGACGCTAGCTACTGGAAGCCCGGCGCCCCGCCGCGCGCTCAATAGACTCTGGGCGCCGAGCCAGATCAGATAGCCGGCTCCCAGCAGCTTGAGCAGCTCGAACGCCCAGGCGGAATTGAGCAGGATGAGCGAGATGCCCAGTGCCGACACCGCCGCATGCACGAAAAGGCCGCTGCAGATCGCCAGACTCGTCACCACCCCATCGCGAACGCCGCCGCGACTCGTATTGCGAATCACCAGCAGCGTGTCCACCCCGGGGGTCATGCTCAGCAGGGTAATCGCCAGCAGGAAAGGCCAGAACTGTCCATCGATCCACATGGATCAGCCACGCTCGGCATTTTTCAAGGAAATCTGATCGTTGAGCGTCCAGAAATCGTAAAGCACACCGATCAGAAACAGCCCTCCGGTCAGCAGGTAGATGATGCCGGTGAACCACTTGCCCAGATAGAAGCGATGGATACCGAAGATGCCCAGAAATGTCAGCAGCACCCAGGCGAGAGAGTAATCGGTCTGGCCGCTGCGAAAGCGCAGATCCGCTTCTCGATCCATGGCAGGAATCAGAAACAGGTCGATCAGCCAGCCGATACCCAGCAGGCCGAAGGTGAAAAACCACAGGGTACCGGTGATCGGCTTGCCATAATAGAAGCGATGCGCTCCTAAAAAGCCGAATAGCCATAATAAATACCCCATGATCTTGCTATGGGTATTGTTGATTTCGTGATTGGCAGGGTTCTGGACGTTCATGATTTTTCCATCTACAGTGATTTAGCGGGCACACAGTCGGCATGATCCGGGTATCTTGACCCATGTTATCCGCTGATGCATTATCCGCTGCGTAGGTTTGCAAGTTGAAAGTCGTCAGTTGTCGTTCGAACTATTCGAGACCCCGAGCGCCCTTCTTCTTCGCGTCACCCACGTATTACGGGCAACCAAGATGCGACACTAATTGTCTCATCCGCCCAGCACTATTATTTGGTTAGTTAAGGAAAATCGACAATGGCAACTGGCACTGTCAAGTGGTTCAACGACACGAAAGGCTACGGCTTCATCTCTCCGGACGACGGTGGTGATGATCTGTTCGCACACTTCTCCGAAATTCAGGCTGACGGCTTCAAGACCCTGCAGGATGGCCAGAAGGTCACCTTCGAAGTCACTCAGGGCAAAAAAGGCCTTCAGGCCGCTAATATCAAGGTGGCCAACTGATTGTTGCCATCTGTGAAATTTACCGTTGACACAGTTTTGGATTTTTGAAAAACAACCTTGTCAATCGGTAACGAGAAGGCCCACCAGCTGGTGGGCCTTTTTCATTGTTGCGTCATTTTATTTCAATCAGTTCTCTGGCGGGCGCTGAGTTTCGTTTGTGGTGTCACTGGCTTCATCGGAAGGCGCGGCATTCAGGTTCCGAGTTGGATCCTCGCTTTCCGCCTCCTCGAACTGCTTGTCGATCTCACGCTGCGCCTCTTCGAAGCGACGTTCGGTTTCTTCCATGAATTCATCGATATCCGATTTGCTCACCGAGCCGGGCATGGCTTGGGAATCCTCTATTTCGTCATCCGGATTACCCAAGGAATAAGCCGAGGTGTCGTCACCGCTGCCTAAAGGTGGCTCTTGGGAGTCAGGGGTGGAACCCGGGGTGGTCGACTCTTCGGTGCCGACATTCGATTCCGGCATCGAAGCGGCGCCATCCGCTGGCGCGGGCTGAGATTCGGCTTCCGGTGCCGAGGCTGCATCACCATCACGCCCTTCTCGGGAGATAGCGCCACTTTCTTCCGGCTGGGCGACAGGAGCTTCTTGCTGGACGTCATCCGATTGAGCGGCCGGCGCATCGTTCTCTCCACTGTCACAACCCGACATGCCCAGGGTCACGACAAAGGCCAGAGGGATAGCCATCCAGGGCTTGTTACGCATTAGGTGTACTCCCGATCGTCATATTAGTGCAAAACAGCGACATGCTTATAAAACACTTGCAAAACGAAACGTTATTGAAAAATGGCATCGGCAATCCATCACAGAAGCACACAGGAAGCCGGTGCCAACAACCTCAACGCCTCGCGGTTCATCCTTATCTCGAACCGAGCGTGGTGATTGAATTCGCCATCCAGTGTCAAGGGTAGCGCGGTATCGCTCTCGAAGCTTAGCCAAGAGGTCTGCACATAGTCGATGAACTCGCCGCTATAAGGTAGCGAGATGGTTTCGTCCATGGCATCGAACTCATCCAGCATGCGTTTCATTCCCGGTAACGTCTCGTAGTCTCGAACGATCAGCACGTCGACCAGGCCATCGTTGAGCTTGGCCGCCGGCGCGACACGCTGACCGCCCCCGGCCTGGCTGCCGTTGCCGATGGCCAGCAGGAACAGCGGCACGTCACATTCGCCACCCTCCCAGCGTAGCCGGCCTGAATAGGGCTTGTAGCGCCAGGCATTGAGCATGCCCATCAGCGAGTAGGCGCCGCCGCCCAGCAGGCTCTTGAGGGTCTTGGGTGTCGACGAGGTGATTTCCGCGCCAAAGCCTCCAGAAACCATATTGATGAAATACTGATCGTTCAAGCTGGGAACATCCACCCAGCAGGGCGCCGCTGCCAGCGCGGTTTCCAGCGCTGCCTGGGGTTCCAGCGGTATTTCCAGACTGCTGGCCAGGTCGTTGGCGCTACCCAGGGGTATCACGCCAATGGCCGGGCGCTGCGCGCGGTCGAGCTCCATCAGGCCGTTGACCACCTCGTGAACGGTGCCGTCGCCGCCGCCCACGATCAGCCGCTCGACGCCGTGGCGTCCTGCCTGCTTGGCGAACCGGGCGCCATCACCCTGTTCCCAGGTAACGTTGACGTCGATGCGATGGCCCCGCTCGCGCAGGTTCGTTACCGCCTCGCGGAGTTGCGGGTTTTGCGCCGACTTGCCGTTGATAATCAAACAGGCCTGTTTCGCCGTCCTTGCCATAGCGGATTGTCCTTGATGACTTCGTCTGATTGTCGAGCGAATCCATAACAATCGATGCCAGACGATTGATTGCAACGATAGCCTACTCCACCAGCGGCGTCAGACGAAATTCTCGCACATCCTGCCTATCCCGCAGCAATGCCGCAAGCCGCGTCAGGTTGCGCTTGTCGTAAGTTTGCAGGGTCATGCGGTACTCGAACACGCTGCCTCGCTCCGCCAATCGATAGCTCATGGTCTTGATATTGAAGTTTTGCTCCATGACCAGGCGTCGGACATCTGATTCTTCTAGCACCGCCTCGATAGGAAAGACCAGCAGGTGTTCGGCGTAATACTGACTGGGCATTCTCGATTCGACGAAACGAAAAAGCGAAAGCGTGGCGAGAGTCACCAGCGTAACGACAATGGCGGGGAACAGAAAACCGATGCCAAAGAGGATGCCCAGGGCGGAGGTCATCCAGATCGAGGCGGCGGTGGTCAGGCCACGCACCGTCGGGCCTTCCTTGAAGATGACCCCGGCCCCCAGAAAACCGATCCCGGTCATGATGCCCTGGGCCATGCGCGTGGGATCGGTCCTGATCGATCCTTCCGGCAACAGTCCCTGAATCCACTGGCCCTGATAGGTCGTCACCAGCATCAGCATGGCCGAAGCCAGACACACCAGGGAGTGGGTGCGAAAGCCCGCCGGTCGGCCGCGATAGCTGCGCTCGAGCCCGATCAGACTGCCGGCCAGCCAGGCCGCGCCAAGATGAAAAAGAATAGGCAGGTATTCTTCAAGCATGTACATCATTTCCCTGTTAGCGTAATCCCCTGAAAAGCCAGTATAACTCGAGCGCCTCCTGCTCGGGAGTCGTGATTGATGGAGCCAAGCTTCAGTCATCCCCCATAAAGCGCTTGGCAAACCGAGCTTAATCGGAAACCATGAAGCCCTGTCACTATCCAAGAGCGTGGTCATGACCGCAGGAATGAGTATCGAGGGCGTATTCAACTGGATCGGCACGAAAATCGGCGAGGCGATTCGTTTTATCATCGATCTGCTGACACTGATGTTTTCCAACCTGGACGACTCGTTGAGCAGCTTTATCTACGGGGTCACGGATGCCATGGGCATCAACGCCTCGCTATTCAGCATGATCGTGCTGGTTATCGGGCTTGTCTTTCTATATCGGGGTGTCCGTGCCCTGCTGCGGCGCGGTTTTATCGCCGGGCTGCTGTGGCTGTTCGGCGCGCTGCTGATACTCGGCTGGCTAGTAGGCTAAGCGTTCGTTCTACAATAAAAAGAACCTCGCGGTTCATTTCCGTCGGTAACAGGAGCAAGGATGATCGAACCGGCTTTTCTGGTGGCCGCTTTCCTGGGTGGCGTTGCTGCGCTGATCGTGAGGCTGCCTCCCTTGGTAGGCTTTCTCGCGGCGGGCTACGTCCTCAATGCCATGGGCTACGCGCAGACTCCGCTGCTGGGGGCCATTGCCGATATCGGCGTCACCCTGCTGCTGTTCACCATCGGTCTCAAGCTCGATATTCGCACCTTGTTGCGTGGCGCTGTATGGGGTGGTGCGTCTGTGCATCTGCTCGCCTCCACGGTCATCATGATCGGCGTGCTCAGCCTGGCCAAGCTGGCCGGCTTGCGCTTGATGCAGGATGAAACGCTAACCACCATGGCATTCCTGGGCTTCGCCCTGTCCTTTTCCAGCACCGTATTCGTGATCAAGGTGCTGGACAAGCGCAGCGAAGCCCAGACCGCCTACGGTCGCCTGGCCATCGGCGTGCTGATCATGCAGGACATCTTCGCCGTAGTGTTCATTACCGCGTCCACCGGCGAATTACCTAGCCCTTGGGCCTTGCTGCTGCTGGGTCTGATTCCCGCCGCCCCCTGGCTGCAGAGGCTGCTCGATGCCATGGGCCACGGCGAGATGCAGATGCTGTTCGGCATGATGCTGGCCCTGGTGCTGGGCTACGGCCTGTTCAGCGCCGTGGGTATCAAGGGCGATCTGGGGGCGTTGATCATCGGCCTGCTGCTGGCACCACACCCGGCGGCACAGAACCTGGCCCGTACGCTCTTCAATATCAAGGAGCTGCTGCTGGTCGGTTTCTTCCTCAATATCGGCCTGATTGCCATGCCGACCCTGAACATGTTGCTGATCGCGCTGGTACTGGTAGCGGCGCTGCCCCTCAAGGCCATCTTGTATCAATTGATCTTCATGCTGTTTCACCTGCGCCACCGCACCTCGATCCTGGCCTCCCTGAGCCTGGCCAACTTTTCCGAATTTGGCCTGATCGTCGAGGTCATCGCCGTCAGCAACGGCTGGCTGAGCGACGAATGGCTGGTGATTCTTTCCCTGGCGGTGGCAATCAGCTTCATGTTTTCCGCGATACTCAACAGCTACAGCGAAGCCCTCTATCGCTACCTGTCGGAACATCTGCCGCGCATACCGAAGGCGGATCTCGACCCCAGCGATCGACCCATCGAGCTAGGCGATGCCCAGGCGGTGGTGCTCGGCATGGGTCGCATCGGCCGCAGCGCCTATCAGCGGCTGCAGAAGCACTATGGGCTGAACGTGCTGGGGATCGACAGCAACCCCAACAGCGTCAAGAAACTGGGCGAAAAAGGCTACAACATCATGGAAGGCGACGCGGTGGACTCGGACTTCTGGGACAAGCTGATGGTCTCACCGAGCATCAAGCTGGTGGTGCTGGCAATGCCACACCATGCGGGTAACCTCTTCGCCCTGGAGCAGTTACAGGACCGGGATGAATTCGAAGGGCATATCACTGCCATCGTCGAATACCCGGATGAGATCAAGCCGATCCAGGAACTGGGCGCCAACGCGGTCTATCACATCTACGACGAGGCCGGGCGCTCCCTGGCGGACAGCGCCGCCCGGGAGGCCGGAATGATCAGCCATCTGGATCAACTCGGCTAGATCTCGTTCAGGGCCTTTTCGATGATCTCGTAGAGATTCGGCGACAGGTCTTCCTGACGGATGCGCTCCAGTTCCGCCTTCATCAGACCTTGGCGGGTATCGTCGAAACGCTTCCAGCGGGTCAGCGGAATCACCAGCCGCGCGGCGATTTCCGGATTGAGCCGATTCAGCTCGATGACCACGTCCGCCAGCAGCTTGTAGCCCTCGCCGTCGAGCCGGTGAAAATTGACCCGATTCTGGCCGGCGAAGGCGCCGATCAGGGCACGCACTCGGTTGGGGTTCTTCAGGGAGAACGCCGGATGCTCCATCAGGAACTTCACTCGGTCGAGTACGTCCGGCTGCGGCCGAGTCACCTGAATGGTAAACCACTGATCCATCACCAGCGGATCACTGGCCCACTTCTGAGCGAAGGCTTTCAGTGCCGGATCCGCCAGATCCTGACGAGAACTGTGGGTCAGCAGCGTCAGAGCGGCGCGCACGTCGGTCATGTTGTGCTTCGCCTCGAACTGCCGCTCGGCAAGTTCCACCGCCTTTTCGTCCTCGATGGCCATCAGATAGCCCAGGGCGACATTCTTCAGGCTGCGCTCGCCGATCTGCTCCGGCTCCGGCGCGTAAGGCGCATCGCTGGTGTTGGCCTCATAGATCGCCAGGAATTCATCCCGCAGCGCCAGCGCCAGGGACTGCTTGACGAAGGTTCGCGCCGCGTGAATGGCGTCCACGTCCACCACCGGCTGCTGCTCGGCGATATAGGCTTCCGAAGGCAGCACCAGCATCTGCGCCAGCACCGCCTTGTCTTTCATGGAGGTGGTCAGCAGGCTTCTGAAAGCGTCCACCAGGCGCACGTCCATGACCTTTTCCACCCCGTTGCGATGGGCGGCGATCAGATCGTCGATGGCCAGCATCGCCAGACGCTGCCCCGCGTCCCAGCGGTTGAAGCCGTCGCTGTCTTCCGCCAGCAGGAAGGCCAGTTCATTGCGCTCATAGGGATAATACAGCTTGACCGGGGCAGAAAAACCGCGCAGCAGCGAAGGTGTGGGGGCCTCCGCCACCTCGGTAAACAGAAAGCTCTGCTCCTCTTCACGCAGATGAATCACCGCGTCCCGGCCCAGTGTCTCACCCTCCAGGGTCAGGGTCAGATCCTCGCCGGACTTGGTGCCCACCAGGCCCATTCTGATCGGAATATGCAAGGGCAGTTTGTGAGGCTGCCCCGGGGTCGCCGGGGTGCGCTGGCGCAGGGTCAGGCGATAGGTCGCGTTTGCGTAATCGTACTCCCCGTGGGCGTCCACTTCCGGAGTACCCGCCTGAGAATACCAGCGCATGAATTGCCCCAGATCGAGACCCGACACTTCCGCCATGCAGCCCACGAAATCCTCGATGGTCACCGCCTGGCCGTCGAAGCGGGAAAAATACAGATCCGAGCCTTGACGAAAGGCCTCCCAGCCCAGCAGATGGCGCAGCATGCGCACCACTTCCGCGCCCTTCTCGTAGATGGTCAAGGTATAGAAGTTGCCGATTTCGATGTAATGATCCGGGCGTACCGGATGTGCGGTGGGACCGGCATCTTCAGCGAACTGGGCGGTACGGAAGAAGGAGACGTCCTCGATGCGCTTGACCGGGGCGGAATTGACGTCCGCGGAAAAACTCTGGTCGCGAAAGACGGTAAAACCTTCCTTGAGGGAAAGCTGGAACCAGTCCCGGCAAGTCACCCGATTACCGGACCAGTTGTGGAAATATTCGTGAGCGACCACCCCTTCCACCCGCTGGAAGGTGGCGTCCGTGGCGGTCTGGGGATGGGTCAGCACCGCGGCGCTGTTGAAGATGTTGAGCCCCTTGTTCTCCATGGCGCCCATGTTGAAGTCGTCCACGGCGACGATCATGAACAGGTCCAGATCGTACTCCCGACCGTAGGTTTCCTCGTCCCAGCGCATGGCGCGCTTCAGGGAAGCCATGGCGTGATCGGTCTTGCCGAGATTCTGCTTTTCCACCCAGATCTGCAGGGTGACGTCCCGCCCGCTTGCGGTGGTAAAGTGATCCTCGACCTTTTCCAGATCTCCCGCCACTAGGGCGAACAGATAGCTCGGCTTGGAAAACGGATCTTCCCAGGTCACGAAGTGCTTGCCGCCAGGCAGTTCGCCTCGCTCCACCGGATTGCCGTTGGACAGAAGAATCGGCAGACTCGCTTTATCCCCGACTACGGTGGTGGAGAAGGTCGCCATCACGTCCGGACGGTCCGGATAAAAGGTAATGCGTCGAAAGCCCTGAGCCTCGCACTGGGTACAGAACATGCCGTTGGACTGATAAAGCCCCTCCAGGGCGGTATTGGCCTGGGGGTTGATGACGACTTCTGTATCCAGATGAAAGCGGGTCGGCACCTTGGGCACCGTCAATCCCTTGTCGTCCACCTGATACTCGCCGGGCTCCAGGGCTTGACCGTCGATGGCGATGGAGGAAAGCTCAAGCTTGGCTCCTTTGAGCTCAAGGGGCAGATCATCTTCCTGCGCCCGTTCCGGATGACGCTCCAGATGCAGGCGCGCCTTGACCCGGGTCGCGTGGGAGTCGAGATCAAAGGTCAGTTCGGTATGAGTGGCGCGATAGGCCGGCGGCCGATAGTCGCTCAGATGTGTCGGCTTGGGTGCGGACATCGTAAGGCTCCTAGGTAAAGTTGCCCATCATTGTACGGCGATCGAGCAAGCCAGCAAAACCAGCCGACCCGGCTCGCTAAAATGACAATTATTATCAAATAAGCACAATATAATACTATGCTCGACTCTATTTGCCCGGTCTTGAAAACAGCTTGAAGAAAGCTTTATGACAGTTCTCGAGGACTTACCATGCCCAGGTTCAGGATTTATTTTTCTTCACGCGCCTTGCTTGCGTTGCTGCTGGCAATATCACTGCTGGCTCTTGACGCCAGCGCCCGAGACAAGCCCATGAAAGTGGTGACCACCTTTACCGTGCTGGCGGAAATGGCGCGAAACGTGGCCGGGGATCACGCGGAGGTGGTGTCGATCACCAAGCCCGGCGCGGAGATTCACGGCTATGAGCCGACCCCGCAGGATATCGTACGCGCCCACGGCGCGGATCTGATCCTCTGGAACGGGCTGAACCTGGAGCTCTGGTTCGAGCAGTTCCTCGCCAATCTTGGCGATATCCCCTCGGTGACCCTGACCGACGGCATCGATCCGATTTCCATCACCGAGGGTGCCTATGAAGGCCAGGCCAATCCCCACGCCTGGATGGGGCTCGATAACGCCATCGTCTATGTGGATAACATCGCTTCCGCGTTTGCAGCGCACGACCCGGACAACGCGGAGGCCTACAGAGCCAATGCGGAGACCTACAAGAATGAAATCCGCGCCACTATCGAGCCGCTGCGGGATCGAATCGCCGAGATTCCGGAGGACAAGCGCTGGCTGGTTACCTGCGAAGGCGCCTTCAGCTATCTCGCTCGCGACTTCAAGATGAAAGAACTCTATCTCTGGCCAATGAACGCGGATCAGACCGGCACGCCGCAACAAGTGCGCAGCGTGATCGACGGGGTGAGGGAGAACGACATCCCGGTGGTGTTCTGCGAGAGCACCGTCAACACGTCCCCGGCCAAGCAGGTCGCCCGGGAAACCGGCGCTGCCTACGGCGGCGTGCTCTATGTGGACAGCCTCAGCGAGGCAAGCGGTCCGGTGCCGACCTATCTCGATCTGCTGAAAGTCACGTCCCAGACCGTGGTGGACGGCCTGACGAAAAACATGCAATCCAAGTAACAGCGACCGTTCCTTGCAGCCTCCATGAACATGGTATCGTGGGGATTGTTACATTTTCGTCATCCGAAAGCTTGGGAATCAGTCGCCGCAACAGGAGTACGCGTTCTTGAATCCATCAACGTCCCCACAGACGCAGCTTCAAGCCGGAGACGCCGGTGGTGGTATTCTGGCTCGCAACGTGACGGTCACCTATCGCAATGGCCATACCGCCTTGCGCGACGCCAGCTTTGAGATCCCCCAGGGCACCATCACGGCCCTGGTGGGGGTCAACGGCGCAGGCAAGTCCACGCTGTTCAAGGCAATCATGGGATTCTTGCCCACCGCGAGAGGCGAAATCCGTCTGCTCGATCGAACGGTAAAAGACGCCCTGCGCGAAAACCTCGTCGCCTATGTGCCGCAATCCGAAGAGGTCGACTGGGCGTTTCCGGTGCTGGTCGAGGACGTGGTGATGATGGGCCGCTACGGTCACATGGGCTTCCTGCGCCGACCGCGCCAGGCAGATCGTGAGGCCGTCGATCAGGCGCTGGCGCGGGTCAACATGAGCGATTTTCGTCATCGGCAGATCGGCGAGCTCTCCGGCGGCCAGCGCAAGCGGGTATTCCTTGCCCGGGCCCTGGCGCAGGAAGGCTGGGTCATCCTGTTGGACGAACCCTTCACCGGCGTCGATGTAAAGACGGAAGATCAGATCGTGGCGCTGCTGCGGGAGCTCCGCGACGAAGGCCGGGTAATGCTGGTCTCGACCCACAACCTCGGCTCCGTATCGGAATTCTGCGATCGCACCGTGCTGGTCAAGGGCACGGTGCTGGCCTATGGCCCGACAGAGACCACCTTCACGCGGGAAAATCTCGAACTCGCCTTCGGCGGCGTGCTACGACACTTTACCCTCGGTGGCGCGGAATTGCATGACGACGACGACCCCCGCGAAATTCGCATCATCACCGACGACGAGCGTCCCTTCGTGCAATACAGCGACCGCCGCGATTCCCGGGGCATCGAGAAAGCGACGTCAGACCTCGCGACAAAAGACGCTTTGGCGGATGACACTGACAAGGTGGAGAAGCCGTGATAGATACGCTGCTCGAGCCGTTCGGCTATGTGTACATGACCAACGCCATGTGGGTGTCCGCGCTCGTGGGCGCGGTCTGCGCTTTTCTCTCCTCTTATCTCATGCTCAAGGGCTGGTCGCTGATCGGCGATGCGCTTTCACATTCCGTGGTGCCCGGGGTCGCCGGCGCCTATATCTTCGGTCTGCCCTTTGCCCTTGGGGCCTTTATCGCTGGCGGACTCGCCGCCGGAGCGATGCTGTTCCTGTCCGAGCGTTCCGGGCTCAAGATCGACGTGATCATCGGCATCATCTTCACCTCTTTCTTCGGCCTAGGCCTGTTCATGGTTTCCTTGAGCCCAATGTCCGTCAGCATCCAAACGATCATCATGGGCAATATTCTGGCGATTACCCCCGGGGATACCCTGCAGCTGGCGATCATCGGCTTCGTTTCCCTTGTGATTCTGCTGGCCAAGTGGAAAGATCTGATGGTGGTCTTCTTCGACGAGAATCACGCTCGCTCCATCGGCCTGCGCCCGGACGTGCTGCGCCTTATCTTCTTTGCCCTGCTGTCCGCGGACATCGTCGCGGCGATGATGACCGTGGGAGCCTTTCTGGTGATTGCGATGGTAGTGACCCCGGGAGCTACCGCCTATCTGCTGTGTGACCGCTTCCCCCGGCTGATCGCCCTTTCGGTGCTTATCGGCACCCTGACGAGCTTTTTCGGCGCCTATGCCAGCTACTTTCTCGACGGGGCCACCGGCGGCATTATCGTCATGCTGCAGACAATCATCTTTCTTCTCGCTTTTGTCTTCGCCCCGAAGCATGGACTGCTCGCCGCCCGGCGCAAGGCGGCCAAGGCGCTGGAGCCGCCGGTCACCGAATCGACTTCCACCCAAAGTGCCGAGCCATGACCCTTGATACCTTGCTGCTGCCTTTTCAGTTTCCGTTCATGCAGAACGCCTTCTGGATCGCGCTACTGGTGGCGCCGCCCACGGCGCTGCTGTCCTGCTTTCTGGTACTCAGAGGCTGGGCGCTGATGGGAGACGCGGTCAGCCATGCGACACTCCCGGGCATCGTGCTGGCCTGGATACTGGGATTACCGTTGATTGTCGGCGCCTTCGCCGCAGGCATGACCTGCGCCCTGGCCACTGGCTATCTAGCTCACAACAGTCGGGTCAAGCAGGACACGGTGATGGGAGTGGTGTTTTCCGGCATGTTCGGCCTCGGCATCGTCATGTACACCTCGATCCACACCAACGAGCACCTGGATCACGTGCTGTTCGGCAACATGCTGGGAGTGGGCAGTCAGGATCTCTGGACCTCCGGGCTGATCGCGCTTTTCGTCTCGGGACTCTTGATCGTGAAATGGAAGGACCTGCTGCTGCATGCCTTCGATCCGGCCCAGGCCCAGGCGGTAGGATTGAATACCAAACTCCTGCACTACGGCCTGCTGGCGAGCCTGTCGCTGACCATCGTCGCAACCCTGAGCTCCGTGGGCCTGATTCTCGCGGTGGCGCTGCTGGTCACCCCCGGAGCCATCGCCTTTCTGGTGGTGCGCAGCTTTGGCCCCATGCTGGGAGTGTCCGTAGCCGTCTGCGCCGTCGCGCTGCTGACCGGCACCTACGCGAGCTTCTTTATCGACAGCGCCCCGGCGCCAACCATCGTGCTGATTCTGACCGGTATTTTTATCCTGGCATTTCTTTACCGCCTGAGCGCTACCCGCAGGCGTTCGCGTCGCCTTGCCGCTGCGTCGCCATCCTGACGTCGCGGCCATCAACACTTGAAAAGCAACTGGCCCGCCGATGGCGGGCCAGATACAGATAAGCTATTCGCTGCTTTACGGTTTTATCGGCGCCCTTGGATAGGGATCTCGCGCCGGCGCGCCTTGGCTTGCTTGTCTCGGGGCACCTTGACGGTCAAGACTCCCTTGTCGAAGCTCGCCTCGATATCCTCGACCTTGGCGTCCACGGGCAGGTCCAGTACGCGCTGGAAGCTACCATACACTCGCTCGACCCGTTGATAACGATCTTCCTTGGAAGTGCTTTCCTGGCGTTTCTCGCCTTCGATCAACAGGCGGTGTTCATCGATGGAAAGCTTGACGTCCTTCTCGTCGACGCCTGGCACCTCGAGGCTGATCCTGTACTCATCCTCCCGCTCGCTGATATCCACGCTCGGCTTGAGCAAGCCTTCCATGCTGGCAAACGCTTCCGGCATCGCCGGCATGCCCCACTGGCGCATGGCATTGTCCATCCAGCGGTCCAGTTCCCTGTGCATCTGCCAGAAAGGAGATAGACCTTTTGGTGTTTCCGCCGACACAGGCGCCGGAGCAGTTGCTTCCTGGGATTGTCGGTTCTCGCTCTTGAACCAGTTCCAGGGAGAAAACTTCTGCAAGTTCATACGCCACCTCCATGATTGCAATGACGGATGGATCCTACTGGTCTTTCAATACGGTATACGTGGGTCCGTCCGGAAAAATTCTCAACCTCCTTCGAGTTATTTTATTGATCTAAATCAAAATATTACTGTTTTTTAAAGCTTATCGACTTAATCGCGGAAGTTGTCGAACTGCAGCGGCAAGTCCGGTCCCTGCTCGCCCTTGAGCAGCGCCATGACCTGTTGCAGATCGTCGCGCTTCTTGCCGGTGACCCGCACCTTTTCTCCTTGAATCTGTGCCTGCACCTTGAGCTTGGAATCCTTGATCTTCTTGACGATGGCCTTGCAGTCCGGCTGCTCCAACCCCTGCTTGAGCTTGACCTCCTGGCGGGCCTTGACCCCGGAGAGCACCGGCTCCTGCTCTTCCATGCAGCGGGCATCGATACCACGCGCGATCAGCTTGTTGCGAAGCACATCGAGCATCTGCTTGAGCTGAAAATCCACCTCGGCTTCCAGGGAGACGGTTTCACCGTTCAGGGTATAGCTGGCATCCACGCCGCGAAAATCGAAGCGGGTCTGTATCTCGCGGTTGGCCTGGTCCACCGCGTTGGCCGCTTCGTGCTTGTCGAACTCGGAGACGATATCGAAAGAAGGCATGGCTCGTTCCTTGATCATAGGTAAAGCGGCAATTCTAGCGCTCACTCGGGGGCTTTTCATCCATCAGCCCCAGGACCATGTACCAGGCATCGCAGCCGTCGGCGTAGTAATTCGTCAGCCGGCGCAGACATTGGAAGCCATTGCGTCGATACAGCCGAATGGCGGCCGGGTTATCGACGCGCACTTCCAGGGTCAAGCGATTCAGGCCTCGACCGATGGCAATATTGCGCAGCGCCTCGAGCAGTCGCACCGCCAGGCCCCGGCCCCTCGCCGCGGGGTGAAGGCAGAAGGAATACAGCCGCCCGCTTGCGCTACCGCGACGCAACAGCAATATGGCATAGCCCAATACGTGCTTCTCATCTTCCTCAATCAGCCAGGCAACCCCATGAGCCCGGGTCAGCAGATAGGCCAACTGACGGCGACCGAAGCCATCTTCCGTAAAACAGGCGCGCTCGAGTCCGCACAGGGCATCGAGGTCCTGCGGATTTGCCTGACGCAATTGAATAGGCATAGGAAACGCCGATGGCCGCGGGAAGATAAAAGTATTTCAGCAAGGTGCCATATTGCCAGCATTCGGGTGTCGAGGCATGCTAGCCGCGATTAGCCGGCCGCTTTACTTTAACGAGGATGTCTTATCCATGTGTTCGCTGCGTATCATCGTCGATCAACTTACCGACTGGCGCCCTTATCACCCCAGCGAGGATCTGATCGCCGCGGACGCCTACCTGGCGGAAGAACAGCAATCCCCCGAACAGGACGTCGCCACCCAGGTCATCAATCTGAGCGCGGATCTCGATTATCTTGAGCGCGGCTATTATGTGTCGCTGCTCGCCCAGGCCCGGGGACAGCGGGTCTTGCCTTCGGTGGAGACCCTCAACGAGCTGTCGCGCAAGGCGCTGATCGATCTGCGCCTGGAATCCCTTGAGCCGCTTCTCGACGAGCTGGCGCGTCGCGGCAGCTTGAGCGGCGATTCCTTCAGCCTGCGTGCCCTGTTCGGCGAATGCCTGGATCCGACCTTTGCCCGGCTGGCCCGTCGGCTGTTCGAACGCTTGCCCTGTCCGCTGCTGGAGGCACGCTTCATCCAGCGTCAGGGTGTGTGGCGGCTATTCCGGCTCAAGCCGCTCAAGCTCGCTGCGCTCGAGGGCGAGGAACAGGATCTGTTCGCCGGCGCGCTGAACCGCCATTCGCGCAAGGTCTGGCGCACCCCCAAGGCGCGTCGGCGCTACCGCTTCGACCTGGCGATCCTGATCGATCCGCAGGAGGTGCTGCCTCCCAGCAATAAAGGCGCGTTGAAAGAATTCATTCGCGCGGGACGCCAGCTGGGCATCGACGTATCGTTGATCACGCGCCGGGATGAAAGTCGGCTGGCGGAATTCGATGGTCTGTTCATTCGCGAGACCACGAGCCTCGATCACCACACCTATCGCATGGCGAGACGCGCGGAACATGAGGGCCTGGTGGTGATCGACGATCCCCGCTCGATCCTGCGCTGCACCAATAAGGTGTACCTGCACGCCCTGCTGCGTACCAAGGGAGTTGCCGCGCCGGGCGGGGTGCTGCTCAATCGTCACGATATGGGCCGACTCGAGGCCAAGAGCGCCGAGCTGCGCTTCCCCATGGTGCTGAAGGTGCCGGACGGCTCCTTTTCCCGAGGCATCGTCAAGATCGAATCCCTGGAGCAGCTGCGACAGGAGTCCGTTCGCCTGTTCGAATCCTCGGCGCTGCTGCTACTGCAGGAATGGCTGCCGACGGACTTCGACTGGCGTATCGGCGTGCTCGACGGCCAGGCGCTATTCGCCAGCCGCTACTACATGGCCCGGGGCCACTGGCAGATCTACGATCACTCGAAGGGCAAGACCCGAAGCGGCGGTTTCAGCACCCATGCCCCGAGTGAGGCGCCCAAGACCGTGGTTCGCGCGGCGCTGAAGGCGACCAGGCTGATCGGCGAGGGCTTGTATGGCGTCGATCTCAAGCAGGTGGGCGAGCGAGTCGTGGTCATCGAAATCAACGACAACCCCAATATCGACGCCGGTGTGGAAGACACGGTGCTTGGCCGGGAGCTGTATCGCCGCGTCATGAGGGTCTTTCTCGAGCGGATGGAGGCTCGACGGCTCAGCCGGACCTGAACGAAGCCCAAGCCCGGGGAATTGCGTGCCAGCCCAGGAATTCAGCTTGGCTTAGGGATCGAGTTCGGGATAATGGCGGAAGATGCCGTTTTCATTGAAGGGCAGCCGCCGTGAGGAAGCGAGATAGGCGGCGATATTGGGCCGCTCGGCGACACGATCCGCCAGCGCCATGACCTGGGGCAGCTCCGGCGCGATCCGCTGCATGGCATTGGGGAAGGCGTACTCAAGCCCACGCACCACATGAAATAGCGACAGGTCCACGTAGGACAGCCCATCGCCCACCAGATAGTCGCTGCCGTGAGGATTGCGCATGAGCACCTGCTCGAAATAGCGCAGGAACCTGGTCAGACGCTCGCCGGTGAATATCGCTGCTCGGCGGTGAGCCTCCGCGCGCTGCTCGCGATAATGAAGAGAGCTACCGATGGGATGATGAACGTCGTGAATCTCGGCGACGAAATCCGTCAGGGTCAGCTGCAGACCATGGGTCCAGAGCCGCGTCGCGTCGTCCTGCGCGACAAGACCGAGCCGCGGTCCTAGAAACTGCAAGATATTGGCCACATGAGAAACGACCTGGTCGCCGGCTTTCAGAAAAGGCGGCGCAAAAGGGAGATAAAGCACATCATCGTCTTCCAGCCAGGCATTGATGGCCGGCACGCCTAATCCTTCCTTGGAGGAACCGTTACCTACGTCAACGTAGTCGGCGCCGGCCTCTTCCAGGGCCAGACGCACGAATTCACCGCGTCCGGGGATTGTCGGCCAGTAATAAAGCTCGTAACGCATACTCTGCCTCCTTGCTCGAAAACGAGTGCTTAATCGGCGCCCAGCATCTTCAAATACTGCTCCACGACCAGGGCGTTATTATGCTTTTCGTCCTTGGTGGCATATACCAGCGTGACGGTGCCCTGTTTCGCCCGCTCGGCGAGATCCCGCAGTGGTTCCCGGTGTTCCTTGAGCTCCGCCAGATAGCGCCTGCGAAATTCCGCCCAGCGCTCCGGATCGTGATCGAACCACTGACGCAGCTCCTTGGAGGGAGCGATGTCCTTGAGCCAGTCATCCAGTTTGGCGTCTTCCTTGGCGATGCCCCGCGGCCACATGCCGTCCACCAGCACTCGGTAGCCATCATTCTTCTGGGGGTCGTCGTAAGCGCGCTTGAGCTGGATCGTCATGACGGCGTCTCCTTTTCCGCAATGAAGTTACCTATCGCTAATAGCGTATCGTTTATAGCGTAGTCGCGGTATCACATAACGCTAACTTCATAGCCGGTGAACTTTCGCAGGTTGATCACACCGCTGTCGAGCATCAGATATTGCCCTTTCATGCCCAGCAGCGTACCTGCCACTTCCGGCTGCTTGTCAAAATTGTGAGACGCGATTTTCCTGGGGAATTCGAGCACCGGATAGCGGAACCGCCTGGGGCGCTGATCGAGCCGCTGGAAGGCATCGGCCCCGAAACGCTCGCGAAGCGGCACAAAGCCGCTTTCAAGTTGAGCAAACAGCCGATCCCGCTGGGCCGAAAGATCCAACGGTTCGACCTCGCCCTTGAGCATGGCGCGCCAGTTGGTGCGATCCGCGACGCGCTCCTTGAACAGCATCTCGACGAAGCCGGACTGCTGGCGCGTATCCACCTCCAGGATCGGCAGCGCCTGGATCGCGCCTTGATCCAGCCAGCGAGTGGGAATCTGGGTACCCCGGGTAATTCCCACCTTGAGCCCCGAGGAATTGGCCAGATAGACCACGTGGGGTCGAAAGCAGTGACGCTCGCCCCAGGCGGGCTCACGGCAGGTACCGGCGAAGTAATGACAGGTTTCCGGTTTGACGATGCAGGTATCGCACTGGGCAAGAGACTTGAAACAAGGATAACAGTAGCCTTGGGCGAAACTCTTGCGAGTGCGCCTGCCGCAGTGGATGCAGAAGATATTGCCGTGCCAGACGAGCCGCAGGGGCTCTCCCAGGCGCGCATTGAGATCCAGCCGCTGCTCGCCGACGCGCAAGGTGTAATGCGCGGGCTCGGCGTCGCTATCCGGGTCGGCGACTCCCGGCTCGACGGCCATCTTGGACAGACAGCCACGCAAGGGAATTCTTTCGAGAGGATCAGTCACCGCCAACATTCCGTCCCAAGGCAGCCGCACCCTCGTTTGCCGGTGCGGCCTGGGCGCTGACACCGCAGCTGCGCCGGGAGAGATAGCCCACCCGCTGCTCTTCCGGGACGCCGTTCTCGATTTCGTACTTGATCACCGCCTCCAGGCACAGCTCCGTCTGCTCCGCGGTCAGAAAACGACCATCCGGCCATTTGCGCAGCGCCACCGCCTGCTTGAGGCTCTCGTAGATGGCCGGCGTCATCTGCTGGATCATTCTATCGAAGGTCATGTCTTGCATTGACGAATTCTCCCGTTTTGGATCAATAAGCGCTCCAGATCAGCGCGAGCGGCGAGCGCGGCTCGCATGATACCAGCCCACCACCAGCCCCACGAGCAGGCCACCCAGGTGCGCTTCGTTGGCAACGTTGCCAAATCCCACCGATTCCGCCATGTCGGTCATGGTGAACACCATCCAGCCCAGCATGAACACCACCAGCATCTGGGGTACGAAGAAGCCGCTTTGCGGCGCCCGGTAGGCCATCAGCCAGACATAGCCCAGCAAGGCGAAATCCACCCCGGACATGCCGCCGAACAGTACCGTTCCGGTAGCGTATTGCGCCAGGTTGCCTCCCAGACCGCTGGTCACCGCCAGGAACAGCATGGTGCGGCTACCTTTGAGGGTTTCGATCTGGCGACCGAAATACCACAGCCACAGCATGTTGAAGATCAGATGCATCCAGCCGAAATGCAAAAGCGCCGGGGTGAACAGGCGCCATACCTGTCCCGAGGCCAGGGTATCTCCCAGGGTGCCCAGACTAAGGCTGCCACCCACTACCGCCACTGGCACAATGGTCATGGTGACCACCAGCAGGTCGCCGAACACCGCCATCAGGGCGAAGACCAGCAGGGATAGCACGATCAGCCAGGCAGTCACCGGCGCCAGCGTAAACGGCACCGCAAGGGACGAGCCGGCCAGACGGCGCTTTACTGTCGCTTTGTGCGGCACCAGGTCGTCGTCACCCCGCCGCCAGCGTTCCAGCAGACGCAAGGATTCCTCGAGCTGATCGGGATCCACCAGCCAAAGCGAGTAGCCCTGTTCATCCTCGGTGAAGCGATGACCGATACGGTGCGCCCAGAGCGCTTGTCGGAGCGCACGAGTATCGGTATCTCGAGGCAGCTCGACCACCTTGTACATAACCAGTTCCTTGCAGGAATTCCATGAATATTATTGACGACGATGGACGGTTATCGATAGCCATCCTTCACTAGCCATGAATAGCGGACAAAAAAAACCGGCGGAGGGGGCCGCCGGGCAAAGCAAGGGATCATTCAAGGGAACACCTACTCAGATAAGCCCAGCACTGGAAAGTTCATCGTCGTTCATTAAAAATAATGTAAAATTTTGTATATAATCAGCACTTTAACGTAACTCCATCAGTCGAATTCGATTTCCCAGGGCAAGGGACGCGCCTGAGGCATTTCCGGTACGCTCACCCATCGAAAATGATTGGCGTCGAGTTCCCGCTCGCCGCTCCAGCGATAGGCGACCAGACGACCGAACTTGACCGCGCTATAGTCGACGCAGGCGATGTTGAGGGTCGGCAAGGCAGGTATGCCCTCGCACCAGTAATGGCCGATAAACAAGGGAGGCTCCTCCGGCCCATAGTAGCTCAGACTCGCAATCTCCTCCGGCGTGAGTTCACGCAGCTCCAGATCGTCGGGCAGGTTATCCGGTTGGAAGACCACATCCCCATAGATACGCGGATCCCGCGCCCAGAAATGGGTACGGAAGCTGCGCCGTGTGAAGCCGTCCCCGGAGTGAATCTCGATGTCGTCCGGCAGCCGCAGCTGCCCTCCTCGAGTCAGGCGGTCCATGATGGCATAATCCCGGGTGCCGTATTGGGCGGAAACCTGAAGAAAGGCTTCGTCCATACGTCCGTCCGGATAGCGCTGGCGAAATTCGTCGATCATTGCCTGATCCCAGCAGGCATGCACTACCCGTATCCCGTCACGCTCGAGAAACAGCGGCATCGTCATGAACCAGTCCAAGGTGTCTTCCCACTCCGCCGGGTGATCCGCGTACTGCTCCAGGGTTTCCTTTATGACGCGGTTATGCCGGGGCGTATGGTCCCGCAGCCAGCCTTGACCCTTGCGGGGATCGCGTCGGCAATAGGCCAGGGCATTGTATTCGTGATTGCCCATGACGATAAAGGCTTCCCCCGCTTCCACCATGCTTCGCGCGATACGCACCGCCAGGCGGATACGCGGGCCGCGATCGATCAGGTCCCCGACGAAGATCACCTTGCGCCGCGGGTGACGATAGACGCCGTCGCGCTGATGATAGCCGAGTTTTTCCAACAGCACCGCCAAGGTAGCGCCGCAGCCGTGTACATCGCCGATCACATCATAGCCTTCGAGGCTGTCGCTCAGGGTCATGTCAGTCGCTGGCTCCCAGGCGGTTGCTCCAGCCCAGCTTACTGCGGCAGATTTCGTAGTAGTTGTGCTGGCAAGGGTGCATCAGCTTCAAGGCGTAGGGTTTCTTGCGCACGAACAGGATGTCGTCCGGTTTTGCCACCACCTTGGTCTGGCCATCGCAGCTGACGTGGGGATAGGTTTCATTGGTTTCGCCGATGTGCAGACGAATTTCCGAATCCGCGTGAATGACGATCGGTCGGCTTGACAGGGTATGCGGAAACATCGGCACCAAGGTGATGGCGTCCAGCCGAGGATCGACGATCGGCCCGCCGCCGGATAGCGCATAGGCGGTGGAACCCGTGGGCGTGGCGATGATCAGCCCGTCGCTGCGCTGGGTATAGACGAACTGACCGTCGATGAACAGTTCGAACTCGATCATGCGTACCGCCTTGCCCGGGTGCATGACCACATCGTTCAGCGCATCTCCGGTGCCCACCAGCTCATCGCCCCGATAGACCTCCGCGTCCAGCAGAAATCGCTCCTCGATGCTGTAGCGCCCGTCGAGCACTTCGCCGACCCGCTCCTCTATCTCGTCCGGCAGGATATCCGTTAGGAAGCCCAGGCGCCCTCGATTGACCCCGAGCACCGGGGTGCCGCTCTTGCACAGCGCCCTGGCAGCGCCCAGCATGCTGCCATCGCCGCCGACCACAATCACCAGATCGCAGAAATCTCCCAGCACGCGACGATTGGCTTCTTGCTGACCGTGATCCAGCAAAAGCGCGGCGGTACGCTCTTCGATGATGACGTGATAGCCATTACCGTCGAGAAAACGTACCAGTCGCCTCAGGGTCTCCACCACCTTGGCACTACCCAGACGACCGATCAGGCCGATGTTCTTGAAGGTTGTCATGAGGGCTCCCGCGGGCATCGAGCCGGACATTATGCGGCTCAGCCCCCGGGGCGGCAAACCGCGCTCAGTGGCTTTTCACCCGGCTGACCGTTTCAGGTCAGCCTTGACGAAGTAATCTAGCGGCGAGCAATGATCCAGATGGCATGCACGATGCCGGGAATATAGCCGAGAAGTGTCAGCAGGATATTGATCCAGAACTGTAGGCCAATACCCACCTGCAGAAAAACACCCAAGGGAGGAAGCAGAATGGCGAGAATGATACGAATAATATCCATAAGAGGCGATCTCCTTGTTCCGTTGCCAATGCATGACTGCCTCGCAAGCTTACTCATCCTTGGCGAACAAGTCACAGAGAAATCGATCACGCTGCTCTCACGTCGCAGCACCAAGATTCGCGATCTCAGCTTGATTTCTTCGCCTCATGCCCGTGGGCTTGGGGGTTGATCTTCTGCTGGACGTTTTCCGCACCTTCGGCGAGATCGTCGTGATAGCGCTCCCAGTCTTCCCAGTCGAAGGGCGTACCGCTTCTCGGGCGATGACGCCCCGCCTCAATGGCGCGCGCCCAGGCCAGTTCCTCCAGGGTGTGGGGTTTATCCGCCTCCGGCTTGTCTAGAGCGATGCCTTTTTTGGCAAGATAGTCGCGAGCGTCCATTTCAATCCTCGAAGATGTCGTTAGGTGATGGCGGTGATGATTCTCGTGGACAAGTCAGTCGAATAACGTCTGTCTCAGCCACACCGCTTCTAGTAGGTGCCAAAACTTACTCAAGAAACGCTATGCTATTAGAGTCATGAGCCCTTGCGAGGTTCCAGACAGTGGATGCAACCCTTCGACTGTCATCCTGCTATTAGCCAAGAAGGTCCATCATGCACGACGACGCTCCATTATCCCTTCGATATCTACAGGCGACTCGAGCGAGCCTCCAAGATGCGGTAATTCACACGGCCCAATGGCGCAACGACCCCCTTTCCACCGACTTGGGTACTTCGCTCGCCTTCAAACTGGAAAACCTGCAGCGTGCAGGCTCTTTCAAGATACGCGGCGCAACTCACAAGATCGCTCGATTGATAGCTACCGATGCTCAAGGCAATGGCGTGATTGCCGCTTCCGCCGGCAATCACGCCCAGGGTGTGGCAAGAGCCGCCGATCTCTCGGGACTTCGCGCGGTGGTTGTAATGCCAACTAACGCGCCTTTAACCAAGATAGAGGCTTGTCGCAAGATGGGAGCCGAGGTGCATTTGCACGGCACCAACCTGGAGCAGTCCACCGAGCTTGCCCTGGAAATTGCCCAGCGGGACAATCTGGCTTTCTTATCACCTTACGATGACTGGGATGTGATTGCCGGTCAGGCCAGCTGCGGGCTCGAAATGCTCGAGGATGCACCGGACATGACTCTTGCCGTGGTGCCTTTGGGTGGCGGTGGGCTGCTATCTGGCGTGGCGCTAGCACTCAAGCTGCAGAATCCGGCCATTCGCGTCGTTGGCGTACAAACCGACACCGTGGCACCTTGGCGACGCTTTCTCGTGGATGGCAGTATAGAAGAGGTCGCACCTGACGCCCATACCATCGCCGACGGTATCAAGGTCAAGCGCGCGGGCAAGCTGACTCGCCAGGTCATCGCTCGCTATGTGGACGATATTGTTACCGTCAGTGACAACGCCATCGCCGAGGCTATCGTCACCTTGCTCGAACATACTCACACCATTGGCGAGGGAGCCGGGGTTACCGGGTTGGCTGCCCTGATGCGCGGGAAGATTCGGGTCAGCGACCAAGACCGGGTCGTCTGCGTGATTTCGGGAGGTAACGTGGACATGAGTCTGGTAGGCCGCTCTATCGACTATGGCCTTGCCTCCAGCGGTCGGCTGATCAGCCTTTCAGTCATTATCCAGGATACGCCAGGCAATCTTGCCCATCTGCTCGATACCGTAGCCAGGCTTGGCATGAATATCCGTCACGTAGAACATCGCCGCGGCGAACTCCATGTGCCTATTGGCACGACCCAAGTGATTCTCGAGATGGAAACCCGAGGCCCGGAACATCAGAAACAATTGATCGCCTTGCTTGAAGAGGAAAGGCTGCAAGTCGATATCCTGACATCAAAACACGATACCCCCTAGGCTAGTTGGCGCCTATTCTGTTGAAGAATCGATACGTCAGAAGGGTCTCATGCAACAGCGTAACGTTGGTGACGTCATCATCGGTGCCAGCCAGCGACGCACTTCCCTATCTATCGTCAGCAGCAGCCCGCAGAACCATCGAAGAAGGCGTTCGCACCGCGCTAGGAGATTTGAGTGCTAATCTTGAATTAGGATCTAGGATCGAGGATCACTGCTTGGAGTGCGGCTTAGGGGATTGATGCCCATCGAATGCTCGATGCGGGAATCCGCCAGCGGGACACGGCCTGCTCTGTGACGCAAGTCCATTTTATGCGAGGAGTATCGCTATGCTCAGCAAGACACCCAGCGTCGTTCGCGACATCATGGTTCGAGACTGCTACCGGGTGACCGGCAACACCTCTGTGATTCAACTGGCTGAAAGGTTGGCTGTCTACCGCCTTCCCGGTGCCCCGGTGGTCGACGAGCGCGATCGCCTGATCGGCTTCATTTCCGAGCAAGAGGTCCTTGGCCAGATACTCGACAGCATTTACCACGATGAAGAAGCTCTGCTGGTACGAGATCTGATGCGTCACGATGCCTTGGCGGTGACGCCCAACAAGAGCATTACCGATCTCGCCCAGGAAATGCTCGGCGCCAAGCCCAAGATCTATCCGGTGGTGGAGCAGGACCAGCTGGTAGGCACCGTGATGCGCCGCGATGTCCTCAATGCCATTCTGAGCATGCGCCGTGGCAGAATAGCCGCGCATCGCTAGCTGAATAGTACGCAAGAAAAAATGCCGCCAGGGGGAACCCCCGGCGGCGAAATCGAAACTGCAAGCTATAGACATAAACCAGTGACTGCTATCACCAACGATCATGTCTATCCGCTATGACAGCAAAGCCATGATAATTCTCCGTCCAAGGAGAATTTTTTTCTGCCCACTCGAGAATCCTGCGCTGGACGCCACCTAATCCATTGGTTACCCTCTACTTTCTCGCGCGGGTGTAGCTCAATGGCAGAGCAGAAGCTTCCCAAGCTTAAGACGAGGGTTCGATTCCCTTCACCCGCTCCAAGCTCATCGATTCCTTTTCTTTCTCTTCTCCCGCGCATTACGACTGTCCGATGGAGCCATATGGCGCAGTTCCTGCTGGTTTTCACGGTTAGCCTGCTGGTGATCGGCGGCATGGTCGCTATCATGATGGTGGCGCGTACCCCGCGCTATCGGACCGAACCGAATACCCTGCTCGATATATTCGACAAGACCCTGGCGGGTGACGTCAGCGAAACCCAGTGGCATGCGGTAGTCGGCTATCCCATTCGCCATGACGATTATCTGGAAAGCGTACGCCGTCGTGCCCAGGGGCTGATGCAGGAATACGGCCAACCCTGGCAGGCTGCTCAAGGCGGTTTTCTCCTGGCGCGTACCGGACGCGAGGAACTCAAGATTCTCCGCGACCATCTGGCGGCACGTACCGCACTACGCAACTCTCGTTCCTCGTAGTAGTGTTTCCCATAGTCGTCATTTTCATAATTAGCCATACTTGCGGTCAACGCGGGTCCGGCGCAGGCTTGAAAGAAATGGCGAGCCATTTCTCTACCATGATGGAGGAACCCCATGTTACGTGCCACCGACATACTAGATAGCGCCAGTTGGAAGCAGGAGCCCGACGCACTGCTCAAGCAGATCAGCGAGCATTACATCGTCGATGAGGAAACCTTCATCACCGAGCAGATCGATTTCCTGGCCAACGACGAAGAAGACTTCAAGCGTATCGCTGACAAGACCGCGGAACTGGTACGTGAAGTCCGCGACATGGACACCGCCGTCGATTCCATCGATGAGCTGCTTCAGCAATATAGCCTGGATACTCACGAAGGCCTGATGCTGATGTGCCTGGCGGAGGCCATGCTGCGCGTTCCGGACAAGGCTACTGCGGACGCGCTGATCGAGGACAAGCTGGGACCTTCGGACTGGAAGCGCTATCTCGGCCAGAGCGAATCCTGGTTCGTCAATGCCTCGACCTGGGGGCTCTTGATGACCGGACATGTCGTCAAGATGGATCAGCCCAAGGAGGGCAAGCCGGCGGGCTTCATCAATCGCATGGTCAATCGCATGGGCGAGCCGGTGATTCGCCGCGCCATGGTCGAAGCCATGAAGGTCATGGGCCGCCAGTTCGTGCTGGGCCGGGACATCGACGAAGCGCTCAAACGCTCCAGGCCGTTGTTCGACAAGGGCTATACCTATTCGTACGACATGCTGGGCGAGGCCGCTCGTACCCGGGACGACGCCAAGCGCTATTTCGAGGATTATTCCCACGCCATCCAGCAGGTAGGCAGCACCAGTCAGAAGCTTTCCAGCAAGACCCCGGCGCCGTCGGTTTCCATCAAGCTCTCGGCGCTGCATCCGCGCTATGAATTCGGCCGCCGCAGCCAGGTGCTCGAAGAGCTGGTGGGTAGCGTCAAGAAGCTGGTGAGCATGGCTCGGGAGCGCAGCGTCGCCATCACCATCGACGCGGAAGAAGTCGATCGTCTCGAGCTGTCCTTGGAAGTGTTCCGCGCGGTGTATGAAGACGAGATCTGCCGCGGCTGGGGGCATTTCGGGCTGGTGGTACAAGCCTATGCCAAACGCGCCTTGCCTACTCTTTACTACTTGAATCGCCTGGCGGAGCTACAGGGCGACGAGATTCCGCTGCGTCTGGTCAAGGGCGCCTACTGGGATACGGAAATCAAGGAAGCTCAGCAGCTGGGAGTCGAGGGCTATCCGGTCTATACCCGCAAGGCCGGTACGGATGTGTCCTATCTGGTCTGCGCCGCTTTCCTGCTGTCCGACAATACCCGAGGACGCATCTTTCCGCAGTTTGCCACCCACAACGCCCACACTATCAGCGCCCTGCTGGAACAGGCCAACGAAGCGGATCGCGCCTTCGAATTCCAGCGCCTGCACGGCATGGGCGAAGCGCTTTACGACGCGGCGCTCAAGCGCGCGCCCAAGGGCACCTACTGCCGAATCTATGCCCCGGTAGGCGCCCACAAGGATCTGCTGCCCTACCTGGTGCGTCGTCTGCTGGAAAACGGCGCCAACTCCTCCTTCGTGCATCAGTTGGTCGATCCTCGGGTGCCGGTGGAGTCCCTCTGCGTGCATCCGGTGGAAACCCTGCGTCAGCAAACCCCCTACGCCAACCCGCGTATTCCGCTGCCGACGAATCTCTACGGACCCCAGCGCAAGAACTCGAAAGGGGTCGATCTCAATATTGCCAGCCAGTATCAGCCGCTGATGGATGAGATGGCCTCCTTCATGGACCGCCAGTATCACGTCAAGCCATTATTGGGGGTCGAAGTCGCCGAGGATAAAAGCGCTCGACAGCAGGTGATCTGCCCCTTCGACCACAACCAGGTGGTGGGAAGCGTGCAGTGGACGACCAAGGAACAGACCAGCCAGGCCATCGATACCGCCTGGCAGGCGTTTCCGGACTGGGAAAGCACCCCGGTCACCGAACGCGCCGCCTGCCTGCGACGGCTGGCGGACCTGCTCGAAAGCAACATGGCGGAGTTGATGACCCTGTGCTGCCGGGAAGGCGGCAAGCTGCTGACAGACGGGGTCGACGAGATCCGCGAGGCGGTGGATTTCTGTCGCTACTACGCGCTGAAGGCGGAGGAACTGTTCGGCGAGCCGACTGCCCTGCCCGGCCCTACCGGCGAATCCAACCATCTGATCATGGGCGGCAAAGGCGTGTTCGTCGCCATCAGCCCCTGGAATTTCCCGGTAGCCATCTTCTGCGGACAGATCGCTGCGGCGGCGGTATCCGGCAACAGCGTACTTGCCAAACCCGCAGAGCAGACCTCGCTGATCGCTCATCGCGTGGTCAAACTGATGCATCAGGCAGGCATTCCCAAGGAGGTTGTGCAGTTGCTTCCCGGCGACGGTCCTACCGTGGGTAGCGTACTGACGTCGGACCCGCGCATTACCGGCGTCGCCTTTACCGGCGGCACGGATACCGCCCGGGCCATCAACCGCGCCCTTGCCGCTCGAGAAGACGCCGCCTTGCCTACCCTGGTGGCGGAAACCGGCGGCCTCAACGCGATGATCGTCGACTCCACCGCGCTGCCGGAACAGGTGGTGGTGGATGTCATCGAATCCGCCTTCCAGAGCGCGGGGCAGCGCTGCAGCGCGCTACGGGTGCTGTATCTTCAGGAAGATGTGGCGGATCGGATCATCGCCATTCTCAAGGGCGCCATGGCGGAACTGCGAGTCGGTGATCCTCGGGAACTGGGTACCGACGTGGGACCTGTCATCGATGCGGAAGCCAAGGAAAATCTCGACGCGCATATCGAAACGCTGAAAAAGGCCGATCGGCTGATCGCCCAGACGTCACTCGACCCGACCCTGACAAGCGACGGTACCTTCGTTGCTCCCACCGCCTTTGCGATCGACAGTATCAGCGATCTCAAGCACGAGCAGTTCGGCCCCATACTGCATATCGTGCGCTACAAGGCAGAAGAGATCGACAAGGTCATCGAGACCATCAACGCCACGGGTTATGGCCTGACCTTCGGGGTTCACAGCCGCAACGAATCCTTCGCGGAGAGTATCGCGAAAAAGATTCGCGCCGGGAACGTCTATATCAATCGCAATATCATCGGCGCGGTGGTAGGCGTACAGCCTTTCGGCGGTCAGGGACTTTCCGGTACCGGGCCCAAGGCGGGCGGGCCGCACTATCTGCTGCGTTTCGCCACGGAAAAGACGCTGACGATCAATACCGCCGCCCTTGGAGGCAACGCTTCGCTGCTGGCCCTGAACGACTGAAGAAACCTTTCGCGTCACCTCGGGGTATTGGCCGGCGTCTCAAACCGGTCGATACCCTTTTTATCACCGTATGACAAGAACCGCGGAGCGCGGCTTTCACGATAGAAAACAGCTGTATCATATCGTCGGTGGCTCGACGATGATCACCTGATCGGAATCCTTGAAAGATGGACCATTGGAAATGCTCAGATGGCCCAGACGCGAAAAAGCAATAATAGAGTAAAGATCAGCAGTACCCGCCAACAGGATTTCGAGGATATCAACCAGCGCGGCCAATCCTTGGGGAATCTCAGTCCCACACCCTTGGCAAACCCCAGCCCTAGCGCCCAGATCCCCAAGACCATCAAAGGCAGCTTGGCGATCAGCGGCAAGGCGCGAATCAATTCCGGCTGCAACAGCAGCCACAGCGCCAGGAACGCCGCCAGCGACAACGCCAGCAGCGGCGACCAGAAAGATCGATTTAAAGGTAGCGCTCTCATCATTTATTCCTTAGCAGCAGCAATCGCCGACACAGTTTCTGACTGTAGCCGAGGACGATCGATCTTGCTAAGCGTCTTTCCCATTGCAGGTGTTGATCCAATAGCATAGGAAAAACTATGAGGCTGATAACAAAATACTACATGACTTAAAAAACACTGTTTCCTATACTAGCTGCGTACAGGCTTTTCACCATTGTCTGGTGAATGCCTTACTCATAGTGGTTTAACAAAACCCGAGGAGTCGAACCATGCATAAGACCAAGCTTTTCTCCGCCGCTCTTGTCGCCGCCGGTAGCCTGTTCGCTACCCAGTCAGCGCTGGCCTACGGCGCCGGGGACTTCTTCGTCCGCGGCGGCATCGCCAAGACCGACGTCAAATCCGACAATGGTAGCGCCGCGGGCCAAGATCTGGATATTTCTGATGAAAACGGCTTCTACTACGGTGTCGGTTATATCTTCCACGACAAGCTGGGCGTCGAGCTCAACGGTACCGAGAAGTTCGAGCACGATCTGGCACTGGAAAATGCCGGTGGTATCGGCAGCGCGGATCGCATGCCGGTCAACTTGATGCTGAACTTCTATCCGCTGGGCGGCACCGACAACAAGGTTCAGCCTTATATCGGCGCCGGCGTCAACTACACCCGCTTTTCCGGTGAAGATACCGTGCTGAATGACGTGCAGATCGATGACTCCTGGGGCGCCACGGGTCAAATCGGTGTGGATCTGGCCATTACCGACAACCTGATGCTCAACGGTTTTGCCAATTATGCGGATGTGGACGCGGATATCGACCTCAACGGTAATCGTGCCGGCGAGGCCGAGGTCGATCCGGTGACCATCGGTGGAGGCGTGACCTTGCGCTTCTAAACATATCGCACTTCCAAGCTGGGCTATCGTCTTGCAGGATCAGACGAGCCGGTCATGAAGTGGTAGCTGCAAAGACGAAGCGCCGGAGACATCTCCCCGGCGCTTTTCTGTTTTATGGCAACTTGTTCATGGCAACTTGGCGATCAGAAACGGAAGCCAATGCCTGCCATCACCACCACCGGATCGATTTCCACCTCGCCGGCATTACTACCGCCGACTTCCGCATCGCTATCGATATCCAGGTACCAGGCGGCGGCGTTCAGCGACCAGTGCTCGCTGATCAACAGATCCACGCCGAGCTGTCCCGCCGCACCCCAGGAGTCGTCAAGATCCAGGCTGACACCGTCGATATCCGTCTCTTCGTCGGAGAAATGCGTATAGTTGACGCCGGCGCCGATATAAGGCTGTACCTTGGCGTTGGTGCCTCCCAGCGGATAGAACTGCAGGGTCAGCGTTGGCGGCAGGTGCTTGGTGGAAGCAATATTATCGCCGTTGAGGCGAATGTCGTGCTCGAAGCGCTGGGCGGCCAGCAGCTCGATTCCCAGCTTGTCGGTAAAGCGATAGCCCAGGGTGAACGCGAAGCCGGTATCGTCTTCCACGTCCACGTCTAGAGAACCCAAGGCGGTATCCAAGGTGCCATTGTCGCTCTTGGGCTGAACCTTGGCGACACCGATACGGGTAAAGAAATCGCCGGCGCCATAGGCCAGGGCCTGGGAACTCGCGAAAGATGCGCCAATGGCGGTAGCGATGGCAAGGGCGATAGCTGGGGAGAACTTACGCATGAGTCACTTCCTATCAGTGGGAACGATTACGAGTGAGATCGAACGTTGTAGTGAAACTGGAGGAAGTGTAACCGTAAGCCCGTTCGTGTTCTTGATTTAGGTCAAGAAGCTCAGGTCAAAACCGTAGTTTTTTGTTACTCATCTGGCTATACCATTCGAGTGCCTTGGCCTAATCGGCTTGCGTGATGGTACGGTCCACCTCTTCAATGGCTCTGACCACCAGCAGAAACTGACTGGGCTTGGCATGGATCTGCTTGAGATAGACATGGGCGGCGGGGGCAACATCGCACCGAGAGGGAAGGGGTGCTTTTGCATCTATCAAGGCATCCAGGCGCGGGATGAACACGAATCGCAGCCATTGAGGCAGCTCCATGGTATCGATGCAAAAGGGCTGCCGACTCTCGAATGCCTGGGCCTCGGGCTCTCGTACTCGCCACAGATCCGCCGCCTTCATGGCCGCCTCCAGACGGCGCAGTGACGCATCCAGGGTTTGATGAACACTCATAAGGACTCCCGATCAACTTGCCTTGATTATCTCGTGGACAATCCAGCTTGGCCACTCTGTCCCGGCTGAGTGAACTCTGGACTGAAAGCGTCAAGGCGCGTTGGCGGCCAACACCTTGCGCAGGAAACTTCGAGTACGCGGATCCCGCGGATGAGCAAACAACTCGCTGGGCGGCCCCTGCTCGACGATACGGCCTTCCGCCATGAAGATCACCCGATCCGCGACGTCACGGGCGAATCCCATTTCGTGAGTCACCACCAGCATGGTCTGACGCTCCCGGGCCAGCTGCTTCATCAGGGCCAGCACTTCCTCGACCTACTCAGGGTCCAGGGACGAGGTGGGCTCGTCGAACAGGATGACCTCCGCCTGGGCCGCCATGGCCCGGCCGATTCCCACCCGCTGCTGCTGGCCCCCGGAAAGAGACGCCGGATAGGCGTCGGCCTTGTCCGCCATGCCGATACGCTCGAGAATTTCCCGCGCCCTGGCGTGCGCCTTGGCCTTGGGCCAGCGGTTGACCACGATCAGCCCTTCGGCAATGTTCTGCAGCGCCGTCTTGTTGGTGAACAAGGCGTAATTCTGAAAGACAAAGGCGGTGCGCCGCCGCAGCGCCAGGATCTCAGCCTTGCGCGCCCGGGAAACCTCTACCTTCAGATCGCCGACCTTGAGCCGGCCCGCGTCCGGACGCTCGAGAAAGTTCAGGCAGCGCAGCAGGGTCGACTTGCCGGTGCCGGAGGGGCCGATCACCACGATGATCTCACCCTGTCGGATTTCCAGATCGATGCCGTCAAGCACCGCGATGTCGCCGAAACGCTTGACCAGACCGTTGACTTCGATCATCGCCGGTAGGCCATGCTGAGACGCGCTTCCAGACGACGCTGCAGCCAGGCCAGCAGCTCGACGATGACCCAGTAGAACACCGCCACGGTCAGAAAGGCCTCGAAATACAGGAAGCTGCCTGCCGCCTCCTTCTGGGTGGCGCCCATCAGCTCCGTGACGCCCAGGGTAAAGGCCAGGGAGGTGGCCTTGATCATGTCGATGAAATAGTTCATCAGAGTCGGCACCGCCACGCGAGTGGCCTGAGGCAGCACGATGCGACGCATCAGTTGGCCATTGGTCATGCCGATGGATAGCGCCGCCTCGGTCTGGCTGCGATCGACGCCGATGATGGCGGCACGGATCGATTCCGCCATGTAGGCGGAAAAATGCAGCGTCAGGCCCAGAATCGTCGCGGTGATGCCGTTGATCTGGGTCAGAAAGCCGAGTATCTGCGGCAGACCGTAGTAGAACAGGAAGAGCTGCACCAGCAGCGGCGTGCCGCGGAAGAAGGAAATGAACAACATCGTCAGCGCATTGAGACCGGGAATCGCCAGTACCCGCACCACGGCAAGTCCGCAGGCCAGCGCCAGGGCGAATAGCATGCCCGCGGTAGCCATTTCCAGGGTCAAAGGCAGATAGGTCGCCAGTATCGGCACCAGCCCCAGCATGTAATCCACATCGAGAACGTTCACGCGCCACACCCCTGGGTATTAAACGTCATGATCGGAGCGCCTCAGGGTTGAGTGATATCGGTACCGAACCAGCGTTCTGAAATCTCTCTCAGGGTGCCCTCCTCGCGCAGCTTTTTCAGCGCTTCGTCGAGGCGCTGACGCAAGGCGCCCGCCTCCTCGGTATCGCGAAACGGATAGGCGTTGCGCAACTCGGAAAACGGTTTTCCCGCCAGCCGCAGCGGCAGCGGCTTCTCCTTGATGATCTGACTTGCGCTGACCCGATCCATGACGAAGGCATCCACCCGCCCCAAGGCGGTATCCTGCTCGATATTGCTCTCGTAAGTGCGGATATCGATCTGGTCAGCATAGGGCAGCTCGCGCAGCAACTGCTCGTAGTTGGAGCCCAGGTTGACCGCAACGGTCTTGCCGCGCAGATCCTCGATGCCGGAAACCTCGTCGTTGCCTCGCTGAGTCACCACCTGAGCGCCGTCATAGACGTAGGGCTCGCTGAACTGATACTTGGCCTCTCGCTCCGGCGTGATGGTGATCTGATTGGCAATGGTGTCGATTCGCCCGGACTCCAGCATGCCGAACAGGCCTGAAAAGTTGGCGGTGACGAATTCCACCTCCATGTCCATCTGCCCCGCGAGCGCTTCCATCACATCCACCTCGAAGCCCTGCAGCTTGTCCTGCTGGACGAAGGTAAACGGAAAATAGCTTCCGGACATGCCCACCTTGAGGACGTCCTGTGCTTGCGCAACCGAGCCGACGGACAATCCCAATGCCAGCAGCGCATGAAATAAAAAGCGTGTCATGATTTTACTCCCAGACGAAACCTTCATTGACGAATCCCCACTATTATCATTGCGTTAGCGCGCCGAAGTCCAAGCATAAGCGTTTCCTGTCTTATTCCAGCCAGCGATATAACCGGGAAAAATTCGGCGGTCGGGACCAAAAAATCCGACGCCCCCAGCAAAGATTGCGTTTTGCACAGCATTCACAGAATCCCTGAACGAGTCTGTGGATAACCCCTGAATACCTTTTGCTGGGCGTGTTCCATCGGGACCCGGCAACAATCGATCAAAATTTGATCAACGCTCGCCTTACCATGTTTCAATGGACGACGTTGGTCAATATAGTTGTTCACGGTGCCTTGGCTGGTACAGTGCACGGCTCGATAAGGATGATGTCATGCGATCGATTTCGACAATCCACGATTTTTTCATGCGCGCCGGCGCCGAGTTGAATCTCTACCACACGGGGCGACGAGTGGCGCCCTGCCCCATCAGTACGCTCGAGGCGTTCGAAAATCAGCAGCTCGCCTGGCCGATGCCCTGGCAAGGCCAGGCGCGGCTGGCCTGTGTCTTTACTCTCGGGGACATGCCGGATCCCATCATCTGGTTTCTGGCCTTGCCTCTGGACGAACAGGGCTATCTGACGCCGGCCCCCCGGGATGCCTTTCTACAGCGCCTGCTGGAAACCCTGGGGCATACCGTCGAAGCCCTTCAATCGAGTAACGCCACGGCGAAGGACATGAACCAGGCGGATAACCTGATGAAAGACAATCCCCTGGCCTTCACCCCCAGCCTTCATCATCGCGCCATGCTGCACGCGCAAGCCAGTCGCGATCTGGAACGCAGCGCCAGCGAGCATCTGGAGCTTGTGGAAAGTTATCTGCTGGACGGCGATCTTCAACATTGGCAAGCCCTGGGACTGCAAGGTCTGGCGGATTTCGTGGCGAGGCTGGATACGGCCCAGGCCACGCAGCTGGCGGCGAGATTACCTGCATTGCCGATCGCCGTATTGCATCCTCTGTGCTATTGCCTGGAACAGAGAGTCTTGATCGAGGTGTTGACCGAAGCGCTGCGTCGACGTGGCGAACAGGCCGCTCGGGAAGGCGATCTCGAAACCCTGTGCGCCTGCATTCGAAGCGTCGGCGCCAGCCCGCAAGACAGCGTGAGTCGGTGGTATACTGAATTGCTCGAGGATGCAAACGTCTGTGGTCCGGACGTACTCGCTGCCCTGGCGGCACGCGGCTGGGAGCATCTGGAAGACGCCACGCGACTGCCCCGCTTTCTCGAACGCGCCGCTGCGGATGAGCGGGTGGATTTCACGGCCCTGGTGCGTGACCTTGCAGCGATCCCACGCCTACGCCTGCCGATATTGATGCTGCTGCGGGAGGCGCCGCCGGCGTCCGATATCAAGCATCGTCTGTTTGAATCTTGCGCCAAGGATACTCTATGAAGTCATTACCCTATCAAGCCAAGGCGGTGGTCGGTCGTCGCGAGATGGCCAGCCTGCCGGAACTGGAGTTGATCCTGTGTTGCAAGATCGACACCGGCGCCAGAACCTCGGCGCTGCACGCGGAGGACATCATACCTTTCGAGCAGGACGCCCAGCGCTGGGTCAGTTTCGTGACCCAGGACGTTCAGGAAAGCGCCGAACGACGCTATCAACTAAAACTGCATGATTATCGACAGGTCACCAGTTCCAACGGCCAGACGGAATGGCGCTACGTGATTCGCACTCCCCTGACCCTGGGGGAATTGACCTTCCCGGTGGAACTGACCTTGACGGATCGCGGCAGCATGCGCCATCCCTTGTTACTAGGAAGACGGGCCATGCGCCGACTGCTGGTGGCACCGGGTGCGGCTTTCCTGCAAGGCGACCCCTGATTCAAACAAGAGGCTCAACTTCCATGCATATCGCCCTGTTATCGCGCAATCGCAAGCTCTATTCCAGCCAGCGCCTGGTCGAAGCGGCGGAAAATCGCGGCCATACCGTTCGCGTGGTGGACACCCTGCGCTGCTACATGAATATCGCCTCTCACCGCCCCTTGATTCACTATCGAGGCGCGCAGCTGGAAAATTTCGACGCGGTGATTCCGCGCATCGGCGCGTCGGTCACCTTTTACGGCTGTGCGGTGCTGCGCCAGTTCGAAATGATGGGCACTCACGTACTCAATGACAGCGTGGCGATCACTCGCTCCCGGGACAAGCTGCGCTCCTTGCAGCTGCTGTCTCGCAAGGGTATCGGCCTGCCGGTGACCGGGTTCGCTCACTCACCGGACGACATTCACGACCTGATCAAGATGGTCAAGGGCGCGCCTCTGGTGATCAAGCTGCTGGAAGGAACCCAAGGCATCGGCGTGGTGCTGGCGGAGACCAATCAAGCAGCGGAGTCGGTTATTCAGGCCTTCATGGGCCTCAAGGCCAATATCATGGTACAGGAATACATCAAGGAAGCCGGCGGCGCGGACATTCGCTGCCTGGTGATCGGCGACAAGGTGGTCGCCGCCATGAAGCGTCAGGCGGCGGAAGGCGAGTTTCGTTCCAATCTGCACCGTGGCGGAAGTTCCAGCCTGATTCGCATCACCCCGGAAGAACGCTCCACCGCGATTCGCGCCGCCAAGGCCATGGGGCTCAAGGTCGCCGGTGTCGATCTTCTGCGCTCCAATCACGGCTCGGTCATCATGGAGGTCAATTCCTCCCCAGGGCTGCGGGGCATCGAGGGTGCGACCGGCAAGGATATTGCGGGGCTGATCATCGAACATCTGGAAAAAAACGCCGCCCCGAAGCGCAAGGCGCCGCCCCGTCCTCAAGGCTGAATAATTTATTCGCCCCGAGGGGTAGAAAAACACTGTTTTCCACCGCACAATCCGAGTCACCGGAGGAGGTGACCGCCCATGTTTCTCGATAATCGCCAGGTGGCGATGGACAGCGTAATGGAAGCGCTGGCAGACAGTCTGGATTACTTTCAGGACAATCTCGAACGCCTGCGCCCCTCTCTGCGCGATACGCTCAAACCGCTCTACGAAGCCCGAAGCAAGGACACCAAGGAACTTCAGCGACTGGCGAAGCGCCATCTCAAGCTGATGCCGCGAGACGCGGACGTGGAACGCGACGACTATCTATGGCTGTGGAGCCGACTGAAGAGTTTCGTGGGTAACGACAGCGAGGTTCTGGTGGGTGAACTGCTCGAGCAGGAGCGCGTACTGATGCAGGCCTTGGCGACGCTCTATACCCACCCCATGCCGGATGCCATCGAGCCGGTCATCGAACGCTGCTGGAAAGGCTGTCGAGAATTGATTCGCGAGCTTTATCGTCTGCAAAGGAAGAAGACACGCTGAGGTCGTCGATCAGTCGAGGCGGTGCGATGATCAAGGGCTCCTGCGGCCCCAGGAAATAAGGCTGGCGATGCCAGAGATACAGATCCCCCAGCATACCCACCCGAGCCAGCCATTCTCGCGCCTCCAGGCGCCATGATCCAGCCGCACGGCGAGTGGGCGCAGCGCAGCCAATCGCGTTTATCCCCAGAACGTCGGCTATATATAACGCCCTGGGCAAGTGCCAATCCTGGGTAATCAGAATGGCACGCTCGACGCCGAAGACTTTCCGCGCTCGCACCAGGGTATCAAAGGTGCTGAAACCGGCGTAGTCCAAGGTCATGCGGCGATCCGGCACCGCGTGCTCACGCAGATAGCGCCACATGGTGATCGGCTCGTTGTAATAGCGGGTGCGGTTATCGCCGGAAAGCAAGAGATGCTGAATTCGACGGCGGCGCAGCAATTCGGCGGCGGCCTGCATGCGCGCCTCGAAATGCGGGTTGCGACCGCCCTGCACATTCCACTGGGTCGTGCCGAAAACGATACCCAGCGGCTGCGTCACGCAGGCCGCCAACGAGGTCCTGATCTGATAGCGGGTACTGCCAAGCACCCAGAGATTGGCGGCCACGATAAGCAGCGCAGCAGCGGCTAGTGCGCAACCCAACCCTGTCAGGATGCGCTTGATCAAGCGCGCGCTCTTCAAGCGCATTGATGAGTATCCTTCGGCTCCGCGGAACCACCAGTCTAACACTTCGGCCCTGTCGGCTCTCAACCGGGAGAGTACGCGAATCTCAGAACATACCCAGTTCCAGGCGCGCTTCCTCGCTCATCATCTCGCGACTCCAGGGCGGATCGAAAATGATATCCACGTGAACTCGGGAGATCTGAGGCGCGCCGAGGATCTTGCTGCGAGCGTCCGCGGCAATTACCTCGCCCATGCCGCAGCCCGGCGCAGTCAAGGTCATCTTGATCGTCACGATACGCTCACCGCTGATCAAGCGCTCGATGCGACAGCCGTACACCAGCCCCAGCTCGACGATATCCACGGGAATCTCGGGATCGAAGCAGGTACGCAGCTGATCCCAGACGAACTGCTCGATTTCCTCATCGGTGGCGTCCTCCGCCAAGGTGGGGCGAGGCAAGGCTTCCAGTCCCAGCGCATCGAGCTTGCTGCCCTCTATCAGGTAAAGACGCCCTTCGAAGGCGACGCTGACGCTGCTGCCCTTGGCCTGCATGATCGTGACGATACTGTCCTCGGGCAGGGTCACGGTCTGGCCGAAAGGAATGGAAATGGCGGCCACATCGTGCTGAAGCGGCATCTCCTGGCCCTTGTACAGGCCCTGCAACTGTTCGATGGAACTCATGCTAGCGCACCATACCAATGACCCGCTTGAGGGCTTCGACAAAAATATCGATCTCCTCCGGGGTATTGTAGGCGGCGAAGGACGCCCGGCAGGTGGCGTCCACGCCGAATTCCGTCAGCAGCGGCTGGGCACAGTGATGGCCGGTACGAATCGCCACCCCCAGTTGGTCGATCAGCAGACCGATATCCTGAGAATGCGCCCCCTCGACAATAAAGGATATTACCGCCGCCTTGTGGGGCGCGGTGCCCAGGATACGTAGCCCGTCGATGCGGGACAGCTCTTGAGTGGCGTGGGCAAGCAGACGCTGTTCCCAGGACTTAATCAGACGCAGGTCGAACTCACCTACCCAATCCAGGGCGGCGCCGAAGCCGACTACCTCGCCTATCGCCGGAGTGCCCGCCTCGAAGCGATGAGGAATGTCCGCGAAGGTTGTGGGCGCCTCGAAGGAAACCGTCTTGATCATTTCTCCGCCGCCCTGCCAGGGCGGCATTGCCTCGAGCAGGGTCGCCTTGCCGTAGAGCATTCCGACCCCGGTGGGACCGTATACCTTGTGGGCGGAAAAGGCGTAGAAATCCGCGTCCAGCGCTTGGACATCCACCCGCTCGTGGGGCGCCGCCTGGGCGCCGTCCACGAGAATCAGGGCGCCCTGACGATGGGCGATATCCGCCATTTCCGCCACCGGATTGACGGTACCAAAGGCGTTGGAAATATGGTTGACCGCCACCAGTCGGGTGCGCTCCGTGAACAGGTCTCGATAGGCGTGCATGTCCAGCACGCCCCGTTCGTCCACCGGAATCACTTTGATGCGCAGTTCGAGTTCCCGGGCCAGCAGCTGCCAGGGCACGATATTGGAGTGATGCTCCAGGCGCGAGATCAGGATTTCATCCCCGGCCTTGAGATTGGCCCGTCCCCAACTGTTGGCCACCAGGTTGATGGCTTCCGTGGTGCCCCGGGTAAAGATGATCTCGCGATGCTCGTGAGCATTGATAAAGGCACGCACCTTCTCGCGGGTGCCCTCATAAGCCGCCGTCGCCTCATCCGCCAGAGTGTGCAGCCCGCGGTGAATATTGGCGTTGTAGCGCCGGTAATAGTCGGCGATCGACTGGATCACCGACTCCGGCGTCTGGCTGGTAGCCGCATTGTCTAGATACACCAGCGGCTTGCCGTGCACTTCCCGATCCAGAATCGGGAAATGCCGACGCACCTGCGCCACATCGAGCTCGAGATCGTTGAAATCCACCATGTATCAACCCTCTTTGTTGGCCGGCTCGTCCAGCGCCGCGGCGGTTTCCACCAGACCGGCCAGATCGAAGCGCACCGGCAGCTTGCCCGCCACCGCCAATTCGACCCGCTCCGCGATGGCGTCCACCCGTACCTTTTCCATCACCTCGCCGGCAAAGGCCAGGGTCAACAGACCCCGGGCCGTCTGTTCGTCGATACCCCGGGTACGCAGGGCATAGATGGCCTCCGCATCGAGTTGACCGGTAGTAGCGCCGTGGGAACACTTGACGTCGTCCGCGTAGATCTCGAGTTCCGGCTTGGTATCGATTTCCGCACGATCCGACAGCAGCAGATTGGCGTTGCTCTGATGCGCCTCGATCTTCTGGCTGTCGCGCTTGACCACCACCTTGCCGTTGAAGACACCATGGGCCCGGTCGTTGAGAATGCCCTTATAGTTCTCGTTGGAAAACGTCAGAGGCGCGTTGTGGTTGGCCAGGGTGTGGTTGTCAACATGCTGGCGACCCTGGGCGAAGAACAGGCCGAAGAAGTTGGACTCCGCCCCCTGAGCGTTGAGCTCGCCGACGATGTCGTTGCGCACCAAGGCGCCGCCCAGGTTGAGATTGAAGGAGGTAAAGCGGCTGTCCCGGCCTTGATCCAGATGCAGACTGGAAACATGCAGGTCGGAAAGCGACGCTTCCTGCAGCTTGTAATGGGTCACCATGGCCCCTCGCTCCAGCATGATCTCGCTGACCAGATTGGTGAAGTTGGCCGCGCCTTCTTCACCGACCTGATGCTCGATCAGCGTCACCTGACTGCGAGCGCCGGCTTCCACCAGTACCCGCGGGTGGCTCATAACGGGCTGATCGCTGGCTCGGGACAGAAACTGCAGGATGATCGGCGTTTCCACTACCGTACCCGGCGCCAGACGCAGCACCGCGCCCTCCTCGAAGAAAGCCATGTTGAGGGCGGAAAAGGCGGAGAAATCCACGCTGCAAAGCCGGCCCAGAGCACTGCCTACCGCCTCATGATTATCCGCCAGCGCCTGAGAAAGCGGCTCCAGGGACGCACCCTGGGGCAACTTGCTCAAATCGGAAAGCGCACGGGAGAAGAGTCCATCCACGAAGGTCAGGCGAATCGCCTCGATGGGCAGAGTCAGCGCCGCGGCACTGCTCCGGGAAAATTCCGCGTCTTCCGCCAATGAGAATTCCCCTCGAGCGATGGCGCGGACATCCGTGTACTTGAACGCTTCGATCCGACGATTCGGGAAACCGATGGCTTCGAAACGCGCCGCCCCGGCCTGTCGTCGAGCGGCGATCCAGGTCGGCTCAGCACCACGCTGTGCATTGCGCGTTTCCAGGATATCGAGAAATTTCTGTTCGTCGCTCATGCGGCGGACTCCTCCAGAATCCAGTCATAACCGCGGGACTCGAGTTCACGGGCCAGATCCGCGTCACCGCTCTTGGCGATGCGCCCGTCCACCAGTACATGGACGTGGTCAGGCACCACGAAATCAAGCAGGCGCTGATAGTGGGTCACCAGCAGGATGCCGCGATCCTCGCCACGCAAGGAATTGATGCCCTTGGACACCACACGCATGGCATCGATATCCAGGCCGGAATCGATCTCATCGAGCATGGCGAGCTTGGGTTCGAGCACCAGCATCTGCAGGATTTCGTTGCGTTTCTTCTCGCCGCCGGAGAAGCCCTCGTTGACCGCTCGCTGCAGGAAGCTCGAATCCATCTTCATGAAAGCGATCTTCTCGCGAATCAGCTTCATGAACTCCGGCGCGGGAATCTCTCCCAACCCTTGCGCTTCGCGCTTGGCGTTGAGCGCCGCCTTGAGCAGATAGACGTTCTTGACCCCGGGTATCTCCACCGGATACTGAAACCCTAGCAGCAGCCCCGCGCGAGCCCGTTCCTCTATATCCATCTCGAAGATGTCGCGACCCTCGAAGGTGATCGAGCCGCTGGTCACCACATACTCTTCCTTGCCGGCAATTACTGCGGAAAGCGTCGATTTTCCGGAACCGTTGGGCCCCATGATGGCGTGCACTTCCCCGGCATTGATGGTCAGCGACAGTCCCTTGAGGATTTCGTTGCCTTCCACGCTGACGTGCAGATCCTTGACTTCGAGCATCTTGAATACCTTTTATCGCAAGCCGCCAGATCGCGACTTCAAAAATTGACTGTTTTATCGGTCTTGAGAAACGCCCAGCCGAGCTCTTATCCGACGGCGCCTTCCAAGGTGACATTGAGGAGAGCCTCGGCTTCTACCGCGAACTCCATGGGCAGTTCCTGAAACACGTCCTTGCAGAAACCGTTTACGATCATGTTGACCGCGTCTTCTTCGCTGATGCCGCGGCTCTGACAGTAGAACAGCTGGTCCTCGCCGATCTTCGAGGTGGTTGCCTCATGCTCGACGGTGGCGCTGGAATTGCCGATTTCCTGATAAGGAAAGGTGTGAGCGCCGCAGGTATCGCCGATCAGCAGGGAATCACACTGGGTAAAGTTGCGCGCATTTTTGGCGCGGGGTCCGATCTTCACCAGGCCGCGATAGGACTGGTTGCTGTTGCCGGCGGAGATGCCCTTGGAGACGATGGTGGAGCGGGAGCCTTCGCCGATATGGATCATCTTGGTGCCGGTATCCGCCTGCTGGCGTCCGTTGGTCACCGCCACGGAATAGAACTCGCCGATACTATCCTTGCCGCGCAGCAGGCAGGAAGGATACTTCCAGGTAATGGCGGAGCCGGTCTCGACCTGGGTCCAGCTGATGCGAGAACGATCGCCCCGGCAGTCGCCGCGCTTGGTGACGAAGTTGTAGATGCCGCCCTTGCCATCCTCGTCCCCGGGATACCAGTTCTGCACCGTGGAGTACTTGATGTAGGCGTCTTCCAGAGCCACCAGTTCCACCACCGCCGCGTGCAGCTGGTTTTCGTCCCGCATCGGCGCGGTGCAGCCTTCCAGATAGGACACTTGGGCACGGCTTTCGCAGATGATCAGGGTGCGCTCGAACTGGCCGGTGTTGGCGGCGTTGATACGGAAATAGGTGGAAAGCTCCATGGGGCAGGTCACCCCTTCCGGCACGAAGACGAAGGAGCCGTCGGTGAAGACCGCAGAGTTGAGGGCAGCAAAATAATTGTCCGCCATCGGCACCACGGTGCCCAGATACTGCCTGACCAGTTCCGGGTACTCGCGAATCGCCTCAGAAATGGAGCAGAAGATTACCCCGGCCTCGGCAAGCTTTTCCTTGAAGGTGGTGGTCACGGAAACACTATCGAACACCGCGTCCACCGCCACTCCAGCCAGAGCCGCTCGTTCGTGCAAAGGAATACCCAGTTTCTCGAAGGTTTCGAGCAGCTTGGGATCCACCTCATCCATGCTCTGCAGCATGTCTTCGGGACGCTTGGGCACGCTGTAGTAGGAAATCGCCTGATAGTCGATTGGCGGATAATCAAGATGCGCCCAGGAAGGCGAAGTCATTTTCAGCCACTGGCGATACGCCTTGAGGCGCCACTCCAGCATCCACTGAGGCTCGTCCTTCTTGTTCGAGATAAAGGCAATAACACTTTCATCCAACCCCGGCGGCACCGTATCGCTTTCGATATCGGTGACAAAACCCTGGGTGTACTCGCGGCGAACGAGCTGTTCCATTTCCTGACTGGCCATGTTTTTTTCTCCTCCCCGGCTATCGACGGCGCGATCCGGGCATGTCACGGTAAATACGTTAGTGGCTGGCTTCTGTGGCCAGCGTCACGCTCTGAATAGGTAAACGTACCGGTAGTTTTATGGGTGTCGGCGCAGCCAGGTGCGCCAGGGTCACACTATCGAGCAGGGTACGTACACCCAACGTGACCCGCTGCCAATTGTCCGCCAGATCGCAGCGATCGATCAGTTCACAAGCTCCCTCTTCATGACTGCACTCGGTAATTGCCACTGGCCCTTCCATGGCAGTGATGATATCGATCACGGTAATCTGAGCGGGATCCTGCGCCAGTCGGTATCCACCTTGAGCACCCCGCGACGAACTGAGCAAGCCCGCCCGTACCAGCATTTTCAGAGTCTTGCTGACCGTGGGATGCGGCAGGCGGACCGCTTTTGCCAGATCGGCTGCCGCACAAGAGGCTTCGGGATGACGAGCGATCTGCGCCATGATGATGGCCGCATAGTCGGTCAGTCGGGAAAGCTTGAGCATGCAAGTCCTCTTGTTCAGCCAGTGATCGACGAATCACCCAGTCGACAATTCATTGTGGACCATTTTAGTCCTGTATGATCCCGTTGTGAAGTGCTGTGATGTTTCCATCAACTCGTTCTATAAAGCGATGCGTCATCGCACAAGAAAGTATTTTTGAAGTGCAGCAGGATGAGAAATCGTACGAACAAAAAATAAACCGGCTCTTTTAAAAAACTTATATTAATTAAATAAAAATATACTCAATGTATTAAAAAATCGCTTATTTATAATATTTTCTTACTAATTTTTTGCATTTTTAATTCTTATTTTTCTAGTTTTGAGCAGCAAGTTACCTGTCCAGCGGTTCCCAAAACTAGCTGCATCCTCGAAAATCCCCAAACGCCGAGCGTCGTTCCCATAACGCTCTTACAAATAAAAATACCCTCACTCATCAAGTGCAATTGTCTTGCAAGGCAATGAACAGTCTCTTGTCAAGTTTATTCGCGAGTGAAGTACGTAAGGAGATTATCATTACGGCGTCCTTCAATGACGGAGCGACGTCGCGTTAAGGGGCTAGGGCAACATGAAGCGCGAAGGAAAGCGGACGTCTTTTGACACGAGCAGCCGTCTGACGGAATGGGGAGCGCTGCTGTTGGGTATTGCCCTTCTTACCCTGCTCATTGTCGAACTGCCCAATGAAGTGTTCTCGCCGGCGTCGAAAAGCTTCTTTTTTGCCATCGGCGCCATTGGCCTGTGGCGCTACAGCTGGTGGTTTATCCACGTGCTGCGGTCGCTATGGTACAACCGGCACGTCTTCCCCAAACTGAGAGCGGCAGCCGAGGCCAATCCGGCCAAGCCTGATGCCCTGTACGTTCTGTGCACCTCTTATCGTATCGATCCGCAGACCAGCTTTGCGGTTTTTGGCGCCTTGATCAAGGAAGCGCGCCGCTACGGCGTTCCCACGACCATTTTCGCTGCGATTTCCGATCGCAGTGATGTGGACATCATCGAGTATGCCCTGGAAGAGAATGCCTGGCCCGGCAACGTCGAAATTCGCTACATGTTTCAGAAAGGCGACGGCAAGCGCTCTGCCATGGCGGAAGTGCTGAGAGCGATTTCTCGCTCGCTCCCGCCCGCCAATGCTCTGCTGGTTTCCATGGATGGCGATATCCGGCTGGAGCCGGGCACCCTGGAGCGCTCGCTGATCTTTTTTCATAGCCAGCAGGATCTCGGCGCCTTGACTACCAATAACCAGGCGATCGTCAACGGCGGCGATATCACTCGAGAATGGTACGACCTGCGCTACGCTCAGCGGCATTTGATGATGAGCTCGATATCTCTTTCCGAACGCCTGCTGGTACTGACCGGGCGCTACAGCGCCTTTCGAGTCGACCTCGCCACTCAAGCGGGCTTCATCGATCTGGTGGAAAACGATCACGTGGAGCACTGGCGCTTCGGCAATTTCAAGTTTCTTTCCGGCGACGACAAGTCCACCTGGTACTGGCTTCTGAAGAACGGCTGGAAGATGCAGTACATCCCGGACGTCTTCGTGTCCGGTTTTGAAGAGCTTCCCGATCCGGATCGCTTCTTCGCCTCCACCACCGACCTGATGAAGCGCTGGTTCGGCAACATGCTGCGCACCAGCGATCGTGCCATCGCCTTGGGCCCCAAGCCCATGGGCCTGTTCACCTGGTGGTGTCTGATCGATCAGCGCCTGTCCATGTGGACGACCTTGATCGGCCCGACGGTAGCCATTCTGATGAGCCTGTTCGTTCGACCCTCGTTCATTTTCGCGTATCTGCTGTGGATCCTCTTCACTCGCACCATCGCCAGCCTGGTGCTTGCCTGGCAGCGCGGGCGCTTCAGCCTGACCTGGATTTTCCTGCTGTATTACAACCAGATCAGCGGCGCCCTGCTGAAAACCTATGTCAGCTTTCGCTTCAATCGCCAGAAATGGTCTCGCCAAGGCATCTCTGCGGGAGAGCCACAGGATATCAAGGCGGCGCGCCGCCAGCGCCGCATGGGGCATATTCTGCACGGTTTTCATGCCGGCCTACTGGTATTTCTGCTGCTGCTCGCAACCCATATTCTCAAACCCCTGGATCAGGTGTCCTTGGCGATTCTCGGGGATCAGGGTATGCAGTCGCTGCGCGCCTCCGCCACGCCGGCTGACTTCGCGTCCGCGGCGAGGCGCGACAGCCGCTGGCTGGCTGCCACCATGCGGGACGTGCCACAGGATGGAGGCGTTCACCTGCCTGCGGGGCGATTCCAAATCAACGAGCAGTTGCTTGATAGCCTCAACGAGATCGAGCGTCTGCATGCGGCAGCGCTTATCGGCACCGGTATCGACGAGACAGCGCCTCAGCACACCACCTTGCTGGTATCGCCAACCGTCGCCTCCCGCATTCACCGCGGGACATCGCAGCCCGACAGCGCCGACGCCCTCTCAATGAACTGCACCGTCGACAGCCGCTGTACGCTGACGCTGGGCCAGCAGGATATCAGCTTGATCGATTTGCGTATCGAGGTGATATCCAATCCTTCCTAGCTGAGCCGAATTTTTCGCACAGGACTGCTTTCATCATTCAAGGAGACTTCTTTCGTGACAGATTCACCCCATTATCGGGACCCGCACGTTTCCCTCGATCCCGTCGACACGCCGGAAGCAGCCCAGGAGCCCCGAACCCCATCGGAACAGCTGCATCACGAGCATCGGGACGAGCGCTGTCACGTCAGGCTTCGCCTGCCCTTCGAGGTAGAATTTGCCAAGGGTGAACGGTATGAGGGTGTCGACCTGTCCATGGGTGGGTTCAGCGTTCGAGGCGCCGCCGCGACGCCCGGGCAGCGCGTCACCGGGTCGCTGTTGATTCCCTCCGGTGATACCGAACTGGTCATTCCGGTGGAGGCCGAGTGTCTGCGACCGGCGGCGTCGAACGTCGGCGACAGCGACCCGCTCGCCTTCAAGATCACTCATGTCGAGCCAGGCCAGCGCGAGCTGCTGCGCCGGGTGATTCGCGCTTACCTGAGTGGCAATCACCTTTCCGTCGATTCGCTGATCCAACGCCAGGATGCCCAGACGCCTCGACAACGCCGGACAACCTCCTCCGCAGCAACGTCATCCAAAGGCTCCAAGGCAGCCTCCTCCACCGGCCGCTACGTGGTCTTTTTTCTCGCGCTAGGGATCCTGATCCTGGTAATCGCCGCCACTATTTATCGCAACTTCGTGCTGATCGAGCCGAGCTTCGCGGCGGTAACCGCACCACGTATCGATATCCGCGCGCCCGGCTCGGGCATTCTCAAGGCTCATCATGTAAGCGCCGGCGATCGCGTGGAACAAGACGCCTATCTGACCGGCGTCAACAATGTCAATCTGCAAACCGATCTTGTCCTGGCGGAAGCCTCTCAGCAGTACAACAGCCAGCTGATCGACAATCTCAAGAAGAGCCTCGAGAAATCCGGCACGTCCAAGGTCAGCGTGGCCAATTCAACCCAGCCGGCCAGCGGCGATACGGTCACCTTCGATACCGCCTCTCCGGCGATCGCCCAGGCGCGCATGGAGCAGTTCGAGACCGCGCGCCAGTTCGAGAGCTCGAAGGTAAGCGCCTTGAAGGCCCGTGCCTCCATGAACGAAATCTACAGCCCCTGCGATTGTGTGGTGGCCTGGGCCCTGGGCAGTGCCGGAGGCACTTATATCGAGGAAGGTGATCGCATCATGACCTTGATCAAGACCGATGATGAAGACGTCATGGTCGAAGCCTTGGTGCACATGAGTGATATCAGCCGCATAGCGCCTCATCAGCAGGCTTATATTGCCCTTGGCAACACCTCGAAGCCATTGAGAGCACGGGTACGCAGCGTTGCTTTGGATATTGAGCGTCAGCCGCGAGCGGGCTTCCCGGAATGGGTGCGCCAGCAGCAGAATGTGGCGAGCGTGCTGCTGGTACCGGAGACACCGCTTCCCGCGGAAATGGTCGGTCAGCCCGTGGACGTGCGCTTTTCCGAGAACGCCATGCTGAGCGCTACCGCGGAATGGGTCTGGCAGGGAGGGCTGACCGCCTGGAAAGCCGTCGAACGCCTTTTCCAATCGACTCCGGATAACGCGGAGAAAGTCGGTTGACCGAAATGAACGATGGAGTATTCATGACATTATTTCGAAAGCTGCCCCTATGGATATCTCGCGCCTTCGGCGCTTCGCTGGTATTGCTGTGCGGGTTTTTCGTCGCTGGCTTCTCTACCGCGACGCTCGCCAAGAGCGTCGACGAAAAACAGCTTTCCATACCGACGGTAGGCGCTTGCTCGACACGTTATCCGCTGGTGGAAAATCCGCGCATACCGACACAAGACGGCGACGTCGAACAGAGTTTGATAGACAGTTTCGGCGCCGATCGTCTCTGGATGGGACAAGGCAATATCGAGATCATGGATACGCTCGATACCGGTCTCGCGCAGCCGGGGCTCAGGGTGCACTATCCCGCAAAAAGCTCGTCGCCCAGCGATTCCAAACAGAACGACGACGTGCCACGCGGCGGCGCCGGCTTCTATACCAAACCGCACGAGCTTGCCGGCGCGGAGCGCGCCTGCCTGCGCTACCAGGTGTTTTTCCCCGAGGGGTTCGACTTCGTCAAAGGGGGGAAACTCCCTGGCCTATACGGCGGCGAGGCCCCAAGCGGCGGCACCCCAGCCACGGGAGAGAACGGTTTTACCCTGCGCTTCATGTGGCGAAAGAACGGTCAGGGAGAGCTCTATGAATATGTCGTCAATCAACCCGGCGACTACGGCGCCTCTTCCGGACGCGGCCGCTGGACCTTTGATACCGGCCGCTGGGTGACTCTGGAACAGGAAATCGTGCTCAACACCCCGGGGAAGGAGGATGGCCTGGCACGAGTCTGGGTAGACGGTCAGCCGGTGCTCGAGCAACAAGGCATCGTCTATCGTACCAGCGAAGACGTCACTATCGACGGCATCATGTTCTCGACGTTCTTCGGCGGTACCGGAAAAGGCTGGCGAACCCCTAGGGATCAGGCCGTGGATTTCGCCGACTTCCGCCTCTATGCCCCCCAATCTCGTTAGTCGTATTCATGTCAAAATTCGACAAATCATCCCGTTCGATTCACAAGCGCGTCACCCGAGAACGCGCCGTCATGCTCGCGGCAAACGATTATCGTGGCGGCCTCGGTCTTTCACTGTTTCGGCGTTGCTCGATCGGCATTCTGCTTCTGACATGCCTGGTCACAGGGCCGGCTTACGCGGAACTGATGACGCTGAAAAAACGTCAGCAGCTGGATCTTTCCCAGTACAGCGTCACGGATCCGGAGGCCTCCTATTTCGACGTGGCTACCCGAAAAGCGCTGCTTGCTTCCACGGACAATTCGCTGCTTCTGCAAAGCATCGACAACCTCAGCGGCGGAATGAGCTGCCGGCAATTACTGGAAATCCCGCCTATTACCAACAGGCTACGCATCCCGGGGTTTTATCCAGACCCGCAAGCCTGGCGCCAGGCCTCCCAGCCGCTCTTTCAGTTCGAAGATAGCGTTTCGAACCTGGCCGGGGCTTTCGTCGCCACCAATGACGACTATTACGCCCAATGCCTGGGCAGGTTTCTCGACCAGTGGGCGAGTCAGGATGCGCTCGTTCATTTTCACTACTCGCCCAGCGATCGTCAGGCCTGGTATGCGACGGAGTCGATGATCTTCGCCGCCGCCATGGCCTATTCCATCGTGCGTCCGGAACTGGAGGATCAACCGGAACAGCGCGAACGTATCGAAGACTGGTTCAGCCGTCTGGCCTATCGTCACGCCTACGTACCCAACCAGACCAAGGAAAGCTGCTGCAACAACCATTTCTACCGTCGCGCCCTGTACGCCACCATGATCGGCGTGCTGACGGAGGACAACGAACTGTTTCGCTACGGGGTGGGCGCGGTCTATTCCGCGCTGAATGAAATGACGTCCTCGGGCGGGCTTCCCCGGGAGCTCGCCCGAGGACGTCGAGCTGTCCATTACCAGAACTACGCGCTGATGTATTTAGTCACCAACATGCAGATCATTTCCCGCCAGGGTTATGACATTTTCCATCTGGAAGTGGATGGGCATACCATCAAGGACGCCGTGGATTTCCTGCTGGACGCCATCGAGGACGCCAGCATACTCGGCGAGAACATACCTCGAGAGCAGTATCACGGCTTCCTGCGTGACAACCAGTATTCTTCCTGGATGGAAATCTATCAGCAGCATTTCTCCGACCCGCGGATCGCCGAATTTCTGATCACTCAACGTCCCATCTACAATCGCAGCGCCGGTGGCTACGTCACCCTGTTTTTCATGGATCCGACAGTACAGAAGTATCGCAGGCCGAAAACGGAAGATGAAGAAAAACAGCAGCTTTCGGTGTACGGCAAGGAGAGCTCTCCCCTATGAAACTCCCTCGACCACAGCATCGCCCCGATGCCTGCAGGGCAGACGATCCGACCAGTCTCCGGGCACCGCTCAAGCGACGCCCGTACCTGGCGATGACGATCTGCGTGACGCTTGCCGGCATTGGGCTGAGCGGCTGCGCCAGCTTTCCCGGCTCCGATAGTCAACCTCCCGTTCCCAGCGGCTACAGCGACTGGTTCGACGATGGCTGGGAGGTCCAGATGAATCGCCTGGACTGGGGACGAATCAAGCGCGCCCGGGAAGCCATTGCCGCGGAAGACTACGATACGGCCATCTCCAGCCTGAAGGCCATGATGGATCTGGACTTTCCTCCGGCCTATTACGAAATGGCCAAGCTCTATCACTACGGCCGAGGCGTCGACCAGGACTATCTTCAGGCGGAAAAGTACTACGGCAAGGCGCTCGAGGTGCCCTCCTCGGTACTGGACAACGCTTCCCTCAACCTCGCCAAGCTCTATCTGGACCCTCAGGTACCTCGCCTGGCCGCGGACGACCAGCGGGACGTGCTGGCCTATCACCTGCTGCTCCAGGCCATGGACGAGGGCAAGGAGGATGAAGGAAAAGTACTACTCGCCCGGCTGCTGTCCACCGGCGGCGAGAACGTGAAGACCAATCCGGAGCTGGCAGAGAAGCTTTATCTCCAGGCGGCAAGGAATGATCGGCCCGAAGCATTGCGAGATTTGGCGTTGGCCCATCTTCCCGGGGGCTGGCTCAAGGAAGATCCCATCCTGGCCAGGGATTTCACCGCCCGCTATGCGGCGGTACTCGAACAAAACGCGACGATGGGAGACGTGAACGCCATGCTGGAACTGGCCAGACAGCATGACGCAGATGGCCTGTTCGGCCATGAGCCGGATACCCAACTGATGTGGCTGGCCAACGCCTCGGAAACCGGCGACAGAAGCGCCCGCCGCCAGGCCGGACGCGCTTTTCTCGATACCAATACCCCGGACCTCGGCGCGTCCTTGTTGGAGAAAGCGGCAGAGGACGGTGATATCGACGCCATGGCCATCCTGGGCAGCGCCTATCTGGGTTATCAAGGGCTAGAGGCGAATCCTGCTCGCGCCGAACAACTGCTTGGCAAGGCATCGAAACAGGGATCGATAAACGCCACCGTGAGCCTGGGTCGCGCCTATCTGGAAGGCAAGGGGCCGAACGGCGAAGGGCTCGAGGCGAAACCACAGCACGGACTGGAGCTTCTTGAATCCGTTGCCGGCCAGGATGACGGCCTGGCGCTGGCCCTGCTGGGCAAGGCTTATCTGGAAGGCCAAGGAATCCCGGCGCAGCCCCAGGTGGCCCGGGATTATCTCGAACGCGGACATCAGACGGGGCATCCCTACGCGACGGCCCAGCTTGGCCTGCTTTACCTGGGGGACCAGGGCATGCCGGCGGCGCCAGCCCGAGCGGAAACACTGCTGCAAACCGCGGCGGATCAGGGTCAGACCCAAGCCATGCGCCGCCTGGGGGAAGAGTACATCAGCGGTGAAATCCTCCCCCAGCGTCCGGAACAAGGCGTGGCACTGCTTGAGCGGGCCATCGATGCTGGCGACACCAGCGCCATGACGCGACTGGGGAACGCCTACCTCGAAGGCGAAAACCTGCCGGCGATGCCGGACAAGGGCGTGGCGCTGCTGGAGCGCGCAGCGGAGGCCGGGGATACCACTGCCATGACTTCCCTGGGAGAGGCGTATCTCACCAGCGACACCCTGCCCCGGCAGCCGCAGCGAGGCGTAGCCCTGCTCCAGCGCGCCGTGGAGGCCGGCGACGTGGGCGCCATGACTCGCCTGGGGGATGCCTATCTCGGCGGCGTTCCGGAAGTCAGGGGACCGGAAGGTCGTGCCTTGCTCGAACAAGCCGCCGCCCAAGGGGATGCCTATGCCATGGCGCTGCTGGGTCGCGCCTATCGTCAAGGACGCGGCGTGCCTCAGGACCTGCAGCTGGCGACGCAATGGCTGGAACGTTCGAAGCAGGCCGGACATGAAACCGCCTCCCGCTCGCTGCTGCTGACATTGCGCGACCGGGGTCGAGCGGGGGATATCGACGCCCTGACCGAGGCGGCGAAAAACGGTCTTGCCAGCGCTCAGTCGGACCTGGGAGAGCTGCAGCTGGCAAACGGGCAGACCGACCAAGGGCTGAGCTGGCTGAAGAAAGCTGCCGATCAAGGCTACACCCCTGCCCGCCTGGATCTCGCCCATGCCTATCTGGACGGCGAGATCGTTACACCGGACACGGCTCAGGGACTCGAGTATCTCGAACAGGCAGTGAATGCCGGGGATGTCAATGCCTATCAGCTGAAAGGCAAGGTCTACCTGAAAGGCATCGGCGTGCAGAAGGATGCAGGAAAAGCCGAGACCTGGCTGCGCCGCGCATCACAGGCCGGTGACACCAGCGCGTCGGCGCTGCTGGGCCGGGCGCTGCTGCGGGGCGACCAGGGAATTCCTCAGGATGTGTCTCAAGGAAAACGCTTGCTGCAGCGCGCCGCGGAGCAAAACGATGCAGGCGCCCAGGCCACCCTAGGTCGCGAATACTTGCGCGGCGATATTCTGACATTCGACCCTCGCATGGGGGCGGACTACCTTTTTCGATCAGCGAATCAAGGCCATCCCACCGCACGACTGGCGTTGGCGGAAGCCTACCTGCGCGCAAAGGGACTGGAAAACGCCAACCGCAATCAGGCGCTTTTATGGCTCGACAAGACGCTGGAAGGCAATAGCCAGGTCGCTCTCGAGACCCTCTACCAGGTATTGAGTGAAAGCAAGGTGCCTCAACCGGACGCGGAGCAGGGAGAGGCGTTTCAGGAGTAGTCGCCAGACTTGGCGCTGAGGCCGGTGTTCTTCACACCGGCCTCAGATGAGAAAAGGCAGGCCCTGAAGGATCTCAGTCCAGAAATGGATTGCGCAGCACGATGGTTTCGTTGCGATCCGGCCCGGTGGAAATGATATCGATGGGGGTGCCGACCTGCTCCTCGAGAAAGCTGATGTAGGATCGCGCGTTGGCCGGCAGTTCCTCGATGGCCTTGATGCCCAGGGTCGACTCGGACCAGCCCGGCAAGTCCTGATACAGCGGCTCGATGGCTTCATAACCTTCGGAATCCACCGGCGTGTCCAGTACCTCGCCGTCCTTGCTGCGATAGCCGACGCATACACGAATCGTCTCCAGCCCATCGAGCACGTCCAGCTTGGTCAGACAGATGCCGGATACGGAATTGATCTGCACTGCATGACGCAGCGCCACCGCGTCGAACCAGCCGCAGCGGCGCGGCCGCCCGGTAGTAGCGCCGAACTCGTGGCCTTTTTCCGCCAGATGCTGACCGAACTCATCGAACAGCTCCGTGGGGAAAGGACCGGAGCCCACCCTTGTGGTATAGGCCTTGGTGATGCCCAACACGTAATCCAGATACAGGGGCCCCACGCCGGAGCCGGTGGCGGTGCCGCCGGCGGTGGTATTGGAGCTGGTGACGTAGGGATAGGTGCCGTGGTCGATATCCAGCAGCGACCCTTGAGCGCCTTCGAAGAGAATATTCTCGTTGGCCTTGCGTATCTGGTGAACCAGGCTCACCGTATCGCAGACCATGGGCCGCAGCTCTTCCGCCATCTGCATGGCTTCGTCCAGCACCTGCTGGAAGTCTACCGGCGCCTCGCCGTGATAGTGCTGCAGCACGAAATTATGATAATCCAGCACTTCTCCCAGCTTGGAGGCGAAGCGTTCCCGGTGCAGCATGTCTCCGAGACGCAGGCCGCGCCGGGCAACCTTGTCTTCATAGGCCGGGCCAATGCCTCGGCCGGTGGTGCCGATCTTGGCAATGCCTCGGGCCTTTTCCCGCGCCTGATCGAGTCGCACGTGATAGGACAGAATCAACGGGCAGGCCGGGGACAGGCGCAGCCGTTCGCGTACCGGTACGCTCTTGGCCTCGAGCTCGTGAATTTCCTTGAGCAGCGCTTCCGGCGACAGCACCACGCCGTTACCGATGACGCAGATATTGTCGTCTCGCAGAATACCCGAGGGAATCAGGTGCAGGACCGTCTTCTCGCCATCGATGACCAGGGTATGGCCGGCGTTATGGCCACCTTGAAAGCGCACCACCGCCGCGGCGGATTCGGTCAGCAGATCGACGACCTTGCCCTTGCCTTCGTCACCCCATTGCGTACCCAGTACGACTACGTTCTTGCCCATTGCTCTCGTCTCTTGATCAAAGAATCCATCCATCGAACCGCTTCGCTTTAGAAGCGACGATGCTATTTCAGGGGCGAAACCTGCCAGTCGTCGCCCATCCGTACCAGGCGACGGTTGCAGCGATAGGTTTCGGGATCGTCCTGCTGGCCGGGTAGTGCCTGAACCACACGCTCACCGGACCGACGCAGGGTTTCTATGGCGCGAGCCAGACTCGAGGTTTCGGCGCCCGGCGTGTCTTCCGCCGGCGCCCAGATGCCGTTCAGCGGCGGCGCCTGCTCCGCCAGGGATACCAGCAGCTTGAGATCCATGGAAAATCCGGTGGCCGGCCGGGCGCGCCCAAACGCCTGGCCGGTATTGTCATAGCGCCCGCCCTTGACCAGGGCCTGGCCATAACCCGGTACATAGGCGCTGAACACCATCCCGGTGTGATAGCGATAGCCGCGCAGCTCCGCCAGGTCAAAATACAGCTCTACCTCCGGATATGCCGCCTGAATACCCCGGCAGAGGGTCTCGAGCTGATCCAGCGCGGTGATGACTGGCTTTGGTGCCTTGCTGAACACCTCGCGGGCCGTTTCGAATATCTCATCGCCGCCGTGCAGCTCAACGAGGGACGCCAGCATGTTCGCCAAGTCAGGATCCCTGACGTGGGTTTCCAACTGAACCTGCAGCTCTCCCGGTGACTTCAACGCCAGGGCGGAAAAGATCCCCCGCTCCGCCTGGACATCAAGATCCGCCGCCTCCACCAGACTGCGATACAAGCCAATGTGCCCCAGCGCCAGGTGAACTTCCTCGGCACCGGCGACCCTAAGACTCGCGAGCGCCAGGCGGAGCACTTCCAGATCCGCCTGTATGTCCGCATGGCCGAACAGTTCGACACCAACCTGCACTGGACTGCGTCCGCCTTGATATTGATCCGCCTGGGCACGCAGCACCGTGGTGCAATAGCACAGTCGCGCCGGCCCCGGTCGCCGCAGGGAATGCGCATCCATACGCGCCACCTGAGGCGTGACGTCCGCGCTGACCCCCAGGGTGCGACCCGATAGCTGATCGACGATCTTGAAGGTCTGGAGCGCAAGATCCGAGCCGGTACCGGTCAGCAGGGAATCGAGAAACTCCGCCGCCGGCGGCATGACCTGATCGTAGCCCCAGCAGTCGTAGAGATTGAGCAAGGTTCGGCGTAACTCTTCCATGCGCGTCGCCTGGGGCGGCAGCACTTCATCCATACCGTCGGGAAGCAGCCAGCGATCAGCGGTGGTCATGTCATCCATCCTGCAAACAAGTCGATACCATCCCGTGATGGTAAAACCCAGTAACGATAAACGGCGTAATAGAGGCGTTAAAAACCCATAAAAAAACCGGGCCACGCCCGGTTGCAGGAGTCTAACATAATTGGCCCGAGGAATAACCCCAGGCCAGAAGGTGCTATGTCTCGAAAGCCCTCGGCAGTTCTCTATCAAGAGCCTTCTTGCGGCGCCGTCGGGCTTTGCAGATAACGGAAGAAATCGCTGTCCGGGTCCAGCACCAGCACGTTGCCGTCATTCTGGAAACTTTCCCGGTAGGCGTCCAGGCTGCGATAGAAACGGAAGAATTCCTTATCTTGACTATAGGCCTGAGCGTACACTGCCGCGGCTTCCGCGTCCCCTTCACCACGTAGGGTTTCCGCGCGCTCCGAGGCCTGGGCCAGCAGCACCTGGCGACGACGATCCGCGTTGGCGCGAATCCGTTCGGACTCCTCCTGGCCCTGAGCGCGCCATTCCCGAGCTTCACGCTCACGCTCGGAGCGCATACGCGAATACACTGCCGCGGATACGTCTTCCGGCAGGTCGATGCGCTTGATGCGAATATCGCGTATGGCGACACCCAGCTCGTCTCGCATCAGCTTGTCCAGATCCTGGGTAGGGCCGTTCATGAGATCGTCACGTTTTTCGGAGATAATCTGCTGCAGGTTCAGACGACCGAACTCGTTACGCAGGCTCTCGTCCACCCGCGGCTGTATCAGGCGTATTGCCATCACTTCATCGCCGGCGGTCGCCTCGTAATAGCGAGTCGGATTGATCACCTGCCACTGGACGAAGGAGTCGACGATAACCGCCTTCTGCTCCCGGGTCAGGTAACGACTGGCATCCGTATCCAGGGTCAGCAGACGGGTATCGAAGGTTTCGACCGTCTGGGTGATCGGTACCTTGAAGTGCAGACCGGGCTGAATGTTTTCCTCGATGACTTCACCGAAACGCAGTTTTACCGCACGCTCCGTCTCGTCGACGATATACAGGCTACTGCTGGCGAGCCAAGCTACCGCCACCAGACCACCAACAATCAGTAGGGATCGATTATTGATCATGATCAACGGCCCTCCCGGCGGATACCATTGCCGCTTCTGGTACTGTTTGCACTACTTGAGGAACTCGCTTCTTCGCCAATACTTTCAAGCAGTTGTGGATCGAGAGCCCCCGAGTTGGCGCTGTCGACGCCTTGCGCCTGACGTGATCCGGAACCGCGCAGCTGATCCAGAGGCATGTACATGACCGGGCCATTGCCGGACTCGCCGGCGCTCATCAATACCTTGTTGGTCTTGCTCATCACTTCGCTGACCGCATCGAGATATAGCCGATCACGCATGACCTGAGGCGCATCCTTGTACTCGGTAAGCAGCGAGTTGAAGCGATTGGCGGCACCCTGAGCCTTGGCCACCACGGACTCGCGATACCCCTGCCCCTGCTCGAGCAGACGCTGCGCCTGACCCTGAGCGGCGGGAATGATCGCATTGGCATAGGCCATGGCCTGGTTGATGGTGCGCTGACGATCCTCTCGGGCACGAATGACGTCGTCGAAAGCGTCCTGTACCGCATCCGGCGGCGCGGTGGATTCGACGTTCAGCGTCTGCAGGCGGATTCCGGTGCCGTAGTTGTCCAGGTAGGACTGCAGGCGGCTCGTCACGGAACTGCCCAGTATCTCACGGCCGGATGTCAGGATATCGATCATCTGGGTGCCACCGACCACATGACGCAGCGCGCTGTCCAGGGCGTTTTCCAGGCTGAGTTCCGGGTCGCGAACGCTGAGCACGAAGTTCTTGGGGTCTGCTACCTGGTACTGAGCGGATATTTCCACTCCGACGATGTTCTCGTCCTGGGTCAGCATCGACTGGGTCTGGCTGATGGAGCGCACTCGGGTGACGTTGACCATGCGTACGTCGTCGATCAGAGGCGGATTCCAGTGAAGACCCGGGGTGACCACATCCTGAAACTTGCCGAAACGCAGCACGACCCCACGTTCCGACTGATCGACCAGATAAAACCCCGAGGCCGCCCAGATCGCCAAGGCAACGATGATCAGCAGTCCCGGCAAGGCAAAGACATTGCGTTGACCCTTGCCGCCGCCGCCACCGCTTCCGCCGCCGCCACGTTTACCGCGCCGACCGCCCAGCATGCGGTTGAGCTTGTCCTGAAACTTTTTTAGCGCCTCATCCAGATCCGGCGGCCCTTGATTGTTGTTGCCCCCGCCCCCGCCGCCGTTACGCCGGCCGCCGCTACTCCAGGGGTCGTGCTGGTTGCCCCCACCACCCGGCTCGTTCCAGGCCATATGTCCTCTCCACAAGCATTAAATACGTAGATATCAGATATGCGAATATAAAACAGGATTCAACATTGCGACTTAGTGGCACCACCAAGCACTTCCTGAGGCGTCACGCCTCCCATACAGGCTTGTGTTGATGCTGCTTCGGCAGATAGTCGTCGGCATTTTCACCGAGACGCGCCATCAGTTGCAAAAAATCGCGTCGCGGCAACCGCACGGCGAGACAGGTACGCCCCTGGTCATCGAAAGCCTCTTCCCGCACCGCGCCCAGCTCGTGAAGCCCGGCACGCAAGCGGCCTTGCTGAGGAGCCAGCGTCAGCTCAAGTTCGACCACATCCTCGGCAAGACATTCCGATAATGCCTGAGACAACAGGTCGAGCCCCAGACCGCGCTGGGCGGAAATCCATACCGCGGTGGGCTTTCCCTCTCCGTCCCGTTCGATGCGCGGCATGCTGTCCAGCAGGTCGATCTTGTTCATCACCTGCAGGATGGGCACCCGATCCGCCTCGATCTCCTTGAGCACGGTTTCCACCTGGATCACGTTGAGTTCTCGATCCGGATCCGCCGCGTCAATGACATGGACAAGCAGGCTGGCTTCCGCCGCCTCCTGCAAGGTAGCGCGAAACGCCTCCACCAGCTTGTGGGGCAGATGGCGGATGAAGCCCACCGTATCCGCCAGCACCACCGGACCCACATCCGCGATTTCGAGCCGACGCAGCGTCGGATCAAGCGTCGCGAAAAGCTGATCCGCCGCGTAGACCCGGGATTCGGTCATGGCATTGAACAGGGTGGATTTTCCCGCGTTGGTATAACCCACCAGCGAGACGCTAGGCATTTCCACCCGAGCCCGGGCGCGCCGATTCTGCTCACGCTGGCGCCGCACCTTGTCAAGACGCTTGTTGATCGACTTGATGCGCCCTCGCAGCAGCCGTCGGTCGGTTTCCAACTGGGTTTCACCAGGGCCACGCAGACCGATCCCGCCTTTCTGACGCTCCAGGTGCGTCCAGCCTCGCACCAGTCGAGTGGACATGTACTCCAACTGCGCCAGTTCCACCTGCAATTTACCTTCGTGGGTTCGCGCCCGCTGAGCGAAGATATCCAGGATCAGTCCGGTGCGATCCAGCACTCGACATTTCAGGCTGCGTTCGAGGTTGCGCTCCTGAGAGGGGCTCAGGGCATGATTGAAGATCACCAGTTCCGCCTGATGAATCTCCAGCAGCTCACGCAACTCCTCGAGCTTGCCACTGCCGATGAAGCTGCGTGGATCCGGACGCTTGCGGCTCCCTGTCAGCAGGGTAGCCGGCTCTGCGCCCGCGGAACGCACCAGCTCCAGGAATTCACCCGGATCTTCGCGTTCCTGCTCATCCTGAAAGTCCACATGGACAAGGACTGCCGTTTCACCCGCATCGGGTCGTTCGAAAAACAAATACTACCTCGCGATCAGCTGTCCTGCGCAGCGGCAGGATCTTGGGCAGGCAGGCGCACATTACGGGCGGGAACCACCGTCGAGATCGCATGCTTGTAGACCATCTGACTGACGGTATTGCGAAGCAGGATCACGAACTGATCGAAGGACTCGATCTGCCCTTGCAGCTTGATGCCATTGACGAGAAAGATCGATACCGGGATACGCTCTTTGCGAAGAATGTTCAGATAAGGATCCTGAAGTGACTGTCCTTTGGACATGGGGCTCTCCATAACTGTCTTTTTACCAATGTTCTTTTAATTGTCCGACGAAGGTTTCGTCAGAACCAATGATGCTTGATCTCGTGTCCGCGAGCCAAGCACGATATTCATCTTACGCTAACTCCCCCGCTCGCGCACAAACTTACTCTCGCACAAACGCAAGCGCTTCGCGCAAACTAAAGCGCCGCGGAAAAACTCAGGCGCTTCGCACTAGTTCAAGCAGCCGGCCAAGCGCATCGCGGCGCTGAGAGTCTATCCAGTTGAGAGACGGCCAGCGTCTCAGCCAGGTCAGCTGACGTTTCGCCAGTTGACGAGTGGCGGCAATTCCGCGAAATTCAAGTGCCTGGCGATCGTAATCCCCTTCCAGATGCTCCCAGGCCTGACGGTAGCCCACGCATTTCATGGATGGCAGGTTCAGCGAAAGGTCACCACGTGCCTTGAGGCCCGCTACCTCATCGAGAAATCCATGATCCAGCATCGTCACAAAACGCCGGGCGATACGTTCATGCAACAGGCTTCGCTCCGCAGGCGACACCGCTATGGACAACGTGCGCCAAGGAAAGGTTTCTCGGGACTGCTCCTGCCACAGCTCGCTCAAGGAGCGCCCAGTGCCACGAAACACTTCCAACGCCCGCATCAGGCGCTGGGGATCGTTGGGATGGATACGCCGGGCGGAATTCGGATCCACTCTGGTCAGCTCGTCGTGCAGCGACCCGAGGCCTTTCCGGCGCATCTGGTCTTCCAGCTCGGCGCGAAGCCCGAGCTCAGTTGCAGGCAGGTTCGCCACGCCTTCCACCAGACGCTTGTAGTACATCATGGTGCCGCCCACCAACAGGGGCGTTCTGCCGGCGGCATGAATACGCCGCATTTCCTCGAGCGCATCCGCGCGAAACTCTGCCGCGTTGTAGGACTCGGCGGGATCGCGAATGTCGATCAGCCGATGCGGCGCTCGCTCGAGCTCAGCTGTACCGGGCTTGGCGGTGCCGATATCCATGCCGCGATAGATCATCGCCGAATCGACGCTGATCAGCTCGACGCCCAGGCGCTCGTGAAGCGCGATCGCCAGATCCGTCTTGCCTGCGGCGGTGGGGCCCATCAGAAAAATTGCCAGCGGCCGAGAATCGCCGGTCATCACTGGCCCCGCAGGAAACACTTGTCGAGCGCCTGCAGAGACATCTCGAACCAGGTGGGGCGGCCATGATTGCACTGACCGCTGCGCTCGGTGCGTTCCATGTCCCGCAGCAGGGCGTTCATTTCCGGCAGGGTCAGTTGGCGATTCGCCCGCACGCTGCCGTGGCACGCCATGGTGGACAGCAGCGCGTTGATATGCGCTTCCAGGCGATTCGAGCGGCCATAGCGCTCAAGCTCCGCCAGCATGTCGCGAATCAAGGGCTCCACGTCCGCCTTGCCGAGCAAAGCCGGCAACCGGCGCACCAGCAGGGTTTCCGGGCCGGCCACGTCAAGTTCCACGCCGAGACGCACAAAGGTTTCGCGCTCGCTTTCGGCGATGGCGATTTCCTTTGAACCGACGGCCAGAGACACCGGCACCAGCAGGGCCTGAGTATCCAGGGAGCCCGCATGAACCTGCTGTTTCATGCGCTCGTAGGTGATCCGCTCGTGGGCGGCGTGCATATCCACCACTACCAGGCCGCGGGCGCTCTGGGCGAGAATGTATACCCCCTGGAGCTGCGCCAGGGCATAGCCCAGCGGTGGCGCCTGCGTCTCCTCGTGATCCGCCGGCAGCGGCGCCGGCCGGGTTGATGAAGAGGCATCTTCCTTCCGAGATTGCGGCGTCAGCAGGCTCTCCTCGTGATTCGGATGCAGCGCCTGGTAGCCCGCCATGAACTCCCGCACTTTATTGGCGCTGGGCCTTGGTTCCGCCTGATGCAGCGCCATGGGCTGCTGCTGCCAGCGCGGCGTCTCCTGTGAGGCAGCGCCGTCGCCGGATTCCCCCGCGTTTTCCAACGCCTTGGCCAGGTTAGAGGCATTCGCTGGGTTCTCGACTGGCCTGACCCTACCTGTCTGGACCGTGCCGGCACGGGTTTCGCCCAGAGCGCGATGCAAGCTGGAAAACAGGAAATCGTGCACCAGGCGGCCATCGCGAAAACGCACTTCGTGCTTGGTAGGATGCACATTGACATCCACCAACTGAGGGTCGAGCTCCAGATACAGCACGAACACCGGCTGGCGACCGTGAAAGAGCACGTCCCGGTAAGCCTGACGAATGGCGTGAGCCACCAGCCGATCCTTGACCACCCGGCCGTTGACGAAGAAATACTGCTGATCCGCCTGGGCCCGGGAATGAGTCGGCAGACCCACCCAGCCCCATAGCCGCAGCCCGCTCGCCTCGAGATCCAGATGCAGGGCGTTGTCGAGAAACCCCTTGCCCAGCAGCGCCCCGAGACGTTTTTCTCGAGCGAGATCATCATCCCCCGGGCGCAGTTGATGAATGACCTTCTGATTGTGGCGCAGCACCCAGCCGATATCGTAACGGGACAGAGCCAGACGCCGAAACGCCTCTTCCGCGTGACCGAACTCGGTCTTTTCGGTACGCAGAAACTTGCGCCGGGCCGGGGTATTGAAGAACAGATCCCGCACGATCACCGAGGTGCCGCGAGGATGCGGCGCCGGGGAGATTCGCGGCTCCATCTGGCGACCCTCCGCCACCACCCGCCAGCCGCTTTTCGGATCGTCCTCCCGGTTGGACACCAGCTCGAGCCGGGAGACGGAGCTGATCGAGGCGAGTGCTTCGCCGCGAAACCCCAGGCTCGCCACTTCCTCGAGTTCTTCCAAGGAAAATATCTTGCTGGTGGCATGACGGGAAAGCGCCAGCGGAAGATCCTCCGCGCCGATTCCCGAGCCGTCGTCCCTTACTCGAATCAGCTTGGCGCCCCCGGCTTCCAGCTCCAGCTCGATACGCCGGCTGCCCGCGTCGATGGCGTTCTCCACTAACTCCTTGAGTACCGACGCCGGACGCTCCACCACCTCGCCGGCGGCGATCTGGTTGGTCAGGCGAGGATCGAGCACCTGAATGCGACGCGACTTCATGAGTTGGGTATCCGCAGCACCTGCCCCACGCGGATCGCATCGCCGTTGAGCTCGTTGGCCTGCTTGAGCATGGCCAAGGGCACCCGATGACGGCTGGCGATTTCCGACAGGGTGTCACCGGGCTGAATGCGATACTCGTTGCCTGCGGTATTTCGGCTGTTATCCCGCTGCCAGGCCAGCAGGCTTGCCGGCGGCGGGTTCTGCTGGAAGTGGGCACGCATGCCGCTGAAGATCGCCTGGGCCAAATCACGCTGATGGCTGGCGCTTTTCAGCTGCTGTTCTTCCGTGGGATTGGAAATGAAGCCGGTTTCCACCAGCAGCGAGGGAATATCCGGCGACTTCAGCACCACAAAACCTGCCTGCTCGACACGCGACTTGTGCAGCCGATTGACACGGCCAAGACGATCCAGTACTTGGCCGCCGATGGCCAGGGAGTCGTTCAAGGTCGCGGTCATGGTCAAGTCCAGCAGCACCCCTCTCAGCACCTCGTCCTTGTCCTGCAGGGACAGGTTGCCATCCACACCGCCGATCAAGTCCGCGCGATTTTCCGAATCCGCCAGCCACTTGGCGGTTTCCGAGGAGGCGCCGCCTTGTGAAAGCGCGAACACCGAACTGCCGTTGGGCCGGGCGCTGGTAAAGGCATCCGCGTGAATCGAGACGAAAAAATCCGCTTTCTGCTCTCGGGCGATGCGGGTGCGCTGGCGCAGCCCCACGTAATAGTCGCCATCGCGGATCATCACCGCCTTGAAGCCTTCCGTTCGATTGACGATTTGCTGCAATTGCCGGGCGATATCCAGCACAACATCCTTTTCCCGGGTGCCGTGTGGGCCGTGAGCGCCAGGATCCTCGCCGCCGTGGCCCGCGTCGATGGCGATGATGATATCCCGCTTGGGATGCGGCTGCGCCTTCTTGACCGCTTCCGCCGCCGGAGATTGCGGCTTGCCGCCGAGCTTGGCCTCCGCCTGGGCACGCTGGGCGGCGATCTCCTGCTCGCGGATCATCGCTTCGATAGGATCGATGGGGTCTTCCACGGCGCTTTCGCCGGGATAGGTCAGGTCCACTACCAGCCGGTGCCCGTACTGCTCATTGGGCGCCAGGGAAAAATGCTCCGGCTCCACCTCTCGCTTGAGGTCCAGCACGATACGCAGCCCGTTGCCGTTACGCACCCCGGTACGCACCGCTTCGATGGCGCTACCCTGTAGATTCAACTTGTCGCTATCCGAGCGCAGCTGGCTGGCGTCGAGGTCGATGACCAGCCGTGAAGGATTATCCAGCGTAAAGACGTTGGCCTGCGCCGGGGAGGAAAGATCGAACACCAGCCGGGAATGGTCCGGCGCCGCCCACAACCGCATGTTCTCCACCTGCGCGGCGCTCAATGGACCGGCGATCACGAAGCAGCAGCACAGGATCAGCAGACTACCGGCGTGCCCGAGACGCGGCTTTCCCCCCGGACTTCCCTGGCGCAATCGGCGCACCATCCTTCGAAATATCATGCTCATGTTTCTGTCCTGGTCTTGTTATCGGCAAGGCGCTCGAGTGCCGCCCTGCCATCATCGTTCATCCCCTGGAGCCTGGCCTCGCGCCCTTCATCGCAAACCGTCAACTGGATATGAATATCCGGCTCGGGCAGCCATCCAGTGCCTCGGCTGGGCCATTCGATCAGGCACAGCTGCTGCTCGTCCAGCAGGTCGCGAGCCCCCATGAACTCTAGCTCTTCCGGGTCTCCCAAACGGTAGAGATCGAAATGATTGATCCGAAGCTCCCGCCCCGCCTGTTCCAGCACATAGGGCTCCACCAGGGTATAGGTAGGGCTCTTGACCGCGCCGTGATGGCCATAGGCGCGCAGAACTCCGCGTACCAGCGTGGTCTTGCCGGCTCCCAGTTCCCCTTCCAGATAAATCCGACCGCGCCCCTGCAGCGCTTGTCCCAGAGCCTCGCCGAAGGCCACCTGCGCCGTTTCACTCCTCAGGGTTATATGCATCGCTCGTTCCGGGATTGTTCAAGATAGGGTTGCTCAAGCCAGGATTGCTTAAAAATCGCGCATAGGATGCCAGATCGCTGGCCAGCAGGCCACGCTCACCGGCGGCTGCCACGGCCCGATCCGCCGCCAGGGCATGCAGCAGCACACCAACCCGGGCGGCTTCGTCCAGCGACAGGCCTTGCGCCAGCAGCGCCCCCAGCATTCCGGAAAGCGCATCCCCCATGCCGCCGCTGGCCATGCCCGGATTGCCGAAGGGGCACACCGCGATGCCTTCTTGATCCGCTACCAGCGTACCGGCACCCTTGAGCACTATCGCGCCCCCGCGACGACGCCGTAACTCGGTGATCGCCTGGCGCCGATCCTGCTGAACCTCGCCGGCGGAACTCTCCAGCAGCCGCGCCGCCTCGCCGGGATGCGGGGTCAGAATCCAGTTATCGCGATATTCCAAAGGCCAATGAGTCGTCAACAGATTCAGGCCGTCCGCGTCGACCACCAAAGGTTTATCGCTTGCCAGCGCCGCTTGGAGCATGGCCTGGCCCCAGGCGCCCTTGCCGATGCCGGGACCGACCATCAGTACGTCCGCGCCTTCGATCAGGGCTTCGAGCTCCCCTTTAGAATTGATGCCGTGCACCATGACTTCCGGGCAGCGCACCAGGCTCGCGGTGACGTGCGCCGGCGCGGTAGCCAGGCTGACCTTGCCCGCTCCCAGCCGGGCGGCGGTTTCGCTGGCCAATAGCGCCGCGCCGCCAAATCCCGGCGCACCGCCGATCACCAGCAGATGGCCGTTGTCGCCCTTGTGGGCATCCCGAGCACGCGGCGGCAGGCAACGCGGGATCAGCATTTCATCGAGCAGCATTGCGCAAGGTTCGATATCCGCCTGCCGAGATGCCTCCACCCCCAAGGCCTCCAGGCGATGGGTGCCTACGTAGGCCGACGCCGAGCCGGTATGCAGGCCCAGCTTGTCGGCGATAAAGGTTACCGTCAGGTCCGCCTTGACCGCTCGCCCCAGCACCGCGCCGCTATCCGCCGAGAGCCCGGAAGGAATATCCACTGCCAGCACCGGTAACTGAGCCGCGTTGATGGCATCTATTGCAGCGCTGAACGGCTCGCGAACCGCGCCAGAAAGCCCGGTGCCCAACAGCGCGTCGACGATCAGCTCCCCGCTTATTCTCATGTTCGGCTGCCAGGGCTGAAACTTTAGGCCGGCCCGCCGCGCCATGGCTACCGCCTGGCCCGCGTCGCCATCCAGTTCCTGCGGGTCGCGCAGTGCGATCACTTGCACACTCAAGCCGTCGCAGGCCGCCAGAGCCGCCAGCACATAGCCATCTCCGGCGTTATTGCCGCTACCACAGCAAACGCTGATGCGGCGCAGGGTCGGCCAGGTCTTGCGCATGGCATCGTAGGCGGCCATCGCTGCCTGCTGCATCAGCGCAAAGCCTTCAACACCGGCCGCGATGGTGCGGCGATCGATCTCGCGCACCTGCTCGGCGAGATATAAAGGTCTGCCTCTGGAATCAGTCATGGCCGCTCCCTGAATGACTGGGGTTTCCCTTCAGTGTAAAATGTTCTGCGCTATTGCCAAACACTGTTCGACTATTTCTCCGTTTATCGTTCGTACCCTTTTGTCGTCGGATACCTGTCTTCTTCCTTTCTTGTTTCCGTTGTGCGCCTATGACCTCCTCGCCTTCTCTGAACAGCGACACTCTGTGCGATCTGGCAGAACGCCTCAAGATCTGGGGGCGGGAGCTGGGATTTCAGCAGTTGGGTATCACTGACACGGACCTCGCCACTCACGAACGTTATCTCGAGCGCTGGCTGGCGGCGGGCCATCAAGGCGAAATGGGCTTCATGGCCAAGCACGGCACCAAGCGTACCCGGCCCGAGGAACTGGTACCCGGCACCCTCAGAGTGATCAGCGTGCGTATGGACTATTTGCCCGCGGAGGTGGAAACCACAAAGGTCTTGAGTCAACCGGACAAGGCCTATGTGTCTCGGTACGCCCTGGGTCGGGATTATCACAAGCTGATGCGCAAGCGTCTGGACCAGTTGGCCAAGCGGCTAGAGAAAGAAGTTGGACATTTTGGCTATCGGGCCTTTGTGGATTCCGCCCCGGTGATGGAGCGCGCCCTGGCGCAGAAGGCCGGGCTCGGCTGGTTCGGCAAGAACGCCATGCTGCTCAACCCCCAGGCCGGCTCGCTATTTTTCCTCGGCGAGCTCTACACCGATCTGCCGCTCCCGGTGGACGCACCTTTCGCCACGGAACACTGTGGGCGCTGTTCGGCCTGCCGCAGCGCCTGCCCCACCGGGGCCATCGTCGATGACAAGATCGTGGATTCAAGACGCTGCATTTCGTATCTGACCATCGAGCTGCACGGTGCCATTCCAGAGCAATATCGCGAGGCCATGGGCAATCGCATCTACGGCTGCGACGACTGCCAGCTGGTCTGCCCTTTCACCCGCTTCACCCGGGTGAGCGAGGAAGAGGATTTCGCTCCCCGCCACGATCTGGACCAGGCGGAACTGCTACGCCTTTTCGCCTGGAGCGAGGAGGAGTTTCTTCACAAGACCGCCGGCAGCGCCATCCGACGTATCGGCTACGAGCGCTGGCTGCGCAACCTGGCGGTGGGGCTGGGCAACGCCCCTTGGAGCGCGGCGCTGGAAGCGGCGCTCAAGGCGCGCCTGGCCTACCCTTCCGATCTGGTGCGGGAGCACGTGCGCTGGGCGCTGGCGCGCCAAAGCGAGAAGCGTGGCGCCTTGATTCATGTCGCCTAGTGCTACCGCTACTTTGACGCCTGCTCGGCCGAGCAGTTGAGGAAAGTCTTTCGATAATGCGCCAACTCCGCCAGGGATTCGCGAATATCGTCCAGGGCCTGGTGGGTATTGCGCTTCTCGAAGCCCTTCAGAGCCTGCGGGTTCCAGCGCTTGGCCAGCTCTTTTACCGTCGAGACATCCAAGTTGCGATAGTGGAAGAACGCCAGCAGCTCCGGCATTTCCCGCTCCAGAAAGCGCCGATCCTGATGCACGCTGTTGCCGCACATGGGGGAGCTCCCGGGGGTCGTGTACCGCTTGAGGAAATCCAGGGTCCGGCGCTCTGCATCCGAAGGAGAAATATCGCTTTTCCGCACTCGCTCCACCAATCCGGATTCGCCGTGGGTCTTCTGGTTCCACTTGTCCATGGCCTGAAGCAGCGCATTGGATTGATGCACCGCGATCACTGGCCCTTCGGCAATCAGATTCAGGTCATTGTCGGTGATCAGCGTCGCCACCTCGATGATACGCTCCTTGCTCGGGTCGAGTCCGGTCATTTCCAGATCGATCCATATCAAGAGATCCTCGCGTGGCTTGACTGGCGTGGTCATGGATAATCTCCCTGAATCCTGTTCGCTGTTGGCTATCGGGCTGGTTACAATAAACGCCATTGTATCGTTTCCTGGGTGCTCATGAGCAAACGTAGACTTACCCGCCAGCAGCGCTGGCGAATCGAAAAGATTCAAGCGGAGCGCGGCGACCGAGCCAAGCGGCAGGATAGCCGCGACCAGTCCCGGCTGGCAGCGGGGGACTACGGCCCGGAGCGCGAAGGCCGGGTGATCGCCCATTTCGGCCGCACCCTGGAAGTGCGTGACAGCGCCAACGCCACTCACCATCGATGCCACCTGCGCGCCAATCTCGACGGCTTGGTGACCGGCGACCGGGTGGTCTGGTGCAAGGCTCAGGACGAAAGCGGCGTGGTAGTGGCTCGACAAGACCGGAATAATGTTCTGGAACGCCCGGATGCGCGAGGCCAGCTCAAGCCGGTGGCGGCCAATATCGATCAGATCCTGATTGTCTTCGCCGTGGAACCCGCGCCCTATCCGAACCTGATCGATCGCTATCTGGTGGCGGCGGAAGCCACCGGCATAAGTCCCGTGCTGGTGCTCAACAAGATCGACCTGCTGCCAGAAGACGACGGCGAACTGCTCGAACTGCTCGAAAGCTACGCCGCCTTGGGCTATCCCGTTGTTCGCGCCACCACTCAGCGGCCAGACGGCCTTGACGCATTACACGAGTGCCTCTCCAAGCGTACTTCGGTGTTCGTCGGCCAGAGCGGCGTCGGCAAGTCCTCGCTGATCGCGCGACTGCTGCCGGGAGAAAACCTGCGTATCGGCGCCCTTTCCGAGGATTCTCGCAAGGGCACTCATACCACCACCACCGCGCGCCTGTATGATTTGCGGGGCGACCCTTCGTCGGGCGACGATTTGCTCGCCAGCACCGGCGAATTGATCGACTCCCCGGGCATTCGCGAGTTCGGCCTGATGCATCTCGATGAACAAAGCGTCGCCGAAGGCTTCGTCGAATTTCGCCCCTATCTGGGCCACTGCCGCTTTCGCGACTGCCGCCACCGGCGGGAACCCGGCTGCGCGCTGCTCGAGGCGGTGGCAAACGGCACTATCCGCGAATCGCGACTTGCCAGCTATCGACATATCATCAAGAGTCTATCAGGCCGATCCCAAGGAGCCGTCCCATGAGTTCTGAATCCAATCTTCTGCCGTTGATCGTCGAGCCGGAAACTCTCGCCGAACACCTCGACAACTCACAGCTGTTGATCATCGATGTGCCCATGAACGCGGCAAGTCATGCAGAAGGGCATGTCCCCGGCGCGGTATTTCTCGATCATCGCCGTCTGTTTCGGGGTAGCGGTGCGGCGCCCTGCGACGTGCCGGACGAAGCGCAGCTTTCCGATCTGTTTTCCTCTCTGGGGCTGACCCGGGATACCCATGTGGTAGCCTACGACGACGAAGGCGGCGGCTGGGCCGGGCGCCTCTTGTGGACCCTGGAGCTGATCGGCCATACCCGCTACTCCTACCTCAACGGCGGTATCCATGCCTGGCGCGAGGCGGGACTCGAGACATCCACAGAGCCCCGGGATGCCACTCCCAGCGAGTATCAGGCGGAAATACTCAATCCGGAGGTCAGCATCGATTGGGCCAGCCTCAAGGAAAAACTGTGCGACAAGGGATTCGCGATCTGGGATGCCCGCTCGCCGGCGGAATATGATGGTGAAAGAGGTCAGAACAGGCGTCTGGGTCATATTCCCGGCGCGGTGAATATGGAATGGACCGATGCCATGGACCGGGAAAATGGCCTGCGCCTGCGGGATTATGCGGAGCTGATCACCGAGCTCGAAGCCTTGGGCATCACCCCGGACATGGAAGTAGTGACCTACTGCCAGAGCCATCATCGCAGCGGCCTTACCTGGCTCGTCGGCAAGGCGCTTGGCTTCGACAAGATGCGCGCTTATCCCGGCTCCTGGATGGAGTGGGGCAATCGAGACGATACCCCCATCGAAAAATGAACCTGCTAGCCGCGCCGACACCGACTGGAAATCAGAACTCGTGACTTTCGACAGACTCTTCGCCCTGATTCAATACTCGCTACCCCATCACCTGATTTCCCGGCTGGTCGGCTATCTGGCGCGGTGCCGTACTCCCTGGCTCAAGAACCTGCTGATAAAAGCCTTCATTCGGCGTTTCAAGGTGGACATGAGCCAGGCCAAGCAGCCGGATCACAGCGCCTACCCTTGTTTCAACGACTTTTTTACCCGCGCGCTGCGGGACGACGCCCGCCCTCTCGGCGAAGGTCTGATCTCCCCGGTGGACGGCCTGCTGTCCCGCTTTGGCCGTATCGAGCGAGACTCCCTGATCCAGGCCAAGGGGCGGAACTACTCCCTGACCACCTTGCTCGGCGGCGACGAAGAGCGCGCCAGACCCTTTCACGACGGCAATTTCGCGACGATCTATCTCTCTCCCCGGGATTATCATCGGGTACACATGCCGCTGGAAGGTCGCCTTCGCGAGACGATCTACGTGCCCGGGCGGCTCTTTTCCGTCAACCTGGCCACCGCGGACCACGTGCCGGGGTTGTTCGCCCGCAACGAGCGGCTGGTATGCCTCTTCGATACGGCGCATGGACCGATGGCCATGGTGCTGGTAGGCGCGATGATCGTCGCCGCCATCGAGACGGTCTGGGCAGGCCAGATCACCCCGCTGCCCGGGTCGCCTCAAACCACCCGCTTCGACGAGCCGGTCGTACTTCCCAAGGGCGCGGAAATGGGCCGTTTCAAGCTCGGCTCCACGGTGATTCTCTGTCTGCCCAAGGGAATCGACTTCAAGGACAGTCTCGATGCCAACGACAGCATGGTCAGCATGGGACAGTCCTTGGGTATTGTTTCTCCTTGATGAAATTGAAACAGCATCCATCGTGAACATGCCTTCAAGGCGTACCGCTCCATTGAGCGGTACGCCTGATTGAAGTGACACGCGATTTCCAGCAAGACCTTAGATCGTTGCCATGCCGCCATCCACGAAAAGCTCTTCGCCGGTAATGCAACTGGCCGCACATCCGCCGAGTCGATGTGATCGATGGGCGCCAGTCAGTTGACCCCGGCGTTGGCAAACAGCACGTCCACGCGCCCATGGGATTTTTCCAGCAAGGCCGTTGGATCATTCATTGCTGTCGAGTCCGTCCGGTCCGCCTTCAGCGCATGAACCTTGTTGCCAGATGCCTTACCCACATTCGCCACCTGGTCTGCGCGGCACCGTCTTATCTCGAGCTCCATGGCACTTCGATCTGTCTTGAGGATCTTTTCCATCACCACTGGCTGAGTTATTCCGGCGTTATCGACGCCACCAGCTGGTTTTATCTGCGGTCCAAGACAAACCCGGATGCACTCTTATCAACATGCGCCTGTACGCCAATAATGGCGATATTCTTTGCGAAACCGCGCTTTCTGGCCTGGAGTTGATTCGCGAGCCGACCTGTATCGTCTGGCATCATATTCAAGCCGGGGAACTCAAGGATATTACGCGGCAAGCCTGGGGTCATAAGGTTTCCCTCCCTTCACCGATACCCGCGCGCCGGCACATTTCTCATGAGGCCTTACATGACGACACTGGCGATAGAGGACGTCCAGACCTATCCGCGCCCACCCGCCCTGGAGCCGGTGGCCCAGGCCCTGACGATCACCCTGGGCAGCCGGCAGATAGCACATACGACGCGCGCCTATCGCGTGCTCGAGACCCATCACGCGCCCACCTACTACTTTCCACCGGAGGATGTGACGGCGGAGTTGCTGCCGGTAACCGGCGAAAGCTTCTGCGAATGGAAAGGCATGGCACGCTATTTCGACGTGGTGGCAGATGAACGCATCGCCCGACGCGCCGCCTGGTGTTACGAGCGGCCTTCCGACGCCTTTCAACCGCTGGCGGGCTATCTGGCATTCTATGCGGCCAGCATGGACCGCTGCCTGGTGGGCGACACCGAGGTGGTGCCTCAGCCCGGGAATTTCTACGGCGGCTGGGTGACGCCCAATCTGCGCGGGCGCATCAAAGGCGCCCCGGGCACCCGACATTGGTGACGTGGCGCTAAGCGCAGGCCGCCAATTCAAGACCCAAATGCTGATCGGGGCAAGGCCAGACTAAAGGTTCTAGCGCTGGCGGAAGCGCTGTTGGAAGTTTACTTGTATCTGCCGAACCGCCCGCTGTGACTTCCGCGATGCCATGATTCGCCCTTGATCGAGATAAACTCACAACACTTGCCCTCAAATGAATGCCATGCATGAAATCCTATGATCTCAGAGTGTTCGAGAAAGTCGCCGAGCTGCCCAGGAAAATAGCGCACCCGGCGGTGTTTCTGGCATCGGATGAATCCGCTTACATGACCGGAGCGGATCTGATAGTGGACGGTGGCTGGATAAACGTCTGACCAGAACAGCTACCCTGACATTATTGGTCAACTCAATCGATTGCTTAGATGCTTGGGCAATGTCTTCAGGCCAGTATCACACGCACCTTGTCCGCCAATTCGTCGGCCAGCACGCAACGACTGACGCCGGTTCGGGTCCGGACGGTCTGGGTCGTCATCAGGTCGATCACGAGGGACGCCCGCGTGGCGGGACTGGGATCGGCGTTTAATACGCCATTGTCCCGTTCGCTACTTCAGCCTATTCGTTTTATCGACTGGCAGCTAAAAAGAATACTGGGCACATCACTCTACTTATTCCAACCCTTGCGGAGTTCATCATGTCGACAGCACTTGTCATTGGAGCCGGCCCAGGCCTCTCAGCATCACTCGCCCGGGCGCTCAAGCAGCGTGGCCACAGCATCGTGCTGGCGTCACGAGACACGTCCAGCCTGAGCGACCTTGCCCAGGAGATCGGCGCGACGCTCATCGACTGTAACGCTCGAAATCCAGGCGATATGGAGCGTCTGTTCACCATGTTGGATGAGCAGCAAGACGATCTCGACGTCGCCATCTACAACCCAAGCGCCCGCAATCAAGGGCCGATTGCAACGCTTGACCCTGTGGATGTCGAAAATACCCTCATGATCTCGGCCTACGGTGCCTTTCTCATGGCGCATCATGCGGCCAAACGCATGCTTCCTCGCAATCAAGGGGCAATGTTTTTCACTGGCGCTACTGCGGGCGTTAAGGGGTTTGCCAACTCTGCTCCCTTCGCCATGGGGAAATTCGCGCTGCGAGGTCTATGCCAGTCGCTTGCCCGGGAGCTCCACCCCAAGGGCATTCATATTGGCCATGTCGTGATCGATGGCATCATCGGTAGTCCCGCAAACCCTGAATCCGCAAGCGGCGATGAAGATTTTGACAACATGCTGAACCCAGACGCTATCGCCCGCACCTATATGCATCTGCTCGACCAGCACCGATCCGCCTGGTCCTGGGAAATCGAAATACGCCCCTGGGTTGAGTCCTTCTGATGACGGTTGAGGTCGTCATGACCTTTCTGATCCGGCTTGCCCTGGTCGCGCTCTTCTTTCCATTCAGCGCCTGGTACGTTGCAACCGATTTTTTTAATGCGCGAATCCATGCGATGACGTTGGCGTCGGCCGAGGCGTAGCAGCGGCCATGATGGCGACAGAGGCATCTTTGACTACTGGGCTACCCCTGGGCGCTTCGCAACGAGATCATCGCGGAAATCGAAAGATTGGTGAGCCCTGTATCGATACAAATTGATGCGCCTCGACCACATACCGATCGCTCAACAATCTGGCGTGGCAAAGGCTATCACTTCCGCCACGCTCTGCTTGCCCAGGGCCAGTTGAATCAGCCGATCGACACCCAGCGCTACGCCACTGCCTTCCGGCATGCCCGACTGTAGTGCCGCGACCAAGCGAGCATCGACATCTACCTGGGGTTTACCCGCTTTGTTACGCTCGATGTTGTCAGCAGCAAAACGCGCGGCCTGCTCGGCGGCATCGGTCAACTCATCGTAGCCGTTGGCCAGCTCCAACCCTTGTACATACACCTCGAAACGCCCCGCCACCTCTACGCCGTCTTCGGCATCCCGATGCTTGCGTGCCAGCGCCGCCTGGCTGGCGGGATAGTCGATCACCATGTCGATGCCCCCCTGCCCCAGTGTCGGTTCGATGATCAGGCCCATCAGCAGGTCCAGGCAGTCACCCCGCGGGTTATCGCTCATATCCAGGTTACCTTGCTCGCTTGCCAGATGGCGCAGATCCACGAGTGGAACAGTAAAGGGATCGATTGCAAGCTGTTCTCGAAACAGCTCTCGGTAGCGCCGCAGCCGCCTAGGGCCCGCGTAAGGCAATAGCAGGCGAATCAGTGCTTCGATCTCGTCAATGAGATCCTCAAGCGAAAACCCCGGGCGATACCACTCCAGCATGGTGAACTCGAGGTTATGACGCCGACCCACTTCGCCGTCGCGAAAACAGCGGGCCAACTGGAAGATCGGCCCGCTATCCGCTGCCAGCAGGCGTTTCATGTGAAATTCCGGGGAGGTCTGCAGCCACAGCCGTTCACGCCCCCCCGCCGGCGTATTGGCAATCAGCGATAGCGAATCGAGGTGCAGATCGGTACTGCCGCCGCGGCCCAGCACCGGCGTCTCGATCTCGAGCACGCCGCGCTCAGCGAAAAAGCGGCGAATCTCGGCCAGGCAGCGGGCACGCTTTCGTAGCGTCTCGATAGTGGCAGTGGGCTGCCAGTCGATCTTGTCCATCAGAAGCCCCATCAAAAACGCCGAGCGCTGGGCTCGGCGTCAATGTCATATATCTGAAATGGTTTACGCACGGCTGACGTATTCACCGCTTCGCGTATCTACCTTCAGCACTTCGCCCTGATTGATGAATAGGGGCACGCGAACTACCGCACCGGAAGATAGGGTTGCGGGCTTGGAGCCGCCCTGGGCGGTATCGCCCTTGAGCCCCGGATCGGTCTCGACGACTTCCAGTTCAATGAAGTTGGGCGGCGTCACGTTGATGACATTGTCGTTCCACAAGGTAACGGTATAGGGAACCTGCTCCTTGAGCCATTTCTCCGTGTCCCCCAGCGCTTTCTTTTCCACCGCGTACTGCTCGAAGGAACCATCGGTCTTCATGAAATGCCACATCTCGCCATCGGAATAGAGATACTCCATCTCCAGCTCCATGACGTCCGCGGCTTCCAGGGAGTCCCCGGACTTGAAGGTACGTTCCCATACTCGGCCAGTGTTCAGGTTGCGCAGTTTCACACGATTGAAGGCCTGGCCCTTGCCAGGTTTGACGAATTCGTTCTCGACGATGCTGCAGGGATCACCGTCCAGCATGACCTTCAGACCGCCCTTGAATTCGTTGGTAGAATAGCTCGCCATGTTTCCTCACTGATATCTGAGCAGAGTCTGAATGCTCCGCGCAAATGTATTTTCGACGAAGCGAAGCTTCGCCCTCTCTGACTGGTGTGCCGCATGATAACCCGAAGCCCTATCGATGTGCAGACAACGCCGCTGCAAGATCCCGTTTCGCCGGGCACTCGAAAACCTGCCTGGCAGCGCCAGCTTGCCGGCGCCATTCGCGACCCGCGAGTGCTCTGCGAGCGGCTTCGCCTGTCGGATGCCTGGCTGCCCGGAGCCGAGACCGGCCACGCGCTTTTCGAGATTCGCGTGCCGGAGGCCTACCTGGCGCGCATTCGCCCCGGAGATCCTCACGACCCGCTGTTGCGCCAAGTGCTGCCGTTGAACGCGGAGATGCATCAGTCGCCGGGCTATACTCTCGATCCTCTGAACGAGGCAACGCATACCCCAAGACGCGGCCTGATCCACAAGTATCACGGCCGGGTACTGCTGATCGCCAGCCCCACCTGCGCGGTGAACTGCCGCTACTGCTTCCGCCGCCATTTCCCTTACGCGGAAAACGCGCCTTCTCGCGCTCAGTGGCAAGACACCCTGGATTACCTGCGCAAGGATACCTCGATTCGCGAAGCGATTCTTTCCGGCGGCGATCCCCTTGCCGCCAATGACCGCCAACTCGCTTGGCTGGTCGAGCAGCTCGGTGCCATCTCGCATTTCAAACGCCTGCGTATTCATACCCGGCTGCCGGTAGTGATTCCCGATCGTGTCGACCCGAAATTACTCGGCTGGCTTGGCAGGACTCGACTGCAGAAAGTGGTGGTGTTGCATATCAATCATCCCAACGAGGTCGATAACGCGGTTATCAAAGCCTGTACAAGACTCAAGGAGGCGGGTGCGACGCTGCTCAATCAAAGCGTACTGCTGCATGGTATCAACGATAGTGCTCCGGTTCTCATTGCCCTCTCCGAGCGGCTCTTCGAGGCCGGAATACTCCCCTACTACCTGCATGTGCTGGATCCGGTACAGGGAGCCGCGCATTTCGACGTTTCGGATGAAGAAGCCAGAGGCCTGATGGAAGCACTGCGGGAACGACTGCCGGGATTCCTGATGCCCCGCCTGGTGCGTGAAGTCCCCGGAAAAAGCGCCAAGACGCCGCTGTAATACAGGCCCCTTGCTATCAATCAAAATTGGGTCGCTTCTTATGAATCTCGAGGAACGATTGCATCGCTATCGAGCCAATCATCGACCTTGTAAAGACGAAAACTATAGGGCTGGCGATCAGGGTGAGAGCGTGAACATTTGTTAAGCATGGGCGGTCTCAATGATCAAGTGCATATATGGTCTCCTCCCGGCTTGCAAGGCCTCAGGCTGAAGAAAGGGACAGGTTGGCTTTCATATATCCGGCCTGTTGTTGAAGCCTGAGGCTTCTGGCCTTGATGAGACATTCGCGCATACCGTCCTCATCAACACTTCGGCATTGGCTGCCTCTGCACTTGCCAGGTTAATAGATCAATGCCGACTGTCTTATGCTTATTCATGGTCTCCTCCTGCTTACCTACAGATAGTGGACGTCACCTCTATCTTGGCGCATGTCGACGACGGCTTGGCGGGTCACCGCGCCCGATTGACACGCCACCGGCCTCGCCGATTATCGAAGCTGCATCCTGATGGCGAACTGTTCGAACTGGTGGTTTATCTACTACGTAAATACTGGTCACCCGAGCAGGTAAGCCGCACACTGAAACGTATGATCATCCCGACTGCCAGATCTCTCACGAGGCCATCTATAATGCGCTTCATGTCATGCCACGGGGCACGATCAAAAAACACTGGACTGGAGAACGCCATTGGAAGTTTATGCCGATGTGCTCAAGAAGTCCGTCGCTGATACGACCACCCTTCAATAATGTTGAGCTTGGAACTCGAGATCGCCCCCTGACCTTTTCCCCACCACCGCTTGACGCCTGCTTCTTGGTGGCGCGCTCTACCGATCTTGCGTTTCTACATGGTATTGGCCGATACGGGCTCTTCTCGTACCTGATAGCGATGTTTCCTTCGCAAAGGGCTGCAACATACAAGAAAAGAAGGGATTCAATTTGCCCGAATGGAAAAACAGCATCTACCCTAGGTGATAGCTGCCATTGAAAAATGGCAAACAATGAAGATCATCCCTCTTGATGGTGATCCAGATTCATTTCGTCAGACGTAGGGAAGCATGCTAAATTTTCAGTCAATAGGGAGAAACGCTATGAAGCGCGAAGCACCGCGAGAGTTGATGGAGTTGAAACGCAGGAACGGCGCCGTATGGCGCGGCGTTGGAGTATTGTCCTTGGCATTTCTGCTTACAGCCGGACTCACCGCCTGTAGCGACGACGAATCCGATTCAGCTCCACAGGAAGATACGATGGAGCAGCCGGCAACGGATTCGACTTCCGGGCAGGACGACATGGGAGCATCCGACAATACTGACTCGGACGATAGTTCGGGCGCCATGCAGTCCGACGAAACAGCGGGTGAGATGAGCGAAGATTCCACGGCGGAAATGCCATCTCAGGAGGAAGCGATGCCTCAGTCGGATACCTCGAACGCTGATCAAGCCGGTCAGCCTGCCGATCAAGGAGATCAGGGGGTGGACGAGACTCGTGAACCAACGTCCGAACCTTCGGAAGAGACCCAAGACAACCAGACGTCACAATAAGACGAAGGAGCCCGATTCGGGCTCCTTTTCATTTTCCTTCTCGACAACCGATGACTGCGTCGCCTGGCGCAATCGCGCTAGCTTAGCGTCTCGGCGGTGACATTCGCCGCTGCGGGTTCGTCCCTGGCCAGATGGCGATTCAAGGCACTGATCACCGCCTTCATGGAGGCGCTGGTGATACTCTCGTCGATCCCCACCCCGAAGATCGCCGCGCCCTTGACGCGCACTTCCACGTAAGCGATGGCTTCCGCATCCGCGCCCTGACCGCGGGCGTGCTCGTGATAGTCGATGATTTCCACGTCCTGGCCGTCAGCGGCAAGTGCCTTGATAAAGGCGGCCAAGGGTCCATTACCTTCCCCTCGTAATACGCGGCGCTTGCCTTGCTGCTCGATAATGGCCTCCAGATGAAGGCGCGGGCTATCCGGCTCCGAGTTCAGCCGGTGATTGATCAACGTATAGGGCTGGGTCTGATCGAGATATTCGTCCGCGAAGGCTTGGAAGATCATCTGCGAGGTAATCTCCCGCCCTGTGCGTTCCGCCACCGTCTGCACCACCTGGCTGAACTCGATGGACAAGCGGCGCGGTAGTTCGATGCCGTGTTCCTGCTCGAGCAGATAGGAAACACCGCCCTTGCCGGACTGGCTGTTGACACGAATCACCGCCTCGTAACTACGACCTACATCCAAGGGGTCGATAGGCAGATAGGGAACGTCCCAGGGCGCCTGCGGGTTGTCTCGGCGTACCGCCATGCCTTTCTTGATTGCATCCTGGTGAGAACCGGAAAACGCCGTGAACACCAGATCGCCTACGTAGGGATGGCGTGGATGCACCGGCAGTTGGTTGCAATGCTCCACTTCGCGCATGATCGGCGTGATATTGGAAAAATCCAGCTCGGGATGCACGCCCTGGGTATAGAGATTCATCGCCAGGGTCACGATATCCACGTTACCGGTGCGCTCGCCGTTGCCAAACAGCGTGCCCTCGACACGATCCGCGCCGGCCATCACCGCCAGTTCCGCTGCGGCGATACCGGTGCCGCGATCGTTGTGCGGGTGCACGCTGACGACCAGACTTTCACGGTTCTTGACGTGGCGGCAGAACCATTCGATCTGGTCCGCATAATGGTTGGGGGTAGCGATTTCCACCGTGGCAGGCAGATTGACGATCATCCGGTGCTCCGGCGTCGGAACGTAGGTGGCGGCCACCGCGTCGACAATTGCTACGGCGAAATCCAGCTCCGTCGAGGTGAACAGCTCCGGGGAATATTGAAAGGTCCAATCGGTTTGCGGGTATTCCGCCATTTTTTGCTTGATCAGGCTCGTGGCGTCCGTGGCGATCTGGATGCACTGGTTTTTATCGACCCCGAACACCACCTCGCGAAACATCGGATCCGTGGCGTTGTATACGTGCACGATAGCTCGCCTGGCGCCTTCGAGCGCCTCGAAGGTACGCTCGATCAAATGCGGGCGGGCCTGGGTCAGCACCTGAATGGTCACGTCTTCCGGCACCCGATCTTCCTCGATCAGCTCACGCACGAAGTCGAAATCGATCTGCGAGGCGGAGGGAAAGCCTACCTCGATCTGCTTGAAGCCCACCGCTACCAGCAGTTGAAAAAAACGCCGCTTGCGCTCCATGTCCATGGGGTCGATCAGCGACTGATTGCCGTCGCGCATATCCACACTGCACCACTGGGGCGGCGTTTCGATGCGCCGCTCTGGCCATTGGCGATCCGGCAGGTCGACGGGAACAAAGGGGCGATATTTCACGGCGGGATCAGCGAGCATCATGGCAGGTCTCCTCGATAATGGATGAAAACGACAACGCCCCGGCAGCGCAAGGCATACCGGGGCATAGATGATTGAAACGGCGAGAACCAAACGCCCTGTCGGCTGAGGTTACGTCGCGGAATACGGCATGAAAGAAGATACTGACCTGGTGGAACATTTCGCTATTTCTCTACCTTGACTTGACTGAATTTTCGTTGGCGCTTTTCTTCGGCAAGTAGCGCACTTTCCCGTCGCTTTATAGGCCGGCGGGAAGTCGAAGTAGTCGTAGGTCGAGAATGCGATATGTCGTGTTCATGGCTCCAGAAAAACAGGCGGCGAGCGCCTTGTCAAGTATCGTTGCTACCTATCTGCTTCCAGAGTTCGAGCAGTTCCTGAGGTGCCTGATCCTCCGCCAGCTGCAGGGACCAGACCGTTTCGCCGCTGTCCTTGAGCTCGATCAGCACCTTAATGACGCGGCGGTCGGCGCTTTCAGAAGAGATCGGTTCCTGGTGCTGCTGAGCTGTTGCGAGCAGGCGCTGCAGGTCTTCGCGCTGAGCATCATCCAGGCGCGCGCAGACAATCCGGCGCGGCTTGGCGAGACCAGGAAAATGCGCGATGCCACCCTCTCGACTTAGACAAACCACGGTGGCCGGGGTCAGCGGTGGCGGGATTTTACTCGCTCGATCAGGATTGCTCATACGTCCACTCCCACGTCTCGCCATGCATCACGAATGGCTTGCTGCTCACGACCCAAGGCACCGTAAAGATGGCCTGCCTGCTGCAATGTCATCTCGGCGAAGGTCGCGAAGTCACTATCTTCCGGCAATCGCGGGTCCGTCAAGGTGACGTACCAGACCCGACCCGCCGCGTCCCAGGCGTTGCCCCCCAAGGCCATCGCGGCAAGATAAAACGCCTTGTTGGGAATACCCGAGTTGATGTGCACGCCGCCGTTGTCTTCTTCGGTCACCACGAAATCGCGCATATGCGCCGGCTGGGGGTCCTTTCCCAGAATCCTGTCGTCGTAGGCGGTGCCGGGATTAGCCATGGAGCGCAGGGCCCGGCCATTGACCCGCTCGGTGAATAGCCCTTCTCCGACCAGCCAGTCCGCGTCCTCGACGGTCTGCTCGTGATGATACTGCTTGACCAGACTGCCCAGCACATCCGCAATGGATTCGTTGAGCGCGCCGGATTGACCTTGATAGATCAGTTTCGCCTCGTGGCCAATCACACCATGAGCCAACTCGTGTCCGATGATATCCAGGGCAATGGTGAAGCGATTGAACAACTCGCCGTCGCCATCACCGAATACCATCTGCGTGCCGTTCCAGAAGGCGTTGACGTAGTCCTGTCCGTAATGCACCGTGGCCAGCAACGCCATGCCTACTTCGTCGATGGAGTGGCGTCCGAGTATGTCCCAGAAGAAACGATAGGTGGCACCCAAACCGGCGTAGGCTTCATCCGCGGTGATATCGCCGGTTTCTTCCTCTCCTTCCTGGCGAATCAATTTGCCGGGCAATGTCTGTTCCTGGTTCGCCGTATAGACATAGCGCAGCGGCTGGCCTTCTTCCGCGCTCGCCTCGGGCAAGTCCAGGGTCTCGGCGCGAGATCGAAAGTGCCGATCGACCAGCAAGGTTCGACTGGCCAGATGGCCGAGGCCTGGCTCTGCTTGCGAGGCCACCCGCTCGAGAAGATAGGGAGGCAGGAAATGGTGTGCGGCGTGAGTCATGTTCTCCCTCCTGGGAACTTCGTGGTAGCGACTTTTCCTGATCCCGGTAAACTACCTAGCGTCCTATCAACCCGCCAGGGTTCAGTCATCGTCTGGAAAACCCGTCATGTCAGCCCGTTTGCTCCTGCGCCTGAAAGACATTCCGTGGCGACTTCTACGCGAGTCGTTTTATGTCTATTGGACACTCCTCAAGATACTCGTGCCCGCGCTGATTGTCGTCAAGCTGCTGGAAGCCTTGGGCGTCACTCATTGGCTGAGTCTGTTACTGGCGCCGCTAATGTCGTTACTCGGCCTGCCGGATGACATGAGCCTGGTGTGGGCGGCGACGCTTTTGACCAATATCTATACCGGTATGGTGGTATTTTTTGATCTCGCTGGCAACGAACCTCTTAGCATCGCTCAGGTGACCGTGCTCGGCACCCTGCTGGTGGTCGGTCATTCCTTGCCGGTGGAAGGCGCCGTGGCCCGCAAGGCCGGGGTCCCCTGGTGGCTGACTCTGTCCCTGAGAATCGGCGGTGGACTGCTGCTTGGCTGGCTGTTGCATCTGCTTTACGCCAATACCGGCTGGTTGCAGGAAGCCAATCGGGTGGTCTGGCAGCCCGTCCATCGCGATAACAGTCTTTCCGCCTGGGCCTTGAGCCAACTGCAGACGTTGATCACCATCTACTTCGTGATCCTGGCGCTGATGACGCTATTACAATTGTTACGCTGGCTGAGGATCGAACGCCTGCTGCATGCGCTCTTGTTTCCGCTGCTGCGACTGCTGGGCATCAGCAAGGACGGGGCCAATATCACCATCATCGGCATCACTCTGGGCATGAGCTTCGGCGCTGGGCTGCTGCTGCGTGAAGCCCAGTCCGGTCGGCTCGGTCCCCGGGATATCCTGTTGACCCTGAGCTTTCTCGGACTCTGCCATAGCCTGATCGAGGACACTCTGCTGGTGATGCTGCTCGGTGCGGATCTCTCGGGTATCCTCTGGGCGCGATTATTCTTCGCCCTGATCGTGATCGCGCTGATCGCTCGGCTGCCCGGACTGACGAGCGTCCTGGCGCGTAAAACCGAGCGAAGCGAATCATGAACAGCTTCAAGTCATCAGCTGGTCACATTGGCGGGCAATAGAATTCCCAGCAGATCTTGGGCATGACGGGCGCCGTCGAGGCCGAGGGAGGTCAGATAGCCTCCGTCATCCTGAGTGATCAACCCCTTGTCATGAAGACGCCGAGTGGCGGCGATGGCCTCCGGCGCGGCGCTGGAATGCACTTTGATGCCCTCCTGAGTCGTGTTCAGATTGAACAGACAGAGAATCTTCAGCTCTTCCAGCAGTTCCGGGGTATAGGTGGTTCCTGGCATGACGGCCTCTCGATTGATGAAGGACTGTTCAGACCCTAGCTTGCTGCGTGTTGCTTTGCCAGCCTCAACCCGACACCGGCTCAAGATCCGCCTCACAATGGCCGAGTAAATACAGCACGGCGTCGATCCCCAGGGTAGAGATGGATTGGCTGGCTTGCCGACGCACCAGCGGCTTGGCGCGAAAGGCGATGCCGAGTCCGGCGGTGGCAAGCATCTTCAGGTCGTTGGCGCCGTCCCCCACGGCGACGGTCTGTTCCAGATTCAGCCCTTCCCGGTGAGCGATTCGCTCGAGCAGTGCTGCCTTGCGCTCCGCGTCGACGATCGGCTCTCGCACTTCTCCGGTGACTTTGCCATTTGCAACCACCAGCTCGTTGGCATGCACCTCGTCGAAGCCGAGCCGTTCTTGAAGATAACGAGCAAAATAGTTGAAGCCGCCGGAGAGAATCACCGTGCGATAGCCCAGGCGTTTCAGATGAAACATCAGCCGCTCGACGCCATCCATCAACTTCAGATTCTCGGCGATTTCCGTCACTACGGATTCGTCAAGCCCTTCAAGCTTGGCCATGCGCTCGCGAAAGCTTTGCTTGAAATCCAGCTCGCCGCGCATGGCTCGCTCGGTGACCCGGGCAACGTCGTCATAGACGCCATGACGGCGCGCCAGCTCATCGATCACTTCCGCCTTGATCAGAGTGGAATCCATGTCGAAGCACACCAGCCGACGCTTATCCCGCCAGGGTGAGTCCTCTTGAACGGCGATATCCACCCCCTGCTGCTGGCCCAGCGCCAGGGCCTTTTGCCGCAGTATCGCAAGGTCGATCGCGTCGCCGACCAGCCGGTATTCCAGGCAGGCGCCATGATCCTGACTAGTTCGAGGCTCGGAAAGCCATCGGCGCGACTCGATGCTCAGGCCATGCTCGGCGATGAAGGCGTCAACTGCGGCGACAACGTCCTCCGGCAGCCGTGGCGCAAGCAGGATCAGCATCAGGCCCTCGGTCATGACTGCACTTCCAGCTGATCCACTTTCTGGAAGCCTCGGGGCAGCTTGTTGCCGCGCCGCCCGCGGTCGCCGCAGTAATAGTCGAGATCTGCACTCTTCAACGTCAGCTTGCGCTTGCCGGAATGCACCGTTAGCGCAGCGCCTTTCGGTATTACCACCAGATCGCGAAGATATTCCTCGCGGTTCGCGGCTCGCGCGCCGGGAATATCCAGCAGCTTATTGCCCTTGCCTTTGCTCATTTCCTGCAGCTGTTCCAGCGGGAACACCAGCAGCCGCCCTTCGTTGGATACCGCCGCCACTTGGCAAGACGTTTCCTCGGGAATCGGTTGGGGCGGCATCACATTACAGCCCTTGGGCAGGCTCAGCACCGCCTTGCCCGCCTTGTTCTTGCCGGTGAGATCCTCGAGTTTGGCGATAAAGCCATAGCCACCGTCGCTGGCCAGCAGGAAGCGACTTTCCGGTGGTGCCAGCAGCAATCCTTTCATGATCGCACCGCCGCCGCTGTTGATGCGCCCGGTGACCGGTTCTCCCTGGCTTCTCGCGGAAGGCAGATTGTGGGCGGTCAGAGTATAGGCGCGGCCGGTGTCGTCCAGCAGCACCAGGGGTTGATTGGTCTTGCCCCGGGCAGCGAGCTGGAAGCGATCTCCGGATTTGAAGGAAAGCCCTTCCGGATCGATTTCATGGCCCCGGGCGGCGCGAATCCAGCCTTTCTCCGAGAGCACCACGGTGATCGGATCCGCCCCGAGCAGTTCAACCTCGGAAAGCGCCTTGGCCTCCTGGCGTTCCACCAGAGGAGCGCGACGCTCGTCGCCGTATTCCTTGCCCGCGGCGCGTAATTCCTTCTCGATCAACCTGGTCAGAGCGCTCTCGCTGCCCAGCACTTTCTCGAGACGTTGGCGTTCCTTCTCCAGCTCGTCCTGCTCGCCGCGCAGCTTGAATTCTTCGAGCTTGGCCAGGTGGCGAAGACGCAGCTCGAGAATCGCCTCCGCCTGGCGGTCGCTGAGACCGAAAGCTTCCATCAACGCGGGCTTGGGCTTGTCCTCCTCGCGGATGATGCGGATCACCTCGTCGATATTGAGATAGGCGATCAGCAGGCCTTCGAGAAGGTGCAGGCGATCCTTGACCTTGCCTAGACGATACTCCAGTCGTCGTCGCACCGTAGTACGGCGGAAGGCCAGCCATTCGCCGAGCAGTTCCGCCAAGGGCATGACCCGGGGCCGACCGTCGAGGCCGATCACGTTCATGTTGACCCTCACGCTCTTCTCGAGATCCGTGGTGGCGAACAGGTGCGCCATCAGCGGCTCGATATCCACCCGGTTGGAGCGCGGCTCGATCACCAGCCGGGTCGGGTTCTCGTGGGTGGATTCGTCCCGCAGATCCGCAACCATGGGCAGTTTCTTGGCCTGCATCTGAGCGGCGATCTGCTCCAGCACCTTGGCGCCGCTGACCTGATAGGGCAGCGCGGTGATCACCACCTTGCCGTCTTCCTGCTCGAAACGGGCGCGCAGCTTCACGGAGCCGCGACCGCTTTCGTAGATCTTGCGCAGGTCCGAGGGTGGCGTGATGATCTCCGCCGCGCTGGGAAAGTCCGGCGCCGGCAGGTGCTCGAGCAGATCCGCGGTGGTGGCCTTGGGATGGCGCAGCAGATGGCAGGTGGCCTCGACCACCTCGTTCACGTTATGCGGCGGAATGTCTGTGGCCATACCCACGGCGATACCGGTGCCGCCGTTGAGCAGCACATGGGGTAGCCTGGCGGGCAACACCACCGGTTCATCCATGGTGCCGTCGAAATTGGCGGTCCAGTCCACGGTGCCCTGGCCGAGTTCCGAGAGCAGCACCTCGGAGAACTTCGACAGCCGCGCCTCGGTGTAGCGCATGGCGGCAAAGGACTTGGGGTCGTCCGGACTCCCCCAGTTGCCCTGGCCGTCCACCAGCGGATAGCGATAGGAAAACGGCTGGGCCATCAGCACCATGGCTTCGTAGCAGGCGCTGTCCCCGTGAGGATGAAACTTGCCCAGCACGTCCCCCACGGTGCGAGCGGACTTCTTGTACTTGGCGTTGGCACTCAAGGCCAGCTCGCGCATGGCGTAGACGATACGCCGCTGCACCGGCTTCAGGCCGTCGCCAATATGTGGCAAGGCCCGGTCGAGAATCACGTACATCGAATAGTCGAGATACGCTTTTTCGGTGTATTCGCGAAGCGGCAGACGCTCGACGTCCCCCTCCGCCACCTGAATATCCATGGTCATCGTCGCTTACACCTCTATATCCGCCAGATTGCCATAGTCCTCCAGCCAGCTCTTGCGGTCGGAGGCGCGCTTTCTGGCCAGCAGCATATCCATCATTTCCAGGGTGCCGTCATCTTCTTCCCGGGTCAGTTGCACCAGGCGCCGGGTGTCCACCGCCATGGTGGTCTCCCGCAGTTGCAGGGGACTCATCTCTCCCAGACCCTTGAAGCGTTGAGTATTGATGGCCGGGCCGCGCTTGGCTTCCAGGCGCTTGATGATCGCCGTCCGCTCGCTTTCGTCCAGAGCGTAGAAGACTTCCTTGCCCCGGTCGATGCGATACAGCGGCGGCATGGCGACGAACACATGGCCCGCGTCCACCAGCGCCGGGAAATGACGCAGAAAGAGCGCACACAGGAGGGTAGCGATATGCAGGCCGTCGGAATCCGCGTCCGCGAGGATACAGATCTTGTGATAGCGCAGCTTGGAGAGGTCGCCACTGCCCGGATCCATACCGATGGCCACAGCGATATCGTGAACTTCCTGGGAGCCGTAAATGTCGTGGGACTCCACTTCCCAGGTATTGAGGATCTTGCCCCGCAGCGGCAGGATCGCCTGGGTTTCGCGGTCCCGGGCCTGCTTGGCGCTGCCGCCGGCGCTGTCTCCTTCCACCAGGAACAGCTCGCTCATCGCCGGATCCGAGCCGGCGCAGTCCGCGAGCTTCCCCGGCAGCGCCGGGCCGGAAGTGACCTTCTTGCGAGCAATCTTCTTGGCGCTTTTCTGGCGGCGCTGGGCGGCGCTGATGACAAGCTCCGCCAACGCTTCCGCCTGATCCACGTGGTGATTTAGCCACAGGGAGAAGGCGTCCTTGACCACCCCGGAGACGAAGCCGGCGATGGTACGTGAGGACAGCCGCTCCTTGGTCTGGCCAGCGAACTGGGGATCGAGCATCTTCACCGAGAGCACGAAGCTGACACGCTCCCACAGGTCTTCCGCACTCAATTTCACCCCCCGAGGCAGCAGGCTGCGGTAGTCGCAGAATTCCCGCAGCGCCTCCAGAAGCCCGGAACGCAGGCCGTTGACGTGAGTGCCCCCCAAGGGAGTGGGAATCAGGTTGACGTAGCTTTCCGCCAGAGGCTCGCCGCCTTCCGGCAGCCACTGGATCGCCCAGTCCACCGCCTGCTCCTCGTCGGCGAAGTGGCCGATGAAGGGCGAGGCGGGAATCACCTCGAAGCCGTCCGTGGTCTGGGCCAGATAGTCCCGTAGGCCGTCTTCGTATTGCCATTCGCTCCGGGTGCCGTCCGCCTCGGTCAGGGTAACCTTGAGTCCTGGACACAGCACCGCCTTGGCGCGAAGTAGATGCTTGAGTCGCGGCAGGGAGAGCCGGGGGCTGTCGAAATAGCGTTCCTCCGGCCAGAAGCGCACCAGGGTGCCGGTGGCGCGCTTGGGGCAGGTGCCGATCACCTCGAGTTCACTGGCCTTTTCACCCTGCTCGAAGGCCATGGCGTGGCGCTTGCCATCGCGGCAGACCTCCACTTCCAGACGCCGGGACAGCGCATTGACCACGGAGACACCGACCCCATGCAGGCCGCCGGAGAAGCGATAGCTGGAGGAAGAGAACTTCCCCCCGGCGTGCAGACGGGTGAGGATCAGTTCGATACCGCTGACCCCGTGCTCTGGATGGATGTCGATGGGCATGCCCCGACCGTCGTCGATCACCTCGATACCGCCATCGTCGAACAGCCGCACCTGAATATGCCGGGCGTACTCCGCCAGGGCCTCGTCGACGCTGTTGTCGACGACTTCCTGAATCAGATGGTTGGGACGGCTGGTATCGGTATACATGCCCGGGCGTTTACGCACCGGATCGAGGCCGGAAAGCACCTCGATGGAGCTAGCGCTGTATTGCGTCATAGGGTTCCAGAATGATCATGCAGATTCGGCGTGTATGAGCGGTTCATCAGTGTTTTCAGTTGCTCAGGAAGCAGACGATGGCCGCCCTGAGCCAGAATTGCCGGCAGATAATCGAACAACCGGCTGAATCCATGATCTCCGCCGGGATGCAGGATGGTACGACAGCCGGCGTAGGCATGAAACGCCTCCGTGCAGTCCAGGGTTTCGTCCGCGGTGCCCAACAGCAGCAGATACCGTTCGGGGGTGAGGCGCGCCGGTGTCAAGGCTTCCAGCTCACGTCGATGGCTCTCCTCTACTCGAAAGCGCTCTCCGGTATAGGGGTTAAAAAATTCCTCGTCCAGCCAGTCTTTCATCAGTCGCGCCGGGCGCACCGCGGGATTGATCAGCACCGCCTGGAGGTCGAAACGCTCCGCCAGGCAAGTGGCGAAAAAACCGCCCATGGAACTGCCCACTACCAATGGCCTTTCGCCCAAGGAATCGAGCGCCGCTTTTGCCTCGGCGTAGGCGATCTCGGGCCGGTGCGTCAGGGTCGGCGTTTCGCAGGGCAAGGCCGGCGTCAAGTCAGCGCAGGCGTCGCGCATCAAACGTGCCTTGGGTGAACCCGCGGCGCTGTTGAAGCCGTGCAGATACAATAGACCGCTAGCTGGCCGAGCATCACTCAGCATAACGCAAAACCTGTATATTTAGCCAGATACATGTATCATTTTTCCTCCCCCTCCGCTAACCACAAGGCTTCGATCAATCCCTGGCTGGATTCATCCATGCGCTCCAATCCTTCCCGAGTACTCAGAATCTTCTCCGTTTCTCCGGCGATCTGCTTGCCCAACTCCACCCCCCACTGATCGAAGGGATTGATACCCCAGATGGTCGCTTGCACGAACACCTTGTGCTCGTAAAGGGCGATCAGAGCGCCCAAGGTGCTGGGGGTAAGCCGATCCAGCAGCACCGTGGTCGAAGGCTGGTTGCCGCGATAGCGCTTGTAGGCGGGGCGGGGCGCGGCATCGGCGATGGCATCGTCCCCCAGCATCAACAGCCGCGACTGGGCGAAACAGTTGGCCAGGGTCATGCGGTGCTGGGCCTTGAGATGGCGCCGAGTATCGGGATCTTCCACGTGATCGTAGCGGCGCAGGGGCGCGATGAAGTCGCACTCCACGGACTGGGTGCCCTGATGCAGCAGCTGATAGAAGGCGTGCTGGGCGTTGGGCCCCAGCTCTCCCCACAGCACCGGGCAAGTGGAATAATCGACCACCTGGCCGTCATGAGTGGCGGACTTGCCGTTGGATTCCATTTCCAGCTGTTCGAGGTAGCTGGCGAAATACTCCAGCCGGCCATCGTAGGGCAGGATCGAATGGGCACGAATATCCAGGAAATTGACATTCCAGATACCCGCCAGCGCCAGCAGTACCGGCAGGTTATCCTCCAGGGCGGCGCTGTGGAAATGACGATCCATGACATGGGCGCCGGCCAGCAGCTCGCGAAAGTTGTCCATGCCCACCACCAGGGCGATAGGCAACCCGATAGCGCCCCACAGGGAATAGCGTCCGCCGACCCATTCCCAGAATTCCAGCTGGTTGGCCTTGGCGATACCCCAGTCGCACATTTTTTCGCAGTTGGCGGAAACGCCGATGAAATGCTGGCGCAACACCAGGCTCTCATCGATCCGGGAGTCCTCCTCGCCGCAGTTGGCCTGACGGCTGGACACCAGCCGCGACATCAGCCATTCCTGGGCAGTGCGAGCGTTGGAAAGCGTGTCCACGGTAGTGAAGGACTTGGAGGACAGCACGAACAGGGTGGTTTCCGGATTGAAACGGCTCAGATAGTCCGCCAGCTGTGAACCGTCCATGGTGGAGGCGAAGTGCACCTCGATCGGATGCGCAGGATGCACCCGGAAATCCACCAGCGCGCGAGTCACCATCAGGGGGCCAAGATCCGAGCCGCCGACACCCAGGTTCACCACATCCTCGATGGCCTTGCCGGTAGCGCCGCGCCACTGTCCCGCATGCAGCTTGTCGACCATGCTCGCCATATGATCCAGAGTGGCATGCACCCCAGGCACCAGATCCTCGCCATCCACCCTCAGGCTGGTATCCGCCGGCAAACGCAGGGCGGTATGCAAGGCGGGGCGATCCTCCGAGCGATTGACCAGCTCACCCTGCAACATCGCCTCTATCGCTTCCGGTACCTGGGCTTCACGAGCCAGGGCCAGCAGCAGCTCCAGCGTTTCTTCGTTCCAGCGCTGCTTGGAAAGATCCAGGGTCAGCCCGGCAGCCTTGCGGCTGTAGCGACGAAATCGCTCGGAGGAATCGGCGAAAAGCGTCTTCAGATGAATCCGGCGCATCTCGCCTGCATGCTGCTTGAGCGCCTGCCAAGCGGCTCCCTGATCGATGGTGGAATGGCTCATGGTCTCTCCTTGACGTAAACGGTATGGCCGGTGGCACACGCACGGCGAAGTGGCATGCAGCGAGTGGTGCACGGCGAGTGGCGGGATCGTGCAGCCCGACGGCTCAGGGCGTAGAATACCGCCAAACTCGCCCTATCGAATATGTTCATGAGTGACGCATCTTACCGTGACGCCATCTTTACGACACCCCTGGACCAGGTGGCGCAATTCTCCTTCGACGAACGGGTAGTCGCCTGCTTTCCGGACATGATTCGCCGCTCCGTGCCCGGCTACGGCCAGATTCTCGGCATGCTGGGCATCATCGCCGAGCGTCACCTGCCTCGCGGCGCTCACGTCTACGATCTCGGCTGCTCTCTGGGCGCCGTCGGCTTGGCCCTGGCGGGCCGTCTGCCGCCCCAGGCGTTTTCCCTGACCGGGGTGGATATCTCTCCGGGAATGATAGCCCGGGCCAAGGATACCCTCGCCAGGGAGTGCCCGGATCACGCTATCGAAATCGTCGAAGGCGATATTCGCCATCTGAATTACCGGACCTCCGGCATGGTGGTGCTCAATTTCACACTGCAATTCCTGCCCCCGGAAGATCGCGACGGCGTCTTGAGCAAACTTCACGCGGCGCTGGAGCCCGGCGGCGTGCTGGTAATGTCGGAAAAGATCCGGGCCGCGGACGAGCAGGAAAACGCCTGGCTGGTGGAGCGCTATCACGATTTCAAGCGCGCCAACGGCTACAGTGAACTGGAAATCAGCCAGAAGCGCACCGCCTTGGAAAACGTGCTGATCCCGGACACCCTGGATGCCCATCACGCCTGTATTGCTCAGGCGGGCTTTTCCCGCAGCACCACCTGGTTTCAATACCTGAATTTTGCCTCGATTATCGCCTTCAAGGATGAATAAGTGACCTCTCACCATCGTCCGCTTTATCATGCCTTCATCGATCAGGAGCTGGATACCTGGCTGGCAAGACTTCCGCAGCAGCTGGCCCAGGGGCTGGATCGCAAGCGCCACGGCGACCTTCCTGCTTGGGAGAAGGCGGTAGCCAAGCTTCCCGAATTGCCTCGAGAGCGCCGTGTCGACCTGGATCGGGACAGCATCACGGTAGAAGTGGCGCTCAATGATGCTAAGCGCCGTCAGTGCAAAAACCTGCTTGGAAAACTCGCGCCCTGGCGCAAGGGACCCTATACCCTGGGCGGCATACATATCGACACGGAATGGCGCTCGGACTGGAAGTGGGCGCGAATTGCCCCGCATCTTGCGCCGCTCACAGGGCGACGAGTACTGGATGTAGGCGGCGGCAGCGGCTATCACGGCTGGCGCATGACCGGCGCCGGCGCTGCTTTTACCCTGGTGATCGATCCCTCGCCACGCTTCTTCTATCAGTTTCAGGCAGTGCGCCATTTCATCGGCGACGCGGATCACGGACGTACCCAGTTCCTGCCGGTGGGCATCGAAGGCGTTCCGGACAATCTCGAATTCTTCGACACGGTGTTTTCCATGGGGGTGCTCTATCACCGCCCTTCTCCCTTGGAACATCTCTGGCAGTTGAAAGCCTGCCTGCGGCCCGGGGGGGAACTGGTACTGGAAACTCTGGTGGTGGAAGGCGACAAGACACGAGTGCTGCTACCCGGCCCGCGCTATGCGGCCATGCCAAACGTCTACTTCTTGCCGTCTTCTAGGGCGCTGATCGATTGGCTCGAGCGCTGTGGTTTCGAGAACCTGCGAGTGGTGGACGAAGCGAACACTACGGTGGACGAACAACGTTCAACGGATTGGATGACGTTTCAATCACTCAAGGATTTTCTCGATCCGCAGGACGCTTCGCTCACCCGGGAAGGCTACCCCGCGCCGCGCCGCGCGGTGCTGCTGGCCCGGAAACCTAAATGACGGCGGCTTTTTCGGGACTTTCATTCCAATCGGGATAGCAATGTCGGTACGCCGGAGGCTGGCGCCCCTCGAACATTCGGTCAAAAATTTCCAACGCTTCATCGGCGGACAGTGAGCCGCTCGTGACACCAGGCCACTGCTTCACTTCGTCTCGTATCACCAAGGAAGGCGCCCTACCCAGAAAACGTATCGGCACAGTAGCGTAGCCATGAGCCGCCAGCGCGCAGACTCGGTGCTGGCCGCGATTGATGACCACACGAAACTCATCCTCTCGGACCAGCAAGAAACCGGTCATATCACCGTCGATATCATCACTTCTGAGATAACCCTTCGTCTGGATACTCTGATAAAGGCGAATCAGGCGCCGAAGCTCCAGCGCTCCGCGAGCCTCGCTCAGAGGACCAATGAAAATCCACTCCAGATTCCTCTCTTGCTTCAGCCCATTGGCCCTTGCTTCTTCCCAGGTGGTCTGAAGTTTTCGGGCCTTGTACTTTTCTGCAGCGCTGCCTATCCAGGGTTCGACCATGCACAGAGGGGATTGGTTAGCCAATCGGCTGGCCTGAGGATCTTTCAGACCCAGGTATTCCGCGCCATTATTCGGCTGAACATTATCGTAATATTTTTTTAATTCCGATAACTGGTAATCCTCAATTCCGGATTGAGCATATTCTTTCAGCGCTCTGATGAAAGGATGACGACTTTCACCATTACAGGGATATGCCATCAACCCTAGGGCTCGACAGTGAGTCAAGGGGATATTCAGCAGAACCGGACTTTGCTTCGCGCGCTTCATCACGTCGATAGGGTGGCTCGACAATTCCCGCAGGTCCACCGGCGGCAGATCACGAGGAATCACATAGCCCCGTGATTCGACTTCGCTCTGAAAGTACTGCTTGACCCAGGAGGGAAGATAACGTGCGGTTTTCATAATGTTACGTCGGATCCGTTAAAGACTTCTGTGTCCCTTTGTATCCGCAGTTAAACATTACTTAACGAAAAAGTCGACTTACAAATTGTAACCTTAATGGCAGTTACCGTGTCTTGCTTGCCAAGGCTTCTCGTCGGATACGCCAGTCCTCCAAGGCCAGCCGAGCCCGGGCATGTTCGACCTGAGCCTTCAAGGCATCGGACGGCAAGGACGTATATTCCAGCGTCTTGGCCACTTGCGCCCAGCGATAATAGCGCGGATTTCGCAGATTGGTGGCCGCGCCTAGATCGCTGATCATCACTCCGGAGCCGCCGTCCTGCTGATTGAACGTCAGCGCCATTGAGACGAAACCGTCGCCATTCTGGGCTGCGGTATAAAGCTGATCTCCCATCCAGGGGGTGGAGACACCGGACAAGGAATGCGCCCACAGGGTGGGGAAAATATCCCGGTGACTCACCCAGTCATCGAGGCGCGGTGTCTCGTCGAAGCGATAGGCCGGCGGCACCCAGCTCAGAATCGGCACGCCGAACTGATCGAAGAGATCATGACTATCCGGATACTGGAGGATCGAGCGGGTGTTATGATCGCCGCTGGCAACAAACAGGGTATGATCCAGCAGGCCATCCCTTTCCAACTGGCTCAGAAAACCGCCCAGCATGTCGCTGGAATACTGATAAGTTTCCAGAATCGACTGGCCAAGTTCTCGCGAAGCGGCCAGCGTATCGCCCAGCCTGGCGATATCCAGCGGCGCGGGATCAAAGCTGTCGGGTATACGATAAGGCGGGTGGTTGGTCACCGACAGGGTCATCAGGAAGATCCTTTCCCCGCTGGCTTCCGCCTGCTCGAGAAGCTCCGCCCCGTAGCGATACATCCATTCGTCGTCGACTCCCCAGGTGCCACCGGTGGCCTCGGGAAAGCGCTCGATAATCGCGCCCTGGCCTATCACCTCGTCGAATCCCTGGCGCGGCAGATTGGCCCCCAGGTTGCGCCAACCCACGGAGCCGGCGGTGAGGAATATCGTGCGGTAGCCCGCCTGCTGGAATGGCTTCACCGCCGAGGTAGAAAACGAATGATAGCCATAGCGACTCTGGGTCAGCGGGCTGATCGGCGTATCCAGCAGCAGCCCTTCCAGACTCGGCAAGGTGCCGTTCTCACTGGAAATTGCCTTGGAGAAATAGTCCGCCTTCATTAACCAAGGGCGCAGACGACCGAGTAGATCGTTCGACTCCGGGTCATCGAAATCCAGCAGCGGCCGACCCCAGCTTTCCATCAGGCTGAAAACCACCTGGGGCGGCTTTTCTTCGAGCAGCTCTCGTCGCGGCGTAGTCTGGCGCAGATGCTCGAGCAGCGCGGTTTCGCTGTCCACTTTCCGCCAGCCGAAGGCATGAGCCGCGTCGATGGGCGAGGCGAAGCCGTAACGTTTGAGTCCCGCTTCGGGATCGTCGCCGATGTCGTTGGCCTCACGCTCCTTCCAAGCGAGATACAGCGCTTGAGGGCCGCTGGGTACCAGATCGTTGAGAAAGGCGTTGTCCGCTACCGCCATGTGCATTTCCCGCAGCGGAAAGGTGCCCAAGGAGCCGCGACCCAGACCGATCAACGCCACCAGCGACAGGGTGATCGCCAGCGCTGTCCGGGGCCAGCGCCAGGAGTTCGATCGGCGCAGCCGCGCCAGACGCATCAGCATCAGTTGGGCCGTGGTCATACCCGCCAGCACGATGAACAGGAGAACCACCGGATAATCGTTGATGATCGTAGCGATGACCGCCCGGGTGTCGTCCTCGAACAGACCGAAGACAAGGGCGTTGAGCGGCCCCTGATAGAAGCCGAAATAGAAATGATTGATCACCGCCAGCAGGTTGACCAGCAGCATGACAAGCCCTGCCCACACCGGCCACAGCCGGCGCCAGACTCGCATCAAGAGCGCGGGCAGCGGCAGCAGGCAGGTGCCAAGCAGCAGCCAGGGGCCCAAGGTGACCGCGAACAGCTTGGCATCGAAACGCAGCCCCATCCAGAATGCGGAAAGAAGGATCGGGGCGCCTGGATTCAGGTCCGCCGGGGCTTCTTGCCAGAACAGCAAGGCCCGCCATACTGTCAGGCTAAGAAGCCCCAGTAGTCCCAGCCACCACAACTGCCGGTTGACGTCACGCCACAGCGCCAAACGAGAATGTGCCACCATCGTGTCATGCACCTATCATGAAAAAAGACCGGCGCCACTATAACGATGAAGCGCATTTATGACGATGAAAATAATAAAAAAGCCTGGCGTCTTCTGCTCTCTCTAGAGCAAAGGACGCCAGGTATCAACTTCCAAGGAATAGCGCGTTACTGCATCAGCGCACCGCCGGCCTCTTCATCCAGCACGATGCCTTCAACACCATAGGTTTCTTCCAGCGCCAGCAAATAGTGCCGCAGCGCTCGACGCGTGGCCTGCTCGAACAAGGTATGACGCACTCGGTCGGCCACCTGCTCGAAAGGCAAAGGCGATGACTCCACCCGCTCTTCGATATCGACCAGATGCCAGCCATAGCGAGAGGCCAGGGGCCGATCGTGCAATCCCGACGGCAGATGCTCCAGAGCACGATCCAGTTCCGGCACGGTCTGTCCGGGGCTCAGCCAACCGAGCTCTCCGCCATCGTCCTTGGAAGGACAGGCGGAATGGCGCAGCGCAAACTCGACGAAACGCTCGGGATTCCGCGAAAGCTGTTCGAGCAGTTCGACGCCCTGATGATACTGGGCATCCCGAGCCTGGGCATCCTCCGGTGCCGCCGCCAGCAGAATATGGCGAACTCTGAAGGTTACCGGCGCGTAAAATCGTTGAGGGTTGGCTTCGAAGAAGCGCCGACAGGCGGTCTCGTCCGGCTCCGGCACCTCGAGCTCCCGATCCAGAAGATCGGTCATGGCTTCATCGTTTTCGACACCCCGAGCGTCGACGATGGGCGCCAGACCCAATTCTTGCGCCCGCTGACTCAGTAGCTCTCGCACCACAAGCGCTCGCGCCGCTTTGAGCTGGGCGTCCGCCACGCTATCCGCCGGGTGATACTGCATCTCCTGGGCGATGGCCTCCTCGGCGATCGTCACCTTACCGACCCGAACCGGGGGAGCGGCGCTCCCGCCGGGCAGGTTTTCGATATCGATCAGTTCCATTTATCTGTCCTCAAGCTCAACCGCGACGGCGGACAATTTGGTAACGCCGGCCAAGATAGCCGAGAGGAATACTCCAGACGTGCACCAGACGCGTAAACGGGAACAGCAGGATAATGGTCAGGCCGAGGAACACATGCAGCTTGTAGATCCAGGACACGTTGGCCATGTAATCCGCCGCGTTACCGCTGAAGAACACGATGGACTGAGCCCAGCCCGCCAGGGTCAGCATCATCTCGCCGTCCAGATGGCCTAGGGAGAAGAACACGGTAATGATACCCAGCGCCGCCTGAACCACCAGAATGCCGAGGATCAGGGTATCCATGAAGCTGGAGGATGCCTTGACCCGAGGGTTATACAGGCGCCGATAAAGCAGCATGCCGCCGCCGATGAGCACCATCACCCCGGCGATGCCGCCGATGACGATGGCGAGGATCTGCTTGGTACCCGCCGTCAGGAACGGCGCATAGACCCAATGGGGCGTCAACATGCCGAACAGGTGGCCGAAGAAGATCACCAGAATACCGATATGGAAGAGATTACTGGCCAGGCGCATGTGCTTCGTCGAGAGCATCTGACTGGAGCCGGTCTTCCAGGTGTATTGGCCGTGGTCGAAGCGCAGCAGGCTCCCTACCAGAAAGACCGTGCCGGCCAGGTACGGATAGTAGCCGTAGATCAGATGTTGTAGATATTCACCGAACATGATGTCTCTCCTCTTAGCGCTCTATCGCCGTGGGTACAGCGTCCGGCGCCGGCATGATGCGAACGGTCTGACTGGCGACTTCGTTTTTTCGCTCCGCACGGCGGCGCCCTTCCGCGGATTGCAGGGCGCAGTCCTCATCGGATTCCGCGGAAAAGCGCACCGCCTCCTCTTCCCAGACCGCGTCCAGGGCCTCGGCGGTGTGATCCGGTTTCTCTTCCTTGACCTTGGGTCGATGCACCTGGATATCCCCTTCCGCACCGATCAGAGCGAGTAGCGCCGTTGGCACCAGGGCATGATCCGCTTCCCGCTCTTCGAGACGCGCTGCCAGCAACGCCAAGATATGGCGAATATCCCCCAGCCAGCGGCCGATTTCCGCCTCATCCCGAGTGGAAAGGTATTCGAGGAACACCGGCAGATAATCCGGCAGCTCTCGGGCGTCCAGCATGAAGCCCGCCGCCTCGTATTCCGCGAGTAGATCCACCATGGCCTGGCCGCGATCCCGGGATTCCCCGTGCACGTGCTCGAACAGCAGCAGTGCAGTGGCCTTGCCGCGATCGAACAGGCCCACGTACTCTGCCTGCAGGTCCAGCAGGTCCGCCTGCTGGATACGTCCGCACCAGTCGCTCAGCGCCTGGCGCTGGAGCGCCGGCAGGCGACGCTCCGTATCGATGATCTCGACCATTTCCGGCGCGGCGTCCTGCAATTCCGCAGTGGGATAATCCAGTAGCCGGGCCAGTACCCGCAGACTCAATAGAGTGTGATTGGCTTGTCCGCTCATGGCTGTTGATTGGCTCATGACTGCACCTCCTTTTCTTTCTCTTGGCCGGGATCGAAGGTTTCCACCGGCTGGACCAGAGTGGTGGTCTGGCTACGACCGCCGAACAGGTTGGTGCGATTGCCGCCGTTGCAGCCGTCGCCGAAGCTGAAGCCGCAGCCGCCGCGCTCCGCGTAGGCGTCCCGAGGAATTTCTCGTTTACCGGTGGGAATCACGAAGCGGTCCTCGTAGTTGGCGATGGCCAGGTAACGATACATCTCCTCTACCTGAGCCTCCGTCAGACCGACTTCCTTGATCGCATCAAGGCTGCCCTCGCCTTCCACATGCTTGGCGCGCATGTAGAGGCGCATCGCCATCATGCGCTTGAGCGCCAGCACTACCGGTTTCTCGTCACCAGCGGTCAGCATGTTGGCGAGATAACGCACTGGAATACGCAGGGATTCGATCTTCGGCAGTATGCCGTCGAACTCCACGTGGCCTTCTTCCGCCGCGGACTGGATCGGCGACAGCGGTGGCACGTACCACACCATCGGCAGGGTGCGATATTCAGGATGCAGCGGCAGCGCCAGGCCCCAGTCGATGGCCATCTTGTAGACCGGCGACTGCTGGGCGGCCTGGATGACGTTGTCCTGTACGCCGTCCTTCCTTGCCTGGGCGACCACTTCCGGATCGTGCGGATCGAGGAAGATCTCGCACTGGCGATGATAGAGATCCCGTTCGTCTTCCGAAGAAGCCACTTCCTTGATGCGATCCGCGTCATAGAGCAGCACGCCGAGATAGCGGATACGTCCCACGCAAGTTTCAGAACACACCGTCGGTTGCCCCACCTCGATGCGCGGATAGCAGAAGATGCATTTCTCTGACTTGCCGCTCTTCCAGTTGTAGTAGATCTTCTTGTAGGGGCAGCCGGAGATGCACATGCGCCAGCCGCGACACTTGTCCTGGTCGATCAGCACGATGCCATCTTCTTCCCGCTTGTAGATCGCCCCGCTCGGACAACTGGCGACACAGGTCGGGTTAAGACAGTGCTCGCAAAGACGCGGCAGGTACATCATGAAGGTGTTCTCGAACTGACCGTAGATGTCCGCCTGGATCTTCTCGAAGTTGATATCCTTGCGCCGCTTGGCGAACTCGGTGCCGAGAATCTCTTCCCAGTTCGGGCCCCACTCGATCTTCTTCATGCGCTGACCGGAAATCAGCGAGCGCGGCCGGGCAATCGGCTGATGTTCGCTGACCTTGGCGGTATGCAGATGCTGGTAATCGAAGGTAAACGGCTCGTAGTAGTCGTCAATCTCCGGCAGGTCCGGGTTGGCGAAAATATTCGCCAGCACCCGCCACTTGCCGCCGATGCGCGGCTCGATGCCGCCGTCCTTGCGACGCAGCCAGCCGCCGCGCCATTTCTTCTGATTTTCCCATTCCTTGGGATAGCCGATCCCCGGCTTGGTCTCAACGTTGTTGAACCAGGCGTACTCTACCCCTTCCCGGCTGGTCCAGACCTGCTTGCATGTAATCGAGCAGGTATGACAGCCGATACACTTGTCCAGGTTGAGCACCATGCCGACTTGTGAACGAATCTTCATTTCACGGCCTCCTGTTCGTAGTCATTGCCCTCGCCGTCCAGCCAGTCGACCCGTTTCATCTTGCGCACGATGACGAATTCGTCGCGGTTGGAACCGACGGTGCCGTAGTAGTTGAAACTGTAGGCCAACTGGGCGTAGCCCCCGATCATGTGGGTCGGTTTGGGGCAGATCCGGGTGACCGAGTTGTGAATACCGCCCCGGGTGCCGGAAATCTCGGAGCCGGGAATGTTCACGATGCGTTCCTGAGCGTGATACATCATCGCCATGCCCACCTTGACCCGCTGGCTGACCACCGCTCGCGCGGCGACGGCGCCGTTGGCGTTGTAAAGCTCCATCCAGTCGTTGTCCTCGACGCCGATGGCCTTGGCGTCATCCTCGGAGATCCACACGATCGGACCACCTCGGGACAGGGTCTGCATGATCAAGTTGTCCGAATAGGTGGAATGGATACCCCACTTCTGGTGCGGCGTGATCCAGTTCAGCGCGATCTCCGGATTGCCGTTGCTCTTCGGTGCATGGACGCTGGCCACCGCCTTGGTGTCGATAGGCGGACGATAGACCAGCAGGCTCTCGCCGAAAGCGCGCATCCAGGGGTGATCCTGGTAAAGCTGCTGACGGCCGGTGACGGTACGCCAGGGAATCAGCTCGTGGACGTTGGTGTAACCGGCGTTGTAGGAAACGTGCTCGTCTTCCAAGCCGGACCAGGTCGGGCTGGAGATGATCTTGCGCGGCTGAGCCACCACGTCCCGGAAGCGGATCTTCTCGTCATCCTTGGGCAGCGCCAGGTGGGTGTGATCGCGCCCGGTGATCTTGGAGAGCGCCTCCCAGGCCTTCACCGCCACCTTGCCGTTGGTCTCGGGTGCCAGAGTCAGAATCATCTCCGCCGCATCGATGGCGGACTCGATCAGCGGCTGGCCCTTGGCCGGACCGTCCAGCTTGCGATGGTTGAGCCCGCGCAGCAGCTCGACCTCTTCCTCGGTCTTCCAGCTGATGCCCTTGCCGCCGTTGCCGAGACTTTCCAGCAGCGGCCCCACAGAGGTGAAGCGTTCGTAGGTGGCGGGATAGTCGCGCTTGACCTCGATCAGGCTCGGCATGGTCTTGCCCGGGATCGGGTCGCACTCGCCTTTTTTCCAGTCCAGCACGTTGACCTGAGCCAGCTCTCCGGGGGAGTCGTGCTGCATGGGCAGGGTCACCAGATCGGTTTCTTCACCCAGATGACCGACGCACACCCTGGAGAACGCCTTGGCGATGCCCTTGTAGATGTCCCAGTCGCTGCGGGATTCCCAGGCCGGATCGGTGGCGGCGGTCAGCGGGTGGATGAACGGATGCATGTCCGAGGTGTTGAGGTCGTCCTTCTCGTACCAGGTGGCCGTAGGCAGCACGATGTCGGAATACAGACAGGTGGTGGACATGCGGAAGTCCAGGGTCACCAGCAGATCGACCTTACCTTCCGCCGCCTCGTCCTGCCAATCCACTTCCTGGGGCTTGATGCCGTCCATGTCGCCCAGATTCTTGCCCTGGATGCCATGGTTGGCGCCGAGCAGGTACTTGAGCATGTAGTCGTGGCCCTTGCCGGAGCTGCCCAGCAGATTGGAGCGCCAGATGAACATGTTGCGCGGGAAGTTCTGCGGGTTATCCGGCTCTTCCGCGGCGAAACGCAGCTTGCCGCTCTTGAGCTGATCCACCACGTAGTCCGCGGTGGACTTGCTGCCGGCATCCTTGGCTGCCTTGGTCAGGCGCAGCGGGTTGATGCTGAGCTGCGGCGCTGAAGGCAGCCAGCCCATGCGTTCGGCGCGCACGTTGTAGTCGATCAGCGAGCCGGCATAATCCTCCGCCTTGGCCAACGGTGAGAGGATCTCCTTGACATCGAGCTTCTCGTAGCGCCATTGGCTGGAGTGATTGTAGAAGAAGGAAGTGCCGTTCATGTGCCGAGGCGGACGGCTCCAGTCCAGGCCGAAGGCCAGCGGAGTCCAGCCGGTCTGGGGGCGCAGCTTCTCCTGTCCCACGTAATGTGACCAGCCGCCGCCGGTCTGGCCCACACAGCCACACAGGATCAGCATGTTGATCAGACCCCGGTAGTTCATGTCCATGTGGTACCAGTGGTTCATGCCAGCACCGACGATGATCATGCTGCGACCGTGGGTCTTGTCCGCGTTGCTGGCGAACTCCCGAGCCAGGCGAATGACCTGCTTTGCCGGCACCCCGGTGATCTTCTCCTGCCAGGCCGGGGTATAGGGCTTGATCTGATCGTAGCTGGTAGCGCCGTCGTCTTCGCCTTCCTCGCCGGTCGTGGACAAGCCACGGTCGATACCGTAGTTGGCGCACATCAGGTCGAACACGGTGACCGCCAGCACCTCGCGACCATCCGCCAGGGTCACCCGCTTGGCGGGCAGGTTGTGCTGCAGGATTTCGTTGGCGTCGACGTGGTTGAAATGCTTGTGCTGGATGCCGCCGAAATAGGGAAAGCCCACCCGAGCAACTTCGTCATGGCGATCCATCAAAGACAAGGTCAGCTTGATTTCCTTGCCGTTCGCATCCTTGGATTCCAGGTTCCAGCGACCGGTATCGCCTTCTTTCTCGCCCCAGCGGAAGCCGATGGAACCTCGCGGCACCACCAGGCTGTCGCTGATCTCGTCCCAGGCGACGGTTTTCCATTCCGGGTTGTTGGCCTGGCCCATGCCGCCTTCGAAATCCGAGCTGCGCAGCTGGCGGCCCGGCACGAAGAGACCGTCTCCCCGACGCTCCAGCTCCACCAGGAACGGCATGTCCGTATAGCGGCGCACGTAGTCGGTGAAATAGACGCTGGGATTCTCCAGGTGAAATTCCTTGAGAATTACATGACCCATGGCGATGGCCAGGGCCGCGTCAGTGCCTTGCTTGGGAGAGAGCCACTCGTCGCAGAGCTTGGAGACTTCCGCATAGTCCGGGGTGATGGCGACGGTCTTGGTGCCCTTGTAACGCACCTCGGTGAAGAAGTGGGCGTCAGGGGAGCGAGTCTGGGGGACGTTGGAGCCCCAGGCGATCAGGTAGTTGCTGTTGTACCAGTCCGCGGATTCCGGCACGTCGGTCTGCTCGCCCCAGGTCTGAGGGCTGGACGGAGGCAGGTCGCAGTACCAGTCGTAGAAGGACAGGCAGACCCCGCCGATCAGCGACAGATAGCGTGCGCCGGAGGCGTAGGACACCATGGACATGGCGGGAATCGGCGAGAAGCCGATTACCCGGTCGGGGCCGTACTGCTTGGCGGTGTAGACGTTGGCGGCGGCGATCAACTCGTTCATGCCATCCCAGTCCGCCCGTACGAAACCGCCAAGACCGCGAATCTTCTTGTACTGCTGGGTCTTCTCGGGATCCTCGACGATGGAGGCCCAGGCATCCACCGGGTCCTTGTGCTCCTTGCGCGCTTCCTGCCACAGGCGCACCAGGGACTGGCGAATCAAGGGATACTTGAGCCGGTTGGCGCTGTACAGATACCAGGAATAGCTGGCGCCCCGCGGGCAGCCCCGGGGCTCGTGATTGGGCAGATCCGGCCGGGTGCGAGGATAGTCGGTCTGCTGGTTTTCCCAGGTGACCAGGCCGTTCTTGACGTAGATCTTCCAGCTGCAGGAGCCGGTACAGTTCACTCCGTGAGTGCTGCGCACGATCTTGTCGTGCTGCCAGCGGGCGCGATAGCCGTCTTCCCATTTGCGGGTTTCATCCCGGGTTTCGCCATGGCCATCGGCGAAATGCGCGGGCTTGGTGGCCAAGTACTTAAGCCGATCCAGAAAATAACTCATGGTCGATCTCCAGGCTCCTTGAAAGAATACGAGCGAACCCAGGGTTCGCCCGGCCCGCCTTCGATAGGGCGGGCCCTTGCGGCGGTGTTGAGACAATTCTGCTCGATTGGCAAGGGAATTTCGCCGTGGTTACCTCTACATACCCGGGGACTACCTCCAATGGGATATAAGAAAAGTCACCGAGAGATATGATATTGGCCGGTGCTCAAGACTGACCGCTGGCGTGATCCCAGAGCATTACTAGCATGCAGACCACCAGAGCGCCATAGAGAAACATGAAGCCGGCGCTACGAATGCCGATCCATTCATTGCCGAGCACGAACACCATGGGTAGCACGCCGGCGAACAGTCCACCCAAGGCCAGAGCCAAGCCGCCGACCCGGGCCATGTTGTCGCCGTGATCGCGATGGATCAGACGCATCAAACTGCCCTTACCCACTCCCATGGCTAGCCCCATCAGCACCAACAGCGAATCGAAGGCCCATAGCGGCGTGCTGACGCTGAAGGCTACCTCGCCGTGCACGCCCTGGATCTGGATCGAGAACGGTGGATAGGAAAGCAGGAACAGGCATATCAGCACCCAGGCGCTGACCCACCAGCGCAGCGCGCGAAAATCCCGCCAGTCCGCCAGCATTCCGCCGAGAATCTGCCCCAGTCCGCCAGCGAGGATGAACAATAGCGCCCAAAGCGCTGACTGCTGGAGCGTCAACTGATACTGGGCGGCGAGATAGCTTGGCAGCCATAGAGCGAGCGCCACGAAGGCGCCATAGAAAAAACTGTAATACAGGGCGAGCCGCCACAGCTGCCAGCCGGTTGGCGGCATCAGTCCCGCCAGCCATCGCCGCCAGCGCCGCCGAGAAGAGCTGGAACCGCTGTCGTCGGACGACGACGGCTTCGTTTCTTCCCCTGTCTCATCTTCTGCGAATAGCCACAGCAATAGCGCCACCAGCAGCACCAGCAGCAGATAGAGTCTGGGCGCCAGTCGCCAGCCGTAGGCTTGGCTTACCAGAGGCAGCAGCCAATAACTGAGCCCTGCCCCCAAGGTGCCGGCACCGTAGAGACCCAAGGCCAGGCCGATACGGCCCCGGGGGCCCCAGGCGGCGACGTAAACCAGCCCCGCCGCCAGTGATCCGGCGCCCAACCCAAGCCCGCCGCCGGCCAGCAGAAACTCGAGGTAGTGTTCCGCCACGCTGATCCACCACAGAAAGGGACAGATCAGCAGCAGGCAGCCAAGCATGACGCGGCGCCCCCCGATCCACCGTGCCAACCGCGCCTGGGGCAGGCTTGCGAGGGCGGCGGTCAGCATCGGGGTAGCCAGCAGCAGGGCGAAATCGAACTCGTCGAAGCCCAGGGTACGCTTGAGCTCCATGCCCAGCACCGCGAACAGGGTCCAGCAGGCGAAGACCAGGGCAAAGGCCAGCGGCGACAGCAGCACCACCACCAGCGGCTGATAGCCATTGGTCGACGTGCTCAGGTGGGCTTGCGGGGCCAGGCTCATGGGGTGACGAACTCGTGGGGTAACGCGATAAATTCTCACCACGTCCGCGCCGAGGGTCAAAAGGGCATCGGGAGTAATCCTTTGTAGGTACGCTTTGAGGGTTCGGCGATGACCGGGTAGAGTGATATGGATTTGCTTGTGAAAGACCGCCCCACTTGGTGATATCGAGAGGCTCTCGGTTCCAATGAAACTACTGCAACGCTCTCTGGTGGCACGCATCGTGGCGTCGCTGCTGGCGATCACCGCCATGGCAGTGATCAGCATCATCGTCACCATGAGCGTCGCCAACAGCAGTCGCGGCGATGCCGCCGCCATCAACATGGCGGGCTCGCTGCGCATGAACAGCTATCAGATCGTCGCCGCTCTGCTCGACTATCGAGCACAGCCGGATAGCGACCGACGCCAAGCAGCGGCGCGGCTCATCGAACGCTTCGGTGAACGCCTGCGCAGCCCGGCGCTGGCCGAGGCCATTCCCGGCGCCGGCGACCATCCTCTGAGGGATTCCTATCAGCGCCTGATGACGCACTGGGAGAACGCGCTTGGCCCGGCGCTCGCCAACGCGGCCGAGGGCACTGCCGCCGACGTTCGGCCGCTGCGTGCGGAGTTGGATGAACTGGTTGGCGATATCGACAGCATGGTGACGCTGCTGGAGCGAAACGCCGAAGCCAAGGTGCGTTTGATCAGTACGCTGCAGATCCTCTTTCTGTTGCTCACCGCGGTGGTGGTGGCCATCGCCTTGTACGATATCCGCCACAACCTGGTCATTCCCCTGCGCCAGCTTGTGGCCATGGCCAAGGAAGTGGCGCGCCACAACTTCCGCCCGCGCAGTCACCTGCGGGGTAACGATGAGTTGGCTCTACTCGGTCGTACCCTGGATACCATGGCCGGCGAACTGGGTTCCAGCTATGCGGCCTTGGAAGCGCGTGTGTCACTTAAGCAGCAGGAGCTTCAACGTAGCAACCAGGCCATGCAGATTCTGCATGACGGCAGTCGTTCCCTCTATGGCGGCGGCAACGACCTGTGCGCCAGCGCCGCCCCCATGCTGCGCCAGCTCGAGACCCTGCTCGACATCGGTCCCATCAAGCTTTCGCTCAACGATCCGATGGATCAGCAGCAGATGCCGATCCTATCAACCGATTCGGCCACGCGACCCGACTATTGCCGCGACTGGGGCTGTCATGCCTGTCTGATCGAACCTCGCTCTCTCGAGCTCGAGCCGGATGCGGAGCGGGAATGTCTGCTGCTGCCTATCAACATGGGTAACGAGTTGCTCGGTACCCTGGAAGTCTGGTACGCCAAGGATCTGGCCCTGAGCGACAGTACCCGACGGCTGCTCAACGCCTTGAGCGACCAGCTGGCTACCGCGGTCTATCTGCAGCGACGCATCGAGGAACAGCAACAGGTAACCCTGATGAATGAGCGCACCATCATCGCTCGCGAACTGCACGACTCTCTGGCTCAGTCGCTTTCCTATCTGAAGATGCAGGTCGCTCGACTCGAGCGCATGCAGCAGAAGAACGTCCCGCGGGAAACCCAGGCGGCGGTCTTCGGCGAATTGCGCACCGGCCTTGACAGCGCCTATCGCCAGCTCAGGGAACTGCTGACGACGTTCCGTCTGAAGCTCGAGGGACCGGGCCTCAAGTCCACCCTGCTGCAAACCACCGAGGAATTTGCCGAGCGCATGGGGGCGCCGGTGGAGTTCTTCTACGAACTGCCGCCGCATCTGCTCAGCCCCAATGAGGAAATCCACGTCCTGCAGATCGTTCGCGAAGCCCTGGCCAATACCCACAAGCACGCTCGCGCCCATTGGGCTGCGGTCTCGCTGCGTTTCACCGAGGCTCAGCTGGTGCTGCAGATCGAGGACGACGGTATCGGTATCGAAAACGTGACCTCGCCCCCCATGCATTACGGCCTGGTGATCATGCGCGACCGGGCCCAGACCCTGGGCGGCGAGATAACACTTGGCCATCGCGCCGCTGGGGGCACCTTGGTCACGCTGACCTTCACGCCCCAGACCGCGAGGCTGATCGCTCGCCAGCCGGCTCGGGAACCTACCGCCGTCGCCACCATGACCACCCACGGGAACAGAGAGCAAGCACCATGAATCATTCAGCCTCGGAGACCCCCGCCACCTTGATGATCATCGACGACCATCCGCTGCTGCGTCGCGGAGTCGCCCAGCTGCTGGAGCTCGAGGACGACCTGAAACTGCTGGCGGAGACCGGCGATCCCGAAGAGGGGCTGCGCCTGGCGGCGGAGCTGGATCCGGACATGATCCTCTTGGATCTCAATATGCCGGGCATGAATGGCATCGAGACCCTGAAGCGCTTGCGCGAGGCGGATTTCGCCGGACGCGTGGTGATGTTCACGGTCTCGGATCATGAAGAGGACGTGGTCGCCGCCCTGCGCGCCGGTGCCGATGGCTATCTGCTCAAGGACATGGACCCGGACGAGATGGTGCGCCAGATACGTCAGGCAGGCCTGGGACGCATGGTGATCAGCGAGAGTCTCACTGCCCTGCTCGCCGAGGCGCTGCGCAATCAGCGCAGCAAGCCCGCCGCCCCGGATGTGCACAGTCTGACCCAGCGAGAGCGGGAGATTCTGCGCGAGCTGGCCGGGGGGCTTTCCAACAAGCTGATCGCCCGCAAGCTCGACATCACCGAAGGCACCGTCAAGGTCCACGTCAAGCATCTGCTCAAGAAGCTCAATCTGCGCTCCCGAGTGGAGGCGGCGGTCTGGGCGGTGCAGGCGGGCATCGACGGTTGAAGGCTACGCTATCTAGCCATGGTTATCGTGGATACCTCTAAAAAGCATTGCTTCCGCGGAAGACGCGAAACCTGGTGAAGCATCGAGCAAAAAACGCTTTGCCAACAAGCAGATGAAATACATCTTAGTCTATCCCTAAAGTGGTATCTGTCTGCTTTTACAGTCTTTTTCGTCAGTTCCCCCGCTTGCGCATAGGGCGTATCTTTCGCCCCAAAGCCTTGCTCTTGATCTTGCTCAAGATACGACCCTTGTTCAAGACACGGCGGGGCATCTTTGCAAGCTCAGCGATAGGGGGAAACCATGACCGGAAAGAATCTGGAACTCGAGCGCGAAAGCGCTTCGAGCGGCGGCTTGAAGCGCGCCAATGCCGATATCGAGCACTGGGATGTCGAAGACGAAAGCTTCTGGCAGAGCCAAGGCAATAAGATCGCCACCCGCAATCTGTGGATCTCGATTCCCAGCCTGCTGATGGGTTTCGCGGTCTGGTTGATGTGGGGCATGATCACTACCCAGATGCGCAACCTGGGCTTCGACTTCACGGTGGATCAGCTTTTCACCCTGACCGCCATCGCTGGTCTCGCCGGTGCCACCCTGCGCATTCCCGCCTCCTTCATGATCCGCATCGCTGGCGGACGCAACACCATCTTCCTGACGACCGCCCTGCTGATGATACCGGCGCTGGGCACCGGCATCGCGCTGATGAACCCCGAAACACCGTTATGGATCTTTCAGGCCCTGGCGCTGCTCTCCGGCATCGGCGGCGGCAACTTCGCCTGCTCCATGAGCAACATCTCGACCTTCTATCCCAAGAAGCAGCAGGGCTACGCCCTGGGCATGAACGCGGGGCTGGGCAACTTCGGCGTCACCACCATGCAGATTCTGATTCCGCTGGTGATGACCGTGGGCCTGTTCGGCGCCCTGGCAGGTGATCCCATGGAACTGACCCGGGCCAGCGGTACCCTGATCGGACGTATCGAAGCCGGCACCGACACCTGGATCCAGAACGCCGGCTTCATCTGGCTGGTATTCCTGATTCCGCTGGCCTTCGCCGGCTGGTTCGGCATGAACAACCTGCGTACCGTCACGCCGCATCCCGGCACGCCGGCCGCCGCCTTCGGCAAGATCCTGGGGCTGTACGCGCTGGGGGTTGTCGCCACGGTGGTCGGCATGGTCGCCCTGGAGTGGATCAACATGTGGCTGGCGCTGCCTATCACCATCTTGCTGACCCTGGGGCTGCTGCTGTTGCTGCCGGGCACCATCAAGACCAACATCAAGACCCAGTACGCCATCTTCCGTGACAAGCACACCTGGGCGATGACCGCCATCTACACCGCCACCTTCGGCTCCTTCATCGGCTTCTCCGCGGCCCTGCCCCTGTCCATCACCGTCATCTTCGGCAACATGATGGAAGTCGCCGCAGACGGCAGCATGACCCGAGTGGTCAACCCGGATGCCCCGAGCGCCCTGACCTGGGCCTGGATGGGGCCCTTTGTCGGCGCCCTGATTCGCCCGGTGGGCGGCTGGATTTCCGACAAGCTCGGCGGCGCCATCGTCACCCAGGTCATCTCGGTAATCATGGTGGCCGCCTCCGCGGCGGTGGGCTATGTGATGATGCTGGCCTACAACGCCACGGATCCGAACCAGTACTTCTGGATGTTCCTGTTGCTGTTCATCGTGCTGTTCGCCGCCAGCGGCATCGGCAACGGCTCCACCTTCCGCAGTATCGGCGTGATCTTCGACGTGCAGCAGAAGGGCCCGGTGCTGGGCTGGACCTCCGCCGTAGCCGCCTACGGCGCCTTCATCGCGCCCCGGGTGATGGGCGAGCAGATCAAGGCCGGCACCCCTGAAATGGCCATGTACGGCTTCGCCGTCTTCTACGCGGTGTGCCTGGTCATCAACTGGTGGTTCTATCTGCGCAAGGATGCCTACGTGAAGAATCCCTGATAGATGCCGCGTGACTTTTACCTTTGTTCTGGGCCCCCTGACGGGGCCCAAGTTTTTACAGTGAGCATCCAGTGAAAAAGCGCTACCTCCAAAGTGATAGCATCGAATTCATAAGAGGCAGGCGCCCGAATTACTTGACGTATATCAATATTCCTATGTCGGAGCATGAGAATCTGACAACGTCTTAGCCACTCCCAGTGAGGAGACCACCCATGAACCACCTCGAAGGGGTAACCCGGCCGCAACAGTACCGGGCCCTGTCTCTCAGTACCCTGGCGTTCACCACCTGCTTTGCGGTGTGGACGATCTTTTCCATCATCGGCGTACAGATCAAGCAGGATCTCGGCCTCAACGAAACCCAGTTCGGCATTCTGGTGGCCACGCCGATACTTACTGGCTCCATCAGCCGCATCTTCCTGGGGATCTGGACCGAGCAGCTCGGCGGTCGTCGGGTCTTCAGCGTGCTGATGCTGGTCACCGCCCTGTGCGTCTTCCTGCTTTCCTACGTCGAGTCCTACCTGATGTTTTTGGTGGCCGCCCTGGGCGTGGGCCTGGCCGGGGGTTCCTTCATCGTCGGTATCGCCTACACCTCCTACTGGTTCGAGAAGGAAAAACAGGGTACCGCCTTGGGCATCTTCGGCGCCGGCAACGCGGGAGCCGCGATCACCAATTTCGCCGCGCCCTTTCTGCTGCTGGCGGTAGGCTGGGAACAGACCGCGGTGGTCTATGCCATCGTGCTGACGATCATCGCGGTGATCTTCTGGGTCTTTACCAAGGAGGATCCGCTGACCCGCTCGCGGCGTGGTCAGGGTGGCAAGGCCACTTCTGCCCTGGCGCAGTTGCAGCCTCTCAAGCATGTCCAGGTATGGCGTTTCTCTCTCTACTACTTTTTCGTCTTCGGCGCCTTTGTCGCCCTGGCCTCCTACCTGCCCCGCTACTATGTAGGCGCCTACGAAGTAAGCATCGCCGTGGCTGGCACCCTGGCGGCGCTCTACACTCTCCCCGGCAGCGTATTTCGCGCCCTGGGCGGCTGGATGTCGGATCGCTACGGCGCCCGTGCGATCATGTACCTGACCTTCATCGCTTCGCTGATCTGCCTGTTTCTGCTGGCCTATCCCGAGACCAGTTACGTGGTGCAGGGCAAGGAAGGCGAGATCACCTTCACGCTGGCCATGCCGCTGTGGGGGGTGGTGGTGCTCACCGTGCTGCTGGGTTTCTTCATGTCCTTGGGCAAGGCGGCGGTGTACAAGCACATTCCGGTCTACTATCCCCAGAACGTGGGCTCCGTCGGCGGTCTGGTGGGCATGATCGGCGGCCTGGGGGGGTTCTTCCTGCCGATCCTGTTCGGTGCGGTGCTCGATCTCACCGGGGTCTGGACCAGTTCCTACATGGTGCTGTTCGTGCTGGTGGCGGTGTCGCTGATCTGGATGCACGGGGCGATCCGTCGCATGGAGCGTCAGCGGGTGCCGGAACTCAGCGAGGAGCGCTTCCGCTATCTGCCGGAGATCCAGGAGCCGGCAGCGAGTCACGCCAGGCAGCAGCAGGAGTTACGTCCCAAGCAGACTTGAAAAGGAAGGAAACGTCAGAACGACGCCGCCCTCGGGCGGCGTCATCATTTCACGGTAGGCTCTCAGTCCTCAGTGACATCCTCGATCCAGGTCATGGCGGCGACGGCGGCGGGAAAGCCCAGGGTTGGAATCGACAGCATCGCCACCTGCTTGAGTTCCTCGGCGCTGATGGACTCCCGACGAGCACGGCGCGCATGAGAATGCACCGCTCCTTCGGAACGTGCCCCCACCGCCAAGGCCAGCTTGACCAGGCGACGAGTCCGCTCGTCCAGAGGGCCGGCATTGGCACAGGCTTCGCCCAGCTGCGCGTAGGCCTGCCAGATGTCGGGATACTGCTCGGCCACTTCGCCGGCACCGGAAGGCAGTTGTTCGTGACTCATATGACATTTCCTTCTCTGCTGTGTATGAAAGCGTGTCTACCCGACTATACCCCAGCTTAAGCCAGCCAGGACCAGGGAGCATGACGCACCGCCGCACCAATGATATAGACGAAGATGACGATGGCGACAATCGCCGCCAGACCGCGGGTCCTGGGCGTCTTGCCGCGCTTGATGGCAATGGTGCCCACCAGGATATAAAGCAGCAACCCCAGCAGCTTGGCGGCGAGCCAGGGCGCTCGCCAGGGCCAGGCCTGCAGCAGCACCATCAGCCACACCCCAAGCCCCAGCAGCGCGGTGTCGATGACATGCGGGGCCACCCTGACCCAGGGACGCTGCAGCTGCGGCGATTCCCGCACGCTCCACCAGGCGCGTACCGTGAAGAATGTGATGCTCAGCAGCGCGGCGATAACGTGCAAATGCTTGACGAGAATATAACTCATGAACTTTACCTTGAATCAGGTCAGGGCCTGGCGCGGAAATACGTAATAGGATGCTCGCTCAATCATCGCCATCTGCTGCGCGGGATCAACCCGTCATCGAAAAAAAGGAAAGCGTATTATGGAGTTTGCTCTGGCCCGGGTCATTCACGTGCTCGCCGTCGTGCTATGGATCGGCGGCGTGGCCATGGTCACCACCGTACTGCTGCCGGCGGTCAAACGCCTGAAAGTCCCCGAGGAACGGGTGGAATTCTTCGAAAAACTCGAGGCGCGCTTCGCCTGGCAGTCGCGCATTACCACGCTGCTTGCCGGCCTGAGCGGTTTCTACATGCTGCACGTCATCGGCTGGGAGCGCCTGATCCTGCCCGGCTACTGGTGGCTGCACGCGATGATCGGCGTCTGGCTGCTCTTTACCCTGATGCTGTTCGTGTTCGAACCGCTGTTTCTGCACCGCTGGTTTCACCAGCGCGCGATCAAAGCCCCGGAAGCCACCTTCCGACTGATCCAGACGATGCACTGGATCCTGCTCGGCATCAGCCTGATCACCATTGCCGGCGCCGTGGCAGGTAGCCATGGATGGCTGTGGTGGTAGGGTTGAAAAACGATGCCCCAATCAACGGCTTCACTCAGTGAACAAATCAGCATGGGTCCCGGTTCTAGCCAGTTGTGACTCATTACCTTCGATGCGATAGATCAGTAACCAGTCAGGCTCGATATGGGCATCCCGATAGCTTTTCCAATTTCCTCGCAAGGGATGATCAAGATAAGTCTCCGGCAAAGGCTTTTGCTCGATCAGCAACCCAAGCAATCGGCGTAACTTGGTCATGTCCTTGTTGCGCTTTTTAACGCGCTTCACGTCACGCTTGAATTGGCTGGAGCGAACCGGCACCAGCATCAGATATTTAGATCCTTGAACAGGGTCTCGGCATCATCGAAACGCTTTCCCTTGCCACTCTCCAACTCTTCCATCGCCTTGGCCGTGGTGGCGCTTGGCACCTGCACGGTAAAAGGCAGGCGTTTTTCCTCGGCGATTCTCAGCATCAACAATCGAATGGCATCGGAGACGGACAGCCCCATGGCGTCAAGCGCCTCGGTGGCCTTGGCTTTCGTCTCACTGTCGATGCGGGCTCTGACAACGGTATCGGTACTCATGGGCGGCTCCTTTATTGTGTAGCTTTATTGTAGCTACACTTTAGTCTTTCCGCCAAAGCCCCTCGTTCAATAATCCTCAGCCATCCTTGCCATCCACCCGAGCGGTGAGTAAAGGTTTGGTATAGAGCATCACGAATACCGCGTAGGCAAGACACCAGAGCAGGATGCTCAGACTCAGCATCCAGTGAGTGACCTGGGGCAACAGGGCGGGAATCAGCGCGCGAGACACGGCGGCGGCCAGCATCAGACCGAGCGCCAGGCCGATGCCGGGCAGGGTTTCGATAGGCCGGCCGGTATGGCCGAGAGACACCCGTGAAATCATCGCAAGAATCATGGTGCCCATGCCGCCGACGGTCAGTGCATGAATCCCCAGGCTGGCGGGCAATAGCCCCAGGGCCGCGAAGCCGAACAGGATAAAGCCTAGTGCCACGAAGCCATAGCTGCCATGCAAGCCCCAAAGCAACGGCTCCCCCCAGGTACGCCACCCTTCCCAGCGCGCCAGGCGCCAGAAATTGGCAACTCCTGCCGTCAGGGCGACGACGGCAACGACGACGCCTGGCAAGGCGAGCCCCACCACCGCCAGCAGCTCAATCCCTATCAGCGCCGCCACGGAGCTGATCGCCAGTCTTTCCAGCGCCGGAAGCGGCGCGGGTTTCTGCCGTTTCAGGCGCAGCGAGGTAAAGAAAGGAATGACCCGACCACCGAGAATGACCATCAGCATGCCGAACAGGAGTACCGCCAGATAGGCCCCCTGGCGTACCAGTTCGCCATCCGCCCGATTGAGCCCCCAATGCATCAGCGCGTTGGCGATGACCAGCAGACTCAGTACCGGCAGAAAGATCAGATTGCGCCACTGCTTGACGCGAATCACCAGTCGCGCCATGACCAGCGCCACCAAAGGCAGGAAGGCCAGATCCACCAAGGCGATAAGCCAGGGCGCCGGGCTGCCCAGAGCGTCGGGAAATGCCAGCAGCAGGCGCCCGACCAGCCATACCGCGACCAGACCCAGCAGCGGCCAGCCCTTGATGCTGGGCTGACCGGTCCAGTTCTGCACCGCGGTGAGCAGAAAACCGCTGACTATGGCGGCGACGAAGCCGAACAGCATCTCGTGCTGATGCCACCACAGCATGCCGCCCACCGGCTCGATCAGCAGCGTTCCGTGCCAGAAACCGCCCCAGGCCAGCATGGCCAGCAGACTAAACAGGACGCCGAACAGAAACAGCGGTCGAAACGCCAGCCGCCATAGCGGCATGACCTGGGTAAGACGAATTGACAAGGACAAGCTGCGCTCCGTGGCCATGGCGACGAATCCTCAAATAACGGCGGCTCAGGCCGCGCTCAGGGGCTGCGACGGCCCGAAGTGTTCGTAATGACGGTGCTCTTGGGGAACGTTCAATGCCGCCAAGGCGTCGTTTACCGCGGTCATGAAGCCCTGGGGCCCGACGAAATAGCACTGCGCCTGCTCTTCCGGCAGGTATCGCGCCAGCAGCTCGCGGTCGATCCACCCGATATGCACCTCGGTTGCATCTTCCATGCCGCGCTCGTAGAGGGTGACGCTGGTCAGCTGCCGGGGATAGCGCTGTTCGAGCGCCTGCAGCTCGTCGCCGAAGGCATGCTGATCCTGTTCCTGGGCAGCGTGCAGATAGACCACCTGACGACCTTGTTCCAGGGCATGCTGGGCCAGAGGCAGCATGGGGGTCTGGCCGACGCCGCCGCTGATCAGCATCACCGGGGCGTCGCTTTCATCGAGTACGAGTTCCCCGGCGGGAGGCAGCAGGTTCAGGGTATCGCCGACCCGCAGGGTATCGTGCAGGTGGCGGCTCGCCTTGCCCTGCAGCTCGCGCTTGATGGATAAGCGATACGTCTTCCCATTGGGGAAACCGGACAGGCTGTAATGACGATAGGTGGACTCGCCATCGATCACCAGGTGTACACCGATGAACTGCCCCGGTTCGAAATCCGCCACCGTGCCGCCGTCTTCCGGGGCCAGCACGAAGGAGGTGATGACCGAGCTTTCCGGGGTCTTCTCTACGATGCGGAAAGCGCGTTCGCCCTGCCAGCCGCCGGGGCGCTTGGCGAACTCGTGATATCGCTTGGCTTCCAGTTCGGTCAGAAGCCCCGCTAGCTCTTCATAGAGCGCGCCCCAAGCATCGGCGATCTCCGGGGTCACCGCATCGCCCAGGACTTCCGCCACCGCCGCCAAAAGGCACTCGCCGACGATGGGATACTGATCCGGGCGAATATTCAGCGACACATGCTTTTCCACCACCGTGGCCAGGGTCGCCTTGACCTTCTCCGGCTCCTTGCGCAGCTGCACGTAGGCCAGTACTGCGCCGGCCAACACACGAGGCTGGCCGCCATCCGCCTGATGCGCCTGATTGAACAACGGCTTGATTTCCGGATAGCGCTCGAACATCAAGGGATAGAAGCGCTGAGTGATGGTATCCAGATGTTCCGCCACCAGCGGCGCGGTGGCTTCGATCAGTTGCTCTTGCTTGGCTGTCAGCATGGGAATTCCTCAGGGGTTGAGTTCGATTTATATGATGCTTTTTATATGCATCTTATTATACCCGAACTAGGTGAAATAGTGTCTAGCAGACAAACTGTCGCAGTGTTTCTGCCGAAGATTCCGACAATCATGACTTCTCTTGACGTCTTTCTGCTCTACAAGACGTTTCCTTGGGCTGACCGTATAGGGCCTATCGATCCGGCAAGCTGTCCTTGGGTACCGTCACTTGGGCGGAACCAATACCGGGTCCAGATTTCCCCGGCAGCTGATAGCGAAGATCCACAAAGCGCACGATCCAGCCGTCCACGCTTTCTTCCACTTCCCAATAGGGATAACGCATCCAGTTGACGAAACCGCGGATCGTCGCCGACTCCAGGGCCGCCTGCACGATAGAATCGGGTGCCCCACGCGGCAGCTCAAGGGTTTTTCCATTCGCCTCGACGACCCGGTAGAAAGTGTCATGGACCAGCACGATACGATGCGAGAACGGCTGTCCGGCCAAGGGGTTGGCCTGAACCTCCCGTGGCGTCGCGAAGCGCTCCGCCGCCAGATTTTCCGCCAGCCGCGCCGCGCCATAGGCTGCGCACGCATAGATGACCAGCGCTACCACACCGACGCGCGCCACCAGTCGTCCCAAGTCTCGGGCATGGTTGCGCCAGCGCAGTATCGCAAGCGCCGCCAGCGCGGCGCACCAGAGCAGCTTGCCCTCCAGGGGGACATGGCCGGTGCCCAGCACGAGCAGGCTGGCAAGCATTGCCAGTATCAGCCAGCCGGCCATGGCCCCATGACGCTTCGAGCGGGCCAGAAACACTCCTGCCGCGGTCAACAGCCATACCCACGGATCGATGATGAACAGCGTATCGCCATAGAACCAGCGCCCCTCGAAAGGCATGAGCAGGCGCACGCCGTAGGTATTCAGCCAGTCCAGCAGCGGATGCGTCCATACCGCCAGAAAACTGAGCCCAAGCACCACGCCCGGGCGAAACGGCGGCGCTTCGGGATTCGAGGATCGACGCCAGCGATGCCAGAGCCAGATGGCGCAGGCCAATAGCAGCGGCAATACGATAAGCGCGAGGATGCCGTGGCTCCAGCCGCGGCGAAAATACAACGAGGCGTCTTCCCCCCACAGGTGCGCGATCACATCGATATCCGGCAGGTTGGCGCCGATCAGCAGGGTTGGAGTAGCGTAGCGAGTCAAACGCTTGAGACCGGTCTCCGCCAGAACCGCGCCAACGAGGGTATGTGCGACTGGATCCATGGATATCCTTGCAGATGGAATAAAAGGCTTGGCGAACCACCGGTTGCACAACATGAATAATCACGGTGTCGATGATCGAACCTTGGCATTTTTCAGCTTCAGTTATTACCGGGTGAGCCAAATAACGGTATTATTCGGCTCATGGAGTGAGCCGAATAGACTGCCTAATCGGCCCAAATCATAAGGTATCAATAAACGGCGATGACAACCTGGATCTGGCAACAACCGGACTGGCCGCGCTTCACCTGGCAATCAAGCGAGGTACAACCGCACCTTCAGACTTGCTGGCGAAACCTGGGCATTCTGTTGGGGCGTGCGGGGGTCTTTGCCGGCAATACCGAGGAGAGCGAAACAGCCGCTGCCTTGGATGCCTTGTTGCAGAATATCCTTACTTCATCCGCTATCGAGGGGGAACGGCTCAACGTGGCTTCGGTTCGCTCATCTCTGGCACGGCGCCTCGGGATAGAGGAAGAAAAGGCCTCCTCGTCACCCCGCTCGGAAGGTCTGGCGGATCTGATGTTCGATGCCGTGGGGCAACCGGATACGCCTCTGACGCCCGAGCGACTTTTCCAGTGGCATCGCTGGCTGTTTCCCGAAACCGAGGCCTCTCTTGTGACGTTGCGTCTCGGCGAGTGGCGAGGCGTAGAGCCAATGCAGGTCGTTTCTGGGCGGATCGATCGTCCGAACGTGCATTTCGAAGCGCCACCGCGTAATCGACTGGAAGCGGAGATGGACGCCTTCCTTCAATGGTTCGAGTCCAGCCGCCAGGATCGAGCATTGGATCCGCTGTTGCGCGCCGGTCTGGCGCACTTCTGGTTCGTCACGCTTCATCCCTTCGAAGACGGTAACGGCCGAATTGCACGAGCTATCGCCGATCGAGCACTGGCTCAAGCGGATCGACATAGCATTCGCCTTTATGCCATGTCCTCTGCCATTCTCGCGCAGCGAAAGGACTACTATCATCGTCTCGAGGCCAGTCAGAAAGGCACTCTCGACGTCACCGACTGGCTGGTGTGGTTCCTGAAAACTCTAAATGTTACGCTCAAGAACGCCTTGGATCACATCGAGCGCACGTTGAACAAGGCACGCTTCTGGCAGCGATTCGGAGACGCCGATCTACGACCGGAACAGGTCAAGGTACTCAATCGTTTACTGGACGGCGGCGAACGCGGTTTCGAGCAGGGTATCAGCGCGTCTCAGTACCAGAAGGTCGCCAAGGTAAGCAAGGCAACCGCCACTCGACACCTGGCGAATCTGCTGGAGCAAGGCTGCATCGTGAAGCTGCCTGGCGGCGGTCGAAGTACGCGGTATCAGGTAGCCAAACGGTCGTTGGTCGATTAGGTACCATCTCTCCCCACCGCCAGTCGCTTTCAGCTTTACATCAGCTTATCCAAGGTGATCGGCAGATCCCGCGCGCGCTTGCCGGTGGCGTGATGGATCGCGTTGCCGATGGCGGCGGCGATGCCGGTCAGGCCGATCTCCCCTATCCCGCGGGCACCGAACTCGTTGAAGGCGTAGTCCGGGTTGTCGAGCAGTTCCACGTCAATATCTGGCATGTCCGCATGACAAGGCACGATGTAGTCCGCGTAGTTGTTGTTGATCAGTCGCGCGTCTCGCGGATCGTAGTCGAGCTTTTCGGTCAGGGCCATGCCGATGCCCATGACGATGCTGCCCTCGACCTGGTTGCGCGCCGCGGAGGGGTTGATCGCCCGACCGATATCGATACTGCTGACTACCCGCGCTACTCGGATACGCGAGATACCCGGGTCCCAGCGCATTTCGACGAAATGCGCGCCGAAGGAACGAAAGCTGTACTGCCCTTTTTCATCTCCCGGTGCGGCCTGGCCTTCACCATTGACGCTGCCGAGCTTCTGCCCGTCTAGAACCTCGCCAAAGCTGACCCGCTTGCCTTGCTTGTCCATCAGGGCCCCGCCTTCGACCTCGAGGCTTTCCGGATCGCTGCCTTCAAACGCGCCCCCTTCGCCGATGGCGACTTCCTTCAAGGCATCGAAGGCATCGCGCAGCGCCGCGGCTACCGCGGGCAAGGCAGTGGCGGTCACCATGGAACCACCGGAGAGCGGTCCTGCTGGCAAGCTGGATTCTCCCAGACGTACCTCGATGTCCTTGAGGGGCACGCCGGAGAGCTCCGCCACGGTCTGCGCCACGACGGTATAGGTGCCGGTGCCGATATCCTGGGTGCCGCAGGCGGCCAGCACGCTGCCGTCCGCTCGCAGTTCGACCCGGGCGCTACAGGGCATGCGCATGGCGGGCCAGGAACTGGTCGCCATGCCCCAGCCGAGGATCTCGTCCCCATCGCGCATGGCCCCCGGGGTGGGGTCGCGCTTTTCCCAGCCGAAGCGTTTGGCAGCGCTGGCATAGCAGTCGTCCAGATGCTTGCTGGACCAGGGCAGTCCACTTGCCGGATCCTTTTCCGCATGGTTACGCCGACGCAGCTCGAGCGGGTCCATGTCCAGAGCGATGGCCAGCTCGTCCATGGCGGTTTCCAGGGCGTAAATACCCGAGGTCTCTCCCGGCCCGCGCATGGGGCATGGAGTGCCATGATTCACCTCCAGCAGGCGCTGACTGATCGCCACGTTGTCGCAGGCGTACAGGCTCGGGGTCGCCGTGCCAACAGAATCCATATAGCGATGAACGAAAGAGGTTTCCGTGGTGCTGTCGTGACGGATCGACAGCAGCTTGCCGTCACGCGCCGCAGCCAAGCGCAGCCGCTGACGGGATGCCGGGCGGTTGCCACCGCTTTCCATGTCCTGCTGGCGCGGCAGGATGGTCTTGACCGGCCGTTTCAGCATCTGGGCGGCACCGGCGGTGGCCACCGCGTGGGGCCACATGAACAGCTTGTTGCCAAAGCCCGAGCCGATGTAGTGGGAGATCACCTCGACGCTCTCGTCAGGCAGGCCGAAGATGCGCGCCATGGCCTTGTGCTGATAGACGACCCCCTGGCTCGATTCATGCACGATCAGCCGCTCGTCTCGCCACTCGGCGAGCGTTGCGTGCATCTCCATCTGCATATGGCTTTCGGCGGCGATATGGTAGGTGTGATCGACCCTGACCGGCGCCTTGTCGAAAGCGTTGTCAGGATCGCCACGAGAGACGCCTTGGGATTCGAGTAAATCGCCTTCCTGGTCCGTGTCGAGCAGGCTCGCCCTTGCCCCTTCCTCCTGTCGATAGTCCGCCCGCACTGCGTAAGCCGCGGCCCGAGCCTGCTCGAAGGTTTCCGCCACCACCAGGGCGATATATTGACCGTCGTAGTAGATGCGTTCGTCCTCGAAGGGCAAGCGCACTTCGCTGACCTGATCCTGATGCGCCGAACTGCTGGGGGATCGATACAGGGCGGGAAAATGCCCGTGGTGGAAGATATCCACGACCCCGGGCATGGCTCGCGCGGTGTCCAGATGCAGCGTTTCCAGCACGCCATGAGCGATGCTCGCCGGCACCGGATAGCCATAAAGCATATCCTGTGCCCGCCAGTCGACGGTGTAGTCGGCTTGGCCCGTCAACTTGAACTCGCCGTCCACTCGGGGGGTGCGATGACCGATGACCTTCGTATCCATGCTGGAAATCCTTTAGCTATCCGTTGCTGCCTGGGTGGCTTTTTCGAAAGCGCGCACAATGGCCTGGCGCGCAAGCGGCACCTTGAAGGCGTTGTGTTGACGAGGAAGCGCATCCGAAAGCGCGATCTCCGCCGCCTTGGCAAAGCTTTCGGTTTCGGCGGGCCAGCTCTTGAGCACCTGTTCCGCCTCGATGGCACGCCAGGGCTTGGTGGCGACGCCGCCCAGGGCGAGCCGCGCATCGCGAATCACGCCATCCTCGACAACCACCATCGCCGCCGCGGAGGCCAGGGCAAATTCATAGGAAGCCCGATCCCGCAGCTTGAGGTAGTGAGCACCGCCGCCTTCGATCGGCGCGTCCAGAGTGACATGCGTGATCAACTCACCAGGCTCGAGCTCGTGTTCGAGATCCGGCCGATCCCCGGGCAGCCGGTGAAAGTCCTCGAACGCAATATCGCGAGTGTCATCGAGACCTTCGAGGGTCAAAGTCGCCCCCAGGGCCGCCAGGGCCACGCACATGTCCGAGGGATGAGTGGCGATGCAGTGCTCGCTGGTACCCAGCAGCGCGTGCATGCGATTGATCCCTTCGAAGGCGTCGCAGCCGCTGCCGGGCTCACGCTTGTTGCAGGCCGCTGCAACGTCGCGAAAATAGGGGCAGCGGGTGCGCTGCATGATATTGCCGGCGGTGGAGGCCATATTGCGAAGCTGCGTCGAGGCGCCGGCCAGAATCGCCTGGGAAAGCAGCGGATAGCGCGCGGTCACCAGCGGGTGGTGGGCGAGATCGGTATTGCTGACCAGGGCGCCGATGCGCAGTCGACCGTCGTCGAGTTCTTCGACCTCTCGCAGCGGCAGGCGGTTGACGTCGATGATTCGGCTCGGTCGCATCACGTCGAGCTTGACCAGATCGATCAGGGTGGTACCGCCGGCGATATAGGACGATTCCGACTCATCGTCCTGCGATCCGGCGACCGCTTGATCGATGCTCTCGGCAGAAGAAAAGGCAAAGGTTCTCATAAGGAATCGCCCTCTGCCTGCACCTGCCCTCGCGCCGACTGAATGGCGGCAAGAATGTTCTTGTAGGCGCCGCAGCGGCAGATATTGCCGCTCATCGCCTCCCGCACCGCCGCATCGCTGGTGCCGATATGCGCGTCTTCGAGCAGCGCCGAGGCGGACATCATCTGGCCCGGGGTGCAGAAACCGCACTGGTAGGCGTCCTGTTCGAGAAAGGCCTGCTGCACCGGATGCAGCCCCGCCTCGCTTGCCAGGCCCTCGATGGTGGTGATTTCACTTCCTTCGCACATCACCGCCAGCTTCAGGCAGGAATTGATCGCCTGGCCGTCCATCCGCACCGTGCAAGCCCCGCACTGGCCATGATCGCAGCCCTTCTTGGTGCCGGTCAGGCCGAGCCGGTCCCGCAGCGCATCCAGCAGCACCACGTTGGGGGGAATCGTCAGCGGGTGCGCCTCGCCGTTGACGGTGAGCGTCACCGATGTTTCGCCGCCTGACGCGACGCTCTGTTGATGATGGTCCTTCATGGTCTTCTCCTCGTCATTGCCAGGCGATCCGCGGCACGCACGGTTCGTTCCACGTATCGTTCATCAAACTTAGGAGAACATCGATAATGAAACAATACCCGCTTTTACGGTGACCCGAACCTGGCCAGCGACGACAGCAACGAAATCGGCGCCGGAGACGGCGCCGATATCAACAATCCCTGCAAGCTTTACATTCAGTGGCTCGTACCTTCCTCATAGCGGGTCTTGTTCCAGACGTTGTACTTGCCGGAGGGCTTGTCCATGGGAATGCGCTCGAGCTCTTCCAGGGTCTTGGCGTCGTAGACGATCACCGCGCCGTCCCGATCCCAGATGCTCAGCAGCAGCTTCTCGCCGCGCCGGTCGAATTCCACGTGAGCAGCGGTCTTGCCCGGGGCGGGCGCGAGCGTCTTGACGATCTCGAGACTCTGCTTGTCGATCACGTGCACCTTTTCGCTGTTGGGACCGAAGAACACGTCTACCCAGGCGTAGGGAGAATTCTCGTGGCTTCGCATGAAGAAGCCCGGGCCTTGAGTCTCGATATTCTTGACCAGGGACCAGTCCTGCATGTCGAACACGGACACCAGGCCCTTGTTGAGGTGGGGAATCGCCATCACTCGGCGACCGTCGAGCATCCAGGTCACCCCGGCACCCAGGTGCGGCATGCCTTCCAAGGGGAGATCGGCGATCTTCTCGCCGCTGTCGAGATCGATCACCCGGGCGCCCTGCCCCCCTCGAGCGGCGCCCACCAGATAGCGATATTCAGGGCCGAAAAAGAAGTCGTCGAGATAGTCCTCCACGGCAATGCGCCGCAGGTCGAAGTTGCCGGTGTCGTGGCTGCGCAGCGCCTCGATGGGTTCCTTCATGTGCCCGGTGGAGACCACCGGCGAGGTAGCCATCGGCCAGGGAATCTCCCAAACTTCCTTGATGTCCTTCAAGGCGGCGATGAAGCTGCCTCGCGGCGGTGCGGCGTAGACGGCGCTGACTCGAGAGCTCTCGCCGTTTTCGCCCACCGCCGGATAGACTTTCATCGGGTCCAGATTGTGAGCGTCGAACAGCACCAGGCTGTGGGGCAGATAGTTGGCGGCCATCACGTAGCGGCCATCGCCGGAAACAGCGATATTGCGCATGTTGATGCCGGCACGCACTTCCGCGACCATCTCCTGGTTGTAGATGTCGTACTTGCTGATCCAGCCGTCCCGGGAGCCGAAGAACACGAAGCGTCCGTCCGGCGTGTACTTGGGACCGCCGTGCAGGGCGTAACGGCTCGGGAAGCGATCGATGCGCTCGAAGCTGTCGCCGTCCAGCAGGCTGACGTGGTGATCGCCGGTTTCCACCACCAGAAACAGGTTCAATGGGTCCGCGTCGAAATTCGGCTCGTCCGGCAGGCTGCCATAGGGATGCATCACCTCATGGCTTTGCTTGATATCCGCCAGGGTCCAGGTGGGCTTTGATTCCGGCGGCGTATAGATCCACTCCGCCAGGGCCTGGCTCTCCTCCTCCGTCAGCTCGCTCGCGAAACCCGTCATCTGGGTCGCCGGGCGGCCTTCGCGAATCACCTTCAGGGCTTCGTCCTGCTTCAGTCGCGACAGGTTGCCCGGCAGCAGCGCCGGGCCCATGCCTCCCAGACGATCAATGCCATGACAGCTGGCGCAGTGGGCCTGATAAAGCTTCTGTACATCCGCCGTTTTCTCATCTGCCTGCAGCGGCGATACCGCCAGCAGCGTACTTGACACCAAAAAGACTGCCGCACTTCCGGCAAACCAAGGTTTCACCATGCCACCGCCTCGACCAGCTGATGAGTTTCCGCGCTGACATCCCGAGGGCGGGCGACGGCCAGGGTTTCAGCCAGCCTCACCACCTCGCCGACCACGATAAGTGTCGGTGGCTTGAGTTCTTCCCGCTCGATGGTGGCTACCAGGTCGCTCAGGGTGGTCGACACCTGACGCTGCTCCGCGGTGGTGCCCCGCTCCACCAGGGCCACTGGATGCGACCCGGGGAGACCGCGCCCAGTCAATTCACGGCTGATCAGCGCGGCATTGGCCAGTCCCATGTAGAACACGATGGTCTGATGCGGCGCCGCCAGGGCCTCCCAGTTGAGTTCCAGGCAGTTGTCGCTCTTGCAGTGGCCGGTGACGAAGGTCACGCTCTGGGCGTGATCGCGATGGGTCAGCGGAAAGCCCGCGTAGGTGGAGCAGCCGGACGCCGAGGTAATACCCGGCACCACGCGAAAGGTCACGCCGTGCTCGATCAGGTATTCCGCCTCTTCGCCGCCACGACCGAAGATGAACGGATCGCCGCCTTTCAGGCGCACCACTCGCTTGCCCTGGCGCGAGAGCTCCACCATCAGCTCATTGGTCTGGGTCTGGGTCAAGGCGTGGCAGCGAGATGCCTTGCCCACGTAGTAGGTATCGGCATTCTCCGGTGCCATGTCCAGAATGTCCTGAGAGACCAGCCGATCGAACACCAGGCATTCCGCCTGCTGCAGAAGCGACAGGGCGCGCAGGGTGAGAAGCCCGGGATCGCCGGGGCCGGCACCGACAATGGCAACCTCGCCCCCTGCCAGAGGAGCCTCGGAGAGCCGATAACAGAAACGTCGCGTTTGAACGGTCATGGTAGATATCTCCCGCAGCTCACGGTCAGGTTTTTTTATGAGCGCCAGGCTCGTCATCAAAGTTCGACGGCCCGGATGGTACTCAAGGGCGCGTCCGCCGGCGCATGGATGCGCCGCTCGCCCTCGGCGACGCCGATTTCCTCGTTGGTCAGGTAGCAGCCCGGATCCTCTTCCCAGGGATCACCGCTGACTTTCCAGGCACGCACCCGGGTATTGCCGTTGCAGATCGCCAGATAGCGGCATTCGGCGCAGCGCCCCTTGACCGGGCGCGGGTGCTGCCGCATGCCCAGCATCAAGGGATCCTGGGTATCCCGCCAGATCCGCGAGAACGGCAGTTCGCGCACGTTGCCCAGATGATGGTCCCACCAGAAGGTATCCGGATGGACGTTGCCCAGATTGTCGATGTTGGCGATGTTCTCCCCGGAGGCGTTGCCGCCCCACTGCCCCAGACGCTGGCGCAGGGTGTCCGCCTGATCCGGGAAGCGCTCACGCGCCCACTGCAGCAGGAAAGCCCCGTCCGCATCGTTGTTGCCGGTGACGTACTCCCGCTCGACGCCCCGTTCCAGCTCGCTCAGGCAATGATCGAACAGGTAGGTCATGGCATCCCGGGTCATGCGGTACCAGGCATCCTGCTTGCGATGGCGATGGCCACGTCCACCGTAGTTGAGATGAGAGAGGTAGAACTTGTCCACGTCGTGCTCGTCGAGCATGGCGAGGATCTGCGGCAGTTCATCAAAGTTATGCTGAGTCAGGGTGGTACGCAGTCCGACCTTGATGCCGTGGGCCTTGCACAGCGCCACCGCGTGCATGGACTCGCGAAAGGCGCCCTGGCGCTGGCGGAAAAGATCATGGGTGGCCTCGAGGCCGTCGATGCTGATGCCCACGTAGTCGTAGCCGACGTCGGCGATCTCGCCGATATTGTCTTCATCGATCAGAGTGCCGTTGGTGGAAAGCCCGGCGTAGATGCCCAGCTCCCGCGCCCGCCGGGACAGCTCGAAGATATCCGGGCGCATCAGGGGCTCGCCGCCGGAGAGAATCAGCGCCGGCACGCGAAAGCCCTTGAGATCCTCGAGCACCGCCAAGGCTTCCTCGGTAGACAGTTCGCCCTTGAAATCGATATCCGCGGAGGTGGTGTAACAGTGCTTGCAGGTCAGGTTGCAGCGCCGGATCAGGTTCCAGATCACCACTGGACCCGGCGGCTTGCGGGCCGGCCCCAGGGGAGTCGGCTCCAGCAGTGTCTTGATATAGCGGGTGACGCGAAACATGGCGGTCTCCTCGTCTAGTGTCTAGTCAGGTGCGGCCGGTCAGGTGCGGCTTGTCGTTTTTTTGGCCAGGCGCAGCCCGGTCTTCTTGAGAATGCGCGTGCTGTAGAGAATTCGATGATCCCGGCAGGCGTTTCCCAGCGTTTCAGCTATTTCTTCCGCCTGGCGCTCGACTTCCACTCGAGAGCGACCGTGCAGCATGGCGAACAGATTGTAGGGCCAGTCCGGCAGGTGGCGCGGGCGTCGATAGCAGTGGCTGACCCCGGGATGGCGAGCCACTTCGCGGCCCAGCCGATCGATTTCCTCATCGCTTACGTCCCACACGGTCATGCCGTTGGCGACGTAGCCCAGGCGGTAGTGATTGGGCACCGCGGCGATCCGTCGAATTACCCCATGTTCTTGCATGAGCGCCATGCGCCGGCGAACTTCCTCGCCGCTCAGATCCACCTGTTCACCCACCGCCGCCCAAGGGTCGGAGACCAGCGGCAGTCCCGCCTGGGTCGCCAGAATGATGGCCCGGTCGATGTCGTCGATCGGCGCTGTCAGCGAGGCCTCAGACCGGCAGATGGAGTCGGACATGGAATTCTTCCTGCTTGGGCATATTGTAGACCGGGTAGCCGGTGGCGGCTTCGATCGCCGCGATGGTCTCCTCGATACGCTCGGGGGTTTCCGTGGCCAGCACGAACCACATGTTCAGCCGGTGCTCGCGGCGATAATTATGGGCGACTTCCGCAAAGGCGTTGACCTGCTCGACTATCGCATCGAAGCGCTCCTCGGGTATTGCCATGGCGGCAAGGGTGAGGCCGCCGCCCAGGCGCTCCGCATGATACATGGGGCCGAAGCGGCTGAGTACACCGCTTTCCTTCAGCGCTTCCAGCCGTTCCAGCAGCGTCGCCTCGCTGATATCGAGTTCCTCCGCCGCTACGGCGAAAGGCCGTTCGACGATGGGCAGTCCATCCTGCAAGCGATTGAGAATGTGCCGATCCACGTCGGTCAGCACAGCTGCGCGGCTGTCGGCGGTATCGAGCATTCAGGCCTCCTTCACCGACTGATCCGCCAAGTAGCGGGCGCCGTGCTGTCGATAGGCGCGGGTGCTGAACAGCACCTGATGGGGAATCTCGCTCAGATTCTGGCGCTGGATCAGCGCTTCGAGTTCCGCCAGTACCCGTTCGCGAGCGGTGCCATGAATCATGCAGAAAAGATTGTAGGGCCATTCGGGCAGCTGTCGCGGGCGACGGTAGCATAGCGTCACCGCCGGCTCCGCCGCCAGTCGCCTGCCAAGCGCCGCAACCTGCGGGTCCGGCACGTCCCAGACCACCATGGCGTTGGCGGTAATGCCCAGAGAGCGATGCTTGACCACCAGCCCCAGACGCTTGATCAGGCCGCTTTGCTGCCAGCCTGCGACCAATGCCATTACTTCCCGCTCGCTCATGGCACACTGTTCACCCAGGGTGCGCCAAGGTTGCGGCGTCAGCGGCAGCCCTTGTTCGAGCAGCTGGCGCAGACGATGCACCTTGGCGCGAGTCGCCATGGAAAGTGCACGCTTGGTACAAGCCGGCGCTGGCTGGACCTGATCCTCGACCAGTAGGTTGGCCTGATTCATGCGGGCACCTCCATTTCGTCCCAGGGAAGCGGAAAGCTCAGGTCGATATGAAAGCCTTCCAGCATGGGCAGGCGCAGCAGCGGTCGTCCCAGCTTGATTTCCAGCACGTCGAGACGCTGCGCCAGCGCCGCCTCGTCCGGAGCGGTCATCACGAACCACAAGTTGTAGTGATGCTCTCGGGCGTAGTTGTGGTTCACTCCCGGCGCCTGGTTGATGAGATCCGCGTATGACTCGCGCTGCTCTTCAGGTACCGATACCGCCGCCAGCAGGCTGGCGCCAGCCTGGACGTGATCGAATACCGGACCCACCCGACTCAGCACGTCCAGTTCCTGCAGGCGTTCGAGCCGCTCGAGCAGTTCGCTTTCCGTCAGACCCAACTCTTCCGCCATGACGGCGTAAGGTCGGGGACAGACCGGCAGGCCGCGCTGGTAGCGATCCAGCAGACGCCGATCCTGGGTATCGAGTCCTTGAGCGAGAGAAGTCATAGGCACATCCCACCTTGGCATATTCAGGGCGGGTCTTGCGACCCGCCCTCTCTGGGTTCGTCCTAGTAGACGTCGTGCTGAGTGTTGTAGACGTTGAACTTGCCGGTCGGGGTGACCAGACGCTCGTCCTTGATCACTTTCTTGAGTTCACGAGTCTTGTCGTCGACAACGACCAGTGCGGACTGCTGCTCCATGCCGTTCCACACGGAGAACCACACCTCGTCACCAGCCTTGTTGTACTCCGGCTGCACCACGCGCTTGGGCCCTTCACCCAGTTCCGCCCATTCGGCGATCGGCAGCACGTCGTAACCAGCGTCCAGGTCATTGATGTCGTAGACCGCCACGCTCTGGCTGATGTCCTCGCCCGGGTTCAGCGGAGTATCCACATAGAGGTTGGTGGATTCCGGATGGGTCTTGATGAACAGCGAACCGCCGCCCTGACCTTCCAGCGTCCTCACCACTTTCCAGGCCTGATCCGTATGGCCTTCGGGATCGGTGCCGATCAGCGAGATGGTATTGTCCCCCAGGTGACTGGTGGCCCAGACCGGACCGAATTCCGGATCCTCGAAGTTGGCGCCACGCCCCGGATGAGGAATCTTGCCGACGTCGACGATGGCCTCGAGGTTACGATCCTTGGAATCCACCACGGCGATCTTGTTGGACTCGTTGGCGGCGGTCATGAAATACCGCATGGAGCTGTCCCAGCCACCGTCGTGCAGGAAGCGCGCCGCCTCGATCTCGACAATGTTCATGTCGTCCAGGTCTTCGTAGTTGACCAGTTGGATCTTGCCGGTTTCCTTGATGTTGACGATGAATTCCGGGTTTTCATGAGAGGCGACGATGGCTGCCACTCGCGGCTCCGGATGATAGACCTGCTCGTCCACGGTCATGCCGCGGGTGGAGCGAATCTTCAGCGGCTCCAGGGTCTCGCCGTCCATGATCACGTACTGGGGCGGCCAGTAGGCGCCGGCGATGGCGTATTTGTCTTCAAACCCCTTGTACTTGGAGGTTTCCACGGAGCGCGCCTCGAGGCCGATCTTGATCTTGGCCACGGTGGTGGGCTCTTCCATCCACAGGTCGATCATGTCGATGACCGCGTCGCGGCCGATCACGAACAGATAGCGCCCGGAAGCGGACATGCGCGAGATATGCACCGCGTAGCCAGTATCCAGCACCTTGACGATTTCCTTGCTGTCGCCGTCGATCAGGGCGATCTGCCCGGCATCGCGCAGGGTCACGGAGAACAGATTCTCGAGCTCGAGATCGTTCATCTGCTCCGTGGGCCGCTCTTCCGGCGGCACCATGACTTCCCAGGACTCCTTCATCTTGTCCATGCCGAACTCCGGCGGCACCGGCGGCTCGTGCATGATGTACTTGGCCATCATCTCGACTTCTTCCTCGGACAAGTCACCCGAAGTACCCCAGTTGGGCATGCCGGCGGGTGAGCCGAAATTGATGAAGGTCTTCAAGTACTCGATGCCGCGATCCTGAGTGATGTCGGTGGTCAGCGGCTTGCCGGTGGCCCCCTTGCGCAGCACGCCGTGGCAGCCGGCGCAGCGCTGGAAGTAGATTTCCGTGGCCTTGTCGAACTCTTCTTGGCTCATGTCCGGCGCCCCCGCGGAGGTCACCATCTTCATCTTTTCCGCCGCCATGGGAGAGCCACCGGCGCCTTTGTATTTCTGTGTCGCCGGGTCACCCTTGTGTTCCTGCTTCGCGTCCTGCTTGGCCTTCTGTTCGACATCGTCCTGCGCGATTGCGAAGCCACCGGCGCCGAGCATGGCGGCGGCGATCGCCACGCCGAGCGGTTTGAGATACCAACCTGTCTTGTTCATCGTCCTCTCCTCGGGTTCCTCGAAAGCTGTCTGCTTCGAAGCTAGCCATTACAAACGTTGCATGTCGTCGGAAGATAACTTTTTTAGTTATTTAATAGTTGTAGCAAAATATTCTAAGCTAGCTACTAATTCGAAAGTATCGATTCAGCTGCCGAACGGTACGCAGCATGAGCCAAATAAAGCACATATCATTTGCATCTTTAGCTTCGTGCTGCATCTATAGTTTCATGCATCAGCCTGATTCATGAAACGATTGCCTGGAAATGGTCGCCTAGCGCCTTTGCCAATTTGTTGCAGCATGGCAGCATGCAAAATCTCTGTTATTGACAGGGGTCAAGGTTTATTGGGTTAACCGCTGTAACACTAGCAGCACATCGCGCGAATGCCAGCCGATGAATTTACGACTTTCGGAGCCTGAACATGGGGTCTCGTCCCGGTAAGCGCCACGGCTATTTAATTATATTGCTACTTATTTTCACGCTATTTACAACACCCTTTGCGTCGGCGGAACCTGCATCCGAGCGCCAGAAGGAACTCGAAACATTGCTTTATCAGGATTGCGGTTCCTGCCATGGCATGACCCTGCGCGGCGGGCTAGGGCCGTCCTTGCTGCCGGAAGCCTTGGCGCGTTACAACCTCGACGCCATTACCGGCATCATCCTGCACGGCGTTCCCGGCACGGCCATGCCGCCCTGGTCCGACCTGCTCACCGAAGACGACGCCGCCTGGCTGGCGGATCATCTGCTGTCGGTCAAACCCGCCTCTCCATGACGCAAGGACATTATACATGTGGAAATTCAAACCCTTACTGATCGCGGTTGCCATGACGCTACTCGCGAGCCCTCAAGCGCCGACGCTCGCCAGCGAATTGACGCTTGCCACCAAGGGTCCGGCGGATGTGCTGCGCGGCACCGGCGATCTCGGCGTGGTAGTGGAGCGCGCCACCGGCAGCCTGGCCTTGGTCAATACCAGCGACCGGGAAATCATCAATCATATCGAAGGGCTTGGAGATCTTTCCCACGCCTCGGTGAAATTTTCCCGGGATGAACGCTACGCGTTCGTCTTCGGCCGCGACGGCGGCTTGACCAAAGTCGATCTGCTTACCGGTCGCATCACGCAGCGGATCATTCAGTCCGGTAACAGTATTGGCGGCGCCATTTCGCAGGATGGCCGCTATATCGCGGTGGCCAATTACGAACCCGGTGGCGTCAAGATATTCTCCAGCGACGACCTGACGCTGGTCGCGGATATTCCCACCACCTACGAAGACAAGAATGGCGAAACGCAGCGTTCAAAGACCGTGGGACTGGTAGACGTTCCGGGTAACGATTTCGTGGTCAGTCTATTCGATGCCGGAGAGATATGGACCCTGGATATGACCGGGAAGAAGCCGGGAATCGAGCGTTATCGTGATATCGGCGAGAAACCCTATGATGCCCTGATCAGCCCCAATGGACGCTATTACATCGCCGGTCTGTTCGGCGAGGACGGGCTTGCAAAGCTTGATTTATGGCATCCGGAAAAAGGAGTCGAACGCATCCTGCCGGACTACGGACGCGGCGAGAAACGTCTGCCGGTGTACAAGATGCCGCACCTGGAAGGCTGGGCCATTGCCGGCGATCACGCCTATTTTCCCGCGGTGGGCCGTCACGAAGTGCTGATGGCGAATACCGCCGACTGGTCGCTGGAAAAACGCATTCCCGTCCACGGCCAGCCGGTATTCGTGATGAGTCGACCGGACGAGCGTCAGATATGGGTCAACTTCGCCCATCCGGATAACGACGTGGTGCAGGTGATCGATACCCGGAGCGGCGAGATCGTCAAGACGCTGGAACCGGGCAAATCCGTGCTGCACATGGAGTTCACCCCTCGCGGCGAGCAGGTATGGATATCCGCCCGGGACAGCGACCATATCAAGGTCTACGACACCGAAACCTTCGAGGAACTGGCCACCCTGCCGGCGGAGTCGCCCAGCGGCATCTTCTTCACCGACCGGGCGCACAAGATCGGGTTGTAACATACCAGTCGACGACGGCTTGACGCTTATCGATGGGTTCAAGCCGTTGTCTTCATCTCGCTCCTGCCGTTTCGGTTTCAGATAACAACTGGTTCCCGATATTCAATGAGCGAGTGGTAAAAAAGCACTCTTCTACTTTTTTATCTTTCCTGCTCGAGCACCTTAAAGATGCCCGGATCGTCTTGCGGTCATGCGCGATAATGTGTCGTCATGCATGACGAAGTGATGATACAGCGCTGCTCCCAGGTGACCGAGCACCAGGGCAACGAACAACCAGGAAATCTGGGCGTGCCATTCGCCCAGCGCGATGGCCCAGGGAATCTCCCTCTCGCTTTCGGCAACAAGCTGGATGCCGAAGAATCCAAGGCCGTGACCTCCTCCCACCATGAGCAGAATGCCCGTCACCGGCATCAGTACCATGCACACATAAAGCAGAAAATGCCCGCCTTTCGCCATCAGCTGCATGGCGTGGCGACCGTGCAGTTCCGGGCGGCGCTCCCGCTGTCCTAGCATCCAGAGGATCCGCAGCGATACCAGGATGAGCAGCAGCAGACCGATGTCGGTGTGCCAGGGCACGATAGTGTTGCCGATCCAGTGCTCTCCATCGTTGATATAACCACCAAGTGCCATGAACTGGAGAATGATGAGAAGCGCCATTGTCCAGTGAAATAAAAGACTGACAGCGCCGTAGCGCCTGGGGGTATCGTGAAAAGCCATTGGTTTCTCCTATTCCAAATAGCATTGCCTAACGCCGCTTGTAGCCAGTGAACATGGCGCGGATCAGGTTCTCTCGGTGATGAATACTTTCGTAGATCGCCGCGCCGACGTGCAGAGCGATCGCCACGAGGGTGACGTCCACCGATATTTCATGTATCTCCTCGATTGTCTTGCTGCCCCAACCCCAGTCGGTGGTCAGCAGCCAGCCGCTGACGCCGATGACGCCGACCGCAACGAGCAGGAAAAGAATCATGATCGCCGCCGCGGGGTTGTGGCCGAGATAGCGCGGCTCCTTGCCTCTGATCATCTGACGCACATAATCTATAAACCGCCTGGGGCCCGTCACGAAGTCGCTGAAACGCGCATGACGACTGCCGACGAAGCCCCAGATCAGACGAAAGACCACCAGCCCCAGGGCGACATAGCCGGCCCACTCGTGGATATCGCGACTGCTGTCCGGGGTGAAGTAGGCGACGGCGAATGCCGTCACCAGACTCCAATGGAAGAGGCGCACCGCCGGGTCCCAGACCTTGACCCGATCAACCCGGGCCACAGTGCTAGCTTCCCCGGTATCAGTCATTGCGATGCTCCTCCACGACCTCGCCGTTGACCGGATTGAAGTAGATCTCGACCTTCACGCCGTCCTTGTCCTCTCCATAGATTTCGTAGCAGTTGGTGTCAGTGACGACGAATCGATCGATCTGGTAACCCTGGTCTTTAAGCTGCTGTTGCATGGCGTCCTCGCCCATCCATTCGGATTCCGGCGCATCGGTGCATTGAGGGGCGGCAACGGCAACACCGGCAAACGCCAGGGCGGCAGCGGCAATCAGTGCATGACGAACTTTCATGGTAACTCTCCTTTTCATGATCTTTATCGCGTGTGGCGAGTACATGCCGAATCGGCATGTCGTCATGATGGCAAGTCAACCTGACAGCGGGCTTAAAAAGAAAGGTTTTTTAGCGAAGAGCTTCAAGGAAAAAGACGCAGCAGGAAATATCCCCACGAAGTCCGCGGGGATACAAGAACCTAAGGAATTATTGAACGATCTCGATATTGGTTATCAACTCCTTCTCGCTGATCAAGGAGCTGGTGATCAGACAATTCCGTTCCGCCTTTTCGAGGCAGCGCTCCGCCTTGTCGCGATCATCATCGCTTGTGAGGGTCAAACCTGGCTTGATGATAAAACGTGTGAAGCGCGTGACCTTGCCGTCCTTGTCCAGAATTCCTTCAACATCGCAGCTCAGGCTTTTCCATTCGAGCTTCGAAGCTCGCGCCACGGCACGAAACGTGAGAATGAAGCAGTTGGCGACAGAAGCCACCAGCAGGGTTTCCGGCGACCAATATCCTGGAGGACCATTGAATTCTGGCGGCGGATTTGTCTCCAGCATCGGCAATTCGGCTCCGCTGACCGAAACGCTTCCTTCCGGTCTTCCGGCAGCCGATACTTGATAACGATGGGGGTAATCCTGCATTGGTAAACTCCTTTTCCCATAAAATACGGCGTGGCCAGAATATTGCGCCACGCCGTGGTTTGGTTACTGATCGATACCCAGCTCCGGCCGCGGCGTATCCGCCGTGCTCGGCGGCAGAATGGGGTATTCCACCCGAGGTTGCTCGCCGGTCAGGCTATGCAGGAACGTGGTGATCGACTCCACCTCTTCCTCGTTCAATTCGGCCCCGAGTTGCGCCACCCCCATTACCGCTACGGCCTGTTTCAAATCCCAGGCCTTGCCGCTATGAAAGTACGGCGGCGTCAGTGCGATGTTGCGTAGACTCGGCACCTTGAAGACGTATTCATCCGAGGCAGTTTGCGTCACTTCGAAACGCCCCTTGTCTTCCTCGGGCAAGAAGTCGGCGCCGGGCTGTTCCACCACGCCGAAGGGCTGGTACTGATTGCCTCCAAGGTTGACACCGTTATGGCAGGCGGCGCAGCCCTTGTCGACGAACAGCTCGAGTCCGGTCTTCTGCTGATCGCTCAAGGCATCGGCGTCCCCTTTCAAATATTGATCGAAAGGCGCGTTGGGGGTGATCAGCGTCGCCTCGAACAGGGCGATGGCGTCCTGCACATTATCGATATTGATAGGATCTTCCGCATCCGGGAAAGCCTCCTCGAAAACCGGCTGATAACCGGGAATACCCTCAAGCATTTCCACCGCATGCTCGTGGGTGGTAGCCATCTCCACCGGGTTGATCAGGGGACCACCGGCCTGCTCCGCAAGATCCTTGGCACGCCCGTCCCAGAACTGGGCGGTATTGAAGACCGCGTTGAGTACCGTGGGCGAGTTGCGTCCGCCCAGCTGCCAGCGGTGCCCTATCGAGGTTTCCAGCATATCGGTGCCGCCGAGCCCCACCAGATGACAGGTGTTGCAGCTGATGGCATGGCTTTTCGATAGCCGAGGCTCGAAGTAGAGCATCTTGCCGAGCTCCACCTTGGCCGGTGAACTGGGATTGCCTTCCATCTCCGGTGGCTGTTCGGGAATCGGCTTGAACAGCGCCTGAGCACGGCTCATCAATTCATCCTCGGCGGCCACGGCCGCCCCCGCCGCTACCACTCCAGCCATCATTAGTAACAGGCTTCGCTTTTGCATGATGATCTCCCTTGTTCACGCGATGAACGACCTTGCGCCCTCATTGACGCATAGCCGCCTTACAGGAAGCTGAACGTCATGACGACAAGTCAATACGCCGAGATGTCGAGACGATGCTCAATATTTCGCACTCATTTTATAACTTAGCTAACTGATCGGCGTTTACCTTGACGCCGGTCAAGGAATGCATGGGTACCTTCTGCCATCTTGATCTGGTGATACCTGAATGTCGGCTGCCATCGGCGGCCTTTCACCTTCAAGGAGGAACTATCATGAAAGCATTGGTATTTCATGGCCCCGGCAAGCGCAGTTGGGAAGACAAGCCCCGTCCAAGCATCGACAAGCCCACGGACGCGGTGGTGCGCATCACCCACACCACCATCTGCGGCACCGACCTGCACATTCTGAAAGGCGACGTACCCGCCGTGGAGGATGGTCGTACTTTGGGCCATGAAGGCGTGGGAGTGGTGGAAGAAGTCGGTGACGGCGTGAGCAATATCCAGGTCGGCGACGAGGTGCTGATCTCCTGCGTTACTTCCTGCGGCCGCTGCGACTACTGCAAACGCGGCATCTATGCCCACTGCCGCGACGGCGGCTGGATTCTCGGCCATCTGATCGACGGCACCCAGGCCGAATATGTACGCACCCCTCATGCGGACAACAGTCTGTTTCCACTACCCGATGACATGAACCGGGAGGCGGCGGTGATGCTCAGCGACATACTGCCCACCGGTCACGAGATTGGCGCCCTCAACGGCGAGGTCACGCTCGGCGACACGGTGGTCATCGTAGGCGCCGGCCCCATCGGCCTGGCGGCGCTGATGACCTCGCGTTTCTATTCTCCGGCGCGCATCATCATGGTCGATCCCGACGAGAATCGTTTGGCCATGGCCAAACAGCTCGGCGCCACCGATGTCATTTCCAGTAATCCCGTCGAGGCTATTCTTGCGCTGACCGATGGCGAAGGTGTCGACGTGGCCATGGAAGCAGTGGGCATTCCTGAAACCTTCGATATCTGTCAACAGATCGTTCGGGCCGGCGGGCACATCGCCAATATGGGCGTGCACGGAAAGAGCGTCGATCTCCAATTGCAGGATCTGTGGATCAAGAACATTACTCTGCGTACCGGCCTGGTCAGCACCAACACCATTCCCGTACTGATGCGTGCCGTAAAAAGCGGCGACGTAGAGCCGGTAGAACTGGTGACCCATCGCTTCAAGCTTGATGAAATCGAAAAGGCCTATGATATCTTCAGCGAGGCGGCAAAGGAGAAAGCCATCAAGATGATCTTGACCGCCGAGTAAGAATTGAAAGCCAACGAAAGAAGGTGCCAAGCGCAATCAGAATGAGAGTCATCCTTGCACCTGGCACCTATTCCTTTTCAACCGTTCTCTATGTTCCATCATGGACGATCAGAGATCATGCAGCGTGACGCCGAGCCCTCGCGACCACTCCTGCAGCTTGTCTCTGCGCTCCGTAACGGCGGCCTGAGGTATGCGGGGCATGGGCTCCGGGGAAGACGGCGTGACCTCCACGACAGGCATTGGAGCCTCGGCCAGGGGCAGCGTCATGCCTAATCCTCTGGACCACTCCTGCAGCTTGTCGTGATGTTCCATGAAGGCAACCTGCGGTATCCGGGGCGTGGTCTTCCCGGAAGCCGGTTCTGCCGCTATCGCGGGAACGGCAACGCCAGCCAAGAGCATCGCACCGCTAACGAAACCAACGATATGTCGACGGTTCATGACGTTATCCTCCTTCCTCATCGATCGAGGAAGTTCGACTGCCGAGCGGAGGGTTCCACCCGGCTCATGAACAGTTTGTCAAGGCAGGCTTACATGGCGCTGAACGAACCCAAAAATCGAGGCATTTTTTCGACATGCGCCGTGTGCGATGTTTACTGCATGGAATCGCGCCCCCCTATCAGTCGATGCGCTTTCGAAAACGCAGGGCGCTGCCGGTCAGCAGGATCAGACCGAGTGCGCCCTGAGCCAGGAACTGCGGCCACAGCAGGTCCATGCCGCTGCCCTTGAGGAAGACGTCGCGGATGATGACCAGGAAATAGCGCAAGGGATTGATATAGGTGATCCACTGGGCGAGCGTCGGCATATTCTCGATGGGGAACATGAACCCCGAGAGCAGCGTGGCCGGCAGGAAGAAGAAGAAGGAAGCCATCAGCGCCTGCTGCTGGGTCTTCGACACCGTGGAGATGAATAGCCCCACCCCGATGGTCGACATGAGGTACAGTCCGGCGCCGAAGAGCAACAGCAGGCCGCTGCCGCGGATGGGGATGCCGAAACCGTAGACGGCCACCAGCATCACCACCACCAGGTCCAGGTAGGAGATCATCACGAAGGGCAGCGTCTTGCCGAGGATCAGCTCCATGGGCCGGATCGGCGTCACCATCAGCTGCTCCATGGTGCCGATCTCGCGTTCGCGCACGATAGCCATGGAGGTGAGCAGCAGCGAGGTCATCAGCAGGATGACGGCGACCACCCCGGGAACGTTGTAGTAGCGGCTCTTGAGGTCGGGGTTGTACCAGGCCCGAGAGCGCAGCTCCACCAGGCCCGAGGGCGCCGCTGCCTGCTCCTGCTGGGTCATGGAGGCATCGAGCCGCTTGCGGGAGAAGGCGCCGGTGATACGTTGGGCGTAGTCCATGGCCACGGTACCGGTATTGGAGTCGGTGCCGTCGATCAGCACCTGTATCTCGGTCTGCCGACCCGCCGCGAGATCGTCCGCGAAGCCGCGATCGATCTGGATCGCCGCGACCACCACCGTGCGATCGAGCAGCTCACCCAGGGCGTCCGGCGACTCGGGACGCGCGATGATATCGAAGTAACCGGAGCTGGTGAACTGATCGGCCAGGGCGCGGCTCTCGGCGCTGCGATCCATGTCCAGGACGGCCGTCTTGATATGCTCGACGTCGGTGGTCACGGCAAAGCCGAAGACGATCAGCTGCACCACCGGCGTCACGAAGATCAAAAAGCGCATCCGCGGGTCGCGCAGCACCTGGATGAACTCCTTGATCATCATGCGGTAGATTCGTTCCCACATCGTCAGTCGATCCGCTTCTTGAATTTGAACAGCGCCAGCCCCAGCACCACGATCGCGAAGACCGTCAGGAACAGCACCTCGTTGACCAGGTAAATCGGTGGGCTCGCCTTGAGGAAGACATCCTTGAGAATGGCAACGTAGTAGCGCGCCTGGACCGCATGGGTCACCCACTGCAGGGCCGGCGGCATGTTGTCGATGGAATAGAGGAAGCCGGAGAGCAGGAAGGCGGGAATGAAGGTGGCAACCATGGCCACCTGGCTGGCGACCAGCTGGGAGCGCGCCACCGTCGAGATCAGGATGCCCAGCCCGAGCCCGCCGAGCATGAACAGAGTGCCCGAGGCCATGAGGAACCAGAAGCTGCCGCGCAGCGGCACGCCGAACACCCAGATCGCCATGGCCACGGATACCAGCACGTCCACCAGCCCGATGATCAGATAGGGCGTCATCTTGCCCACCAGCAGCTCCACGCCCTGCACCGGGGTGGCGATGAGCTGCTCCATGGTGCCCTGCTCCCACTCCCGGGACACGGTCAGCGACGTCAGCAGGGCGGTGATCACGGTCATGATCACGGCGATGAGGCCCGGCACGATGAACCAGCGGCTCTTGAGCTCGGGGTTGTACCAGACTCGCAGGCGGTTATCGATCGCCGGCTCGGCCAGCCCGCCGACGAGTTCGGCGTTGAAACGATTGGTCACCGCCTCGGCGTAGCCCAGGGCGATGGTCCCGGTGTTGGCATCCGCGCCGTCGGCGATCACCTGGGCCGGCGCGCTGCGCCCCGCCTCCAGCGCCTCGGCGAAGCCGGGGTAGAGCACCACGGCGAGATCCGCCTCGCCGCTGTCGAGCAGCCGGGTGAGGCTGGGGTAGTCCTCGACGTGGGCGATCAGCGTGAAATAGCTCGAGCCCTCGAAGGCGCGCAGGTAGGAACGGCTCGGCTGGGTCTGGTCGCGGTCGTAGACCGCCACGTTGAGGTTCTGAATATCCAGGGTGATGGCCCAGCCGAACAGCACCAGCAGCACCAGCGGCATGACGAAGGCCATCGCCAGGCTGCGCGGATCGCGGCGGATATGCAGGGACTCCTTGGCGATCAGCGCCCCCAGGCGCCGCCAGGAAAACCGACCGGCGATACGCGCGCTCACTGGGCGGCCTCCCGCTCTTCGGCCTCGATGAGGCTGACGAAGGCATCCTCCAGCGACGGCGCGATGACCGCGATACCCACCTTATCGAACCCGGCCTGCTCCAGATGGGCGCGGATCGGCCCCACCGCCTGTTCGGCATCGGCCACCACGGCGTGCAGGGTATCGCCGAACAGCGCGACTTCTTGTGCCAGCGTCGTCTCTTCGAGCGATTCCAGCGCCGCAAACGGGCGCGCCACCTGAATCTCCAGGATGTCCTCGGGCATGGCCTCATGCTTCAGCCGCGCCGGCTCGCCCCGGGCGATCAGCCGCCCCTTGTGGATCAGCGCCAGCTGGTCGCAGTATTCCGCCTCGTCCATGTAGTGGGTGGTCACGAAGACCGTGGTGCCCCCGGCGGCGAGCTCGGCGATAAGATCCCAGAACATGCGCCGCGACAGCGGATCGACGCCGGAGGTGGGCTCGTCGAGAAACAGGATCGGCGGCTCGTGGAGCACGGCGCAGCCGAGCGCCAGGCGCTGCTTCCAGCCGGCGGCCAGCGTCGCGGTCAGGGCGTCGCGCTTGTCGGCGAGCCCGGCCATCTCGAGCACCCAGGCCTTGCGCTCGGCGCGCCGCTTGCGGTCGACCCCGTACAGGCCGGCGAAGAAGTCGATGTTCTCCTCGACGGTGAGATCGGCGTACAGCGAGAACTTCTGCGACATGTAGCCGATGCTGCGCTTGATGCGCTCGGTCTCGGTCATGATGTCCAGGCCCAGCACCTGGCCGCTGCCCGAGCTCGGCAGCAGCAGGCCGGTCAGCATGCGGATGGTGGTCGACTTGCCGGAGCCGTTCGGTCCCAGGAAGCCGAAGATATGGCCGTGCTCGACCTCGAGGGTGACGTGGTCCACCGCCACGAAGTCGCCGAAGACGCGCGTGAGGTCCTTGACCGAGACGGCGATCTCGCGCTGTTCAGCCATGGGCCGCCGCCTCGCCGTCATGCGACGCCTGGCGAACGGTGTGGATGAACACGTCCTCGAGACTCGGCGCGATCTCGCGCCAGCTGGCCCCTTCCAGGCCCGCCTCGCCGAGTGAAGCCAGCGCCGCGTCCACCTCCTCACGGGTGTCGGCATACAGGTGCAGGCGTCCACCGTAGAGGCTGACCCGCCCCGCCTCTCGGGTGCTGGAGAGCAGCTCGTGGGCGCGACGCGCATCGCTCACCTCGAACTCCGCCAGCACCCCGGGCAGGTCGCCCTTGAGGCGCTGGGGACTGTCGCAGCGGATCAGCCTGCCCTGGTGCATCAGCCCCACGCGGCTGCAGCGCTCCGCCTCGTCGAGATAGGCGGTGGAGACGAAGATGGTGACGCCCTCCTTGAGCATGCTGTAGAGGATGCGCCAGAAATCGCGCCGCGAGACTGGATCGACGCCGTTGGTCGGCTCGTCCAGCAGCAGCACTTCGGGCCGATGGATAAGGGCGCAGGCCAGCCCCAGCTTCTGCTTCATGCCGCCGGAGAGGTTGTCGGCCAGGCGATCGCGAAACGGCGTCAGGTTGCTGAAGCCCAGCAGGCGCGCCTCGGACTCCTCCAGGTGATCCCGCGGCACCTCGTAGAGATCGGCGTAGAAGCGCAGGTTTTCCGCCACCGTCAGGTCGCCATAGAGACCGAAGCGCTGGGACATGTAGGCGATGCGACGCTTGACCGCCTCGGGCGCCTGGACCACCGAGTGCCCCGCCACCCAGGCCTCGCCCTCGGTTGGGGCGAGGATCCCGGCGAGCATGCGCAGGGTCGTGGTCTTGCCGGCGCCATCGGGCCCCACGATGCCGAAGATCTCGCCGGGCTGCACCGTGAAGTCGAGCCCGCGTACCGCCGCCAGGGCGCCGAAGTTCCTGACCAGGCCCTCGACGCGGATCGCCGCTGACGCGGTGTCGTCCTGGTCCATCACTGCACCTCGATGTAGACGTCCGCGGGCATGCCGGGCTTGAGCGCTCCTTCGGGATTGTCGAGGCTGACGTCCACGGCGAACACCAGCTTCACGCGCTCCTCCTGGGTCTGCACGTTCTTGGGCGTAAACTCCGCCTCGGAGGCGACGAAGGTCACGGTGCCGGGAAAATCCCGTCCGGGATAGCTGTCGACGCGCGCCTGGGCCTTGGCCCCCAGGCGGATGCGGCCGATGTCCACTTCGGAGATATAGACCCGCACCCAGGGAGCGCCGAGTTCGGTCAGCGTCGCCACGGCGCGGCCGGCGGCCAGGGTCTCGCCGACTTCGGCGTGGGTCCGGGTGACGACGCCCTCGATCGGACTATAGATGACGGTATCATCCAGGAAGGTCTGGGCATTGGTCCGGCGCGCCTCGGCCTGATTCAGTCGCCCCCGGGCGGCCTCGATCCGTTCGGGCCGATAGCCGGCCTGCAGCATGGTGAGATGTTCCCGAGCCGAGGCAAGCCGGGCCCCGGCCGCCTCGGCATCCGTCACGTCCCGGTCGCGCTGCTCGCGACTGATGGCCTCGTCGTCATACAGGGAGCGGGAGCGCGCGGCCTCGGCCTGGAGCCGCCGAAATGTCACCCGGGCCTCCTCGACCGCCGCCGCCGCCACGGCGATCTCCTCGAGACGATAGCCGGCGGTCAGCTCGTCGAGCTCCGCCGCGGCGGACGCCACCGCCGCCTCGGCCTCCCGCAGGCTCGCCGCGGCGTCGCGCTGATCGAGTCTGGCGATGGGCTGCGAGACCGAGACGTCGTCGCCCTCGTCGACCCGGCGTTCGACGAGGGTGCCGGGCATGCGGAAGGCCATCCTCACCTCGGTGGCCTCCACCGTGCCCGAGGCCATCAGGATGCCGCTCTCCTCCTCCTGGAACCAGGGGCCCCAACGAACGGCCGCGAACCCGGCCAGGGCGGCGATCACGATCAGTACCAAACCACCGGCAACCAGCTTGTTTTTCATGAGGTGCCTTTTCCTTCTGACATCGACTCGGCAGGCAGTGACGTCGCGCCGGTAAAGAGCGTCGGGGTGAGCCGGCCCAGCGCTCGATACAGGCGAATGTCCGCGACGAAGCGCTCGTACTCGGCCTGATTCAGGCTGGCCAGGGCCGTCCAGCGCGCCGCCTCGGCGCTCAGCAGGTCCGTGACGGTGCTTCTGCCGGCGCGATACTTGCGCGTCTCGATGCGCAGCGCCTCCTCGGCTTCTTCCAGGGCCCGACGCGCCGACTGCAATCGCTGATCAGCCGTTTGCAGACCGCCGAAGGCGGCCCGTGCCTCCGTCGTGACGTCATCGACGACACCACGCAGCCGTTCTCGATACTGCTGTCGCTCGAACTCGGCCTGGTTGACGCGCTTGCGACGAATACCCCCGTCGAACAGCGGCACACTCAGAGTCATCCCGACATACCAGTCGTCGCGCCCTTCCCAGTCATCGCCGCGGCGTGTCTGGGTCTCCGCGACCAGGTCCACCTCAGGAAGACGCTCGCCGCGGGCGATCGCCAGACGATCGGCGGCGGCATTCCATTCCGCCTGGGCCTGACGTACCTGGGGATGCTCACGCGCGGCCAATTCTGCCGCCGCATCCGCCGATCCGGGTACCTCGAAAGATGCGTTGGGCAGCTCCTTCAACACCCGATCCCGGAGGGGCATGCCCAAGAGGGCGGCCAACAGCCCCTGGGCATCCCGCTCGCCCTGGGCCGTCGCCCCTTGGTCGAACTGCGCCTGGGAGAGCCGCGTCTGGACCCGCAGCACCTCGAGTCGGGCGGCCCGGCCCTGGTCGAGCTTGCGTTGGATCGCCTCGACCTCGGCCTGCAGTCCCTCGATGCGGCGGCCCTCGGCGATAGTCAGATCGCGTAGCTGCAGCGCCTTGGCGTAGGTCGCCACCACGTTGAAGAGAAGATCCTGCTCACTGGCGTGCAGCCGCTGCAGTGCACTCTCGCTGCGACTGGCCGCCAGGGACTCTCCCGCCACCAGCCTGCCGCCGGCGTAGAGCGGCAGACGCATTGTGGCCCCGACGCTGGTGATGTCATCATCCAAGGGAGGAAACACACCGGGTTGCTCGATCGGATGTACGAGATAGGGGTCCGAATAGTGTGTGTAGGAAGAGCCGAGTTCTAGTTCGGGGTAGCGGGCACCACGGGCGATCTCGGGCTCCAAGGCAAGGGCATCGTGCTCCAGGCTGACCGCCTTCAGGTTAGGGTTCGCGCGCAGCGCCTGGGTTACGGCGGCATCCAGCGTCAGCGCCTCCGCCGCATCGACCGATCCCGGAATGCTCGCTCCCAGGCCTGCAAGCGCCAGCAGCAGGCCCCAGGCAAATCGTGAGGAGGTCCAAGCAAGCCTCATCATGATCATGGCCCCCTTTTCAACGTCTTACGCCACCGAACCGTCCGCTGACTTACTTGGCGAACCCAGACCCACTATTCAAGAACACTTATCACCCGCTTCAGCCATCAGCGCCGGCTCCAGGAAACGCCATAGCGCATCGACCTGATCCTCCAAAGGGAACTCGAAATCGTAGATGGACCAGCGCATCACCAGACCCTGCACCGTGGCGGCAATAAAGCGTGACGTCTCGGCAGGATCCAGACTGCGACGAAAATACCCACTCGCGATCCCGTCACGAACGATGGCTTCCAGATGCCCCATATAGCGCTCCATGATCCGCCGCACAGTGAGCTTCAGCTCGGGATCCTCGAGGTGCAGCCGATCGGAGAACAGCAGGCGAGCCACCCCGCGTCGCTTGCCGATGAAGGCAAGCTGACGCCCCAGCAGCTTGCGCAAACGCTCGTCGGCGGGGGCATCGCCATTTACCCCTTCCAGAACGCCGAACAGGGCGTTAGCGATCCACTCCATCGCTCCGCGAAAGATGGCGCTACGGTTCTTGAAGTGTCGGAACACCGTCGGCTGCGCAATGCCGATCCGATCGGCGATCGCCTGTGCGGTGACCTTCTTGGTGCCGATTTCGGCGGAAAGATCCAGCGCGCTCATGATGATTTCTTCGCGGCGTGTCTCATGTGACTTGCGTTGTCGGGTCATATCGCCCTATAAGTGAGTAGTTACTTGCTTTCTAGCATAGGCGCACCATCCTTGAACATGCAAGCAGAATTCGACCAAGGCTCCGGCATCTTGCTTGGTCCGTCACGAAATTCCTCGATCATTAGCAGCACCCCATACGAGAGGTATTCCATGCAACACCCGCACCGCTTCATAACCCTCAGCGTCACGGTCGTCAGCGCCGTGCTGATCGCCATCATCCCGGCATGGGCGGCCGACGACACCGAACCACTGGAGCTGCGCAGTATCATGCAAGAACTCGGCGAAGAGATGCAGACCATCACCGATGGCATTTCCCGAGAAGACTGGGCGCTGGTCGCGGAAACCGCCCCCATGATCGCCAACCATTCCCAGCCGTCGGCGATCGAAAGAATGCGCATCCTCGGCTTTCTTGGCACCGATGCCAGCACCTTCAGAAATCACGATAAGAAGATCCAGCAGGCGGCGCTGCAGCTCGAGAAAGCCGCCGAGAACCAGAATGGCGCCGAGGTGATCGCCGCGTTCGCCACGCTGCAAAACCGCTGTCTCGCCTGCCACCAAGATTTCCGCAATCCTTTCATGGAACATTTTTACGATGATCCATGAAGGATTGAGTTATCTGAGGTGATGCCCCCCATCATCCGCTAAGTAAAGATGGCAGTGAGATCCTGGGCGGTATCGGATCCTAGACACGATTCATGAACATATCCTCTATGCTTTTCAGCCGCCTGCGCTGCTCGTCGGTTAGCGTGCCAGCGGCGGAGACGACCCGGTGAATCACCTGCATAACCTTGTCCCTGGACTGCGTTTCGCCGGCCAACATGGCGGGGATTGCGTCGATCGCAGCATGCGGGGCGAGCGTCAAGGCAAGAAACTGCTCGCGCACGGCCTGCTTGAACGAGGCAAGCGAGATTTCGCTGTGCTCGGCGCGCATTTCGCGCAGGACGTTGAAGGCCCGTTCATCCGCTCCGCCGCCCCCCATTGAGATATAGACAAGGCCTCGCAGTGCCGCCTCAGGCAGCCCTCCCTCGCCGATACGCGCGCGGATCTCGGCCATGCGCCGTTCGACGAGGGCGATGTTTACCGGCGTCTGCCCAGGATGTGGACGAGGCGTTTCATCCGAAGTGTTCAGGCCAACCAGCGCCTGGGTGACGGGCGAGCCGTAGAACGTCATGAACCACTGTTCGACGGCGCTATCGCGAAGATCGCGCCAGCCATCCAGCGCCGCCACGACGCAGCGTGAGTAGTTTTCCTGCAGGTTGACCAGCCAGTTATCTTCGGAGACGGGCCTACGCTCCTCCCTGACCCGCTCGGCCAGGCTGGCGAGCGGTGACATCAGCGGATTGCGCTCGGAGAACCACCCGTAAGGAAGCTCGGCCGGGGTCATCCTGTGCAGCCACTCCGCCACGTCCTTGCTCGCCTGAGCCTGTACCAAGGGCTGCATCAGGGTCCGATACAGCCCGAGGTTGATATCCGAGACCCGCTTGACCGTCGCGAAGCGTCGTTCTTCGTCGGGATCGGGCCGAACGATAGCCTCGACATCGGCCAGCGAGCGCGGCTCGAAACGCACCAGCCAGTCGCCTTCGACCCACTGCGGATTGACCGTCTCGTCGGTCTTGGGCGTCATGACCGCTTCGTAGAGCCCGGGCGGCAAGACATCGATCAGGTCGATGTTCGAGGTGAACTCCTGGTGCTCCTTACGGGCGACGCTGCCGGAGACGAAGATGCCGAGATGGCCAACGCTTGCGTGGATCGCGTAGACGATGGTCTGGCCGGCGGCGACAATGTCTTCGTCCGTGAGGTAGAGATCGCAGATCCACCCCAGCGCCTGGGGAGGCGGGATGATGTTGTCGCCCTCGGAGCAGAAGCACAGGATCGGCGAATCGATATGGCGCAGATCGATCCTGACGCCGTCGCCGGTGACAAGCTCCGCCGTCGCCAGCCGATTGCCGATGAACAGCTCATCGACGATCCACTGCATCTCCTCGGCGGACAGATCGACATGGCCGCCCCACCATCTCTCGAACTCGAGAAACCTCGGCACCTCGCTATCGACATTCGCCCAGAGATGATAGTACTTGGTCCAATAGCTGTTGGCGGGATCGAGGTTCTCGAAATTGCTGACCAGATGGCTACCGTCGAATCGCCCCCCGCCGACATCGCTGGTCAGGGCGGTCAGCCAGCTGCCACCCAGCAGTCCGCCGATATAGCGCATCGGGTTCTGCCCTTTCAGGCCGGCCCAGTACGACAGCGGCGTTCCAGCGACAATGATCGGTCCGAACAGCCCCGGCCGAACCGCTGCCAGCATCATCACGGCCCAGCCTGCCTGGCAGTTGCCGATGACGCAGGGCTTGCCCTCCGCCTCCGCGTGGCGAGCGTTGACCGCCTCGAGGAAACGTGCGTGAGCGTGCATGACGTCCTCGACGGTCTGTTCCGGCATCGGGTCCGGCGTAAAACCGACGAAATAGCAGGCGTGCCCTGCCCGCAGGGCCACGCCCAGCTCGCTGTCGGCCTTGAAGCCGCCGATGCCGGGCCCGTGGCCGGCACGCGGATCGAACACCACGAACGGACGCTTGAGCGGGTCGATCTCCATGCCGGCGGGAGGCTCGATGCGGGCCAGCCAGAAGTTGACGGGACGCTCGAAGTCCCGCGCATCGAGCACTACCTCAAGATCGAAGCTCAGCACATGCGGCACCGTCATCGCCTTGTGCCGGTAATACTCCTCGCTGCGCAGGCGCAATACGTCCCAGAACAGGAGGTTGCGCTGCAGCGCATCGGTCGCGTACTCGAGCATCACGTTCCGACCTAGCGGCGTATCGAGTTGATGGTCCACATTCATTGATTAACTCCTGAATAGGGTGGCCCAACGGGCTCGCATGATTCTTCTGGTGCAGTGCTAGCTAATCCCTGCAGGAACCTTCACAAGAGTGTTCAACCCTGCCCCGATACGATCGATATGATTTGCAGTGATTAAAAACTTCTTATAATAAGTGATTACTTGCTTTCTTTTAAGACTAGTCGCTGCTATCAAGGTAGGCAAGTCGCTTCAGCGTATTACAGCAACCCAAGCATGAAAGGCACACAACATGAACATCTCATTCCTTGGTGCAGCCTGTGAAGCCACCGGGTCATGCTTTCTGATCGAAACGTCCAACTCTCGTTTCCTGGTCGATTGTGGCATGGTGGAGGGTGGATTGGACGCGGCGATGCGCAACCGGCAGCCTTTCACTTTCGCCCCGAACGACATCGACTTCGTCCTTTTGACCCAAGCCTACACCGATCACAGCGGTCTACTGCCCAAGCTATGCCGAGAGGGTTTCACTGGCCCGATCCACTGCACCGCCGCGACGGCTCAACTGCTGATAGTGACACTCCCCGAAAGCAGCCATATTCAGATGCAGGAGGCCGAATATGCTCTACAGCGCAAGACCGGCCACGGAGCATCGCCAGTAGCGACCCCGTTGTACACCCCAGCGGATGCTTACAACTGCCTGCGACAGGTGCAGTTGCACGCTTACGAAAAGGACCTTCAGCCCCATCCCAGCGTGCGCTGCCGCTTTCGCGACGCAGGTTATATTCCAGGCTCGGCCATTCTCGAAATATGGCTAACCGAGAATGCTCATACCACCAAGATAGTGGTAAGTGGCAACCTTGGTCAGCCTGGCCAACCGATCCTTCATGGCCCCACTTGCATCGAGAAGGCCGACATCTTGCTCATCGAGTCTACCTATGGTGACCAACTGCACAAGGATCGGAGAGCTTCTCAGGAGGAACTGGCCCGAATCATCAAGCAGACTCGCGAGCGTGGGGGCAACGTGATTGCTCCAGCCTTTACCATCGGTCATATTCAGGAAGTTCTTTACCACCTGCACCGAACGATCCGGGAAAGGCATTCGCAAAACCTGCGCCTCTTCATTGATTCCCCAATGACCAATGCAGCCCTCCAGATTATCTTGGAACATTTGGAACTATTCGATATTGCGGCAAGGCATCATCCAGAATGGTATGCATTCGGCAAAAACCTATCTCATCTGGAGTTCATCGCCAGCGTAGAGGAATCCAAGACACTGAATCGAATACGTTCGGGAGCCTTTATCGCCTCCACATGCAGCATGTGTGAGGCAGGACGCATTCGTCACCACCTGCGCCATAACCTCGCACGCCCCGAATGCAGCGTACTTATCACCAGCTTTCAAGCACAAGAAACGCTCGGCCGTCGCTTGGTGGATGGAGCCAGGCGGGTACGATTGTTTGGTGAAGACATTCCCATCAAGGCCAGGATCCACACCATCGCTGGATTATCGGGTCATGCCGACCAAGCGGCATTATTGGCCTGGTCGGCCGGCTTCCGGCATCCTCCACGACAAACCTTCGTAGTCCAAGGCGAGGTCCTCGCAGCACAGACCTTAGCGGCGCGCTTGCGCAGCACGCATGGCTGGCGAGTGAGGGTTCCCGAGTTGGGCCAACGTATCGAATGGAACGGACACATCGATACATGAGACAAGTCTGGGCTCTTGGAACCGGCATGCCTGAGCAGACTCATCCTCGCTTACCGCTCGAGTAGAAATCCGATCCATGACGGGAAGCCAACTACATGAAGATACCGAATACCCACTGTATGCCGAACCCGTTCAAAGGCTATCGAATTCGGCCAATCATGAGTCTATGCTTGGCAGCTTTGCTCGCCAGCTGCGCGCACTATCCGGACAACGCTCCTCTCGAACACTACGACCCGACCACCGGCTACCGACTGGAGACGCTTCCGAGCGAAGACAACTCCGGTAGCCTACTGCTGGCGTTGAGTTTCTCCGGTGGCGGCACGCGGGCCGCGGCGCTAGCCTACGGCACCCTCGAACGGCTTGCCCGTACCGAGATCGTTTGGGAGGGTCATCGCAAACGTCTGCTCGACGAGGTGGACATCATCTCCGCCGTTTCCGGCGGCAGCTACACCGCCGCCTACTACGCGCTGTACCGCGAGCGCTTGTTCGAGGATTTCGAGGCCGAGTTTCTCAAGCGCAATGTGCAGGGTGACATCACCCGCAAATTCCTGGCCCCAGCCAACCTGATACGCTCCTGGAGTCCCCGGTTCGGTCGCTCCGATCTGGTGGCGGAGTACCTGGATGATAATCTGTTCCATGACGCGACCTTTGCCGATCTGCAGCGCCAGGGACGCCCCTTCGTGTTGATCAATGCCAGTGACCTGTCACTGGGCACGCGCTTCGAGTTCTCCCAGGATCAGTTCGATCTGCTATGCTCGAACCTTGCACTTTACCCTCTGTCACGCGCAGTGACGGCCTCCAGCGCGGTGCCGGTTGCCTTGACGCCGCTGACCCTACGCAACCATGCCGGCAGCTGCGATTACCAGGAGCCCGACTGGGTACAGGCGGCGCTCATGCACCGCACCGCCTCGGCACGCCGCTATTATAAGGCGACCGAGTTGCGCTCCTATCTCGATGCCGAACGACGTCCCTATATTCATCTGCTGGACGGCGCCCTTTCCGATAACACCGGGCTGCGCGCCCTGCTTGATCGTATTCTGTCGCGAGAGGACCCACTGGGACTGGCGCAAGCACTGGATACCCAGAAGCTACGCAAGGTCGTGCTGATCATGGTCAGCGCCGAGACGCGGCCGGACCTATCCGTCGACCGCATCGGCTCCGTGCCGACCCCGGTACAAGTGGTGCGTAACGTCAAGGACACCCCTATCAATCGCTACTCCTTCGAGACCATCGAACTGTTCAAGGCATACTTCGATGGTTGGGCGCAGCGCCCGCTCGAACATGAAAAAGAGAGGCAGCCCATCGAGTTCTACCTGATCGAAGTAACCCTCGAGGCCATCGAAGACGAGCTGGATCGCGACGACTTCATGGCCATTCCCACCTCGTTGAGTCTGCCAAGCGAGCAGGTGGATGCGCTGCGGGAGATGGCGGGCCATCTGCTCGATGAATCCCCCGGCTTTCAGCGCTGTTGAGCGACCTCGCTCGAGAGGACGGCGACAGCTCGCCATCCTCGATCGAGTTCTAAAGCCATCGTCGAAAGGGATATCGGTCAGGCAGTCCGGGGCCCCCTTCGATCGAGTGTCTCGCTCAGTTATTGGCATCTCTATTCTGACGCTTCATGCCCTGACCTTGCTGCATGCCCTGGCCCTGACCCATTCCTTGACCCTGCTGCATGTCTTGGCCTTGTCCTTGCTGCATGCCTCGGCCCTGACCCATTCCTTGACCCTGCTGCATGCCTTGGCCCTGACCCTGCTGCATGCCCTGGCCTTGGCCCATCCCTTGGCGCGGCATCTCGGGCAATGTCACTCCCTGCTCCTTGGCACGCTTCTGCATCTGCTCATGGTGCTCGGTACGGATGCGTTCGCGCTCTTCCGGGGTAGCCGCATTGCGCATCTGAGAACGATATGTTTGCCGCTCCTGATCGTTCATGAGTTGGCTACCATAGACGGGCTGATCATCGGACTGCGCCAGCGCCGGGGTGGTAAGCGTCATCATGGCGCTCAGCGATAAGGCTACCGCCACGGCGACGGCAGTTGGAACCTGTTGCTGTTTCATCTCATATTCCTCTTTAATTGGACCGTTTAAAAAACGCTCTAACGGTATAACCATAGCGTGCTATTGGTCGGCCTGCATTGACCGAGGTCAAGTGATTCGGGTGGTCCTATAGATACTTCCCATGTCGTACCTTCGATATCTGCCAGACAGACAAGGCGGCGAAGCATTCCCATAGGGGATGCTCCCAGCGCATCGGGCGCATCCAGCCATGATCGAAGAAACCGTCCAGCATGCGATCGAATTCCTGGAACGGGCTGATCGCCCGCAACTCCCTCCACGGTGGGCGTTACTCGCCGATGACTTCATGCCATAGCTCGTTGCCACAGCTCGGCACGACCCAATCACATCCCGACGCCGAACAGCGTCTGGGCGAGATGGCCGGTGAGGAAGGCCAATCCCGCCGCCGCGCCGCCGATCAGCAGAGTGCGCAGCCCCGACGTCAGCACCGGTTGGTGATAGACCAGGCTCTTGCCCATGCCGATCAGAAAGAACATCAGCCCGGCCACCAACAGGCTCGCCAGGAACTGCCGAGTAGTGCCCAGGCCCGGCAGCGCATAGGGCAGCAGCGGCATGGCCCCCACCACCAGGAAGGCGAAGAAGGTGGTCAACGCCGAGCGCAGTGGACTCAGCCCCTCGGTCTGCAGGCCATGCTCCTCGCGGACCATGGTTTCCACCCACAACTCGCGGTCGCTGCAGATCGTCTCCACCACCCGCTCCAGGGTTTCGCCCGCGAAACCCTTGCGCTGAAAGATCTGGCGAATCTCCTCGCGCTCGCCCTCCGGCACCAGGTCGATATGCTGATGCTCGTTACGGCGCACCCCCTCGACATGCTCGCGCCGGGCCTGGATCGCCTCGTAATTGCTAACCGCCATGCTAAAGCCGTCTGCCAGAAGATTAGCCACGCCCAGTACCAGGGCGACCGTGGCCGAGAACCCCGCCCCAAAAGCCCCAGAGACCACCGCGAAGGTGGTCACGCAGCCGTCGATGCCGCCGAGGATGGCATCGGGCAGGTTCTGCACGCGGGACGGCTCACGCAGCCGGTGGCGAATGACCTCCGGGCGGTGTTGGTGCTCCAGTGACTCGTGTCTCTTGCCGGTCATGACCTTCTCCCGGGGCGTCCCGCCCGCTCTCTGCTGTGCTGAATGCGCCTGCCCTGATCGCCATATGCCAGCCATCAGCTTGGCACACCAGGCGAGCAAGGAGGAGTATTGGTCGACGCATGCCGCGAGCTTTGAAGCCCTTCCAAGGAATAAACCATACTGATTTACCAGATACGCTCACAGTGGGAGCCATAGGCTCGCCTCGAAGCCATCCCGGCGCCCCACAGCGGGGGAGCTAAGCGTCAAGGAAGCGCCGGAGCCCTCGGCGATCGCATGGGCGATGGCGAGTCCAAGGCCTGAGCCGCCGGCTCGGGTATTCGCTCGGGTGAAACGATCCATCAACCGCGCGAGATCTTCTGCGGGCACTACCGTCCCCGCGTTGATCACCCGCAACACACCCTCGTTCGACAGGACAACCTCGACGGGTTGATCTTGCTGCCCGTGTTTCAGGGCGTTTTCGATCAGATTGCGTAGCAGGATCGCCAAGGCGTCCGGATCGATCGACGAGACGACTTGCTCCTCCTCGGGCAGCGACAGTTCGAGGCGCGCCTCGAAGGTACGGCGAAAGTCGTCGACGACATGGGTGACGATCGGCAGCACGTCCCGGGGCGCCTCGGCCAGCAAACCGCCGCTCTCCGCCTTGGCCAACTGCATCAGCTTTTCCGAGAGACGCGAGAGATCACGCAGCGAGGCCTCGATCCGTCCCGCCCGATCATGCAAGGGCCCCGGCGGTGCCTCGCGGCGCAGGCGCTGCACCTGGGCCAGGGCCGCTGCCAGAGGCGTGCGCAGCTCATGGGCGCTATTGGCGGTGAAGCTGCGTTCCGCCTCCAGGGCGCGGCGCAATCGTGCCAGCAGCTGATCGACCGCCTCGGCGACAGGCACGAGTTCCTTGGGCAGACGCTTCGCCTCGACCGGCGACAGATCGCCGGCGTTGCGTGCCTCGAGCGCTCGCCGATAGGCCAGCAGGCCGCCCAGGCTGTGGCGCACGAACCACCAGATGCCGATCAGGCTGAGCGGTACCAGCACCACCAACGGCAACAGGAGCATCGTCAGCATCTCCCGGGTTGCCCGGCGGCGATAGGTCAACGGCTCGGCGACCTCGATAAAGAAGGTATCGCTGACCGCCGAGGTGCCGTAGAGCCGATGGGTCGCGGTGCTGCGCAATCCTAGCTGGGGCGTTTCGGGAAAGACGGAGAGATCGACGTCATGGGAGATGAGCAACGGTATACCGTCTGCCCCCCTCACCAGATAGGTGATGTACTCCTCGTGAGGGCGCAGGGAGGCCACCTGCTGAAGCAGGTCGGAACTCTCCCGATTGAAGATCTCGACGACGGCCAGGGACAGGATGCGCTGCGAGGTTTCTTCCAGGGCGCTATCGAGTGTCTTGTTCAACGTATGCTCGACGACAAGCGTCGTGACCGTGGTAGCAACCAGCCAGAGTAGCGTAACCCCCAGGGTCAGGCCGAGACCGAGACGCCGTTGAAGGCTGGTCGCATCATTCATGTTTTCCCCAGCCGGTAACCCATGCCGCGTACCGTCTCGATCGTGTCATGTCCGAGCTTCTTGCGCATGCGGCTGATATAGACTTCGATGGTATTGCTCTCGATCTCGGCACCGAACGCGTATAGATGATCCTCGAGCTGAGACTTGGTCAGCAACGCGCCAGGGCGCTGCAGCAGCGCCTCGAACAACGCCCATTCCCGAGCCGTCAGATCGATCGAACGGCTTCCACGCCGGATCGAATGGCTCGACAGGTCGATGTCCAGATCCTTGACTTGCAAGAGAGGATTGGGATTGCCGCTGTAGCGCCGTGCCACGGCGGCGACTCGCGCCGACAATTCCGACAGGTCGAAGGGCTTGACCAGATAATCGTCCGCGCCGGCGTTCAAGCCGTCGATACGGTCGGAAATCTGATCTTGGGCGGTCAAGATGATCACCGGTGTGGCATCGCCTGCCTTGCGCCGCTGCCTCAAGAAATCGATTCCCTGACCGTCCGGCAGCATCAGATCGAGCAGCAAAAGATCGTAGGTAGTGGTGGCAAGACACGCCCTGGTATCGGCAAGCGTCTGCATCCAGTCCACCGCATGGCCATCGTCCTTGATCTGGTCGCGTACCGCCTCGCCCAAGGGAAGTGCATCCTCGATCAGCAGTATGCGCATATCGTCTTTCTCCCGAAGCCATCGATACCCCCGAGACTAACGGATCGACCTGACCGCTACCTGAATGGATCGGATCATCCGTGCATTCCATCGGGCGCAGCCGCTTCAGTCTGCTGTCAGCATGAGGAGCTACAGTGACAGCGAATCTTGCTTGGAGAAGATCATGAAAATCCCCTTTGTTACCACCATCACGCTATGCACCTTGTTGAGCGCCACCGCCGCTCAAGCAAGTCACGACTGCAAGGATCCGGTCGCCGACTGGCAACCTCGAGAAATCCTGCGCCAGCAACTAGAGGCCAAAGGCTGGCAGGTACGCCGTATCAAGATCGATGATGGCTGCTATGAGGTCAAGGGCCTCGACCAGGATGGCAATAAGGTCGAGGCGGACTATGCCCCGGCGTCACTGCGGCTACGCAAGCTGGAGATCGAATTCGACGAGGATGCGGTAATACCCGATAGCTTATACAGCGGAGACAAGGGAGACAGGCCATGAAAAAGCTCACCCTTGCTCTTGCTCTGACCCTTGGTCTTGCCGCCGCTCTGCCGACCCTCGCCCAAGCACGCGAAGTCACCTTCACCACCGAACTGAAAAGCTACGGCGGCGACGGTGCCTACGTGGCGCTCTACCTCACCGACGCCAACGGCCGATACCAGGATACGCTCTGGATAGCCGGAGAGAAGTCGAAATACTACAAGCACCTGCGCGACTGGGCGCGGGGCAGCGGCCAGCGCAGCAGTGAATATGACGGTCTGACCGGTGCCAGCGTCGACAGCGGCCGCGCCTTGAATATCACCCTCGACATTGCCGATGAGCTGATCGACGCGGGATATGAAGTGCGCGTGGACACCGCCGTCGAGGACATGCGCGACAATCGCGCCGACGTCGTCGTACCCCTGACCACCGAGGGCGCGGGCAAGCCGGTCTCCGGCCGTGGCTACGTGCAGTCGTTCCGCTACACCTTCTGATTCTGATCGAACAAGGAGCATACTTACCATGCTACGCCAGCTTCATTCGCTACCCGGCCTGATCGCGGCACTGTTCGTCATCGTCCTCACGGTGACCGGGGCGATCCTGTCGCTCAACCCGGCCCTCGAGCGGGCGGGGACCGTGGTTCCCGCCGCCGGGCAGATCAGCGTCGCCGAGCTGGCGGGCAGGGTGGTGGAGCATTACCCGGGGGCCGAGCAGATCGAGCGCACGCCCTCGGGCACCCTCATCGTTTATTACACCCGAGATGGCCAGGTGGGAGCCGATCGGGTGGATCCGCGCACCGGGCAGGCCGTCGCCCCTTATGAGCCGTCGTCGTTCACGAGCTGGGTAAAGAACCTGCACCGCTCCATGCTGCTCGACATGTCCGGTCGCGCGGTGGCGGGTATCACGGCGCTGGCGATGGTGGTACTGGCGATTTCCGGCGCCATGCTGCTGGCGACTCGTTTGGGCGGATGGCGTCAAGTGTTGCGCCCGGTACGCGGCACCCTGAGTCAGCGGCTGCACATCGAACTCGGCCGAGCGGCGATTCTCGGCCTGCTGCTGTCGGGGCTGACCGGGTCCTATCTGTCCGCCGCCACCTTCGGTCTGGCCTCAGAGGGTATGGAGGCCGAGCCCGAATTCCCGCTGGAGGTCGCTGGCGGTCCTCCCGCCGCCATCGATACCCTGTCGGCCTTGAAGGCAACAGACTTGAACGACCTGCGGGAGCTGGTCTACCCCTATCCGGACGATCCCACGGACCTGTACTCCCTGGGTACCGACCAGGGCGCCGGTTATATCGATCAGGCCAGCGGTGAATGGCTTTCCTACCAGCCCCATGACGCGACCCATAGGTTCTATGAATTCATCTATATGCTTCACACCGGCGAAGGCCTCTGGTGGCTTGGCCTGATCCTCGGCCTGGCCGCCCTGACGGTGTCGGTGATGGCGGTGACCGGCCCGATCATCTGGTGGAAGCGTCAGCGCTCCAAGCCGAAGATCGCCGCCAACAGCGGGCCGAACGCCGCGGATAGCGTGATCCTGGTCGGCAGCGAAAGCAACTCCACCTGGGGCTTCGCCAAGACCCTGCACGACAGCTTGGTTCAGACCGGCCATCGAGTGCATACCGCCCCCATGAACCGGCTGGCCCCGCATTATCGCGGCGCGAAACGACTGTTCATCCTCACCGCGACCTACGGAGATGGCGATGCGCCGGCCTCGGCCAACCAATTCCTGGCACGCCTCGAGAAAATCACGGACGCGCCGGATCTTTCAGTTGCCGTGCTGGGTTTCGGTGATCGGCAGTTTCCGCAGTTCTGCGGGTTTGCGAAAGAGGTCGAGACGGCGCTCGCCGCCAAGGGCTGGCCGCAGCTGCTACCGCTCGACACCATCGACCGGCAGTCGCCGCAGGAGTTCGCCCGCTGGGGCAACGCCCTGGGCAAGGTACTCGGTATCGAGCTGACGCTGGTCCACACCCCGGTGCGACCACGCACCACCGCGCTGGAACTCGCTGAGCGGGTCGATTACGGTGCCGAGGTGCAGGCCCCCACCGCCGTATTGCGCTTCAAGGCGCCTGAAAGTGGTGGCAAGACCGGCCTGCTGAGCCGTCTGTTGCGGCGCACCGGTCTGCCGCCTTTCGAGGCCGGCGACCTGGTCGGCATCCTGCCGCCGGACAGCCCGGTGCCGCGCTTCTATTCCTTGGCCTCGGCCTCGAAGGATGGTGTGCTGGAGATCTGCGTGCGTCATCATTCCGGCGGCCTGTGTTCGGGCTTCCTGCATGCGCTGCCGGTAGGCGGCACCATCGAGGCCTTTATCCAGCCCAATCCGGACTTCCGCCCCGCCTCCGGCAAGGCACCGATCGTGCTGATCGGCGCGGGTACCGGCATCGGGCCGCTGGTAGGTTTCATCCGCCACAACACGTCGCATCACCCCATGCACCTCTACTGGGGCGGTCGCTGTCCGCGGTCCGACTTCCTCTATGAGCCGGAATTGAACGCCTATCTCGCGGACAGGCGACTGTCGAGGTTGAACGCGACATTCTCTCGTGTCGATGAACGTGCCTATGTGCAGGACAAACTCATCGCGAATGGTCCGGAACTACGCCGGCTGATCGAAAAAGGTGCGCAGATCCTGGTCTGCGGCGGCCGGGACATGGCGGCAAGCGTTATGGCGGCGCTGAACGACATCGTCGCGCCACTCGGTATCGACGTGCTGACACTCAAGGCCCAGGGGCGTTATCGTGAGGATGTTTATTGATGGCTTCAAGTTGAGCGATACTCGAGCCGACATCGGGACAATCGCAACCGGGTTGTTCCGGTTCCAGTAAAGGCAAGCAGGCATGCACACGACATCCGCGGAAAAGCCCACCATCGCCGATCGCAACACAAGCCATCTTAAAACACGAATCACCCTAGTGGGTGCGGTGGTCAATCTTTTGCTCGCGGGCATCAAGATTGTGGTCGGTGTCATCGGCCATTCCCAGGCATTGGTGGCGGACGGCATCCATTCGCTTTCGGATCTACTCAGTGATGCCGTGGTGCTGTTCGCCAGCCATTCCGGCAGCAAGGCGGCGGACGCGGAGCACCCTTATGGGCATGCCCGGTTCGAAACCGTCGCGACGGTGGTGATCGGCGTCATGCTGCTGATCGTTGCCGGTAGCTTCATTTATGATGCCGTGCTGCGGCTACTCGATCCCGCGCAACTACAGGTGCCAAGCTGGGTCGTGCTACCCGCGGCGATCATCTCCGTGTTGGCGAACGAGGCGCTCTATCACTATACGGCGCGGGTAGGACGGCGAGTCGGCTCCAGGCTAATCGAAGCGAACGCCTGGCATCATCGCTCCGACGCGCTTTCCTCCCTGATCGTCATCGGCGCCTTTTCTGGTGGCCTGGTCGGGCTGACCTGGCTCGATGCGGTGGCTGCGATAATCGTGGCTACAATGTTCGGCGTCATGGGCTGGCAGTTCGTCTGGCAGTCCACTCGCGAACTGGTGGATACGGGGGCCGATCCACAAACTTTAGAGGAACTTGCCAAGGTCATCGATACGGTGGATGGGGTGCGCTCTCATCACGATCTGCGCACGCGACTGATGGCGGGCAAGGTGCTGATCGATGTTCATCTGCTTGTGGACCCCTGGATCAGCGTCTCCGAAGGACACCGCATCGGCGAGGAAGCCCGCCGCCGCTTGATCGAGCAGACGAGCCAGGCCAGCGAAGTCCTGGTGCATGTGGATACCCAGAAGCCAAGCGATACAGCGGCATCCCTCCCGCCGCTTCGACATCAGATATTGGCGGACCTGATGGACGCCTGGGTAGATCTGCCGGAAGCGGATTATCTGTCTCGGGTCACCCTGCATTATCTCGGCAGCCGCGCGCAGGTAGTGCTGGAGCTTCCGGCAAAGCATGTCGACTCCTGCCAATTGGATGAGATCGAAGACCGTTTCCAGAGGGCGGCGGTACAGCTGACTTATATCGAGAGCATCCGCTGTCTATTGGCAACGTCTCGCGAATCACGGTACGACAAGACCACCCTTCAACCCAGCGCCCAGGCCGCCGGCTCGTGACACAGAGGCAGATCCGGCTGAGTACGCCGCTGGCCGAGTTCGCGACGAACGGCCTGCAAGGCGCTGCGCAGCCCCTCTTCGACGGTCGGGTGATAGAACGGCATCTGCAATATCTGGTCGACGGTCATTTCCTGCTGAATCGACCAGGCCAGCAGATGCAACAAGTGTTCCGCGTCCGGGGCCACCAGTTCCGCGCCGAGCAGGCGTCCATCGCGTTCGTCCGCGTATAGCTGCAGGCGCCCCGCGTTGCGCCCGGCCATCAGGGCTCGGCCCTGTCGGCTGAAGTCGGCGCTGCCGGTTACCACGCCGCTCTGTGGCAGTTTCGCTCCAGTCAGCCCCGCATGGCCGGCGCCAGGTTCGGTGAAGACGATAGCCTGGGGCGTGCGCCGACGGAGACACTCCGCGTCCGGATGCAGCGCATGATAGGCGGCGATACGGCCCTCGTCCGCCGCCTCGTGCATCAGCGGTCGCAGACCACTCACATCGCCGGTGATATAGATCGGCAGATCGGCGATTCGCAGGGTCGAGGCGTCGAAAACGGGAACGCCCCGCTCGTCGAGCTCCACGTCCAGGTTCTCGAGTCCCAGGCCTTCGATATTGGGCCGCCGCCCCAGAGAGGCAAGCACCCAGTCGACCTCGACCTCTCGCCCGCCGCCCTGCATCACCACGCCCGTGTCGCCCTGGTCCAGCGTTACATCCGCGTCCGTGATGACCGTCATCTGGCGCTCGAGCACCTCGATCAGGCTGGCGTTGACATCCGGATCGCTCAGACCCGCCACGCTGGACCCACGGGTGAATCCATGCACCTCGCAGCCGAGCTGGGCGAAGGCCTGACCCAGCTCCACACCGATCGGACCCAGGCCGACCACCCCGAGTCGCTTGCCTGGCGCCTTGAGTTCAAAGACACCGTCGGAGGTCACAACGCGATCGCCGAGAGCGCGCCAGGCCTCGGGCAGATTGGGACGGGTGCCGGTGGCGATGATCACCTTCTCGGCCTGGATACGCTCGCCGTTGACTTCAAGGGTAGTGGGGTCGAGGAATCGCGGCTGTCCGTGAATATTGCGCTCGCCAAGGGATTCGGCGGTGTCGATCGGCCCGGCGACGAAGCGATCGCGCAGCTTGCGAACGTGCACCATGACGGCGGCCAGATCGGCCTCGAGCGCCTGGGTACCGGCTATCCCGCTCTCCGCCAGCCAGTCGCGACGCCCGTAGGCGTGGGCGACCTCGAGCAGCGCCTTCGAGGGCATGCAGCCGACCCGCGCACAAGTCGTGCCATAGGGGCCGGCGTTGATCAGCAGCACATCATCCGTGTAGCGCCACGCTTCACTCAGGGCGGTCAGCCCTGCCGTACCGGCGCCCAGAACCACCAGCTTCGCTTGTCGTGTCATGCTGCCTCCCTCTTTCACGGTGTTGTATCGGCCAAAGGCTAGCGTGCCATGGCCGGCTATTTCGGTACGATTCAAACTCAAGGAACCACGATCAGCGCGGTATCACTCGCCTCCAGCAGTCGCTCTCCCGCCACGCCGCGCAGCAGCGCATGCCCCCGGGGCAGGACCAGCGCGCCGGCGCGCTCCCGACGCAGCAGCGCGATAAGCGTCGCGATATCTTTCCCCTCGAAGGGAATACAGCGCGGACGTCGACCCTGCCGCGCGCCCCAGGCTTCGATGACCGCCCGGGTGCGCTCGTCCTGTTCGCTACCGCGGGGCAACAGCACCAGCAGTTCCTGGTTCGTGATCAGCGCCAGGCGCAGCGCCTCGTTCATGGCGCGCTGGCCGGCCTCGTCCGACGCCTGGAAGACCAGAATGGGATGTGCGCCCAGCGGAGCCTGCTCGCCGAGCATCATCACCCGGCAGCGGGCGGCGCCGAGCATGCGGCTGAGGGCGTGACTGGCGAAGCCCCCTTCCGTCGGATGGTGCCAACCGGCTCGATAGAGCACGAGCAGATCGTCCGCCATGGTGGCGGCCAGGGCCGCCGCCTCGAGGCGGTCGCGATTGATCTCGAGCCGCCAGCGCAGCGCATGGCGGTCCGCCGTGGCGGCGAGCAACGCCTGAAGTCGTTCCGCCTGCTGGCGAAGGCGACGTTCCAGCGTCTCCGGCGCCACCGGGCGCAGGTTTCCGGAAATCAGGCCGATCTCGCCGCCGAAAGGCAGGCTGGCGGCCCGCAGCAATTCCGTGTCCTCGACAAAGAGCCCCACGAGCTCCGCGCCTTCGCGCTTGGCCAAATGAGCGGCCTCGTCGAGCAGCAACTGGGTGCGACGGCTGCCGTTGAGCAGCACCACGACCCGCGGGACCAGGCGGTTGTTATCGTGAGTCGTCATGGCGGCTCGCATCCTGTCGGTTATCACCGCCAGCCTGTCGACGGCCGATTTCGGCGAACTCGTCCAGGCGATCCGCGACGCGACGGTTGAGAGTGCCGGCGGGGAATCGGCCGTCCGCTCCGCGCTCGCCGGCGATAAGGCCGGTCAGCAGGCAGATGGCCTCATCCACGCTATCGATCGGATACACCTTGAAACGCCCGTCACGCGCCGCCTGGAGCACATCGCCGCGCAGCATGAGGTGCACCACGTTGGCCCTGGGCAGCAGGACGCCGTGACTGCCGTCCAGCCCTCGCGCCTGGCAGATATCGAAAAATCCCTCGATCTTCTCGTTGACCCCGCCCACCGCCTGCACCTGCCCGTGCTGGTTGACGGAACCGGTCACCGCCAGGGATTGGTGCAGCGGCGCCCTGGCGAGCACCGAGAGCAAGGCGCAGAACTCCGCCACGGAGGCGCTGTCGCCGTCGACCATGCCGTAGGACTGCTCGAAGGCCAGGCTCGCCGATAGGGACAGCGCCGACTCACCGGCGTAGCGCGAGGCCAGCAGGCGCGACAGGATCATCACCCCCTTGGAGTGGATGTTGCCGCCCAGCTTGGCCTCGCGCTCGATATCCACCAGGCCGCCGCGCCCGGGCCGCGCCGTGGCGGTGATGCGGGTGGGGCGCCCGAAGGCATGGCTGCCAAGCTGGATCACCGACAGGCCGTTGACCTGGCCCAAGGCCTCCCCGGCGGTGTCGATGAGCATGATGTCGCGCAGAATCGAGCGCTCCATGCTTTCGTGCACCCGTGAGGCGCGGTAGATCTGCTGGTCGATGGCCTCTTGCACATGCTCGGCGGTGACCCGATCGCTTCCCGCCCGAGCGGCCCAGTAGTCCGCCTCCCGCAGCAGATCGCGAAAGGCACGGCGGTGGACGGACAGGCGCTCGCTGTCGTCGGCGAGACGGCTGGCATGCTCGATGAGCCGTGCCACGGCGTCACGCCCCAGGGCCTTGAGGTTCGCCTCCCGGGCCAGGGTGGCGAACAGGCGCGCATAGAGTCGCTGGGTGTCCGCGTCGCGCTGCACGTCCTCCTCGAGATCCGCCTGCACCTTGAACAGCTCCAGGAAATCCGGGTCGTAGGCGCACAGCAGGTAGTAGAGCATGCGATTGCCGATCAGCACGACCTTGAGATCCAGCGGCATGGGCTCAGGCTCCAGGGAGACGGTGCTGACGAGGCTGTAAAGCCGCTCCAGGGACTCGATCTTTACCCGCGCCCCGTAGAGGGCACGCTTGAGGCTCTCCCAGACGAAGGGCTGGGTGAGCACCTTGGCGGCGTCGAGGATCAGGTAGCCGCCGTTGGCGCGATGCAGCGCCCCGGCCCGGATCAGGCGAAAGTCAGTCAGCAGCGCCCCCTGATGCACCTGGTGTTCCACCCTCCCCACCAGGTGCTGATAGGTCGGCATGTCCTCGTAGACCACCGGCGCACCCTGCTGCTCGGCGTTGTCCACCAGCAGATTGGCCTGATAGCGGCTGAAGACCGACGCCATGGAACCGTTGCTGCGCGCCTCCTGGCTGATAAGCGCATTGACGTTCTCGGTCACGTCCTGCTGGATGGCGTTGACGTGCTCGACGACTCGGGGGTGATCGCGATAGGCCTCGCGCAGCTCCTCGAGCAGCGGTCCCACCGAGGCCGCGGCCATCTCCTCGTTGAGCGCAAGGACGCGCTGCTGCACTTCCTTGCGCCAGCGCGGCATCTGCTGAATCGTCTTCTGCAGTTTCTCCTGCAGCGCGGCGATGGTGCGCTGGATGGCCTGGCGACGCTCTTCCGGCAGCGCCTGAAACGCTTCCAGGTCCATCACCTCGCCCTCGTCGTTACGCGGGGCGAAGCTGAAGCCGTTGGGGGACTGGATCAGGGCGATATGCTCCTGCTCGGCCTCCTTGCCGATCTCGCGAAAGGCCTCGCTCTGGCGCTGGCCGAGCTCCTGCTGGATCTCGTGCAGACGGCTCTGGTACTCGTCGCTCTCGAAGGTGGCGGGAATGGCATGCTGCAATTCCTCTACCAGTTGCTCCAGGTCGCGACGAAAGCGCGCGCCCTTCCCCGCCGGCAGTTCAATGAGGCGCGGATGGCTGCCCTGCTTGAAATCGTGCAGGTAGCACCAGTCGGAAGGCGCCGGCGCCTGACGGGAACGTTCGTGAAGAAAGCGCTTCACGATCTCGTGCTTGCCCACACCAGACGGCCCCAGCACGAACAGGTTGTATCCCAGTCCCTGGATACCGGTGCCGAAACGCAGCGCCTCCAGGGCCCGATCCTGGCCGATTAGCTGATCGAGTGGCCCCAGTTCGTCACTGGTCTCGAAATCCAGCGAATCCGGGTCGCAGTGCCGATAGAGCCTGTCGGCGGCAAGCGGTTCGGGGTGAGCGGTCATGGTTTCCTCATGTCCCTGAGCGTATCTCGTTCGAGAATAGTTGATGGGTCAGCGCCTTCAAGCCAGGTGCAAGAAGCCGTCGCATGGAAAGCGATCCGCTTGTCTGGCCGACGTCGACGTAACGCCGGCATCACGTCAAGGCATGATGCCGGCGATTTTCGTGAATCATTGCTCGTTGACTTCGTCTGCTTTCTGCCCCCAACTCATGGGAAATGACTGGTCCTCCAGACCCTCGAAGCGGTCCGTCACATAGCGACTGTGGCAGGCCACACAGGATTCGGTCATGCGGTTAAAGGTATCGACCTGAGCCTGGGTATCCTGTCGTTTTCCCGCCTCGGCCAGGGACGCCGACAGCTGATGGAAATGCTCGTCCATTTGCAGGAATTCCTGGGGCACCACCGCTTTCAGATCCTGTTCATCCTGCTCGGTCAGGGACTGCTCGAGGATGAAGCTATCGTGGATAGCCTGGCCCTTTTGCGCCACCTCGTCATGCCTGCCCTGGATGATGGCGCTATAGGTTTCCTGCATCGCCGCCTCGATCTCGACCATCTCCTTGACCAGCAGCCCGCGCAGCTTATCGGTCAGGTCAGGTCCCACCGGCTTCGCGGCAATGACAGATCCGCTGAATGCCAGGCTCGCCAGCAGGACAACCGACAGGAAGGCTCCTCGGTATGTTTGTCTCTTGTTCATGATCTACACCTCGTTTCACGTTGGTTTGCCTACATCGGTTAATGTATCTGGTGATGCGGGATCTTCTATCCGCGCCCAGCCCAGGTCGTCGAAGATCACATATAGCGCCGGTATCACCACCAACACTAGCACCGTGGAGCTCAACAGGCCGAACACCACGGCGATCACCAGCGGTTGCACCGCCGCTGCCTGAGCGCTGGTCTCGGCCAGCAGCGGCAGCAGTCCGGCGATGGTAGTGCTCGAGGAGATCAAAATAGCACGCAGGCGATCGCGACTGGCCTGACCCGCCGCAGCGATGGCGGATTGCCCCGAGGCACGGTAGCTCTTGATGAAATGAATCAGCAGGATGGCATTGTTGACCACGATGCCCGCCAGGGACGCCGCGCCGATCAAGGAGGGCATGGAGAGATAGAAGCCCATCAGCACATGGCCCCATAGCGCGCCGACGAAGGCCAGAGGGATCGACAGCATGACGATCAGCGGTTCGACGTAGCTTCTGAACTGGAAGGAGAGAATCACGAAGATGCCGATCAGCCCGATCAGCAGCGCGCGACGAATGGAGCCACCGGTTTCCGCTGAGCGGGCGACCTGGCCCTCGAAAGCGACCGCCACATCAGGATGGCGCGCCTGGAAATCCGGCAGCCAGTGCCGGCGAATATCGTCGACGATCGCCTGGGCATTGGCCGATGTCGCATCCACGTCGGCGGTCACGGAAACGGTACGCTGGCCATCGACGCGGGTGATGCGCGCCCAGCCACGCGCCTTCTCGATGTTCGCGACTACTTCAAGGGGCACTCGGCCTCCTCCCGGGAGCTGCACGGTCAAGTCCTGAAGATCATCCAGGCTCTGTCGATCCTGCTCGGCGTGACGCACCAGGATTTCCACGTCCCGCTGGCCGATGCGCAGGGTATCGCTGATTTGCCCGAGCATGGCGGCCCGCAGCTGCGCGGCGATCTCTTCGGCGGTCAGCCCAAGCCCGTGGGCGCCTTCGGCCAAGGACAGTCGGCGCTCCGGCTTGCCGGGACGCAGGTCGTCGATGACGCTGTACACGCCCGTATAGCCGGCAAGATGCTCGGAGAACTCCAGAGAAGCGGCCTTCAGTTCATCCAGGTTCTCCCCCTGTAGACGCACTTCGATAGGGATGCCCGCCGGCCCGAACCCCGGCTCCTGAATGATCAGGCTGAGCAGCCCGGGTATATCGCCAATCTCGCGGCGCCAGAGTGCGGTCAGCTTATCCAGACTCACATTACGCCGCTCCGCGGTGAGCAGGTCGACCATCACCGTGGCGACGTGAGCGCCGGCCTCCCGAGCGCTGGGATTGTGGTTGAAGCGTACCTGAACGGCACGCACCAGAGGCGTTTCATCCGGTTGCTCTGGCGTCAGCCGCGCATCGACCTCGCGCAGGGCCTCCTCTACGCGGGACGCCACCGCTTCGGTACGTGACAGCGGCGTGCCCTGAGGCATCAGAATACGCGCCTCGAGTACGTCACCGTCGATTTCCGGCATGGCTTCGCTGCCGATATGGCCCCCGACAAGATAGCCGCCGGAGCCCAGCAACAGAATCAGCACGCTTCCCAACAAGGCATAACGCCAGCGAATCGCCGCATCAGCCAGACGCCCGACTCCCTCCCGAAATGCCTCGAAGCGACGTTCGAAGCCGGCGCGCAGCCGCGACGGCTCGGCCTGCAGGCGATGAAGACTGCCTTTCAGGTGGTGGGGAAGGATGAAGAAGGCTTCGATCAGGCTTGCCGCCAAGGCAGCGATCAAGGCCACCGGCAGCACTTCAAGCACATCACCCAGTTCGCCGGCGAGAAAGGAAAGCGGCAGGAAGACGGCTACCGTGGTCAAAAAGGATGACAGCACGCCAGGCAGCACGCCGCGAGTGCCTTCGACCACCGCCTCCATAGGAGCGGCGCCCTTCTTGGCACGGGCGGCAATGTTGTCGGTGATCACGATAGCATCGTCCATGACGATGCCGATTGCCATCAGCAGCGCCACCAAGGTAATCATGTTGAGTGACAGTCCGGCCAGGCCCATCACCGCGAAGGCACCGAGGAAGGCCACCGGCAGCCCCAGCACCGCCCACAGCGCCAACCGAGGCCGGAAGAACAGGCTCATCACCAGCACCACCAGCACGAAGCCGATGATGCCGTTCTCGACCAGCATCTGCAGGCGGTCGCGCACGATGCTGGTCATGTCCTGGGTCAGGATCAGCGATACATCACCGTCCAGGCGCTGGCGCTCCTTCTCGACCACGGATTGCAGGGCATTCATCACGTCCAGGGCGTCGTCGCGCAGGGTCTTGTGCACTTCCAGCACCAGAGCACGCTGGCCGTCGAACCAGATCTTTTCTTCCTCGCGTTCGACGTTCTCCCGAAGAGTGGCGATCTGTCCCAGGGTCAGCTCGCCACCCTCGGCGCCGGAGACGACCACCACATCTTGCAGCTCACGAAGAGCATGACGCTGGTCGGTGAAACGCAGTTGGATGTCCTGGTTTGGGGTTTCCAGAATACCCAGTGGCATATCGATATTCTGGTGGGAGAGGATCGCCGCCAGCTCGCTTGCCGACAGCCCATACTGCCCCAACGCTTCCTGGGGAATCTCGATCTGCCATTGGCGCTGGGAGAGCCCCTGAATATCGACCTTGGCGACGCCGGGCAGGCGCAGCAATCTATCCTCCAAGGTCTTGGCATAATTCTCCAGATCGGACAGCGGCATGTCGCCGCCGACCGCCACCGCCGCCACCAGATCGCTGCGATGTAGCTCACGCACCACTGCGGGTTCGGCCTGTTCGGGGAAGTCGGTGATGGCCTCGACTTCGGTGGAAATATCGTCCAGGAAGCGACCGATATTGCCTTCGTCTTCCATGGTGGCCGTGGCGCTGGCCAGGTTGTCCTGAGCCACGCAGACGAATTCATCGAGGAAGTCCACGCCTTTCAGAGCGTCCTCCAAACGGCGACAGATCTCGTCCTCGACGTCAGCCGCGGTGGCGCCGCGATATGCCACCTCGATGCTTACCTCGCCGGGCAGGTAATCGGGAAAGGTCTCGCGCTTGAGGCCCGGAACGGCGAACAGTCCTACCGCCAGCAATAGGATCAGCAGGAGGTTGGCGGCGGTGGGGTGACCGGCGAACCAGCGAATCATGGCGTTTCCCCCAGCGCTTGGCGACGAAGACTTCGTGTCAATGCCTCGTCGCGCCGCGGATCGATGGTCATGCCGTTGATCGCCGGCACCAAGTCATCCACGATCACGGTTTCGCCGATGGAAAGCCCCTCGGCGATCACCGCCAGGTCATGCTGCTCGAAGGCGACCCTTACCGAGCGACGCTCCAGTCGCTGCTGCTCGTCAACCAGGTAGACCTCTCCCTGATGAACCGCCGCGGCCGGCACCACCATCACCGGCTCCGGTGAGCTGGCCGCCAGTCGTACCTGCACATACATGTCCCGCACCAGCGCAGGGCTCGTCAACGGCGACACCTGCCGGTAGGGATCGTCAATTCGCACCACGACCTGGGCGGTACGGGTGGCCGGATCCAGGCCGTTGGCGATCCGCACGACCCGGGCCGGCCAGCGAGCCCCTTTCCCGGCCACCAGGGACACCTCGGCCTCGATGACGGAGAAATCCAGGCGCTGGGCGATGTCCAAGGTCTCGTCATCCGCATCGCGAACGGTCTGGGTACCGAGCAGGCGGCGCAGCATGTCCATCGGCACCTGGGCCACTACCTCGGCGGCCTCGATGCCGTCGGCGCTGAACAATCGCTGACCGGCGTTGATGTACTGATGAAGCTCTGCTTCGACCTCCCCCAGGCGCAGATCAAAGGGCGCGACGAAACGAGTGTCTTCGAGATCCTGGCGGGCCTGCGCCAGTCTGGTGGATGCCTGTTCGGCCCGGGCTTCCAGGCGCTGGCGTCGCGAGGGAATCAGCTGTAATTCATTTTCCAACGACTGCACGGTCTGGCGTTGAGAAAGCGCTGCACGCTCTTCCGTATCCAGGCGAGAACGCGACACCGAACCGCTATTCGCCAGGCGTCGGATACGCGCCAACTCCTGTTCTGCCAAACGCAGACGCTCGCGCTCCAAGGCAAGCAGTCGCCCCGTGTTTTCGGCCTCCATTTCCAGCTGGGCCTGCTCCGCGGCTAGACTGGCCAGCTCCGCTTTGGCCTCGGCCTCGGCCAGCCGATAGCGGCTGGGATCGATCTCCAGCATCAGGGTGTCTTTCGTCAGTAGCGTGCCGCTTTCCAGTCCGGGATGGCGCTCGACGACCCGGCCCGGCACGTTGGCGATGGCATCCCAGCGCCGTGCGGGACGTGCAGTGCCGTAACCCCGGGCCTCGACGGCGAGAGGCATTAGCCCAGCCTCGATGACTCGCACCGTCGGTGCGGTCGCGACGGCCTCATCTCGCGAAGGCGCCTGTCGATTGGCCACGAACCACACTACCAGACCGATCCCCACTACCAGACCCAGCGCGATAAACAGTCCTCGCCCCCAAACTTTTTTCATGACGCCTCTCCGGCCTGAATGCCACGTCGATAGAGCAGGAAGGCCCCCGGCGCCTGCTCCGCGATGCGCTGCACGTTCCCGGCGATCAGCGACTGCACCACCAGTCCCTGCAGAGTGCCGATGAACTGGGTCGCCGCCGCCTCGATATCCAGGTCGCCACGCAGTTCACCGCTTGCCTTGCCTCTAGTCAGAAGAGCCGCAAGCCGTTCGCGGTACCTGGCCAATATGGAGCGTACCAGGCGCGTGGCAGGCGTCGGCTCTGCGTGCTGCAACTGTCCCAGCATCAGGCGCGGTACCCCGGGATGTTCGGTGATGAAATCGATGTGTGCCATGAACATGGCCTCCAAGGTCGCCAGCGACGTCCCGTCCCGAGCCACGGTCTTGTCGAGACGCCGCATGACCTGCTCGGCGACCCAGGCCATGACCGCCTGCCAGATCTCGTCCTTGCTGCTGAAATGGCGAAACAGCGCCCCCTGGGTTACCTTCATGCGCTCGGCGATGGCAGCCGTGGTAATGCGTGCGGGATCCTGCTCCGCGCACAGCTCCACCACGGTACGCACGGTCAACTCCTTGCGTTCTTCAGCAGGCAGGTGACGAGTTCGTGTCATGGTTTTCCCCAAAAGATAGTAACCAGTTACTATCTTAGCCGGGAACCTTGACCTTTTCTATCTTGGCTTCGCATTTCGTGGCGTATCATTCGCCATGCCGGAAGATTATCGACCTCTGAATGCTCATGCCACAAACTGACAAACCTACCGTTTTTCATCTGGAGTCATCGACATGGACGGCCCCTCGACCACCACGCTCTTGATCCTTTTCATCGGACTCTCGACCGCGGCGGCCATGCTCCTGCGCACCGGGTGCGAGCGTATCGGCATACCGCCATTGGTAGGGTTTCTGCTGCTGGGTATCGGTATCGCTACTCTGGATGCGAACGTCGGCATGCTCACGGCGGAGACCGAGGTGGGAATCGAACTACTCGCGCAGTTGGGGCTGGTGGCCCTGCTGTTTCGCGTGGGACTGGGGCTTGATCCACGTCGGCTGCTCGCCAAACTGCCAAGCGCTAGCGTGATCTGGTTGGGCAATATCGCCATCGCGGGACTCATGGGCTATGCGGTAGCGCAGTGGGTGCTCGGACTGGAACTGATACCCTCGCTGGTAATCGCCGTCGCTCTGACCGCGACCAGCATCGGCGTGATCATTCCGGTCTGGGAAGATGCCGGCGTCCTGAACAGCGACGCCGGCACACTTACCGTCGATGTGGCCGAACTCGACGACATCTCGGGCATCGTGCTGATGGCCCTGCTGTTTGCGGTGCTGCCGGTGCTCAAGGACGGGAATGGCGCTTTCTGGCTCTCGGTAGGTGCCGCCGCAGGCGAACTGGCGCTGCTCTTTGGTGGCTTCGTCATCTTCTGCTGGCTGTTCGCCCGCTACCTCACTCCGCGGCTCTATCGCTTCCTGCATCGCTGGGAACGGACCCCGGAGCACCTGCTCACCGTGATTGCCCTCGGCGCGGTGATCGCCGGTATCGCCGAAGTGCTAGGGTTCTCTCTGGCAGTAGGAGCGCTGTTCGCCGGGATCGTCTTCAGCGCCTATCCGGAACAGGTGCGCTCCAATGGTGCCTACGACCTACTCTACGACTTCTTCACACCTTACTTCTTCGTCGCCATCGGTCTACACCTCGACCCGACGCTGATTCTACCGGCGCTCGGTGTCGGTCTGGTGCTGCTGATCGCCGCGGTGGCCGGCAAGCTGATCGGCACCTATCTGCCCGCGTGGCTGATGACCGACCGGAAGTCGGCATGGCTTATCGCCATCAGCATGTTGCCGCGTGCCGAGATAGCCATGGTCATCGTGCACCAGGCCTATCAACTCGGCCCCTGGGCAATCGACGCCGAACTCTATGGCGCCATGGCGGTAGTGGCACTGGCGACCTGTCTGTTCACGCCGCCGCTGCTGGGGCGTCTGCTGACGCGGTCAGCATGACAACGCTTACGGCTCATTTTTTGCCAACGCCCCGGCCCACTCAGGCATGGTCTCGTCCATTGCTGGATTGGGGGCCTCAAGAAAGGTGATGACGAAACGGTTCTCGAGTTCGCAGACGCCGATCGAGCACGGTCGAGGCGCCATGGTCAGATATTTGGTGGCGCGAATGTCCTCGGCGGTCCCGCTTTCAGGCAGGGTTGGGGAAATAAGATGGCGACAGCGCCTCGATCAGCCGTTGCCAGGGCACCAACACATCCATCCGGGCCAGAAACCGCTCGCGGCGGGTGGTTTTCTTCTTGTTCTGGTACTCAACCTGGGCGAACGAGATTTGTTTCATCGGACGGCTCTGTCAGACGGTGGCAGGAAGGTGAGATTCTATCTCGCCGGTGGCGATCAGGCAGCTGTAGTGAGATTTATGCAGCGTTTCCTTAAGTCTTTTTATTTTACTGACCTTCCATAAACTTCCTAATAAATGGGTGAGGCCCGCAAAAGCCGCTGAACCCAGCCACGATAGCGTTTGATCCAGCGGGTGGTGCGGTGTAGCCACTCCCCAGTGTCAGGGCACTCCTGAACGCCCGATTGGCACAGCGGCGTTTCAGCCAACTCCATACTGCTTCGATGGGATTCAACTCGGGCGCGTAAGGCGCGACAACGGTGCCCCGGCGCATTGTCCCAGACGATACACAGCTTGCCTGGCCAATAGCGCAGCAGTGTCTTCAGGAAGGCGACGATATCGACTCCTTTCACCGTGCTCGACGTCCACTGGAAATAGCTGCGTCCTTCGGTCGAGACGGCGCCGATCACCGTGTGACGCGGCGACTGGCCGCGCTTGCCCTTGACGACCGGCGTCTGGCCCACCGGGGCAAACGTCTTCACATGAGGCGAGCAGAGGTGAAAGCTCGACTCATCGACGAAGATCAGCGTTTCGCTCCGGACCTCGGCCTGTTTTTTTAATGCCGGCCAGAGCTGCGCTCGCCAGTGGTCGATGGTGGCCTCATCGCGTCGGCTATCCCGGCGTTTGGGCACTTGCCAGGTCCAGCCCCATTGCCGAAGCAGGTCACTGATCTTCGAGGTGCTGTAACGGACATCGGTCAGGCGTGCGATGGCATCGGCGATACGTTGCGTCGTCCAGCGCTGATCCTCGTAGCCGAAGCCTTCCGGGCCCAGCGCTTTCAGTGCCGCCAACACCCGAGGCACGAGCTCGGCAGGCAGGCGTGGCGGCCGACCGGATCGCGGTTGGGTCTTGAGGGCCGCTTCGCCGCCCTGGCGCGCTCGAGCGACCCATTGGCTGACAGCGCCTTGGGTAACCTCCAGGCGTCGGGCGGCTTCCGATTGGCTCATGCCGTCCTCGACCCACTTGACGGCAAGGGAACGGCGATAGGCGTGAGCGGAGTCCTGTAGCATAGCGATCACGTGTCAGTGTGTGTCCTCGGTCGACAGGCATGCCATTATGAAGTTCCTGTATCGTCAGTAATACTCAAGGAGTCGATATGAAAAAGATTGTAATAAAGGGTAATGCAGAAGAAGGAGCAATAAAGCAAGCAGAAAACTGCCTTGTTGAGGCAGAAGCCATGCTGCTCATGGCGGACAATCACAAAGGTTACGGCATGCCGGTAGGCGGAGTCGGCGTCTACAAGGATAGAATACCCCCTGCCGGCGTCGGGTTCGACATTGCCTGCGGCAACAAGGCGGTCAAGACCAATTTAAAATTGGAAGATATCGAAGACAGGTTGGAGCCTTTAGCCGATACCATCTTTGAAACTTTATCTTTTGGAGTCGGTGGAGAAAATAAAACCACCGTGGAACATGAGTTGTTCGATGACCCGGTCTGGGACGAGTCCAATTTTCTGAAGAGCTCCCCCCGACTGAAGACAATCGCACAAGCGCAGCTTGGCTCGATTGGCGCCGGCAATCACTATGTGGATGTTTTTACGGATGAAAGCGGCAACACCTGGGTTGGCGTTCATTTTGGATCAAGAAACCTGGGGCATAGTATCGCGTCGCATTTCATGGAATTGGCCGGCGACAATCTGAATATCATGGATGAAACGCCCCATACGTTAGATGTGAATTCGGAGGCAGGTCAGGACTACATCGCCTGTATGAAACTGGCGGGAGTTTACGCCTATGCCGGCCGAGACTGGGTGTGCGATACCGTGGTGAAAATCCTCGGTGGGGAGATCATCGACGAAGTCCACAATCATCATAACTACGCCTGGCTCGAAGAGCATGACGGCGAAAATTACTGGATCGTGCGAAAAGGAGCAACCCCGGCATTTCCCAACCAGCGAGGATTTGTCGGGGCATCCATGGAAGATGACTCGGTAGTCTTGATGGGTGTGGACAGTGATGAATCCCGAGAAATTTTCTACTCAACCGTGCATGGAGCCGGGCGCGTCATGTCGCGAACTCAAGCCAAAGGCAAAAGGCGTAAAGTCAAGACCGAAAGAACAAGACCGGACGGGGCTACCTACGAATTTGTAGAATATGTGCACGAAGGTGGTGCGGTAAACTTCGACGATGTAAAAGACCGAATAGAAAAGAAAGGCGTTATTTTAAGAGGAGCGAGCGCCGACGAAGCACCGGAAGTTTATAAGGAATTGTCGGAAGTGCTGGAAGCACATGAAGGGACAATAAAAATCCTGCACACACTACGTCCACTGATCGTATGTATGGCCGAATAACGGTAAAGAGCATAACCGTCGACACTTCCAATACCAGGCAAACGGGCACCCTACACCAGATACTCGACGGCTCGGATGCCCTCAGCGATTTTACTCTCAAAAAGCGAGCGAGCTAGCGCACGACGACCACAGCACAGGGCGCCACATGCAGCACACGGTGGGAAACACTGCCGAGGACTAGACTTCTGATATTGCTGTTTCCGCGGCTTCCCATCACCACCGCATCGACACCCAGGCGTTCCGCCTCCGCTACGATGGTCTGCGCCGGCTGACCCGCTCGCACGACGGGTTGCAACTGCTTGTTGTCGAGACCGACCTGCTGACAGGCCTGTTCGATAACGGCCAGCCCGGCCGGCTGCACCATTGCTTCCGCATTGGTGGCTATGACTCCGGCAGCCCGGCCCATGGCATCCTCCGCAAGGGGCGGCTCCTGTACATTGAGGACGTATAGGCTTCCTTCAGCGGTATCGACCAGACTGGCAGCTAGTTTGAGCGCCGTGCAGGAATGGGCTGAGCCGTCGATGGGCACCAGAATTGACTGATACATATACATATGCGCCTCCGAAATATGCGTGATAGCAATGCTTCATGCCTAGTAGCCAAGTTAGCGTAACAGCGATAAATCTACATGATCTGGATCAATAGAAGAGAGTGGCGCCATTTCACACCGCAACGCACTTCGCTGCAGCGGAATCTCAAAAACTCGCGGGCTTGACTCCGCTTGTGGTTCGATTCAAGTCCGCGAGCGAAAACAGCCTTATCACGAAGGTGTATCCGGCTTGGCCTTCACCAGCGCCTTGACCCATTCCCCCATGGTCTCGTTCATCGCGGGGTTTGGCGCTTCGAGAAAGGCAATGACAAAACGATCATCAAGCTCGCAGACCCCCATCGAACGCGGCCGGGGCGCCATGGCCAGGGGATTAGGCAGCTTGAGGCCAAAACAGAATACCAGATGCTTGGCGGCGCGGATGTTCTCGGCGATCTCGCCCTCCGGCAGCGAACGCGTATGCGCGTAATGATCGAACTCGGCGATCAGGCAGGCTCGCGGATCTGCTTCCACCTTGCTGCGAAAGAAGGCAATGATCTCGTCCACCGATTTGAAGCTCGTTTCGGCCTTGAGTAGATCGAGATGCTGAGTGGGATACTTGTCCATGAAAAGCGTGTGCTGCACGGGATAGTTCCTCCAAGGTAATCAGGCCAGCTTGGTGCCGAAGAATCGGTCGCTGAGCTTCACGTACCAGGCGGCGGACTGCACCTGGATGATGTAGGCGACGGCGATGAGCAGCGCCGCATCCGCGCTGGCCTCGCCGAAGGCGTTCATGGCCAGGGCCAGGGCGATCGACAGATTGCGCATCACCGTGCCGTACACCAGGGCGATGGCGTCCCCACGAGGCAGCAGGCGCCTGGCGACGAAGGTGCTGAAGACGTAGTTGAAGGCGTAAAGGACGAACAGCGGCACGAGGATATCGAGCAGCATCTCCGGATGCGCCACGAGCTCTCCTCCTTTCATGGCGATGGCCACGAAGACGACTCCCAGCACCCCCAGGGTCGAAAGCGGCGGAAACCGTGGCGCCCAGCGCTGCTGATAGTCCTGCTGCCCGTAGCGGCGAATCAGATAGGCCTGGGTGAGCTGGCCCGCCAGCATGGGTAGGAACACGACCAGGGCGATCTGCAGGAAGACGGCGATCAGGTCCACCGGCACCGCCGCGCCCATCAGCCATTGCACGTAGAACGGCGTGGCCAGGGAGCCGAGAATCAGACCCACCACCGTCATCTTGATCGCCGCGGCAAGATTGCCCTTGGCGAACCCGGTCCAGGCGATGGTCATCCCGCTGGTCGGCAGCAATGAAGCCAGCAGCAATCCAAGCGCGAGATAGGGCTGCTCCGGAAACCACAGCCGCCCCAAGGCGAAGGCGACGAAAGGGATGATCGCGAAGTTGATGAACTGGGCCAGCAGCTGCGCCTTGACGTCCCCACCTTCGAACAGCTTACGCAGCTTGAGATTGACCATCATCGGATAGACCATCAGCAGCGTCAGCGGCACGATCAGCGTTCGCAGCCAGTCCGTCGACGCCATCAGGCCGTAGGCCAGACCCAGCAGCATCGCCGCCGGAATGGCCAGGGTCAGATTGCCGGTCATGCGGGAAAGCAGGCTCATTACCGGCTCCTCTGCAACCAACGGCCGCCCGGAAGACGACCGTTCGTTTGATGCCTAGAAGTGAAAGACCTTGGTGTCGGAATCACGCATCATCTCGGCCATGGACGGTGGCTGAGCGACGCTCACGCCCTCGCGCAGATCGCTTTCCTGATAATCGCTGTTGGGCAGGTAGAGCGCACAGACCGCCACGTCCGCGCCGTCATCCATGATCATCTGCAGCAGCCCCTCGGGTTTCATGTCCCTGGGTGCCAGCGCGGACTCGCTCTGATAGTCCGAGATCGCCAGATCCCCGGCCTGGTCGCAGAGCAGGATATTCAACTCCGTGCCCTGCTGCTGCATGGTGCGGGACAGCACCATGGCCATGCCCTGGGTCTGCAGCGAATCGCTGGTGACGATCACCATGGCCTTCTCCGCGGCGCCTGCCTGGGTGGAATCTTCAGAGCTTGCCTGGGAGGCGACGCTGGCACCAAGCCCCAGTGCGAGGGTGGCCAGCGGCAGAAAGAGACGGGTGAAGCGGGATGAGATCATCGGTTTTCTCCTTGAAATGTGTCTCTCGATGGGAGAGCGCCCTTCCCGGTAATGGGAAAGTAATTACACCATAGCCTTTCACTATATTTTTTAATATAATATTTTTAATAACACTATAAGCAGACCCCTAACGACAATGCGACAAGACACCACACTGGAACTCGACCGGCTTCGCGAGAGCGCGGACGAAGCAGGACAACTACTCAAGACACTGGCCAACACGAATCGCCTGCTGTTGCTGTGCCACCTGTCCCAGGGAGAAATGAACGTAGGCGATCTGGAACGGCAGACAGGCATCGAACAGCCCACCCTGTCGCAGCAGCTCGCGGTATTGAGGCGAGAAGACCTCGTGGCGACACGCCGCGAAGGAAAGCAGATCTACTATCGCATCAGCAGCGAGCAGGCCATGGCGGTCATCCAGACGCTCTACGAGCAGTTCTGCGCCTGAGTGAAACCGTTTCTCTGAAACGATAAAAATAACCATTTACCCCAGGACGACAGGAACCACATAACGCACAGAAAACGGTTCCCAAGGGGGGGGGAGCATGAACAGGACAGTGACACGACGAATCCTGTGGGGGCTCGTGGCCGCCATGCTGGGGCTGGCGTCGAGCACGACAACAGCGCTGGAACGCACGTCGCCCTCGACGGCGGATCATGAACGATTCAAGGCCCTGCAAGGTCCCTTCGCTTCGGGCCCCAAGGTTACCGAGGCGTGCCTGAAGTGCCATACCGAGGCCGCCGATCAACTTCAGGCAAGCATCCACTGGACCTGGGAGTACCTGCATCCCGAGACCCGACAGCTGCTGGGCAAGCGCCACGTGGTCAACAGCTTCTGCGGCTCTGTGGCCTCGAACGAGCCCTTCTGCACCAGTTGCCACACCGGCTACGGCTGGAAAGACATGCGCGAGGCCCCGCCTGTCGCGGGCAATCGAGTCGACTGTCTGGTCTGTCACGACACCACCGGTGACTACTGGAAATCCCCCACCGGCGCCGGTCATCCTGTCTATGACATGCTCGACCTGGGCGACAGTTCTTCCAGACGCCCACCTGATTTAGCCCAGATTGCCCGGAACATTGGCCCGACCAACAAGCAGAACTGCGGCAGCTGCCATTTCTATGGCGGCGGTGGTGACGGAGTAAAACACGGCGATCTGGATTCGTCTCTAATCGATCCGTCCTTCTCGCTGGACGTGCACATGTCTCCGGAAGGCGCCGATTTCGCCTGCGCCGACTGTCACACCACCTCGGCGCACAGCGTCAGCGGCAGCCGCTATCTGGCCAAGGCCCGGGATACCCAGGGCATCGACGTCCCCGGTCACACCGACTTCACAAGGGCTTCCTGTGAATCCTGCCATGGCGTCGAGCCGCACGGATCCGCGAAGCTCAACGATCATGTCGATCAGGTCGCCTGCCAGAGCTGTCATATTCCCGAATTCGCTCGCGGCGGCGTGGCCACCAAGACCTGGTGGGACTGGTCCACCGCCGGGCGGCTCGGCGAGGATGGCAAGCCGCTGACGATTCGTGACGATGACGGCAACCTGGAATACCTGAGCACCAAGGGCAGCTTCCGCCACGGCGAGAACGTCGCGCCAGAGTACCGCTGGTTCGATGGCCAGGTGCGCTACACCCTGCGCAGCGACACCCTCGACGACAGCCGGCAGCCCATCGAGATCAACAAACTCCAGGGCAGTCACGACGATCCGAATTCACGCATCTGGCCATTCAAGATCATGCAGGGCAAGCAGCCCTACGACCCGGTCAATCAGCATCTGCTGGTCAACCACGTCTACAGCGCCAACAACGATACGGCGCTATGGACGAACTTCGACTGGACCAAGGCGCTGAAGGCCGGCACGGAATATGCCGACCAGCCCTACAGCGGTGAATTTGCTTTCGTGGAGACACTGATGCACTGGCCCATCACCCATATGGTGGCGCCCGCCAAGGACGCCTTGCGCTGCAGCGCCTGTCATGCTCGAGAGGGACGGCTGGCGGCGCTGACGGATTTCTACCTTCCCGCCCGGGACCGCAGCATCTGGCTGGATCGAGCGGGCTGGAGCGCCGCCCTGCTGGTGCTGGTCGGCAGCCTCGCCCATGCCGGGGGACGCATCCTGACGCGACGCAGGAGGAAACGCTCATGAAAGGTGTAATGATCTACAAGCGCTTCGAACGCTTCTGGCACTGGTCCCAGGCGGCGCTGATCTTCTTTCTGATGTTCACCGGCTTCGAGATACACGGCAGCTACCAGGCGCTGGGCTTCGGTACCGCCGCTAGGCTGCACGGGCTCGCCGCCTACATGCTGATCGGTCTGTGGATCCTGGCAATCTTCTGGCACTTCACCACCGGGGAATGGCGTCAGTACATTCCCACCACCAACAGGCTGGGGGCGGTGATCCACTACTATCTCATCGGTACCTTCACCGGCGCCGAGCACCCCTTCCGCCAGACCACCCGGGCCAAGCACAACCCGCTGCAGCGCCTGGCCTACCTGGCCTTCAAGCTGTTGATCTCGCCGCTCATCTGGATCTCGGGACTCCTGTACCTGTTCTACAATCAATGGCCCGCCTGGGGTCTGGAGGAACTATCCTTGGGCGACGTGGCCCTGGTGCATACCGCCGCTGCCTTCGCCATGCTGGTCTTCGTGATCGCCCACGTCTATATGGCGACCATGGGCAAGACGGTCTTCAGCATGATCAAGCCCATGATCACCGGCTACGAAGATGCCCGGGAGCAGCCGCCCGCGAAGGATGCGTCTGATCAAGGATCCGTCGAAACACCGCCCCGGTCCGCGGGAGGAAAAACATCAACATGACCCGCGTATTTCGTCTTCTGCTGGGTGGCATCGCCGCCGCCCTGATCAGTTTGAGCGTCCAGGCGGAGATTCCCGCCACCGAGGTCGAGCGGGCGACGCTACAGGAAACGCTGCGACTCGACGGGATGATCGAGGCAGTGCAGCGGAGCACCGTCTCCGCTCAGACCTCGGGTCGGGTACTGCGCCTGCCCTTCGATGTGGACGACCGGGTGGCTGCCGGCGAGTTGATCCTGCAGCTGGAGGACAGCGAGCAGCGCGCCCGGCGGGATCAGGCCGAGGCCGGTCTGGAGGAAGCCCAGGCACGCCTGCGGGATGCTCGCCAGCGCTTTACCCGTGTGCAATCTCTGCATCAGCGAAACCTGATCTCACAGCAGGAATTCGATCAGGCGCGCAATGCGCTGACCAGCGCCCAGGCCGGCGTGAGTCGCGCCGGAGCCGCGCTTGCGGAGGCCAGGGAACAGCTGGAATACACCCGGGTGCTCGCCCCCTATGACGGCATCCTGACCGAGCGCCATGTCGAGATAGGAGAGTCGGTCAGCCCCGGTCAGCCGCTGCTGACCGGGCTATCGCTGGAGAAGCTGCGGGTAGTGGTCGATCTCCCCCAGCGCTACGCCGGGCTGGCCAGAACCCGACGCCAGGCTCGAGTCACCCGGGCCGATGGCCGCCCCCTGGAGACTGGCGAGATGACTTTCTATCCCTATGCGAGTGAGCAGACCCACACCTTTCGTCTGCGCCTGGCGCTTCCGACCCCAGGCGAAGATCTTTATCCGGGCATGCTGGTCAAGGTGGACGTGCCGGTAGCCGCCCGCGAGGCGCTGTGGGTACCGGCCAGCACGGTCTTCCATCACAGTGAGCTGACCGCGGTTTTCGTGCTGGATGACCAGGACCGTCCCCGTCTGCGCCAGGTCCGAACCGGCGTCGAACGCGACGGTCGGGTCGAGGTGCTGGCGGGACTTGACGAAGGCGAACGGGTAGCAACAACTCCGGACGCTTTGTTCGGCAGCGAACGGCTCGATGCCGCCAAAGAGGGAGCCAGGAATTGACCAGCTCGCTGCCCCCCGTCGGCCCCTCCGGTGTCATTGCTCGCGTTTTTCAGAATTCCCAGCTGACTCCGCTGCTGGCACTGATGGCGATCCTGCTGGGCATTCTGTCGGTGGTGATCACTCCCAAGGAGGAAGAGCCTCAGATCGACGTCACCATGGCGGATATCTTCGTCGGCCTGCCCGGCGCCAGCGTCGCCGAGGTGGAGAGTCTGATCACCATTCCCGCGGAACAGGTCATGAGCGAGATCGAAGGCATCAAGCACGTCTACTCGGTCTCGCGCCAGGGCCAGGCGGTGATCACCGTGGAGTTCGAGGTTGGACTCTCCCGACAGGAAGCCCTGGTGCGACTGTACAACCAGGTCTACTCCAATCAGGACTGGCTGCCGGCGGATCTCGGCGCCAGCCAGCCGCTGGTCAAGCCCCAGGGCATTGACGACGTGCCCATCATGACCCTCACTCTGTTCGACCCGAGCGGGGCGCGCACCGGCGCGGAGCTGACCCGGCTCGCCCATACCCTGGAGGTGGCCCTCAAGCGCGTGCCCGGCACCCGGGACATCTACACCGTGGGCGGCACCCCGGACCGGGTGGAGGTACGCTTCGATCCCGCGCTGCTCAAGGGCTTCGGCCTCACCCTGGCGGACATCGAGAACGCCCTGCGGGCCGCCAACGCCAGCAGCCAGGAGAGCCGGATCACTCGGGACGGCCTGTCGATTCCCCTCAAGGCGGGCACCCTGCTCGCCGACGTCGAGACCCTGCGCCGGCTGGTGGTCGGCATGCATGAGGGGGGAGCGGTATTCCTCGAGGACGTGGCGGAAATCTCACGGGGCGACAGCGATCCGGACCACAGCGTACTGATGGGCTTCGGCCCGGCGGCCAGCGACGCACGGCCCGGGGCCGCCGGCGAGCTCTATCCCGCGGTGACCCTGGCCATCGCCAAGAAGCCCGGAGAGAACGCCATCGATATCACTACCGCCATCGAACAGCGCCTGGACGCCCTGCGCAATCGAGCGCTGCCGGAGGATATCGAGGTCGTGGTCAGTCGGGATTACGGCGAGACCGCCTCGGCGAAGGCCCGCCAACTGATCTCGGACCTGATCTCCGCGACCCTGGGCGTGGTGGCGCTGGTACTCCTCGCCATGGGCTGGCGCCAGGCACTGATCGTCGGCGTGGCGGTGCTGGTCACCCTGCTGCTGACCCTGGTCTTCTCCTGGGCCTGGGGGTTCACCCTCAATCGGGTGTCGCTGTTCGCACTGATCTTTTCCATCGGCATCCTGGTGGACGACGGCATCGTCATCACCGAGAACATCAACCGGCGCATCCGCACCAGCCGCCATCCGGTCAAGGACATCATTCCGGTGGCGGTGGACGAAGTGGGCACGCCGACCATCATGGCGAGCCTCACCATCATGGCGGCGCTGCTGCCCATGGCCTTCGTCACCGGCCTGATGGGCCCCTACATGAGCCCGATTCCCATCAACGCCTCCGCCGGCATGGTGATTTCCCAGATCGTCGCCTTCGTGGTAACGCCCTGGCTGGCCCTGCGGCTGCTCGCCCATCAAAAAGGCGTCGCCGCCCAGGCCGAAGCGCAGGCGACCAACTCCGCCGAGGGCGTCAGCCCCGTGGCCCGGCGCCTGTTCGGCGGGCTGCTCACGCCGTTTCTCGGCGCGCATCGCTGGCGCCGAGGGCTGCTCGCCCTGGGCGTGATCGGCCTGATGCTGTTGTCTTGCGCGCTGCCGGTGTTCCAGGCGGTGATCCTCAAGATGCTGCCCTTCGATAACAAGTCCGAACTACAGATCGTCGTCGACATGCCGGAGCACACTCCCATGGAGCGAACCCAGCAAGTGCTGCTGGCCATGGGCGAATATCTGGAGACCGTCGACGAGGTCGCCCACTGGCAGGCCTATGCCGGCACCGCCTCGCCGCTGAACTTCAACGGCCTGGTGCGCCAGTACTACCTGCGAGCCGACCCTTATCAGGGCGACATCCAGATCAACCTCGCGGAGGAATCCCGACGTGAGCGTCAGTCTCACGAGATCGCCACCACCATCCGCCCGGCGCTGCAGGCCATCGGCGAGAGCTTCGAGGCGGCGGTAAAGGTCGTGGAAGTGCCCCCGGGGCCGCCGGTGCTCTCGCCGCTGGTGGCGGAAGTCTACGGCGTGGATCATCGCCGCCGGGCGGAACTCGCCACGAACCTTGCCGAGCGCATGGCAAGCGTTGAAGGACTGGTGGATATCGACACCACCCTGACAGCGCCTACCCGCCAGTGGGATCTGGTGGTGGACCGGGCCCGGGCGGCGCGTCTCGGCGTCTCCCAGGCCCAGGTGGTGGAAGCGATCCAGACCGCCCTGGGAGATCGCAACCTCGGCTATCTGCATGACGATAACGCCAAGTACCCGGTACCCATCCGGGTCATTCTGAAGGAAGGCGACAAGGCCCAGCAGGCGGCGCTGCTTTCCCTGGCGGTACGCAGTCGCGACGGCGAGCCGATTTCCCTGGCGAGCGTCGCCGAGTTCCGCGAGCCGGCCTGGCAGGGCGCGCGCTATCACAAGGACCTGCTGCCGGTGACCTACGTCACCGCCGACATGGCCGGCAACATAGACTCGCCGCTATATGGCATGTTCGCCCTGGTGAGCGAGCTCAACGACGAATCGGGAAGCCCCGAGCAGTATTTCATCCGCCAGCCGCCCTTGGCGGAAATCGGCGCGCTCAAGTGGGACGGGGAATGGCAGATCACCTATGAAACCTTCCGCGACATGGGGATGGCCTACAGCGTCGGAGTGTTCATGATCTTCGTGCTGCTGGTGGCCCAGTTCCGCTCTTATGTGCTGCCGCTGGTGATCATGGCGCCGATTCCGCTCACCCTGATCGGCATCCTGCCAGGCCACGCCCTGCTCGGCCGGGAGTTCACCGCCACCAGCATGATCGGCATGATCGCGCTGGCCGGAATCATCGTGCGCAACTCCATCCTGCTGGTGGTGTTCATCAAGCAGCTGCTGGACGAAGGCGTGGCGCTGGACGAAGCGGTGGTGCTGGCCGGCGCGGTGCGCATCAAGCCCATCGCGCTGACCGCCATCTCGGCCATGGTCGGCGCCTATTTCATCCTGAGCGACCCGATCTTCAACGGCCTGGCGATCTCGCTGATCTTCGGGCTGGCCATGTCCACGCTGCTGACCATCCTGGTGGTGCCGCTGCTCTACTACGTGCTGGCGCGGCGCGGCTGGATTTGAGCCGATTGCCTTTATCGATAAAAAACTCTACAGCAAATGAGGCTGAAGCCACTGGGTGAGCTGGGACGCCTGCATCACGCCCGCCTGGCGAGCGACCTCCTGGCCCCGACGAAAGACGATCAGGGTGGGAATGCTGCGGATGCCGAAGCGTCCGGCGATGCCTTGCTCGGCCTCGGTGTCCAGTTTGGCGAAGCGCAGCCGCGGTTCGAGCTCGCGAGCCACCTGAGCGAAGATCGGCGCCATCATCTTGCAGGGCCCGCACCAGCTCGCCCAGAAATCCACCACTATCGGCAGGTCGCTGCGATTAACCATCGCATCAAAGTTGCCAGCATTCAGTTCGATGGGTTCACCGGTGAATAGCGCCTGCTTGCACTTGCCGCACTTGGCGCCCTCCCCCAACCGGGACCTGTCGACACGGTTCAAGGTATTGCAATGGGGGCAGGCCAGTTGAATGGCATCGCTCATTTCACTCTCCCGAATCGGCGTATTCCATGATGAGTGGATGGTATAGAAACGGAGCATAGTCGGAAATAGAGTGGCGAATGGCGTTCGCCGAGATCGCGGGGCATAGGGAACAACATGACGACCCTCCTGCAGGATCGGCTGCTTCAAGCCGTTGGTAAAGGCATGATTGACACATACACTTTATTTTTTTATATATTGTATGTAAACTAGGTGTCAAGACTGACAGCCGACCCTGGACTCGATCGGCCACGCTGCGGCAAACACCGAGAGCCGCAACCCATGATCCCAAGGAGATTCCTCATGAAACGTAATATGGGCAACATCGACAGTGGACTGCGTATCGCCGTCGGGCTGATTCTGATCGCCTTGACATTGGCAAGCATGATCGGCTGGTGGGGATGGATCGGTGTCGTTCCTTTGGTCACCGGACTATTTCGCTTCTGCCCGGCCTATCGCTTGTTGGGCGTCAGTACCTGCCAGCGCAAGTCCCTCGACAAGTCCACTCAATAGCAGGTTTGCAAGCCTTGGACGGTCGACGCTCCAGGCTTGCAAGAGCTGACTTGAGCGCGAGTCGGTACGGCCCTGCTCAAGGCACCAGCACCGCCGCGCCGCTCAGCCGCCCTTCCCGCAGGTCCGCCAGCGCCTGGTTGGCATCCGCAAGCGGGTAGCGCCGGGTATGGGTGCGCACCCCGGCTCGGGGCGCCAGGGCCATGAAGTCGTGGCCGTCCGCCCGGGTCAGGTTGGCCACGGAGCGCAGCACCCGTTCCTCCCACAGCAGGCGATAGGGAAACGCCGGGATATCGCTCATGTGAATGCCGCCGCAGACCACCGTGCCGCCGGGGCGCACGGCTTTCAGGGCGGCGGGCACCAGTTCGCCCACCGGGGCGAAAATGATGGCGGCGTCGAGGCGCTGCGGGGGCAGCTGATCAGAATCCCCGGCCCAGACCGCGCCGAGCTTGTAGGCGAATTCCTTGGCCTGCTCATCCCCGGGCCGGGTGAAGGCGTACACCGACTGCTCCTCGTGGATCGCCACCTGGGCAAGGATATGCGCCGCCGCACCGAAGCCGTAGATGCCCAGATGCTCGACGCCCTCGCCGATCATCGACCAGGCGCGATGGCCGATAAGGCCGGCGCAGAGCAGCGGCGCGGCTGCGACATCCTCGAAGCTCTCGTCGACGGGGAAACAGAACCGTGCATCCGCTAGGCTGTACTCCGCGTAGCCGCCGTCCAGGGTATAGCCGGTGAAACGCGCCTGGACACAGAGATTTTCCTGTCCATGACGACAGTAACGGCAGGTGCCACAGGTCCAGCCCAGCCAAGGCACCCCGACCCGATCGTCAGGCTCGAAGCCATCCACGCCCTCCCCCAGGGCGTCGATCCGCCCGACGATCTCATGGCCCGGCACCAGGGGCAGCCTGGGTTCCGGCAGTTCGCCGTCCACCACATGTAGGTCCGTACGACATACCCCGCAGGCCTGCACCTTCAGGCGCACCTGACCAGGCCCCGGGATCGGGCGCGGCAGTTCGCGCATTTCCAAGGGCGCACCGGGCACCGGCAAGACCATGGCGCGCATCTTGATCTGGCTCATGACAACCTCCGTCTTTCGTTGACACCCTGGTAATACGAAGGGCATGCTCATTAGAAGAATAGTAAAAAGCGTGCGAAACAGCATGCCCTACCCTCGACGAATTTCGCGTTGTCCTCGGCAGCGCCGTCGGAGTCGTGCCGAGACAACGCCCTATTGATTGGAGCTATTGGCCGGCATGTCGCAACCTTTAAGTCACTATCGCAATATCCTCAGCATCGTCGGCGGCATCGTGCGGGTGCGGGTACCCAGCGGCGATGGCCAACCGACGCCGGCACGCTTTCGCGACATAGCCAGCCTGCGCAAGGCGAACGGCGAGACAGTGCTCGCCCAGGTCATTCGTATCGATGACGACGTGGTCTCGCTGCAGGTCTTCGGCGGCACCGCCGGGCTGACCACTCGGGCGTCGGTTCGCTTTCTCGGCCATCCCATGCAGGTCACCTGCTCCCAGAACGTACTGGGGCGCGCCTTCAACAGCCTCGGCGAACCCATGGACCGTGGCCCGGCGCTCACCGAGGATCGCCGGGTGGATATCGGCGGGCCCTCGGTGAATCCCATGCGCCGGGTGATGCCGAGTCGCATGATTCGCACCGACGTGCCGATGATCGATGTCTTCAACACTCTGGTGGAGAGCCAGAAGATTCCTATCTTCTCCGTGGCCGGCGAGCCCTACAACGCTTTGCTTGCACGTATCGCCATCCACGCGGACGCAGACGTGGTGGTGTTCGGCGGCATGGGGTTGATCTTCGACGACTACCACTACTTCCGTCAGCGTTTTCTCGACGCCGGGGTGTTCGCCCACACGGTGATGTTCGCCAACCTGGCCTCGGACTCGGTGGTGGAACGCCTGCTGGTGCCGGACATGGCCCTGGCGGTGGCGGAGCGTTTCGCCGTGGAGGAAGGCAAGCGGGTACTGGTGCTGCTCACGGACATGACCGCCTTCGCCGATGCCCTGAAGGAAGTGGGTATCAGCATGGAACGGGTGCCGTCGAACCGCGGCCACATGGGGGATCTCTACTCCCAGCTGGCGCGGCGCTACGAGAAGGCCTGCGACTTCCACGGCGCCGGCTCGGTGACGGTGCTCACCGTCACCACCATGCCCGGGGACGACATCACCCATCCGGTACCGGACAACACCGGTTATATCACCGAGGGCCAGTTCTATCTGCGCAACGGCCAGATCGATCCTTTTGGTTCACTCTCCCGGCTCAAGCAGCGTGTGATCGGCAAGAGCACCCGGGAGGATCACGGCGCGCTGATGAACACCATGATTCGACTGTATGCCGGCGCCCGGGACGCCCAGCAGAAACGCGCCATGGCCTTCGAGCTCTCTAAATTCGACGAGAAGCTGCTGCGCTTCGGCGACCTGTTTGAGACCCGCTTCATGGATGTCTCGGTTTCCCTGTCCCTGGAGCGCGCCCTGGATCTGGCCTGGGAGACCCTGGCGGAATGCTTCGAGCCCCAGGAACTGGTCATGCGCCAACAGCTGATCGACAAGTATTTTCCCGGCAAGAAACGACAGCGCGACGAGGAAGACTCAACACACGATCTAGCGAGCTAGATCGTCATAAGGATACAAAGTGGCAAGACTCTCGCTAAACAAGACCGCCCTGCACCGGGAACAGTCTCGGCTCCAGCAGTTTCAGCGGCTGCTGCCATCCCTGGATCTCAAGCGCCGTCAGCTGATCGCCGAGCGACTGCGCGCCCGGGAAACGCTGCAGGAAAGCGAGACCGAACGGGACACCTTGGTGGCCAGAGTGCGCGAGCAGCTATCCATGGCCGGTGACGATACGCTGAAGATCGAGAACCTGGCCCGGGTGACGGCTGTCCGGCTGCGCGAGCACAACCTGCTCGGTGTGCATCTGCCGACCCTCGAGGAGATCGATATCGAACTCGCCGACTACCCGGCGTTGACCACCCCCCACTGGCTGGATCCCTATCAGAAAGCCCTTCGGGAAGCCCTGGCGCTGACGGTACGCCTGCAGGTAGAGCGGGAGCGGCTGCGGCGTCTGGAGCGGGCGGTCAAGCGGGTCACACAGCGGGTCAACCTGTTCGACAAGGTGTTGATTCCTCGCACCCAGGAGAACATTCGTCGCATCCGGATCCATCTCGCCGACGGCGAGCGCTCCGCAGTGGTGCGGGCCAAGCTCGCCAAGCGCAAGCAGGCTCAGGGAGCGCACTCGTGAGTATCGTGCCCCTTCGCCGAGCGACCCTGGTCGGCAGCCACGTCGACAAGTCGACCACCCTGAGCGACCTGCAGCGCCTGGGCGTCATACACCTGATCGATCTGGGGGCAGGGAAGCAGGGCACGCCCCTCGGCTCGACATCCAGCGATACTCGCAAGGCGCTGGCCTATCTTCTCGACTGTCCGGTAAAGCGCCATCAGGTGGCGAGCGATCCTGATTTCGATCATCAGGCCATCGTCAAGCGCGCCCTGGAGAATCAGCGCCGGATGCGGGATCTTGAGGACAGCATCGATTTCACCCGGCGGCGTCTCAAGGATCTCGAGCCTTGGGGAGATTTTGATTTTCCACCTCTGGAAAGCCTCGCCGGGCATCGCCTGTGGTTCTACGAGGTGCCTCACTACAAGGCGCGTCAGCTCATGGAAGTCGATCTGCCCTGGCAGGAGGTGCATCGCGACAACCGCAACCGCTATATCGCGGTGATCAGCCTGGAGGAACCCGCGCCGGATGCTCTGCCGGTACCGCGCACCCATACCGGCAGCGTGCCGCGCCGGCAGCTGCGGGAGGAACTGCAGCGTCTGGTGGTGCGTCTCGATGAATGTACTGCCGAGCGGGAAGCGCTGACCCGCTGGATCCATCTGCTGCACCGTCACCAAGCCCAGGCGGACGACGCGGCGAGCCTGAAGCAGGCGCAGCATCTTACTCGAGACGATGATGCGATCTTCGCCGTGCAGGGCTGGGCACCAGAGGCGGCGATCAAGGACATTCAACGTCTCGCTGAAGAAAAGGGGCTCGCCCTGCTCGTTGAGCCGGTGGGCCCCGAGGATCAGCCTCCCACCCTGCTCGACAACGACGAGCGTACCGCCGGCGGCGCGGAGATAGTACATTTCTACCAGATGCCCGGCTATCGCAACTGGGATCCCTCCCGAGTGATCTTTTTCTCTTTTGCAGTGTTCTTCGCGATGATCCTCGCGGATGCGGGCTACGGGCTGCTTATGCTCGGCGCGGTCCTGTTCTTTTCAAAACGACTCAAGCAGAGCCGCGCCGGGACACGAGTACGCACCCTGGGGTTCGTTCTGGTGGGTTTCACCCTGGCCTATGGCGTACTCGCCGGCAGCTATTTCGGCTGGAGTCCGCCGCCGGAAAACTGGCTGTCCCGCTTGAAACTCCTCGACATCAACGACTTCGGTCAGATGATGCAGCTGGCGATCGGCATCGGCCTGGCGCACCTGGTCATCGCCAACGCCACCGTGGCCTGGCACCACAGGGGGCATAGCGTCATGCTGGCGCCGCTGGGCTGGATTGTCGCGCTGGTGGCGGGCGTATTGCTCTATTACGGCATACCCGGCGGCGGAATCCCGCTTGCCTTGGGACTGATTGCCGTCTTCGTCTTCACCGATACTCGTCCGATACGCGAGCCGCTGGACCTGCTCAAGCGGGTCGGCGGCGGTCTCTATGCCTTGACCGACGTGACCCGGGCCTTCGGCGACGTACTGAGCTATCTGCGTCTGTTCGCACTGGGACTCGCCAGCGCATCCCTGGCAGTCACCTTCAACCAGCTCGCCGCGGATGCGGCGGCGGCCTATCCCGGTCTCGGCATCCTGTTCTATGGCCTGATCCTGATCGTCGGCCACGCGCTGAATTTCGTGCTGGCGGTGGTCAGCGGCGTGGTGCACGGGCTGCGGCTCAATCTCATCGAGTTCTATCACTGGGGCATCTCGGACGAGGGATATCCCTTCAGGGCATTTGCGAAAACGGAGACCACACCATGGAGCAACTGATCATCGCAATGGGTTGGGCGGGCCTTTATGGCCCCATGGCCCTGGGGGCCATCGGCAGCATCATCGGCTGCGCCATCGCCGGTCAGGCGGCCATCGGCGCCCTGCTCGAGACCGAATCCGGCCATGGCCGATTCATCGGGCTCTCGGCGATGCCTTCCTCCCAGAGCATCTACGGCATCGTGGTGATGTTCACCCTGCAGCGCCCGGTCACTGTCGCGACTTCGCCGGGACTGTTCTCCGTGGGCATTCTTGCGGGCGTAGCCCTGCTGTTGAGCGCGGTCTACCAGGGCAGTTGCTGCGCCTCGGCGATCAACAGCTCGAAGAGCAAGCCGGAGATCTTCGGCCTGTCCATCGCGCCGGCGGCCATCGTCGAGGGCTTCGGGGTATTCGCCTTCATCTTCGCCCTGGTGATCGGCGGCAACATTCCGGTGCAATGAATCCAAGGAGATCACCATGAGTCAATCGGAATCCTTGCAGGGCGCCTCTTCCGGCGTCGAGGCGCTGCTCGAACGGCTACGCGGCGAAGGGGTCGAGCAGGGTCGCGAGGAAGCCCGGCGTATCGTCGCCGACGCGGAAACTCGCGCCACCTGGATGATCGAACAGGCTGAGCGGGATGCTCAGGCGCTACGAGAGCGGGCCCGGGAAGACGCCAGACACCTCGAGAGCTCCGCCAGGGAAGCGCTACGAGTCGCCGCTCGGGACAGCGTGCTGGAGATGCAGGCGACCCTGACCCATCGCTTTCGCGATCATCTGCGCTGGCTGGTGGGTGAGGCCATGACCCGAGAGGATCTGCTGCAGCGTCTGATCCTCGAGCTCGCTGCCCGAACCCGGAGCGATACGCCGCTGGACAAGGAAAAGGACGTGGAAGTGATGCTGCCCCGGGACGTGCTGGGGCTGGAGGAGTTGCGTCGTCGCCCGGAAGAACTCAAGGAAGGCACGCTTTCCTGGTTCGTGGCCGCCCAGGCCCGGGAGGTGCTGCGAGAAGGAGTGCGCTTCTCCGTCGGCGAGCAGGCTGGCGGCCTTCGTATCCGCCTGCACGAGAACGAGATGGAGCTCGATATCAGCGATGAGGCGGTGGCGGAGCTTCTATTGGCACACCTGCAGCCGCGTTTTCGCGCCATGCTCGAAGGCATCGTCAAGTAGCCATGTCACCAATAGGCATCTCAAAGCGCCACCAGTACGTCGACCTGCTAGCCAGCCTGCCGGCGCTGCCTGCCACGCCCTTCGGACGCGAGCCCCTGCCGATCTCGGCGATCCGCCTGGAGCATCGCCTCGAAACCCTGAGCGACGCCCATCGCGAGAGTCTCGAGATGCTGGAAAGCTTGATCGACTGGCATCAGCTGGGCCTGGACCTCTCCGTCGACAGCTATATAAAGCGCTACCGGCAGGCAGCGCCCCGGCTGGCGGAACAGGGCGTTCTCGAGCTCGTCGAGACCAGGCTCGAACAGCGTACACTGGTGACGGCGCTGCGCCGGCGTCGCATGGGGGAACCTGCGCCGGCCCTGGACGAGCGCTGGGGATTCGGCTCGCACCTGGCGCACATCAGCGTCCACTGGCAGGAGCCGCTGTTTGGCGTGGGGCCTGTCTTTCCCTGGCTCGCCGAGGCCCGTGATCATCTTGAGCGCGACCGCCCCCGGGAACTGGAACGGCTGCTGCTGGAAGAGAACTGGCGCCGACTGGCCTGGGCGCGTCGGTATGATCGTTTCGATTTTCGCGAGGTCGTCATCTACTGGCTGCGCTGGCGCCTGATCGCCGCCTGGCAGCGCTACAACGCCGAAGCGGCGGAGCGTCGACTGCAGGCGGACATCGAACGTGGACTCGGCGACTACGGAACGCTTTTTTCGGGAGAACGAAACTGATGGATGCCACTATCAAACAGGACATCAAGCGCGACTGCCGGGTGGTCAGCGTTCAGGACGATATCGTGGTCATCGAGGCCACCGAACGCTCTCAGGGGCTGATGAAGAACGAGGTGGTCTATATTCGCCCCGCTCAGGGCAAGAAACACAGCGAGGAAGCTCACGACATCCGCCTCAAGGGCGAGGTGCTGCGGGTGCAGGGCAAGCGGGCGGACGTTCAGGTCTTCGAGGATACCGGCGGCATCAAGGTGGGCGATCCGGTGGAGCAGACCGGCGAGATGCTCTCGGTCACCCTCGGCCCCGGCCTGCTCGGGCAGATCTATGACGGCCTGCAGAATCCCCTGGAGCAGATCGCCCTGCGATCCGGCTTCTTCCTGCCTCGAGGACTGCATCTGGGCGCGCTGGACAAGACCACCAAATGGTCCTTCTCTTCTCAGGTCCGCATGGGCGCCAAGCTGCGCGCCGGCGATACCCTGGGCACCGTGCAGGAAGGTCGCTTTACCCATCGCATCATGGTGCCTTTCGACGTCCGGGGAGAGCAGGAAGTCAGTTGGATTCAGGAAGGCAGCTTCAGCGTGGATGTGCCGATAGCGCGGTTGGTGGATGCGTCCGGTGCCGAGCGCCAGGTCACCTTGGCTCAGCGCTGGCCGGTGCGAACTCCGCTGCCGAAACGTTTATTGGACAGCTACGCCAGCGAACGGCTCTATCCCAGTCGCCAGCTGGACACCACCATCCGGGTGATCGATACCTTCTTCCCCATCGCCACCGGCGGCACCGCCTGTATCCCGGGTCCCTTCGGCGCCGGCAAGACGGTGCTGCAGAACCTGATCGCCCGCCATTCCACCGTGGATATCGTGATCATCGTCGCCTGCGGCGAGCGGGCCGGCGAGGTGGTGGAAACCATTACCGAGTTTCCGCAGCTCGACGACCCCACCACCGGCGGCTCGCTGATGGATCGTACCGTGATCATCTGCAACACCTCCTCGATGCCGGTGGCCGCTCGAGAAGCCTCCATCTATACCGGCATCACTCTCGGCGAATACTACCGCCAGATGGGGCTCGACGTGCTGATGATCGCCGACTCGACCTCCCGCTGGGCCCAGGCAATGCGCGAGACCTCCGGGCGCATGGAGGAGATTCCCGGCGAGGAAGCCTATCCGGCCTACCTGGATTCGGCGGTGCGCAGCGTCTACGAACGTGCCGGGGTGATCCGCAACAACGCAGACGATGCCGGCAGCCTGACTCTGATCGGCACCGTCTCGCCCTCCGGAGGCAACTTCGAGGAGCCGGTGACCCAGGCGACCCTCAACACGGTCAAGGCGTTTCTCGGCCTTTCCTCCGAGCGCGCCTACAAGCGCTTCTATCCGGCGGTGGACCCGCTGCTCTCCTGGTCCCGCTACCGGGCGGAGCTCGAGCCCGCCATCGCCGAGCGGCTGGGCGACGAGTGGCCGGCCCGCATCGACGAGCTGCTGCAACTTTTGCACGATGGGGAGGACGTCAACCAGATGATGCAGGTTACCGGCGACGAGGGTATCACCGTCGAGGACTTCCTCACCTACCACAAGGCCAGCTTTCTCGATCTGGTGTACCTGCAGCAGGATGCCTTCGACGCGGTGGACGGCAGCACCTCGCCCGAGCGCCAGCAGCGAAGTCTTGCGCTGATCTATCCGCTGGTGAACGCGGAGTACGCCTTCGATGACAAGGACGCCATTCGTGAGTATTTCACCGCGCTTTCCAGCGAGATGAAAAATATCAACTATGCGCCCTTGGATTCCAGCGAGTATCGTCGTCATTATCGGGAGATAGAAGATTTGGCTGGAAAAGCAGGGCTTGATCTGGCAGCCCTGCCGCAGGAGTCGAATTAGCCTAGACCATCTGGCAATATGAGATCCAGGCACACAACAACAATATCCGCTTATCCAGGCGATGACTGACCCAGGATTGCGTAACGAGGAGAATGAATGACCATGAGCGATTATGATCACAAGAATTTTCGACATACCCCCAACAAGGGCCTCTTCGCCACGAAAATCCTGGACCGGGCGATCAAGGCCAATATGGCCAGCCTGACCGGAGGAATCACTCCCGCCGGCGTTTCCACGGTCATTTATGAATGGCTCGCCCATCTTGCCATGTCGCCGGGCAAACAGCTGGAGCTGGCGCAGGAGATGGTCTACAAGTCTGAATACCTGCTACGCCACGCACGCCAGTTCAACCAGGGGTTGGAAAGTGCTCCCTGCATCGAAGCCGACTCGCATGACAGCCGCTTCAAGGGGAAAGCCTGGTCCCGCTGGCCCTACAATCTGTTCTATCAATCCTTTCTACTGCAGCAGGAATGGTGGGAAAACGCCTCCACCAACGTCGACGGACTGTCGAAAAGCACCGAAAACGTGGTGTCCTTTATCGGCCGGCAGATGCTTGACCGCTGGTCGCCCTCCAACTTCCCCTGGCTCAACCCGGAAGTGATCGATGCCACCCTGGAACAAGGTGGCATGAATTTCGTACGCGGCTGGGAGAACTTCTGCGAAGATCGAGAACGGCGCATGACCGGCTGTCCGCCGGTGGGTAGCGAGGATTTCAAGGTTGGTGAAAATCTCGCTACCACACCGGGCAAAGTGATCTACAGCAATCATCTGATCGAGTTGATCCAGTACACACCCACTACCGAAAAGGTCTACGCGGAGCCGGTCTTGATCGTGCCCGCCTGGATCATGAAGTATTACATTCTCGACCTGACGCCGGAGAAATCCCTGGTGCGCTACCTGCTGGACCAGGGCCATACGGTGTTCATGGTCTCCTGGCGCAACGTGACCTCTGACGATCGCGAACTGGGCATGGGCAGCTACCGGCGCCTGGGGCCCAAGGCGGCCCTGGACGTAGTGGCAACCATCCTGCCGGATCGCAAGATTCACGCGGTGGGCTATTGTCTCGGTGGCACGCTATTGACGATTCAGGCCGCCACCATGGCTCGGGATAATGATCACCGGCTGGCGTCCCTTACCCTACTAGCGGCTCAGACCGACTTCACCGAGGCCGGTGAGTTATCTCTGTTCATCACCGAAAGCGAGGTCGACTATCTCGAAAGCATGATGCAGGAACGCGGCTATCTCGATGGTTTCCAGATGGCCGGTGCCTTCCAACTGCTGCGCACCAATGACTTGATCTACTCGCGCGTGGTCCGAGAATACATGCTTGGCAAACGTCAGAAAATGAATGCCCTGATGGCCTGGAACGCGGACGTGACCCGCATGCCCTATCTGATGCATTCCCAATACCTGCGTCGGCTGTACCTCAACAACGACCTGGCCACCGGGCGCTATATCGTCGGCGACCGCCCTATTGCCATTTCCGATATCGACGCGCCGATCTTCTCCGTGGCTACCAGCAGCGATCACGTCGCGCCTTGGCGCTCGGTCTACAAGATCCATCTGCTCACCGACGCCGACGAAGTGACTTTCCTGCTCACCAGCGGCGGCCACAACGCCGGCATCGTCAGCGAGCCGGGCCATCCGCGGCGTACCTATCAGGTCGAAACCCGCCAAGAAAGGGCAAGCTACATCGACCCGGATACTTGGCAGCGCTCGATGCCCAAGCAACAAGGCTCCTGGTGGCCGGTCTGGCAAACCTGGCTGGTGGAACGCTCGAGCAAGGAGCAGATCGCACCGCCGGCAATGGGTGGAGAGGAGTATTCGCCTCTCACGGATGCGCCGGGCACCTATGTGCTGCAAAAATAGCGTTCTAAAAGAAGCGGAAGCTTCATGGAAATCCAGGAAGCCAAACAGCGGTTGCGACAATGGCTAAAGGGGCTTTTCACCCCTTGATGCCGATTTGCAACGGTGATGACAAAGCGCTGGCCGGCACAAGCACGCTTTGAAATGGCGTGCCCTTCCGACAATCAAGACCGAGACGGCGCTACCCTAAATTATTTCAAGCCACTGCCTTCCTATACCATCAAGGATCAGAAGAAGATGTACCGGGAGTCCGGCCTATCCGCCAAGAAAGACGGCTGGTACCGGATTCCCGGAGGTGGATCGTATCAGCTGGCTTCTGATAGCGTTCTTCATCGCCACTATGGCGTTCCTCTATCTGTTCTCCGTGCTGATCTAGCAAACACACCCAACAAGGTCGGGCCAGCGAATCAGGACGACCTGAGCCATGCCTGCTTGCCAACACCAGTTACCTGAGTGGTCTTCCCGAAAAACCGATATAAATCATCGGGCAATAATAACGCGATCATCTGGACGTAAAAAAAGCAAGATGGGCGCCCTTTTACGGCTGAAAACCTCTCATAAATTGATGGATATCATCATTGGCCTAGACGCGCCGAGGAATAAGCGAAAAGTCCCTGTATGATATCGATATTGAGATTGACGATATGCGCTTTTATCCCACCTGAAATCGTTGGAAATCGCACCCGTCACCGGCGTGAAGAAAAGTTCATGGTTGATCTGAAGGGCTCCTCAGAGGAAAAAATGAAAACCAGCCACTACGCTCGTATTTTCATCCTGTCACTGTGTCTTTTGCTGCTGGGCTGCGGATCTGAAACGGATAATCAAGCAGCCGAGAAGACCGATCGCCCGGTAAAAATCATCACGATCAACGATGCCGACACCCTGCGCAGCCATCGCTACCCAGCGATCATCGACGCATCCGAACTCACGGAACTCAGTTTTCAGGTCGGTGGAAAGATTGCCGAGCTGCCCGTCAAGAAAGCCCAGTCGGTCAGCGAGGGAGACTTGGTTTCACGCCTGGATCAAGGCGACTTTCAAAGCAACCTGGCATCTGCCAGGGCGGTATACCAGAACGCGGAAAGCGAATTTCGGCGCGCGGCGCAGCTTGCCGAGCGAAACCTGATTGCCAGGAGCGCGCTGGACCAGAAGCGATCCCAGCGCGATGTCGCCAGGGCAGAGCTCAATTCCGCTGAAAAAGCCCTGAAGGATTCCGCCCTGTATGCGCCGTTCAGCGGCGTGATTGCGGAACTTCCCGTGAGGCGGCTACAAACCGTGGCGGCAGGAACGAAGATTGCCACCATCATCGGCACCAGCCAGATGGAAGCGGTCGTCAACCTTCCCGCGAGCATCATCAGCCAGGTGCCGACGCGAATAGATCCTGGCGCCCTAGTGCTGCTTGAGGCAATGCCCGGTCGAGAAATAGAAGCCACCTACCAGGAAGCAAACCTGATCGCGGATGCCTCCTCCCAGACCTATTCCGTCACGTTTTCGTTTATGCCGCCCGAGGACATGGTGGTGTTGCCCGGAATGAATGCCACGCTAATGTTGCGGTCCACGAACAGCGACGAAGCAATAAAAAAGGCTGTCATGGTGCCGCTGGCTGCGGTGCAGAGCGATGGCGACGAGCAATACGTCTGGATTATCGACACAGACACTATGACGGTGTCCAGACGGGATATCGAAATCGAGCCGGGTATCGGCGAGATGCTTCTGGTCACAAACGGCCTGTCAAAAGGCGAACAAGTCATAGGCGCAGGCGGTGCCTACCTGACCGACGGTGAACAGGTGACTCCCTGGGCGGAATGAATGGCACCGCTGTCATTGGCATAGCGCTACTTGCTATGAATCTTGAACAAAGAGTAAGTCAATGAATCTGGCCGAATTCAGCATCAAAAACCAGCTGCTGTGCGTTATTGTCATCCTCCTGTCATTGGCCGGCGGCTTGCTTGCCTACCAGAACATGCCGCGCTTCGAGGACCCGGAGTTCACGATACGCTCGGCAATGGTCATCACCCAATATCCGGGCGCCACGCCTTTGGAAGTCGCCGAGGAAGTCACAGAACCGCTGGAGCGCGCGGTGCAGCAGTTGCAGGAGGTCGGCGATATCGAATCCACTTCGATGGGCGGTCGCTCCGAAATTACCGTCAACATCAAGACCGAATTCGCACCGAGCAAGGCCGACCTGCAGCTGATATGGACCAAGCTGCGCAACAAGATCAACGACGCAGCGCCGTCGCTGCCGCCTGGCGCGAGCACGCCACTGGTCAACGACGACTTCGGGGATGTCTACGGTCTTTATTATTTTCTGACCGGCAATGGCTTCACTCCCGCGGAATTGCGGCGCTACACCAAGGAATTGCAGAGCGAATTGCTGCAGGTCGAGGGGGTTGCCAAGGTCGTCTACGACGGCGATCTCGGCGAAGCGATCTTCGTTGAAATCTCGCGGCAGAACCTTGCTTCGCTCGGCGTATCGATAAGCGATATCTATCGCACTCTCGAACAACAGAACGCCGTGGTCGCCGCCGGCGAGGTCGATATCGGTCAGCGCCGATTGACCATTCGTCCCAGCGGCGCCACGGACTCGGTGGCGGCCATTCAAAACCTGCTGGTTGCGACGTCAGGCGATGGGCGCGTCACCTATTTGCGAGATGTTGCTCACGTGTGGCGCGGCTATCAGTCACCGCCTAAAAAACTGTATCGCTTCAACGGTGAGCCGGCGATCGCCATCGGGATCGCCGGTGTGCTGGGGGCAATATCGTCAAGATCGGACACGATGTCGACGAAAAATTGGCGGATATCGAAAGCCGCCGCCCCCTCGGTATGGAGCTACACCAGTACTACCATCAAGGCCAGGAAGTCGAAACCTCGGTACAGACATTCATGATCAACGTGATTGCCGCCCTGATCATCGTGCTGGTGACATTGATCATCTTCATGGGCGTCAAACCCGCGCTCGTGATTGGCGCAATTTTGCTTGTCACCATATCCGCGACGCTGGCGATCATGAATCTGGTCGCGATTCCCATGCACCGGGTTTCTCTCGGCGCTCTCATCATCGCGCTGGGCATGATGGTGGACAACGCCATTGTCGTGACGGAAGGCATCCTGGTGGGCGTGCAGCGCGGTCAGAAAAAACTCGAGCTGGCCAAGCGTGTCGTCAGTCAATCCAAATGGCCGCTGCTGGGCGGCACCCTGGTGGGTATCATCGCCTTCGCCCCCATCGGTCTGGCGCCGGGCGATACCGCGGAGTACGCGGGACATCTCTTCTGGGTGATCATGATCGCCCTGCTGTTGAGCTGGGGGTTTGCCGTCACGCTGACACCGCTGTTCTGCTTCTGGCTATTCAAGGAAGCAGTGAACAGTACCAAAGAAGCATCCAGGGACAACTGGTTTTTTCGCGCCTACAAGGGATTTCTCAGACTGGCGTTGCAATATCGTTATCTGGTTATCCTCATCGTGCTGGGATTGTTCGCAACCTCGATCTGGGGCTTCAAGTATGTCAATGCAGGCTTTTTCCCGGCCTCCACGACCCCGCAGATCGTGGTGGATTACTGGCTGCCGCAAGGCACGCGCATCGAGCAGACCGAGCAGGAAATCAAGCAGGTCGAGGCGTTTGTGGAAGAGCTGAAGGGGGTCGTGGACGTGGAAACGTCCATCGGCGGCGGCGGCATTCGTTACATGCTGGTGTATCAACCGGAGCAGCCGAACAGCGCCTATGCCCAGCTCTTGATCCGCACCGAGGACTACCGCCAGATCGGCGGCCTGATGCCGATCATTCAGAAACACATCGATCAATCATATCCCAATGCACAGGCCAAGGTATGGCGCTTCATTCTGGGGGCCGGCGGCGGATCGAAGATCGAGGCCACGTTCCAGGGTCCGGACCCGGACGTACTGCGTGACCTTGCCAATCAGGCAAAAACTATCATGGTGGCGGATGGAGGCGCGCTGTCGATCAAGGACGACTGGCGACAACAGGTCAGCAGCATCAAGCCGATCTATTCTCTCATAAAGGGCCAGCGGGCCGGCGTATCGCGCCAGGACCTGGCCAACGCCCTGGCCACCAACTTTTCCGGCAAGCAGGTGGGCTTCTATCGTGAGGGAGACGACCTAATTCCCATTATCTCCCGTGCGCCCATGGACGAGCGTGTGAGCATCGAGAATATCAGGAATGTTCAGGTCCTCAGCTCCACCACCGGGAATACCGTGCCCATCGAACAGGTCACCGACGGCTTTGTCACGGTCTGGGACAACGGCACCTTGAAGCGCGAGGACCGAATATGGACGATCAAGGCGCAGAGCGACCCTTACCCGGATGAACTCGTTTCGCAGCTTTTCGATCGAATTCGTGCGGACATCGAGGCCATCGATCTACCGGATGGCTACAGCTTCAAATGGGACGGGGAATACGGCGACTCTCAGGAATCCAACGAAGAGCTGGCCAGCACCCTGCCGCTGGGTCTGCTTGCCATGGTGATCACCGTGCTGGTGCTTTTTGGCAGCGTTCGTCAGCCTCTGGTGATCTGGCTGGTGGTGCCCCTGGCGCTGATCGGCGTGGTGCTGGGACTGGTCATCACGCAAACGCCCCTGGAGTTCATGGCGATACTTGGAATACTGTCCCTGTCCGGCTTGTTGATCAAGAATGCCATCGTGCTGGTGGATCAGATCGATCAGGAAATCGACGAAGGCACCTCGCGCCTGGACGCCCTGATCGATGCCTCCGCCAGCCGGGTTCGGCCGGTGATGATGGGGACACTGACCACGGTACTCGGCGTCATGCCCCTGATGTTCGATGCGTTCTTCCAGTCCATGTCGGTGGTGATCGTGTACGGCCTGAGTTTCGCGACGCTGCTGACGCTGGTCATCGTGCCGGTGCTCTACGCCGTGTTCTTCAGGATCCGCTCAAGGGAGACGACGCGCACTTCTTGATGGCAATAGCGCCCGGTCAGCGGCTTGTTCAGCTCAAGAGCCGCGACTGGGGATTTGCCTTCTTCATCCTTTATCGAGATTATCGATGGGCTTGCGCCCCAATCCCTTGAGCACCAGGCTGCGAATACCGCGCAGCGGTGGATAGAGCAGCCGCGCTCGCCTGGGAGAATGAAAGATCCAGCGATTGAGACGGTTGAACAGGCCGGAGCGGCTGCTCAGCAGAGCCAGAACCTGCATGGCCTCGCTGCCGTAATACAGCCGCCCATTCAGTTTGAGTACCATGCCCCCGTCGATATCCAGTCCTGCCCGGGTGACTTCTTTCAGTTCTTCAGTATTTTCCCGAGCATTGACCAGGCGCAGTTTGCCAACGCTATCCCGCAGGCGTACCAGCTGGGCGTAGCGCGCGCAGAAAGGGCATTCACCGTCATAGATCAGTACAGCTTCGTCAGTCATCGCCTTCGACACTTTCATTGTTTGCGTTCGCGAATCAGCGCTTGCCAAGGTTCTCGGGGCCGAAGGCATCCGGCAGCAGCGCTTCCATATCGTACTCCCGCAGCAGACGACCCTGGGCATCGAGAACCAGAATCCGCGTATCGACCGTGGCGAACTCGCGAATACGCTGGCGGCAGTCGCCGCAGGGAGTGCAAAGGTGCTCGCCGGGGCCGATCACGTAGACCCGCTGCAAACGGCGCTCCCCGGCGCTGACCATGGCGGCGATGGCCGAAGCTTCCGCGCAGATCCCCTTGTAGTGGGCGGTCTCCACGTTGGCGCCGGCGTAGCGCCTAGCGCTTTCGCTCTCCACCAGGGCGCCGACCGGATGATTCGAGTACGGTGCATAGGCGCGATCGCGCACGCTGATCAACTCGGTGACCAGGTTGGCATCGATGGCGGTAGTGGCTGTATTCATGTCGCTGTCTCCCGGGCCCGATCGTCTCGCATTACCGTTTCCAGCGCCACCAGCATCATGTCGTCGAAGGTGCTCTGACGCTCTGTGCTGGACAGCGAACCGCCCTTCAGAATGTGATCGGAAACGGTACACAGCGTCGCGGCCCGGGCACCGAATTCCGCGGCCACTCCAAAGAGGCCGGCGGCCTCCATCTCGACGCCTAGGATACCGTAGCGCTTGAGCAGATCCAGAATCTCGGGACGCGGATCGTAGAACAGATCCGCCGAGAAGAGGTTGCCGACCTTGACCGGAATACCCAGGGCCGCGGCGGCGTCCACCGCGTGGCGAGTCAGCTCGAAGTCGGCGATGGCGGCGAAGTCCATGCCCGCGAAGCGGCTGCGATTGACCCCGGAGTCGGTGCAGGCGCCTAGGCCGATGACCACGTCGCGCAGGGCGACATCATCGCGCACCGCGCCGCAGGAGCCGACGCGAATCAGCGACCTGGCCCCGTAGTCGACGATCAGCTCCCGGGCATAGATCGACACCGAGGGAATGCCCATGCCGTGGCCCATCACCGAGATGGGACGTTCCTTGTAGCGTCCGCTGAAACCGCTCATGCCGCGCACGCTGTTCACTTCCCGCACCTCGTCGAGAAAGGTTTCGGCGATGTACCGGGCGCGCAGCGGATCCCCGGGCATCAGCACGGTGTCGGCGAAATCGCCGGGGCCGGCATCGATATGGGGTGTCCCCATCAGAATTCTCCTCGACGGATCACATCGTGAATCAAGGCGGGCGGCGTGACTTCGGCCTCGCCCACGTCAGCGGCGGCCCGCAGGCGCTGGCCGGCACGCGCCGCGTCGGCCTGACTCCGGGCATGAACGACTGCTAGGGGCCGCGTGGTATCGACCCGCTCGCCCAGTGCCGCGATATTGCTCAAGCCGACAGCGTGGTCGATGGCGGCACCGGCCTGCAGGCGTCCCCCGCCCAGTTCGACCACGGCCATGCCCAGGGCCCGGGTGTCGAGCCGAGCCAAGATACCCGGCGTATTCGCATAGACAGCGACCTGGCAAGGTGCCTGAGACAGATGACGATCCGTGCGTTCGAGCAGATCCGTGGGCCCGCCGAGCCCCGCCACCATGCGTGAAAACCGCTCCGCGGCGGCCCCGGAGGCAAGCGTCCGGTCGAGACTCGCCGTGGCCGCTTGGCGTGACGTCGCCAGGCCGCCCTGGAGCAGCATTTCCACCGCCAGCGCCCGGATTACCTCGATCAGACGCCCTTCTCGCTTATCACCGGTGAGTAGCGCAATGGCTTCCTGTACCTCCAGGGCATTGCCCGCGCAGGTTGCCAGGGGCTGGCTCATGTCCGTGAGCAGCGCCGTGGTCGGCGTGCCCGCCCGACTGGCTACCTCCGCAATGGTAGTGGCCGACTCGATGGACGCCTCCTGGGTGGGCATGAAAGCGCCGCTCCCCGTCTTGACGTCCATGACCAGGGCGTCGAGGCCGCAGGCGAGCTTCTTGCCGAGAATGGAGGCAGTGATCAGCGGCGGGGATTCCACCGTGGCGGTAACGTCGCGAACCGCATAGAGACGCTTGTCCGCCGGCGCCAGGTCCGCAGTCTGGCCGATGATCGCCACCCCGACTTTCTTGACCAGACGCCGAAAGCGCGCCTGATCCGGCGTCACGTCATAGCCGGGAATCGCCTCGAGCTTGTCCAGGGTGCCGCCGGTATGACCCAGGCCGCGCCCGGAAATCATCGGCACGTGGCCGCCACAGGCAGCGACCCAGGGGGCGAGCACCAGCGATACTAGATCGCCGACTCCGCCGGTGGAGTGCTTGTCCAGCACCGGCCCGGGCAGATCGAGATCGTCCCAGCGCAGCACCTGGCCAGAATCCCGAATGGCGGTGGTCAGGGCCAGGGTCTCCGCCTCGCTCATGCCGTTGAGATACACTGCCATGGCGAAGGCTCCCAGCTGGCCGTCACCGATACGCTCCTCGGCGATGCCGCGCACGAATTCGGCGATGGCCGCCGGGGGAAGCTCGCGACCGTCGCGCTTGTGGCGAATCAGCTCCTGGGGCAGCATCAATATCCTCCGCTGTCATCCTGGAGGATGGCTACGCCGAGGGTGACAAGCAGATCGTCGAGCAGGCTCGAGGCGCCGAAACGAAAGTGCGCCGGGGTGAGCCAGCCGCTGCCCATGAGGCGCGTGGCCAACTGCAGGTAGGCCTGGGCATCTTCGGCACTGCGCACGCCGCCGGCAGCCTTGAAGCCCACCTCGCGGCCGGTGTCGCGAATCAGGGTCAGCAGGATCTCCGCGGATTCGAGGGTCGCGTTGACCGACACCTTGCCGGTGGAGGTCTTTAGGAAGTCGGCGCCGGCGTCGATAGCCAGTTCGCCGGCCCGCCGGATCAGTGCCGTATCCTTCAGCTCGCCGGTTTCCAGGATCACCTTGAGAGTGGCATCGGCGCAGACCGCCTTGCAGGCGGCCACCAGTTCGCGGCCCTGTTCCTCGTCGCCGGCCACCAGGGCTCGATAGGGATAGACCACGTCCACCTCGTCGGCGCCGGAGGCAACCGCCGCCCGCACCTCCCGGGCGACATCCATGACCTCCCCCTCGCCGTGGGGAAAGTTGGCGACGGTGGCGATCTTCACGCTATCGCCGAGGCCGTAGGCAGCCAGCGCGCGTCTGGCGGTCACCACGAAGGCGGGATAGACGCAGACCGCCGCCGGCGTGCCGACCGGGGTCTTGGCGCGCCGGCACAACGCCTCGATGGTGGCATCGCTGTCGTCGTCGTTGAGGCTGGTGAGATCCATCAGACTCAGGGCCTGGCGGGCCGCGTCGCCAAGTTCGTTATCGGAAGAATGCATCATGCTGACCTCTCGTGATTCATGTGGAAATTGCCATGCCGGCGATCATCCCGCCGCTGCCAGGGCGATGAAGAAGCCGGCGATGGCGGCGGACATCAGGTTGGAGAGCGTGCCCGCCAGCACCGCCTTGAGGCCGAAGCGGGCGATGTCGTGGCGACGGCTCGGGGCGATGCTGCCCAATCCGCCCAGCAGGATGGCGATGGAGGACAGATTGGCGAAGCCGCACAGGGCAAAGGACAGGATCGCCACGGTATGGGCGGATGCTAATGCGCCGGTGGCGGCCACCGCGGTTTCACCGTCGATATAGGGGGCCAGGTTGACGTAGGCGACGAACTCGTTGAGCACCAGCTTCTGGCCGATGAAGGAGCCGGCAAACGTTGCCTCTTCCCAGGGTACGCCGAGCAGAAAGGCCAGGGGAGCGAACAGCCAGCCCAGGATCCATTCAAGGCTCAGCGACTCCATGCCGAACCAGCCGCCGACTCCGCCGAGGATACCGTTGATCAGCGCGATCAGGCCGATGAAGGCCAGCAGCATGGCGCCGACGTTGGCGGCCAGCTTCAGGCCCGAAGAAGCTCCGGTCGCGGCGGCGTCGAGCACGTTGCTGGGCTGATCCTCGGCTTCGATCACCTCGCTGGCCTCGTCGACGTTGATTTCCTGATGCCGGGTCTCGGGCATGATCAGCTTGGCGAACAGCAATCCTCCCGGAGCGGCCATGAAGGACGCCGCCACCAGATACTCCATCGGGATCCCCAGGGCGGCATAGCCCGCCAGCACCGAGCCCGCCACCGAGGCGAGCCCGCCGCTCATTACCGCGAATAACTGGGACTGCGTCATGCGGGCAATGTAGGGACGCACCACCAGCGGCGCCTCGGTCTGACCGACGAAGATATTGGCCGTGGCGGAAAGCGATTCAGCCCGGGAGGTACCCAGCGCTTTCTGCAAGGCACCACCAAGAATGCGCACCACCCACTGCATGATGCCCAAATAGTAGAGCACCGCGGTCAGGGACGCGAAGAAGATGATCACCGGCAGCACCCTGATCGCGAAGACGAAGCCGACGGATTCCGCGTCGGCCAGCCCGCCGAACAGGAAATCGATACCGTCGTTGGCATACAGCACGACCTGACTGACCGCATCGGAAACCGCCTTGAGCACCGCCTGGCCGGCAGGGACGTAAAGCACGAAGGCGCCAATACCCGCCTGAATGGCGAAGGCGACACCTACGGTACGCAGGCGTATCGCTTGACGATCGGTGGAGAACAACAGTGCGATGAGGATCAGGGTCGCCATCCCGACGAGGCTCATGAACAGTGTCATGGCGATATCCTTGTTATTGAAAGAAGGGATCGTTATGGATATCGATCATGACATTCCGCTGATGTACCGGGAAAGTGGCGAGGTGAAAGATACCGCCACCGCCGGCAGGCTGGAGGGGGCAAAAAGGCAAGCATTCCTGGTGCCCGCCCGCGTGGGTCAGCCGGCCCGCTCGCCTGCCTTTGCCCCTGGTCTATTTCCGCTTGAGGATCACGCCTCGATCCCCGGCGGCGTAGACATCGCCCTGGGAAGTGACCTGCACCGCGCGAAGACCGGTGGTGATGCCGGAAGCTTCCGGCTGCCACTGCCCTGCCTCGAAACGCAGGATATTGCCGCTGGTGCCCACCACATAAGGGCCGACATCCGACGAACCGTCTATCGCCAGCAGATCGTCTCGTGCCCGGGCCGGGGTCAGCACCCAGCGCGTGCCGTCGAAATGACCCAGGGTGCCGGACAGCCCGATGATGAAGATATTGCTCAGGCTGTCGCCCCAGACGTCGTAGAGAAAGTTCTCGGTGCCGGCGTGGAATTCCGCCCAGTTCTCGCCGTTCCAGCGCAGGATAAGGCCGAAATCCCCCACCGCCAGGATATGCTCGTCGTCCATGCCCCAGATGTTGTAGAGCGCCGATTTGGTGCCACTGGTCATGCGCTGCCAGCCCAGGCCGTCCCAGTGCAGGATCAGCCCTTCGTCACCCACCGCGTAGATCGAGTTTGGCCCGGTACCCCACATGGCGAGAATGGTGATATCCAGATGCAGGTCGTAATGCTTGTCCCACTTATCGCCGTCGAAGCGAAAGATCTGTCCCATCTGTCCACCGGCATACAGGCCACCCTGTCCCGCATCCCATAGACAGTGCACCGAGAGTTCGCTGGGGGCAGGCAATGTTTCCCAGACGTCATTTTCAATGGGGTTTTTACAGCGCAGCACCGTGCCCGCCTCGCCGCAGGCGTAAAGGGTGTCGTCCGGGCTCGCCCACAGGCCCCAGAGCTGGTGCCGGGTGCCGGAATCCATGACCTCCCAATCGATGGCCTGTTCGGCGTTGGGATCTACCACCGGCGCCAGGGCCAGGGTGAAATCCGCCGCGGCGGTCATGATGGTGCCGAAATCACCCACCGCCAGGGCTTCACCGGTCGGCAGCGGCACGATATCCATCAGATCGTGGCGGTTGTTGCTTTGAAGCTGATCGAGACGGCTGCCCTTCAAGTAGTAGAGATGGCCCTGATCGCCGACCATCAGCACGCCGTCTTTATAGGTCTTGAGGGAACGCAGTCGTGGCATGGGCTTGTCGACCTTGACGTTCTCGAAGCACCCGGCGTGATAGCGTACCAGCTCGCCGCGAAAACCGTTCTGGTCGATGAAGTAGCGCCCGCCGGCCAGCAGCAGCTCCTCGTCACCCAGGGCCAATACGGTCATGAAGCCCGAGCCGAAGGGACAGTCCATCTGCTCCCAATGTCCGTCGCCTGAGCTGCTCAGCACCGTGCCTTCACCGCCCACCGCGTAGAGCTGACCGTTGGGGGTGCGGGTGATACCGCGCAGATTGATCGTGGTACCGCTGTCTTCACGCAGCCATGTCTCTCCCTCGAGGGTCAGGATCATGCCGTCGTCGCCTACCGCCCAGGCGCGGCCGGTCTCGTCGCCGGTAATGTCGAACAAAGGCGTGTTTTCCTCGCAGGAGGCGAAACGCTCGGTTCGCTCGTCAATGATGCCACCGCGCTGCAGGCGCCATTGGTCGCCATCGAAATGAAGGATGGTGCCCATCCAGCCCACGGCGTAAAGACTGGAGCGATCAAGACCCCAGATGGCGTGCAGCGGCAGCCGTATCGGTGTGTCCATGCGATGCCAGAGGCTGCCGTCCTGCGCAGGAGTGCCGTCGAAGTGCAGGACCATGCCTTCATCGCCGACCACGAACACTTCGCTGCTGGAGGCCCAGCCGGACCACAGCACGTCGCCGTCACCGGCGCTGACCTCGGGCACCCGATGCCAGGGCGCCTGATGCGGCGCCTCGGGATCGCCCACCCCGAACAAATCGCGAAACAATTGACGGCGGGGGTTTACAGCGGTATCAGAGGGACTCATGGAATTCCTTGTTCGAGCTAGCTTATTCGCTGCGTTCGCCATCGCCGGAAAGGCGGCCTTGTTCGGCGTTCAGCATGGCTTCGATTTCCTGACGGACAGCATCGCGTTCTTCCGGCGGCAAGCCGGCCAGGGCATCTTCCAGATCGGAAGACTCGAGATTCTTCTCGAAGGCATCCCCCAGGGAGTGCACCGCGGCCTGAGAGAATTCCGCCTGGGCTTTTGCCACGCAGGCGTCCACCACCGGGGTGAATGCCTGGGCGGCGGGGCTCTGAGGATGCGCGACCACCACCGGCGTGCCCAGATCGGAGCCGGAGGCGAGTTCCAGTGCCAGAGGAATCTGGGTGAGGGATTCGATACCGGCCCGAGCCAGACTTTCCACCAGATGATCCCGGGGAAAGAGGTGAAACTCGCCGCTGCAGTGCGGGCAGGTGATGCCGGACATGTTTTCCACCACCCCCAGCATCGGCAGGCCGCGCTCATGGCAGAAACGCACCGCCTTCAAGCTGTCCATCAGCGCCACGTCCTGTGGCGTGGTGGCAAGCAAGGCCGAGACGTTTGCGCCTTCCAGCATGTCCGCCAGGGTGATCAGTTCGTTGCCGGTGCCCGGGGGCATGTCCACGATCAGGAAATCCAGCTCCCCCCAGTCGAAGGAACCCACCAGATGATGCATGAAGTCGTGCTTGTAGGCATCTCGCCAGACGATGGGGGTATCGTCGCTTTCCATCAGAAAGGCCAGCGACCCCACCTTGACCGGATGCGCCAGGGAATCCTCCGTGAAATTCTTGGTCCCCAGGCCCTGATCGCTCAGGCGCACGTGCTCCCCGGCAAAGCCGAAGAAACGGCTCTGATTGGGACCGTGAATATCCGCATCCGCCACCCCGACCCGATAGCCGCGCTGGGCAAGGCCGGTGGCCAGATTGGCGGAGACGGTGCTCTTGCCCACGCCGCCCTTGTTGGCCATCACCAGGATGATCTGATCGATGCGCTCGAGACGGCTTTCGATCAGCAGCTTTTCATGGTGAGGCTTGTCCAGGCTGCAGTGGGGCTCATGGGGGCAGAACTGACAGGAATGGCCCAGCCCGCAATCCGCCGGGCTGAGCTTGAGTTCCTCGTTATTGTCTGTTGAGTCATTGCCTACGTTGAGGTAGGAAACCGACATTCCGTCACCTATTGATTGGAGGTTTGAGCCGATGCTTGGGCCTGGGCTTTCTGATCACCCTCGATAGTGTTATCCAGCAGAATCCACCCTTGGGTAACGCGCTTGTTGCCATCCCGCCCCCCCTCATTGCCTTGCCACACGGCGAAGCTGATGGGGATCTCATCCTGGGTCAAGTCGATCTGATGCTCTCCGTCGGTGCCGATTTCCCGGGACATCACCAGATGCCACTCCCAGTCGACGGGATTGCGACCCGTGATATAAGCGACATCGCCGCTGACCGGTTGTTCGGGCAACATGGTGGTACTGAAATAGCCGCCGGCGGCCAGGTCTTCCACGACATACTTGCGATCCGCGCGCCAGTACCAGATATTGACGGGTTTATCCGGACCGCTGCCCATCATGTAGGACGTATCCGTACTGCCGTCGAGAGCGAACTGAATGGCCGCGGCATCACGAAAGCCGTCGACGGTGGTGCCGACGTTCTTGGAGGTGTCCTTCCAGCGCAGACGCACATAGAAACGATCCGAGCTGCGGGCGACCTGAAAATACAGGTTCGTGCCCTTGTCCGCATCGAAGCGCAGTTTCGTCGACGGGTGTACCGGCGGCGCCACGCTCAGATAGGTGCGATAGCTGGGAATGCGGTCCCAGACGATGTCGTCCGGATCATCGAGACTACGCAGGTAGATGAAGTCCGGCACCCGGCCCACCTTGACGGTGTCCCAAGGCTGCACTTCCTGGATATTGGGGTTCTCGAACTCCGAAAATTCCGCCAAGGCGACGCCGGATAGCGGTAGTCCGATCAAAAGCGCCGCCAGGTAGTTGATTGAGCGCTGCATTCTCATCTCTCTCTCCTCAATTCCACAGGTTCTGGTCGAGGGCGCGGCCCTTGCTCGCGGCGTCCTTCGTCTTTTCATCGTAAGGCCCGATCCGCGCTTCGAGCTCGACCAGTTGATTCCTGGCCCACTCCGGCAGATCTTCGATCAGACGTATCAGGGTCGCATCCAGCATCAGGTTCGTTTCACGGGCGACCTGCTGCTGAATAACCTCAAGCAGCGGCACCAGACAGCGCTTGAGAAAATCCCGCTGGGCGCGACGATAGGCATCCGGCTCCTTTCGTTGCGCGAGCGACTGAGCTTCCAGATGGGTCAATACCGCCATGAACTCGAGCATGGTACTCAGATGATCTGGTTCTTCGGTACGGCCCTCGTCTCCCAACGCTGCCTTCAGGCCGAAATACTTGTAAAAGGCCTGCACGTTGAGCATGAACGTAGGGCGCGCAATGCCGTCGAGCAGTTCCGAATACTCGCCAGCCACCAGCGCGACCTGGGGCTTGCCCTGACGACCGTGGTGAAAAACACGAATATAGCCGGATTCCAGTTCGACGAAGTCGGCGCTGGCGGGCTGGCAAGGCCAGGGGCGCCCGGTGACGGCTTGCCAGGCGCTATCCAGCGCCTGATGGAAGCTGCCATCCTCGAAGGCCTGTTGGGTTTCCGGCAAGGGGTGGCCAAAGGCCACTGCCGCCAGGCGGTAGATGGCACTTTTGGCTTCCGCGCGCGCGGGGGAGTCCGCCATGGGCAGCCGTTGAGCCGTGGTCATCGTGTCGTCCTCAGCTCAGCTTGAACATTTCGGCGTGCTTGAAGCCGATCAGCGTATCCATCAGTTCGCTTTCCCGGCCTTCCCGTTTGGCCTGGCGCTCTCGCCTCACGGTCTCCAGCGCATCCTTGACGCCGCTGCCAAACAGGCTTTCCAGGTATTTGAGCGGCACCCTGGGCTCGTCCAGTTCCTCGCCGTTCGGCCCGAATTTCGATGGGGAAGAAGGCGGAACATAGAAGACGTTGGGCTGAGTCCCCCATTCCGGATGTAACGGCAGGGCGACCTTGTACTTTTCCACCAGGGTATGAATCGGACCTTCCTCGTCATCCCGATAGCCGATCCAGCGGATGCGGCCGACGCACTGACGGGCACAAGCGGTAGCCAGGCCTTTCTCGATACGCGGATAGCAGAAGATGCACTTCTCGGACTTGGAGATTTCCTCGTTGAAGTAGACCTTCTTGTAGGGGCAGGCGTTGACGCAGTAGCGATAGCCCCGGCAGCGCTCCTGGTCCACCAGCACGATGCCGTCTTCCTGACGCTTGTAGATGGCGTTGCGGGAACAGGCCGCCAGACAGGCCGGGTTGGCGCAGTGATTACACAGCCGCGGCAGGTAGAAGTAGTAGCTGTTGGGGTACTCGCCCTCGCCTTCGTCTTCGTTCCAGTTGGGCCCCCAGGTGGGCTTGACGTTGGGACGCAGCCAGGGGTCGGTGCCCGCCATCAGCGCGTCGTCGTAGTTGTATTCCCAGGGAATACCGTAATCTTCCAACGTAGGCTGCCTGCTCAGCTTCAAGGCGCCTTCCTCGTCGAAACCACCGCCCATCTTCTGATAGTCGCGTGGATAGCCCGGCCCGGGCATGGTCTCCACGTTGTTCCAGTACATGTATTCGCGACCGTTGCGGTTGGTCCACATCAACTTGCAGGCGGACGTACAGGTCTGGCAACCGATGCACTTGTTCAGATCCAGAACCATGCTTATTTGGCGTTTGACAGCCATGATATTTCTCCTCTCGAACTGGTGCCGGTCAGGGTTCAGGCAATGATGTCTTGTGGTTTTGCCAGCTCGATGTCGTAGCTACCCTCATGAGCCAACTGGTTGGCGTTCCACATCGCATACTTGAAGCCCAGATGGCCCCAGCCGCCGGCCATTTCCAATGGCTGCAGGAAGGTCGCCATGGAGTTGTTCATGGGCTTCTTGTGGATGTACTGATGTGGCTCCCAGCCGTGCTCCATCATGATCGTGTCGGCGGGGATGCTTGGATAGAACTTGGCCTGGGCAAAGAAATCGCCGTTGGCGTTGAACAGCCGCACCGTATCGCCGTCCTTGATGCCTCTTTCCTTCGCCAGTTGCGGGTTGATATAGATATTGGGCTCGCCCCGCTGCAGGCGCAGCATGAACTTGTTGGAACGCCAGTTGGAGTGGATGCCCCAGCGAGTATGAGGTGAGTAGAACGCCAGCGGATAGTTCGAGGCCGCGGGCCCGGCGGTGCCACGTCCGGTGGGTACCGCGGCGCCCATCTTCATGAACCAGGGGTGATCGCAGTAGAAGGTTATCCGCCCGGTCAGGGTATCGTAAGGCTTCTTGGTATCGGTCTGGGCGGTGAACGGGTTGTATGGCTCGTCCTTCACCAAGGGCTGATTGGTGCCCGCCTTTTCGTTCAGAACGATGAAGCCTTTCTCCGCTGCCTCTTCAATCGTCACGTCACCGTACTCCGGCGAATTTTCTACCATCCACTTGGTCACGTCGTAGTCGGTCATCAGCTTGCCGTCCATGGTGAAGTCGTCATGAATGGTATGCAGATCCCGAGTGACGTCGCCGTCTTCGATCGGTCCGATGCCGCGCTCGATGGCCCGCTCCTGAATCTTCTTGGTCAGCATCACCATGATGTCCCAGTCCGGCTTCGACTCGAAGATAGGCGGCACCGGGCGAGTGAAGACGTTACAGTAGCGGTGGAAGCCCTGAGTGCGCAGATCCCAGGCCTCGTAGTGGCTGGCCGCGGGCAATACGTAATCCGCCCACTGCGCGGTGGAGTCCAGGCGCGTGTTGATGTTGACGTAGAGTTCGCTGGCCTGTTCCAGATGCTGTCTACGGTATTCTTCGAGGTACTTGTTGCGCCGGAAGGTGTTGTCCGCCACGGAGATCATGCCCTTGATCTCGCCGTAGTAGGGCATCCAACCCTTGTCGATGGACTCCTGCATCATCTCTTCCATATCGTCGAGATCGAAACCCACCGCTTCCTTGAGCTTGGCGTTATCAAAATGCTTGCGAGCGCCGACTATCATGTTGCCGCGCTTGAACTCGCCGATGCCGCCGGCTTCGTAGCGGGGCAGCTTCTTGCCGCCGAAGTTGGCAAGTTCATTCCAGCGCGGATGATTCCATACCACCCAGGAGGTATCCAGGCCGCCGGTCCTGCCGCCGTGGCCGGTCAGCGCCAGCGCCAGCGCATAGCCCCAGCCGGTGAACAGACAGTTGGAATAGAAGGACGTGATATAGCCCAGCATGACGATGGCCTTGCGCGCTTCCGCCATGCGCCGCGCCTCGCGGCGCACCATGTCCGCGTTCAGACCCGTGTGCGCCTCGGTGTCTTCCGGCGGAAACTTGGCAGCCTCCTTCTTGACGAATTCGAAGACCGGAGCGACGGTGAAACCCTCGAAATGGAATTCCCCTTCGATGGCAGGATCGACGTCGTCGAGTCTCAGGGTCTTGTCCGTGGAACCCATGGAGCCCTTGACCTTGACCGCCTTGTTGGTGTTGAGATCCCAGTGGTAGAAGACCTCCTCGGAGCCGCCCTCCTCCACATCGGATTCCCGCAGCATCTTCTGATTGTCGGTGCGCACCAGGATCGGCAGATCCGTCTGCTCCTTCATGAAGTCGGGCTTGTAGAGCTTTTCCTCGATGATCACGTTGACCATGGAAATGGCCAGATAGGGATCGGTACCTTTCTTGATGGGCATCCACAGATCGGCGTGTATCGCGCTGGGATTCATGTCCGGAGCGGTGGAAACGATACGCGCGCCGTTGTGCTGCGCTTCCCAGATATAGTGGGCATCCGGGATACGGGTGGCGTTGGGGTTGATCATGCCCAGCAGAATGTAGTCCGCATCGAACCAGGCATCCGAGGTGAAGCTTTCCAGGGGATTGCCATAGGCCAGATGCGCCCCGGTGTTCAGATCGCCCACCACGGTGAAACCGTCGAGCTGGATACCGCCCACCAGCGAGGAAAAGCGGTTGCCCGCGGATTGACGCATCATGGACTGGTTGCCGGAGCCCTGGTGAGTCTTGAGCTTGCCCGGGCCGTATTTCTCGAAGATATCGATGATCTTGTCGGCGATTTCCTCCGTGGCCTGATCCCAGGAAATACGCTGCCACTTGTCTGCGCCGCGCTCACCGGCCCGTTTGAGCGGATAGTGGATACGGTCCGCCTCGTACATGGCGGTGGAGTGGATGGCGCCTTTCTGACAACCTCGCGGGTTGGCGTCCGGCACCTTGTCATTGACGGAAGGATACTTGGCGATCTGCTCCTCGCGGATGACGATGCCGTCCTTCACGTAGACGTCCCAGCCGCAGTTGCCCATGCAGTTGATGCAGTGGGCGGCGTGGCCGATCTTGTCCCAGGCCCATTCGTTGCGATACAGGTCTTCCCAGCCACGATACGGGTATTCATCGTTCAGGGTGTCACCGATGGGCTCGAGACGGTTGAGCGCCCAGACGTTGCCGCTGAGCAGCACGCCGGTACCGGTGAGCCCCATGCCTTTCAGGAAGTCCCGGCGCTTGAGTTTCCACATCCCCATGGTCCTCTCCTCCTCGTTGGCGAGCCTGCATGGGCCCTGCCTTTCTATGTTTTACAAGCTGATGTTTTTACCAGGTACAGTGTCTTGCAAGGTGCTGTTTTTTATAAAGTACCCTGCCTTGCAAAATACGGTATTTTTTCGAGTCACTTTTTAATCGATCTACCCGATTCTAACCACGCTCGTTATGAACCAGGCTCGTTCAGCAACTACGGTTTTCGAAAATCAGGTCAGGTTGAAATGCCGGAAAATCCTGCCTCCTTTTACTATAGAAGGTTAATCCTGAATCCGGTTCTGCAAATCCCCTGGTTCACGCGATTTCGCGGTCTTCCACTCGGCAATATATTATATCAAGCTAATATTTAATTAACTAACAATAGCTTGAAGTAACCTTCGTTTACAGCAGGGTCATGCAAGACGCTCTGCAAGACGAAAGTTGAACTTTAACAACCTCGACAAAAGTCCGACACGGATAGCGCGCCGGAATTCCGGGATTCGAATAGAGTATTGACCTGGATCAAGTGGATCACAAGTGAACCAGGTTCATTGGGGGCGGTGGCCATGGAACGGGGATGGTGCCATCGGCTAGCGTCGGGGCCGACAGCCGATGGCCTGGGACCAGATCGTCAGTGGTCGCCGGTCCAGCTGACCTGGAAGGATTTCATGAATGGCTTGCCGTCCACCATGACGGGTTTATCCACGTCGGTGTTGTCCGGGCCGAACTCGTACTTACCGATCTCGCCGGTGTCTTCGTGGAGCATGACGAAGATCTTTTCGCCGGAGTCCAGGTCTCTATCCAGTACAATTCCGACACGTTCCTGAGACCCTTTTTTTATCTGGGTGTGACCGATGGATTTCGGTGCTATGGGATTGCCCTCGTCGTCCGCCTCGTGGGCCACCACGAAACCGTCCACATTCGATACAACCTTGTCTATGGTGATGTCTCCACCGGGATGCTGAAGCGGGATTTCCATGCTCGGCGCATTGTTTTCATCTGCGATAGCCGTTCCCGTAGCGGCCAATGTCAGAGCCGCCAATAAAGCGAGACTGTAGCTTTTCGTTTTCATCATTTCTCACTCCTTGTGAGCCATAGACTACTTTTCTATCATAGCGGAATCATTGATGACAGGCGTTGCCAAAAGCTGTGAAATCACCCTGGCGAAATATCATGCGCGACAACGATTCCTATCAGCCAACCGCTGACTATCTGCCCGCCCCGATCAACCCGCAAGTCGCGGATTACGAGGCGCTTTATCAGGAAGAAAGCTTCTGGGCCAAGGTACGACGCTTCTCTCGTAAAAGCAGCCGCGCCGGCCTGGAAAATGCCTTGAAGCTTTACTATGCGGCGAAGGATCCCGCTACGCCAGGCTGGGCGCGCAAGGTCATGTACTCGGCGCTGGGCTACTGGATTCTGCCGGTGGACGCGATCCCGGATCTGCTTCCCGCCGCCGGCTACACGGACGATATCGGCGTGATGACCCTGGCCCTGGCCACCGTCGCCCTGCATATTACCGATGCCCACCAGCGCAAGGCCCGGGAAACTCTGAAACGCTGGTGGAAGTAGACGGCCATTCGCGCATCAGGGGAAACATTGGCCGACAGGGCACGCATAAGCTCTGACAATGCGATTATTTCTACTTGGCTCATCGCCTATTCTTGAATAGGGCTGCCGGGTGCACTCGACGCATCGAACAACGAGGAGATCGCATGATTCCCGCTTCCCTTCGCGAACTGCTGGATGCCACCCGAGGTCAGCGTCAGGCCCAGTGGGCGGGTCGACTCCTGTGGCTGGCCAACGAAACCTGGGGTGAGCTTGCGGTGTCGCTTCAGGGTGCGCAAATCCTTCATTTTCGACCCGGTGGATCCGATGCGGAGGGTTGGCTGTGGGTAACGCCCACTCCGGCGCCGCTGCCCGGGGCGATTCGCGGCGGGATCCCCTTGTGCTGGCCCTGGTTCGCCGACGAGCGCGGCGCGGACGAGTCGCCGGATCGCACCGGGCCATTTCATGGCACCGCGCGCAAGGCGGACTGGCGCCTGGACGCGGTGGACGAGCACGAGGAAGGCGTCGAGCTGCATCTGTCACCCTGCGAGCCGCTGCATTCGCAGCTCGCTCCCCGGGCTGTCATCCAGGCGAACGCCCAGCGCCTGCATCTGGAGTTGGTCACCGAACATGTCGGCACCACGCCCATCAAGCTGACCGGAGCCCTGCACAGCTATCTGGCGGTGGCAAACAGCGCCGATTGCCGCGTCGAAGGGCTCAACGGGGCGCGCTATCTGGACAAGCGACACGGCTTCAGCGAAGGGGTCCAGCAAGGCGAGGTGGGGGTGCGCGGGGCCATCGATCGCATCTTTGAATCCAATCGCGAACTGGTGCTGGACGACGGCGAACGTCGTCTGCGCATCGCCAAGCAGGGCAGCGATTCCACGGTAGTCTGGCACCCCGGCGATGTCTTGCCGAAAGATACGTCCGCTGATGCCGCGGCACACTTTCTCTGCGTAGAAGCCGCCTGCACCCGGCTCGACCCGGTATGGCTGGTGCCCGGGGCTCAGCATTTATTGGGCACTACGCTATCCTGTGATACCCACCCCACCACGGAGCCCTGACGATGATCGACGAGCCGCTGATCGACACGCCTTTTCTGCTCGGCATGATGCGCCTGCACGAATACGAGGAACTGCATTCCCCCGGGGCGATGGCGGACTGGATCGAAGCCCGGCTGGATCAGGGGCTCAACTGGTTCGATCACGCAGATATCTATGGCGACGGTCAGGGCGAATCCTTGTTCGGCGATGCCATCAAGCTGCGCCCGGCGCTGCGCTCGCGTGTTCATGTGGTCAGCAAGGCGGGGGTCATTCCCCCCCAGCGGGATCCTTCCGCGCTGTCCGTCAAGCATTACGACAGCTCACCGGGGCATTTGAGCGCTGCCATCGACAATGCGCTGAAACGCCTGGGCATCGAAAGGCTGGATCATTTCCTGCTGCATCGAGCGGACCCGCTGATGGACGCGGAGGCCACCGGTCGGATGCTGGATGACGCCATCGAAGCCGGCAAGATCGGCGCCGCCGGCGTCGCCAATTTCCTGCCGGAACAGTGGCGACGGCTGCAGGCGGCGATGCATCACCGCCTGGTGGGCCATCAGCTGAAGCTTTCCCTGGCCTATCCGGAACCGCTTTTCAACGGCCTGTTCGATGCCATGATCGGCGACGGCCAGCAGCCCATGGCCTGGTCGCCCTTGGGTGGGGGCGTGGTCTTCGAAGACGTGCTGGGGGAATCCCTGTCGCGGCTATCCGTGGATTTCGATACCAGTTCCGCCGGGCTCGCCCTGGCCTGGCTGCGTGGCCTGCCCGGTCGCCCGGTACCGGTGATGGGCACCCTGCGGGAAAGCCGTATCGATGAACTGCTGAGCGGTGCCTGCCTCGCCCTGGATCGCTCTACCTGGTTTGCTCTTTTGGAAGAGGCACGCAGCCAGCGCGTGTTCTAGACGCGCCGTCCACGCGCCGCCGCTAGTCGCTGCTGTGCTCCACCTCCACGGGACGTGAGCCGCCCAATCCCCAGGGGGCGGACAGGGATTGGATGGGCATGTGCAGCGGATACTCTTTCTCCGGCAGCAGCATGTCTCGTCCGTCCTCGTCTTCTGGCGTGCCCTCAGCAAGCTGTCCCAAGGTCTGCTCGGGCTGGCGCTCCAGCTCCGCCAGGTAATCCAATACCTTCGGCGGCGCGATTTCCGCGGGAATGCACAGCAGGCCGTGTCGCCGAAGCCAGTCGCCGACGACGAGACTGCTGGTAAAACGCACCAGGGGAGCGGCGATGACCATGCCCAGCAGTACCGGCGAGAGCCACCAGAAGAACAGCGGCGCGTAAATGTAGCTGAGCGCGCCCCAGAGAAACCCCACCAGAGTAATGAAGGCGGTACGTCGCAGGGCCTCCCGCCAGGGAACCAGACGCCCTTCTCGAGCCTGGGAGCTCCAGGAAACCGTGCGACCCAGCAGCACGCTGAGCACGAACCAGGCGTGAAATGCCATCATCAAGGGCGCGATCAGGATGGAAAAGGCGATTTCCAGCGTGGCGCTCAGAAACAGCTTCACACCGCCGCCGAACTCGCGGGGGCGCTGGAACAGGGCGATAACGAAACCCAGAAACTTGGGCAGCACCAGCAGCAGCACGGTAATCACCAGCAGCGAGGCAATCATCAGCACTCGGGATTGCGGCCACTCCGGAAACAGCTGATAGCCTTCGTTGAAGAATTCCACCGGCATGATGGCACGCCTCAGCGCGTCCACGGTGCTCAGCGCCAGCATGCACAGCCACAGCAGCGACGCCGCATAGGCCAGGGCGCCGAACACGAAATGCAGACGATTGATCCAGTGCAGCCCGGAGGCGAACACCAGGCGCAGATGCTGCAGATTCCCCTGACACCAGCGCCGGTCGCGCTTGGCGAATTCGATCAGGTTGCTGGGCAAGCCCTCGTAGCTGTCCTCGATGCCGGCATGCAGGCGAACTCGCCAGCCGCCTCGGCGCAGCATGGCCGCCTCAACGAAGTCGTGGCTGAGGATATCGCCGCCCAGGGGCGGCTTGCCGGGCAAGGTAGGCAAGCCGCACTGCTCCGCGAAAGCCTTTACCCGGATGATGGCGTTGTGCCCCCAGTAGTTGGCGGTACCGCCTTGCCAGGCGCTCTGCCCCGCCGCCAGCATGGGGCTGTACAGGGTGGCGGCGAACTGCAGGAAACGCCCGAACAGGGTGCGCGAGCGTACCGGCAGCGGCACCGTCTGCAGCAGACCCAGCCGCGGGTCCGCCTGCATGGTGGCCGCCAGGCGCACCAGGGTACGCCCGCCCATCACGCTGTCCGCATCGATGATCACCATGCTTTCATAGCGCTTACCCCAGCGGCGGCAGAAGTCCGCCAGGTTGCCCACCTTGCGTCCGACATTGTTCTTGCGGTGACGGTAGTAAAGCGTCAGATGTGGCGCCAGGCGACGGCGTAGGGCCAGAGCGGCCCGGCGCTCTGCCTCGGCGATCTCGGGATCCGTGCTGTCGCTGAGAAGATAGACATCGAAGGCCTCCGCCTTGCCGGTATCGATCAACGAGAGACAGGTCGCCTCGAGCCCGGCGATCACCCCGGCGGTATCCTCGTTGTACACCGGCATCAGCAACGCGACCGGGCGTGAGGTATCGAGACGCTCGGACAGGGGCTGCTCCCGTTTCAAGGACCAGGGGTCACGCTTGAAGGCGACCACCAGAAACCCGGCGATGCCGTTCCAGAACGACACCACCAGCCAGATGAACATGATCGCGAACAGCACCAGTATCGCCATTTCCGTCAGATTGAGGCCGTTGGCGCGTAGAATGTCGAACATCATGTAGACGCCCTGATAACTGCTCAGGACTACCAGGATAAAAAAAACGAGTTGGCGCAGTCTCAAAAAGCGTGGCCCTTGGGATTCCATAAATAGCTCCAGGTTTCCGATAACGGCTTGTCACGCAGGGACAGATGAAGCTGCATGTCCGCCACCTTGTCGCCTTCCGGCGCCAGCTTGAAAGAGGCGCGCCAGGTACGTTCGTCCGGCAGCTTGGTCACCTTGACCTGGCTGACTTCTCCGGTGGACGAGTTCAACTGCGCCTGCACCGGCTGGGAGGAATCGAGCCCCGCCAGCTCACCACCGCGAAAGTCCACGATGAAGTGACGCAGCGCCTCATGGGAAGGCTGATTCTGCCTGCCCGGCGTGGCGCCCCAGCCGCTGCGGGTTCTCACCACGCGAGCCACCTGCATGGCTCGAGGTTGGTTATCGAGCGTCGAGAGGCGATAGCGGAAGTAGCGGGTTTCACCCTTCTTGAGCGGCTTGTCGGGCACCCAGTAGGCGGCGATATTGTCGTGGATCTCCGCCTTGGTGGGGATTTCGACAAGTTCCACGCCGCCTTCTTCCCAGTCACCCTCCAGGGGCTCGACCCACAGGCTGGGGCGGCGATGATAATTGGCTTCCATATCCTGATAATGCTCGAAATTCCGATCTCGCTGCATCAGACCGAATCCTTGGGGAGATCGATCCCGCAGCTGGGTCACGTTGAGTTCGCGAGGATTGGAGAGCGGGCGCCAGATCCACTGGTCTTCGGCGGTGTGCACCAGCAGACCATCGGAATCGTGAACCTCCGGGCGAAAATCGTCCGGTTTCTTCACGCTGTTCTCGCCGTGCAGGAACATGCTGGTCAATGGCGCGGCGCCAAGCTTTTTGACATCCTGGCGAGCGAACAGGCGAGCCTGCACCTCGGCGACGGTGTTCTCACCGATATCGAAATCGAAGCGATAGGCGCCGGTGACCGAAGGGCTATCCAGCAGTGCCATCAGGGTTATCCGCGAGGCGTCCGGCGCCGGTTTCATCAGCCAGAAGGCGCGGAAGGCAGGAAACTCCTCACCTTCCGGGGTCGCGGTATTCACCGCTAGTCCGCGAGCGGAAAGGCCGTATATCTGACCGCGTCCAATGGGACGAAAATAGGAAGCACCAAGGAAGGACACGACCTCGTCCTTGTAATCCGGGGTGTTGAGGGGATAGTGCAGGCGAAACCCCGCGAAACCTCGAGTGCTTGCGTTCTTTTCGCTCAGTGCCTGCTTGACGTCCTGCGACTCGCCTTCGTAGCGGAACATCTGGGTATCGAAGGGCAATGGCTCAAGCCGATTGTCCTCATCCAGGGTGATTTCCACCGGCACCTTGTACAAGAACCCTGGATGAAAGAACTGAACCTCGAAAAGTCCCGCGTCCTTCCACAGGGCCTGCTCCTGACGAAAGCGGATGTTGCGATAGTCGTCGTAGCTCATTTCGCGCAGGGCGACAGGCAGCGCCTCGTCCTGCGGGCGATAATCCTCGCCGGCAAGCGTCTGCGCCTTGTCGATCACGTGCTGATAGAGCCTGTCCGGCGTCCAGGGCTGATCGGCCACCTTGCCCGCCGCCGCCACGCTGGCGGCTGACAGGGTGGGGATGGTCTTGTCTTCAGCAGCTTCGGTTGCCGTATTGCTATCCGGCGCGACGCTCTCGGGCAGGATATCCGCTATCGGCGCGGTATCGACGAACGTTTGCGGGGCAGCTTGCGCTAGGCTGATGCCTAGGCTCGCAGCCACCACGCCCAGGTAGTGCCAGAGAGTCATTATGAATCCTCATCTACTGATCAATGTTCTTCCCTGCGCACGCTCGCGTTATTTTTCACGATTCGGTGCCATTAGGAACCAGTATATAGAGGCCTATCTTTTATGTAGTGACCAATCCTCGGGGTCCTTTCGGATCGGAAAATTGATTATCAGGTATTTATATTCCTCATTGGTCAACAAGGCGTCACGCCGAAAGACTCAGCGTGACCCCGGTTTCAGCCTTTGACCAGTGCTGTCACGGTGATTTCGATCTTGAGCTCTTCCGCGGGCAGGGACGCGCAGACGCAGGTACGCGCCGGCGCATGGCCTTCCGGCACCCAGGCATCCCAGATCTCGTTCATGGCCGCCACGTCGCCGCCATCCTTGAGATAGATGGTCGCCGACAGCAGGTGCTCGCGATCCGAGCCGATTTCCTCGAGCAGTGCGTCGACCCGCGCCAGCATGCTGTGGGTCTGCTCAACGATGTCTCCTTGGCGAGCCTCCGGGCCGGGCACCTGGCCGCACAGCCAGGCGACGCCGTTATGGATCACCGCGCGGCTCATGCGGGTCTTGGTATCGTGGCGCTGAATAGTCATGATCGATAACTCCTTGAATGATATTGGTATAAAAAATGCTAGAGCAGCTCCCGAGTGGCTTTCGACACGCGGCCATCGACGGTGCGCTGTACCTTGTCCTCGATCTCGCTGCACAGCGACTCGACCTGGCGTAACGAAATGGCAACCACCACAAAGGACCATTCGCTGGTGTCGAGCCTGTCGCGCTCGGCGCTCTCGCAGACGGCTACCGCCGGGTTACGACCGAAACGCTCATGCATGCCCCCCATGCGCTGACGCTTTTCCTTCAGGGAGCCACACCCGGGCAGGGAAAATGTCAGGGTCAAGATGCCGATATGCATATTCGTCTCCTCCGATCGTCCGTCGAGGGCGATAAGCTCGATAGACTGACTGCTAGCGCAGTAACAATACCGGTATCGTGGTTCGACGCAACATGCTGGTGGTGGTACTGCCCACCAGGAGACGACGAATCCGCGAATGTCCGTAGGCGCCCATCACCAGCAGGTCGATATCATGCTCCTGCTGGTAGGTATGCAGGGTCTTTTCCACCTCGCCGGCACGAATCTCGCCGAAGGCTTCGATATTGGCGTCTCGCAGGGTTTTCAGCGCCCATTCAAGCTGGGAACGATTATCCGCGGTTTCCGCGCCGACGATCACCACATGACAAGCAATTCCCTTGAACAGCGGACTTGCGGCGATCATCTCCACGCCCTTACGGGTGGTTTGGCTTCCGTCGAAGGCGATCATCACCGCGCTGGGCCGGGTAAACTGGTCCGGCACTATCAGGATCGGGCGATGCAGACTCCTGACTACCCGCTCCAGATTCGACCCCAGATGCTCGCTGGCCTTGTGGGCGCTTTCCCCGCGCTTGCCGATCACCAGCAGACGCATCTCCGGTTCGAGCTCCGTCAGGGTTTCCACCAGTTCGCCGTTGCGCTGACGAATCATCGGGTCACTGACGCCATCCTCGATAGCCCGAGCCTTGGCGGCTTCCAGCATCAGGCGCCCCTGCTCCTGAGCAATGCGCGCGCGTTTCTCGTCCAGGCTGGCCAGCTCCTCGAGCAGATGCTCCCGGGAGCCCAGGCCGATATTGCCGGACAAGTCCGCTTCCGCGACCTGGGGGTGATTGTCCACCACGTGTAGGAAGGTCAAGGGCGCGTCCAGCGCCAGGCTGGCCCAGGCCGCGCAGTCGCATACCGTCTCGGAGAATCGGGAGCCGTCGATGGCGGCCATTACCTGTTCGGTCATATCACTGTGTCCTGCTTGGCAAACTTTAATGTCTCAATATCTCTAAAAACTAGTTCACGATCGTTACCAACGATGGTGAGACGGGGACGCCCAGTCAAGGCGAAATCGATCGAAAAAGCGGACTAGGCTCGCACGCGAGTTTACAAGTAGTAAATGAGTATTTTGATCGGACTCGCGCTCGAGATCGGTTTCAACGCCGTATCACCGAGTGCAGTAGATCGTGGGCAGTTTTTTAGTGGCCGCTCATCAATTTCTCCACCGCTTCCGGCTTATCGTGAACCGCGAAACGATCGACGATGGTGGCGCTGGCTTCGTTGAGGCCGATCACCTCGACTTCCGTGCCTTCCCGGCGGAACTTGATCACCACCCGATCAAGGGCTTCCACTGCGGTGATGTCCCAGAAATGCGCCCGGGAAACGTCAATCACGACCCGCTGGATGCTCTCCTTGAAGTCGAAAGACTCGCCGAAGCGTTGGGCAGAGGCGAAGAATACCTGGCCTACCACCCGGTAATGACGACCCCGTCCTTCATCAAGACTTTCCGAGCCGATGTACAGCACCCGACCCACCTTGTTGGCGAAGTTGATGGCGGCGATCAGCACGCCGACGAACACGCCAATGGCCAGGTTATGAGTCGCCACCACCACGGCGACCGTGGCGATCATGACCACGTTGGTGGACATCGGATGCTTCCCGAGATCGCGAATCGAGGCCCAGCTGAAGGTACCGATGGAAACCATGATCATCACCGCCACCAAAGCCGCCATGGGGATCCGTGACACCCAGTCCGAGAGAAATACCACCAATATCAGCAGCACGACCCCAGCCACCAGGGCGGAAAGCCGGGTGCGTCCGCCGGATTTGATGTTGATCACCGACTGGCCGATCATCGCGCAGCCTGCCATGCCGCCGAGCAGGCCGGCGCCGATATTGGCGATGCCTTGGCCCTTGCACTCGCGGTTCTTGTCGCTCCTGGTATCCGTCAGGTCGTCGATGATGGTGGCGGTCATCATGGATTCCAGCAGTCCCACCACGCTGAGCATCACCGCGTAGGGAAAGATGATCTTGAGGGTTTCCAGATTCAGCGGTACGTCCGGCCACAGGAAGACCGGCAGGGTATCCGGCAGTTCACCCATGTCTCCCACGGTGCGAATCTCCATGCCGGTGAGCAGGTACACCGCGGTCAGCACCAGAATGCACACCAGCGGCGACGGCAGGGACTTGCCGATCACCGGCAGGAGCGGAAACAGATAGATGATGCCAAGCCCCGCGGCGGTCATCGCATAGACGTGCCAGGTCACATTGGTCAACTCCGGAAGCTGGGCCATGAAGATCAGGATCGCCAGGGCATTGACGAAACCGGTGACCACGGAGCGAGACACGAAACGCATCAGGTTGGCCAGGCGCAGATAGCCCGCGCCGATTTGCAGCACACCGGTCAGCAGGGTGGCGGCGAACAGATATTCCAGCCCGTGCTCCCTCACCAGAGTAACCATGAGCAGCGCCATGGCCCCGGTGGCGGCGGAAATCATCCCCGGACGCCCGCCGGTGAAAGCGATAATCACCGCGATACAGAAGGACGCGTAAAGCCCTACCTTGGGATCGACCCCGGCGATGATCGAGAAAGCGATGGCCTCGGGAATCAGCGCCAAGGCCACCACGATGCCGGACAGCACATCGCCCCTGATATTGGAAAACCAGTCCTGCTTGATTGATCGGATCATAAAGAGGTCCCGTCGAAAGCGCCTGTCGCGCCTTGAAAGCATGACACGACACACCGCGACGTCAGACGACGCCGGGAAAAGGCGTGAACAAGGGAATAAATGGGAGCGCGGAGTCTATCAGTTAAGAGAGTGCATCGCCACGACTCGGCGTCGCTCCAGGTGTCGCTCAATCAACGCCTTGATCAGCAGCGTGCCGATCACCAGAGCGCCGCCGAAGAAGGCCAGATTCGAGGGCCGCTCGTCGAGCAGCCACCAGACCCAGAGGGTGCCGACCACGGTTTCCAGCAGAAACAGCAGGCTGACTTCCGCGGCAGGAAGATAAAGCGGCCCGCGCTGAATCAAGGTAAAGCCGATGGGAATCAGGATCAGACACAGCAGAATCAAGTACTTGGCCTGATCTGCATCCGGCAGCGCCCAGCCGCCGCTGGTAAGCCAAGGCGACAACAGCGCCACCATCAACCCTGCCAGCACCAGCATCGGACTCATGTCCACTCCCGGGCGGGTACGGCAAAGAGTGAAATTGGCCGCCAGGGAAAGCGCCGCCAGCAGGGCGAAACCGTTGCCTATCCAAGAGCCGGCGCCCGCATCGTCGAAGACGATCAGGGAGGTACCGAAAAGACACAGACCGATGGCGAGCCAGGTGCGCAGGGGCAGGCGCTCATGCAGAAAGAAGCGCGACAGGAGCGCGGCGATCAAGGGCGCTCCGGCCAGGATCATCAGCACGTTGCCGCCCTTGGTGTAATGATTGCCCAGCACGAAGCCGAAGTTGGACAGGGTGAAAAGCCCCGCCACCCCAAGCCCCACCAGGCCGCAACGACGAAAGACCGTCAGGGTCCGGCGGCCGCTACGCAGCACCACGATGATGAAGAACCCCAGCGCCGTCAGAAGGCCCCGCCAGAACAGCATCTGGCTGTCCGGCAGGTCGATCAGCTTGATCAGCAGGGCATCCGGGGAAATGATCAGGGGCCCCGCTGCGGTGATCAAAAGCCCTCTCTGACGGCGGGAAAGCGCAGGTGTTGCTTTGCTAGTTGACAAGACGACCTCGACCAATCAAACATTTAAGATTGGCCATGGCATCACGATAAAGCAAGCTCTTCCTCTTCAGATCAGGCATCGCCTCGCGGTTCGTCGCCAGAGGAAGGCATATCGAGACGCGAGCCTCCGGGAATGTTGTCCTGGGTGGTGGATGGCGGCGTGGAAGCGCCCGGCCCACCAAAAGGCTTCGCGCTTGGTGGCTTGCCATCCCCACCGCCCTTGGCCCCGCCGAGATGGCGAAACGCCTCCAGCAGATCCATGGGCATGGGAAACATCATGATCGTTGCAGCCTTATTGCTGCCCATATCCGCCATGGTCTGCAGGTAGCGCAAGTGTAATGCCGCCGCATTTTCTGACAGCACATTGGCCGCCTGCACCAGTTTTTCCGAGGCCTGCAGTTCGCCTTCCGCGTGAATCACCTTGGCCCGGCGCTCACGCTCCGCTTCCGCCTGACGAGCGATGGCGCGAATCATGCTCTCATCGAGATCCACGTGCTTGATTTCCACGTTGGCCACCTTGATGCCCCATTCCTCGGACATGCTATCAATGATTTCCTGGATATCGTTGTTGAGCTTGTCCCGTTCGGAAAGCATTTCGTCCAGATCATGCTTGCCCAGCACGGAGCGCAGCGTGGTCTGTGCCAGCTGGCTGGTGGCAATCACATAATGTTCCACCTGGATGATCGCCTTCTCCGGGTCCACTACGCGAAAATACAGCACCGCGTTGACCTTGACGGTGACGTTGTCTCGAGAGATCACGTCCTGTTCCGGCACATCCATGGTGATTATCCGCAGATCCACCACCTGCATCTTCTGCACGAAGGGAATGATAAGGATCAGCCCCGGTCCCTTGACGCTCTGAAAGCGCCCCAGGAAGAACACCACACCGCGCTTGTACTCCGGCAATATACGAATCGAGGCCGCCAATAGCAGCAGGACCAATACGATAGGCACGAGATAGGAAAGCATCATCGAACTTCTCCTCGGGGGTAATATTATCGTCTGACTTCGAATTCACGCTGATTGCGGCGGCGTCGCAGTTCGCTGGGTTCCAGAGGTTCCACTTCGACGGTCAAGCCATCGATGGCGGTCACTCTCACCGCCTGACCCTCGCGCACGGGTTGCGATGTCCGGGCCCGCCAGCGCTCGCCCCGCAGGCGTACATGGCCGCTGGACTCGAAATCCTCCAGCGCCCAGGCCTGGGAGTCCAGAAGTTCTTCCTGGCCGGTTTGCGAAGGCTTTTTATGCAGGCCGACGAAACGCACCACGACCCACAGCATCAACGCCGCTGCCACCAGGGCCACGCCGGCGATCAGCGGTAAAGAGATACTCAAGTTATCCGCGTCCATTAGAATCACCGATCCGATCACGAAAGCGACGATGCCGCCGATGCCCAAGATGCCGAAACTCGGCATGAGCGCCTCGCCGACGATCAAGCCGAGCCCCGCCAGAATGAGCGCAAGCCCCGCATAGTTGATCGGCAGCACTTGAAACGCGAAGAGCGCCAGCAGCAGACAGATCAAACCGATGGTGCCCGGCACCAGGCTGCCCGGGTTGGCCAGCTCGAAGATCAGTCCGTAGAAGCCGATGATCATCAGAAAATAGGCGACGTTGGGATCGGTGATGATGGCCAGCAGTTCGGTACGCCAGTCCGGATCGAATCGTTCGACGGTCAGATTAGCGGTGTCGAGAGTTCGGGTGCCGCTTGCCATCACCACTTCCATGCCGTCCATCTCGACGAAGAGACTGTCGAGATCGCCGGCGATCACGTCGATCACATTCTTTTCCAAGGCCTCCTGAGCGGTCAGGGTGCGACCTTCCCGCACTGCCAGTTCCGCCCAGTCCGCGTTGCGATCATGCCGATTGGCCAGGCTGCGGATATAGGCCACCGCGTCTTCCAGCACCTTGCGTTCCATGGCGGTCTCGCCACGACGCTTGTCGTCGGCCTCTTCGCTTGTTTTCTGTTCATCGCCACCTTCGGCGGTTTCGTTTTCGCTAGTTTCATCATCGTCTTGTTTGGCGGCATCCGCTTCTTCCGAGCTTTCTTCTTGCTGCGGTGCCTTGTCTTGATTATCGTCCCCACCACCAGGAAAACCACCTCCCCCTAGCTGCACCGGGGTCGCCGCGCCGAGGTGGGTCGAGGGGGCCATGGCGGCAACATGACTGGCATAGAGAAGATAGGTGCCGGCACTGGCGGCCCGAGAGCCGCCGGGGTAAACGTAGAAGGCCACAGGCACTTCCGATCCTAGTATGGCGCCGATCATGTCGCGCATCGAGGCGTCCAGGCCGCCGGGGGTATCCAGTTCCACGACGACGAGTTCCGCATCGCTTTCTTTCGCCATTGCCATGCCACGCTGAAAATAATCGCTGGTGGCCGGGCCGATGGCACCGTCGATCGTCATCAGCAGAGCCTGCCGAGACTTCTCTTGAGCGCCGGCAATGAGCGCGAGCGCCAGACCGGCCAGTAGAAATAGCAGCCAGAGTACAGAGCGCTTCGAGAATAGAATTGAATATGAACTCGACACGTTAGTCTCGCTTTCAAGCCGTTTGTTGTATGACCGCAAGACCAAGCAAATGTTGTACGCTATCGATGGAATGTACTATTCATGCATAAGCCCAATATCCGCCCATGACGTTATCTACTCATCTCCGATACCCGTGGCTTCCGATAACGTCTCCACCGGTGACGACAAGGCGTTTTCCAAGGCTTCTTCAATAGCGTCGTCCATTACCTTGCCGATTTCCACCGCCGAAGGATTGTCCAGCGGCAACGTCATGGGTACATCGAGCTCGATTACCCCATCGTCACTTTGCAATATGTCGATCAGGGTACGCATCGGCAGGCCGCCTGCGGAATCCTCGACCTTTTCCCCCAGCTCGATACGCCGCAGTTCCACATGGTTTTCCGTGATCAGGCGCCCCTTTTCAATGCGATGGTCGAGCTGTAGCGTCATTCGGCCCTGGTCGATGGCGTAACCGCCAAAACGCCGCACGTAGGGAGAAAACGTTGCCAGATTCAGCGTTTCGAAATGCATCTGCAGATCGCCCTCGACGGCTTCGCCCAGCGGATCGAAGCTGCCTTGTATTCGCAGCGGACTATCCTCGGCGACTCGCCCCTGAAGATCGATCCGGCTTTCATCTGAACCATCGGAATCGAGATTTTTCCAGGCTCCGCCTAGCTGGGAGAATTCGAGATTGAACGGCTGGGAAAGATGACGGTCCGCGAACACCAGACTGCCGTCATTCAGGCCGATTTCATCAATGGAATAACTGAGCCCCGCGTCTTGGGAACCGCCTTCTTGCTGCGGTGGCCGCCAGGCATCGAGATTGGTCTTGAGGTCTTTATCGATGATGACTTCCGTCCAGGGAGCATCCAAAGCGATACGCTGGATCTCCAGGGTTTTCGCGCCGCTATCGAAATTCAGGCCGGCGACGTCAAGCTGCGTGACCCTGGCCAAGGGCTGCTGCTTGTCCGGATAGGAAAGCACCGCATCGGTAACACTGCCCTCGCCCTGTACTTGAGTAGCGCCATCGCCGGCACGCCCGGCCCTCAGATTGAGTTCCGCTGCTAGCGTCCCTTTGGTCATCCTGGCCTGCATTACACTATTAAAGTAGCCGGATAGGGTGGTCAGCGGCACCTGGTCGATAGTGAAGTCGAGGTTCAGTGTCCAGGGAGCAAGGCCCATCTCACCCTGAGCGCTCAAGGTGCCGCCGTTCCAATCCGCCCGACCTTCCAGCGTAAAGGGCTGATCGTTGGTGTTATCGTAGTTCTTGGCGCTCATCCGGATCGCGCTCAAGGTGAGCGTGACCGGATCCGGAAGGCGCCGATTCACCAGATCGAGTTCCCCCTGGTGAACCTCGATACGCGCGATACGAATCGGCGTCTTGCCTTGGGAAGTGTCCTCGTCGCCGGCAAATAGCCGTACCAGGTTCCAGTTGCCATCTTGCCGACGAATCAACCGCAGGCGCGGTTCTTTCAGCATCAGGGAATCCAGCCACCAGCCGGATTCCCACAGCGAGCGCCATTGCAGCCTGGCGATAACCGTTTCACTGGCCAGCACCGGCTGATCTTTCTCACCGGCGATACGCAGCTGATCGAGGGTGACCTGGGCATCGAAGGGATCGATCGATACCTGCTTGATGGTCACCTCACGTCCAGTAAGGGAAGAGAAGGTTTCCACCAGGCGCTTTTCGATGAAGTAAGGCAGCAGCCACAGCCAGGTGACTGTTATCAGTAGTGCCAAAATGACAAGAATGCCCAGGGCAATAAACCAGCCCTTGGCTGAATGAGATTTTGCTGTCATGGCGCGATGCCCTGCATGAGAGATCAATCCTCAGCTTGGCAGCCGGACCGTCCTCTCGCCGCATGACATACCACAACAGCGAACATGAGTTATTTCAATGGACGAGAGGTAGGATCCGTGGCCAGCACGTCCGCGCGAATCACGCTTTGCTCGGCGATCAAGGGATTGACCACTTCCCGGCTGGCCTTGTAATGATCGGTGGTCTTGTGCGCCGCCAGCGCCTGTTCGTCGGTGTAGATTTCGTAGAGATAGACCAGATCCGGATTGTCGCGATCTTCCAATACATCGAAGACATGGCAGCCGGGTTCTTCACGCACGGAAGCCGCGGCGTTGGGCAGCATGGCTTCGAGAAACTCCTCCAGCTTGCCGGTCTTGAGCTGTGTCTTGACAATGATGCAGTACATGGCGATTCCTCGGATTGACGTTTATACTTGCTGGCAACACGTTTTATGGAAATATTTTCCAATAAAATTATCGCCGCAACAATCCCCAACTTCAAAAACGAGAGATCGCTTATGCAACGCCCTACCCCCTTGAACGGTATGCGCCATATCGCCTTGCAGGTACAGGACTTGGAAGCCTGTGAACGCTTCTATACCGAACTGCTGGGCATGTCGCTGCTGCGTCGCGCTCATGAGGATCTGGTCTACCTGACTCTGGGCAACGACAACTTTTCCCTGAGCCGCGCCAAGCAGGACACCGGCGGCGACCCGCAGCGGCTGGATCATTTCGGTTTCATCGTCGACAAGAAGGAAGATGTGGACGCCTGGCACGACTACCTCAAGGCCCAGGGCGTGACGGTCACCAGCGAACCTCACGATCACGGCGACGGCGGTCGCAGCTTCTACTGCCTGGACCCGGACGGCAACAGCGTGCAGCCGCTTTACCATCCCTGCGTTTCCGGCCAGACCCTGCGTTAACTGCCGTCAATCACCGACTGCTGTTTCGCGCGATCCATTCGAGAGAGGGCCTGTTCGAGAGAACGGGCCCAGGCCGGCAGGGCGACAGGTAGCTGTCCGATCACCTCGATCCGCCGGTCCTCGAAGATATTCGAATCCTCTCGTTTCAAGCGCTGAATTTCCTGATCACGATGCGCGAGCAACACCTCGAGGTAGGGTCGATAGCAGCGCAGCATGGCGCCCAGCCAGCGGTTGACCGGCCAGGAAGGCCAGGCGTGATCGATCTCGAAGCGCTCCGCCAGGGCGAGGGTTTCCGGCGCGGGGCGCCAATGCTCCGCGGTCACCCAGCGATTGGTGGTAAACAAGGCGATGGGCTTGCCCCAGGCGTCCATGGAAACGGCGACCAGATGGGTGGCAGCCTTCACCTGGCCGGGCCGATTGGCTTCCGCCGGCCTTCCGAACAGGTGAAAGTGCCCGTGCTCGCCCTCGCGGTGGGCATGGTAGTAGTACTGGCTACCGCTATCCGCGTCATAGACGTCGTCTCGCGGGTAATGATCCAGCTCGACGAAATCTCCCTGGCCCTTGAGGATTTCTCCCACCAGATTGAGTCCTGCCTTGTGCAATACCCGCTGGCAGTTCAAGGCTTCCCGGGCCGCCTTGACCATATCGGCCAAGGCGGCTTTGGAATAGCAGTCGAGTCGCGGCGTCTCGATGCTAGAGTTCATAGGGACGCTAGAGGTCATAGGATTGACCGGCAAAGCGCTTCTGTACTTCCACCACATAGGCGGAAAGCGCGCTCAATTGATTGGACTCCCAGGCGAAAGGCTGCGCCGCCATGGGATTGAGCATGCAGATCTGCACCATTTCATCCGCGTGTACCTCGTTCATGCCGTAAAGATTCTTGCCCATGGCTACCGGATGAGGAAACGGCCGCTCGAAGGTCGCCTGATACGCCTCGTCCTGTTCGACCCCGTGGCAGCTCGCGCAGCTCATGCCGTTGCCGCTCAGGCTAGTGTCCTGAAACAGGGTTCGACCCTGAGTGATCAACTCCTGCGGATTGTCACCGGACTCCGCATAGGAAGGCGTGTAGTCCGCAGGCCGTTTGACCGCGCAAGGGTTCTTGGTGGCACAGGGATTCTTCATTGCGCACGGATTCTTTTCGGCACAGGGATTTTTCGTGGCGCAGGGATTCTTAGTTGCACAGGGTTTTTTCGTGGCGCAGGGATTTTTCCATGCACAAGGATCCTTCGCCGCGCAGGGATCGTCATGTTGCTCCTGCATGGCGCCGGATTTCTTGGCGGCGCAAGGATTGGCGCCGCACTGAGCGATGGCTTGGGCCGCGCCGGCCAGGCCTAGCGCCAGCAAGGCGCCGGTCAGCGTGGCCTTTGCACGCGGGTTACCGTGTTTCGTCAGGTTCATGATGGCTCTCCGGGCGTCAGGATCGTTGTCGTTGCACGCCTTGTTGTTGCAGGATGGCGTTCTACTTGGTCGAGGAAAGACGGCGTACATTACATAAGACCGCGAATTTGTAAGGATCGGGCCAAGCCGGCCACCAAGAAGAAGAATCATTGATCGACAAGTGCGATATCACCGTAATGAACAAGATAGCGACACCCATCCAGTCGACCAGAGAAGACGAATGGCCGGGGCTGCGTACCGCACTAACGGCCGCCGGTTTCGGCGATAGGGTATTGACGCCCATGGCGGATACCGGGCTTGCCCACGATCATATCTGGCTGAAGGCTCGCCGAGACGATCAAGCGGACTGGGTGGCCCGGCTGCCCAAGCAGAGCCAGCTGGATCTCGATGCCAAGGCCAACCTGAGCTATCAGGCCTGCTGCTTCGAACGGGCAGCGGCAAGCGGCCATACGCCTTCCCTGGGTGCTGTCTTACCGCCTGAGGAATCGCTACCCCGCGGGGGTCTGGTGATCGCCGCCGTTCAAGGTCACGCTCCTCGATTACCTGAGGATCTCACCGCCATCGCTCACGCGTTGGCCAGCCTGCACCGCCTACCTCTTCCCTCGCCGGAAGAACGCGCCCCACTTCTCGATCCAGTGTCGCCCTGGGGGGATATGCTCGAGGAAGTAAGTCATCAGGCGGCGTTTCTGCCCCAGGCCGGACTGGACGACGATACCCTCGGTCAGTTGCAGAAAGAACTCGCTGAACTCAGCGCCTGGGTGGAGACGCAACCGACGACCGCCAAGGCGCTGATCAGCTTCGATGCTCATCCGGGGAATTTCCTGATCGACCCGCAAGGCCGGGCAATATTGGTGGACCTGGAAAAGTGCCGCTACAGCCTGCCGGGACTGGATCTCGCCCATGCCAGCCTCTACACCTCCACCACCTGGGATACGCGCACCTATGCGGAGTTGAGCGTCGATGAAGTACATGCCCTCTATCGCGAGTGGGTCAAGGCCATAGGGAACCACCGCGAATATCTCGACCCCCAAGGCCTGCTACAGTGCCGGCGCGCCATGTGGCTGTGGTCGGTGACCTGGTGCGCCAAATGGCGATCAAAGTATCGCCGCCGACGAGACGAAGGAGCCGGCGGCGAGGACTGGTCGGCGGAACTCAGCGATCCGGCGTTGATCGATCATGTACGCGATCGTGTCGACCACTATCTGTCGCCGCAAATCGTCACCCGAGTCCGCAAGGAATGGCATGAACTGGCCCGGCGCGATCTTCTTGATTGAAAAAACCAAGGAAAACCATCTATGCCGCGACTCTTTCGCTTTGAGACATTGGATCGCTTCAAGACTATGACTGGTTTCAAGCGACTGGCTCTGATACTGGCGATGATTCCACTGGGCGCCCAGGCGATGGAACTCGACGACTGGGAAACCATCGAGGGCGAAGCCCGAGGCCAGACGGTGTACTGGAACGCCTGGGGCGGCGATACCCGCACCAACGCCTATATCACCTGGGCGGCGAAGCGCCTGGCGGAAGAACAGGATATCGAGCTGGTGCACGTCAAGCTCAATGACACCGCCTCGGCGGTATCTCGGGTGCTCGCGGAAAAATCCGCCGGCAACGATGCCGAAGGCAGTATCGATCTAATCTGGATCAACGGCGAGAACTTCGCCGCCATGAAGGAAAACGCCCTGCTCTTCGGCCCCTTCACCCAGGCGCTGCCCAACTTCGCCCTGACCAATCCTGAGGCACATCCGGAGATACGCGAAGACTTCACCGTGCCGGTGGAAGGCTTGGAAGCGCCCTGGGGCAAGGCGCAGCTCACCTTCTACTACGACAGCGCCCGAGTGAACGAGCCGCCTCGCAACATGCTGGAGCTCTTGAGCTGGACGAAAGCACATCGGGGTCGCTTCACCTACCCGCTGATACCGGATTTTACCGGCAGCAGCTTTCTCAAGCAGGCGTTGCTGGCGCTAGCGGAAGATACCGGGCCTCTCTACCAGCCCGTGGAAGACGCCGACTTCGCCGCCGTCACCGCTCCCTTGTGGGACTACCTTGATGCCCTGCACCCTGATCTTTGGCGCCGAGGCCGCCACTTCCCCGCCAGCGGCCCGGAGCTGCGCCGCCTGATGGGGGACGGCGAACTCAGCCTGGCCTTCACCTTCAATCCTTCCGCCCCGGCGGCGGCGGTGGCGAATTTCGAGCTGCCGCTCAGCACCCGCAGCTATGTGCTGGAAGGCGGCACCCTGGGCAACGTGCACTTCCTGGCGATTCCCTTCAACGCCGGCCACAAGGCCGGGGCCCTGGTCACCGCCAATTTCCTGCTCTCTCCCGAGGCCCAGGCGCGCAAGCAGGATCTCCAGGTCTGGGGCGACCCCAGCGTGCTCGACATGACCACCCTCGACTCCGCGCAACGAGAAGCCTTCCGCGATGATCACGAAAATCCTGCCGCCCTGGACCCGCAAGCCCTGGCGACGACCCTGGCGGAGCCGCACCCCAGTTGGATGGAGCGCCTCGAGCAGGCCTGGCAAGCCCGTTACGGCAACCGCTAAGCCGACGGAAGGTTTCGCAGGCGTAATTCGCTGGGTGCCCTGGCTGACCATCGCGCTGCTGATCCTGCCCATCGCCGGCGGGTTGGCCGGGGTCGTCGCCCCGGCCTTCGGCTGGCTGCCGGCCCTGGGAGGAAACGCCCTCGGCCTTAGCCACTGGCAGGCGCTGTTCAACGCCCCCGGCCTGATGACGATGATCCGCCTGAGCCTGGTGACCGGGCTAGCCAGCGCGCTAGCGGCGCTTATTATCGTCATGCTATTTATCGGCGCTTTCCTGCACAGCCGCTGGTTCGAACGCGTACGCCGGCTGCTCTCACCGCTGCTGGCGGTGCCTCACGCGGCGGCAGCCATCGGCCTGGCCTTTCTGCTGGCGCCCTCGGGACTTGCCAGTCGTCTGGTATCCCCCTGGCTGAGCGGCTGGCAGTATCCGCCGGATTACCTCTTTCCCGGTGATGATATGGGGCTTGCCCTGATTCTGGGCCTGGTGATCAAGGAGGTGCCTTTTTTGCTGCTGATGAGCCTGGCGGCGCTGCCCCAGTGTCAGGCCCAGGAGCGCCTTGCCCTGGCCCGCTCCCTGGGTTACGCGCCGCTGGCGGCCTTCTTCAAGGCGGTGCTGCCGGGGCTCTACCCGCTGATCCGCTTGCCGATCTACGCGGTGATCGCCTTCGCCAGCGCCAACGTGGACGTGGCGCTGATCCTTGGCCCCTCCACTCCGCCGACCCTAGCGGTGGCGGTGGTGCGCTGGCTCCACGACCCGGATCTGGCCATGCGCTTCATGGCTTCCGCGGCGGCACTGACCCAGCTTGGGGTAACGCTGGCGGCGCTGGGGCTCTGGTGGCTGGGGGAGAGTCTTGTTCGTCGCCTGAGTCGCGGCCGGCTGATCGACGGCAGGCGTCAGCTCGCGGAGGGTTCCCTGGCGATCCTCGGCGGCGCCCTTACCGGCTTGACGATTCTACTTCTACTGGCGAGCCTGATTGGCCTGATGCTGTGGTCCCTGGCCGCCTACTGGCCTTTTCCTCAGGTCTGGCCCCGGCCGCTCACCGCCCTCAACTGGTGGCGTGCCTTGCCCGGCGCCTGGCACGCCCTGCTCGACTCCGCCTTGATCGCCTTCGCGGCCACCTTCGCCTCTCTGATGCTGGTGGTGGGCTGTCTGGAGGTGGAAACCCAGCGCCGAATCCCGATGCGCCCCTGGGCCCAGGTGGTGCTTTACCTGCCGCTGCTGGTGCCGCCGGTGGCCTTCCTGTTCGGCCTGGTACAGCTGCAGGTGCAGCTGGGTATCGATACGGCGTTACCCGCGGTCATCTTCGGCCATCTGCTTTTCGTGCTGCCCTATGTCTTCCTGTCCCTGGCGGAAAGCTATCGACGCCTCGACCCGCGCTGGGAACAGATGGCCGCCAGCCTGGGCCGAGGGCCGGCGGCGATCTTCTGGCGGGTGCGCCTGCCGATGCTGACGGTGCCGATCATGATCGCCGGCGCCGTAGGCATGGCGGTGAGCGTCGGGCAATATCTGCCGACCCTGCTGCTGGGCGCCGGCCGGGTCACCACCCTGACTCTGGAGGCGGTGAGCCTGGCCAGCGGCAGCGACCGACGCATCGCCGCGGTCTATGCGCTACTGCAACTGCTGCTGCCGGCCTTGGGTTTTGCCCTGGCCCTTGGTCTGCCCCGACTATTGCTACGCCGACGCCGTGGACTGCTGACTCATTGAGATGAATGCCATGACTCACGATCTGATTCTGGAAAACGTCGCCATCCATCTCGATGGTCAGCCCCTGGTAAGGGTGAATACCCATATCGCGCCGGGAGAGGTGCTGACGCTGATGGGCCCCTCCGGGGTCGGCAAGTCGACATTGCTTGCCTATATCGCCGGCTTCCTGGCGCCGAGCTTCGAGGCCCGCGGGCGGGTGCTGTTGAACGGCCAGACTCTGACGAAATTACCTGCCCAGGCGCGCCGGGCAGGACTGCTGTTCCAGGATCCGCTGCTGTTTCCTCATTTGAGCGTCGGCGGCAACCTGGCCTTCGGCCTGCGCGAAAAGGGATCGCGGCGCCGGGAACGTATCGAGGCGGCCCTGGCGGATATCGGTCTGACCGGTTACTACGATCGGGACCCTGCCACCCTTTCCGGCGGCCAGCGCTCCCGGGTCGCCCTGATGCGAGTGCTGCTTTCCGAGCCCCAGGCCATGCTGCTCGACGAGCCTTTCTCCAAGCTCGATGCGGCCCTGCGCGGCGAGATGCGCCGGCTGGTCTTCGACCGGGTACGCAAAAATCGCCTGCCGACGCTGATGGTGACTCACGATGCGGAAGACGCCACCGCCGCCGGCGGTCGAGTAATCGAACTGGAGGCCTCAAAGGCATGACCCTGAGCATCATTATTCCCGCTCTCGATGAAGCGGCGGGTATCGAGGCGCAGCTTGTCAGTCTGCAACCGCTGCGTGAGCGCGGCGCGGAACTGCTGCTGGTGGACGGCGGCAGCCGGGACGCCACCCGGCAACTGGCGGCGCCTTACGTGACCCGCTGCCTGAGATCGAATCCGGGTCGCGCGGCTCAGATGAACCTGGGCACGGCTCACGCTCGGGGAGCGCAACTGCTTTTCCTGCATGCGGACACGCGGCTGCCGGAAGACGCGGATCGGCTGATCGCCAATGCCCTGGAAAGCGGACGCTGCTGGGGACGTTTCGCGGTGCGCCTGGAGGGGCGGCATCCCATGATCCGGGTGATCGCCTGGGCCATGAACCTGCGCTCGCGACTGACCGGTATCGCCACCGGCGACCAGGCGCTGTTCATGACCCGGGACGCCTTCGACAGGGTGGGCGGCTTTCCCGAGCAGCCGCTGATGGAAGATATCGAGATCAGTCGACGACTGAAGCGGCTTTCATCGCCAGCCTGTCTCAAAGCTCAAGTGATCAGCTCCGGCCGACGCTGGGAGCTCCACGGGATCTTTTCCACCATCCTGCTGATGTGGCGGCTACGCTACCGCTACTGGCGCGGCGAGGACTGTCACCAACTCGCGAAGGAGTATCGTCATGCCCGCTGAAGGATTTCCCTTGGCGATTCTCGCCAAGGCGCCGCTGGCCGGACGGGTCAAGACCCGCCTGATTCCGGCGCTTGGCGCCGAGCGGGCGGCCCGGCTGCACGCGGAACTGCTCACTGATACGCTGGATATCGCCTGCCGGGCGACCGCTTCGGCCAATATCACTCTCTGGACCGCCCTGGATCATCGCCATCCGCTGTTTCTCGAGCTCGCATCACGCTTTGGCGTTCGCCTGCGCCCTCAGCCGGAGGGCGACCTGGGCGAGCGCATGTTCCAGGCGCTCAATGCCATGTCCGTGCGGGGACTATTGATCGGCAGCGACTGTCCGGTATTGACGCCGGAACTGCTGAAGCGCTGCCACCAGGCCCTGCAAGATCATGACGCGGTCTTTCTGCCCGCGGAAGACGGCGGCTATGCGCTGGTGGGCACGCAACGCGCCGATAAACGGCTATTCGAGAATATCGCCTGGGGTAGCGCTCGGGTAATGGCGGAAACCCGCCGATGCGCCGACGAACTTGGCTGGCATATCGCCTGCCCGGCAACGGTTTGGGACCTGGATCGGCCGGAGGATCTTGAGCGCTACCACCGGCTCAAGCGTTGAGACGAAAACTTGACCGGACACCAGTGGGAGCCATGCTGTGTTTTATAACAACAAGTTCTCGGGAAGCTCTCATGTCGCTTGCTCAGCCCTCCGCCCAACCCGGCGCCAACCAGGATCACATGCGGCGTCTCGAAGCGGTGCGTCCCCGGCTGGTCTCCTTCGCCCTGCTGCAGCTTCGCGACCGGAACCTGGCGGAAGATGCGGTGCAGGAAGCCTTGGCGGCGGCGATAGAAAAAGATGCAAGTTTCCAGGAGCGCTCCGGCTACGAAACCTGGGTATTCGGGATACTCAAGTACAAGATTCTCGATAGCCTGCGTCAGCAGCGGCGTCAGGGTAAATGGCGACCCTTCGACGAAGAGATTGACAGCGACGCATTACTCGAAGGGCAATTTCAGCAAAACGGCCGCTGGCAGGTACAGGCTCGCCCCGCCGCATGGGGTGACCCGGAAGCGGCTTTTACCAGCGAACGCTTCTGGCAGATGTTCGATACCTGCATGGTCGCCCTGCCGGACAACGTCGCCCGAATCTTCTCGATGCGCGAACTGATGGGGCTTTCCACCTTGGAAATCTGTCAAGAGACCGGCATCAAGGAAAACAACTGCTGGGTGATACTGCATCGCGCCCGTTTGCGGCTGCGGGCCTGCATCGAACACGGCTGGCTGAAGGAGACGGACTGATGCTGGGAATGGTAATGTGCAAGGAAGCCACCCGACTGATGTCCAAGCGCCTGGACACTCGCCTGCGCCTCTCCGAACGTCTTTCCCTCAGGTTTCATACCAGCATGTGCAGCGCCTGTCGCCGCTGCGACCGGCAGTTCGAACTGCTGCATCGCGCCGGAGGGTACCGCGCCGAGGCGGTTGCCGCTCCCCCTGAAGACGACGCCGATAGATGATGAATAAAGCGGCGTGCCGTGATCGACAAGATAAATTGAATTACACTGGCAGTAACCTTTCAGGAGGCATCGCATGAGCAAGCCACTTTCCCCTATCGTCTCGGAGTTCGAAACCCAGGAACAGGCAGAGAGCTATGACCGTTGGTTTCGCGAACAGGTACGCTCAAGCCTGGATGATCCGCGCCCATCAATTCCGCATGACGAAGCCATGGCCAAGATTGAAGCCATTATTCAAGAGGCCGAACGCAAGCAGCGGGCGCGTGCCTGAAACTGGCGATCTAACCAAAATCAGCTATTTCCCGCCGCCGCTTCCGCCAGGGACTGCAGCACGCCCTCGATCTTGTCCAAGGGCAAGTCGCAAGCCTCCAGCCCATGGCGTTCGGCAAGATATTGAGGCGAGTTCCATTCGATCAGCGTCTGCTTTTCGCCTTCCTGTACCTGACGAATCACCATCTTCTGCGGCAGATCCAACGCCACACTACTGTCGCACTGCATCAAGGGCGTGCCGGCCTTGGGGTTGCCGAAGATAAAGGTCTGGGTCAGCGGAAGCTGCATCTCCACGCTTTCCGCGTTGCTGGTATGATCCACCACCGCAAACAGCCGCAAGCCTTTCTCGTCCAGCGCTTCCCGTAGGCGCTCCGCGGCTTCCTCTACCGTGGCATCGGTCTGCAGTTGCTCGATACCATGGGAGTCCGCTTGAGCTACAGCACCCAGTGTCAGCATTCCGCTCAATAGCAAAGTACTCAGTATCTTGATCGATCGCATGATGGTGCTCCTTGTCATTGGATCACGCCGCATCAGTATCGAAGCCAACTCCTTTTCTAGCAAGTTTGTCAATGAAGAACGTCGCACTCAACAAAGTGCAATGAACCAAAAATAAAGAATAAAGACGCGAGAGAGTAACGTCCCTATCCTTCGGATAAGGACGATCCAAGTCTAGATTCAGAAATTAGAAGAGCCAAGAAAATCGTTAACCAGAGCACTGAATAGCGCGGGTTTCTCATGATGAACGTTATGGCCAGCATTGGGAATGACGGCAAGATTGGCATTGGCAATGCCTTGCCATAGAGCCATTTCCTGGGCAAACGGATAGGCCTTGTCTTGATCACCCCACAGAATAAGGCAGGGAAGCTCAAGCGATGACAGATAGTCATCGCTTCGCCAGTTTTCCATCGCAGTGAGACCGCCTTTTACTGACTCAACGCTTGCCTGTTCCGCCAAGGCCAGAGAGGTATCGAACCATGGGGCCTGTGTACCTTGCACGTACCAGTTGGAAACGATGAACGAGATCGTGGGCGTCTTGCCGAAGACTTCCACCTTGCGACGTGACTCGGCGATGGGCTCGAAGCGACCGGGTAGTTCGCCCTCGGATCCGGTGCCGTAGAGCACCAGTCGGCTGATCCTGTGCGGCGCCCGATGCGCCATCTCCTGCACTATCATTCCGCCCATAGAATGGCCCAGAAGGTCAAAGCGTTCAATGGACGCTGCGCTAAGCTCGGTCAAGATGTGATCGGCGAAATCCGCGATACTATCTACCGCGCCTTCGTGGGCACGCAAGCCAAAACCTGGCAGATCGATCGCGATGACCCGCCGCTCGGGCTCTAGACTTTCTTTCACGGAAGACCAGTAGTCACTGCCGCTAAGGAAGCCGTGCACAAGCACCAACGTCAGGACTTCGTCCTGAGAATTCGACCTGTCGTTGTAAGTGTTCATTTCATCATCTCCGGCAACCAAAGGACGGTCTGAGACACTAAAATTAATCCCAGCACGACTAAACCCTTCCACTTCGATTTTTTGTCATTGACACTGAGGCCCTCTCTTCATACGAGTGCATCCTTATCCCGCGCTCACCTGAAAGACAAGCGAAGCGCGGGTATATCAACAGCTACTAACGGACAGGACTCTCACTTGGGCTAACATACCGACGATTCCAGCCGGTGATTATCGAAATCAGTAGAACAACGAGCAAAGCCCAGGCGTAAGGATTGAGGAATGCCGAGGCAATCGATGGCAGTGGCAGGTCATACTGCTCTACTGTTATCACCAGGGTGGCATACCAGATAATCACAGCGTTGTGCCACGGCAGCATATAGAAGACGGTATTCGCGGCACAGTCCATCAAATTTGCGATACGTGATGGGGCAAGTTTATGGTCTGCTCCCAGGGGCTGACCAATGGTAGGCCCCACAAGCAAGATTGCCGGCGCATTCGCGCCCAAAGGCACTGTAAAGAGTAGCGTGATTCCCGAGATCATCAGTTCGGCACTCCGCACACCGCGCGCCGCATGCCTTTCCAGTCGGGTCAGGATGTTATTCATGATGCCGCTGTCTGTAAGCACCTGAGCGAGCGCGAGAATAAACAGGACCAGGACGATCGCACCGGTGATATTACTGATACCGTCTTCAACAAGTCCGGACGACTGACCACGCTCGGCGGGAATGGAAAAGATGTCACCGGGTGCGAGTAACTGAGTGAACAGGCCGATAACGATGGCCGCAAGAGTACCCCAGATCAGTGAGACTACAATACGCTGCCCACGCATGGCCAAGACAATCACTACGAAGAACGGGATGATCATCAATAGTCCCCATGGAGAAGCGTTGACGTCGATGCTGCTAGGAATTGCATCTGAACCACCACCAAAAATCGCTAGTACGATGATCGTGACGGCGGCTGAACTCAAAGACAAGGGAAGCCTAGCCTTGACTACTGCGCCCATCTCAGCCTTGGCCGTGTAGGCTGAGGTGATGGTTGTGTCGGAAATGGGAGCAATGTTGTCACCAAATGCTCCACCGGCGAGTATGCCGACAGCCAACATTACGGGATCGCCACCAAGAGCAACGCCGGTTGGATACAACACTGGAACAAGGGCTAGAACGGCACCCACGCTACTCCCTGTGCCGGCCGCGAAGATGCATGATAGCAAGAAGGCCAATACAACGTAGAAAGCGCCCTGCACTCCGGACTCGACACCGAACCAGAGCAGGCCATTGACTAGCCCTCCCTCGGCAAGCAGCTTTCCAAAAACACCTGCGAAGAGATAAGCGAGGATGATGACTGCGCCAGTTTGATCAGTCAGCCCTCGGGTGATCGACTCGGCGAAGGCACGTGGGGTCTTGGTGAGGAGTAGCCCAACAATAATTGCCGCCCAACCACCAACCCAGAAACTAGAAATACTGGCCCGTTCTGCAAGCGACAACCATAGCAAGACGCCAACCACGACGACTGCAGGAATTAATGCAGTAGCGGGACCACCGAACATCTTTATCTCTGGTTCGTTATTATTCATTGATGAACCTCTGCTGAAAATAGATGAACTATAAAACTCTGAATTATTGTTTATATAATTCCGAGGCAGCATGGGCATAGCGCCCACCAAGGATGTAACAGCCCGCGCAATGAACCGGCAAAATGCGTTGCCCGAGTATGACACCTGGCTCAATTTCGATTTCGAATTCCTGCAAACTATCACGCTGCGCCTTGGCGAATCGCTGAACTTGGCGATGCGCGAAATCGATATCGTCCTTGACCTGCTGAGGCACCTGTTCGATCAATTTCTGGCGCTTCTCGTCGGAAAGAACGAAATCTCCGATCCAGTTATCGAACTTCTGCGTGCATTCGCCTAAGGCAGTTTCACCGCGCTGATGGATATCGTTGAGCATCGAGCTTACCGCTTCGGTAACGCGCTGATCTTCCACCTCGACACCACCAGATGCAGCGGCGGATTTCAGATGTCGTATTGTCACTGTTTTCACCTTTAATCCTGTTCCACCTATGAACACCCGCATTGGCTCATGCGGGTGGCTCCATCAAGCCTGGTAATCCGGAAAGTCGAATGCCTGCGGATAGCCAAACAGTGCGACGCTGCCGCCAGTATGCAGGAAGACCACGTTCTCGCCTTCCTTGAATTGCCCTTTGCGAATCAGGTCGATCAGGCCGGCCATGCCCTTGCCGGAATACACTGGATCGAGCAGGATGCCTTCGTGACGGGCTAGCAGCGTGACCGCCTCGACCATGCCTTCCGTCGGTATTCCGTAGCCCTCGCCCACGTAATCGCAGTTCGCGACCACATGCTCACGACGCACCACGCCGGACAGGCCCAGCTTTTCCTCGGTCTTCTGCGCCAGGGCAAAGACGTTTTCTTCCTGCTTGTCCTTGGGCGCGCGCACGCCGATACCGAACACTGGAATGCCGGAGTTGCAGGCATAAAGCCCCGTGACCAGACCGGCCTGGGTGCCGGCGCTGCCGGTGGCATGCACCAGATGGTCGATGCGCAGCCCCATGTCGTTCGCCTGGGCCAGCAATTCGAGACCTGCATTGACGTAACCCAGGGCACCGATGGCGTTGGAACCACCGCCGGGAATGATGTAGGGCTTCTTGCCTTCGCCGCGCAACTGCTCGGCTAGCGCCTTCATCTCGCCATTCATATCGGCGCCGCCGGGACGCTTGCTGACCGTGGCACCGTGAAGCTGATCGAGGAAGACGTTGCCGTTGTAGTTGTAGGCCGGATCCTCGCTGCCGGTACGATCCTCGAGCAGAATATGGCACTCGAGCCCCAGCTTGCAGGCGGCGGCCACCGTCTGGCGGGCATGATTCGACTGTGTCGCCCCTTGGGTGATGACGGTATCGGCGCCTTGGTCGAGAGCATCCGCCATCAGAAATTCCAGTTTGCGCGTCTTGTTGCCGCCGGTGGATAAGCCGGTGCAATCGTCGCGCTTGATCCACAAGCGAGGACCACCGAGCAGTTGGCTCAGGTTATCCATGGGCTCCAAGGGGGTCGGCAGATGAGCGAGCCGAACGCGAGGGAATCGAGATAAATGCATGCGTGCCTCCAGACATAAGTTTTTTGCATAGGTATGCTCTTGATTGATCGCAGCCAATAGACGATGAGATTGGTCAACTCGCTATATGACTGGTCTATAGCCAGGCTAGGCGCCTTATGGAGGAGTTGGCCAATGCCAAGTTACTTGGCATCGGTTAATTTTTTGCATAGCCAAGGTAGACTTTAAGAACCTTGGCCTGGCGGGAGCGACGATGAAGATCGAGTGGATAGAGGATTTCTTTGCGCTGATCGAAACCGGCAACTTTTCGAAAGCCGCAGAACACCGCCATGTCACACAGCCGGCTTTTTCAAGACGCATCCGTCAGCTGGAAGAATGGCTGGGGGTTGAGCTCATCGACAGGCAGTCGCCTCGCCTGGCCCTGACGGCGGAGGCTCGGCTATACGAGCCGAATCTGCGTGCCTGGCTGGCGAGACTCTACGCATTGCGCAGTCGTATGCGCTCCGATGCCACTCACGGCCAGCGCGCCGTGCTGACCACACAACATACGCTGACGGTCAGCTACCTACCGCGATTACTACAGTATTTTCGAAATACCGCACCAGATGCTCGTTTGCAGGTGCGTTCCTCCAATCGAAATGATTGCAGCAGCGACTTCCAACATGGTCGGGCCGATCTAATGATCTGCAGCGAACAGGAAGGCGCGCCCTTATTGACGTCTAACAGCGATACGCAGCGAGTGGCGTTAGGTACCGAACGGTTGGTTCCGGTAAGTGCCGCCGACTCTGAGGGCAAGCCTTTGCACGAGCCGCATCCGGAGTCGATTCTGCCGCTTATCGGCTACGAACAGGACAGTTTTTTCCACAGGGCCTTGGCCTCGCCTTACATGCTGGAATTGCAGCGCCGTTTCGACATCGAACTCGTTTGCGAAACGGCTTTCACCATTGGCATCAAGGAGCTGACCTTGGCAGGCTTGGGGATTGGCTGGTTGCCCCATGGACTGATCGAGGAAGAGTTAAAGGCAGGAACGCTTATATCACTACTCGGTATGCTCGAAGGGCCCATTCTGGTAGTGGCGGGCTATTGCCGTACGAGGACCAATGTCGATGCCGTCGACAGGCTATGGGAGCTACTGCTGGATAAGCCGCCTCCCATCTAATGGCGCCGGAAAACCAGCAGCAGCCGTTATCAGGCTTCACTCGAACCGCTCAGCCCCGAAGGATTCGGGCCCGAGGATGGCAGCTCATCACCAACCCGGGGATTCAGCTCGGCTCGATGCCATTGGTGGAAACGCTTCCAGAAAACGCCACCACCTCATCAACCAGTACCTGCAACGAATCTACAACAGCAAGCGCCACCTTCAAATCATCTCTTGATGGAAACTTCGTTGATAATTTAGCTGATAAATTTACTTCTCCTTAAAAACAATAAGAAGAAGTAAATATCAAAATTAATGAAAAGCACACCATCAAGTGAAATAGAAATCTATCTCTCTTTATTAGCCATATCGCTCTTATCACTTTCTTTCAGCGACTCGCTAACAAGCTGTACAATCTCGGCACAATCGCTTTCATTGAAAGTCAACGGGATCCGAAGATCGCAAAGGGAAGCCAGTACTTTTTCCGTATTGGGGACTCGGCGCGTATTACCCAAGTAGCGCCAGCTATCATAGCGACTGGTGTAATCTTCGGGCTCATACCGGCCATACCATTTGAGTGGTATGTTTCGCCGCTCACAGCCCGAAATGAAGGCTTCAATTCTATCCCTCGGCAGATCCGGCAGCCGGAATTGAATGGAACTACCGACGAAGTCTTCTTCCGGTGGCCGCGGTATCAGAACGATAGACTCCGCTTGACCGAAACCCTCTTCAAGCACGCGATAGAGCCGATTCCAGCGCTCGCGGCGCTCGGCGAGTTCCGCCAGCTGCGGGCGCAGCACCGCCGCACGCAGGTTGTCCATGCGGCCACTGCAGTTGGGAGTTTGTAAACGCACGTCACCGAAGCTATCCGCGGCTGGAGCCGCCAGATGACGATCGAATAGCATGTAGGAGCCGGACAGAATGACCGCACGGCGCATGATCTCCGGATCATCCGTGGTCAACAGACCGCCCTCCCCGGAATTGAGGTGCTTATACGTCTGAGTGCTGAAGCAGCCAACCTTGCCGAAGGTGCCACTCGGACGCCCTTTCCAGGAAGCCCCCATGGTGTGAGCGCAGTCTTCGATCAGAATGATGCCCAAGTCGTTACAAATTTCGACGATCGCCTCCATGTCGCCGATATGGCCGCGCATGTGGGAAAGCAGGAAGAAGCGTGCGCCGCTTTCCTTGGCAGCCAGACGCAGGTCGTCGATATCAACCGTGGTGTCATCCTTTATATCGACCAGCACCGGCACACCGCCCACGCCATGGATGCTGCCCGGCACCGGCGACAGAGTGAAAGCGTTGCAAAGCACCTTGTCGCCGGACTGGAGTCCGGCGGCGCGCAACGCGATCTGCATGGCGTATCCACCGGAAGCGCAAGCCAGGCAATAGGCCGCACCCAAGCTATCGGCGAACTCTTGCTCGAGCAGGGCGGTTTCGCCTCGCTCTCCCTCCGCCAGGTTGTAGCGATGCAGGCGGCCGCTGCGCATGACCGCCACCGCGGCCTCGATAGCCGAATCGGGTATCGGCTCCTGCTGAGTAAACGATTTCGAGAAGGTCTGCATGGCCGCCCCCTTACCTAGTAACGCTGTTGATCGTGAACCGGGAAGTCCCAATCCTGCTCGGTAAAGTACTTGCGTAATCGCCAGTCGCAGGCTCGGGCATGCCCCTCCATGCCTTCGGTACGAGAAATTCGCGAGCCGACGGCGCTAAAGGTTCGGTTGGCTTCTTCACTCAATTGCTGAGTCGTCAGCACCTTGAGGAACTTGTGCACGTTGAGACCGCCGCTGTAGCGTCCCGCGCGCTTGGTCGGCAGGATATGGTTGGTGCCGGAGCATTTGTCGCCATGGGTGACGGTGCTGCCTTCGCCGAGAAACAGGGAGCCATAGTTGCTCAAGTTCTGTTTCCACCAATCCAGGTCTTCACAGAACACCTGCAAGTGCTCACAGGCGTAGCGATCGCTGACCTCCACCAGCTCTTCACGACTGTCGCAGAGTATGACTTCGCCGTAATCTTCCCAGGCCGCATGAACCACATCCGCATTCGGCATGTCGTCGGCGACCTTGGGCAGAATTTCAAGCACCTCGCGGCCGATCCGCTCGGAGCTGGTGAATAGCCACACTGGAGAGTTGGGACCGTGTTCCGCCTGGGATACCAGATCGACCGCGATAGTCATGGGATCGGCGCTATCATCAGCGATGATTGCCGATTCGGTGGGACCGGCGAACACATCGATACCGACCTTTCCGAACAGCAACCGTTTGGCTTCCGCCACATAGGCATTGCCCGGCCCCACCAGGATGTCCGCCTCTCGCCCGGTAAAGAGACCGAACGCCATGCTGGCCATGGCATGCACACCGCCCATTTCCATGATGACATCGGCGCCCGCGACATCCAGTGCATAGGTCACTGCAGGGTTGATGCTATCGCCACGAGGCGGCGAGCAGGCAACCACGAAAGGCACCCCCGCCGCCTTGGCGGTGGCCACGCTCATCAATGCCGAGGCGGCATGGGCATAGCGCCCACCCGGGATGTAACAGCCCGCGCAATGAACCGGCAAAATGCGTTGTCCGAGTATGACGCCCTGCTCGGTCTCGATTTCGAATTCCTGCAGACTGTCACGCTGGGCCTTGGCGAATCGCTGGACCTGGCGATGCGCAAAATCGATATCGTCCCTGGTCTGCTGCGGCACCTGCGCGATCAGCTTCTGGCGCTTCTCATCGGAGAGAATGAAGTCTCCCGACCAGTTATCGAATTTCTCAGCATATTCTCGTACCGCGCTTTCCCCACGCTGATGAATATCATCGAGCATTGCGCTTACCGCCTCGGTAACGCGCTGATCTTCTGCTTCAACACCAGCGGATGCGGCTGCGGATTTCAGATGTCGTATTGTCACTGTTTTTATCCTTATCGTATGCCATTCATGGAAACTGTAACCGGTCGATGACGATGGCTTCGTCAGACCTGATCCTTAAGGGCGGATCTCATCCCCTGTCAAGATTGACCCGCCTCGGCGGCCAGCGTTGCTCCGATCCTGCCGACCTCCCTTACCAGCAGATCGAGATCCTCGAATCTCGTGCGATGGTTCGTGATGTTGACCCGGATCGCGGTGTTGTCGTGAATGATGGTGGTCGAGGGGGCGGCGATACCCTGGAGTTGCAGCTGGATGACGATCTCTTCATTCAGGCGATTCAACTCGGGGGAGGTCAACTCGGGATGGGCATAGCGAAAGCAGCAGATATTCATCGCGACCGGCGCCAACACTTCCATATTCGGCCGAGCCGCGACCTGTTCCGCCAGATAAGCCGCCTGCTCGCAGTTGCGGGTGATCAGCCGACCCAGCTTGTCGGTGCCGTGTTCATTGAGCTGGGCCCAGATCTTGAGCGCTCGAAAGCCGCGGGATAGTTCGGGGCCGTACTCCACCGGCCAAGGGTTGCCGGCGGCAAGGCCCCGGTCAGCCCCCTTGAGGTAGTCGGGGCGATCGGAGAATGTTCGGCGGTGCGCCTCTTCGGATCGGACGAGGACGAAGCCGGCGTCGTAGTTGACATGCAGCCACTTGTGAAAATCGAACGCCAGCGAGTCGGCTCGTTTCAATCCGGTCAACCGCGGGCGAAGCCGATCGCTGAGGACGCCGCTGGCGCCGAACGCGCCATCGACATGAAACCATAGGCCTTCCTGGGCCGCGAGGTCGGCGATGGCTTCCAGGTCATCGATCGCGCCGACATTGACCGCGCCGGCAGTGCCGATGACGGCAAAGGGCGTGCGCCCTTCTGTCCGATCGGTGGCGATCGCGGTTTTCAGCGCCTCCATGTCGATCTGGAAACGCTCGTCCACCGGAATCTTGCGAAGGGCATTCGCGCCGAGACCCAGAATATCGAAGGCACGTGCGACGCAGGAATGGGTCTGCGTCGAAGTGTAGCCGACCAGCGGTGCGCCGCCGACGCCCTCTGTGCGACTGGTAAAGTCGAGACACCGGTCCCTTGCCACTTTCAAGGCAATCACCGTCGCAATCGAGGTGCCGGACACGATCAGGCCGCTGGCGGTCTCGGGAAACTCGAACAATTCCCGGCACCATTTCACCACCTGTTTTTCCACGTACATCGCGCCGTGGTCTCGACCGCCCAGATTGGCGTTCATCGCCGCCACCGCGATCTCGGCGATCAGGTTTCCCGGCGTGCCGGACCCATGCACCCAGCCAAAAAAACGCGGGTGGGTGTTGCCGATGCCGTAAGGCAGCAGCGCTTCGATCCGCTGCTGGGTCGCTGCCAACCCGTGACCATCGATCGGCAGTTCGGCTTGAAGCGACTGCTTCATTTCCGGCGGCACTTCATTCCAGACGCGGCCTTGGCGGGCGGCCTCCATCTTGTCGACCGCAGCATCCAGCATCTTGTGGGCAAGTGTTCGAAATTCACGCCAGTCGCCGGGATCGAGCGACGGGTCCGCAGGAGTTTGCGAGGCGTCCATGAGAGTGTTCCTCCCGGAGGATCAAGAAAGCACAGGCGCGTTATCGGCCGCCGTCACTTATTTTCTATTCCAGCTCGTCAGTACCGAAACAACAGTACCACGAGCAAGAATCAAGCGTACGGAGAGCGACCGAATCAGCAGTCACCAGCATGTCTCAACCAAACCGCTCGGCGCCGAAGGGCTTCATATCGATGGCGGTGGGCTCATTGTCCATCATCTCGCCGAGCAGGCGTCCGGTTACCGGGCCAAGGGTGAATCCTTGATGGCCGTGGCCGAGGGCGAGCCACAGCCCCTTGTGTTTGGGCGCCGGGCCGATCAGCGGTTTCATGTCCGGCAGGCAGGGCCGCGCACCTTCCCAAGGGGTGTCGTTCAACCGTGCGCCCATGGAAGGCACCAGCTTACGGGCAACCTTTTCCGCCGCGTCGAGCTGTGCCGGGTTGGGGGGTGAATCCCGCCCAGCCAGTTCCGCTCCGGTGGTAATGCGAATGCCCTCGCGCATCGCTGCCATGAAATAGCCCTGCTCCGTGTCGCGTATCCAGTGCTTGAGCGGATGCTCGCCCTGAGCGTAATGCATGTTGTAGCCGCGCTTGGCGAACAGCGGAAACCGATAGCCGAGCGGTTTCAAGGGAATCATCGCCCAGGGGCCCAGGGCATTGACTACTTCCTTGGCTTCCATGTCGCCTCGGGAGGTCCCGACCCGCCAGCCGGTCTCGGTGGGCTCAAGGCTTTCGATATAGGCGGTCATTGTCTCGCCGCCCTCGCTACGATAGGCATCCGCGTAGGCCTTGACCAGATCTCCCGGGCTTTCCACGCACCAGGAGTCGGTCCAACGCAAGCCGCCGATCACTTCCCGAGAAAGGCCAGGCTGCAGCGCATCCACGCCGCTGCGATCCAGCACTTCGTAGTTGACGCCGTGATTTTCATGAACCCGACGCGCGTCTTTCAGACGCTCACGGAAACTATCGTCCCGGCGGAAGATCTCGAACCAGCCCTGCTTGTGTACCAGGGATTGCGCCTTGGCCGCCTCGATCATCGTTTCATGTTCCTGCAGGCACAGGCCGATGATCGCCGCATAATCCGGCACGATATCGGAATAGTGGCTGGGCCAGCTGTTGCGCCAATACTGGAACAGCGGACCGGCGGCCTTCACCATGCCGGAGATCTGATAGCGAATATCGATGCGATTGTTAGGCAGCACGCTCATCAGGGTGCCGAAATCCTGGGGAAACTGGTAAGGCTCCACCGCCTCGCGCTGAATCAGGCCGGCGTTGCCTAGAGAAGTCTCGTCGCCGGGCTCGCGACGATCGATCAACAGCACCGAGCGTCCTCGTCGAGCCAGATGATAGGCGACGGACACCCCGACCATACCCGCACCCAAAACGATAGTATCCTTAGCCATGTGCTGTCTCCCCCTACGCTGTGTGAATAGATTGGATTATCTCGCGAATCCGCCAGACACGACAGGGCGAAATCGGCTTTATTGATACGTGGCCCGAGCGCGATCGAAAGTTTCCAGATCGACGCCGTTGCCCGAAAGGATCAAGGCCACCTTCTGGCCATGTATGTCCAGAGCATGTTCCTCGATGGCGGCGAGCCCCACCGCCGCGGCGCCTTCCACCAACATCCTCTCCTCGGCGAGCAGCTCGACCATGGCTCGGGCGATGGCCCGCTCCGAGACCTGGTAGTGATCGTTCATGACTTCTTCCACCAAAGCAAAGGTACAGCGATTGTGCAGGCCGATACCGCCACCCAGGGAATCGGCGAAGCTTTCGACCTCTTCCACCTCCACCGGCTGGCCCGCCTGCAGGCTTTCCCACATGGCGGCGCCCTGGGCAAGACTCACCCCGGTAAGGCGAATAGCCGGCCTGATGGCCTTGAGCGCCGCGCCGATACCCCCCAGAAGACCGCCGCCGGAAAGCCCGACGATCACCCGGTCGAGATCCGGTTGGTCCTCCAGCAACTCCAGACCGATGGTGCCCTGGCCACTGGCGATCAGCGGATCATCGAAAGGCGGGATCAGCGTCATGCCTTGCTCGCTCACCAGGCGTTCGACTTCCTGGAAGGCCTCGTCCTGACTGCGCCCCATCCGTCTGACATTGGCTCCCAGGGCCTCGATGGCAACGATCTTGTTCTGCGGCACCAGTCTGGAGAGACAGATGGTCGCCGGCACTCCGAGCCGCGCCGCCGCATAGGCCACCGCCCGACCGTGGTTGCCGGTGGAGGCGGTGGTGACGCCGGCCCTCAGGCTGTCTCGTCCTTGTTGCTCGATCAGCGCGGCGATCATGTTGGCGGCCCCGCGCAGCTTGAAGGCGCCGGTGGGCTGGCAGGTCTCCAGCTTGAGAAAGATCTCCGCCTCGAAGCGCCGGGACAGCGCCTGGGACAACACCAGGGGCGTGCGACTTACCTGGCCCGCGATACGCTTGCGGGCCTGATAGATCGACGCCAGAGTGACGCCGTGGTCGGCTGGCGGCGACTTCACCTATTTCAAATCTCCGGACCGGGTTAGCTCGTCGGTTACCTTAGCCACCGCTCGGCGGGTGCGAGCCACCACCTCGTCGACCTCTTCCCGATTGATGGTCATGGGCGGTGCGAAGCCAAGGATATCCCCTTGCGGCATGGCCCGGGCGATCAGATTTTCCTCCAGGGCGGCGGCGGCGATGCGCGGGCCGACCTTGAGGCTGGGGTCGAACAGCGCCCGAGCCTGCGGATTCGGCGAGAACTCCAGGGCCGCCAGCATGCCCACGCCGCGCACGTCCCCCATCAGCGGATGCTCGCGAAACTCCTCCCGGAAGCGTTGCAGAAGATAGGCGCCGGTTTCCGCGGCATTTTGGGTCAGCCCCTCCCGCTCGATGATCTCCAGGTTGGCCAGGCCCGCGGCACAGCCCAGGGCGTGGCCGGAATAGGTCCAGCCGTGGCCGATGGGACCGTGTTCCTCGGTGCCCTGCTCCAGCACCTGCCAGACCCGGTCGCCGACGATTACCCCGGAAAGGGGCTGATAGGCGCTGGTCAGGCCCTTGGCCACGGTCATCAGATCCGGCTTGATGCCGTAGAAATGAGAGCCGAAATCCGCGCCGATACGCCCGAAGCCGCACACCACCTCATCGGCGATCAAGAGGATATCGTAGCGGTCGAGCACCGCCTGAATCTCCTGCCAGTAGCCTTCCGGCGGCGGCACGATGCCGCCGGTCCCCAGCACCGGCTCGCCGATAAAGGCGGCTACGGTGTCCGGGCCTTCCGCCTGGATCATCTCGTCGAGCTTTTGCGCGCAGTACCTGGAAAACTCCCGCTCGCTCATGTCCTGCTGAGTATCGCCACGACGATAGTAATAAGGCGCTTCCGTGTGGCGCACGCCTTCGATGGGCAGATCGAACAGCTTGTGGAAGGCATCCAGCCCGGTCAGGGAGCCCGCGGCGATGCTCGAGCCGTGATAGCCGCGCATACGCGAGATGATCTTCTTCTTGTTAGGCCGCCCCAGCACGTTGTTGTAGTAACGCACCAGCTTGATCTGGGTCTCGTTGGCGTCGCTGCCGGAAAGCCCGTAGTAGACCTTGGACATGCCCGGCCCTGCGAGCTCGAGAATCTTCTCGGAAAGCGCGATCTGCGGCTCGTTGGAGTGGCCTACGTAGGTATGGTAGTAGGCCAGCTCCATGGCTTGGCGATAGATCGCCTCGGCCATTTCGCTTCGACCATAGCCGATATTGACGCAGTAAAGCCCGGCGAAGCCGTCGATATACTCCCGGCCATCCTTGTCGGTGATATGGATGCCCTTGGCCCCGGTGATTACCCGGCCCGGAGCATCGCCGCGGGCAAAGTCCCGCAGATGGCTGGATGCATGAAAGGTGACCTTGCGATCGCGATCGATCAGCGCCTGATGAGGTGCCATAGTGTTCTCCTGATTGAAGCAAATAACGTAAGCCGGCGCTGGCCGGACGATAAAAAACCAATCTTGATAAAAGGCCGCCATTCGCTAAACCGTAATCGTGGCCTGAGCGAATGGCGGCGCCTAGGTAGCGCCATGAGATGACGCCGCAGCTAGCTTCCTGACGCGGAGCCCAGACCGCCAAGACAGTAGTATTTCGTATCCAGGTACTCCTCGATGCCCGGTATGCCGCCTTCCCGGCCCAGGCCGGACTGCTTGATGCCGCCGAAGGGCACCGGAGCGCCGGTCATCTTCACCGAGTTGACCGCCACCATGCCGTACTCGATTCCACGCATCAGTTTCCAGATCCGCCGGATATCATGGGTATAGATATAGGAGGCCAGGCCGTACTCGGTATCGTTGGCCAGCTCGATGGCCTCGTCGTCGTCCCGATAGGAGACCACCCCCGCCACGGGTGCGAAGGTTTCCTCGTGCCAGACCTGCATGTCTCGGGTCACGCCGCTGAGCAGCACCGGCATGAAGAAGTTGGGCCCCGGCGCCTTCGACTGATCCCCGGCCACCAGGGTAGCGCCCTTGGAGATGGCGTCATCGACGATCTGGGACGCCTTCTCCACCGCACGCTCGTTGATCAGAGGACCGAGTTCCGTCTCGCTATCCATCCCGTTGCCTACCCGCAAGGCAGCCATGCGCTCGGCGAACTGGGCGACGAACTCATCGTGAATCGACTCGTGCACGATGATACGATCCGCCGCCAGGCAGTCCTGGCCGGAAGTCTGGAACTTGGCATTGACCGCGGCAAAGGCGGCCTCCCGCGGGTCCATGTCCGGCCCGACGATAAAGGGCGCGTTGCCACCAAGCTCCAGAGACACCCGCTTGACGGTATTCGCGCACTGTTTTAGCAGCAGCTTGCCGACCCGGGTGGAACCGGTGAAGGACAGCGCCTTGACCCGCTCCTCGGCACAAAGAATCTCGGAGATACGCGCGGAATCCCCCAGCACCACGTTGAATACGCCGGCGGGAATGCCGGCCCGCTCCGCCAGTTCCGCCAGCGCCAGCGCCGTGAAGGGAGTCTCCCCGGCGGGCTTGACGATCACCGGGCAGCCCGCCGCCATGGCGGCGCCGGCCTTGCGGGTGATCATTGCCAGCGGAAAATTCCAGGGGGTGATCAGCACGCTGATCCCCACCGGCTCCTTGATGGTGCCAAGCGTGGCGTTGGGAATCGGGCTGGGAATGGTGTCGCCGATGATGCGCTTGCCCTGCTCCGCGAACCAGCGGATAAAGCTCGCCCCGTACTGCACCTCGCCCCGAGAATCCGCCAGGGACTTGCCCTGCTCGCGAGTCATGATGACCGCCAGGTCTTCGCGGTTTTCCTGCAGCTGATCAAACCAGGCCAGCAGCCGCTCGCAGCGCTCATCCGCCCGCAGCGCCCGCCAGTGAACGAAAGCGCGCTCGGCGCTATCCACCGCCGCCCGAATCTGGGCGTCCTCGAGCCAGGGGATATGCCCCAGGGTTTCGCCGGTAGCCGGATCATCCACCGGCGCTTCCCGACCTTCATCGCCATAAGTCCACTTGCCATCGATATAGGCGTATTGATGCAATAGACGCGGATCGCTGAGCTTGAACATCGAACATCTCCTGACTGATTCCTGATAGACAACGAGCCTGATCACTGAGGACATGGTGTACTTCTGATAACCATGCTTGGCTCGCGCCCGACATTCCTGCGATGCTCATAGCGTAAGGGATAAGCGACGCAAAGACTTTTCGATAGCGTCACTATAAATTGCGCTTTTTTTTGTTTACCGACGGGAAGTGGAGGAATTTTCTGAGGATCGCGGAACTATCCGCTTGTAAAGTGAGAGTGCCGAACAGATTTATCGGCTAACGATTTGTCGAGAGGCCAAAGGGAAATGGAGTTCAAGGATTACTATCAAGTCATGGGCGTCGAGCGGGACGCCACCCAGGATGAAATCAAGCGCGCCTACCGCAAGCTGGCGCGCAAGTACCACCCGGACGTCAACAAGGAAGCGAACGCGGAAACCAAGTTCAAGGAAGTGGGCGAGGCTTACGAGGTACTCAAGGATCCGGAGAAGCGCGCCGCCTACGACCAGCTCGGCACCAATTGGCAGGCCGGCCAGGACTTCCAGCCGCCACCGGACTGGGATCAGGGCTTCGAATTCCACGGCGGCGGCTTTACCGAGGCGGACGCGGCCCAGTTCAGCGATTTCTTCGAGGATCTGTTCGGTCGCCGCGGGTCTGGTGGCGCGGGCGGCCGTGGCTTCGAGGACTTCTCTGCGGGAGGCCACAGCCGGGAATTCCATTTCCGAGGCGAGGATAGCCACGCCAGAATTCTGATCGACCTGGAGGATGCCTATCAGGGCGCTACCCGTACCCTGACCCTCAAGCACAGCGAACTGGGCGCCGACGGTCGCCCCCAGGTCAAGGAGCGCAATCTCAACGTCAAGATTCCCAAGGGCATCCGCCCGGGTCAGCATATTCGCCTGACCAAGCAGGGCCAGCCGGGGTTCGGCCAAGGGGAGGCCGGCGACCTGTATCTCGAGGTCGAGTTTCGCCCTCACCCCTTGTACCGGGTCGAGGGCAAGGACGTCTATCTGGAACTGCCCGTAGCCCCCTGGGAGGCGGCACTGGGGGCCAACGTCAAGGTCCCTACGCCAAGCGGCCAGGTGGGTCTGAAGATACCGGCGAATTCAAAAGCCGGCGGCAGACTCCGCCTGCGTGGCCGCGGGCTACCGTCCAAAGCGCCGGGGGATCTCTATGTGGTGCTGCGGGTGGAGCTGCCGAAAGCGAACAGCGAGGCGGACAAGGCGGCGTACGAGGAATTCGCCAAGGCCTTCGAATTCAATCCACGCGCGGATCTGGGAGTATGAATCATGCGACGATCAACCATGACATCGCTGACCGGCGAACTTCTTGAAGAAGAGGTCGAGCTGACCCTGGGAGAACTGTGCCGCGCTTGCCAACTGCCGGCGGAACGGATTTTCGCCCTGGTGGAGGAAGGCGTCATCGAGCCTGCAGGGCGGGATACCACCCAATGGCGTTTCCAGGGCATCAGCGTGACTCGAGTCCATCGCGCCCAGCGCCTGGAGCGGGATCTCGGCATCAATCCCGCCGGGGTGGCGCTGGCGCTGGAACTGCTCGAGGAGATGGATAGGCTGCGACGGCGACTGCGTCGCCTGGAAGGCTGAACGATCAGCGCTTGTCGAGCACCAGTGATGGCGAGGTTCGTTTGACGGTCTTGGTGACGATATAGGTGAAGTAGCGCTCGATGCCGATTTCCGAGACCAGCCAGGCGTCGATCAGCCGCTGATAGCTATCGACGCTTTCCACCTCCAGCTTGATGAGATAGTCGACGCCGCCGCCTACCGCCACGCATTCCGTGACCTCCGGCGCTTCAAGCATCGCCGCCTCGAAGCGCTGGAAGCTTTCCGCGTCGTGAGCCTTGAGTTCGATCTGCACCCATACCGGCGTGCACTTGGCGAGCACCGAGACATTGATGCGCGCGCCATAGCCCTCGATGATCCCAGCCTTTTCCAGGCGGCGCACCCGCTCCCAGCAAGGGCTGACGGAGAGGTTGATCGCTTCCGCCAGCTTCGACTTGGTAATGCGCCCGTCCACGGCGAGAATATCGAGGATCTTCAGATCGAAGCGATCAAGCTTGATGGCTTTTCCGGTCATGGCGTCTCAGGCGTCCAGGCGATCGACGATGGCGCCGATTACCGCGATGGTATCGCCCATCTTGACCTGAGCCGGGAAGCGTCTTGCCACCAGCAGACCGTCCCGCTGAGCATGATATTCCACCGGCGCCACCCCGCAGCGGGTCATGTCGTAGACACGAGCGATCACCTGCCCCGCTTCTACCTTCTCTCCCAGAGCCAGGGTAAGCTCCAGCACCCCTTCATGCTCGCTCTGCACGTAGCAGGAGGCGTCCGGCATATCGATATAGGTCTGCGGCTCCTCCGGCGTTTGCAGTTCGCCCTTCATTACGCCGTAATGCACCAGGAAGTTGTGAATGCCCCGCTCGGTGATGGCGACACTCTGAGGCGTCGAGGTACCACCGCCGCCCAGTTCCGTGGCGACGAATATCTTGCCCTGGGATTCCACCGCGGTATCGAAGAGCTTCGCCGCATCGAGCTCGAACATCATCATCGCCGCGGGCGCGCCGAAGGCGATGGCGCCTTCCAGGGCCTGACGCTGCTGATCCGCATTGTCCAGACGATGGGAGGCTGCAAAGGGAATGATATCCAGGGTGCGCCCGCCGGAATGCAGGTCCAGCACCACGTCGCTGAGCGGCACCAGATAGCGGGTGAAGTAATCAGCGATCTGCTCCGTCACGTTTCCGTCCGGGTTGCCGGGAAAACTGCGATTGAGATTGCCCTGATCCAGCCCGGAGGTGCGCTTGCCCGCTCGCGCCGCCGGCAGGTTCATCATCGGCACGATGATCACACGGCCCTGGATCTGAGCGGCTTCGAGAGTCGTCGTCAGCTTGAGCAGCGCGGTGATGCCCTCGTACTCGTCGCCGTGATTGCCCCCGGTCAGCAACGCCGTGGGGCCCTCGCCGTTCTTGATCACGCTGACGGGAATCATCACCGCCCCCCAGGCGGATTCATCCGTCGAAATCGGCAGCTTGAGATAGCCGTGCTGCACGCCGTCCCGATCGAAATCGACGGTGGTGGAAATAGGGCTTGGCCTAAGGCTCATAGTCGCTCCTTGAAAGACAATGCTCGCGGGTGGCGGATTAATGAACGAATAGCTGACGAGGAAAGTTCGCCAATGTCTCGACACCGGTCTCGGTGATCAGAATGCTTTCAGTGATTTCCATACCCCATTCATCAAGCCATAGCCCCGGCATGAAATGAAAGGTCATGCCCGGCTCAAGCACGGTTTCATCCGTGGGACGCAGGCTCATGGTGCGCTCCCCCCAGTCCGGGGGATAGCTGATGCCGATAGGATAGCCACAGCGAGAACCGCCACGGTCAAAACCGTACTTGTCCATGGCAGTACCCAGGGCCATGGCGATATCCGCGCAGCGATTGCCGGGCTTGGCGACCTCGAGCCCCTTTTCGATGCCTTCCAGTAGCGCGGATTCCGCCCGCATGAAGTCCCGGGGCGGCTTGCCGAGATAGACGGTACGGGACATGGGCGAGTGGTAGCGCTTGAAGACCCCGGCGATCTCGAAGAAGGTACCCTCGCCCTCGCGAAACGGTGTATCGTCCCAGGTCAGATGGGGCGCGGAGGCGTCCAGCCCGGTCGGCAGCAGCGGCACGATGGCGGGATAATCGCCGCCGTGCACCTTGCCGTTTTCATCCTTCCAGCCCTCGATGCCGACGCGATAGATCTCGGATACCAGCTTGCTCTTGGCCAGCCCCGGTTCGATCACTTCCAGTATCCGCGTGTGCATGCCCTCGACGATCTTCGCCGCCACCCGCATATAGGCGATTTCCTGAGGCGACTTGATCGCCCGGCACCAGTTGACCAGCCCGTTGGCATCCTCGAAACGCGCGTGGGGCAATTCCCGCAGCAGGCTCTGGTAGGCCTTGGCGGAGAAGTAGTAGTTATCCATTTCCATGCCGATCACCCCTTCGTGCCAGCCGCGATCCGGAATGATCGACTGGGCGAGATAGTCCATGGGGTGCATGTTCGGGTTCTGGACGTAGTAATCCGGATAATAGGTGATGTTCTCTTCCGCGATCCAGCAGGTACGCAGGGCGCCGTTGGCGTCCATGCGTCGGCCGTACCACACCGGCTCGCCTTCGAGACTCACCAGCACGCACTGATGCACATAGAACGACCAGCCGTCGTAGCCGGTCAGCCAGGCCATGTTGGAAGGGTCGCTGATGATCAGGAGATCGATGCCGCGACTGGCCATTTGCGTGCGCACCTTCCACAACCGAACATGATATTCCTCGCAGGTGAACGGCAGGTTTACCTTGAGCATGAGCCACTCGTCATTTCCAAACTCGTAGAACGGCCTCGCCCCGCAAATCGAAGGGGCAAAGCCGGGCGCGATTACGTTCTTTCCACTGACTTTATCGACCTACTTTATAGAATTTTGATACTAGCACCGCGGTAGCGCCGAGGGTCAAAACCTTTTTCGTCTATGCCTTGCGAGACCGCGCCCCAGTGTCGAAGATGAAGGACATGGAAAACCTGGAAGCAAGGAGCGGCAATGCGCGTACTGATTCATATCGATAACCTCGAGAAGTGGCGCGCTGCGCTGACAAAGCGCCTGCCGGAAGCGGATATCGTCACCAGCAGCGACCCGGAAGAACATCGTCGCCACGCGGACTATCTTGCGGTGTGGAAACCGCCGAGCTGGCTTTTCGAGAATCAACCCGGGCTCAAGGGCATCGTCAATCTCGGCGCCGGGGTGGACGCCCTGCTCGCCACCCCAAAGCTTCCGGAGAACGTGCCCATCGTCAAGCTGCGGGACGCCGGCATGGCGCCGCCCATGGCGGATTACGTGCTGTACGGCGTGCTGCATTTTCAGCGCGACTTCGACCGCTACCTCGGCGATGAGAGTGAACAGCGCTGGCAGCCTCGCGAGATCGTGGAAAAATCCGACTGGCCGGTGGGAGTGCTGGGGCTCGGGGCGATCGGAAGCCAGGTGGCGAAGCGACTGGCTGAATCAGGCTTCCCGGTCCACGGCTGGAGCCGCAGCCCGAAAAGTCTTAAGAATGTCACCTGCCATCACGGTGAAGTCGGGCTCGAGGACATTCTCAAGCAGGTACGCACCCTGGTCACGCTGCTGCCGGATACGCCGCGGACTCGCGGCCTGATCGATGCCGAACGCCTCGCCCTGCTGCCTCGCGGCGCCACCCTGATCAATCCGGGGCGCGGCGCTCTCGTGGATGAAACGGCGCTGGTCGAGGCGCTGGGAAACAGCGAACAGGAAGGCCACCTGCGCGGCGCCCTGCTGGATGTGTTCGAGACGGAACCGCTGCCGGAAGATAGCCCCTTGTGGCGCCATCCCCGGGTACGCCTGACGCCGCACATGTCCGCGCCGACGCCCTTTGAAGCCGCGGCGGATCAGGTAGTGGAAGCGATTCATAGCTGGGAAGCCGGGGAAACCTTGGCAACCGTCGACCGTCGAAGCGGTTATTGAGAAAAGCGCTACCGGAAAGGGAGTTACGCGCATGTCCATGACATCTTATCGCTCCGGCGACGCCCTGCTGGTCGTCGATATGCAAAACGACTTCTGCGAGGGCGGCGCCCTGGCGGTGGAAGGCGGTCAGGCGATCGTGCCGGGCATCAACCGGGAAATCGAAGCGGCGCGTGCCGCCGGCGCCCTGATCGTCGCCTCCCGGGATTGGCATCCGGTGGATCATGTGAGCTTCGTCACTCAAGGGGGGCCCTGGCCGCCGCATTGCGTGCAGGACACCTTCGGCGCCGCCTTTCATCCAGAGCTGGGGCTCCCCGACCTTACCATCAAGGTCAGCAAGGGCACCGCCTTCGATCGGGATGCCTATTCCGCCTTCGACCAGACAGGCCTGGCCGGCTTCCTGCGCAACCGCCAGGTATCGCGGGTCATGGTCTGCGGCCTGGCGCTGGATGTCTGCGTGCGCGCCACGATCCTGGAAGCATTGAAGGAAGGCTTTGCGGTGCAATTGCTCGCGCCGTTAAGCGAGCCGGTGCAACCGGAAAGCCGCCAGGCCTGCCTGGACGAGCTGAGCCAAGCGGGCTGCGAGGTGACGGCATGACGGCTTCTTCTCTGGCGGTGCAGGACGAGGATCTGGCGCTGGTCACCGATCTCTATCAGCTCACCATGCTGCAGGCCTACTTCAAGGAAGACATGGATGAGCGCGGTGTCTTCAGCCTGTATTTCCGCAGGCTGCCGGATTCGCGCAACTTCATGCTGGCCTGCGGGCAGCAATACGCCGCCGGGCTGGCGACTCGGGTGCGCTTTTCCCAGGCTGGCCTTGATCGCCTGGCCGCTACCGGCCGCTTCGACCACGACTTCCTTGCCTGGCTGAAGGATTACCGCTTTTCCGGGGATATCTGGACGCTGCCGGAAGGCACCCCGGTGTTTCCCAACGAACCCCTGATGGAGGTCGAGGCACCCATCGCCGAAGCGCAGCTTCTGGAAAGCCTGATCATGAATCAGGTACAGGTGGAAACCACCCTGGCCTCGAAGGCGGTGCGCCTGGTGATCGCCGCCCGGGGTCGCCAGGTAGTGGATTTCGGCCTGCGCCGCATGCATGGCGTGGACGCGGCGATGCGCGGCGTGCGCGCCTATCGCGCCGCCGGTCTCGACGGCACCAGCAACGTCCTGGGCGGCCTGCGTCACGACCTGACCCTGAGCGGCACCATGGCCCATAGCTACGTACTGGCCCACAACGACGAGATGGAGGCTTTCCGCCAGTTTGCCAAGCTCTATCCGGGCACGACGCTGCTGGTGGATACCTACGATACCTTGGCCGGGGTCGACAAGGTCATCGAGTTGATGGAAGGTCCCGATGCCATCCAGGTTGGCGCGGTGCGCCTGGACTCCGGTGACCTGGGAGAACTGGCCAGGGGCTCTCGGGAACGCCTCGACGCGGCGTGCTTCGAACAGGTCAAGATCGTCGCCAGCAGCAGCCTGGATGAATACAAGATCGCCGAGTTACTGGCGAATGATGCGCCGATCGATGTCTTTGGCGTGGGTACGGCATTGGGCGTATCCACGGATGCGCCGGTGACGGACCTGAGCTACAAGCTGGTGGAATACGCTGGCAAGCCATGCGTCAAGAACTCTCCCGGCAAGGTCAACCTGCCCTATCGCAAGCAGGTCTATCGCTTTCGGGACATCCAGGGACGTTATCAGCGGGACCTGGTGTCCCGGCGCGAGGAATCCGTCGGCGAAGGAGAAGCGCTGCTGGCGCCCATGGTCAAGGCCGGGGAAATACTGGAAGACAGCCTGGCCGATTTGGAGACGATCCGCCAGCGGGTCAGCCAATCCATCGAAGACCTGCCGCCGGACTTGCGCCGGCTCGAAGCGGCGGCTACACCTTACCCGGTATCACTCAGCGACGAGTTGAAGCGCTGGCAGCAGGATTGATCATCCAAGAAACCACTCGAGCATCAAGGAAGAAAATTTCATGAACCGACGCGATTTCCTGAAGGCAACCGGGGTGCTGGGCAGCAGCGCCTTTCTGCCGCTTTCCAGCCTGCTGGCGGCGGTCGACGGCTCGACTCGAACCATCGGCCCTCGGGAACCTTTCGATTATGCCTGGCTCAAGGGCCTGGCCAGGAGCCTTTCCGAGCAGGCGTATCAGTCCCCGGAGGCCGAGCTGCCGAAGACGCTGCAGGACCTGAGCTGGGACGACTACCAGGCCATCGCCTTCCAGAAGGATCATGCCCTGTGGGCCGATGATGAAGCCTCGCCCTTTCAGGCCCAGCTCTTCCATCTGGGGCTCTACTTCAAGAAGCCGGTGCATATCTTCGAGGTGGAAGACGGTCAGGCCCAGGAAATCGCCTTCGATCCGGCCATGTTCGATTACGGCGACACGGATATCGAGCCGGACGAGCTGCCGGAAGATCTGGGCTTCGCCGGCTTTCGGCTGCATCATCAGAGCGACTGGCAGCGGGACGTGGCGGCTTTCCTCGGCGCCAGCTATTTCCGCGCCGTGGGCAAGTCGCGCCAGTACGGCCTGTCCGCCCGAGGCCTGGCCATCGACACCGCCATGGATCGTCCGGAGGAGTTCCCGGATTTCACTCGCTTCTGGCTGGAAAGGCCCCAGGACGGCAGCGAGGCGGTCACCGTCTATGCGCTGCTGGAATCACCGAGCGTCACCGGCGCCTATCGCTTTCTCATCACCTACGGCGAGGGCACGGTCATGGACGTGGATGCAGCGCTCTATCCGCGCAAGGCCATGGAGCGCCTGGGCATCGCGCCGTTGACCAGCATGTACATGGTCGGCGAGAACGATCAGCAGGCTAACTGGGACTGGCGCCAGGAAATTCACGATTCCGACGGACTTTCTCTGCATACCGGCAGCGACGAGTGGCTGTGGCGCCCCCTCGCCAATCCGCCGAGCCTGCGCTTCAACAGCTTCCAGGATGAAAGTCCCCGCGGCTTCGGCCTGCTGCAGCGGGACCAGAACTTCGATCACTATCAGGACGACGGCGTCTTCTACGATCGTCGCCCCAGCGTGTGGATCGAACCCAAGGGCGACTGGGGGGCCGGCGCGGTGCAACTGGTGGAAATCCCCACCCTGGACGAAACCTTCGACAATATCGTCGCCTTCTGGAACCCGGCGGCGCCGGCGGAGCCGGGCAGCGAAATGCTCTACGGCTACCGTATCTATTGGCAGGCCCGTCCACCGGCACAGCCAACTCTCGCGCGCTGCGTGGCCACCCGCACCGGCATCGGCGGCCTGGTGGGCAAGCGGCGGGAATACTTCAGCTGGCGCTTCGTGGTGGATTTCCAAGGCGGCCCTTTCCCCTTCGACGGCTCAGAGGAAGTCGAAGTGAAGCCGGTCATCGAGACCAGTGCCGGGCGAGTCGAGATCACTTCCGCCCGCCCGCTGGACGCCATCGACGGCTATCGCGCCATGTTCGACGTAGTGCCCCCGGATGACGGCACCGAACCCATCAACCTGCGCCTGTACCTCAAGGCGGAGGATCAACCGCTGACGGAAACCTGGATCTACCAGTGGACCCCGCCCCCGGCGGAGGAGCGGGAGCTGCATAACCCGGGACATCTTTGATGGCCCGGCCTACGAGCTGTCGAACTATCCATATTCAAGCTATCGACAATCGAACTCCGTTACCGGCACCGCGTAGACGAAGCCATCCTGGCTGCCGACAAAAACGGTATTGTTGATCACCACCGGTCCGCCGGGAGCGAGCGCCGTTGCGGAGGCGGCGTTACTTGAACCGCCTAGCTTCATCTTGCTGGTAGCCTGGCCGTTTTCGCAGCGGGGTTCGTCGCCGTCTTCCGCGTCCAGTGCATAGAGAAAGCCGGCGGTATCACCGAAGAACACCTTGCCGGCGGTGATCGCCGGGGCGCCCTTGATACCGGCGTTGGTCGGATGCTCCCACAGGCGCTTGCCGGTTTTCAGATCGTAGGCATACATGCCGCGGGCGTAAGGGCTACCCACGAAGACCTTCCCATCGGCGATGGCCGGGGCGCCGGAGGTATTATTGGGCTGATGGGGGCCGCTACCCAGCAGATCCTCCCAGAGAAGCTCGCCGGACATGGCATCGAAGGCGTAGATAAAATGGAAGCCACCGCGCTGGGTCGAGTAGCGACGCTTTTCCTGATCGGAAAGATTATGACGCCCCACCATTCCCGTCATCACCACGATTCCATCCGAGACCGCCGGAGGCACGTCGGTGAAGGAGGCGGTTTCGTCGAAACGCCATCGAATGTCGCGATTGTCGAGATCCACCGCGATTACGCTGTTGAGTGAACCCACGTACAGTACGCCGTCTTCGATTGCCGGAGAGGACATGCTCACCCAGCCGGGCAGCTCCAAAGACCAGCGCTGCTCGCCGCTTCCCGGATCCAGGGCGAGCAGCTCGCCGCCGCCGGTGGTGATATAGAGGGTTTCGTCCCACATGGCCGGGGTGGGCATGACCTCCCCCAGGGTGGCGTGACTCCACAAGGTGGCGCCATCCTCAGGGTCCACCGCCATCACCCCGCTGTCACCAGTGCCGCGCACGAATTCGCTTTGAAAGGCACGATTGCCATAGCCGACGAAGATTCTACCGTCGGACTGAATCATCTCCGAGTGAATCCAGTTAGGTGCGTGACGAAACCAGGGGTTGTCGTCGTGCCAGGCCGCCTTGCCTTCGGGCAGATTGAAGCGGAACATGCCGCCGGTGGCGTGATTGCCGATATAAAGTGCGTTATCCACGATCACCGGGGTCGCCCGCACCTGATCGCCGGTGCGAAACTTCATGCGCTTGAGCGGCGCATCGCCATTGCTGAATACCGCGTTATTGGTGGCATCCAGACGATACTGAGTCCATTCGTCGGGACCGAAGCCAGCCGCGAGCGTCGAACTCGTCAGTGCCATCAGACATCCTGTCAGCAGCGTGTGTTTTTTCCAGACATTCATTGTGTATTCCTCATGGCATATATGATTTACGGTATATATTCCCCACGCCATGTATTACTGACGTCATGTTTTTGTGGCTTATGTTATCTACGGCATATGTTATTGACGCCATGGCAAGCAATGAATCGCGAGATATTGGACTTAGCCTAGTCCAAGCGGTCGTAAATCTGGAACCTTTTGCTTTAACGGTTCTTCCAAGCCTTCTGGCGACACGAATTCAAGGAGTGAACATGCATCGCTTACACCGCGCCCTTTATCTGGTTCTGATGCTGGTCTGGATAGGCGCTGGCCATGGCGCCCTGGCGGTCACCGAAGCGAACGTCGATGACGAAACCGTCACGCCCTTTTCCGCCACCTATCGGCTACATATCGACGGCTGGCCGAGCGCCCACATTCATCATCGGCTATCTCATCAGCCGGACAGCGATAGCTGGCAAAGCGAGATGCGTGCCGCTATCAGCATCGCCAAGGGATGGGAAAAAAGCCGTTTCCTCGTATCGCCTCAGAATGTGACGAGCCTGGATTACACCAGCGGCTACTCCCTGTTCGGCATGGGAGACAACTATCAGCAGAACGCCGCTAGCCTGGACGGCTTGCCGGATCGTCAGGCGGCGCTGTTCGATTGGACCCGCCAGGTACGCGATGTCCGCTGCGGGCACACTCAGATGCCGCCCTGCGTTCTGCACTATGCGAATCACAAGGGCGAAGAGGAGACATTTCTCTATCGCATTGACGAGCGCGGCGAGCTGACGACCCCGGCGGGAAAATTCCCGGCGATTACCATCACGGCCTGGGAGCCGGACGAGCCGGACCGCTATTATCGGTTGAGCTTTCATCGCGACGTGCCCGGCCTGCTGCTGGCGCTGGATTATTATCGAGACGACAAGCGCAAGAGCTATCTGCGGGTCGACAGGCTGGCACTAGGAGTGCCGGAACCTCTATCACATTGACTCAATACCTCGAGGAAAAGCGTTTTCCTTTATACGAAACAGCTTTTAAAGTGCTCCTTTCCTGCTCACCTGCACCGATGGAGCCGCCATGCTGTCCGGTCTATTGATCGTGTTGTTACCGCTGGTACTGGGGTATCTGGTACCGGTTCGCCACGCCGGTCTGTTGGCGCTGATCAATCAGGCGGTCAATGCCTCCGTATATCTCATCCTGCTGCTGATGGGAGTAAGCCTGGCGGCGCTGGACGACCTGGGTAGCCAGCTTTCCTACATGGGCTCCCAGGCGTTGATGCTGTTCACGGTAATTGCTGTCTGCAACCTGGCGACCCTGGCCTGGCTTTCCCGACGCAGCCGGCTGCGGGCGGAAGGCTCGCCGATCGTCAAGGACGCGCCGACCAGCAAGCTTGCGGCGATGCTGGGCTCGCTGGCTCTGGTGGGCGTGGTGATTCTCGGCGTGCTGGTGGGCCTGGCCCTCGACTGGCTGGGCCTGGAACGCCTGCATGGCGTTGCGGAGCCCCTGGCGGAATGGGTGCTGTATGTACTGCTGGCGCTGATCGGCTGTCAGCTGCGTAATTCCGGCATGTCCCTCAAGCAGATTCTGCTCAATCGCCACGGGCTGGTCATCGCCGTCACGGTGGTCGCAAGCTCGTTGATCGCCGGACTGATCGCGGCGCCATTGTTGTCGCTTTCCTGGAACGAAGGACTCGCCATGGCCGCGGGCTTCGGCTGGTACTCCCTTTCCGGGATTCTGATCGGCGATCAGTTGGGTCCGGTGCTTGGCGGCGTGGCGTTTTTCAATGACCTGGCCCGGGAATTGCTGGCGTTTATCCTGATCCCATTGACCATTCACCGCGCCACGCCTCTGGCCATCGGCTACGGCGGCGCCACTTCCATGGACTTCACCCTGCCGGTGATTCAGCAGCACGGCGGCGTGGCCTGCGTGCCCATCGCGGTGGTCAGCGGCTTTATCCTGTCGCTTCTGGCACCGCCGCTGATACTGTTGTTTCTATCGTTGTGAACACATCGATGGTCCCCATGTCACATCACCATGCTTTCCGATAGGAGCCTTATTATGACAACGTCTCGACATATCGCTTTTTTGATTCTGGTGCCGGAGCCGGGCAACACTGCCCTGAGCAGCCAATCCAGCGGCGACTATCACCTGAGCCTGGCCACCCTGAGCGACATTGACAGCGCCAAGCGCCTGGTTCGGGAACTGGTATCCCAAGGGGTCTCGACGATAGAGTTGAGTTCGAGCTTTGGCGACGACGGTCTTGCGGCCATTCAGGAAGCGGCGGGGAAAGATGTTCGGGTGGGATTGGTACGCTTCTGAGCGACCACGATTGCGGCCAACCGACACTTGGCGAGCCGAGGCAAACGTCCTAAGGTAGTTAGGCTGCTCACCCCCTATCGAGACAACCACTACCGAGACAACCACTACCGAGACTGCCGATGGCTCGCCGATCTTCCTTTTCCCTTCCCTTGCCGGGGCGCGGCCTGGTTTCCGCCTGGCGCGACGGCTACACCCTGGCCGATCTGCGTCAGGATCTGATAGCCGGCCTGACCATCGGCATCGTCGCGGTGCCGCTCTCCATGGCTCTGGCTATCGCCACCGGCGTGCCGCCCCAGCATGGGCTCTATACCGCTATCGTCGCCGGGGCAATCATTGCCCTGACCGGGGGATCGCGCTTCAACGTGTCCGGCCCCACCGCCGCCTTCGTGGTAATCCTGTTCCCCATCGTCGCCAGTTACGGCATCGGCGGTCTGCTGATCGCCACCCTGATGGCCGGGCTGATTCTGATCGGCCTGGGGCTGGCGCGGTTGGGATCGTTGATTCAATTTATTCCCTACCCGGTGATTCTGGGCTTCACGGCCGGGATCGGCACGGTGATCGCCCTGCTCCAAGTACCGGATTTTTTGGGCCTGAAGGATTTATCGCTTGGTGATAGCACCTTGAGCAATATAGCCCTTATCGGCGCGGCGCTGCCACGCATCGATCCCGTGGAGCTGTCCATCGGCGCCATTACTCTGGCGACGCTGATCCTTTGGCCCAGGCTCAAACTGCCGGTACCGGCGCCGCTAGTCGGTTTGGCGGTTGGCACCCTGGCCGCCCTCGCGCTGACGCCAATGGGGCTGGAGGTGGATACCATCGCCTCGCGATTCCAATGGTCCAGTCACGGACTGGAAGGCAACGGCATACCGCCTTTCGCACCGAGTTTCGCGCTGCCCTGGCAGCTTCCCGGCGGAGACGGCGCGCCGCTGACCGTGGACTTCGCCTTGATCCGCGAACTGATGGGTCCTGCCTTCGCTATCGCCATGCTGGCCGCTATCGAGTCGCTGTTGTGTGCCGTGGTAGCGGACGGCATGACCCGCACCCGTCACGATCCCAACGCGGAACTGATCGGCCAGGGGCTTGGCAATATCGTCGTTACCTTCTTCGGCGGCATTACCGCCACCGCCGCCCTGGCGCGGACCGCCACCAACATCCGCAGCGGCGCCCGTTCACCCATTGCCTCGGTAGTACATGCGGCGGTGGTCTTACTCGCTATCGTCGCCCTGGCGGGCATTCTCGGTTTAGTGCCCATGGCGGCCCTGGCGGCGCTTTTGTTCATCATCGCCTGGAACATGAGCGAGGCGCGCCATTTCGTGCACACCTTGAAAAGCGCCCCGGGTAGCGACGTGGCGATCCTCGTGATCTGCTTTGGGCTGACGGTGATATTCGACATGGTATTGGCGGTGGGCGTCGGCATGGGGCTGGCGGCGGTGCTGTTCATCCGCCGCATGGCCCTGGTCACCCACACCCGGCGGCTCGATGGGGAAACCCACAATGATCTTGCGGGCCTGCCGAGCCAGGTGGCCGCTTACGCCATCAACGGGCCGCTATTTTTCGGCGCCGCGGAAAAGGCCATAGCCTCCCTGCGTATCGTCGACAAGGATGTCAAGGTGGTGATGCTCGACATGCGCGACGTACCGAGCCTGGACACCACGGCGATCGTCGCCCTGCAGACCCTGCTTGGCGAACTGCGGGATCAACGCATCGGCGTGATCATCATCGGTATTTCCGCGCCGCTGTATCTCAAGCTGCATCGCGCCGGGCTACGCCGCGAACGTGGCTTGCTCTCGCGGGTGGAGAACACGGAACACGCCAAGCGGCTGGCACGCCGGTGGCTGGCGGCAAGCTGACTTTACCCATCGCCGTTCAACGTCATCAGCAACCGCCGGGAGCCACCGTGCTCTCGGTGTTCGCCAAGCCAGATTCCCTGCCAGGTGCCCAGGGCCAGGCGACCCTTCCGCACCGCCAGGCTCAACTGCGTGCCCAGCAGGCTCGCGCAAACATGCGCCGGCATATCGTCCGGGCCTTCCAGCGTATGGCGAAAGTACGGCAGATCGCCGGGGATGCGCTCCCGCAGGAAAGCATCCAGGTCGTGACGCACGTCCGGATCCGCGTTCTCGTTCAGGGTCAGGGAAGCGGAGGTATGCAGCAGTTGTAGATGCAGTAGGCCGACGGCGCAGTGGGAAAGCCCCGGCAAGGCATCGACGATTTCATCGGTAATCAGATGAAAGCCGCGCGAACGCGGCGCAAGCTTGAGTTCCTGTTGCTGCCACATAATCCATGTCTCCCGATGATTCACCTGGTTTTGCTATGCTAGCGCCTTCGCTTCATGACACTCAGGAATTTCCATGCGCCAGTCTTTCTTTCTACACCGCTCCTTTCCTCCTTCCAGCGGCTTCCTGCTGGCCCTGGCTACCACGATGTTCCTGAGCGGCTGCGACGACAACGAAGTCGGTGATGTATCCCTGGGGCTGTTCACCACCAAGGATATCAAGATCGAGAGCCTGACCGATCCGGTGGTGCCAGGCGTGACCTGCCACTTGAGCAATATCGACGCGGATCTCGATTTCGCCGATCCATCCGACATGAGCATTGCCTGTCGCCAGACCGGCCCTATCACGCCGGAAATGCTCAAGGACATCGACACCTCGAAAAGCGGCGAGCTGGTATATCGCAAATCCAAGAGCGTCCTGCTCAAGAGCCTGAAGATTCGCCGTATCTTTGATCCGGAAAGCCAGAGCTTGCTGTATATCGCCTACAGCACCAAGGAAACCAAGGGCAGCTTCAAGCACGCCCTATCGAGTGTTCCGCTGTGGAACACCCAGGCCTGGCAGTCACCGGTGCAGAAAAAATAAAATCCGCGATATCCCGTGACGAACCGACTGAGCCAGTTTCAGATCTGAAAGTGGACATCTTGCCTGGCGCAGCCCCGATCAACATGGATGACAATGAATATCATCAAGGTAAATCTTCTACCCTTTCCACTACTGCGGCATACAGATCCCGCGTCGATGCCAAGGCGGCATCATGCACCTCCTTGGCGGAAAGACGTTTTCCATCAGGGGTTTCCAAAGGTCTGGATGCAGTAGCGCTGGCGACTACCGTAGGCGCATAGCCTAGATTGAAACCGCCGTGGGCCGTCGAGTTGACGCACATGTGGGTCATGAACCCTGCCAGAACAAGGTTGGTAACACCCAGCGCCTTCAACTGCTTATCCAGGTCCGTCTCGACGAAAGAGTTAGGATAGTTTTTCGTCACAACCGGTTCGTTTCCCCTAGGCGCAACGATATCGGCAATCGCACCGATATCCGCATTGATATCGAAGGGTGAGCCTGCACCCGCATCGTGACGGATATGAATGATGGGCACATCAAGTTCACGAGCACGATCCAGCAGCTTTCTGGCCTCTTTGAGCGCTTCTTCGACGCCGGTCAGACGCATCACTCCTTCACGATACGTATTCTGACAATCGATAAGCAGCAAGGCAGAATCCTTCAAGCTGGCGGGCTGGTGTCCAAGCCCCAGTAAATCCCTAAGTGTTGTATCTGTTTGATTCATCGTGTTTTCCCGATCAGAATTAAAAAACGCCAGCTTTACGCTGGCGTGATTGATTGGTGAAAGCAACTCATCTTAGGTCGCAAAAGCGGACGCTTACCCCTCCATATCCAGCACCACTCGGCCTTCGATCTTGCCTTCGCTCATTCGCGAGAAGATATCATTGATATTCTCGATGCGGTCTGTGGAGACCGTTGCCTTGACCTTGCCTTCGCCGGCGAAATCCAGCGATTCCTGCAGATCCAGACGAGTGCCGACGATGGAGCCGCGAATGGTGATGCCGTTGAGCACCGTATCGAAGATCGGCAGCGGAAAATCTCCCGGCGGCAGGCCGTTGAGGGAAATGGTTCCGCCACGACGCACCATGCGCTGGGCCTGATCGAACGCCTTGGGCGAAACGGCAGTGACCAGCACCCCATGGGCGCCGCCGATTTCCTTCTTGAGATAAGCGGCAGGATCGGTCTTCATCGCGTTGACCGTCACCGTGGCACCGAGGCGCTCTGCCAGGGCCAGTTTGCCGTCGTCGATATCTACCGCGGCAACGTTCATGCCCATGGCCTTGGCATATTGCACCGCCATGTGACCGAGACCGCCGATACCGGAGATCACCACCCACTGACCCGGCTTCGTGTCGGTCATCTTGAGGCCCTTGTAGACCGTGACACCGGCGCACAGGACCGGGGCGATCTCGATGAAGTCGGTATTGTCCGGCAACCGACCCACGTAATCCGCCTGGCCCACGGTGTAATCCGCAAAGCCGCCGTTGACCGAGTAACCGGTATTCTGCTGAGACTCGCACAGGGTTTCCCAGCCGCCCAGGCAGTGCTCGCAATGGCCGCAGGCGGAATACAGCCAAGGGATGCCCACCCGGTCGCCTTCCTTGATGTGACTGACTCCTTCACCGAGTGCCACCACATGGCCGACGCCTTCATGGCCGGGAATAAAGGGCGGTGAAGGCTTGACCGGCCAGTCGCCGTGGGCGGCGTGCAGATCCGTATGGCATACACCGGCAGCAGCGATCTTGACCAGCACCTCGCCCTTGCCAGGACGCGGCACGTCGACTTCGCGAATCTCCAACGGTTGTCCGAAAGAGGTAACGACAGCGGCTTTCATTGTTGTTTCCATAGCGATAACTCCTCTTGTTGCTGCAAGTCGAGCAAAACGCGAGCGTTTCACCGGTGTGTCGTCAGGCTTTGTTAGAAGAATCCCATGGGATTCACGTCGTAGCTGACCAGCAGATTCTTGGTCTGCTGATAGTGTTCCAACGCCATCTTGTGGGTTTCGCGGCCGATCCCGGACTTCTTGTAACCGCCGAAGGCAGCGTGGGCCGGGTACTGGTGATAGCAATTGGTCCAGACGCGCCCGGCCTGGATGCCGCGCCCCATGCGAAACGCCACGTTCATGTCACGACTCCACACCCCGGCGCCGAGGCCGAACTGGGTGTCGTTGGCGATCTCCAGGGCTTCCTGCTCGTCTTTGAAGGTGGTGACCGCCACCACCGGGCCAAAGATCTCTTCCTGGAAGACCCGCATCTTGTTGTTGCCCTTGAGCAGGGTCGGCTGGATGTAATAGCCGTGAGAAAGCCCTTCGCCCAGGCTTTCCTTGTCGCCGCCGGTGACGACCTCCGCGCCTTCCTCCCTGGCAATGTCGAAATAGGACATGATCTTGTCGAACTGCTCCTGAGACGCCTGAGCGCCGACCTGAACATCGGTATCCAGCGGATTGCCGCGCTTGATCGCCTTCGTGCGCTCCACCACCTTTTCCATGAAAGATTCGAACATGCTTTCCTGGATCAAGGCCCGGGACGGACAGGTACACACCTCGCCCTGGTTGAGGAAGGCCAGCACCAACCCTTCCACCGCCTTGTCGATGAACTCGGGCTCCGCGTCCATGATGTCGGCGAAATAGACGTTGGGCGACTTGCCCCCCAGTTCCACGGTAGACGGAATGATATTTTCCGCGGCGCACTTGAGGATATGCGACCCCACCGGGGTGGAGCCGGTGAAGGCGATCTTGGCGATACGCTTGCTGGTGGCCAGCGCTTCCCCGGCTTCCGCCCCGTAGCCGTTGACGATGTTGATCACTCCCGGCGGCAGCAGGTCACCGATCAGCTCCATTACCTTGAGGATCGAAGCCGGGGTCTGCTCCGCGGGCTTGAGCACCACGCAGTTTCCCGCGGCCAGGGCCGGGGCGAGCTTCCAGCAGGCCATCAGGATGGGGAAATTCCAGGGAATGATCTGACCCACTACCCCCAGCGGCTCGTGGAAATGATAGGCGACGGTATGTTCGTCGATCTCCGCCAGGCTGCCTTCCTGGGCACGGATACAGCCGGCGAAGTAGCGGAAATGATCCACCGCCAGGGGCAGATCCGCATTCAGGGTTTCCCGCACCGCCTTGCCGTTATCCCAGGTTTCCGCAACGGCGAGCATTTCCAGATTCTGCTCGATGCGATCGGCGATCTTGAGCAGGATGCCGGAGCGCTCCTGTACCGAGGTCTTGCCCCAGGCGGGAGCGGCTTTATGGGCGGCATCCAGGGCTTTATCGATATCTTCCGCGGTGGAGCGGGCCACCTCACAGAAGACTTCCCCGTTGACCGGGCTGACGTTGTCGAAATATTGGCCTTTGACCGGGGTGACAAACTCCCCGCCGATATAGTTGCCATAGCGTTTCTCGAAGGCTACGACGGCATCGCTGTGGCCGGGATTGGCGTAGATCATGGTAATGCTCCTGTTGGTTGTCATTATGAAAGCGTCACCTCTGAGTCTTGGTCAGCCGGCGCCGGTGCGCCATACTTCACTAGCAGGAGAACGCCTCCTCCTTTGGTAGGAGTTGCCGTGACGACAGGAGAATTCGCACCGATGCATACCCTGCTGATTGCCGATGATCATCCCCTGTTCCGGGAAGCCATCGGCAACGTGATCGAGACGGGCTTGCCGGAGGCTCGGCTACTGGAAACCGACAGTCTGGCGGCCACCTTGCAACAGCTCACGGCACAGAAGGAGATCGATCTGCTGCTGCTGGACCTCGGTTTGCCGGACGCGGAAGGCTTGTCGGGACTCGAATGCCTGCGTCAGCGATTTCCCGAGCTGCCGATCGCCATCGTTTCCGCGGATCAGGAGCGGCACATCGTTCTCGGCGCCATCGAGATGGGTGCCGTGGGTTATATTCCCAAGTCGACGCCGCGCCAGGAATTACTTGCCGCCTTGCTGCGTATTCTCGAAGGCCATGTCTACCTGCCCTCGGCCGTCATGCGCCGCCCTCCCACTCCTCGCGCCGCACCCGACAATCATGCCGATCACACCACGGCTCGCCTCGCTCAACTGACCGACAAGCAGTTCGAGGTGCTCGAACGTCTGGTTCAGGGGGCGTCCAACAAGGTGATCGCACGGGAACTCGATATCGCCGAGACGACGGTCAAGACTCATGTGTCGGCGATTCTGCGCAAGCTGGAAGTAAGTAGCCGCATGCAGGCCATTGTCCTGGCCGGGCAGATGGACCCGGCAGTGTGGCAAGCCCGACGAGGCTAACGCTGTCTGGCGGGAAGGCGTCATTGCTCTTTTCGTCGCGGCGACGCCTTCAACAGCGCGGTCAACGTCATCCGCAGTCGCAGCGGCTTGAGGGGCTTGAGCAGACAGCCGTAGCCACGCGCCCTGGCTCGGCGCTTGATTGTCGCTTCATGATTGGCGGTGATCAGCACTGTCGCCAACCCGGGGTGGCGTTCTTGCAGACGCTGAGCCACTGCGAATCCGCTCGGTTGGTCATCGCCGAGATGATAGTCGATCAGCAGGACGTCGGCGGGATCGTGTTTCGTCCGCTTCTCCAGATCGCTCAAGGACAAGGCAGTGACGACGCGACATCCCCAGCCTTCCAGCAGCGCGGCCATGCCTTCGAGAATCGCTGTATCGTTGTCGATCACCCAGATTCGTGTCCCTTGCAGCGCGTCCTTTTCCATCGGCGCCCTGGGCGCCGGTGCCGGTTCAAACGCCGGCAGCACGCCGTAAGGCACGAGGATCGAGAACAGCGAACCCCGCCCGGGTGAAGACGACAAGCACAGCGGATGACCCAGCATCGCACCGATGCGCTCGACGATGGCGAGACCCAGCCCAAGCCCCCGGTCCTGACCCGTCGTGGGCACCGCCACACGTCGAAATTCCTGAAAAATTGCCTCATGCTGCGCTTCGGCGATGCCCGGTCCGGTATCTCCCACCACGATCTCCAGCCCTTCGGCTCGGCGCCGACAGCCCAGCAATATATGTCCTTGTCGAGTGTAACGAATGGCGTTGGTCAGAAAATTGCGTATCACTCGCGCCAGCAAGGCCAGATCGGATTCGATCACCATGCGACTCGGCACATAGTGCAGGGCAAGCCCCTGGGTCAGGGCGGCTTGACGATATTCTTCCGCCAGCACGTCCAGCAGTTGGTCGGTGCGAAAGGGGGCAATATCCGGCTTGAGTACCCCGGCATCGAGACGCGAGATATCCACCAGGGTGCCCAGCAGCGCCTCTACGTCCTTGAGCGACCGGCTGATCTGGGCGACCAGTTTTGCCGAGGCTTCCGGCAAGGGATGCTCGTCGAGGGCGCTGGCAAATAACCTTGCGGCGTTGAGGGGTTGCAACAGGTCATGGCTGACCGCGGCAAGAAACTTGGTCTTCGAGAGGTTGGCGGCTTCGGCGTCCGCCTTGGCTTCACCCAGCCGTATATTGGTCTTGCCCAGTTCGTCCAGCGTGCGATGCAGCGCTTCGGTGCGCTCACGGACCTGCTCCGCCAGCAGCACCGCGTGTTCGAAAGCCGCATAAGGGGCGCCGCCTGCCACACCGCTGGATTCCACCCGCTCGATCAGCGCCGCGCAAATACGCCGCAGTCGCGCGTTTTCCTCGAGCAGCTCGCGCGAATCCGCCGCGTCAACGGCCCTCGATTTCCCGTCCAGTGCCAATGGCGACCCCCGTGAAGGTCTGATTGATGTGCATGCCATGATGCTGCTCGCCATAGGTATTGAAGCCGATCACCCTGGCCCGACCGAGCAGTTCCGACGCGGGAGTGATTTGATCCAGTGCTTCAAGCTCAAGCCGGCGCAGAAAGCAGTCGCAGCCGATGATCAGACCTGGCGGGCCCAGGTGAGTCTCGAGGTCGCCGAGCACGCGCTCGAGATCTTCTAGCATGGGTGCCGGCTGCATGGCGGTCAGTACGATGCCATTCTCCACCGCGCAGTAGAAGTCGAGACTGTTATCGTCGTTGACACGTTGAATCGAGCGCACATAGTAAGTATCGCCAATACGCACCGCCAACGGACAGCGGGCAAAAACGCTGGCATCGAGCTGGGCTATCGGTAAACCCACCAGTCGGGAATATTCTTCCGCAGCGGGCACCGCATTGAGCTCCAGCACCCGGCGTCGCTCGCGATCGACTCGGGTGACCACCAGCTTTTCCTCACAGGGCCGCAGGTGATGAGTGGTGAACACTTCGAACGGCAGGCGCGTATTGACCATTACCATGATGGCCGCGCGGCTATGAAAACAACCCTCCGCATAGACATGGGTGTGAGCCAGGCGGTTGTCATCTCCCGCCGAACCGCCGAAGCTGGGAATGCTGCCGAACGCCGCGTCGAGGGTGGCCAGCACTTGTTCTTCGCTGCTGGAGAGTCCGTCAAGCAGTGTCAAGGCGAAACTATGTCCGCTTATCGGTGCCAAGGCGCGCCGCCGACAGGTTTCGAGCAGATGATCGGTGACATGCTGGGCGCGGGGCAGATCGAAACCTTCCAGATTTTCGATCAATTTCGCGGCGACGGAGAAATACCGACGATCGAAGCCAATCGCCACGATACAGCCACGCTCATAGCCTTGAGGCGTGATTTCTCCTGCGGTGGTACATCCGGTGATGGGAATCCTGGCAAACGTTTCGCTCAACGCCGTTGCCAGGATATCGAGCGGGTACTCGGCACTACAGAAAAACAGCACGAAGCCAAGCTCGGCATGACGCAATGCCTGGCCAAGCTCCTCTGCTGCGCCATGCGGATCCTGCTGCCGACTGACCGCGGTACGCAGGCCCGGTCCATTGGCAGCGGTCAGATCGCGAGATGGTTCTTGTGGCGGTTCACGAAATAGCTCTTGTGGCAGTTCACGAGATAGTTCTTGTGACAGTTCCAAAGTGGATTCCGGCATGCGCTCCTACCTCGTTCGCGTTTACTGCCAGTCTATGCCATGAAAGCGGTTTTACGCGATGGGACGGTCGCCGCCGGGCTCAGTGCGTTACCTCGAACACGCTCTTGAGATAATGCACGTACTCTTCATTCCGGCTCGTGGTCTTGCCCGGCGCATCGGATATCTTGGCCACCGGCTGGCCGTTGCAGGAGACCATCTTGATGACGATGTTCATTGGCGTGACCCCGGGCACGTCGCAGGTCAGGCTGGTACCGATACCGAAACTGGTCCTGATGCGTCCTTCCAGGGCGGACTTGATCCGCATGGACTTGTCGAAGGTCAGGGAGTCGCTGAAGATCAGCGTCTTGGTGCGAGGATCGATGCCCAGACGCTGATAATGCTTGATGCATTTTTCAGCGAAGGCTATCGGGTCGCCGCTGTCATGGCGAAGACCGTCGAACAGCTTGGCGAAGTACAGATCGAAATCATGCAGGAAAGCGTCCAGGGTGATGGTATCCGTCAATGCCACCCCGAGATAACCGCGATATTCCTGAACCCAGGCTTCAAGCGCCGCCCGCTGGCTGTCCACCAGGCGGCTGCCTAGCTGCTGATGGGCCATGATCCATTCGTGGGCCATGGTGCCCATGGGTGCGATACCGTGCCGGCGGGCGATATCCACGTTGCTGGTACCGACGAAGTTGCCGGGAAACTCTTTTTCCAGCACTCCGACGATCGCTTCCTGTACCGAGCGCGACAGCCGTCGTCGGGTGCCGAAATCCGCCAGGTTGAATCCCGTCAGCTGCTCCTGGGTATAGTTGCGGCGAAGGTCACCAAGCTTGCCACGTAACTGCGTTATCGCTTGATCGATGGTGACGTCAGGGTAAAGCGCGCGATTACGCACTTCGCTGATGATCGCCAGAATCACGATCTCGAAGAGAATGCTGTGGGACCAGGGGCCATCGATGAAAATGCATAGCTCATCGTTTTCCATGCAGACATCCACGTATTCCGGGCGAAACCGATACAGTTCGAGAAAGCGAATGAAGTCCGGCGACAGATAGGGAAAGGTACTGAGATAGAGGGATTCTTCTTCCGTCAGCTTGAGGGACGCCAGTCGATCGATCTGGCTGCGAATTTCGCCGAGATAGGGGCGTAGATCCTCGGCGTTGCGGCAGCGAAACTCCCAGGTCACGCTGGCGTTGGGGTACTTGTGGTGTACACCTTGCATCATGGTGAGCTTGTACCAGTCCGTATCCAGCAGCGAGGTAATGATGGGCTCCTGCGTGCGGTAGGTAACCGCCATACATATCTCTCCCCGAGAAGATTCAACTATCCAATGTAAGTCATCACGTCTTGCGCTGCTATCAGGCCAGCACTTCCACCGACATGCCGACCTCGAGTTCGCCGCCGGTGAGCACGATCAGATTCTGGCCGAACTCCACCTGGCCGGTAAGACCGCGCCGATAGCCGGCCAGCGTGCGCAGCGGCTCGCGCCCTTCTATAAAGGTACCGGTGGCGGGATCCACGCTGATCATCGCACAGCGCGTGCAGGGTTTGCTGACTGCAAGCTCCACCTCACCGATACGCAGGCGCCGCCACTGATCCTCGGCAAAAGCCTCGATGCCTTCGACGACCAGGTTGGGACGAAACTGGGCCATGACATGCCGGCGTTCGGTTCGACCGTTGAGATCTTCAAGAGAACCTTGGCCGATCAGCATCAGCGGGTAGCCGTCGGCAAAGCTCACCCGCTTGCCGATAGCCTGGCGATAGCGCGGTGAGCGCTTGTCCATCCACAACAGTCTCACGGGCTCTCCCAGCACCGCTTCGCACCAGCGATTCGCCGCCGCGTTGGTGGTCAGCGCCTCGAAGCTGTCGCTCCATACCTGAGTGACAAAGGGCCTCTTTTCAAGCTCCGCGTAGGGTAGCGCCAAAGGCGTCTGCCCCGGATGCTGCAGAAGAATACCGTCTTTCTGCAGCCAGGTCTGGATCTGCTGCAGACGCGGATGTGTGCGAGCGGTCAGAAATACCCCGTCCGGTCTCGCGATCATGAAACGGCGATCCCCCTCGAGTCCTTCCTCGCCGACCCACGCCTTGGCGACCTGCTGATAGGCGGTGGATTTGATGGGATAGCGATAAAGCGCGGAAAGATAAGGGATGCGGGCAGTCATGCTGAGCGTCCTGAATAACAAGTAAAGGCTGGTATGAAAACATGAAAAAGGGGGCTAGAAAGCCCCCGGCATGGCCCCGTGTTTGTATATGAACTACCCCTACTAAGCGCTGCTTAGTAGGGGTTTCGAAGCAAAGGCTTCTGGGACGTGTTCCCGTCCCAACCCGAGTGCCCAAAACAGGCTGTTGAGACCTGATACGACATCAGCGTTCTGTGAGAACCCGCAGCCCGTGCAGATAAAGTTTGCCTGGGTCTTGCGGTTGTCCTTGTGCGTATGCTCGCACGCGGGACAGCGCTGAGAGGGCTTGAGCTGTCTGGTCGGGGTCTCAACAAATTCGCCACCAGCTTCTTCCACTTTGTAGCGAATCATCGACATGAGAGATGCGGGCGCGGTGTCCCGTATCTCTCGATTAAGCCCTGACTTTTGCTTGATATTCTTTCCCGGCTGCTCAGCGGTTCCCTTTGCCGAGCGGCTCATATTCTTGATCCGCAAGGCTTCCATCGCGACCAGCGCATAAGTATTGGCGATGGTTGCCGCGAGTTTGTGATGGGCATCCTTGCTCTGATTGGCCTGCTTGCGCTTGAAGGTGGACAATTGCCTGCAGGCGTTTTTCCAGCGATTTGATCCGCGTTTCTTTCGCGATACGGATTGGTGGAGCTGTGCCTGGTTGGCTTTTCCGGTTCGGTAATAGCGTGGATTCGCGATCTGCTCAAACCGACCGCTTTCCTCGACCACGGTCAGTAAATGCGCCACGCCCCCATCCATCGCACAGGCACGAGTCGCGTTCCTGGGTCGCCGGGCATCGCCGTCGACGGTGAGCGAGATCCACCAGTGACCATGTTTATGCTGAATCTGGGACGTTTTGATCGTGCCCTGAAGTCGGCATTGTCCCCGCGCCTTGATATGCCCGATGCCTCGAAGGAACAGCCGACCGTGCTGACCCGTGTCCGAGTGGGAAAAGGTGGGCGTCAGCAGCTCGAAGCTGGAGAACCGACTAAGCGACTTGAAACGGGGAAAGCCGGGCGTTTCGCCCTTGCTTACCCGGCGGAAAAACGCCTTGAACGCCTTGTCCAATCGGCGCAGCGTCATACGCGCTGACGTACAAGGCAGCGCTTTGTACTCAGGCAGCGCCTCTCTGATCCGCGTCAGGCTGGCTTGCTGGTCATTATAGGAAATAGTTTTACCGCACTTTCGGTACGCCTCGATGCGTTCCTGGAGCGCGGCATTATAAAGCTGTTGATGCAGACGCAAGCACTCAAGCAGCGCGGATTGCTGCTTGGGTTTGGGATAAAGCTTGTAGGTGTACTTGCGTAATGTCATGCCTGAAATATAATTGGTTACCATGACCAAAACAACCTTGAAAGCACAGAATCACTGCGTTTACAGCATAAAGTACCATTTAGTTATGGTGACCAAGTATCGACGAAACGTCATTAATGCCGCGATCCTGGAACGCCTGACCGGACTCATCAGCGAGCGGATCATGGCCTGGGAAGGTGAGTTGATCGAGATAAACGGCGAACCGGATCATGTGCATATCCTGTTTGAGTTGCCACCAAAATTCGCCGTGTCCGACTTTGTGAACGCGCTCAAGACCGGCACCAGCCGACGAATCCGCAAGGAATTCTCGACGCATCTTCGCCCGTTTTATGGGAAACCGGTGTTCTGGTCTCGCTCTTACTGCGTGGTCACCTGCGAAGGCGCTCCGTTGTCGGTGATCAAGCAGTATATCGACAATCAGCGCGGGGCTTGACTCCCACCAATCAGAGATGGGAAGGAGAATGCGCCCCGCCGTTGTTCAACAAATGCGGCCAGACGAGCTTCGAGTCGAATTACTTGTCGTCATGCGCTCTCTTTTGCGTTGACTCTGGGCTCGATACGCACCAGATCCCGATAGGCATGCCAACTGGCGTGTCCCAGAATCGGCAGAATAAAGGCCAGGCCGATATAGAAGGTGACCAGTCCGATGATCACGCAGCCGGTTAATATCGCGCCCCACAGCAGCATGGGGCGGAAATTGTGCGCAACGCTGCGAATGCTCGCCTCGATTCCCTCCATGAAAGTCAGATCCTGATCCATCAGGGTGGGGATTGCCACTACGCTGACGGAGAAGGCGCCAAAGGCCACGGCCCCGCCGAGCACGGTACCCACCAGAATCATGCCCCAACCCTGCGGTGTGGTAAGCAGCGCCAGATAAAGTGTTGCCGGATCCGGTGCCATCAGACCGAAAAACAGCGCGAATAGAATAATCGCCAGATCGAACCAGGCCATGAAGAATAGCGCCAGAATCAGGCCCATCATCACTAGTTGACCTGTACGTCGGCCCCAGGCGCCGAAGGCGTCACTGACTTTTGGCGTCTCGCCACGCTCGAGCTTTTGACTGATCGCATAAGCGCCGACCGCAATCAGCGGACCCAACAGCATGAAACCGGCCATCAGCGGCAACAGGAAATGCCATAAATCCAGCGAGAAGACCACCAGCGTAATAAGGAAGCTCACCACTACCCAGAAGGCACCGTAGGTGAGACTTGCGCCCATGGCATCACGAAAGTCCTGCACTCCCGCCATGAGCCAGGCGCGAGGTCGCTCCATGTCTATCGTGTTGCTGGTGATTCTGATATTGCTGCGTTCGCTACGGCTCTTCGTTGTTGCCATCATGTAAACCCCTTACCCTTCTGGACAGGCTCGGGCCCGGTTCGGGCCGTGTTCAAGTTATGCGACAGGCGAGACCGGTGCGCCGACCTTCTTATCAATGTAGACGATAAGCAAAGTTACCGAGACCTCGGGCTATCAACGCACAATCATTACCGACATCTTGGCATGGTGCACTACATGCTCCGCGTTGGGTCCTAGCACGTAATCCGCGAACTTGCGCTTGGTGTGTGAGGCCATCACGATCAGGTCGACGTGCAATTTCCTGGCGGTCTTGACGATGGCTTCCCAGGGTGAGCCATCGGCGATGATGCACTGCACGTCCACGTCCTCGGGCACGTTTTCCTTGACGAAAGCCTGCTGAGCCTCGGAAAGCGCCTGACGTGTTTTCTCAGCGAATCCTTCGGGAAAATAAGAACCCACGATGGGCATGCGATAATCCGGCAGTACCGTCATGACGTGAAGCGACGCATCGAAGGTGCGACACAGCGCCAGGGCAGTGGGAAGCGCCTTCTTCCAGGACGCTTCTTCGTTCATATCTACCGCAAGCAGTATCTTGCTATACATGGTCATTTTCCTCTTAGGCAGCGGCTGGCTCGGTTGAATCGCGGCGTCGGCGACGCTGCAGCATCACGACCAGACCAAAGACCAGCAGCGCGGGTATCCACATCCATTCCTTGTTCCAGCGTTCCACCGGCGCCAGCACCTCGATGATTTCCTGATCGAAATCGAAGCCCAGGTCCGCGGCCTGGCTACCGAAAGTCACCATGTCGACGATCGCCCGGTCGTCTTCGGTGATCAACTCCAGGCCGAGATTCTCCAGCCGTTCGGCGCCGGTTTCTCCTTCCGGCACCGGCATCAGCATATAGGTCGTCAGTGAATCGCCGAAAGCGTCCTCTCCCTTGATCTGCAGGCGCAGGGTGCTGTCGGAATCCACGTTGCCCAAGGCCTGTTCGAACTGCGCCGGTGGAATCGAGCGGTAAGGATCGTGAATCATGTCCATCCAGAAACCGGGACGGAACAGGGCGAATGCCACCAGCAGCAGCAGGATGCTTTCGTACCAGCGATTGCGGGTCAGCATGTAGCCTTGAGTAGCGGCGGCAAAGATCAATATGGCGAAGGTGGCCACCAGGAAAATGACGATTCCCTGTAGCCAAGTCACATTGATCAGCAGCAGATCCGTGTTGAAGATGAACAGGAACGGCAGCGCCGCGGTACGCAGACTGTAGTAGAAGGCCTGGAAACCGGTACGGATCGGATCGCCGCCGGAAACCGCGGCGGCGGCGAAGGAGGCAAGGCCCACCGGAGGCGTCACGTCCGCCATGATACCGAAGTAGAACACGAACAGGTGTACGGCGATCAGGGGCACCAGCAGGCCGTTCTGCTCTCCCAAGGTGACGATGACCGGCGCCAATAGCGCGGAAACGACGATATAGTTGGCGGTGGTGGGCAGCCCCATGCCGAGGATCAGGCTGAGGATGGCGGTGAACAGCAGAATCAGCATCAGGTTGCCCATGGACAGGATCTCGACCACGTCCGCCAGTACCAGCCCCACCCCGGTTTGCGACACCGCGCCGACGATGATGCCGGCGGTGGCGGTGGCGATGCCGATACCGATCATGTTGCGAGCACCGGTAATCAGGCCGTCCCACAGATCGATGAAGCCAGCCTTGAATTCGTCTCCTAGATGCCCCTGGTTACGAAACAGGCTCAGCACCGGCCGCTGGGTCAGCATGATGAAGATCATCAATACCGTCGCCCAGAAGGCGGATAGTCCCGGGGACAGGCGTTCCACCATCAAACACCACACCAGCACCACCACCGGCAGGATGTATTGCAGCCCGACCATCACCGTAGGACGAGTCTGGGGTAGTTTCAGTACCGGAGAGTCCGGGTCATCGAGCTCGAGCTCCGGGTATTGCGAGCCCAGCTTGAGCAGCCCCACGTAGACGACGGCCAACACCACCGCCACCAGCCAGGGCGTGGCATCGCCGAGCACCGGCTTGAGCCAGCCCAGGCCGTAATAGACCGCGAAGGAAAGTCCCGCCAGCAGTAGAAAGCCTCCGAGGAAACCGATCAGTTTCTGGAGCAAGGGCTTGGGGGGGTTGCTGCTTTCCAGCCCCTGCATGTTCGCCTTTAGGGCTTCCAGGTGCACGATATACACCAGCGCGATATAGGAAATCAGCGCCGGCAGGAAGGCGTGTTTGATGACCTCCACATAGGAAATGCCCACGTATTCGACCATCAGGAAGGCCGCCGCCCCCATGACCGGCGGCATGATCTGGCCGTTGACGGAAGACGCCACCTCCACGGCGCCGGCCTTTTCCGCGGAAAAGCCGACCCGCTTCATCATGGGTACGGTAAAGGTACCGGTGGTCACCACGTTGGCGATGGAAGAGCCGGAAATCAGCCCGGTCATTCCGGAGGCGACCACCGCCGCCTTGGCGGGACCGCCGCGATAATGGCCGAGCAGGGAAAACGCCACCTTGATGAAATAGTTGCCGGCGCCGGCTTTATCGAGCATGGCACCGAACAGCACGAACAAGAAAACGAAGCTGGTGGAAACCCCGAGCGCGATCCCAAAGACCCCTTGAGTGGTCAGCCACTGGTGGTTGATCAGACCGTAAAGGCTGACGCCACGGTGAGCCAGAATGCCCGGCATATAAGGGCCGGCCAGGGAATAGATGATGAATACCAGTGCCACGATCATCAGCGGCGGACCCAGCGCTCGACGAGTGGCTTCGAGCAGCAGGATCAAGCCAGTGATGCCCACGATGACATCCTGAAGGATCGGCGCACCGGGGCGTTCGGCAAGATCCGCATAAAAGAGAAACATGTAGGCGCCGCAGAATGCCGCTACCGCTCCCAGCACCCAATCTTGAATGGGAATACGATCCCGGGGCGAGCGTTTCAGTGCCGGATAGGCCATATAGGCCAGAAATAGAGCGAAGGCCAGGTGAATCGAGCGAGACTCCGTGGCGTTGAAGACACCGAACCCCAGTATGAAAGGCAGCGGCGAAGCGATCCACAGCTGGAACAGCGACCACAGGGTTGCGACCCCCAGCAGGATCCTGCCCGGCACGCCTAGCGGTTTTCGCGCCCCGGTATCGGTAGAGGCGACCATATCGTCGAGGTCCAATGTCTCCGCCGCCGACGTCTTTTTCTTATCGCTCATAAGCTTATCCTTCCAGACAGAATGCAACCCCTTCCAACCAGAATGCGCGATCTCCGCCAGGAGATCGCGCATCATTTCCGGGAGCCTGGTTATCCCCTCAAGAATACTCTATCAAGAGCATCTTATATCACTCCTCGATCCAGCCCTGCTCCTGATAATAACGCTTGGCGCCCTCATGCAGCGGCGCGGTAAGGCCTTGGGCGATCATGTCTTCAGGATTGAGGTTTTCAAAGGCAGGGTGCAGACGCTTGAAGCGGTCGAAGTTCTCGAATACCGCCTTGACGGTCTGATACACCAGTTCCGGATCCGTATCCGTTGAAGAAACGAAGGTCGCGGCGACGCCGAAAGTCTCGGTGTCCTCGTCGTTCCCCTTGTAGAGGCCGCCCGGGATAGTCGACTTGGTGTAGTAAGGATGCTCTTCCACGAGCTTGTCGATTTCCGGTCCGGTCACCGGCACCAGATTGGCATCCACCGTGGTGGTGGCTTCCTGGATGGCACCGTTGGGATGGCCTACCACATAGGTCATGGCGTCGATATTGTTGTCCGCCAAGGCCGAAGCCATTTCCGCGGCATCCAACTGAGACGCCAGGGCGAAGGTATCCATGTTCCAGCCCTTGGCTTCCATGATCACGTCCATGGTATTGCGCTGGCCGGACCCCGGATTACCGATATTGACCCGCTTGCCTTCTAGGTCGTCGAGGTCTTGGATATTGGCATCCTTCCGGGCGAGTATCGTCAGCGGCTCGCCGTGCATGGTGAATACCGCGCGCAGATCCTTGAAGGCATCCCCCTTGTAATTGCCCTCGCCTTCATAGGCCTGGTACTGGACGTCGGACTGCACCACCCCCATGTTCAACTCGCCGGAACGAATACCGTTGACGTTGGCCACGGAGCCGCCGGTGGAAGGCGCGTTGCAGCGAATATTCTCCGCGCTGCGATTGACCATGCGGCAGACAGACTGGCCCACCACGTAATAGACGCCGGTCTGGCCTCCGGTGCCGATGGTGATGAACTGCTCGTCCTGAGCGACGGCGGAAGGCGCGAAGACGCTGGCTCCCAGCAAGGCACCGGTAAAGGCTGCGGCGGAAAAGACATGACGTTTCATAGAGACACCTCTTGGTTACAGGGCGGTTTAAACATTAGTTACAGTTCGCTACTTTAGCGCAAAAATCATAAATTAACGAAGTCTTGTGAATCTCACATTCTTGAATGGCTCTCTGCAAGACTAGCCTGCTTTTAGCGTTTACGTTAAAGCAAATTCGCGCTGACAGCCGCGCTGGCTCATGGTAGTGTGATCGGCTTTATTTTTATCTCCGGTGCCATCTCGACGAAACTGGCAAGCAGACCTCGACGTTGGCTAGCCATTCAGCAAACAACGAGAATTGCCCATCGAGCCATTGCATCCTCCTGTTGATGCACGCGTATCGAGCCTCCTGACCCCGCCATTCACCCGCGACTTCCAACAACGGGACTTTCAATGGAAAACGACCAAACGCATCATGCCAACGCCGATCGTCGCCTGGGCGACCCTATCGTGCTGGGATTGAGCATCGGTTTCATTATTGTCTTCATCGGCCTTTCCGTTTACGACATCGACATGGTCGCCGACGGCATTGCCTCGGGCTTTGCCTGGACCGCCAAACACATGGGCTCCTATTTCCAGCTTTTCCTGCTGCTGACCTTCTTCATCGCCATTGCCCTGGCGATCTCGCCTGCGGGTAGCGCTCGCGTCGGCAATCGGCGGGATCCGGAGCTCAGCACCTTCAAGTGGCTGTCAATCATCATGTGTACGCTGCTGGCGGGTGGCGGCGTGTTCTTCGCCGCCGGTGAGCCGGTCTACCACTTCGTGGTCACGCCGCCGGCCTTCGATACGGAAGCCGGTACGGTGGACGCCATCGCCCCGGCGCTGGCCCAATCCTTCATGCACTGGGGCTTTCTTGCCTGGGCAGTGCTTGGCAGCCTGACCGCGGTGGTACTGGCCCACTCCCATTATGACAAGGGCCAGCCGCTGCAGCCGCGCAGCCTGTTGTATCCGGTATTCGGCGAAGCCGTCATGAAAGGTGCCTTCGGTAGCGTGGTGGATTCGCTGTGTATCATCGCGGTGGTCGCCGGCACCGTTGGTCCCATCGGTTTTCTGGCCACTCAGGTCAGTTTCGGGCTGCATGAGCTGTTCAGCTTTCCCGAAGGATTCACCGGCCAGCTGATGATTCTTGTCGGATTGGGCGCGATTTACGTCACCTCCGCGGTGACCGGCATCGAGCGCGGCATCCAGTTCCTTAGCCGTTACAACGTTTTCCTGGCCTTGGCCATTGCCGCGGTGATCTTTATTTTCGGCCCTACTCTGTTTCTGACCAACGCCTATACGCAGAGCTTTGGGGAATATCTATCCTCCTTCTTCAGCATGTCCACCATGACCTCTACGGACGCTCCGGACTGGTGGATGCAATGGTGGACGGTGTTCTTCTTCTCCTGGTTCATCGGCTACGGCCCCTTGATGGCGATCTTCGTCGCACGCATTTCACGAGGACGCACCATTCGCGAGATGATCCTCGCCGTGGCGGTACTGGCGCCTATCGCCACTACCATCTGGTTTACCCTGCTGGGCGGCTCCGGCATCTACTATCAGTTGACCGACGTGATCGATCTTACCGAGGCGCTCAACAACTTCCAGTTCGACGTGGCAACCCTGACCGTGGCCCAGGCGCTGCCCGGCGGCTGGATGATGGCAGTGGCGATTCTGATACTGACCACCATCTTCGTCGCCACCACCGGCGACTCCATGAGTTACGCCATCTCCGTGGTATGCACCGGCCACGACGAGCCCAATATGTTCGTGCGCGCCTTCTGGGGCATCACCATGGCGATCATGGCGGGTATCCTGCTGTACATGGGCGCCGGTCAGATCAGCGCCCTGCAGCAGTTCATCGTGATCACCGCTATCCCGGTTTCCCTGGTGCTGCTGCCAACGCTGTGGACCGGCCCCACCTCCGCCTACGCCATGGCCCGGGAACAAGGCGTTGTTTCCTGATCCAATGCAATAATGTTGTACCCTGAGGGCAAGGATGCCCTTGGAGGCCTGGCCATTGGACGACATTCCCTTCTTTTTTCTGCTATTGGCGGAGATCGAGCAGTACGCTCTTGGGCTGGTCAGTGCCGGCCCCCGCATCGCGGCGGCGCTGCTGCTCATTCTGCTGACCTGGGGCCTTTCGAAGCTGCTGCGTTTAGTGGTTTCACGTATCGCTCATCATGCAAGACTGCGCCGCAACCTGACGGAAGTGCTGATGATGCTGACCGGCATCATCGTCTGGCTGGTAGGCTTGCTGGTAGCCATGACCCTGCTGTTTCCCTCGGTCACTCCCGGCAAGGCGTTGACGACGCTGGGGCTTGGCTCCATCGCCGTGGGCTTTGCTTTCAAGGACGTGTTCGAGAACTTCCTGGCGGGGCTGTTGATCCTGATCCGCGAGCCTTTCAAGATCGGCGATTACATCGCCACGAATGAACGGCGCATCGAAGGCGTGGTGGAGGAAATTACCGTACGCGACAGCCATATTCGTCGCACGGACGGCCAGCTGGTGGTGGTGCCCAACGCCCTGCTGTTTCAGAACCCAGTGGTCGTGCGCACGGATCGGGACGTGCGTCGCACCGCGATCATGGTGCCGGTAGCACGCACGGAAAACGCCGACAAGACACGGGAAGTACTGCTTACGGCGGTACGCCAGGTGGATTCGGTGCGGGATGATGTACGCGACGTACAGGTGTTCGCCAAGGCCTTCGGCGACAGCTCCGTGGACTTCGAGATCGCCTGGTGGACCGGCTCTAAGCCGGTGGATATCCGCTCCTCACGGGATCAGGTGGTGCGTGCCATCAAGCGCGCCTTCGATGAGGCGAATATCGAGATTCCCCTGCCCCATCGCACCCTGCTGTTTCGAGAGGACAGCCCGGTACCTTTGAACACGCCTTCAACGAGCGTCGAACTCCAGAAATCCGAGGCATCCTCATCCCAGTGACTTCAATATAAATCCCTCCATGGCCTGGGCGGCGGGAGACAGACTACGCTCGGCGAGCTTGAGCACCCCAAGCGTTCGCTGCACCCGAGGCACTGCCAAGGGAATAAAGCGCAGGCGTTCATACTCCTCCGGAAAGGCGAGCCTGGGCAGGGTGGTGATGCCGATACCCGCTTCCAGCATCGCCGTCAGCGAAATCATGCTGGAGATATAAAGAAGGCTTCGCTCCTGCAGCACCGCCGCCGGGGTTCTGTCGAGAAATCGCGAGGTGCCGTTGGCGATCAGCGTATGCGCGAGCAGTTCCTGCCATTCCAGACTTTCCCGCCCCGCCAGGGGATGATCCTCGCGACACACCACGCCGATCTCGTCCTGCATCAGCGGCGTGAAGACGAAGTCCTCATCCGGCTGCCAGAGGCTGGTGATGCCCAGATCCGCCTCCTGCAATTGGATCATCCGCTTGACTCGATCCGCGTTGCCGTCGTGCAGGCTGACTTTCAGCCCCGGATACGCCTCGACGAACTTGCCCAGCAGATACGGCATCAGGCGATTGGCCACGGACGGCACCGTGGCCAGGTCGATATGCCCCGCTCCTTGCTGAGCCTGTTGCAGCAGATCCTTCACTAGCCGATCGTGCTCCGCCACCAGGGAGCGCAGGCGAGGCAGGCAGGTTTCTCCGAAAGGCGTCAGCGCCGTCTTGCCGCCTTTTTCGAACAGCGCCTGGCCCAAGCGTTGCTCCAGCTCCTTGATCGCCAGAGAAAGCGCCGGCTGGGTGCGGTGCAGCCGTCGCGCCGCCGCATGAAAACCGCCTTCGTCGACGATGGCCAGCACATAGCGCAGCTGTTGAATCTTGAGTTCCGGCAGCATCTTCAATCCTCCGGACAGGCGGTTAATAAACCTTATCATTTTATATTTTTAATTGATTATATTTATTTATTGAAGGTTCCTATGCTGGCGGTAACGCATCAAGGAGACTCACATGACCACCGTAAAAGCACTTTACATCGGCAACGAATGGATCGACGGCGAAGGCAGCGTCACCAACCGCAACCCCTCGGATACCAGCGACATCATCGGCGAATACGCCCAGGCCAGTAAGCAGCAAGTGCAAGACGCCATCAGCGCTGCCCGCCAAGGCGCGAAAGCCTGGCGTGAAAGCGGACTGGAACGCCGCTATAGCGTACTGATGGCCATCGGCGACGAACTGATCGCTCGCAAGGATGAGCTGGGCCGACTGCTGGCCCGGGAAGAAGGCAAGACCCTGGCGGAAGGCGTCGGCGAGGTCTACCGCTCCGGCCAGTTCTTCCATTACTACGCCGCGGAGGTGCTGCGCCAGATCGACGAGCGGGTGGATTCCGTGCGCCCGGGCATCGGTGTCGAGGTCTATCGCGAGCCGGTGGGCGTCGTTGGCGTGATCAGCCCCTGGAACTTCCCCCTGGCTACCGCCGTATGGAAAATCGCCCCGGCCCTGGCCTTCGGCAACGCGGTGATCTTCAAGCCCGCCAATCTGGTGCCGGCGAGCGCCTGGGCACTGACGGAGATCATCAGCCGCCAGGATCTGCCCAAGGGCGCCTACAACCTGCTGATGGGTAGCGGCAGCCAGGTAGGTGATGCCCTGATTCATAGCCCGGAGATCGACGCGGTGTCCTTTACCGGTTCACTGGAAGTCGGCAAGCAGGTTGCCGCCGCCACCGCCGCCAACCTGGTCAAGTGCCAACTGGAGATGGGCTCCAAGAACGCCCTGATCGTCGCGGAAGACGCGGATCTCGACCTCGCCGTAGAAGCCGCCTTCGCCGGCGCCTATTCCGGTACCGGTCAGAAGTGCACCGCGTCGTCGCGGCTGATCGTGGTCGAGGCGCTACATGACCGTTTCGTCGAGAAGTTGATCGACAAGCTCAAGACCATTCGTGTCGGCAACGCCCTGGAAGACGGCGTGCAACTCGGCCCGGCGGTGGACGCCCGCCAGCTGGAGTCCAACCTGGCCTGGATCGAGCGAGCCAAGCAAGACGGTGCCCGGCTTGCCTTCGGTGGCGAACGCCTGGCGCGGGACACGGAAGGCTATTTCATGGCCCCGACCCTGTTCACCGACACCACCAACGACATGGCGATCAATCGCGAGGAAGTCTTCGGCCCCATCGCCTGCGTGATCAAGGTACGGAATTACGAGGAAGCCATCGCCACGCTTAATGACACCAAGTTCGGCCTGACCGCCGGCATCATCACCGATTCCCTCAAGATCGCCAGCGACTTCAAGGCCCGCGCGGAAACCGGCTGCGTGATGGTCAACCTGGCCACCGCCGGCACGGATTACCACGTGCCCTTCGGCGGCCGCAAGGCCTCGAGCTTCGGCCCGCGGGAGCAAGGCCGCTACGCCCGGGAGTTCTACACCGTGGTCAAGACCTGCTACGTGAAAGCTTGAGGGGAAGGTCATGTCACAGGAAATGCTGATCGTCGACGGCCTCCAGTATTCGAACTGGTCCCGGGAGATCTTCGAGCAGATGCGCGAAGGCGGCGTGAATGCGGTTCACGCCACCTTGGTCTACCACGAAACCACTCGGGATACCCTGAGTCGGCTCGGCGAGTGGAACCGCCGCTTCGAGACCCATCGTGATCTCATCATGCCGGTGCGGGAAGCGGCGGATATTCAGCGTGCCCAGGAGGCGGGCAAGGTGGGGATCTTCCTCGGCGCCCAGAACTGCTCGCCGATCGAGGATGATATCGACATGGTCGCGATCATGCGCGACCTGGGCCTTTTGATCATGCAGCTGACCTACAATAACCAGAGCCTGTTGGCCTGCGGCTGCTACGAAGCGCAGGACAGCGGCATCACCCGCTTCGGCCGCCAGGTAATCAAGGAGATGAACCGGGTGGGCATGGTCATCGACATGTCCCACAGCGCCGAGCGCTCCACCCTGGAAGCCATCGAGCTTTCCGAGCGTCCGGTGATCATCTCCCACGCCAACCCGGCGGCCTGGCAGCCGGCCAAGCGCAACAAATCCGATAAGGTGCTCAAGGCCATCGCCGAATGCGACGGCCTGCTGGGCTTCTCCGCCTATCCGTTTCACCTCAAGAACGGCCCGGACTGCACCCTGGAAGATTACTGCGACATGATCGCCGCCACCGCGGACCTGATGGGCATCGAGCATATCGGCATCGGCACGGATCTGTGCCAGAACCAGCCGGTATCGATACTCGAATGGATGCGCAACGGCCGCTGGTCGAAGGAGATGGATTACGGCGAAGGCTCCAAGGACAACGCCGGCTGGCCGCGTCCCCTGCCCTGGCTCAAGGATAGCCGGGACTTCCCCAACCTGGTGACCGGCTTGCGCGCGCGCGGATTCGCGGAAGACGAAGTGGCTCGGATCATGGGCCGCAATTGGGTGGAACTACTGGAGCGTACCATTACGCCACAGGTCTAAATCTCGGAGTGCGTCATGAATTCGTTTGGTCCTGATCTGCATCCCTACGCGAACCTGAGCCTGCGCCCGGCGTCTCGAGTCATGCAGCTCGAGCGTCTGGGCAGCCTGCACGCCAGCCGGTTGAGCTTCGTGCGCAGCCTGGTGCGCCAGATGGCCCGCCAGCGCTGGCAGATCAGTCAGACTCGCTTCGACCTGGATGCGGAAGGCTACGGCACCGCCATCTACCGGCTGCAGACCCCCAACGGGCGCTATCACGGCGTGATCTTCACCCGCCCGCTGGAGGACGACGCCCGCACGGACCGGGTGATCGCCAACGCCTGGGACGCCACCTTCGCCGTGGTGGAAGGCGACGTGGACGATCTGCTGCTGGAACAGATGGCGGACAACGTGCCGCTGCAGGAAGCCGGTCGTCAGCATCCGCGGCTGCTGGTGCTGTCCCGGGCCAACCGCAGCCTGCGCAACTTCGCGAGTTTCCTGGACGCGCTTTCCAACGGCCGTCAGCCGGAGGCCGCCTGGATCACCCAGGTCGGCTATCTGTACCGCACCACCGCCGTCTACGGCAACGGCAAGTTCGGCATCGCCGACTACACCCGGCTGCGGGCCAATCCGGATTTCCAGCGTCCCTTCGCGGCGCAGATGCTCGCGGTCTATCTGCTGCGACATTTCTCCATCGAGCAGATCGAACATATGGCCCGAGCACGGGGCGGCGATCAGGCGGTGCCTCTGGCCACGGAGCTCAAGCGCTACCTGGGCATCGGCAATTCCACCGGGCTGGGCATGGCGCCCTTTCTGATTACTCACCCGATGCTGGTGCAGCAGTGGGTTCACAGCCGGGAACGCGCCCTGGCCTTCGCCTGCGCCCAGACCCCCACGGAGACCGAGCGCCAGCGCTTGATCGCCCTGGTGGAACGCGCCCGGGATCATCTGGCCCAGACCGTTACTCAGGACAGCGATCAGACTGAACGCAACCATGAGACCGTGGCGGCGCTGCCGGATATCATCGCCTGGTTGACGGAGGTGCCGCTGGAAGCGGACCTGTGGAATCAGCTGCAGGAATGGAGCGAGCGGACCCTGCCCCTGGAAGCCCAGGAGTTGGTCAATACGCTGCTGATCGAACTCTATCCCCAGGTCGATCACCTGGAGGATCAGATGGGCGCGCCGGAACGCCTCGACCTGACCCCGGAGATGCCCTTGATCAAGCTCAAGCAGCTGATCGACACTCACTACCACTGGGCGCTGGCGGAGGATTTCTCCACCCGGGAAGCCCGCTACTGGTTCTGGTACAGCAGCGCGGAGAAGGAAGAACCGCGCCTCGGCGTACGGGACGAGGAACCCGGCGCGGAAAAGGAAACGCCTCTGGCTATCGCGCCCCGGGTACGTCATACCTACGATATTCTGTGCGGTTTCCTGGAAGCTAACCCGGGCAGCCAGGTGGTGGATTTTCTGCTCAATCATCCGCGCCACAAGGACATCGTCCGCCGCATCCAGACCATGGCGAACACCCCTTTTGGTGAGATTCGCGCCAACCTGTGGCACCGGGACATGAAGCCGATGCACCTGCTGCGCACCAAGCTTTCCTTCTTCGGCGCCAGCCGCTTCGATCCCAAGTCGGACCGCTGGGTGCGCATCACTCTCTTCCAGGGAGCGCCGCTGGTGGAGGAACTCAACGCGGAACCTTGGGACCTCAACGATTTCGACGACTGGAGTTTTCCTCTCGAGCCTCGTAGCGGACTAGAGAAAGAGCAGGAGATCGCGCCATGATCGTGTCCTACAACGAGATTCAGAACCTGTGCCGCAAGGCGTTTTGCGGCGCGGGCTTCGAACTTGGCGACGCGGAGGACGCAGCCGAGATGGTCGCCTGGATGCAGTGTCATGGCCTCGGTGGCCTGGCGGCGCTGCATCGCGGGCTGAATTTTTTGCTGGAGGAAGAGCCGGACAGGCTGCCGGAAATCGTCTACAAGGACAGCGATCTGGCGATTCTCGACGGCCACGGCCAGAGCGTGCTGCGCTGCGGCAGCCTGGCGGCGGAGCTGTGCTTCGCCAAGGCCCGGGCCCGGGGCCTCGCGGTGGTCAAGATTCGCCGCTGTCACAATCGCCAGCTGATCATGGGCTATCTCGCCCGGATCGCCAGCCGAGGCATGAACGTCACCGCCTTCTGGCGCAACGCCCAATACCCCCTGAACGAACAGGTGGTAGGCTTTCGCGCGGGCAAGAGCGTGCCGGAAATTCGCGTCTATGCGGTGCACGACGTCCCCGAGGAAAACGCTCCCAACGACGGCATCACCTTGATCATGGCCAACCACGTGGATCTGCTGCCTTCCATGCGCTCGGACTACCAATACGAGCTGCTGGCCAGCCACAATGAAAGCAGCCTCTCCGCCTTCGAGGACGACGCCTTCGCCCAGGGCATTGAAGTAGATGAATCTCGCTGGGGAGAACTCAAGCGCCTGGCCAGCCGGGTGCTGGTGGAAGCCACGGAAGCCTCACGGCATGGCGCCGGCGCGGGGCAAAGGGATGATGATTGATACAGCAGGATCAAGGCTGCGGATCTGGTGAATTCATACTAGAGGTCTGCTCGGAGCCGTTCGGCATAACGCGAAGCGCACCGGTGACTTTGACGCAGCGAAGCGGAGACAAAGGCATCCGCGTGCCGCGTCTGGTTAGCTGCTCTCCAGCATGTAAGCGCGAAGCTGCCGCTCCTCTCGCATGACATATAGGATAAGAACCCGCTTATCATCTTCACGATAAAAAATGCGACACGGAGGCACTACCACTTCCCTGTATACGGAATTGGGCAGTTCTGGAGGAACCCGTCCAGATTGGGGAAAATTCTCCAGACGCTCAACTTTATCAAACACTTCTTCGACCAAATGGCTGGCCGCCTCAGGATTATCCAACGCAATATACTCAGCGAGAGCATCCAGTTCCTGAAGGGCTAGCTCCGTCCAGGTTATTTCAGCCACTTACCCATTTTCTCCCTAGCCTCACTTTGGCTGTACGTTCTTCCCTCAAGTACAGCGCGCTCTCCCCGTGAGAGCCCCTCAAGCAGCTCAAGCCGACGCTGCATGAACTCGTAATCCTGCACATCAACAAGATAAGCCGATGGCTGGCCATGTTCAGTGATCAGTACCGGCTCTTTAGACAGATGCAGGTCTGCCAAGATTTTTGTAGCTTGGCGCTTAAGGTTTGTAACAAGCTCAACTTTCATGGGGTCACCCTGATCCACATTGATAATGATACTATAGTGTTACTTTGCGGGTGAGGCAATCACAGCTAACGAGCCTGTAAAAAAACCCTTCTCAGAGCCTGATCTACAGCCGCTTTGTTGTTTTTACATTACTTGCGATTAACCCGCGCAAATTGGTTAATTTCACGACAACATCGGACTTTATGATATTCAGCCCCAAATGTCGCTCATTTAGCCCTCTGAGGGCCGTTTCTGGCTGTATCATAGCCCAGCATCATGCCGCGAACTGCCCGTAATTCGCCAGCTTCTCAATATTGTGAACCAGGCAATACAACTGCCACTGGCCCTGCACCTTCTTTTTGCCTCGCAGGTTGAAGCGATTCAGGCGTTTGTTGCTGCCGATGTTGCCGAACACGGGTTCCACCACCGACATTCGATGGCTGTAGGTCTCCTTGCCTTGCCGGCTGTCCACCCGATGCTTCATCCAGTCGGTATAGGTCGGGCCTCGCCTAATTTCCAGGGTATAAGAGACCTGTCGTCCTTTACCTTTGCGGTGATCCGCCGAACTGGGGTTTTGCATACACTGGTGCTTCTTGGGGCAATGGCGACACTGCAACAATCGCCCTTGGAAGTGGGCTCTTGGTACGCCATTTTGGTCGTTCCGGGTGCCTTCGTAATGCAAGGATTCTCCAGCAGGGCAAACACAGGTCATCGCGACGGGGTCGAACTGGAACTCGCTCGCCGGAATCACCTGTTTCCAGCCGGTTTTCGGTGGGTTCTGGTGGCGTTTTCCGTACTTGCCTTTCTGGCCGGCGAACTTGGGATCACGACTGCGGAAGCGGTTGTCCGGGATGTAGCCGTTAATCTGGTGTTCGTACAGGTACTGCATGTTGGTTTCGTTGGCGAAGCCGGTGTCGGCCGTGACAACCGCGCCGGTTTGGTAGATGTTGTCGGCGATGCCCAGCTTTTTATAGCGCTGCTGAACCGTCTCCAGTACCGGCTTTAACGTGTGGTGTTCCTGGCCTTCGCCGAAGGCTTGGGCATCGATGATGATCTGGTGTTTCTTGTCCACCGTGGCTACACCGTTATAGCCCTGGATCGTGCCCTTGCTGGTGGTCATCTTGCCGCTTTCGTTATCGGTGATGTTGCTTTTCACTTCCTTGCGTCGTTTCCCTTGGCCCATCCTTGGGCTGCTCGTCTTTAGGAAGCGGTCTACCTTGGTCATCGCTTCATCCAGCGACAGAATGGTTTTGGCGCGGCGAATATCCCGATCCAGTTCCGCTTCGGTTTCGGCCTCATCCCGGGCGTAGTGTTCGGTCAGATGATGACGAATCAGCCGTTTCAGTTTGTCGCGCTTTTCACTCAGCTCTTTAAAGGTGCCCGACCATTCCTTCGCCGCGTCTGACGACATTTTACAGCCGTCGATAGCAAACAGCGCGTTACCCAGAAGACCCTGTTCATGACACACCAACAGTATCTGTTCGAACAGTTCTTCAATCTCATCGGCGTGCTGACTGACAAACTTGGCCAAGGTGGTGAAGTGCGGCACGGTATCGCAGGACAGCGCCTTGAAAATGATATTGGTCTCGCAACACCACTGGATCTCGCGACTGGAGGTGATGCCTTTGGAGTAGGCGAACAGAATGATCTTCAGCAAGATGGCCGGATCGTAGGCCAGGCGGCCGGTGTCGTCGTTGCGGTACTTGGGGTGGAACATCGACAGATCCAGCTTGTGCTCTATGAGGTAATGAACGGCGTGTTCAAAGGTACCGGGCTGGAGCTGTTCCTGATAATTGATCACGACCATCGCGTCCTGGTCGTAGTTGTAGGGCCTGAAACGGGGTTTGGCTTTCGTCATCCGACTACTCCTCGTCTTTGTGCCCGATTTTACCAAACCAGCGCCGGAAATTTGAGTTTTTCTACAGCCTCAACGCCTCATTCAGCGGCTTGTCCGCTGCAATGCTTTGTTAGGGCATTTCACGATTTAGGCAGCCCAAATCATCTGCCATTTACAGTCCAGCTCGTCCCATTGCTCCAAGACCTCCACGCGAGGCTCACCTTCAAGAGCTATCTGTGGTCCACCACCACCCAATGGCGGGTGATCCTGTGCAAGAGGCTCATAGTAATACTTGTAGAAGCGGAGGCTAGCGTCACTTGGATCATTCTTGTCACCATTGAAGGCAACGTAGGCTGACCTACTAATATTCGAGGTAAGTACGGTAGCCCTCAGTCTACAATCGCTCCATTTTGGCAAAATTTGTAGAGCATCACGTGTACTTTCTGGGTCTTCCCACTTCTCGTACGAACACCAATGGTATCGAGGCTTTGTACGGCGTACTGGGCGCCTCTGTTTTGGCACAGCAGGAAGTCTTCCAGTTCTCATAATATAATCTTTTATCAGCTCGTCACTTGGATAAGCTGTGCTATTCGAATCCAATACGCGATATATTTGTTTTGCAAGACTCTCAATACCAACTATTTTTAATTGTGGGAATGCGGGCCTTTTGGGAATAATCGTTACCGGGTATTGCCGTTTATACCCATCCATTCCACCTACCCAGTTCTGCATATATTCAAGACTATGGAGCAGGGCAAACTTACCTTCAATGCTCTCTGTTCGAAATATTTTTTCAAGCTCGTTGGTTCGATGATTTCCATATTCATCTACAAAGCGAGAACAAACTACCAAGAAGCCCTCTAACCCGGATATTGCACCGGGCCGGCCAGACGCTCCCAGATTCCAGGCTCGGTGGGGATGATGGCGATCGGGGTTGAGATTGGCTATTTCTTGATCAATTTCCTGGCTTCAGGGCGCACTTCCCCCAACCCCCATGTCTTTTCTGTGCCGGGGACAGCACGCTGCGACGCTATCCCGGCACCAACTTGCTGGCCAGCGTCAGGAAAAGGTCTTGCTCGGGATACTGGCTGCTCAGCATCAACCGGATAGTGCGCGTGTTGCGGGTAATGACGGCGCCGATCTTCAGCAGCTTCAGGCGGATGGTGTTGACCTGGGCTTGGGCGAAGGCGGTGCGTTTGAGGTAAACCCGACGCATCCGTTCCAGCAGCAGGTAGGCCAGCCCCGAGAGCAGCAGCCGGTACTGGTTGGGCCACCACTCGTGACAACTGGTGCGGTCGGAGAACAGGAACTGCTGCTCCTTGATGCGGTTCTCCATCTCGCCCCGGGCGCAGTAGCGATTATCGTAGAGCCATTCGGCGCTGCAACCCCGCAGGTTGGTGACCACATAGCGGGTGTTGAAGCCGCGCCGTGTGGTCTCGGACTTGACGATCACCTGTCGTCGGCGTTTGTTCCAACTGCCGGCGGCGTACTTGATGAAGCCGAAGACACGCTGCTTCTCCCAGGTCTTCTCGAAGCGGATGGCCGACGCGTAGTCGATGTCTAGAGCCAGCTTGGCCAGGCGCTGGTTGCCGGCGATGCCGATGATGTAATCGACGCCGTGGCGGTCGCACCAATTGAGGATCAGCGGGCGGCAGAAGCCGCTGTCGCCACGGAAGACGATCTTCACATCGGGCCATGCCTGGCGCAGCCGCCGGACCAGCAGAGCGAGGATGGCACCGGCGTGGTGAGCGGCATCCAGCGAGGCCGGGCGCAGGTAGCTGACCAGCAGCTGATCACCACAGAACACGAACAGCGGCAGGAAGATGTAATGGTCGTAGTAGCCGTTGAAGTGCCGCCCGAGCTGCTGGCCGTGCACCCGGTCATCGGTGGCATCGAAGTCGAGGTAGAGCGGCTTCTTGGGCGGCTGCCGGAACGAACGGATGAACTGCTCGATCATCTCCTCGTGGATGGCGACCGCCCAATCCCGGCCGGCCTGCTGTTCGAAGCGACACAGGGTCGACTGGCTGGCCAGCACGCCATCAGTATTGACGGCGGTCTGTAGGGCGATGTCATGACGCAGGGCATGGTGGTCGTTGAGATCTTCATAGCCCATCGCCAGGCCGAACACGCGTTGCCGGACCAGAGTTTCGGTGCGATGCAGGCAGCGCTGCGGGTCACGATCATCGCTGATCCGGCGGGCGACGGCGCGAGTCAGGCCCACCTCACGATCCATCTGCCGCAGCAGCAGGATGCCGCCGTCGGAGGTGACGTCACCGCCATCGAAGCTGGCGAGGATCTGACGGCCTTTGCAGCGTGGAAAGGCGGCGGTCGGCGTGGTACATTTTGTCATGGCGGCTGAGTCGGTTGGTTCTTGTATAGGAGCTTGAATTATAACCGATTTTCAGCCGCTTTTTGCATGTCTGGTGCAATATCCGGGCTAAGGCTTTCTCAGTGAGAAGCCCCCCTAACAGCGACATCAGAGTACCCACCTGCTCCCGTGTTAACGGGTCATCTTCGGGATCCCATTTTTTTAAAAGGTGTAGCATGACAAACTCCCTATGCTAAAGCCCTAACAGGTATTAGACAGCGTGCTCGTTGATTGACTTGAACGCGCGTGCTCGTTCAACAATCTTATCAATCGCGAATTTTTCTAACTAACTCTTTGATTTTACGGAACCTGAATCATGATTCGGCCACCTATGCAGGGTTAGCGCGCTTGCGCGTTGTGCCAGGACCAATAATACTGTATGCATATACATGCATCGAGAGCCGCCATATGGATTCGCACAGCAGACCGCCGAAGCTGATGGACCGGGTGAAGGCCACCATGCGAGTGAAACGCTACAGCCCCAGAACCGAGAAGACCTACTGCTACTGGATTCGCTACTTCATTCGCTTCCATGATGTCCGACACCCTGCCGTCATGGGTGGCACAGAGGTACGTGCCTTCCTGGAGCATTTGGCGGTGGAGCGCCGGGTGGCGGCGGCCACGCAGAACCAGGCGTTGAACGCTATCGTGTTCCTCTATCGGCATATTCTTGATCAGCCTTTAGGGGATATTGGGGAGTTCTCGCGCGCCAAGCGCCCTCGCCGGCTTCCGGTAGTGCTTTCTCACGAGGATATCATGCGAGTGCTGAGCCATCTGGCTGGCCCCATGCACCTGATGGCCACCTTGATGTATGGCTCGGGGCTACGGCTCATTGAGACTTGCCGGCTACGTGTTCGCGATATCGACTTCGAACGCCAGATTGTAACGGTGAGAGCTGGCAAAGGCGACAAGGATAGAACCACACTGCTCCCAGCGATCAGCATTCCCGCCTTGCAACAGAGCATCACCGTGACCAACCATCGGCTTGATGATCGCCTGCAACATGGCGGCGTGCCCGTGACGCTGCCCCACGCCCTCGAACGCAAGTACCCCAATGCAGGAGTTTCCCTCGCCTGGCAATGGCTCTTCCCCGCCAGCCGCCCCTGTTTCGATGATACCGGCAAGGTGGTGCTGCATCATATCCATCCATCGGCAGTGCAGAGAGCCGTTAGGCACGCCATGCGGGCCGCTTCACTCACCCGTCCCGGCTCCTGCCATACCCTGCGGCACAGCTTCGCCACTCAGTTGCTGAACCAGGGCACGGATATCCGCACGGTACAGGAGTTACTTGGACACAAGAGCGTGGAAACCACCCAGATCTATACACACGTGCTGGGCAAGGGCTTTGCCGGAGTGCGCAGTCCGCTGGGATAAAAGAAAAGGCAGGAGAAAAGAATGAATGACGACGTTCCCGTCACGCTGCCGCCCCTATCCGCCCGTGCACGATAGTGATTTCCATCGTTCCAGGTGGCCAAGCCACTCTATTCCATGAAGATGCCCTTACCGCGCGATGATGCAGCGGCCTTAACATTTTCAACCTAGACAGGGTTATTTCTCCATGCAACATAAAAATACCCTTAAGGTCTGGGGGAGCTCCACGAAAATGCCGTCCCCGATCGGCGACCGCTCCATGCAGGTTTTTTTCTATCCTATCGCTCTGATCTTAGTGTAAGATTTCCTGGTAATTCCTCGGCTTTGAGTCCGCCGGACACGTATTGGTGCAAAACATTAGATTAATGGGCTTCCAGCTCCTCACGAAGCACCTTGCGAAGCGTTGCCTCATCCACAGGCCGCGTATTCAAAACTTCGCGAAGCGCCCGGTTGATCAATGTCTGATAGCCGATACCTTCCGCTTCGGCCTTGGCGCGAAACGCCATAAGCACATCGTTATCCAGCATGATCATGATCCGGCTCTTGCCTTTAGCTTCCTCTTGCAGCTTGGCTAGATGCGGAACATCCTTGGCCCGCTTGGCGTTTGAAAAATCGTATTCGTCACGCATAATTATTGGCCTCTTTGTTAGTGGCCTTTCGAGCGGAAATAAGTCGGATGCGCTCGTCAGCGCCGCGCAAGTATAAACGACGATTAGGTGACGGGCTTGAGCGCTCATGCCCATCAACATTCATCGCGCCTCACCCTTCGCATCCTTGTCTTCCTGGGCCAATGCCATTGGATCGATCAATGCCGTGGCCTAAAATACTTGACCACTACACATCACGCTCACCTTGAGGCAGAACGGTACTCTGGTTCGAGTGATTTCCGCTCGCGACATGCACCGAAAAGAGGCTGTTTATGAGCAAGTTGAAAAAGATGCCTGAGTTTAAAACTGAAGCAGAAGAACGAGAATTCTGGGAGACCCACGACTCCTCGGATTACTTGGACTGGAATCAGGCAAAACCTGCTTCTTTTCCTAAACTGAAGCCTTCAACCAAAACTATTTCACTCCGCCTGCCCGAAACACTGCTTGATCGGATCAAAATCGAGGCCAATAAGCGAGATATGCCCTATCAATCACTGATTAAGGCTTGGCTTGCGGATGAGGTGAATGACAGCCGCCGGGCTTGAGGTGCTAACTGCCCGGGTTTGCGGCGTGCCGGAGCTCAGCGTTGGCGCGTCCGACAACAGCCGCTTGTTAACCCCCTGAGCTCAAGGCCTTCCCGAATGATCTCGGGATGGCGGAAAGCAATCTCGATGAGAGCTTTTGCCGGACCAGAGGGTTCGCGTCGACCTTGCTCCCATTCCTGCAAAGTACGCGCAGAGATATGTAGCACCTCAGCAAACTCTATCTGAGTCAGACCCGTTTTACCCCGTGCTCGCGCCACCTCGTTAGGTTCTACCCGACTGACTCGCGCGGCTTTACCCGCTTTCATTTCTTTGACGGATTGGAGCAGTTTGTTGCCAAGCTCCTCAACATTCATTGTCTCGTTACTCATTTTCCAATACCTCTCGAATCGACTTCAGGATATGCGCAGGTATGTTCTCCTTGATGGCCTTCTTGTAGATCACCAACAACCAGATCTCACCATTTGCCAATCTAGTGAAGTAGATGACTCGCACTCCACCACGCTTCCCTGAACCCGCTACCGACCATCGAACCTTTCTACATCCACCGCTGCCTGGAATGGGGTCACCAATTTCCGGATTAGCTGCCAACCAGGTGAAGAACGCACTCCGTTCTTCCTCAGTCCAGATTTTTCGGGCATCTGCTTCGAATGTAGGGGTTTCATTGACGTCCTCCCCGCCTTAAAGGACGGGGATTCCAATTTCTTGAGGGCAACGTCCTGCCCCGAGACTGAGAATATTCCGGGCCGCATTCACGTCCCGGTCGTGGAGTACACCACACTCCCCGCACTCCCAGTCTCTTACTCGCAACCCGTTGACGCCCTGCGGCCCACTAAGCGAGCCGCACGACGAACAGGCGCGGGTGGTGTTGGTTTCGCGAATGACCTTGAAGACGATGCCTGCGTGAGCGCATTTATATGCCAGCATCGTTTTCAATTGCGACCAGCCGGCGTCGTAGACGCTTTTGGCCATCTTGGTCTTCGCAAGTTTGGTTGAGGAAACATCGCCCACGACGATTTCGCCGTACTGGCTGACGAGCTTCCGGGAAAACTTGTGCTGCGCGTCCTTGCGCCGGTTCTTGATCTTGGCGTGGATCGCCTTGACCCGACGCTTGTTACCAGCACGTTGGGCTGTCGCCAACTTGTCTTCCATGCGACGGTAGAAGCGGCTGTTTTCCAGCTTTCCGCCGTCGCTGCAAGTGGCCACGTCCTTCAGGCCCAGGTCGATGCCAACGGCGCCCTGTCCCGCGGATGGCTGTACATCGACCTCGACAGCCACGTTGAAGTACCAGCGGCCTCGGCTGTCTTCGCTGAAACTGCCAGCACGGAACTTGTATTTCGACAGGCCGTAGCTATCCCAAACCGTGAAATGGCTGCCGTTGTGGAATACCTGCCCGTTCTTCCACTTGGCCGCGCCGGTATTGACCGGAATCCAGCCCAGCGAGCGTCGCACGCCCCGGGACTTGCGCCACTGTAGGCGAGTCTTCTTGAACTGCTTGCGACGGGTGACGTATTCGGCGGCAACACACTGCAAGGTCTGGCTGTGCAGGCCGAGGGCCTTGCCGGCCCCCTGGGTATAGGGGTGCATGTCGTAGGCAGACAGAAACAGCCCTTTCTCCCGCATGGCTCGGGAAGACAGTTCGTTGAGGTAGTTCCAGACAAAATTCACGCCGCGAGCCATGCGGTTAAGCTCGGCGGCGTGCTTGTCCTTCACTCGAACCTTGAGGGTCTTGGTCTGTTTCATGCCTTCGAATATACTTGGTCCATGAACACGAAACAATCTATCAGAACAGGCAGACACTGCGTTTTTAAACTCCATGCCCACTTGGTCTTTGTCACCAAGTATCGGGGCAAGGTGTTCACCGGCGCGCATCTCAAATCCCTCGAATTGCTTTTCGACCGAGTGTGTCGAGACTTCGAGGCAGAGCTAAAGGAGTTCAACGGTGAAACCGACCACGTCCATCTGCTCGTCAACTTTCCGCCCAAGGTGGCGGTATCCAAGCTGGTGAATAGCTTGAAGGGAGTATCCAGCCGACGGATGAAGTTGCTACACCCTGAACTGGTGCAGCTCGCCTACCGGAAGAACTCGCTGTGGAGCCCAAGCTACTTTGGGGGAAGTGTCGGAGGCGCACCCTTGAGCATGGTCAAACAATACATTGAGCAGCAATCGAGGCCGGACTAGGGAGCGCTCTCGCGCTCCTCGCTATCCATCCTCGCACTAGAAGTACGAGGTTTTTCGCGATGTTCAATAATGGTAAACATGACGACCAATATACGTCAATGACGGACTTCTGCAAGGTGGTGGGTGGAAGGGATAAATGCTGAACAGTTATCTGGTGAATACGGATCGAGTAGAGACCAAGAACGACGACTGGTATGCAGTACCCAAGAGCGAATCGCTGAGTCCTTCTACGAGACGCTGCTACGAAAATCGGCCTCGGGGAAGGATCGCGCGAGGCCTTGTGGCGACAAGCTTGTTCAGCTTTGGCCATTCACACCAAGGTAAGTGAGGCTCACTAGGCAAGGCTCGCTGCCATGATCTAGGCTTTGGGTTCGAGTCATTTTTCAGGAGGAGAAGACATGGCAACGGACGTCACCATCGAATGCATTCAAGGCGATATCGCCAATCAGCCGGACATGGTCGCGGTGGTCAACGCCGCCAACGCGGAGTTGCGAACCGGTGGCGGCGTGGCCGGCGCCCTGCATCGCGCCGCCGGGCCAAAGCTTGCGGAGGAGTGCCGTCCCCTGGCGCCGATCAAGCCAGGCCAGGCGGTGATCAGCGGTGCTCACGACCTGCCCAATCAATATGTGATCCATTGTCTGGGGCCGGTCTACGGCCAGGACGAGCCGTCCGACAAGCTGCTGGCGAACTGCTACCACAACGCCATCGAGATCGCCGAAAATCAGGGTATCGAGTCCCTGGCGTTTCCTTCTCTTTCCACAGGCGCCTTCGGCTACCCGATGGAGGAAGCGGCGCGGGTCGCCATGAAGACGGTGATCGATGTCAGCAGGAAATGCCGTTATCTGAAGAAGATCCGCTTCGTGCTGTTCGACGAGAAGGCGGCGAAGCTGCATCAGGAGATACTCGATCAGCTACGTCACGAGACTCGCTAAAAACCTGACGCTCGCTATTCATCATCGAGCCATTACCCTCTCCAGACAGCGTCATGCGCTATTATCGGGCTTCGCGTACTATCGGGCTTCGCCTATAGCGCGAAGCCTTTTTTATACCGTGACGAACCGTTTATGCCGCTACCGCTGATCCACCATCCCGGCTATACCATCGAGCTGCCTACCCGGCATCCTTTTCCCATGGCCAAGTTTCGCGAACTGCGTCGGGTGCTGGGTGAAGAACCCGTCGGTCGAAGTGCCCAATGGCTATCTCCGCAGCCGGTCAGCGAGACGGATCTTGCCCGGGTGCACGAGCGTGGCTATCTCGACGCCTTCCTGCACGGCGGGCTGGATCAAGCCGCCCAGCGGCGCAGCGGCTTTCGCTGGTCGGAAGCACTGGTCGAGCGTACTCGGCTCGAGGTGGGCGGCACCCTGCTGGCCATGGAGGTCGCCCTGGAAACCGGCCTGGCCTGCAATACCGCCGGCGGCACTCATCATGCCCACGCGAATTTCGCCAGCGGCTATTGCCTGCTCAACGACCTGGCGGTGGCGGCGGCCAAGGCGCTGGCCAAGGGCTGGGCCAAGCGGATTCTGATCGTCGATCTGGACGTCCACCAAGGGGACGGCACCGCACGCCTCTTTCAGGATACGCCGGAAGTGTTCACCCTTTCCCTGCACGGCGCGGAGAACTTTCCCGCCCGCAAGCAGCACAGCGATCTGGATATTCCTCTGCCCCGCAATACCGACGACGACGCCTACCTGGCCACCCTCGCCCGCTACCTGCCTTGGCTATTGATGGAATTCGCCCCGCAGCTGGTGCTCTACGATGCCGGCGTTGACGTGCACAAGGATGACCGCCTGGGTCATCTGGCCCTGAGCGATGACGGCCTGGCTTGTCGGGATCGCTTTGTGCTGGAGGAATGTCGCGACGCCGGCATTCCCGTGGCCGCGGTGATCGGCGGCGGTTATGACCGCGACCTGAACGCCCTGGCCCACCGCCATGCTCAACTGCATCGGGTGGCCAGTGAATTTGTTTGAGCTTTATCAGAAAGCAACCGCTGGCAAGCTTGGTGCACGCCATCAAGGCCTATCTTCTACACTATCAGGGTAGTGTGAAATCCGACAGACGAATTAACTTTTATAAAGTTTACAAAATAATCGCCTTTGAGAGATAAAAAATTCCGTTGTATGGATTTTTTTTGCTAAACTTACCACAAATCCCAATCCGCACCGACAGCCGAGGATGCCATGGTCACGTCTACCACCCCGCTACAGGATACCGTCCGGCGCGTTACCGAACGCATCAACGAACGTTCTCATGAGCGTCGCGCTCTTTATGAACAGCGCATGGAGGCACAGCATCGGCGCGGCGTGCATCGCGGTGAGCTTTCCTGCGGCAACATGGCTCACGGCTTCGCCGCCTGCGGAGAAGTGGACAAGGAACGGCTCAAGCTGACCAACAGCGCCAATCTGGGCATCGTCTCGTCCTATAACGACATGCTATCCGCTCATCAGCCGCTGGGCCCCTTCCCGGAAATCATCAAGGACGCCGCTCGGGGCATGGGCTCCACTGCCCAGTTCGCCGGCGGCGTGCCGGCCATGTGCGACGGCGTGACCCAGGGCCAGCCGGGCATGGAGCTGTCGCTGTTTTCCCGGGAGGTCATCGCTCTGTCCACCGCGGTGGCGCTGTCCCACAACATGTTCGATGCGGCGCTCTATCTCGGGGTCTGCGACAAGATCGTGCCGGGGCTGTTCATCGGCGCGGCGCGCTTTGGCCACCTGCCGGCGCTCTTCGTGCCCGCCGGCCCCATGCCCAGCGGCCTGCCCAACAAGGAAAAGGCTCGAATACGCCAGCTCTACGCGGAAGGCAAGGTCGGTCGCGACGAACTGCTCGAGGCGGAATCCCAGTCCTATCATAGCCCCGGCACCTGCACCTTCTACGGCACCGCCAACTCCAACCAGATGATGATGGAGATCATGGGTCTGCACCTGCCCGGGGCCTCCTTCGTCAATCCCAACACGCCTCTGCGCGATGCCCTGACTCGCTTCGCCGCGGAGCAGGCGGTACGCAACACCGAGCCCGGCGGCACCTATCGGCCCTTCTATCGACAGATCGACGCGAAAGCCATCGTCAACGCCATGGTCGGGCTGCTCGCCTCCGGCGGCTCCACCAACCATACCCTGCACCTGGTGGCCATGGCCGCCGCCTGCGGATTGACCATCACCTGGGACGATTTCAGCGAACTATCCGGCGTGGTGCCGAGCCTGACCCGTATCTATCCCAACGGCCAGGCGGACGTGAACCATTTTCACGCCGCCGGGGGCATGAGTCTGCTGATTCGCGAGCTGCTGGGGACGGGCCTGATTCATGGCGATATCCCCACGGTGTTCGGCACCGATCTCTCTGCCTATACCCAGGAGCCTTTCCTCGAGGACGACAAGCTAGTATGGCGCGAAGGCCCCTTGAAAAGCCACGATGACGATGTGCTACGCCCGGTGGCGTCGCCCTTCGCCCCCACCGGCGGGCTCAGCGTGCTGGACGGCAACCTGGGCCGCGGGGTGATCAAGATCTCCGCGGTGGAACCCAAGCACCGCCGGGTCGAGGCGCCGGTGCGCATCTTCAATGATCAGGATCAGCTCAAGGCCGCGTTCGAAGCAGGAGAACTGGATCGCGATGTCGTCGTCCTGGTGCGTTTCCAGGGCCCCAAGGCCAACGGCATGCCGGAACTGCACAAGCTCACGCCTTACCTGGGCGTACTGCAGGATCGCGGCTTCAAGGTGGCGCTGGTCACCGACGGGCGCATGTCCGGCGCTTCCGGCAAGGTGCCGGCGGCTATCCACATGACCCCGGAAGCCTTGTCAGGCGGCCCCCTAGCGCGGCTGCGGGACGGCGACGTGATTCGCCTGGACGCGGAGGCCGGCAAGCTTGATGTGCTGATGGACGCCGGCGAATGGCAGGCCCGGGAGTCCTGCCGCGTCGACATGGAGAGCCATCACTACGGCCTGGGCCGCGAGCTGTTTGCCGGCTTTCGTCATCTGGCCGCAGGGGCGGAACAGGGCGCCGGTGTCTTCGGCGGTTTCGAGGCGGACGATCTGAGCCTGGAAGAAACCTGGATTCGCGAACTGGACGCTTGAGGCCGCCCATGACACGACCCGCGCTGATCGGCGATATCGGCGGCACCAACGCGCGCTTCGCGCTGACGACTCCTGGTGCCGCTGCGCCCTATGCCATCCACAATCTGGCCTGCGCGGATTACCCCGGGCCGGTGGAGGCCATCCGGGCCTATCTGACTCGGCTAGGTCTCGAAGGCGTCGATATCGAAGGGGATAGGGCTCCCAAGGAAGTCTGTCTGGCGTTTGCCTGTCCGGTTCACAACGAACGCATCATCATGACCAACAACCCCTGGAACTTTACTCGCCAGGAGGTTCTCGACGCGCTGGATCTGACCCTGTTCAAGGTGATCAACGACTTCGTGGCCCAGGCCCTCGGCGTGCCTCACGTGGCGGAGCACGAGTTGGTCACGCTGCAGACGGGAAAGGCGTCTCCCCATACGGTTCGACTGGTGATCGGCCCAGGAACCGGGCTGGGGGTGGCCGGGATATTTCCCGGCAGGTACGGCTGGATTCCGCTGCCCACGGAAGGGGGCCATGTCAGCTTCGCCCCCACGGACGAGACGGAACAGGCGCTGCTCGATCATTTCCGCCACCGCTACGGGCGTATCTCCGTGGAGCGGCTGCTGTGCGGCCAGGGCATACTCAATCTGTATCTCGCCCACTGCGCCCTCTCCGGCGCGACCCCGAACTGCGATTCTCCCGCCGCGGTGACTCAGGCTGCCTCAAGCGGCGATACCCTGGCGCGGGATACCGTCCTGCGCTTTCTGAAGATTCTCGGCGACGTCAGCGGCGACGCCGCTCTTACTTTGGGCGCGCGGGGCGGCGTTTATCTGTGCGGCGGCATCGTGCCCAGGCTATTGGGCTGGCTGCCGGACAGCCGCTTTCTGGAAGCCTTTGCCAATAAGGGCCGCATGAGTCGCTACACCGCCGAGATCCCCGTGCACGTGGTCACCGCGCCCTGGACCGGCCTGCTGGGTGCCGCCGAGGCGCTGCACAACGAGGAAGTCAAATAATGCCATTGTGCTGCCAAGGTACCAGTGACTCGACAACCGACAATAGTCATCGATAACGACAACAACCGGAGAGCATCATGTTTCAACTGACTCGCAGCGTAACCTGGCAGGCGCTCGAACGGCTGCGCGATGAAACCGCCCAAGACCGTATTCGCGATTACTTCACCCGAGATCCGCAGCGTTTCGACAAGATGAGTCTGCGGGTCGGCGGGCTCTTCCTCGACTACTCCAAGCACCTGATCTCCGATGCGGTGCTGGGCAAGCTGTTGGAACTGGCCGACCATTCGGCGCTGGTACAGCGTCGCGCCCAGATGTTCTCCGGCGATATCATCAACGTCACCGAAAACCGGCCGGTGCTGCATACTGCCCTGCGCAACCTGGGAGATGCGCCGCTTCAGGTCGACGGCAAGGACGTGATGCCGGAGATTCACCAGACTCGCGAACAGATCAAGCGCTTTTCCGAAGCAGTACGCAGCGGCGAATGGCGCGGTCATAGCGGCGAACGCATCAGGGACGTGGTCAACATCGGCATCGGCGGCTCGGACCTGGGACCCAACATGGCCTGCCGTGCGCTGCTCAAGTACCGCCACCCGGAACTGCACTTTCACTTCGTCTCAAACGTCGACGGCACTCATATCCAGAAGGTGCTGTCGCGGCTCGATCCGGCCACTACCCTGTTCATCGTTTCCACCAAGACCTTTTCCACTCAGGAGACGTTGCTCAACGCCAAGACCGCGCGGCGCTGGTTTCTCGACAACGCCGGCGAGGACGCGGACGTGGGCGCCCACTTCATCGCCGCCTCGACCAATCGCCAGGCGGCCATGGCGTTCGGCATCCGCGAGGAAAACGTCTTCGAATTCTGGGCCTGGGTCGGCGGGCGCTATTCCATGTGGTCCTCCATCGGGCTGCCCATCGCCTTGTCCGTCGGCTTCGACGGCTTCATGGAACTGCTGGAAGGCGCCTACGAGATGGATCGCCACTTCATCGAGGCCCCTTTCAAGGACAACATGCCGGTGCTGATGGCGCTGATCGGTATCTGGTACATCAACTTTCAGAACGCGGAAACCCAGGCTATCGTGCCTTACGACCAGGCGCTGAATCAGCTGCCGGCTTTTCTGCAGCAGCTCGACATGGAGTCCAACGGCAAGTCCGTGGATATCTTCGGTCAGCCGGTAGGCTACAAGACCGGCCCCATCGTCTGGGGCGAGACCGGCTCCAATGGCCAGCACGCCTTTTTTCAGCTATTGCACCAGGGCACCCGCTACGTGCCCATCGATTTCATCGCTTCGCTGAAGCCGGAGCCCGGCTTCGAGGATCATCATTTCGCCCTGCTCACCAATATGCTGGCCCAAGCCAACGCCTTCATGGAAGGCAGCCAGGATGGCACGCGGCTCGATCCCCACTACAGCTGCCCGGGCAACCGCCCCTCCAGCACCCTGCTGCTCGACGAGCTGACGCCCCGCAATCTCGGCGCCCTTATCGCCCTCTACGAGCACAAGGTATTCGTGCAGGGGGTGATCTGGAACATCAACTCCTTCGATCAGTGGGGGGTGCAACTCGGTAAGCGCATCGCCGGCGAGATCAGCGAGCGTATCGACGAGCATACCCAGGATTTCGACGCTTCGACCCAGGGGTTGCTCAAGCTGGTAAGGGAGCATTTCGACACGACCCGGGCGAAGTCGTCCGAGCCGAAGAAAAAATCAGCCAAGGAGAAGCGCTCATGACGCCGTTGATCGCCTTTGGTGAAGCCATCGTCGATATGCTCTCCAGTCGCCTGGGAAACGATGATCAAACGGAACCGGAGACGTTCACCCCTTATGCCGGCGGCGCACCGGCCAATGTCGCCGTGGCCTGCGCTCGTCTGGGTGTGCCGAGTCGTTTCCTGGGCATGCTCGGCGCGGATCATTTCGGCGACTTTCTGGCGCGAGAGCTTGCCGCTCACGGCGTCGACACCTCCGGGGTGGCGAGAACCAGAGAAGCCCGCACGGCTCTGGCCTTCGTTTCTCGAGATGTGGACGGCGAGCGCACCTTCGATTTCTACCGCCCGCCGGCGGCGGATTTGCTCTATCGGGTCGAGCACCTGCCCGCCGGGATCTTTGCCTCGCCGGCCATCCTGCACCTGTGCAGCAACAGCCTGACCGAAGTCCCGATTACCGAGACCACGATGCGTCTGGCGGAAATGGCCGGCCGCGCCGGCTGTCTGGTCAGCGTCGATGCCAACCTGCGCCATAACCTGTGGCATGACGGGCATGCCGAAATCGCCCGGGTGACGCAACTGCTGGATCAGGCGCAGTTGATCAAACTATCGAGAGACGAACTCGAGTATCTGCGCGGCGATCACCCGGAAGACGACTGGCTGGCGGAACGCCTGGCAGCGGGGGTACGCCTGATCGTGATCACCGACGGCGCGGGCAACGTGGAGGCACGCGGCGTCGATCTGGTGCTTCGCGTGACGCCACCCAGGGTGAAAGCCGTGGACACCACCGCGGGTGGTGACGCTTTCATCGGTGCTTTGCTGGCGATGCTCGCCGAGGACGGTATCGAGGATGAATGGTATCGCGATGAGCCGCGCCTGCAGCGGGCGCTGGAGATTGCCTGTCACTGCGGTGCCCACGCGGTGACCCGCCCCGGGGCTTATGCCGCCCTGCCGACAAGAACGGATCTCGAGGCGCTAAAGGGCTAGGGCTTTCGCCTCATGCCGGAATGCCGTGATGCTCGGCCAGAGCTTGGCGGTAACGCGCGTAGACGACGTCGTAGGCCTCGACGCTGTCAGGATTCGGCTCCGCCAGGGAGTCTTCGTCGAGATGCACCAGACGCTCGCAGAGTGACTCGAGAGACGCCGAATGACGATGGCACCAGGCCGCCTGAAGGGCGGCTCCCAGCGCGGCGGCGTCGGTGACCTGCGGACAGATCACCGGGGTCGCGGTGATATCGGCGACCATCTGGCGCCACAGCGGGCTTTTCGCTCCGCCGCCGATCAGACGGATCTGACTGGCGCCTTCGGCCAGTCCTCCAAGTAGCTCCAACCCATAGCGCAGGCCGAAGGTGGCGCTCTCGATCACCGCCCGGCACAGGTTGGCCTGGGTGGTATTGCGACCGGTCAGCCCGAGGAAACTGCCCGAGGCCTGAGGCAGCGCCGGCACCCGCTCGCCGTTGAAGAACGGCAGCACGTCCACCCCTTCGGCGCCAATGGGGGTCGCGGCGACCCGTTCGCCGAAGGTCTTCAGATCGAGCCCGAACAGCTCGCGTATCCGGGTGGTGGCGGAAGTCACGTTCATGGTGCAGACCAGCGGCAGCCAGCCGCCTTGGCTGGCACAGAAGTTGGCCACCATGGCGCTGTCGGCAATCACCGGCGCGGGGGAATAGGCGCAGACCGTGCCGGAGGTGCCCAGGCTCAGGGTCACCAGGCCCGGGGCGATATTGCCGGTACCGATGGCGCCCATCATGTTGTCGCCGCCGCCGCTGGAAACCACCACGCCGTCCGTCAGTCCCAGCTCCCGGGCCAGATCGGTACGTACCGTCCCGGCGGGTTCGCGGGATTCGATCAGCTGCGGCAATACCCGCTCCGGGTCCAGCTCCGGCGCAATCTCGGCGAAGACGTCATGACGCCAGCGACGGCTTCTAGTATCAAAGTAGCCGGTGCCGGAAGCGTCGCCGGCCTCGGCGACCCGCTCGCCGGTCAGCCAGAAGTTCAGATAGTCGTGGGGCAACAGCAGGCTGTCGATGCGCCCGTAGGCCTGCGGATGGGTTTCGCGCAGCCAGGCGATCTTCGAGGCGGTATAGCCGGTCTGCAGTACCAGACCCAGCTTGTCGAGACAGCCCGCCTCGCCACCGAGACGCTGGATCAAGGCGGTGTTGTGGGCTGCCGTTTCGATATCGCACCATAGCTTGGCCGGATGCACCGGCTCGCCCCGGGCGTCGATGGCCACCATGCCGTGCTGCTGCCCGGAGATACCGATGGCGCGAACCCGCCGGGCATCGATGCCGGCATTGGCCACGGCATCAAAGAAGGCGCCGCGAAAGGCGGCAAGCCAATCCGCGGGAGACTGTTCCCGGCGACCGTTGTCGCCCTCGATCAGCGCATGGGGGCGGCTGGCCTCTCCGAGGATTTGCTCGCTTTCGACATCGACCACCACGACCTTGGTGCTCTGGGTGCCGCAGTCCACGCCGATGTACATCATGAGCTCCTTCGTTCGAACAGCGCCTCCAGCGTAGCGCGTGCGCCGTCGCGATGCAGGCGCTCCAAGGCGTCGAGGTAGGCGTCGCGAAAACGTGGATTGTCACCCAGATCACCGAACAGCTCGCGGTTATCGATAAAGGCGGTGGGCTGCCGACGATTTTGCGCCGCGATCGCCATCAGCTGATGCTTGAGGCGATCCACCACCTCGATGGGCCCGCCCTGCTCGTCGACGCCTTCGGCATAGCGTGCCCAGCTTGCTACCACCGCGGCGGAGCGGGCTATCTCGCCGTCCTGGGCCAACTGCTCGCGGATCACCGGCACCAGCCATTTGGGAATGCGATCCGAGCTCTCGGCGCATAGCCGGGCCAGGGTGTCCTTGATCTGCGAGTTGGCGAAACGCTCGATCAGGGTGTGACGATAGGCGTCCAGGTCCACCTCCGGTACCGGGGCCAGGGTCGGGGTGGCTTCATGGGTCATGTAGCCGAGCAGGAAGTCGACGAACAGCGGGTCCCGGCACACCTCATGGGCATAGCGATAGCCGGCCAGGTAGCCGAAATAACACAGCGCCTGGTGACTGGCGTTGAGCAGCCGCAGCTTCATCAGCTCGTAGGGCTCGACATCCTCGACCACCTGCACGCCGACCGCCTCGAAGGCGGGCCGACCGTCGACGAAACGGTCTTCCAGCACCCACTGGGTGAAGGGTTCGCAGACCACCGGCCAGGCGTCCTCGAGATCGAAACGCTGGGCGACTTCCTTGATATCCGCCGGTGTCGTCATCGGAGTGATCCGGTCGACCATGGAATTGGGAAACGGCACCTCCGTCTCGACCCAGGCTCCCAGTTCGCTGTCACGGCGTCGAGCGAAAGCGGTGAACATCTTGCGAGCGACATGGCCATTGCCCTGGATGTTGTCGCAGGACATCACGGTGAAGGGCACGATGCCCCGCTCGCGGCGTCGTGCCAGAGCCTCGACGACCAGACCGAAGCTCGTCTTCGGCGCGTGGAGATGGGCCAGGTCGTGCTGCACGTCGGGATTGCCGAGGTCGAACTCGCCGCTCACCGGATGGAAGTTGTAGCCGCCCTCGGTGACCGTCAACGAGACGATGCGGATGGCCGGATCGGCCATGGCCTCGATGACCGCTTCCGTGTCGTCCGGAGCAAAAAGATAATCGATCAGGCAGCCAATGATCCGGGCGTCGTAATGACCGTCGGGATGCTTCACCACCAGGGTATAGAGATGATCCTGAGCGGCGAGTATTTCCTGCATGCGCCGATCGCCGGGCATTACCCCGACACCAACGATGCCCCAGTCCAGCGCTTGGCCGTGGTTCATCAGTTCATCCAGATACAGGGCCTGATGGGCGCGGTGAAAGCCCCCGACCCCGATATGAACGATGCCCGGAGTGACTTGACGGCGATCGTAGGCCGGGACGCTCACGCTGGCGTCCAGCCTAGACAGATTGGCATCGTTGAGAGACGTCATGGGGAAACTCCTGGCAAAAGCGGTGAATGGTGATCGATCGAAGGAGATTTCAGAGATCCTTAGTGCCAGAGGGTGTCCGGCAGCCTGGACATCGTCTTGACCAGGCGCGCGTTGAGCATGTCCTTGTGACGAGCTCGTTCGATGGCGCCCGAATAATCCTGACCCATGCCGAGCCAGCGCTGGATGAGTCGTGCCTCGAGCACCTCGTCGGATACCTCGAGCAAAAGCGTCATGTCGAACAGTCCGTGCAATGCCGTCCAGGGCGCCTGATTCAGCAGCAGGTAGTTGCCCTCGACGATGACGATGCGATGCTCGAGGGTGATCAATCGGCCCCCGGCCCGGGCCAGATCGAGAGGACGGTCGAATACCGGCACGGCGACGGCCTTGTCCGCACGCCGGATACGCACCAGATCCTGATGCAAGCCATCCACGTCGAAGGTCTCCGGCGCCCCCTTGATGGGCACCAATCCATGGGGCTCGAGCACGGCGTTGTCGAAATGATAGCCGTCCATCGGAACCACCGCGGCGATGCCCGCCTGACGCTCGTTGAGTTCGCGGCTCAGCCATTCCGAGAGAAAGGACTTGCCGGCGGCAGGCGGCCCGGCCAGCGCCACGATGAAGCGCTGGAGATCCTGTGCCGCCTCGAGCAGACGGCTCGCCATGTCGTGAATAGTCGGCGTCATTTCTCAACTCATCCAGTTGCCGCCATCGACGTTCAGGGTCTGGGCGACGACGTAATCGCTGTCATTGGAAGCCAAGAAAACCGCTGCTCCAACGTGATCCTCGGGGCGCCCCATGCGACCAAACGGCACCGCCTCGCCCACCAGACGCTTCTTCTCGCCCAGCGGTCGATTCTCGTAGCGGGCGAACAGCGCATCGACCTCCTCCCACATCGGCGTATCGACCACCCCCGGGGCGATGCCGTTGACGTTGATGCGGTGCTTGATCAGATCCAGGCCGCAAGACTGAGTGAGGCTGATCACCGCGGCCTTGCTGGCGCAGTACATGCTCACCAACGGCTCGCCGCGCCGTCCCGCCTGGGACGCCATGTTGATGATCTTGCCCCCCTGGCCGCGCGCGACCATCGCTTGTGCGACGGCCTGCAGGGTGAAGAAGGTGCCCTTGACGTTGACGTTGAACTGCTTGTCATAGCTCTTTTCGGACACCTCCAGCACCGGCGCCATATCGAACACGGCGGCATTGTTGACCAGGATATCGATGCCGCCGAATCGTTGAACGACAGCTTCCACCATGTGCTCGATGGAAACGCGATCACAGACATCGAGACGTATCCCCATCACTCGTTCATCGCCACCACTTTTCTTGCCTCGGAGCTGGCTGAGCGCATCCTCGATGGCGGTTTCATCAATATCGGCGATCACCACTCGGGCGCCTTCGCTGAGGTAGCGCTGGGCAATGGCCAGGCCGATACCGCGCGCCCCGCCGGTGACTATCGCGACCTTCTCGCTGAGTTTCATGATCTCTTCCTGTCTCTTGCCGGCTTCTTCGACGTTTCAATTCTGCGCGACGGGCCTGCGCCCTTCATGCCAGCGCTGTACCAGCGACTCCAGGTCCTGCATGTCTGCCATGATCCCCCAGGCGCCGGCCTGCTGGAGACGCCGGTCGTACCCCGGTTCAATATGGCTGGCACCGGTAAAGCCGATCACCGTCATGCCGGCCGCCTGGGCCGCGGTGACGCCGGAAACGCTGTCCTCGACCACCAGACACTCCGTCGGAGCACAGCCCATGCTGCGGGCCGCCAGCCGATAGACGTCCGGCTCGGGCTTGGGACGTTCGACCTGTTCGGCGGTAAATAGCGGTACCTGGCTGAGCTCGGCATCGAGCCCGGTCGCCTTCAAGGAAACCGCCACGCGCCGACGGCCACTGTTGGAGACGATAGCCAGGGGTATCTCGAGTTTTCGAATGGCCTCCGCGACGCCTTGGATGGCCTCCAGATCGGTGGCCAATCGAGCGTCGATAGCGCGTTCGATGCGCGCCAGGGCGTTGGTAGGCAGGGCATGGGTGCTGCGCCGCGCCAGCTTGTCGAGGATCGCGCCGGTCGTCATGCCGAGAGCCTGGCGCAGTTCATCCTCGGCATGCAGGTCGGGTAGCCAGTCGGCCAGACATTCTTGCAGCACTTTCTCGGCAATGATTTCACTATCGACCAGCACGCCATCGCAATCGAAGATCAGAATTTCCATACCGCTCCCCGGTAAAGTGGTTAATGGCTGGCGACAGCCTTGGGCGACGAACGGTTGTCCTGACGGCAGATATCCGCCAAGTGGTGACGATGCAGGCCGGGCAGCGCCAGGCCGTCGCTGTCGAACAGGTGAGCGCGTCCGGACTCGAAACCGAAGCGCACGCTATCGTGGACCTGAGAAGCGACATCGCCATCGGTGACCAGGATGACGGGGGTCTCGCCCATCTGCACATAGAGCGAGGTTGATCCGCCCAAGCGCTCGATGACCTGCACTTTGCCCTCCAGCGCCCCCTGATCCTCGAGAAACAGGTGCTCGGGTCGCACCCCGAGTTCAAGACGCATGCCTGGATTCAGCTTGCTGCCATCCACCGAAACATGGCACTGGCCGCCACCGGGCAGGCGCACCTCGACTCCCTCGGCACTGGCCTGGATGACCTCGACGTCGATGAAGTTCATCTTCGGCGAACCGATGAAGCCGGCGACGAAGCGGTTGCGCGGATGGTGGTAAAGCTCCATGGGCGAACCCACCTGTTCGACCACCCCGCCCTGCAGCACGACGATCTTGTCCGCCATGGTCATGGCCTCGATCTGATCGTGGGTGACGTAGATCATGGTAGCGTCGAGCTCTTCGTGCAAGCGTGCCAGCTCGATGCGCATCTGCACGCGCAGTGCCGCATCCAGGTTAGAAAGCGGCTCGTCGAACAGGAAGATGCTGGGGTTGCGCACGATGGCTCGGCCGATGGCCACCCGCTGGCGCTGGCCGCCGGAAAGCGCCTTGGGCTTGCGGTCGAGCAATGGCTCGAGCTGAAGAATCTCCACCGCCTCGCGCACCTTGCGTCGACGCTCTTCCTTGGAGACGCCGGCCAGCTTGAGGCTGAAGCCCATGTTGTCCTCGACGGTCATGTGCGGGTAGAGCGCGTAGCTCTGAAACACCATGGCCAGACCGCGCTCCGCGGGCCCCACGTTGTTGATGCGTTGATCGTCGATGAGGATGTCACCGTCCGAAGTGCTTTCCAGGCCGGCGATCATGCGCAGCAGTGTCGACTTGCCGCAGCCGGAAGGCCCGACGAAAACCACGAATTCCTTGTCGTTGACGTCCAGATCGACGCCCTTGATGACGCGGGTATCGTCGAACTGCTTGACGACCTGCTTGAGTTGTAGCGTTGCCATGTTCAACTCCTCGTTCTACTGAACGTTATTTGACGGCGCCGAAGGTCAGGCCGCGCACCATCTGCTTTTGAGTGAGCCAGCCGAATATCAGGATGGGTGCGATGGCCATGGTCGAGGCGGCGGAGAGCTTGGCCCAGAACAAGCCCTCGGGGCTCGAGAACGAGGCGATGTAAGCGGTCAGCGGCGCCGCCTGGGACGAAGTGAGATTGAGACTCCAGAAGGCCTCGTTCCAGGACAGGATGACCGCCAGCAATCCGGTGGAGGCGATGCCCGGCAGGGTCAGCGGCAGCAGCAGATACCAGACTTCCTGGAGGGTGCTGGCGCCGTCCATGCGTCCCGCCTCGAGAATCTCCTTGGGCAGATCCTTGAAGAAGGTGTAGAGCATCCACACCACGATCGGCAGATTCATCAACGTGTAGATGATGATCAGACCGGTGCGGGTGTCGAGCAGTCCTGTGTCGCGGAACAGCAGATAGATCGGTACCAGCACCCCCACCGGCGGCAGCATTTTGGTGGAGAGCATCCACAGCAGCGTGCCCTTGGTCCGTTTGGTCGGCAGGAACGCCATGGAATAGGCGGACGGAATGGCCAGCAGTAACGCCACCAGGGTCGAGCCGAACGCCACCACCACGCTGTTCATGGCGAACTTGAAATAGTCGGCGCGCAGCTGCACCTCGACATAGTTTTCCAGCGTTGGCGTAAAGATAAGGCTAGGGTCGGCAATGGCCTCGGCTTCGGTCTTGAAGCTGGTCACGATCATCCAGAAGATCGGAAAGAAGATCAGGATGGCAACCCCCCAGCCGAGCAGGGCCAACCATAGCCTGCGGCTGGCAAGCTCGCCTATTGACGTTCCCTGGGGAATCGCCTGGGTCTTGGTTTTATGAGCCAGAGGCGCCTGGCTGGTCTTTGCAATCGTCATGATTCGCTCCCCGGCTAGTTTTCCAGATTCTTGGCCACCATGCGGACCAGGAAGATGGCAACGATATTGGCGAGAATGATCGCGACCACCCCGCCGGCGGAAGCCATGCCCACATCGAAGTCGAGCAGGGCGCTGATATAGATGAAGTAGGCCAGATTGGTCGTGGCCAGGCCGGGGCCACCGGAGGTCGTCACGAAGATCTCGGCGAACACGGTCAGCAGGAAGATCATCTCGATCATGATTACCACGCTGATCGCGCGCTTGAGGTGCGGCAGGGTGATGTAGAAGAACACCGCCAGCGGCCCGGCGCCGTCCATGCGTGCCGCCTCGACCTGATCGTCATCCAGGGACTGCAGGGCGGTCAGCAGGATCAGCAGCGCGAAGGGCAGCCACTGCCAGGCGACGATGATGATGATCGAGGTCAGCGGCAGCGACGAGAACCAGTCCACCGCCGGCAGGCCGAACAGTTCGGCGACCCAGGCAAGCACCCCGTTGGCCGGATGCATCATCATGTTCTTCCACACCAGCGCACTGACGGTGGGCATGACAAAGAACGGCGAGATGGCCAGCACCCGGGCAACACCGCGCCCGAAGAATTCCTGCTGGAAAAGTATCGCCAGCAGCGTGCCGCCGATGACGGTAATCGCGAGCACCGACCCCACCAGCACCAGGGTGGTGCCCATGGCCGACCACAGGGCCGGATCGGTGAAGAGATATTCGTAGTTCTCCAGCCCGGCGAAACCGGTCATGTCGGGCATCAAGAGGTTGAAGCGCTGGAAGGAGAACCACAGGGTCATGGCCAGCGGTACGGCCATCCACAGAAACAGCAGGGTAACGGCAGGCGCCTGCAGGGAAAGAGAACGTGTTCCCCCGACGGTGCGCCCGGAAGCTCGTGCTTTGCTCATGGCGTCCACGCAGTAGGTTGGAGTATCGTCCGACCGGGGCAGGCCCCGGCTCGTCTGGGATATCGGCCTGGCGTGGATCTGGCTCACCGGGCCGACAAGGCTATGGGACTACTTGGGCCTGTTACTTGGGATATCCCGCACGCTTCATGGTGCGCTCGGTGGCACGCTGAGCGGAGCTCAGCGCCTGCTCCACCGACATGTCACCGGTCAACGCCGCGGCGATCGTCTGGCCCACCTGAGTGCCGATCGACTGGAACTCGGGAATGCCCACGAACTGGATGCCCACGTAGGGACTGGGCTCCAGGGTCGAATCCGTAGGGTCGGCGCCGCTAATGGCATCGAGCACGAAATCGGAGAACGGTGCGGCTTCCTGGTAGTTCTCGTTCTCGTAGGTGGATTCGCGGGTGCCCGGGGGTACGCTGGTCCAGCCCTCGGTTTCACCGACGAGTTCGATGTAATCCTGGGAAGTCGCCTAGGTAATGAAGGTCTCGGCGGCATCCTTAGCGTCGGAGGTCACGGGAATCGCCAGTGCCCAGGACCACAGCCAGTGCGAACCCTTGGGGGTTTCGGCGACCGGGGCAGGCGCGAAGCCCAGCTGGTCGGCGACGTCGGACTCGTCGGGGTCGTAGAGCTTGCCGGCGGCGGAGGTAGCGTCGACCCACATGCCGCAATTACCGCGGGAGAACAGCGCCAGGTTCTCGTTGAAGCCGTTGGAGCTGGCGCCCGGGGGGCCGTAGTTGCCGAGCAGGTCGACGTAGAATGACACGGCGTTCTGCCAGGCCTGGGAATCGAGCTGAGGATTCCAGTCCATATCGAACCAGCGCCCGCCATAGGTGTTCACCAGGGTCGAGACAAACGCCATGTTTTCGCCCCAGCCCGGCTTGCCACGCAGACAGATACCGTAGACGTCGTTCTGCGGATCGTGAATCTGACTGGCCCAATCATGCACTTCCTGCCAGGTCGGCTGCTCGCTCATCTCGATGCCGGCCTTTTCGAACAGCGCCTTGTTGTAGTACGTCATCGAGCTTTCGGCATAGAACGGCAGGGCGTAAAGAGTACCGTCGTAGCTCAGGCCATCGCGAACCGGCGTGATCAAATCGTCGGCCTGATAATCCTCGGGGAGATCCGCAAGCGGCGTCAGCCAGCCACGCTCGGCCCAGATCGGCACTTCGTAGGTACCGATGGTCATGACATCGAATTGACCACCCTGGGTAGCGATGTCGGTGGTCATGCGCTGGCGCAGCACGTTCTCCTCGAGAACGACCCAGTCCAGAGTGATGTCCGGGTAAGCCTTTTCGAACGCGTCGGTCAGACGCTGCATGATGACCATGTCGTTGTTGTTGACCGTGGCCACGGTGATGGTTTCCGCATTGGCGGCGAAAGCCACTAGAAACGAGGTTCCCGCAAACGGAATGGCGTGACGTAAACGCATGACTGACTCCTTGGAGGAGATTGCTGGATTTGTTTTTGATCAATCTACTCAACGATAATTCAAATGATCGGACAGAAATCTAAAAAAAGCAAAACTCACCCTATTAGACATTAGGCCAATTTATTAGCGACTGCAGGATTTGACGATATATCGTGCAGCGCTCTCGTCGGTGACCAACCCGTTGAGCCAGCCCCCCTGTAGCGCCGCCAGGATGGCAGGGCCCTTGTCGTGGCCGCCGGCCAGGGCCACCAGCGACTGATTACCCAGTGCCTCCAGAGGAAGGCTGGTGACCCGCCGAGTGATGGAGCAGTCGATCACCTTCCCAGCCTGATTCATCGGCCACCCCAGCAACTCCCCAACAGCGTCGAGCGCCAGCAATTCCTCGAGCTCCGTCTCGCTGATGAAGTGATCCTGGAACAGGGTGGCCCGGCGATCGATGCGCCCTATTCCGATGAACGCCGCCTCGGCCTGCCTGGCCACTTCGGCGACGGCCTGGAACAGGCGTTGGGCCTGCAGCGCCTGCTTCTCGTCCACCGAGCCAGCTACCACCGGCGCCGGCAACAGGAAGCGCTCGGCACCGGTCTTGTCCGCCAGCACCATGACCCCGTCATAGCGATTCGAGGAACCGTCCCGTGCCACGTTGCCGACCAGGGACACGAAACGATGCTGGGGCCGGTCGACACGACTCAGCGCTTCCACCATGGCGCGTATCGCACGCCCGGTGCCCAGGGACAGGGTCAGCGGCTCGGTGCGATCCAGATAGCGGGAGAGTCGTTCGGCCCCAGCCACCGCCAGATAATGCACATCCCCGCCGCCAGCATCGGGATCGGCGGGCACCACGTCGCAGAAGTCCAGTCCGAAACGCTGGACGATGGCCTCCGACATCACCATGCAATTGGCCAGCGGATGATCGATGTGCACCTTCACCAACCCTTCCTGGCGCGCCAGGGCCAGCAGGCGCTGCACGCCAGGGCGCGAGACGCCGAGCTGGCCGGCGATCTCGTCCTGGGTACGCCCTCCCACATAGGAAAGCCAAGCCGCACGGGCGGCCTGGTCCAGTTTCCGTTCGTACTTGTCCACGCGATTCGATCACTCCAGATTCTGCGATTCAGCCAAGTTCATGAAGAATGCAAGACAGCCAGTCATCGAAGAGGCGCCGTGTCCGCCACGCTGGCAGAAACGGCGCCGTATCGATTGTCAGCCGGCGAAGGCGACATAGATGGCGATCACCAGCACCACCAGGACGATACCCGCGGGTATCGCGCCCCGCCAGGGGGTCAGATCCACCGCGCCGCTGTCTTCCTGAACCCAGGGGGTTTCCCGGGGACGCAGCTTGCCGATCACCAGCATCATTGCCACCAGCAGCAGGAAGACCGCCGCCACGAAATGGAACTCGTGCATGATCGCCGGCAGCTGATCGAAAGGCGGTACGAAATAACCCGCGGCGATCATCAGGCAGCCACCGACCAGGGCGATCCTGGCCGCCATGGGCGGCACCCGCCGGGTCAGCAAGCCGACGATGACCACCGCCAGAATGGGGATGAAATAGATGGCGTTCATCTTCTGCAGGTAGCCGAACAGGCTTTCCTGGCCCGCCAGCAGCGGCGCGATGACCATGGCGGCGATGGCCATGATCCAGCCGAAGACCTTGCTCGACTTCACCACCTGCTCCTCGCTGGCGTCCTTGTTCAGCACCGCCTTGTAGAGCCCCAGGCTGAACAGGGTGGTGGTGGAGTTCAGCGCCGAGTTGAAGGAGGACAGGATGGCGCCGACCATCACCGCGGCAAAGAAACCGGTCAGCGGCGCGGGCAGCACGTTGAACACCAGATGGCCATAGGCCTCGTCCGCCTTGACGCCCTGATCCGCGTAGAGGTGATAGGCGATGATGCCCGGCAATACCAGATACAGGGGGCCGAGCAATTTGAAGAAACCGGTGAGCAGCACGCCCTTCTGACCTTCCGCCAGATTCTTGGCGGCGAAGGTCCGCTGAATGATCTGCTGGTTGGTGGTCCAGTAGAAGAGATTGATCAGGAAGACCCCGGTGAACAGGGTGAAGAACGGCACCTGCTGCTCGCTGCCGCCAATGGAGTCGAGTTTCTCCGGATTGGTCTCCTTGAGGATGCTCCAGCCCTCCATGACGCCGCCGCTGTCGCTCACCGCCTGAAGACCGAAGTAGACGATCACGAAGCCGCCGATCAGCAGGCCCACGCCGTTCAGGGTATCGGACACCACCACGGTGCGCAGCCCGCCGAACAGCGCGTAGAGAGAACCGATGATGCCGACGACCCATACCGTCAGCCACAGCAGCACGGTGTCGGACCGAATGCCGGTCAGATCGTGAAGATCGAGCATGCCCTGCAGTCCCACGGCGCCGGAGTAGAGAATGATCGGCAGCAGGATGGCCGCGTAGGCCACCAGGAAGATCACGTTGGTAATCAGTTGGGTGCCCTTGTCGAAACGAATCTCCAGCAGTTGAGGCACGGTAGCGATGCCACTTTTCAGAAAGCGCGGCAGGAAGAACAGCGCCAGGGCCACCAGGGCGATGACCGCCACCACCTCCCAAGCCATGACGCTCAGGCCGTCGCTGAAGGCCGCGCCGTTGAGGCCCACCATCTGCTCCGTGGAGAGATTAGTCATCAGCAAGGAGCCGGCGATCAGAGGAAAGGTCAGGCTGCGTCCGGCGAGGAAGAAACCGCTGGCGGTACCGTGATCGTCGCGACGGGTAATTCGCCAGGTAATGAAGGCGACCAGCCCCGTGAAGAAAAGAAAGGACAGCAGCGTGATGGCATGCATCGTTTCACTCCTTGTTGTTAAAATTCTTAGTTGAAATGCTTAGCTGAAACGCTTGGTTGAAATGCCTATCCCTGTGATGCGAGGGCCGGTTTCGCCTGGCTTTGACATGATTTTGAAATAGAATTGGCGATACGATCAGACTACACAACCTGCTTTGACAAGCGGACGTTCAACAAGCGAAATTCAGACAATGCGCGATACCCCTTCCTGCATTCTCGTCATGGGCGTTTCCGGCTCCGGTAAATCCCATATCGGCAAGCTGCTCGCCAAGACCCTCGGAATGCGCTATATCGATGCGGACGATCACCATGGACCTGAAAACATCGCCAAGATGGCTCGAGGTGAGCCCCTTGACGACGACGATCGTCGCGAGTGGCTCATCACCCTGGCGGACCTCTATTCGCATCACCAGCGCGAGGCCAAGAGCCTGGTCATCAGCTGCTCCGCCTTGAAGCGCGACTATCGCGACCGGCTGCGCCAGGCGGCCCCGCAGCTCAAGATTCTCTACCTGCACGGCTCCCGGGAACTGCTGCTCAAACGGCTGGGCAACCGGCGGGCACATTTCTTTGCCGGCGAACATATGTTGAATAGCCAGCTGGCAACCCTGGAGCCGCCGGATGAAACGGAAGCCTTTCGCTGTGACATCCGCCTGACGCCCCGGGAGATCGTTGCCGCCTTTTCCCGTCATCTAGCGTCTTGTTGACGCTTCCCCGCAGCGCCTCTGTCACGCTACACCAGCCACATGGCCAGATTCGGCCAGAACAGCAAGGCAAACAGCACCACCAGCTGAATGGCGATAAACGGCAACAGCGAGACGAAGATATCCTTGAGGCTGATGTTCGGCGGCGCCACCCCCTTCAGGTAGAAAGCCGCCGGGCCAAAAGGCGGTGACAGGAACGACACCTGCATGTTCACCGCGAAGAGGATGCCGAACCAGATGGGGCTGTAGCCGAGCTGTTCGACGATGGGCACGAAGATCGGCAGCGTCAGCATGGCCACACCGATCCAGTCGAGGAACATGCCCAGCACCAGCAGAATCGCCATCATCACCAGGATGACCACGATCGGGGCCACGTCCAATCCCATGATCAGGCTCGAGATGAAGCGGTTGCCGCCCATCAGGTTGTAGACCCCGACCAGTGCCGCGGCGCCAATCCCGATCCAGATGATCATGCCGCAGGTGGTCAAGGTCTGGCTCAGGCTTTCATGCAGGGTCTTGAAGGAAAATTCGCCGCGACCGATGACCGCCAGCAGCACGCCGAAGACTCCCATCGCCGCCGCTTCGGTGACCGAGGCCACACCGCCGTAGATGGAGCCCAGCACCAGGCCGGCGATCAGCCCCGGCACGATGATCGCCTTGAACGCCTGCCCTTTGCTGGCGAACCCCTCCTCGCGGTCCGCCGCGCTCATGGGCGGACCCATCGCGGGATTCTTGAGACAGCGAATCAGTACATAGCCGATGTAGGACATCATCAGGATCATCGCCGGGGTGATGGCGGCGGTGAACAGATCGGCGATGGACTCGCTGGCGATCAGCCCGTAGATGATCAGCACGATGGAAGGCGGCATCATGGTGCCCAGGGAGCCGCCGGCGCAGACCACGCCGATGGATAGATACTTGTCGTAGCCCAGGCGCAGCATCTGAGGCAAGGCGATGATGCCGAGCAGGACGATCTCGCCGCCGATGATGCCGGACAGCGCCGCCAGGAAGAACGCCACCACCACGGTCTGGATAGCCACCCCGCCGGGCAGGCGACCGGCAAACACCCGCATGGCGTTGAACAGGTCCTTGGCGATGCCGGAGCGATCCAGCAGCGAGGCCATCAGCACGAACATCGGCACCGCTACCAGGGAATACTCGGTGACGAAGCCGTAGACGCGACTGGTCACCAAGGGCAGCGCGTTGGGCCCGAACCAGCCGAAGGTGAACGCCAGCGCCACCAGACCGGTCACGAACGCCAGGGGAAGTCCGGTCACCAGCAGCGCGAAAATCGCTCCCACCAGCAGCAGCGTGCCGTCCGCGATCTCCATCAGGCGGCTCCTTCATCGGTGGGTTCCGGCGCCGGCTTGCCTCTCAGCGACTGGATCAGGTGAATGAACGCCTGAACGCACATGATCATCAGCGCCAGCATGATCATGCCCTTGACCAGGGCCGGAAACGGCGGATTCCAGGAAGTGCCGGAACGCTCGAGCTGCCATTCGCCGAGGGGGTTGTGGGAGGCATCCCAGAACATCACATAGGCGGCGTAGCTCATTCCCACGCAGAACAGAAAGGTCACCAGATCGTTGAAGCGATCGAGCCACCGCTTGAATCCCGGACCCACCGTATCGTAGAGGATGCGCACGCGAATATGCCGATTGCTGGCCAGCGCCGCCGGGCCTCCCAGGGCGAAGCTGATCGCCACCAGCATGACCACGCTTTCGTGAACCCAGGAGGTCGGCGAATCGAAACCGTAGCGCATGACGACCTCGAAAACGCTGATCGCCATGGCGACAAAGATCAGCCAGGCGGCGCCTCGGGCGCACCACACCACGCCCTTATCGAAAGCGCTTCTGACCGGATCCGGCTGAGAGACAGCCTCTTGAGGTTGCTTGTAATCGTCGCTGTGAGGGGGTTGAGGCGACATGACCAATCCTCTGACTGGCAACAGAAAAAGACGCCGGCGCATGATCGTCCGGCGCCAGAAGATGTCTTTTTACATCAGATTGTTTTCTTTCAGATAAGCGGTCACCGAATCATAGACTTTCTGGGTCATGTCGTTCTTCTTGGCCCAGATCGCCCACTCCTCTTCGGCGATATTGCGGAACTTGGCACGCTCCTCGTCGGACATGTCGATGATTTCGATATCCGGGTCCTGGCGTACCTTCTCCACGGCTTCCTGATCCAGTTCCTTGAGGGTGGCAACCATCTCGTCGGCCATGTCATCGACACTTTTTTCAAGCATGCTCTGCAGATCCTCCGGCAGGCTGTCCCAAATATCCTTGTTGAGGGAGACCGCGACCATGGGCAGCGAATGGAAGCCGGGATAGTTGGGATAAGGCGCGAACTTGTAGAGGCCCTGCTCGTAGTTGGTGGCGAACACCGTATAGTCCGCGGCGTCGATCACGCCTTTTTCCAGAGCGGTGTAGACCTCGGAACCCGGCAGGTTCACCGGTGTGGCGCCGGCCTTCTCGAAGATGTTGTAGACCATGCCTTCCGGGGCGCGCAGCTTGAGTCCCTTGAGGTCATCGACGGTACGGATTGGACGCTTGGAGGGCAGCGCCTCGAGACCGGTGGCCGCGGCGCCGATCAGATGCAGGCCATAGGGCTCGACGAGCTCGTTGTAAAGCTCCTCACCGCCGGCATTGCGCATGTAGTCGAGGAATTCGTTGGGGTCGCCCCAGGCGCCCACCAGATTGCCCAGCATGCCGAAGGCCGGATCCTGGCCGGTAAAGTAGCTGGGGTCGGTGAGATGGCCCTGCAGAATACCGGAACTGACCGCCTGCAGCGTCTGATTGGCCTGAACCACCGCGTTGACCGGCAGGATTTCGATCTGGATGCGACCGTCGGACTGCTTCTCGACTTCTTCCGCCCAGGCTTTCTTGACCTCGAACTGCGGTTCGCCGGCGGTTTCCGAGGTCTGGAAGGTCCACTCGTACTCCGCAGCCTGGGCGCTCCAGGCCAGGGTACCGAGAATCGCGGCGGTCAGTAGCTTGAAGGAAATGGGTGCTGGCATGGTCGGATGTCCCTGGTTTGTTGTTGAAGGTCGAACGGACTCGACGCTGCGTGTTCCACGCTTATGTGCAAGTCGAGTACTGCCTACGGCGCAGCGTAGACTAACGGCGAGCGCAGCGCTTTTCAATTTCGCCGGGTGCCCAATTCGACCGATGTTTGACGAACGTCAAATGACAAGAAAAAAGAGCCGCATCTTTCCTGGCATGCGGCTTCTGACTATAACGAAAGAAACGATATGACGGATACGCTCCTCACCGTTCCCGATAGATGGTTTTATCGATTCTTCGTCGCCTGCATGGCCAGGGCGGTATCCAGCATGCGGTTGGAAAATCCCCATTCGTTGTCGTACCAGGTCATGATCTTCACCAGACGACCGTTCACTCGGGTGTGATTGGTATCGAAGATGGCGGAATTGGGATTGTGATTGAAATCCACGGACACCAGGGGCAAGGCGTTGATCGCCAGCACCGGTGATGTCTCCGCCGCCCGCTCCATGATGGCGTTGATCTCTTCCTTGCTGGTCTCGCGTCCGGCGGTAAAGGTAAGGTCCACCAGAGAAACGTTGATCACCGGCACACGCACCGCCAGGCCGTCGAACTTGCCCTCCAGCTCCGGCAATACGCGGCTCACCGCGGCGGCGGCGCCGGTCTTGGTGGGAATCATCGAATGAGTGGCGCTGCGCGCTCGGTAGGGATCCTTGTGGTAGACGTCGGAAAGCGTCTGATCGTTGGTATAGGCATGCATGGTGGTCATCAAACCATTTTCAATACCCACGGCATCGTTGAGCACCTTGGCGACCGGAGCGAGACAGTTGGTGGTGCAGGAAGCGTTCGAGACGATCTTGTGCTCCGCGGTCAGCACGCCCTCGTTGACGCCATAGACCACGGTGGCATCCGCGTCCGGGCTCGGGGCGGAAATCAGGACGCGCTCGGCACCGGCTTCCAGATGACGCGCCGCCTCCGCCCGCTTCTTGAAGAGCCCGGTGCACTCCATCACCAGGTCCACGTTCAGGCGCTTCCAGGGCAGCTTGCCGGGATCACGCTCGGAAAGGATCTCGATGCGATCGTCACCGACGCTGAGGCTGGTGTCGTCGTGCTGCACCGGTCGGGCAAAGCGACCGTGAGCGGTATCGAACTGCAGCAGATGGGCATTGATGGCGGCATCCCCCAGGTCGTTGATGGCGACCACCTGAACGTGCTCGCGATAGCCACCTTCATAGAGCGCGCGAAGCACGTTGCGTCCGATACGGCCGAAACCGTTGATAGCGATTCTGAGAGTCATGATGCGTACCTCGCGATGCAGTGATGTCTTGAATATCGACCAAACCGAAGGCGAGAGTTTCAATTATTTTTCCAAGATGACACCGGCCTGAAAACAGCGAGCCAACGGTTCGTTTGCCTTTTTCCAATGTGCCGCAAGGCGTCAAAAGTTACAAGTATTTTTAGTAATTTTACTACATACAATAAATTTATTTCCCTGATGATGCGGACAAACTGCATAATAACCGCTATTTTCTTTTTAGGCTGAGCTGACCGAGACTACCTATCCACACAAAGTAAGTAAACTTACCTACATTATTTAAACCAGATATAGCGCCACATCCTGTTGCTTAAGCAAACGGCGTATATTGTCCGGCGGGTTGCGATCAGTGAATAGCGCGCTGATCTGTGAAAGATGGCCTTGGCGTACCACCGGATTGCGCTGAAACTTGGAATAGTCCGCCGCGAGAAAGACTTGCCGCGAGTTGCGAATGATCGCCTGGGCGACTCGAGCTTCCTGATAGTCGAACTCCAGCAGAGAGCCGTCCTCATCGATACCGCTGATACCGATGATGCCGACGTCCACCTTGAACTGATTGATAAAATCGATGGTCGCCTCGCCGATGATCCCGCCATCCCGGGAACGAATCTGACCGCCGGCGATGATCAGCTTGAACTGCTCCTTGTGCTGCAGAATGGCGGCCACGTTGAGGTTATTGGTGATGACCTCCAGGCTGCGATGCTCCAGCAGCGCCTGAGCGATGATCTCATTGGTGGTGCCGATATTGATAAACAGCGACGCATCCTCGGGAATCTGTCTAGCCACCGCGGCAGCGATGCGCTGTTTGGCCTCGAGATTGAGGCTCTTACGCGTGGAGTAGGAAGTGTTGACGGTGCTGGATTCGAGGCTGGCGCCACCGTGAACCCGACGAACGCGATTCTTCTTCGCCAACTGGTTGAGATCGCGGCGGATCGTCTGCGGCGTCACCGCGAAGTGATCCGCCAACTGCTCAATGCTGGTATAGCCCTGGCGGCCGACCATGTCGATGATGCCTTCCCGACGTTGCTGCTGATTCATGAGACTTTTCCGCTTTTCTCGTCGAGTCTTATCCAGCGTCCTTGTCGAGCGCTGTCGAGCCCTCTCTCGAGAAGCCGCATGACCTCGGTCGCCGCCTCCAGGGTGACCGGCGGCGGCGCTCCCTCGATCAGGGTGGCGGCGATACCCGAGTAGTAGGCGCAGTAGTCACCGGGCACTGCTGATACCATGCGGTGCGCCGGCTTATCCTGACCTTCGTCGAGCAGCAGGCTGCCGGGAGACGGATCCTGTCCCCAGCCGGGGAATGGCCTGCGCCCTTCCTTGAGCCAGGCTTCCTGGGGGTCCAGACCGTAAGTGATGTAACTGCCCCGGGTGCCGTTGACGCGAAAGCGCGGCGTCGACTCCGCTATCAGGGTACCGGCGGATAGCGAAACCCGTAGGCGATCGTATGTCAGCAGGGCAAGGAAATCATCGTCCACTTCGGCGCCGTCGCGGGCGCTCATCAGATCCAGCAGAATGCCCCGGGGCATGCCGAACAGCCTCAGTGCCTGATCGAGTAGGTGAGGCCCGAGATCGTACCAGACGCCGCCGCCAGGCTGATGCCGATCCCGCCAGCGGTCGCTGACTTGGGGCCGAAAACGATCGAAACGCGATTCCAGCGTCACGATCCGCCCCAGGGTACCCGCTTCAAGCATGGCCTCGAGGGTCAGAAAATCGCTGTCCCAGCGGCGATTGTGGAACACGCTGAGCAGCCGTTCGGCGGTTCTGGCCTGTGCTTCAAGCCGCCTGGCTTCGGAAAGCGTCAGGGTGAAGGGCTTGTCCACCACCACGTGCTTGCCGGCATCCAGCGCCGCCCTGGCACTGGAAAAATGCGTATCGTTGGGAGTGGCGATCACCACCAGCTCGATATCCGGCCGCGCCAGCAGGTGATCCAGGCGGCGTTCCACCTCGACCTCCGGCAGATCGCCGTGAACCCGCTCCGCCTGGCTGCTGACCACCGCGACAAGTTCGAGCTCGGCGCAGGCCTGGATAAGCGGCGCGTGAAAGGTGCGCCCGGACATGCCGTAGCCCACCAGCGCCGTCTTCATGACCCGGGGCAGGCTTTCCGATTTTTCCTCTGACATGGCGTTATCACTCATTTTGTCTATGCGCGAAATGATACAGTAACCGGCGATAGCAACGTCAAAATGCCTGACCACAAAGACTACCGGGATAACAAGATGACACACCCCAGCCCTCGCAAGATCGCCCAGCGTACGCTTCCCGCGCGCAAACGCATCGCCCTGATCGCTCACGACGACAAGAAGCAGGAAATGCTCGACTGGGCCACCCGCTGGCAATCCACCCTGGCGAAACATGAGTTGGTGGGCACCGGCACCACCGCGGGGCGCATCGCTCGCCACCTCGGCCTCGAGGTGGAGGCGCTGATGAGCGGCCCCCTGGGCGGTGATCAGCAGATCGGCACGCGCATTACCGAGCAGAAACTCGATGTGCTGATCTTCTTCTGGGATCCTTTCTCGCCCCAGCCCCACGATCCGGATATCAAGGCGCTATTGCGTCTGGCCGCCCTGTGGAACATCCCCGTGGCCTGCAACGCGGCAAGCGCGGATTTCATTCTCAGTTCACCCCGACTGAGCGAGGATTACTCGATAGACATCCCGGATACCCAGGACTGGATGGCCCGGCGCAGCGTCTAAGCACAAGCCGCCTTCAGCCAAAAAGAAAGCGCCGACCGGCGGCGCTCTCTTTATGACGCGAATGGATGGGGCGAACTGAAAAGATCGTCTATCAAAGACTGATACGGGTGCCCAGCACGTCCAGAAACGCCGCCAGCCAGGCGGGATGTGCCGGCCAGGCCGGAGCGGTGACCAGGTTGCCGTCGACCTCGACGCCGTCGATGGGGATATCCGCGAACTCACCGCCGGCGAGGGTCACCTCTGGCGCGCAGGCCGGGTAGGCGGACACCCTGCATCCCTTGATCACTTCTGCGGCAGCCAGTACCTGGGCGCCATGACAGACCGCGGCGATGGGCTTCTTCTCGTCCGCGAAGTGACGCACCATCTTGATGACTTCCGGATTCAGGCGTAGATACTCCGGTGCGCGGCCACCGGCGATCACCAGGGCGTCATAGTCTGCTGCCTTGATTTCCGCGAAGGTGGCGTTGAGCACGAAGTTGTGTCCGGGCTTCTCGGTATAGGTCTGGTCGCCTTCGAAGTCATGAATGGCGGTCTTGATGTAGTCGTCCTTTTGCTTGTCCGGGCAGACCGCATCCACCCGGTGCCCTACCATCTGCAAGGCCTGAAAAGGCACCATCACTTCATAGTCTTCGGCGAAATCGCCGACCAGCATCAGAATACGTTTTGCAGCCATGGGATTGATTCCTGTCTTGTTGGTCGATGGGGCCAGGCCCCTGTGTCTCCGGTATGGATCGTCGAATGATTGAACCATCCCACCGGTAGCTGTCGGCGCTCGCTACCATTTCAAGGTTTCGAAATGGGGAGCGCCGTCTTTCTCGTTCGCATGGCTGGGAGCTTCCGCTCCGTGATCACCGTGCCTGTTGAAATATTCGTCGAAACGCGCCTTGGCCTGATCGCCGAAGAGAATTTCGCAAGCCTCCTTCAAGCCGGGAGAATGCCGAATCTCCTCGTCCCGCACCACCAGGGAGATCTTCGAGCGCCGCCGCAGGAAGTCCTCGAGACGCACGATCATTTCACGGTGGCGCGCCTGATCGAGCTCGCAGCGCAGGTACTCGGTGCCCTCGATCAGCAGCTCGCCCTGGCGCGGGTCCTCACGAATCTTCTCGAGCATGGCCAAGGCGCCGGCGCCGTATCGCCGCCACAGGCGGATCGACAAGGGTTCGGAGGAATCTGCCGGGGTCATGGCATCCAGCTCCATCAGCTGCGCCTGGTGCATGAACTCCCGCTTGACCGGCGCCGGGGGCTCGCCGTACCAGCGATAGTTCGGATGAGAAATCGTTACCCCCAGCCGTTTTACCTCCTCGACGACTTCTTCTCCCACGTTGAGGCAGTCGGTCAGCTTGCCGCCGAAGATACTGATATGAGCATCGCCTTCGTGGGTGTCGATGGCATGCTTGCGCGACAGCTGCAGGAAGTCACGATTCTTGCCGCTGCCGGGCTTGACCGCGAGAGAGCGCACGCCGCAGCGGGTGGCGATGATGTCGTCCCGGCTCAACGGCTTTTCCAGGGTGAGACGCTTGTTGATGTTATCCAGCACGAACTGGATGTCGTCGTCGGTCACCTGCACCTCCGGGCTTTCCATGCGCGTATCCGTGGTGCCGATACAGGTGCGCGGCCCCATGGGAATGACGAAGAACAGACGCCCCTCGTCGTCGAAGAAGGCCAGCACCCGCCGGCGATCCGTCAGCCGCGGTACGATCAGGTGGATGCCCTTCGAATAGGCGTGCTTGTGCGGGGTCTGCTGCTTGCTCAGCGCGTTGTGCTCATCCACCCAGGGGCCGGCGGCGTTGATCAGGACCTTGGCGCGAATATCGAAGGTATCCTCGGTCATGACGTTGCGCGCCTGAACGATCCAGGTGTCGTTTTCCCTCTGAGCGCCCAGGGATTCGACATAGTTGGCGGCAACAGTGCCGTGATTCAGCGCGGTACGCACGAAGTTGAAGACAAAGCGCGCGTCATTGTCGTGAAGATAGGCATCGGAATATTCAAAACCGCCGACCGCCTCACGAGTATCGATGATCGATTCGCGATGCTTGATGGCTTTCGGCGTCAGGAAACTCGGCATTCGCGTGAAGCAGTTGCCCATGAACCAGTAGAGCCAGGTACCGGACCATAGATAGCTGGGACGATAGCGAAACCCCTTGGCGATGGTGGTCAGGAAGCGAATTTCCTGAACCGTGGAAGGAAAACTCTTGATCAGATGGTTGCGGCTCTTGCAGAGCTTGCGTACCAGCGCGAAATCATAGCTTTCCATATATTTGATGCCCCCCCAGACCAGGTTGGAGGAATGCATGCTGGTACCGCTGGCGAAGTCGCCTCGATCAATCAGCGCCACTCTGACGCCCTTGCCGGCCAGCGCCGCGGCGGCGGAGGCACCGTTGATACCGCCGCCGATGATCAGTACGTCAAAGGCATCGTCGGTCAGTTTTTCGATATTGCTGTTGCGCAGTTGCATGATGAGATCCTGTCAGATGAGGAGTCGCGCCGCCTGGCGGCTTCCAGACGGCGACATGGGCGTTTCACTCGAGCCTCGTTCGAGCGCTACTCCTCGTCGTCCCGCGCCCAGCCCATGGTGCGCCTTACCGCCTTCTTCCAGCCCCGGTAGTTGCGCTCGCGACACTGTGCATCCATCTTGGGCTCGAAGACGTGCTCGATCTCACCCTTGTTCGCCACCTCCGCCTTGTTCCAGAAATCCACGGCGATGCCCGCTAGATAGGCGGCTCCCAAAGCGGTGGATTCGGTAATCACCGGGCGCTCCACATTGACGTTTAGTATGTCCGCCTGAGCCTGCATGATGACATTATTGACCACGGCGCCCCCATCGACCCTCAGGGATTTGAGAGTGATGCCGGAGTCCGCCTGCATGGCATCAATCACGTCACGGGTCTGGTAAGCCAAGGAATCCAGGGTGGCCCGAGTGATATGCTCCTTGCGGGTGCCTCGGGTCAAGCCGAAAATCGCGCCCCGGGCGTACATGTCCCAGTAAGGGGCCCCCAATCCGGCGAAGGCCGGCACTACATAGACACCGCCGGTATCCTTCACCTTGCCGGCGTAGTATTCCGAGTCCTCCGCGGAATCGATCAGCTTCATCTCGTCCCGCAGCCACTGCACCGCCGCACCGGCGATGAAGATGGCTCCCTCCAAGGCGTACTCCACCTTGCCGTCCATTCCCCAGGCGATGGTGGTGAGCAGGCCGGACTTCGACGTCACCGGCTCCTCGCCGGTATTCATCAGCAGAAAACAGCCGGTGCCGTAGGTGTTCTTGACCATGCCCTGCTCGAAACAGGCCTGGCCGAACAGCGCCGCCTGCTGATCTCCGGCAATACCTGCGATGGGCACCCGGGCGCCGCCGAACATTTCCGCCCCAGTGGTGCCGTAGACTTCGCTGGAGGGGCGCACCTGCGGCAGCATGCTGGCGGGGATATTCAACTCCTCGAGCATGCGCTCGTCCCATTCCAGGGTGTGGATATTGAACAGCAGGGTACGCGAGGCGTTGCTGTAGTCGGTCAGGTGGCATTCGCCTCGAGTCAGGTTCCACAGGATCCAGGTGTCCATGGTGCCAAACAGCAGCTCACCCTTTTCCGCCCGCGCCTGAGCGCCCTCGACGCTATCCAGCATCCAGCGAATCTTGGTGCCGGAAAAATAGGAGTCCGCCACCAGGCCGGTGGTCTTGCGAATGTAATCTTCCAGGCCGCGCGCCTTGAGATCGTCGCAGAGCGCGGCGGTGCGTCGATCCTGCCAGACGATGGCGTTGCAGATGGGCCGTCCGGTGCGACGATCCCAGACCACCGCGGTCTCGCGCTGATTGGTGATGCCGATGGCGGCGATTTCAGAGGGCAGCACCCCCTGGGTTTCCAGCACCTCCCGGGCCACACCCATCTGGCTACCCCAGATTTCCATGGCGTCGTGTTCTACCCAGCCGGGTTGCGGGTAATGCTGAGTGAATTCCTTTTGAGCAACGCCGACAATGCGGGCGTCATGATCGAAGAGAATGGCACGGCAGCTGGTGGTGCCTTGGTCGAATGCCATGATGTATTGTTTTTTCACGGGTTGTCTCCTTGGGTAATGTCGTTAGCGACACTCTTATGACTTTTTGTTGTACGGGTATAGTCAGATCAATCGCGCTTGGACGCGGGAGTCGGGTTGCCCTTCGACACCACCGGATGGCGTTTAGACCACCATCTTTCGGTGGCGAAATCCGCGCTCAAGCAGGCCAGGATCACGATCAGGGCGATCGCCATGGCCAGTGGGCTGCCGTCGACGAATACATGGCGATAGAAGAGTCCGCCGGCAGCGCCGCCGATCAACGGCCCGACCACGGGAATCCAGGCATACTTCCAGTTCGAACCGCCCTTGCCGGCCACCGGCAGGAAAAAGTGCGCCAGTCGCGGGCCCAGATCCCGAGCCGGATTGATGGCATAGCCGGTGGTGCCGCCCAGGGACAGACCAATCGCGAGCACTAGCAGTCCGATGATCAACGGATTGAGGCCTTCGGTGAACTCGTTGGCGCCGATGGCCAGTACGCTGAGAACGAGCACGAAAGTGCCGATGATTTCACTCATCAGGTTGGAAGGTGTGTGGGGAATGGCGGGATCGGTACAGAAGACCGCCAGCTTGGCGCCCTTGTCTTCGGTTACCTGCCAGTGCGGGTAGTAATGTAGCCACACCACCACCGCGCCGATGAAGGCGCCGATCATCTGCCCCAGGATATAGGCGGGAACCTTGCCCCAGGGAAATTCTCCTATCACCGCCAGGCCAACGGTGACCGCGGGGTTGATGTGAGCGCCGCTGATGTCGCCAACCGCGTAGATGGCCATTGCGACACCCAGACCCCAACCGAAGGTAATGACGATCCAGCCACTCGCCTCGGCTTTCGAGCGCTTGAGCACGACGCCGGCCACGACGCCGCCGCCGAAGATGATGAGAATCATCGTGCCGAAGAGTTCACCTAGAAAAGGTGTCATGAGCACCTCCTTTGCCTTGTAGTTGTTGGGTTGTGAAACAGCGGAAGGCTTTTCCGCCACGACGAACCCTTGAGGCAACATCTTAAGTTCGTTTATGAATACTAGTGTTTATTTTCGAACTTTTCCAACAAACTGCTCAAAAAAGTCAGGTAAAAATAAACATCTGTTTTTAAAAGTTAAATATCATTATTGATACAAAAAGACGTGCTGCGGGTCTTGTAGTAACCGAACGGACACTAAAAAATAAAAAACCGCACGAATATTCGAAAACGAACATTCGTGCGGTTTTTAGATATGCAAGGTATTCTAATTGAGTCGGTGGAGCCTGCCCTTGAAAGACAGCCAATCGCTCAGCGATGAAAACGCTCCGCGGCCTGGCGCGCCAGGTCACGAATGCCGTTCCAGTCCTCGGCGTCGATCAGCGACTTGGGGGTCAGCCAGGAGCCGCCCACGCACATGACGTTAGGTAGCGCCAGATAGTCCGCGGCGTTTTCGATATTGATGCCGCCGGTGGGACAGAAACGCACTCCAGGAAAGGGTGCGCCGAAAGCCTTGAGCGCCTTGACACCGCCGCTGGCTTCCGCGGGGAAGAACTTGAAGCGCCGGTAGCCGTATTGCCAGCCGGTCATCAGTTCGGAAACGGTGGCGACACCCGGCAGCATGGGTACCGGGCTTTCCACGCCGTAGCGATACAGCAGATCGGTGGCGCCGGGGGTCACCACGAAATCGACGCCGGCCTGTTCCGCCTGGCGATACTGAGCGGGGGTCAGCACCGTGCCGGCGCCGATGCTGGCCCCAGGCAGGGCATCGCGCATGCGCTTGATCGCGGCCAGGGCGCAGTCCGTGCGCAGGGTAATCTCGAGCACCGATATCCCCCCTTCCACCAGTGCGGAGGCAAGCGGTACGGCATCTTCCAGACGTACTATCTCGATGACGGGAATCACTTCGGTCTTGAAACAGATGCTGTCGAGTTCCGTGGTGCGAGTGGAAGGCAGTTGCTTGTTGATGTTCATGAGGAAACTCCGCAGATAGAAAAAATAGCGTTCATGGCGCCCAGTAAACCGCCAGCGGGCAGGCCAGGAAGACGCGAATCGGCAGTTCACGAACGTCGTCGCCGGCCAGGGCGCGACTCAGCACCTCACGCTTGTTCTCACCGTTGAGATGCAGGAAATGGCGACGCGCCTGATGCAGCCGGGCGGCGCTCAGGGTGATACGTGGGCGCGGCTGGCTGGGAGTTCGAACCGCTACCACTCGCTCGTCGCTGGACAGAGCCAGGCCGAGTTCGCGGCTATCGGGAAACAGCGAGGCGGTGTGGCCGTCGTCGCCCATGCCGAGCACCACCGCGCTGGCGGGCCAGGCCAGACCCGCGAGTCGTGCGTTCACCGCCTCGGCGCCCTGTTCCGGCGTTGCATCATCGGTGATCAAGGGAACGAAAGTGGCGGACGCGGCCAGCCCGGTCAGAAGATGTTCTCGCACCAGACGCTCGTTGCTGTCCTCGGCTTGGGGTGCCACCCAGCGCTCGTCCGCCAGGGTCACCTGGACCCGCTCCCAGGAAAGCGCCTGGGTCGCCAGGGCCTGGAAGAACGGCACCGGCGTGCTGCCCCCGGAAACCACCAGCAGGACCCTTTCGCGCTCGCGCAGGTCATCGCGCAGCGCGGCGGCGACGGCTTCGGCGAGCTGACTCGCCAGGCGCCTTCGCCCGAGACTCGAGGCTTCACTTTCGCTCATTTCAGTAGTCCTCGTACCAGGAGCGCCCGTCCTGGGTGATCATGGCGATGGAAGCGACCGGCCCCCAGGAACCAGCGGGATAGCGTCGCGGCGGCAACTCATGAGCCTGCCAGCCCTCGATCAGATGATCGATCCAGCGCCAGGCATATTCGATCTCGTCACGCCGCACGAACAGATACTGTTGACCCTTCATGACCTCGAGCAGCAGGCGCTCGTAGGCGTCCGGGATTCGTGTCTTGGGGAAGGCGCTATGAAAATCCAAATGCAGCGGCCCTGGACGCAGGCGCATGCCTTTGTCCAGCCCGCTGTCCTTGGTCAGCACCTGCAGGGCGATACCCTCCTCCGGCTGCAGGCGGATGATCAACTTGTTGGCGGCCAGCGAGCGCTGATCCGGATCGAAGATATAGTGCGGCTGCTGGCGAAAGTGAATGACGATCTGCGAAAGCTTCTCCGGCATGCGCTTGCCGGTACGCAGATAGAAAGGCACCCCGGCCCAGCGCCAGTTGGCCACCTCGGTCTTCATGGCAACGAAGGTCTCGGTATGGCTCGCCTTGTCGGCACCCTCTTCCTCCAGATAGCCCGGAACGCTTTGCCCCGCGTGAGTGCCGGCGATGTACTGGCCGCGCACCACGTCGCGACCGATCGCCTCGCCGGTGAAGGGCTTGAGGGCTTTCAGCACCTTGACCTTTTCGTCACGAATCGCGTCCGCATCCAGGTTGGAGGGCGGGTCCATGGCGATCAGGCACAAGAGCTGCAGCAGATGATTCTGCACCATGTCCCGCAGCTGTCCCGCCTGATCGAAATAGCCCCAGCGGCCTTCGATCCCCACGGTTTCCGCCACGGTGATCTCCACGTGAGAGACATGGTTCTGATTCCACTGGGTACCGAACAGCGGGTTGGCGAAGCGCAGTGCAATCAGATTCTGTACCGTCTCCTTGCCTAGATAGTGATCGATACGATAGATGCGTGATTCGGGAAAGACGTCGCCGATGACGTCGTTGATCTCGCAGGAGGACTCGAGGTCGTAGCCGATAGGCTTTTCCACCACCACGCGAGACTTCTCGTCCAGGCAATCGCCGGCCTTCAGATTGCAGCAGATTTCCCCGAAGATGCTCGCCGGCACCGACAGGTAAACGATCATCGGTCGGGACGAGCCCTCCCGCCAGTCCCGCAGCAACGCATATTCCTCAGGGTTGGCAAAGTCGATCTTGAGGTAGTCGATGCGCGCCAGGAAACGTTCCTGGCTTTTCTTGTCCAGATCCTCGGCGCTCACACGGGACTTCAAGGCGGAGCCGACCTTGGCCTGAAATCCCTGACGATCCAGCTCATGACGCGCCAGCCCCAGCAGCCGTGTCTCCGAGGGCAGCAAGCCTTCGCGGTCGAGATGATAGAGCGCGGGAAACAGCTTACGCAGTGCCAGGTCACCCAGAGCGCCGAACAAGGCAAGATCGACATCCAGCCGATTCGGTTCCTGGGAATGAATATTGCGCAACATCGTGAGCCCCTCAGATGTAGTTAACTTACCTCAAAATAATAGAAAACACTTTGGAATGATAGTTTTTTTAGTAAAATTACATAAAACAGCAAAGGCTGCCTGCCACTTTCCTATACTGCTGCTTCGCGTATCCGAGACTTGCTCCGGGATAATAGTTACCATGTAGTTAAATCACCACATCGCGACAATCATCCTGGCATTCGACCGCCCTGACCGTCGACCAACAGGCTAGGTGACAAACATGCCCAGCAACAAACAGTATCGATGCCCGCGAGCCGTTACGCCATTCAATCACAATAGAGCTATCCCATCATGGCACGCTACAACATGATCGAACGCATTCGCACCCGCCTGGAGGAGCTCAACCGCTCGGAACGCAAGGTGGCGGATGTCATCATGAAGGATCCTGGCGCGGCGACCGGCATGAGTATCGCCACGCTGGCACAAAAGGCTTCCGTCAGCGAACCCACCGTCAACCGTTTCTGCCGCAGCTTCGAGACCAAGGGCTACCCGGACTTCAAGATCAAGCTGGCCCAGAGCCTGGCCGGCGGCACGCCTTACGTCAGCCGCAGCATTGACCCCGATGACGATGCCAAGGGCTACGGCGACAAGATTTTCGGCGCTACCATTGCCGCCCTGGACGACGCGCGACGGGCACTGGATCCCAAACTCATCGAGCGCGCCGTGGACTATCTGATTCAGGCCAAGCAGATCAGCTTCTTCGGTCTCGGCGCCTCCGGGCCCGTCGCCCAGGACGCCCAGCACAAGTTCTTCCGCTTCAACCTGCCGGTGATGGCCTACGAGGACGTACTGATGCAGCGCATGGTCGCCGCCGCCTGTCATACCGGCGACGTCATCGTGATCATCTCCTACACCGGACGAACCCGCGAGCTGGTGGAAATCGCCGAACTAGCCCGCGGCAACGGCGCCGTGGTACTGGGCATTACCGCGCCAGGTTCCCCGCTGGCGGCCCAGTGCACCGAGTCTTTGGACGTCATCACCCCGGAAGACACGGATGTTTATATGCCGATGACCTCGCGCATGATCCATCTGGCGCTGATCGACGTGCTGGCCACCGGCGTCACCCTGCGGCGCGGAGAGGGATTTCTCGATCATCTGAAAAAGATCAAGGACAGCCTGCAGGCGACGCGCTTTCCCGTCGAGGAGTAAAGGCGACAGCGCTATCTTCTATCATTCGTCCATGAAGGATTCACCGCATGAAAATCACTCGACTCAAGACCTGGCAAGTGCCGCCGCGCTGGCTGTTCCTCAAGATCGAAACCGACGAAGGCTGCTACGGCTGGGGCGAGCCGGTGATCGAAGGCCGCGCCGCGACCGTGGAGGCGGCGGTGCATGAGTTGTCCGACTATCTGGTGGGCCAGAACCCGCGCCATATCGAGCATCTGTGGAACGTCATGTACCGCGCCGGTTTCTATCGCGGCGGCCCGATTTTGATGTCCGCCATCGCCGGCATCGATCAGGCGCTGTGGGATCTTAAAGGACGCGACCTGGGGGTGCCGGTGCACCAGCTGCTCGGCGGCCCGGTGCGCGACAAGATGCGCATGTACGCCTGGACCGGGGGCGACCGGCCAACTGACGTGGGCGCGGGTGCCAAGGCGCTGGTGGACCAGGGCTTCACCGCCTTCAAGATGAACGGCACGCCGGAACTCGCGATCGTCGATTCCCATAGCAAGATCGACGAGGCGGTGGCCCGGGTCGCCGAGGCCCGGGAAGCGGTAGGACCGGATGTGGGTATCGGCATCGACTTCCACGGCCGGGTGCATCGCCCCATGGCCAAGGTGCTGCTGCGGGAGCTCGAGCCGTTCCACCCCATGTTCGTCGAGGAGCCGGTATTGTCGGAGCACCTGTCGAGCCTCAAGCATATCGCCGCAGGCTTGAGCTATCCCCTGGCCACCGGGGAGCGGCTGCACACCCGCTATCAGTTCCGCGATCTGCTCGCGGAAGGCATGATCGATATCGTCCAGCCGGATCTGTCCCACTGCGGCGGCATCAGCGAAGGGCTGAAGATTGCCACCCTGGCCTCCGCTCATGACGTCGCTTTGGCGCCCCACTGCCCGCTGGGGCCGCTGACTCTGGCGGCTTCTCTGCAGCTGGATGCGGTGTGCCACAACGCCTTCATCCAGGAGCAAAGCATGGGCATCCACTACAATCAGGACAACGACGTCCTCGACTATCTGGTCGACAAGAGCGCGCTTGCGATCGAGGACGGCTTCTGCGCCATTCCTCAAGGGCCGGGCCTGGGTGTCGAGATCGACGAGGCATTTGTCGAGGAGCGCTCCAAGGTCGGACACCGCTGGCGCAATCCGGTGTGGAACCATGAGGACGGTTCCGTTGCCGAGTGGTAAGTCACGATCGGGGAAAGCTTCTAAAGGAGTAGGCAAATCATGAATTTTTCTTTCCAGGATTTCCGTTACCCGGACCTGGCCGGCGCCAGCGTATTCATCACCGGCGGAGGCTCCGGTATCGGCGCCGCCCTGACCGAGGGCTTCCTCGCCCAGGGCGCCAAGGTCGCCTTCGTCGGCCTGTCCGATGCCACGCCTTTTTGCGATGCGATGGAGGAAAAGTACGCAAATCGTCCGCTGTTCATCGAGTGCGATATCCAGGACATCGAAGCTTTGCAGGCAGCTATCGCTCAAGCACGCGAGGCTCATGGGCCAATCGGCGTGCTGGTCAACAACGCCGCTCGCGATACCCGTCACAGGCTGGAGGACTGGACCCCCGAGCAGTGGGATGAATCCATCGCCACCAACCTGCGTCCGCAGTTCTTCACCGCCCAGGCGGTGGCGGCGGACATGCGCGGCATCGGCGGCGGCGCCATCATCAACCTGTCCTCCAACAGCTATCTGCTCGGGCTTTCCGGCTACCCGACCTATGTCACCGCCAAGGCCGGCATCATGGGTCTGACCAAGGCGCTGGCCCGGGAGCTGGGTCCGGAGGCCATTCGCGTCAACTGCCTGATTCCGGGCTGGGTGATGACCGAGCGTCAGCGGGAGCTGTGGGTCAACGACAAGGATCTCAAGGAGTGCATCGACCAGCAGTGCCTCAAGGAAGCGATCCCCGTGGAGGACATGATCAACCCCTGCCTGTTTCTCGCCTCCAGCGCCTCGCGCATGATGACTGGCCAACCAATGGTAGTTGACGGAGGTCGGGTATGAGCGACGTAGCTGCCTGGATCGCCGTGGACTGGGGTTCCAGCAACCTGCGCGCCTGGGCGCTGGACGCGGATAACAACGTCATCGCGCAGGCCGGCAGCCCCCGCGGCATGCTGGGGCTGGCCCCTGACGAATTTGAAGGCACCCTGCTGGAGCTGATCGATGGATGGCTGCCGGAGAGCGCCGAGGCTCCCCTGCCGGTGCTGATCTGTGGCATGGCCGGCGCTCGCCAGGGCTGGGTCGAGGCCGCTTACCTGCCCTTGAATGACGGCACAGATAATGTACTCGACCGCCTCGGCAGCCGACTGACTCCGGTAACCACCCAGGATTCCCGCCTCCAGGTGCAGATCGTGCCGGGGCTGTGTCAGCATGGCGCACCGAACGGCGGTAACGCCTTCGACGTAATGCGTGGCGAAGAAACCCAACTGATCGGGCTGATCGCAGAACGCCCGGGGTTCAGCGGCGCGGTTTGTCTGCCAGGTACCCATTCCAAATGGGCGCGGCTGGGAAACGGCAGGATCGCGAGCTTCGACACCTTCATGAGCGGCGAGCTTTACAAGCTGCTTAGATACGACTCGGTGCTGAAGCATTCTCTGCGCGGCGATGATTTGAGCGACGAGGCTCAGCGCGGGGCTTTTCTGGCGGGTATCGATACCGTCCTTGCTGCGCCGGAACGTCTGAGCGCGGAACTGTTTGGTATTCGCGCCCGGGATCTGCTCGACACGCAGCTGACCCAGGATGAGACTCGAGGTGCCTGGCTAGGCGCACGGCTCTCGGGTCTCGTCTTGGGACTGGAACTGGCCGGCGCCACCGCCAGCCTGCCGACCGACAGCCAGATCGTGCTGATCGGCGCCGATGCGCTGTGCCAGCGTTATCGAATCGCGCTGGAGCATTTGGGTTTTACGGTCGGCCTGGAAGCCAACGAGGAAATGATCCTGACCGGACTGGGGCACATTCGTCACGCCGCAGCCACGCCATGACAGGCGCGGTTTATTTTCCGTTCGATATCCGAGGTTACTTATGAATCTGCCACTGGTCGCCATCCTGCGCGGCGTCACGCCCGACGAAATTCTCGCCATCGCCGATGAAATCGTCGGCGCCGGGATCACCCGTATCGAAGTGCCCCTCAACTCACCGGAGCCGCTGGTCAGCATCGCCAAGCTGGCGCATCACTGTGCCGAAAAGCACGACGGCAGGATTCTGGTCGGCGCCGGCACCGTGCTGACCGCGGAGGAGGTGCGCGAGGTGCACGCCGCCGGCGGGCGTCTGGTCGTCTCCCCCAACGCCGATGTGGAAGTCGTCCACGAAACCCGCCGCCTGGATATGGTTTCCATGCCCGGCATCGTCACCCCCACGGAAGCCTTTGCCGCCCTCGCCGCCGGCGCGTCTGGCCTCAAGCTGTTCCCGGCCACCCAGGTGGGCATCGTCAACATGAAGGCCATGCAGGCGGTGCTGCCTCCGGGCACCGAGCTGTACGCGGTAGGCGGCATCGGCGCCGACAACTTCGCGGAATGGCGCGCCGCAGGGGTGCACGGCGCCGGTCTCGGCTCCGCCCTCTATACGCCGGGACTCAGCGCCGAACAGGTAGGCGAACGCGCCCGCACGCTGGTCGCGGCCTGGAACGCCGCAAGCAATTGATTCGATCGCCAGACAGAACAAGGAAAGCACCATGAACCAGGCCTCGTCATCCCCTTGTCTCGGCCGCGCCGAAGTTCGGGTCGCCACGGCCTGCGAGCTGGGCGAAGGGCCGGGCTGGGATGCCGCCCGCGGAGAAGTGCGCTGGATGGATATTCTCAAAAGCGAGCTTCATCGCGCCAACGCCGATGGCAGCCGGCACCGAATGACTCGACTGGAACGCAGAACTTCCTACGCCGCCCTGACCACGAACGGCGACTATCTGCTGGTGGCGGAAAACAGCCTGTCGCGCCTCGATTCTGAAACGAACGAGAGCCGCGATTTCCTGCCCTTCGAGGCGGACAATCCACTTACCCGCAGCAACGATGCGCGGGTGGATACCCATGGCAGCCTGTGGCTTTCCAGCATGGGCCTGAACGCCGAGCCAGGCGCGGGCAGCCTGTATCGTCTGCATCGCGGCGAGCTGACCTGCCTGCTGAGCGGGCTGAGTATTCCCAACGCCATCTGCTTCTCCCCCGACAGTAACTACGCCTACTACACGGACACGCCGACGGGACGGATGATGCGCTGGCGGCTGGAAGCGGACGGCTGGCCCCGGCGCGCTGCCGCCGGCGGTTTCGAGGCGCCGGAGCCTTGGACAGACCTTCGCGATGCCGGCGGTGGCCCGGACGGCGCGGTGGTCGACAGCGAGGGCTGCCTGTGGATCGCCCTGTGGGGCGCCGGTCGGGTGGCGCGACTGAACCCGCAGGGGCGCGAGATTGCTCATGTAACGCTGCCGGTCATACAGCCGTCCTGCCCGCTGTTCGGCGGCAGCGATCTCGGCACGCTTTATATCACCACGGCGCAAGAGGGTCTGCAGACACCCGGCGAATCCGACGGCAGCCTGTTCGCCATCGACCTCTCGGCTCATGGCATTCGCGGACTCGAAGAGCCGCTGCTGAAACTCTGACCAGCGGGTTCGCCTCAAGTCTGTGGGCGCCATACGATACCGGCACTGCGGAACGGCGAGCCCAACCCGACCCCGTGTCTCGGGATGCAGGCCTGTAAAGCTGATATGCTTTCGGTTGTTTTTAGCAACACTTCAAGGATGAACCGTGCCACTTCGCGACTTGTTACTAGGCCTGGGTGTCATCGCGATCTGGGCGCTCAACGTCATCGTGATCAAGATCGGGGTGGACCATTTTCCCCCCTTGCTGATGACCGCGCTGCGGTTTGTACTGGTGGCGGCGATCCTGGTGCCGTTTCGTCCGGTATCGCGTTCCCAACTACCTTTCCTGCTGTTGATCTCCTTTGTCTTCGGCACCCTGCACTTCGCCATGCTGTTCATCGGTCTGAGCCAGGCGGAAGCAGGCACCGGCGCGCTATTGGCGCAGATGGGCACGCCTTTCGCCACCATCCTGGCGGCAATCTTCCTCAAGGAGGCCATCGACGCGCCGCGCCTGGGAGGCTTGGTCCTTTCCTTCGCCGGGGTGGCGGTGCTGGTGGGTGGACCCACCCTACCACCGCCCCTGGCCACTGCCGCCCTGTTCATCAGCGCCACGGGCTGGGCGACGTCTCAGCTATTGATCAAGCATGGGCCGCCCATTCCGCCGCTGACCCTGGCGGGATGGATGGCGCTATTCGCGGTGCCGCAACTGATCCTGGAATCCTGGTGGTTCGAATCCGGTCAGCTGAGCGCCATGCAAGAGGCCGGCTGGGCGGGCTGGGGGGCGGTCTTCTACACCGCGGTGATGTCGTCCATCGTCGCCTACGGCATCTGGTACGGCCTGCTGCGCCGCCACCCGATCAATCGGGTGGTCCCGCTGACTCTGTTGATCCCAGTGGGGGCGGTGCTGCTCGGCGTCCTGCTGCTCGACGAAGGGCTGGGACTCAACAAGCTGCTGGGGGGAAGCCTGGTGGTGCTGGGCATCGCCATGATCGTGCTGTATCCCCAGCGGCGCAACTTGTCGGCGAAACCCAATCGCCGAAGCTAGTCAGAGCGACCGCCTCAGCCGACACAGGAACCCATGACGCCGGGCAGGCTGATGCAGTCACCGGGATGAATGTCGCGCTCTTCGAAATAGCCCGCATTGACTTCCAGCGCCGCCAGATAGGGTACGCCGGCTTCATAGGTTGGGCACTGCTGCGGCGCCTGGCTCTGGCAAGGCTCCATGCGCCGAATGGCAGCGATACGCCCGTCGCTGTCAATGAAGGCGATATCCAGCGGGATCAGGGTACGATACATCCAAAATGCACTTTGCGCGGAACGTTCGGTTGTATAGAGAAACAGCATGCCCGCCTCCGGGGCAAGTCGGCTGCGGCCCATCAACCCTTGAGCCTGCTGGGCGCTGTTGCGGGCCAGTTCGACCTCGAGACGATGTGGGCCTTGGGCGGAATGAATCACCAGGGTGTCGGTTTCCAGACTCGGCAATGATTCCGCCAAGGCCAGCGGCGACAGCCGGGTTATCAGCGGTGCCAGTAACGAAACACCGCCACAGACCAATAACCGACGACGGGATAGGCGCATGAATAGGCTCCGTTTATTCGCTTTTCCCGCTAGCATACTCCAATCCCCATAAGAGCGGTTGATCCCATTCGCATCCTATACAACATCGGGGAGGATCGTCAGGTGAAAGGCGCTGCACTGACCCTGGAAGAGGTTGCCATCGGCACTTTGCGGAATGTCTCCTTCGATATCGTCCCGGGGGAAATCCTCTGTCTCTCCGGCCCCAGCGGCTCCGGCAAGACTCGCCTGCTGCGCGCCATTGCCGATCTCGAACCCCATAAAGGACAGGTGCGATTGGGCGACTGGGCGCAAAGCGCCGTTTCCGGTCACCTCTGGCGCCAGGCTGTAATGCTGGTACCCGCGGAAAGCCACTGGTGGGCGGAGACTGTCGGCGAGCACTTGGTCAAGCCTGACGATACCCTTTCGCAACCCTCTTTTTTCCAGGAAAAAAAGGATAGCGACCTCGCCGCCCTGGGGTTTACGCCGGCAACCCTGGACTGGCGAATCGATCGATTGTCCTCCGGTGAAAAACAGCGTCTCGCCTTGCTTAGAGCGATGTCCCGCAGGCCCAGCGCCTTGCTCCTGGACGAACCCACCGCCAATCTGGATAGCAAGACCACTCTGCTCGTCGAGGCCTGGTTGCGGGAGAAGGCGTTTCGCCTGGCGCTACCAATATTATGGGTGGCCCACGATCCAGGGCAGATCGCGCGCATCGCCAATCGCCATTACCGTATCGAGACATCAGGCTTGAGGTCGGTTCCATGCAGGTAATCGCGCTTGCCTGGTGGCAGCTGGGGCTGGCCGCCCTGATGGTAGTGACATTGGCCGCCTGCACCTATCTAGTACGCCTCAGGCTTGGCAAGGCCTTGCTGATCGCCGGCCTACGTACGGTAGCGCAACTGACGCTAGTGGGAGTAGTACTGGAAACGCTGTTCGCGGTCGGCGGTTTCATCTGGGTAGCGCTGATGGCAATGGTCATGCTGCTGATCGCCGGGCGTGAGGTGATGGCTCGCCAGCAACGCCGATTGACCGGTGGCTGGGCCTTTGGTATCGGCACTCTGTCGATGTTTCTCTCTTCCTTCAGCGTTACGGTACTGACGCTGACGCTGATCATCGGCCCGGAGCCTTGGTACACGCCCCAATACGCCATTCCCTTATTGGGCATGCTGCTTGGCAACACCATGACCGGAGTGGCGCTGGCCCTGGATCGACTCACGAGTAGCGCCTGGCAACAGCGCGGGGTGATCGAGAACCGTCTGATGCTTGGCCAGCCCTGGCAGGAAGCGATCGGCGATATTCGCCGCGAGGCCATGCGCGGCGGCATGATTCCCATCATCAACGCCATGGCGGCGGCAGGAGTCGTCAGCTTGCCTGGAATGATGACCGGACAAATTCTTGCCGGTAGCCCGCCTGCTTTGGCGGTGAAGTATCAGATTCTAGTGATGTTCACCATCACCGTAGGCACTGGTTTCGGCACTCTGGTTGCGGTTCTCCTGGGCAGCCGGCGGCTATTCGACGAACGCGAGCGGCTACGGCTGGATCGATTGAATGCGATAAACCATTAAAAAATGGCCCGCTCAAATAGCAAGCGGGCCTTTTGGAGGCATTTAAAAACTCAAGCCTCCGATGCCAGGATCATGCGATCGAGATGCTCCTTTGAAACGCCCTGAATATGCTCGCGGCGCTTGACGTAGAGAATGCCCCCCAGCGCGCCCCAGACCAGCAGCGCGATCCAGGAAGGCATGGAAAGCGCTCCGGGGGAGCCGGGAATCAGCAGCAGGCCAAGGAACGACAGGCTGCTCAGCGCCCCGAGCAACGACAAGGTTTTCTTGAAGGGAGATACGCCGCCCTCGTAGTCCTTGCCTTTACCGGACTTGGACCACTTGAAGCACTTGTAAGCGGCCGCACAGCAATAGAAATAGGCGATTGCCACGCCGGTGGCGGCCATGTCGACGATCCACAGCAGCACTTCGCGACCGAACCAGGGCGCGAGCAGGCACACAGCGCAGGTGAAAACGATACCCGCCGTCGGCGTGCGATAGGTGGAATGCAGTTGACCGAACACGGATGGCAGGAATTTCGCCCGGCCCTGGGCGAACATCAGACGGCTGGTGGCGATATAGAAACCGTTGAGACCGGTGGCGATACCCATCAGCAGTGATAGCGCAAGGGCAGCAAGACCCAGAGTACCCAAGGTGCCCTGTACCACTTCACCGGTCCCCCAGACAGGCCCTTGAGCGACCAGCTCGGTCCAGGGCATGGCGATGGCGGTGGCCATGATCAACAACGAATAGTGAAGCGCCGCCATGGCCAGGGCCATCACGATCAGCATGAACGCCTTCGCCGGCGAGAAGTCGAACTCTTCCGCCGCCTGGGGCACGCTATCGAAGCCCACATAGGCCCAGGGAGCAATGGCGACAATGGCAAATACCGCTGACCAGGCGGATATTTCTGGCTGGAACATGGGCTTCATATTGGCAAAGGAGGTCTCCGGCGACAGCAGCATGCCCACTACCACGAACAGAGCACCTGCAATCAATAGTAGACAAAAATAGTACTGACTCTTGCCGGAAAGGCTACCACCACGAGTGTTGATCCAGGCGAACAAGATCAAAGCCAGACTAGCGATCGCTACCTCGCCGAAATATACGTCCCACCCGGCGACGCTGTACATACGCCAGAAATTGGCCACATCGGGAATGATGAACTTGGCCAACAGCGCCAGAGCCGAGGCATTCAACGCCACGATGGACATATAGCCCAAGGTCAGAAACCAACCGCAGAAAAAGGCATGATGCCGCCCGAAGCCCAGATAGGAATAGGAAAATCCGCCGCCGGTCACCGGAAATATCTTGATCAGAAAGCCATAGCTGACGCCGATGATGATCATCAGCACCGCGCCGATGCACAGGCCAAGAATGGCGCCCACCGGCCCCGCCATTGCGATCCAATCCGCGGGCAGCACGAAACTACCCCAGCCGATCGCGGACCCGAAAGCAATCGCCCAGACCCACTGGGGCTTGAGACACTTCTCGAGTTGTTCACGCTGTTCCATGTCACTCATGTTGTTACTCCAGTTATGCTGAAGCCCCGTGGCCACATACATATTATTGGTGTTGACCGGTGATGGACCGGGATTAGCGATACTCCACTACAGCAAGTCAGGCGTCATTTCATACCCTGGCATCGAAACGCGGTGACTATCACTGTAGTCGGAGTCAGAGCCTTCGGCTCGATTTCGCGCGATTTGTCATTATTGATTCCGCGCACGCGACTTCCTCATTGCTGCTTATGAATGAGTAAATGCCGTGAGCATCGGTATTTTTCACGACACTAGAGGCGGTGATTCCTGCGGAGTAGGACCAGAAAACGCGATCCACTAGGACCAGATGTAACTATAGCGTTTCATAAAATGGAACAAAAAAGTCAAAAAGTTGATAAGACAGTGTGTTGACAGCTCTTTTGATATTTTGCCGTCGGTAACCGCTTGACAACGAAATCCCCCGACACCTCGGACTCATAGACTAAAGTACAACATCAGTTCGAGATAAATACCTGCCGATTTGACAGCAAAAAAACCGCCGCCCGAAACGGGCGGCGGTTCGCGTTACTGCAGTCATGCTTGCCGATTAAGGCAAGCAATCCATAGGCAACTTACTTCTTGGAAGAAGCCTTGACGTTCTTGGCGCTGTCTTCGACCTGCTGCTCACCACGCTGCATGGCTTCCTGAGCCTGCTGCTGGCCTTTCTGCATGTTCTCCTGAGCAACTTCCTGACCGCGCTTCATGCTGTCCTGAGTCAGTTCCTGGCTCTGCTGCATGAAATCCTTGCTGATGGAAACGACTTTCTCAGCGTCGGTCTTCATCTGCTCGCCGGCTTCCTTGGCGGCCTTCTGCTGCTCTTCCACGTAGCTGCGCAGGTCTTCGGCGTTCTTGACCTGAAGTGCGGCGCGAGCCTGCTGGAAACCCAGCTCGGAATAGACGCGCAGAGCTTCCTGCTGAGCGTTGGCCAGCTTCTCGGTGTAGTCCAGCATCATGTTGGCATAGGCGCGAGCCGGGCCAAAGAAGACGGATTCGAACTGCTGGTTGGCCTTCTCGTAGTTAGCCTTGATATCGGTGTTAGCCATGTTAAAACTCCTCTATGAAATATCGTGGTCGTACCTGAAGCGAGATTTCTTTCTACCGCTTCGTTGCAATGCAGCATAACAAGACAAATGTTGCGATGCAACATGCAAATTAATCTCTCTTCTAAAATCCCTCAACTATGCTTTGGATATCTTTTGTAACCACCAAATAGGTTCCGTAAGCTTGCTTACGAACATTTTCAGGAGCTCCTTGTATGCGCTCGAACCCTGGCTCGTCACCAATGACATTCTCCACCGCCTCGCGACAGGAAAAACGCCTCGCCCTCTCCGCGCTTGTCGGCCTGGCGATGCTGCCCGGCGGGGCCCTCGCCTATTCCCAGCTGGTGGTCTTCGGCGACAGCCTGAGCGACTCCGGTCAATTCCCGGACGCCGAGGCCATCGCTCAAGGTGGACTTGGCAGCCTGCGTTTTACCAACCGCCTGGGCCCGAGCTTTGAAGCGCCTTCCCCTTATGGCGAGGTCAGCACTCAGCGCCTGTCGAAAGCACTTGGTCTCGGGCCATTACTGCCTTCCACCTCGTTCCTGCGTGACCAGGCTGGACTGCCGGACGGCACCAACTATGCCACCGGCGGCTATACCACCGACGACATTCTCGCCTCGATCATTCAGCCGGACGGCTCCGTGGTGCCTGTTCCGGATACAAATCTGAATCTACGTACCCGAGACGGCTATCTTGTCGAGGTCGGTTCCGCGGACCCAAATGCCCTCTATTACGTCAACGGTGGCGGCAACGATTTCCTCGACGGACTGATCGCCAGCCCTCAGGCCGCTATCGCCAGTGCCGACACTCTGGCCAACGGCGTGGACGCCTTGGTCGAGGCAGGCGCAAAGACGCTGATCGTCTCCAACGTACCCGATGTCGGCGCCACCCCGGCGGGACTCGCCAGCGGCCAGCGGGAGAATTTCGCTGCCCTGGGTGAGGTCTACAACCAGGCCCTGGGGGCACGGCTGGCGCCCTATGACGGCCAGGTGGAGATCATTCGCCTGAACGTGCCGGCGCTCTTCGAGGAAGTCGTCGCTGCGCCCGAGGATTTCGGTCTGGCCACGGACGTGCCCCTGACGGATGTGTGTTTCACCGACTCCGCCTGCGACGTTACGCCCTACGGCTTACGCTCCGCCAATCCCGATCCCGACAAACTATTGTTCAACGATCTGGTGCATCCCACCACCGCTGGCCAGGAAATCCTCGCGGACTACGCCTATGCTCTGGTCAGCGCACCGCGCACCCTGGCCCTGGCGGGAGAGCTTTCTCTGGATGCCTTGAATGCTCAGACCCGCGCCGTCAACATGGAGCTGCGCCCGGGCTGGCAGAGCGACGCGTTGCGCGTCTTCGCTCAGGGCGACTATCAGGGCGACCAGAACAATCTTTTCGACGAGGACGGCAGGCCGGATTCCAACCAGGCCGGGCTCGGCGTCGGCCTGGTGGCGCCTCTCGGCTGGGGCTGGGTAGGTGCCTCGGTCAGCCAGCGCCACGCGGAACTGGACGATCCGGCGGATTTCGAACTCGACGGCCAGGCCTACAGCCTGTTCGCTCGTCAACATCTGGGGCGTGTCGGCGTGCAGGCGAGCGTCACTCGAGGCGACTTCGATCTCGATCTCAAGCGCCGGGTCGCGCTGGGCCAGGGCTCCCGTACCCTCAAGGGCGAACCGAACGCGAAAGGCTGGGCGGCGGAACTGCGCCTGGACTACCGGCTGAGCGCCACGGATTCCGTCTGGTACACCGCGCCTTTCATCGCTTACCGGCATATCGAGAGCGATATCGACGGCTACCGGGAAGACGGCTCCCCGGCCAATGCCTTGATCGTCGACGATCAGGACATAAAGGAACGCCAGCTGGAACTTGGGCTGATGGCGGATCGAGCGCTCCAGAGTGGCATCGGCTGGTACGGCGAATTCGCCTGGGGCGAATATCTGGAAGACGAGCGAGACGGCGTCGAGGTACGCCTGGCCTCGCTGCCCACCAATAGCTGGTCCGGGGAAAGCATCGACCGCGAGCACGATCATTACATTCGCGCGGACGCGGGTCTGCGCCTGGGCTGGGGTAACGCTTCCGTGCAGCTTGGCGCCGGCGCTCAGGGCTGGAACGACCTGACGCCACATGTCCAGCTGGGGGCCAGCTACCGCTTCTGAAAACGAGCGTTTAATTCACGTCTTTCGGACGTATTGGCGTTCATCCATCAACAGCGATAGGGTCAAGGTAATTGCGCATGAGTTAGTCATATAACATAACAACATTTGGCAGGGACACTCGCCTTGATCCAGATTCAGAATGTCTCGAAGTCTTTCGGCGGCCTGCAGGCGGTGAAAGACGTCTCTTTCGAGGTCGCAAAAGGCAGCGTGACCGGCCTGATCGGCCCGAACGGCGCCGGCAAGAGCACGCTGTTCAACATGGTCGCCGGGTTGTTTCCCCCTACCAGCGGGCGGGTATTGCTCGAAGGCAAGGACATCACCGGTCTGCCCACCCACCGGCTGTTTCATCGGGGCCTGGTACGCACCTTTCAGGTTCCCCATGAATTCTCCCGCATGACCGTGCGGGAGAATCTGATGGTGGTGCCCGCGGGCCAGCGGGGGGAAAATCTGTTTCACGCCTGGCTGCGCTGGGGAAAGGTCAAGGAGCAGGACCGCCAGACGCTTGAGAAAGTCGACGAGGTGCTGGCATTTCTGGAAATCACCCACGTGGCGGATGAACTGGCGGGCAATCTCTCCGGCGGCCAGAAGAAGCTTTTAGACCTGGGCCGCACCATGATGACCGACGCCAGGATGGTGCTGCTGGACGAGCCCGGCGCCGGGGTCAATCGCACCCTGCTCGGCAAGATACGCGAGGCCATTCAACGGCTGAACCGGGAGCGCGGCTATACCTTCTGCGTGATCGAACACGACATGGACCTGGTTTCGGCGCTGTGCGACCCGGTACACGTGATGGCCAACGGCGAGCTGATCGCCTCCGGGCCGATGAGCGAGCTGCGCCGCAACGAACAGGTGCGCGAAGCCTATCTGGGCGGCGGCGCCAGCGGCAGGATGGGAGAGCCTTCAGCGAAGAATAAGGGGCCTTCAGCTGGTAATGGAGAGCCGTCAGCGAAGAATGGAGAACCTACATGACCATTCTTCTCGAGGCGCGGGATCTCTACGGCGGCTATGGCGGCGCGGATATTCTCAAGGGCGCCAATCTGCGAGTGGAAGCCGACGAGATCGTGGTGATCGTCGGCCCCAACGGCGCCGGCAAGTCTACCGCCATGAAGGCGATCTTCGGGCTTTTACGTCTGCGTAAAGGCACGGTGATCTATCAAGGCGAGGATATCACCAACGCCAAACCGGAACAGATGGTACGCCGAGGCATCGCCTACGTGCCCCAGGAGCACAACGTCTTTCCCTCCCTCAGCGTGCAGGAAAATCTCGAAATGGGCGCCTACCTGATGAAAGGCGACCTGCGCCCGCGATTCGACAAGGTCTACTCGCTGTTTCCGCGGCTCGCGGAGCGCAAGCGCCAGGCGGCAGGGCTGATGTCCGGCGGCGAGCGTCAGATGGTGGCCATGGGTCGGGCGATGATGATCGACCCCAAGCTGCTGATGCTCGACGAGCCCACCGCCGGGCTGTCGCCGAAGCTGATCGACGAGACCTTCGAGCGCATCCAAGACATCAACGCCGAAGGCATCGGCGTGCTGATGGTGGAGCAGAACGCCAAGCAGGCGCTGGCCATCGCTAGCCGTGGCTATGTGCTGGCTACCGGCGCCAATCGCCACGAGGACACCGGGGCGAACCTGCTGGCGAATCCGGAAGTCGCCGAAATGTTCCTGGGAGGCTAGCGGATGAACGATATCCTGCAGCTGCTGGTCTACGGCCTGGTACTGGGCAGCGTCCTGAGCATGGGCGCCATCGGTGTCTCGATGATCTTCGGCATCCTGCGTTTCGCCCACTTCGCTCACGGCGACTTCATGACCCTGGGCGCCTACATGGGCCTGGCCTTCATCGGCGTGGCAGGGCTCAGCCCCTGGTGGGCACTGCCCGCGGCGATGATCGGCATGGCGCTGGTCGCGGTGGCTATCGACCAGCTTGTCTATCGGCGCATTCGTCGCACCCAGCCGGTGATTCTGCTGATTTCCTCCTTCGGCATGGCCTTGATCCTCAGGAGCCTGATCCAGTTGATCTGGGGCTCGGACAACCAGACCTATGCCAGCGGCATCCAGTTTCCCTGGCGTCTCGACTGGCTGGGCGGCCTGCGTCTCAAGCCGGATCACGCCTGGATCGTGCTGATCTCCCTGGGGCTGATCGTCACGGTGCATCTATTTCTTTCTCGTACGAGACTCGGCAAGGCCATGCGCGCCATGTCCGACAACATGGACCTGGCGCTGGTCACGGGCATTCCCGCGGAACGAGTGATCATGATGACCTGGATAATCGGCGGCGCCCTGGCCGGTGCCGCCGGGGTATTTCTGGGCATCGATACCCGGCTGCATCCGGTGATGGGCTGGACGGCGCTGCTGCCGATCTTCGCCGCGACGATTCTCGGTGGTATCGGCCGCCCCTATGGCGCTATTGTCGGCGGCATGGTGATCGGCATTTCCATGGAAATGTCCACCCTGTTCATGCCCGCCGCCTACAAGCCGGCAGTGGCTTTCGCGATCCTGGTGGCCATGTTGATCGTCAGGCCTCAGGGCATCTTCAAGGGGACGCTGTGATGGAACTCACCGGACTGCTCGGCTATCTCGTCTCGTTTCTCACCTTCGCCGGCATCTACGCGGTGATGACCCTGGGGCTCAACAGCCAGTGGGGCTTCACCGGTCAATTCAACATCGGCATCGCCGGCTTCTTTGCCGTAGGCGCCTATACCAGCGCCATTCTCACCACCCCGGGAAGCCCCGCTTACCTGGGCGGTTTCGGCATGCCCTTTCTGGTCGGACTGGCCGGCGCGGTGCTGGCTTCGATGCTGATCGGCTATGTGATCGGACGCATCACCGCACGGCTGCGCACCGACTACCTGGCTATCGCCACCATCGGCATCGCCGAGATGATTCGGCTATTCATCAAGAACGAGGAATGGCTGACCAACGGGGTGCGCGGCATCGCCGGTATCCCCCGCCCGCTGGTCGGCACGCCGCTGGAGTCATCCCTGGGCTATCTATTGGTGGTGGCGATCTTCGTGGTGCTGGTGTATTTCCTGCTGGAGCGAGCCTATGTCTCGCCCTGGGGCCGGGTGCTGCGGGCGATTCGCGAAAACGAACCCGCCACCAGCGCCGCAGGCAAGTCCATCGCGCGTTTTCGCCTTCAGGCCTTCGTGCTGGGCTCCGCCGTCATGGGTCTGGGCGGCGGGCTTTACGCGCATTATTTCGGTTTCCTGAGTCCGGAAGCCTTCAGGCCGCTCTACGGCACTTTCATCATCTGGGTCATGCTGATCGCCGGAGGCAGCGGCAATAATCGTGGCGCGGTGCTGGGGGCGGTGATCGTCTGGGGCGTGTGGACCGGCACGGAACTCTTCACGGATATGATGCCCGCCCAGTACGCCACCCAGGCGGCGGCCCTGCGAGTGCTGCTGATCGGCGTGCTGCTGCAGGTGATTCTGCTCACTCGGCCTCAAGGACTGCTGCCGGAGAAGCCGCCACGGCTGGTGGGGCGTAAGCAAGCATCCAAATGACTACCGCCCCCAAGATTCGGGGCGGTAGTTCAGCTTGGATAAAAGCAGGAATCATTCGTTGCTGTCACCGCCGGCGCTGTCTTCACCTTCTCCATTGCCCGGTTCGAACACCCGCTTGGTCTTGATCTCGCCGCCGGTGTAGGTGTACTCGCCGAAGGTACCGGGCACGTCGCCGTTTTCGTCGAAGTTCACCGAGCCGGAGGCACCCTCGTAGTCGATGTCCTTCCCCTCTTCCAGCAGCTTGACCGCCTTCTCGAATTCCCCTGGACCAACCTTCTCTCCCGGCGGGTTGGCGACGTCCCGCAGGCTGTCGCGAATCGCCGTGCGATCCGTACTGCCGGCCTTCTGAGTCGCCAGGGCAATCAGATAGAGCGCGTCGTAGGCGGTATCCAGGAAGGGTTTCGGCGGTACTTCGCCATACTCGCTGGCGTAGGCTTCGGCAAAGTGCTGGGCCCCGGGTGAATCGTCCCGGGCTTGTGGGATGGTGCCCACAGCGCCTTCCAAGGCCTGATCTCCCAGATTGTCGATCAGCTCCGGCGCTTTCATGCCGTCACTGAGCACGAAGTTCTGAAAGAAACCGCCCTCCAGGGATTGCCGAAGGATGGTCTGGCCGTTTTCCGGATAGCCGATCAACACCAATGCCTGGGGGTTGCCCTTGTCCGCCTGCTGTAGTTCACCGCGATAGGCGGGCTGTCCCTGCTCATAGGCGACGCTGGCGCCTACCTTGCCGCCCTGGGATTCAAACGCCTGGGCGAAGGAATCCGCCAGGCCCTTGCCGTAGTCGTTGTTGATATAGATGACGCTGACCGTGTCGTAGCCTTGATCCGCGGCGACCTCCGCAAGCGCTACCCCCTGGAAGGCATCCGAGGGCACGGTGCGAAATAGGAAGTCGCCGTCGTCGAGATCCGTCATCACCGGCGAAGTGGAGGCGTTGCTGATCTGCAGGATGCCTTCCGGTTTGGAAACGCTCTGAGCCACGGGAATGGTCACGCCACTGGAAAGCGCGCCCAGGAAGGCATGGACGTTGCTCACGTTGGCGAGTTTCTGAGCCGCCGCCACCCCAGGCTGAGGCGAGGTCTGGGTATCGCCGGTATCAAGCTCCACCGGCTCCCCCAGCACGCCACCGGCGGCGTTGATCTCCTTGACCGCGAGTTGGGCAGATTTCAGCGAGGGTTCGCCGTAGCTTTGCAGATCTCCGGTCAGCGGCACCAGAGCGCCGATCTTGAGCGGTTCGGCAATGGCCGCCAGGCTGGTGGTCATGGCCAGTGCGGAAATAGCGGTAATTAGCGGTTTCTTGGCAATCATGGCGAATTCTCCCGTACCATCCGATCATTTGTTGTTGGTCACCCTGCTTTCAGCATAAGCACCGCGGTCATGTTAGACAAAGCCCCGCTAATGGAGCTTCTTCAACGCTAGAAGAAATCGTCTACTGCTGCCCATGCTAGAATGCGGCGGTTTTTCAATATCAGGGAAAGCCTATGGGACTGCAGGAAATCTCGCTGGGAGGCATCTACTTGAGTCCCCTGCTGCTGTTCGCGCTACTGGGGTTTATCGCCACCCTGGCAGTGCGCGCGCTGCTGCACTATGGATTGAAACGCCAGGCGCCCTGGTATGAAGCCTGGTTCGATTTTTCCCTGTTCGTCATCCTCACCGCCGCCGTGACCTATCTTTTCACCGCTTTTGCCGAGGCCTATTGATGCGCACCTCGTTTCGCGTTCTCACGACCTTGATCATCCTGGCGCTGGCCGTCGGTGCTGGTGTCTGGCTTTGGCACTACTACCTTTATACCCCCTGGACGCGAGACGGCCGGGTGGGAGCGGACGTGATCACCATCGCCCCGGATGTGTCCGGCTGGGTGACCGAGCTTGCGGTGGAAGATACCGCCTTCGTCGAGCAGGGCGAGCGACTGTTCAAGATCAACCAGTCCCGCTACCGGGCAGCGCTCGAAGAAGCCCAGGCGCGAGTCGCCCAGCGCGAGGCCCAGCTCGAACTCAAGCGTCACGAGGAAAGGCGGCGCAGCCGACTGAGCCGCCAGGCGATCAGCAGCGAAGCCCGAGAAATCGCCCGCATCGATACGCGCATCGCCGAGGCCAACCTGGAACAGGCGGAGGCGGATCTGCAAAGCGCGCGGCTCGATCTCGAACGCACTACCGTCCAGGCGCCGGCAGCGGGGCATATCCTCAACCTGCAACTGCACGAGGGGAACTACGCCACCGCCGGCAAGCCGGTGATGGCGCTGGTCAAGGCGAATTCCTTCTATGTCACCGGCTATTTCGAGGAGACCAAGCTGCCGCATATCAAGATGGGCGATCCGGCTCGAGTGATCCTGATGAGCGGCGACGTTCATCTGCGCGGCCACGTGGAAGGAATCGGCCGAGGCATCGCCAACAGCAATACCACCCCGGACGACCAGCTGCTGCCCCAGGTGCAGCCGACCTTCAACTGGGTACGACTGGCCCAGCGCATTCCGGTACGCATCGCCCTGGAGGAAACGCCGGAGCAGATTCCACTCAGCGCCGGCATGACCGCCACGGTGCGCATCCTCGACGACGTTGAGTGAGCCAGGGCCTGGGGATGTCGATCTGGATGCAGGCCTATCTGACGCCTTCCGCCCAGGCAGTCAAGTTCGCCATCAAGACATCGCTTGCCATGCTGCTGGCGCTGTATCTTGCCCTGTGGTTCGATCTGGACCGTCCTTATTGGGCGCTGATTTCTGCCGCTTTCCTGCAGATCCGCCCGATGAGCGGCATGGTGATCGAGAAAGGCCTGTGTCAGATTGGCGGCACCTTCGTCGGCGCGGTGGTGGGTATCGCGATCCTGGGCCTGTTCGCCCAGGCGCGGATACCGGCACTGACGACGCTGACCCTGTGGGTCATGCTGTGTGTCTACGGCAGCTCGCTTCTGCGCAACAATTTTTCCTATGGCTGCATCATGGGAGCGGTCACCGCCATGCTGGTGGTGGTGATCGCCTCCAGCCAGCCCGGTAATGCGTTCGATATCGCCGTTGCCCGGCTCTCCGAAATCGGTCTGGGGGCTATTTGCGCGACCCTGGTCAGCGCCCTGCTGTGGCCGGTGCGAGTCAAGGAACATCTGGCCAGAGAGGCAGACAAGGCCATCAATCAGGCCTTTGTGCATGCCGACCAGCGCCTGGCCGCCACCCAGGACCTGGAAGCGTTGCAGACGTCGCTGACCGCCAGCCTGGAATCGTTGAGCCTGCTGGAAGGCGACAGCCAGGCGGCGCGCTATGAAGATCCCAACGGCGCCGGGCGGATTCGCGCCACTCACGTGCTCACCCGCAGAGCGCTGCGCTTTTTCGCCCTGCTTGCCGCCCTGCATCAAATATTGCAGGAGCACGGCGATCGCATCGGCTCGGATATCAAAGCGCTGGCCGGCGCCATCGGGAAAGGGTTTGAGGAAGCGAAACACGTTGAGGGCGTAACGGGAGCGCGTCGAAAACTGCAGGACTTGCGCCGCCAGGCCCACGGTTACAAGGACGCCAGCCTCGATCCCTTGCAGCGGCGCCTGCTGTTCGGCCTGCAGGAAGCCCTCGGCCATGCCCTGGTCATGCTCGACGCCCGGGAGGCCATCGCCCATCCTGGCGACAAGCAGCTCCGCGCCGGCGCGCTATCCTGGCACCGCGACCGCCTTTCGGCGCTGCTCAACGCGGGTCGAGCCGGGATCGTATTCGCCTGCCTGGCGACCTTCTGGATTCAGACTCACTGGAGCGACGGCCAGGTTGCCATGCTGATGGGCACGCTGTTCTCGGCGATCTTCGCCACTCGCGACAATCCGGTGGCAATGGCGAGCATGTTCTTCAAAGGCATGCTCGCGGCCATTCCCACGGCCTTTCTCTTCGGCCATGTGCTGCTTTCCCAGGCCAGCGGCTTTCCACTATTCGCCATGCTGGTCATTACCCCCTTGTTCATCGGCCTGCTGGGGGCGGGAGAACCGCGCCTGATGGGCTACTGTCTGTCCTTCACCATCTTCAACATCCTGCTGACCATGCCCAGCAACGGCATGGATTTTTCCCTCGATCATTTCATCAACCGAGCGCTGGCGGTCATCGTCGGGCTAAGCGTGGTGATGATGGGGTTTCGGCTGATCCCTGGGCTCGGCGCCACCTTGCGTCGGCGGCGGCTGATTCACGCCATCAGCAGCGATCTCCAGCGGATCGGCCAGCCGTCCGTGCAGGAAGCGGAAGCCAATTTCAGCGGTCATATGGTGGATCGTATTCTTCAGTTGGCCAAGCACGATGACACGCTTCCGGAAGACCAGCGTCATCTGTTCATGCTGGGGCTCAACGGTCTGGACGTGGGACGGGTCTGTTTGCGCTTGCGCTACCGCTTCGACAATGCTCCCGCGCCGGTCCAACGCGCCCAGCGCGAGGTTGTGGCAACCCTGGCCCAGGCCTACGAGGATAGCGCCAACGGCAAGCAGCCGGTCGGTATTGCCCAGGCGGGACAGGCACTCAAGGAGGCCATTGAAGCGCATGGCGACCCGCGGGCGAATCGCAGCGAACTGCTCGAGGGCCTGATGGAACGTTTGGCACTCATCCTCGAGCGCCAGGCCAAGATTATGGCGGGCCAGACTTCGCCGGAGGTGAAAGCACGTGCCGGGGAGGCGAATGCCTGATCCCGGCGTCATAGGTTGAAGCGTGTGCGATTTCGCTTGAATGATCAGCGCTTGCCGAACAGGTGCCGGCGGGCTTCCTCGTCCATTTCCACGCCGTCGTCCGGATTGATCTGTTCCGTCAGCGCGTAGGCACGCTGCACCGCCGGCCTCGCGGCGATGTTTTCCATCCAACGCTTGACGTGAGGGAAATCTTCGATGTCCTGCCCCTGGTCCTGGGGAGATTTCACCCAAGGATAAATTGCCATATCGGCGATGCTGTATTCATGACCGGCGACGAAGTCATTGTCCGCCAGCTGCTGATCCAGCACGCCGTAGAGCCTTGCGGTTTCATTGACGTAGCGCTCGATGGCGTAGTCGATCTTCTCTTCCGCATAGTTGCGAAAATGATGGTTCTGCCCTGCCATGGGCCCTAGACCACCCATCTGCCAGTACAGCCACTGCAGGGTGATGTAGCGCTCCCGCCCCTTGGCCGGCAGAAACTTGCCGCTCTTGTCCGCCAGGTATTCGAGAATCGCGCCGGACTCGAACAGCGCCAGGGGTTGACCACCATCCGCGGGCTCGCGATCGACGATCGCCGGAATCTTGTGGTTTGGCGTGATCGCCAGGAATTCGTCGCTGAACTGCTCTCCCCTGCCGATATTGATCGGATGAATTTCGTACTCGAGCCCGGCCTCCTCGAGAAAGATGGTCGGTTTGTGGCCATTGGGGGTGGTCCAGTAGTAAAGCTCGATCATTGCAGCCTCCCTGTCATTCAATTCAGCTTTTGGTTCAGTTCTTGATTCAGCGTTTCGAACCATGCTAGCGATAGGCGCCCTGGATATCCGTGATCCGCATCGCCTTGCGTCCTAGCCCATCATACAGATCGAGCATCCGCTCGATCCAGCCGTAGACCGGGTCCGCGTTGGAGACCAGATCCGCAGTGGAAACGATCCGCGCCCACATGAAGTTGCCGAACACCAGGTAGTCCGCCGCCGAGGGCGCATCGCCGTCGATGAAATCCGCTTCCTCGAGCCGACCTCTCAAGGGCGCCAGGGCGTGGTCCAGTTGGCTGAGCCCCTGGGCCGGGGAATGCATCTCTTCCAGGGTGCGTTTGAAGCGCGCCTCTCGGCTTTCGCGGAAATAGGCCTGGTCCTGCGGATGTATCGCGTTGAAGAGATCCATGACGATGGTGCGCATGATGCTCGGTGCCAAGGCGCGCTCCGCGTAATGCTTGAAGAAGCGCGCCCGGGCCTCGCTCGTGGCGTCCCCCAGCAATGGTTGCCGCGGATAGGCGCGATCCAGGTACTGAAATATCGCATAGCTGTCGCTGACCACTTCGTCGCCGTCCACCAGTACCGGCACCTTGTCCTGACCGGAAAAGGCGATGCGCTCCTTTTCGGTAAAGCGCCAGGGCCGGGTTTCCACCTCGAGCCCCTTGTGAGCCAAGGCGAACTTGGCCCGCCAGCAGAAGGGTGAGAAGCGCAGTCCCTCATCGATACCGCTTAGATCGTAGAGAATTCGAGTCATTTCATTTCTCGTTCGGTGGTGGCTTGGAGCGTTGCGTCATATTAACCCGGCAGTCATTTGTGTCGGGTTAATCGCGGCACAGGGAAGTGCCGCCACCGACCGGCAGGTCGGTGCGAGCCCGCGCCACACCAGCAGATTCCCATATTTGCGCCAGTGTGGCGGGGGCGACAATCAAAGAGGTCAGGATGACCTATTTGATTGCCAGGTTAATAGTACACGACGCCGCATCCCGTCTTCGTCTTCAGTCTCGCCTGCTGCCGCACGGCTGTCCATGCGGCTAACGGCGTTCATCTTGACTCCTCAGCCTGTGCAATAGGGGAAATTACGCCGGGAGGTCTATCTTTTACTCACCAGTGCTGTAAATATGGAAATATTTTCCAATAAACGAAATTCCGGCTCGTGGCGAGTGGACGCCAGCACATTCAAAAAAGCTTCAACTCAGCTATCGCTAAGCCAGCTTCTATACCAAAAACAGTCAGGAGTGCTTGATGCAAACCAAAGCCATTCTCGGGCAGCGCGAAGTCGATGCCATTCTGAATGCCGCCCAAAATGAAGCCGACGCCAATGGCTGGGCGGTGACTATTTCCGTGGCTGACGACGGCGGCCATCTGCTGGGCCTGCGCCGCCTGGATAACGCGCCGCCGTTCACCGCCATCGTCAGCGCGGAGAAGGCCTATGCCGCCGCCCTTGGACGCCGGGAGACCCGCCTGTTCGAGCAGATGATCAACAACGGTCGCAACGCTTTTCTATCCGCCTCTCTGCCGGGACTGCTGGAGGGCGGCGTGCCGATCATCGTCGACGGACAGGTCATCGGCGCGGTGGGGGTATCCGGAGTCAAGGCCGGGGAGGACGCCCAGGTGGCTCGGGCGGGCATCACGGCTATCGCCTGAGCCGCATGTCCTGACGCTTCGCGTATCGAACCTCGGCAAGCCGCCGGGTTTTTTGCTGACCGATTTTCCCCTGGCAGTTGATTGCAGGCGGTTGAAATGGCCTGCGTTCGCCCCATGTTAGACTCTTGCTTTCCGCCCAGCTCGGGAAACCAACAGCCCAGGAAACCATCATGTCCCTAGAAGACCTGCATCTGACTTTGCGCAACCTTGTCCCGGAAGATTATGCCCAGCTCAAGACCCTGATGGATCGGGTCTATATGGATATCGGCGGTGCCTGGCCGGAGCCGACCATTGCGCGTCTGATTCAGGAATTTCCCGACGGCCAGCTGGTGATCGAGGACGACGGTCGGCTGGTGGGCGTCGCTTTGACCGTGCAGGCGAATTACGACGAGTTCTCCAATCCGCATCGCTATGAGGATCTGATCGGCAAGCGCGAGATCATTCGCAACGATCCCAAGGGTGATGCCATGTACGGTCTCGACGTGCTGATCGATCCGGCTTATCGAGGCTATCGTCTGGGGCGACGCCTGTACGAGGCGCGCAAGGAACTGTGCCGCTCCCTGAACCTGCGGGCGATACTGGCCGGCGGGCGCATTCCCAACTATCACCAGTACTCAGACGAGCTGAACCCGGCGGAGTATCTGGACAGGGTATCTCGCAAGGAGATCTACGATCCGATCCTCTCTTTCCAGTTGGCCAACGATTTCCAGGTCAAGCGCCTGCTGCGCAAGTACCTTCCGGAAGACGAAAAATCCCAAGGTTACGCCACCCTGCTCGAGTGGAACAACATCCTTTACGAACCGGCAGAGCGACTGCTTGAAACCCGCAAGACCCAGGTTCGCGTGGGCGCGGTGCAGTGGCAGATGCGGGAATTTTCTTCCGTGGAGGCAGTGCTGCAGCAGATCGAGTACTACGTCGACGCCATGTCCGACTATCAGAGCGACTTCGCGGTGTTCCCGGAGCTGTTCAATACCCCGCTGATGGGGTTACAGGATCGCGCAGCCCAGCAGGATCAGATCGCCGCGATTCGCTTCGTGGCGGGGTTCACCGAGCGCTTCAAGGCGGAAATGTCGCGCATGGCGGTATCCTACAATATCAATATCATCGGCGGATCGATGATCGAGGAAGGCGAGGACGGGCGGCTCTACAACGTCTCCTATCTGTGCCACCGAGACGGCACCCTGGAGCGCCAGGCGAAACTGCATATCACCCCTCAGGAGCGCCGCGACTGGGTGATCGAGGGCGGCAATGAGCTGCAGGTATTCGACACGGATGCGGGCCGCATCGGCATCCTGATCTGCTACGACGTGGAATTTCCGGAACTGAGTCGCCTGCTGGCGGATCAGGACATGGATATTCTCTTCGTGCCGTTCTGGACGGATACCAAGAACAGCTATCTGCGAGTGCGTCACTGCAGCCAGGCCCGGGCCATCGAAAACGAATGCTACGTGGTGCTATGCGGCAGCGTCGGCAACGTGCCTTCCATCGAGAATCTGGATATCCAGTACGCTCAGTCCTCGGTATTCTCGCCCTCGGATTTCGCCTTTCCCCATGACGCGGTGCTGGCGGAAACCACCCCCAACACCGAGATGATCATGTTCTCGGATCTCGACCTGACTCGGCTGACGATCGTGCGCAACGAAGGCTCCGTGACCAATCTCAAGGATCGCCGCAAGGACCTCTTCGACCTGCGCCTGCGAGACTGGTCCTGGAAATCAGGTAGTAGGCAGGAAGACTAAGGGCCATGTTAAGGGCCTGGCGGCGCGCTCGGGAGCGCTACTTCGAGGCTCGCCATCCTTTCCCCATCGAGGCCTGGTGCGAGAGCCGTGCTCGCCTGCCGCTGCTGGCGGCGCTCACGGAAGAAGAGGCCTCACGGCTGGGCCCACGGGCCTGGCGCTTTCTGTTCGACAAACGCCTGAGCCTGCATCCCGAGCTTGATGTCACTTTCGATCTGCCCGCCCGGCTTGCCCTTGCCGCCCAGGCCTGCCTGCTGACCCTGGGATGGACGGAGCGGGAACATCGCGAAGCCTTCGCCAACTTCCATGAAATCCTGATCCTGCCGGAAGCCTTCAAGCGTCATGTGGAGGAGATGGATGAATTCGGCGTGATGCACGAATATGTGGACGAACGCGCCGGCGAGACCTCCTATCAGGGGCCGATCGTGATCGCGTTTCCGGATCTGATGGAAAGCGGCGACCTGAACGGTTTCAACGTGATGATTCACGAGGCTTCTCACAAGCTCGACCTGGGCAACTCTCCGGACGCGGACGGCTTCCCGCCACTGCCGCGGGATATCGACCCCCGCGAATGGCATCGCGTGTTCACCGCCGTCTGGCAAGATCTTCAGGCGCATCTCGCCCAAGGCAGATCCCCCCCTATCGATGACTATGCGGCAAGTCACCCCGGCGAATGCTTCGCCGTGTGCTGCGAGTACTTCTTCACCGCGCCGAGGATTCTCGACGATGCCTATCCTGCGCTTTACGCCCTGCTCGTCCGATACTTTCGCCAGGACCCGCTGCCTAGGCGCTTTAGGCCCTAGCACCGCTGCCGTATACTGACTCGCCTCGTTACTGCCTGGAAACGCCACGCCTCATGTCTCGCCCTCTCGGAATCCTTATTGCCGCCTTGGTGGTTCTCGTTGGCCTGGGCCTAATGTGGCAATGGCTATCCATGCAGGATCTGCTCAATGTTCAGGTGCTGCTGGATCTGGTGAACAACATCGCCGACTGGCGGGACGCGCCCTGGGCGATACTGGCGGTGATGGCGACCTATGCGCTTGCCTCCCTGGTCATCTTTCCTTTGAGCCTGCTGGTGGCCTTGACCGGCCTGCTGTTCGGGCCCTGGTGGGGATTCGGCTATGCCTTGGCGGGCACCATGGCCGCGTCGGTATTGAACTACTGGGTGGGCCGCAAGCTGGGGCGTGATGCGCTACTGGCCTACGGCGGCAAACGGCTCAAGGGGCTGTCGCGTTATCTCTCGGGCCGCGGAATCCGTACGATGGTGGTGATCAATCTGCTGCCCTTGGCGCCTTTCACCTTGACCAACATGATGGCCGGCGCCTTTCATCTTAAGTTTCGCGACTATCTGATCGGTTCCGTGCTGGGCATCGCTCCGGGAATCGTTGGCGTCACACTGCTGGGAAGCCAGCTGGGCAATCTCGTCAGCGCGGACAGTCAGCGCGAACTGCTGATGGCTCTCGGCGGCATATTGCTGGCGGTACTGGTGTTGTTTCTGGCCAAGCGCTACGCGGATCGACGCCAGCGCAAGGGCCGCCATTGAGTGGCACGATCCAGGCTTATTGCTTGGGCAGCAGTTCCTCATCCTTCTTGAGCAAGGGCTGCTGCAGTAGCGGCTGATTTGGCATGCTTTGAAACAGGCTACGCAGTATTCTTCCTCGGTGACACAGCATGTGCCATTCCGCGCCGAGTCGCCCACGCACCCGCTCCCAGGTGCCGTCGTCCGCGTGACTGACCGGCCCACCGCCGGCAATGGCCTGGCGGTAGAGCGTCAAACACAGCCGAGCGCAGCGGCTTTCGTCGAACTCCTGCGCCACCAGCAACGCCTGGTGGCGCATCTTCGCAAGGCGCTCCGGGTCTTCCACCAGATCCATCAAGGCGTCCGCCATGGCCTGGGCGTCGTCTTCCGCCAGCAAATAGCCGTTGCAGCCATCTCGCAGCACTTCCCGCACTCCCGGCGCGTCTACCGCCACCACCGGCAGCCCCGCGGCCATGGCCTCCACCAGCACCATGCCCTGGGTTTCGCTATGCGACGCGAAGGCAAAGGCCTGCATGGCATGGTAGGCATCGATCAGCGCCTGTCCCTGCAGTTTGCCGGTAAAATGCACCCGTGCCGCCACGCCGTTCGTTTCGGCAATTTCCTCGATAGTGTTTCGCGCGTCGCCATCGCCGATCACCAGAAAATGCACGTCGTCTCGACGACTGAGCAATTCCACCAGCGCCTGGGCAAGAAACGGCAGATTTTTCTCCTTGGCGAGCCGACCCACATGTCCGACGACGAACGCCCCTGGGGCGATCCCCAGACGCCGACGCAGCGCGCTGCCGTCTCCCTGGCCGAAGCGTTCGGTATCGACACCGCTGGGTACTACTGCCACCACCGGGTTGGCATTACGTTCCTGCAGCAGTTGACGTACGCTCTCGCTGGGGGCGATGACCGCATCGCACAGATGGGTATATTCCGTGGACAGGGCAATGGCGAAGCGCTGCATGCGAGGAGAATCCCCGGGTACGTAATGGGTGTAGTGTTCGTATAGCGTGTGATGGGAAAAGATCAGTGGCAGCTTGTAGGTTTCCGCGGCTCGTGCGGCGGTGTCGCCCAGTAGAAAAGGATGGTGGGAATGCACGATATCCGGCTCGAAGGCCTCGATCGCCTCGTAAAGCTGACCCGGAATCGGCACCGGCAGCGAAAAATCGCTGCCGTTGAAATTCTGCACCGCCAGTACCCTGACCACGTCATCCTCTTTTTCAGGCTGGCCTTCGAGCTTGGGCGCCACCACCAATACCCGGTGCCCCATGACCTGCAGCCGGGACTTGAGCCGCTGCACCGACTCGCTGACACCGCCCACGATAGGGTAATAGGTGTTGGTAAACATCAACACGTTCAATCCATACACTCCCTTGCTGAACCGATCGTTCGATTATCGCGCGGTAAAGCCGACACTTCATCCTTGTTTTTGGGCGGTCGGATAAAATTGGACAACCAGTCGATTGTTGATTAATTTTTGTATAGCAATGATTCAATCGTTGCAGCCAATCAAAACGTGATAAATCAACGACTCAGGAGCCATGACCGTGACTCTATTCGAAGCCCTACGGGAAGATCATGACACTCAACGTACGCTGCTCGATCTGCTGGTCCGAACCGAAGGCGCCAGCGAAGGAAGGGAGGAACTGTTCGGCAAGGTCAAGAGCGAGCTTCAATCCCACGCCGCGGCGGAAGAGCGCGCGCTCTACATTCCCATGATGGAGCATGACGCCACCCAGGAAAAAGCCCGTCACAGCGTGGCGGAGCATCACGAGATCGACGAGCTGATCGAAACCCTGGAAGCCACGGATTACAGCTCGCCCAGCTGGCTGAGTCATGCCAAGCAGCTTCAACATCTGGTGACTCACCATCTGGACGAGGAAGAGCACGAGGTATTTCAACTTGCCGGACGCTATCTGGAAGAGGAGCAGAAGCAGCAGTTCAAGGACGTTTATCGTCATGAGATGGAAGAGCATCGTCAATGAGGTACTTTCGATGAAGCACTCTTGGTGAAGTACTCTCTATGAAGCGCTTGCGCGCGGCGCGGCCTTTTCTTGCGACCAACGACGAGAGTGACAGGAGGGTTCGATATGCTGAGCGATTGGCTCGATCTTAGCTTCGAAGGAAAAACGCCTCGCTCACGGACCGGAGGTCCTGCAAACGGACGCTATCGGCTGCTGGGATCCGGCATGCTGGAACTAGTACCGAATACTCCGCAGCCGGAAGCTTATTCCTGTGTCATTTCCGCGGGTATTCACGGCAATGAGACCGCGCCCATCGAACTGGTCGGCGAGCTGCTGGCGGCGCTCGAAACCGGACAGGTTCGTCTGGGGGCGCCGCTGTTGATCTTGCTCGGCAATCTGCCTGCCATCGCCGCCGGCCAGCGCTTTATCAATACCAATCTCAATCGGCTGTTTCGACGCGATCTGGAAGAAAGCGGCCCCGAGCCGGACCGTGCCCGGGAACTGATGGCGACGGTGGACGCTTTCTACGCGCGGCATCAGGATCACCCCCCGCTGCATTACGACATGCATACGGCGATTCGCGACAGCCGCTATCCTCGCTTCGCGGTGGAACCCTACGGTGAAGGACCGCCCACGGAAGAAAACCAGTGGCACTGGCTAGCCGGCGCGGGCCTGCAGGCTGTACTGCATCAGCATTGCCATAGCTGGACCTTCTCTCACTACTCTCGCCACTACCATGGCGCTCAAGCGTTTACGCTGGAACTAGGCAAGGTCGCGGAATTTGGCCACAATGACCTGACCGCCCTGCGCCCCATGAGCGAGCTGCTGAAAGCATTGGCGGAAGGCGTCTTGCCTGCCTCGGCGCCGCCCTCACGTATGGCGTTTTTTCAGGTCGAGCGGGAATTGATGCGGGAGTCCGAGGATTTCAGTCTGTGCTTCGCCGAGGATACCCCAAACTTCACCGAATTCGCCCCGGGTCGATGTCTGGCCAGAGATGCAACAGCCGGTGAGTGCCGGGTCGGCAATACGCCTCTGGCAGTGGTGTTTCCCAACGCCGAAGTGGAAATTGGCGCTCGTGCGGCGCTGCTGGTAGCGACGACGCCGCCGCCCAGGACCTGAAACATCCTGGAAATCTTGAAACGATAGTTGGCAACCAGATAGTTGGTAAAAAAACAGTCCTGTCATCCAATAATAACCTACAGGTATCTCCATGCGCGTTTTTCCCTGTCACCCAAACCGCAAGCGCCAGCCAGGTCCTCAATTCGGGCCTTTCTCTTGTCGATGGGCTTGGTAGAATCGCCCTCTTTCGCGTCGGCGATCTACCAGCGATTTCTTTTTGAGAATCATGCTCATTGAATTGGAGCCACTCTTATATGGCCGAGACGCCCATTCCCCTGGAAGTTCGCAATATCAAGAAGCGTTTTGGCGATGTCGAAGTGCTGAAGGGGCTATCGCTGCAAGCTCACAAGGGCGATGTCATCACCCTGATCGGCGCTTCCGGCTCCGGCAAGAGCACTTTCCTGCGCTGCATGAACCTGCTCGAACAGCCCAACGAGGGCGAACTGTTCATGCATGGCGAACAAATCCGCTTCAAGGAAACCCGGCACGGTCGCGAACCGGCGGACTGGCGCCAGGTGGTGCGCATGCGCGCCAAGCTTTCCATGGTGTTCCAGAACTTCAACCTCTGGGCGCACATGACGCTGTTGGAAAACGTTACTGAAGCGCCGATCCACGTGTTGGGAAAATCAAGGAAGGAAGCGATCGAACAGGCGCGAGGCTTGCTCGAACGAGTGGGGCTAGGCGAACGCGCGGACTACTATCCGGCGCAGATGTCCGGCGGCCAACAGCAGCGCGGTGCCATTGCTCGCGCCTTGGCCATGGATCCGGAAGTCATGCTGTTCGACGAGCCAACCTCGGCGCTGGATCCGGAACTGGTGGGGGACGTGCTCAAGGTCATGAGAGATCTCGCCAAGGAAGGTCGCACCATGATCGTGGTGACTCACGAGATGGCGTTTGCCCGGGACGTTTCCACCCAGGTCATGTACCTGCATCAGGGAGTCGTGGAGGAAGCCGGCGCGCCGCGGGACGTGCTGGACAGCCCGCGTTCCGAACGGCTCAAGCAGTTTCTGGCACCCAAGCACTAAGGGCGGAAGGAGAGCTTCATGATCGACCTGCACGGTTACGGCCCTCGCCTGCTGGATGGCGCTCTGGTCACCATCGAACTGGCGGTGCTGTCGCTGATTCTGGCCGTTGTGCTGGGTCTGGTCACCGCCAGTGCCAAGATGTCTCGCAACTGGCTGTTGCATCGTCTCGGCACTCTCTACACCACCATCATTCGCGGCGTGCCGGATCTGGTGCTGATGATGCTGTTTTTCTTCGGCGGCCAGATCGGTATCAATATATTCACGGACTGGCTATATGATCGGTTCGGCGTCGATATCTTCATCAACGTCAATGAATTCGTCGCCGGGGTGATCACTATCGGCCTGATCTTCGGCGCCTATATGGGGGAAACCTTTCGCGGCGCCTTTCTCGCCGTGGACAGCGGCCAGATCGAAGCAGGGCGCGCCTACGGCATGAGTCAGTGGCTGGTGTTTCGACGTATCCGCTTTCCGCTGATGATGCGCCACGCACTGCCCGGGCTTTCCAACAACTGGATGGTGCTGCTCAAGACCACCGCCCTGGTATCGATCATTGGACTTTCCGACATGGTGCGAGTCGCTGCGGAAGCCTCCAAGGCCACTCGGGAGCCCTTCACCTTCATGCTGATCGTCGGCGCCATCTATCTGCTGATCGCCAGCGTGTCGGAATGGATTTTTGCCTGGCTGCAGAAGCGCTACAGCGTCGGTTTCGGGGAGAACCAGGCATGATGGAATCCCTGAACACCTGGCTGACGGGGCTGCTGACGGAGAACAGCATCTTCACCCTGCAGACCTTGGGCTACTACTGGGAAGGTCTGGTCACCACAACGCAATTGGTCTTTCTGTCCCTGTTGATCGGTCTGGTGCTGGCGGTGCCGCTGGCGATCGGACGTGGCTCGAAGCATCGATTCATCAAGCTGCCGATCTTCTTCTATACCTATGTATTTCGCGGTACACCGCTGCTGGTGCAGCTGTATCTCATCTATTACGGCGTGGTCTTCGTCGAGGGAATTCAGGACACCTGGCTGTGGGTGATTCTCGAAGATCCTTTCATGCCGGCGCTGATCGCCTTTACCCTCAATACCGCCGCCTATACCACGGAAATCTTTCATGGCGCGATCAAGGCCACTGCCCGGGGCGAGATCGAAGCGGCCAGAGCCTACGGCATGTCACAAAGCCTGATGATGCGCCGCATCGTATTGCCCAGCGCCTTTCGACGGGCGCTGCCGGTCTACGGTAACGAAGTCATCTTCATGCTGCACGCCAGCGCCATCGCCAGCGTCGTCACCCTGATGGATTTGACCGGCGCCGCACGCTTCGTCTATGCGCGTTTCTATGCGCCTTTCGATGCCTTCCTGTTCGTGGCGGCGATCTACCTTTGCCTGACTTTCAGTATCCTGTTCCTGTTTCGCTTTCTGGAGAAACGCCTGCTGGCCCATCTAAAGCCCGTAAGTTGACAGTCTTGCTTTCCACTCCATGTCCGGTATTCAAACGAACGTTGGCTTTTACCCCCGACATCAACGCTAGGCATCTTCCTTGCGTCGCCGAGTTAGGCTAGGTTGAACATGTCAGACTAGGGCATCCAAGGGTCATCGTCCCGGTCGTTACAACATTCATCAATGCAGGGAATTGCCATGAAACTCAAGCTAGCTCTTACCGCCGGTCTGCTCGGCACGCTACTGGTCACCGGCGGCGCCTATGCGAAAAGCGACATTCGTATTGCGGTGGACGTACCCTATGAACCCATGGAATATCGCACCCCGAGCGGCGAACTGACCGGTTTCGACATCGACCTGGGCAATGCGCTTTGTGAGGAAATCGGTATTCAATGCGAGTGGGTGGTGATGGCCTGGGACGGCATCATTCCCGGGCTGATGGCGCGCAAGTATGACGCCATCATGTCCTCCATGACCATCAACGACCAGCGGCGGGAACAGGTGTTGTTCTCGGAGCCCTATTTCACACCGCCTTCCGCCTGGTTCGCGCCCAAGGACGCGGAGATCGGTGAACCAAGCAAGGAAAACCTCGACGGCATGACCGTCGGCGTACAGCGCGGCACCCTGCAGGACAACTACGTGACGGATGTCTACGGCGATGTAGTGGAGGTCAACCGCTACTCCACTGCGGACGACATCGTGCTGGACATGAACGCGGGCCGCCTGGATATCGTCTTCCTCGACTACCCGGTGGGCAAGTCCACGCTGATCGACAGCCAGGCGGGCGACTACAAGGTGGTCGGCGAGATGATCACCGAGCCCAAGAAGTATTTCGGCGATGGCTTTGGCATCGCTTTCCGAAAGCGCGATGCGGAACTGGCGGAAAGCTTCAACGAGGCTTTGAAAAAACTCAGAAGCAATGGCACCTACGACGAGATACGCAACAAGTACTTTGAAGAAAACAACGCCGCCAGCGGCAACCCTCAATAATCGACTCGCGACCTCCCGGCGCTATCGCGTCGGGAGGCCTTGTATGTTTTCATGACGCTCAAACCGTTCTTTTGCGCATGCCGAATGACTGCGTCTACGCTCATTCAAAGGAGACCGACCTCCATGCCGAATCGCTTCCTGCCATCACTCTGCCTTGCTGTTCTGTTTTCGCTGACGGCTCTGACCTCCACCGCCTTTGCCCAGCAGGGCGCCGCCCCGCCGGATACCAAGGTCGAGGAATTCGAGGATTGGGAAGTACGCTGTCCGGCGGACGGCGCCTCGGGAACCTGCAGCATGACCCAACTGATCAACAATCCCAAAAGCCAGGAACCCTTGATGCGGGTCATCATGGCCTATCCACCGGAAATCGATACCGCCGCCATGGTTTTCATGCTGCCCCTTGGGGTGGGCCTGGCCCCGGGTCTACAATTGAAGGTCGATGACAACCAGCCGGTCAGTTTCCCCTACCAGATATGTGTCGATCAGGGCTGTCGAGCGGACCTGCCGATCGAACCGGCCCTGCTGGAACAGATGCGCAGCGGCGGCACCGCCACCCTGAGCCTGGCCGGGCCTCAAGGGGAGCGCCTGGATCTGGATATTTCGCTGAGCGGTTTTACCGCGGCGAGCAAGCGCATCGCGCCTTGATTCAGAGCTGACGTGTCCACTTCCGCCACAGGCCTGAAGGCGCCGTCTCGCCCCGCCTCCCAATGGACCAACTGGGGCCAGTGGGCCGCCCTGGTCACCATGACCGTGGACCACGTCACCCGTTATCTGCTGCCGGATGCCTGGAACGCGGGCTGGGCGAGCTCTTCCATCGGGCGCATCGCCTTTCCGCTGTTTGCCGCCATGGTGGCCTGGCATGGGCTGTTCAATACCCGAAATCCGAGGCGTTACGCCTGGCGCATTGTGGTGATCGGCCTGTTCGCCCAACTGCCTTACATGACCATGCCCCGTGACGGCTTTCAGCTCAATATCTGTTTCACCCTGGCCTTGGGGCTCGTCTGGGGTAGCTGGCTGCGGGATACCGCCGATCGCGTCTCGCGGTCGCAAGGCTCGCTGCCCCTTGCGGCGCTTGCGACCGCGGCCACACTGGTCGCCTGGTATATCATCGGCCACTGGGTGGAATATAGCCATCTCGGGCTATTACTGATTCCCGCCTACATGTTGGCGTTTCAGGCACTCAACCAGGCGTCGCTGCAACTGAGCGACCGGCTTCTGGCTACCTTGGCCGCCCTGCCGGTACTGACTGTCGCCGGCATGATGAACAGTTCCGACATGGCCAAGTCCTTTACCGTCGCCACGACCTTGCTGATGTTGTTTTTCGCCGCCGGCGCGGCCCGTTTCGTGCCTCAGGTGATCATCAAGATGCCGCGCAAGCTCTGGCTGGCCTGGTATCCCGGACATTTCGCCGTTATCGCCCTGATTCTGCACTGGCCATGGTTGATGGAAAAGATCGCTTGATGGAGCGAGCCGTCTGATGAAATCCCTCGATCTCAAAGTCATCGAGCAGGCGCTGGGATGGGTCAAGACGGAACATCGGATATGGCTATGCACGGTATTGGCGACCTTTGGCTCCTCGCCTCGTGAACCCGGCTCCCTGCTGGTGGCCCGGGCAGACGGCGCCCACTGCGGCTCGCTTTCCGGTGGCTGCGTGGAAGAAGACTTTCTCGAGCGCATCGTCCAGGGAGAGTTCAAGCAGCCGATCAGCGTGGTGCGCTACGGGGACACGGAAAGCCCGACGCGGGTCAGCCTGCCCTGCGGGGGAGTCCTCGAAGTACTGGTCGAGCGCCTGCTGTCTTCTCCTGACACTCTTGCCCACCTGGATATGCTGCATAGCGCCCTGCTCGGTCAGCATTCGAGAATTCGCCGGGTCGATCTGACCCATGGCGATGTTCGACTTCTTGATGCCCCGGGGCCAGGGCCCCGAGTGGAACGAACGGACACCGCCGTGCATATCCGCCTGGGGCCCGTCCTGCGTCTTGTCATCGCCGGCATTTCACCGGTGTCGAGGGCCTGCGCCGAGTTTGCTCTGACCCTTGGCTTTGAGGTCATCGTCTGCGACCCCCGAAAAGACGCCTGTGAAACCTTCGACGTGCCCGGGGCGCGGGTGGAAGCGATACTGCCTTCGCTTTTCATTACCGCGGGCGGCTGTCACGGCGCAACGGCTGTCGTGGCCCTGACCCATGACCCACGCATCGACGATCTCGCCATGATCGAGGCGGTGCGCACCCCGGCGTTCTATATCGGGGTGATGGGGTCAGCCAAGACATCTCGTCAGCGGGCGGAGCGCCTGCAGCGCTCCGGTGGATTGAGCCCGGAGGAAATTGCCCGGCTGCATATGCCGATCGGCCTCAACCTGGGCAGCAAGACCCCGGCGGAGATCGCCCTCGCGGTAGTGGCGGATATCCTGAGAGTGCAAAGAGGCAAGACAAGAGATGAACTCTGATCGCGTCATCGTCCTTGTCATGGCCGCGGGTCACGGGAGACGCTTCGGGAGCGACAAGCGAACGGCATTACTGCCTGGCGGCAAGCCATTGCTGGCAAGCACGGTGGCTCAGGCACAAAAGGCACTGCCTCACGTCTATGCGGTATTGAAAGAAGATGAACAGCCGGAAGCTTTCGGCCTGCCTCCGGAAACTCCCTGCATCAGACTGGCAGGCACCTCCGCCGGACTCGGTGAGAGCCTTGCACATGTCTTCGGCAGGCTGATTCATGATCCCCGCTTCGCGACATTCCAGAGTGCCTTCGTATGGCTGGGCGATATGCCCTGGATCGAAATCGTAACCTGCCATCAGATCCTTGCCGCCGCCGACAGCCACCGGATCGTTCGCCCTTGCCACGCCGGAAAGCCCGGCCACCCCGTAGGCTTCGGTCGGGATTTCTGGCCGGAACTCGCCGGTTTGAAGGGGTTGGAAGGTGGAAGAACAATTATTGCCAGGAATAAAACCCATTGCGTCGAGGTCAACGTTGCCGATGGAAATATCAATGTCGATATCGATGTACCCGCAGATATTGATCATTAAACGACGATGGCCCAACGCTTTCACGTCAGGCCATCTTCTTTCACCTAGTAAAGCCTGTTTAGCTACCCACACCGCCCATATAGATAAAGGCGAACACGATCACCAGCAGGATAAGGGTTTCCAGCACTATCAGGACAATCGGCTTCCAACCAACTTCAGCGAGTTTCTGGAAGGAGGTCTTGATCCCCAGCCCGGCGATGGCCGTGACCAGGCACCAGCCAGAGAACGTCGTGATACTCGCGGAGGCTGCCTCGGGAATCAGGCCAAGGCTATTGATGATCACCAATACCACGAAACCGACCAGGAAGCCGGGCAACAGCGGTACCTTCTTGTCTCCCGCCGCGGACTTGTTCTGCTTGCTGAAGACGAACATGAAGCACATCACCGCCGGCACCAGCATGGCCACCCGCAGCAGCTTGACGAAGGTGGAAATATCGCCGGTTTCCTGAGAGATGATATAGCCGGCGCCTACTACCTGGGCCACGTCGTGAATCGTGCCGCCCAGGAAAACCCCCGCCTGATTATCTGTCATGTTCAGGACGCTGACGAACAGCGGATAGATGACCATGGCAGCGGTGGAAAGCGCCGTGACCGAAACCACGGTCATGATGGTATTGCGCTCGTGGTTCTCGTGGCGCGGCATCACCGCGGAAAGCGCCAGGGCCGCGGAGGCGCCGCAGATTGCCACGGACCCGCCGGTTAGCATGCCCAGATCCTTCTGTAGTCCCAGCACTCTCGCCAACGCTACCCCCGAAAGAATCGTCAACGTGACGCCGACGATCACCGTGATGATCGGGCCAATACCCAGCTCTGCTACCTGAGAGATGGTGATGCGGGTTCCCAATAGCGCTACCCCCAGGCGCAGGATGGTCCGAGAGGCGAATTCCACTCCGGCCACGGCGCGCCCGCCCTCCGCGTAAAGAAAATGGATGGATATGCCGAACAGCAGCGCATACAACATTACCGGGCCGCCGTAATGCTCGGAGATAAATGTTGTCGCCAGACCAATGATGACGCAGATCAAGACGCCGGGCAGCACCTTGGGCACGGTATCGCGAAAACTCCTCACATGGCGCATGGGCCAAGGCAGTTGCGTAGTATCGGTTTCGTTGCTCACAGAAATGACCCCTTGTTGAACTCGCAATAAAAAATAACCCGCCCTTGACGGGTTGAGCGTATTAACCCTCTTCCGGGGCCTGATGTTTCCCTACCGACGCAAAGAACCGTGATCGAAATCCTAGGCGGGAGGCGGCACCACCACGACCGGCACATGCGCTCGTTTGATTACGCCCTTGGTGATCTTCCCCGCGTAGGAGGCGCTGAAGCCGCGCTTGTTGGTAGCCATGACGATCATGTCCACCCCCCGGCGTGTGGCTTCCTGAACGATGACCGCCGCGGGATAGCCTTCCAACACTTCCACCTGAATTGCCTGACCGCCAAGCTCCTGCTTTTCCTGGGGATGGTTCTCCCAGAAAGCCTCGAGCTTGGCATCGATCTGTTGCCGAGCCTGGTCGAGCCGCTGCTGCATCAGATCACTCAGGGTATCCTGGTTGCGAATATTGGCCTTCAGGGTATTCATGACATCGTCATCGAGGGCTTTCACCGTATGCAGCACGCAAAGCCGCGCCCCGGTAGCGATGGCCAATTTTGCCGCGTATTCCAATACCGCGCGCGAGTCCCGGTGGAGACTGACGCAGCACAGGATACTGTTGATTCCAGTGTTCATCTTTTCTCCTTGGCACATTCAGCCGTTTCAATAGCGAAGCCTCAAATGCGCCGATCGTCAAGCCAGTGATGATCAATAGCCCAGCAGGCTGGGCAGCCAAAGCGATATCTGCGGAAAGTAGGCGATGATGAAAATGGCGATGATCGCGCCCGCGGCAAAGGGCAGCGCCTTCACGGAAATCTCCTCGATGGACGACCCCCCTATGCCCGACGCCACGAACAGGTTTTCCCCCAGGGGTGGGGTCTGGAAGCCGACCGCCAGGGTACAGACCACCACGATACCCACATGCACCGGATCCACCCCGAGCATGTACATGATCGGCAGCAGCACCGGGGTCAGAATCATGATGGCCGCCAGGGTTTCCATGAACATGCCCACGAACAGCAGGAAGAAGATGATCATGGCCCAGATCAGATAAAGGTTATCCGTCAGGTTGAGCATGCCCTCCGCAATATGGGCGGGAACCCGCTGCTCCACCAGCAAGCGCCCGAACACCGTGGCGGTGAACAAAATCAGAAGCACGCGCCCGGTGATCCAGGTGGTGGTTTCCAGGGTGCGCAGGGCGGATTTGAACTTCAGTTCCTTGTGCAAAAAGATACCCACGACCAGAGTGTAGAAGATCGCGACGATTGCCGACTCCGTCGGCGTGAAGAGTCCGGTATAGATGCCTCCCAGAATGATGATCGGCGCCAGCATCGACCAGATGCCTTTCTTCAGGGCGTGGCGTATGTCGGGAAACGACCATTTATCCGTCAGACCACTATAGCCTCGCTTGCGGGAAATGAAGTAGTTGATGGTCAAGATCGACGTCGCCAGCACGATACCGGGGAAAATACCGGCGATGAACAGCTTGGGGATCGATAGGGTCTGGAA